>CAZUTA010000007.1:0-107149 GCA_964622975.1 uncultured Bacteriovoracaceae bacterium | reverse complement strand
TCGATGAAGCAATTCTCACTTCTTCTGTCTATTCTTCTGGCTTCTTTGCCATTGGATGCTCGAGAGATAGCACTGACGTTTGATGATGCGCCCTTTGATGATTCACTACATTTTAAGTCATTCGAGCGAACAAAACTTTTGATCAAAGAGCTGAGCGATCTGAAAACCGGCCCCGTAATGATTTTTGCAGTTCCTTGTCGGTTTTCAAAGAAAAAGGCAGTCTCGCAACTAGCAGAGTGGAAAGCCGCGGGGCATCACATTGCGAGTCACAGCTGCACTCATCCAGATCTCAACAAGACCGATGTCACTAAATACATCGAAAACCTTAAAAACGCAGACGAACTACTCAATGATCTTTTTCCGGTAACCGGAAAATTTTTTAGATATCCATATCTTCGTGAAGGCACCTCGACTGAGGTTAGAGATCAAGTCAGAGAATGGTTAAAAACTCAGAACTACAAAAATGGATATGTATCGATTGATAACGACGAATGGATATTTCACTGGAAGCTCAATCAAGCAAAGAAACTAGGGAAGAAAATCGATTATAAAAAGGTTGAGCAGATTTATCTCGATCACATTTTGTCGGCATTAGAATTCTACGACGATCTTTCTGTAAAATTGCTCAAAAGAAGCCCTAAGCATGTTTTGCTTCTTCATGAGATCGATTCCAGCGTCTTATTTATGCGCGCACTCGTCCAAGGCCTGAGATCAAAGGGATGGAAGATTATCGATCCAATAGAGGCATTCAAGGACCCAATCTATAAAGAAATGCCCAAAAATCTTTATTCAAACAATGGACTGATTGCACAGCTCGCAGAAGAGAAGGGCTTAGGCCATTTTGCCTTCAAAGACTCCTTGAGAGAAAATCTGGACACCCTTCTGGGCACGACGAGTGAATAGGTCTTTTCGACCAAATTCCAGCGAAGATATCGACCGAGCCGTACGGTGGGCGAACTATCCTAAGTATTTGCATTCCTTTCCAATTCAGTCGAGGCCTTATCGTCCAAAAGCTAAAAATCTCCGAAATTGGTATCTCGACGACGGACTAAGTGCGAACCAGATCGCCGAAAAACTCGGTGTGTCGAAAACTTTTGTGCTGGATCGGCTTCGCGAAATGGGAATCCAAAGTGATGAAAGTGGCGACCGGCTCACCAACCCACATAATTATCGAAGTTCAGTCGTTCCTTACGGATTCAAAGTGAATGACGGAAAACTAGTTCCACATTACCCAGAGCTTAAAATATGCAGAAAAGTTGTCGCGCTCGTGCGCGAGGGACATTCGTTTCGGTCTGTCACGAGAGAGCTTGCAACAATAGGGTTCAAAAACCGTATAGGCAAAGTGAATTGGGATCACTCGACGGTCAAAAGTATTTATGAACGATGGAGTGAAAAATTATAAATCGCTTTACTGAATAACCAACTTGAAACGTCGATCCCACGACCCCTTGATATTCTTCATTACATCCGGCTCATGTAAGTCCTGTTTAGTATAGCCGATAGTAATATGTGGAAAAAACCAAGTTGGATCCCACGCGGCAGGATCACCACCTTTTTTTACAAATAATTTCCAAATTTCATGACGAATTCGACGTATTTTCCGAGAGTCGACAACAACAAAAAAGGTTTCTTCAATGACTCCATCGATTTCTTTTTTTCCAGATCCAACGCCCAAGACAATAAGATCGGCAGATTGAATTTTGTATTCAATGGCAACGCTTTCAATGTCTTTCATGGTGAGATGTTTACTTAAAACATTTGAAAATTCCGGTGGAGTAATTATCGTCACATGAGCTTCTCCACGAGGGTCCCAAATCTTTAAATAATCGAGGGGCCTTTCAATAACTCTCTCGATAGGTAATCTCATCGCCTCTATCGGCCCGTAAGGAATATTAAGAGCTAAAGCATTATCAAAAGGACCTGGTCCGGTATGAGAAATGAAAGACATTCTTTTGGGGTTTAACGATCCGAGCAACTGAATACAGGTTGGATCTTGACGTTCATTAGCGATCGTTCGTTGGTGAAAAAATGAAGAAACAATAAGAAAAGCGAAAACGATCTTTTTCATAGACCTACTGATACACCAACTAAAAAATCTTGAATATCCAAGCTGTACAGTGGACGAACTTTGAAAATGCAAAACTTGTTCTAAATTTCTCAGTGATTTCAATGTGTGGGGATCGACCGGACATAGTTCGTCCACCGTTGAATTTGGTCGGGGCGACTGGATTTGAACCAGCGACCTCTCGCACCCCAAACGAGCGCTCTACCAGGCTGAGCCACGCCCCGACATAAAGATAAGTTTTCAACGACTCAGCCTGCTAGAGCGCTTGCGCGCTCACCAGTCTATCTTCTCGCCTCTCGGCTCGAACGGGGCTGAGCCACGCCCCGACATAGAGAAGACGAGACCACGGAACAACCCAAACCGTCAAATGCTAAGGCCCTTAGAATTTTTGGGGACTTTGGCTCTCAATCATTCTATTTTTCCCTGAAAATGCTCATTTCACTCGTGATTTTTGGGGGGTTGATCGCTGCCGAGGGAGCACCCGCGACATTCAAACTCGAGGAGATTCATCCCGCTTTTAGGCCCTCTGAGATGCCCGCAAAACCCCGCTTTGTCTTTGGGCGTCCCATCGTCTCCTTTTTACTGCCAGGCTTTGATCAGTGGATGGACGGGCAGTACGCTTATGCTGCAACTTATTCTACTTTAGGGATCGGAGGCTTTGCTCTCGCCTCCACCGGCAAAGTCGAGGACTACGGTGACTTTAATCACAAAGACTGGAGCACCCGGCGTTCCCTCATCGGCACCGGCCTCTATGTCGGTGCCGGCGGAATGAGTTCGTATCAGAGTTTTCGCACTGCTGTGACCACCCACTACGCTGCCGGCAACTATCAGTTTTTGCGCGAATCCAAAACTGAGACCCCTCTAGAACTCGCTCTCTCGCCCTTTCGTTTTGACTATCTGATGCGTCTCACCACCCTCTTTCCCCTCGCTGTTGTGGGAGGGCTTGCCTCGTACATCTGGAAGTCCGACAACCAGGGTTGGACGGGGCTCGAAGGCGGTGATTATGCGAGCATTGGAGCTGTCGGGTACGGCCCCGGAGTTGGCGAAGAACCTGCGTTTCGAGGTTTTGTCTTGCCCGCATTTTACGAAAATATGGGGCATCGATTTTGGCTCGCCAATGTTTCGCAAGGGCTTGTATTTGCTTCGCTTCATATCTCGGGAGACAACCCCGTTCCGTGGCCACAGTTTTTGCTCGGATCCTATTTGGGATGGCTCACTCAGTATCGAGGGTGGACGATATCCGAAAATATCTTCATCCATGCCTGGTGGAATATCATCGTCATGACTGCCGAACTCGCGACCACCCAGCAGGTCAACCAGATCGCCATAAGTCCCTTTAAAATCCAGTTTTAGGCCCCCTTTCTTAGGGGATTTAAATGCGCTAGAAGGCTCTCAATGACGCTACCCGCTCTTTTGGCCCTTGTTCTCACTCTCGCGAGTCCGACCTCCATTGATCGCCTTTGGGAGACAGCCTCGCAGGAACCAAACTCCCTTGCCTTTGAGCGACTCGCAACGATTATTGAAATGAATATCGAAATCCGTGATCTGGCTTTACGCCACACGGGCGAAAGAAATCTCAATCAACAAGTCCTCAGGTCTTTGAGCTCCATCATTTCTTCGCGCCTCAGCTCAACCACTCTTCAGCGAGGCATTCGCCAACTTCAGAATTCTGATGAGATTGTACAGCAGATGGGTCTACAGATTTTGTCAGAGGCCTTGAATACATCACCCGAAACGACATCAGAGCCTTTAGAGAGACTCGCCCTTAAGGGTTTTTACCAGACAGAACTGAGTGAGTGTCTTTTGCAAGTTCATTCAAGAGCTCTTCAGCTGCAAAAACGAATCATGCAACCGCCTGCCAACAAAATGGCCGGATCCGACAAACTTCGCCGTGATTTACTTTTAGTGCTGAGTCGCGAAAATTCTTCAGCCAACAGACTTCGCTGAGCTCGAATCATCTCCCGATCTTTGCGGAAGATCCTTATTGAGCATTGCTCTCAAAACTTGAGAAGGCTTGAAGGTCAAAACTGTCCGTGCGGTAATGGTCATCTCTTGACCGGTTTGTGGATTGCGGCCGACTCGCGCTTTCTTCTTTCTCACCACAAAATTTCCGAAACCCGAAATCTTGACCTTGTCCCCTGCCTGCAGCTGATTCTTGAGGCCTTCAAAAACAAATTCCACCACATCCGTGGCTTCCTTCTTTGTCAGCCCTACTTTTTCAAAAACCTGCTCGACAATATCGGCTTTAGTCAGAGTCATTTTACTTCCTTCATTGACAGGCATACGTCCTCCCCCAGAATGACTTCCTTTATTTTAACGGCGAGAGGCCCCTATCCGCAAGGGAGCGACAGCAAAGAAACATAAGTTTTTTCAAAATGTTAACGCAGGGCTACATGGCCTTCAGGAAATGCAGAAATAACCGCCTTAACGAGCGAATCATGCTCCTTCTTCGCTTCTTCGAGAGTAAGAGTTTTTTCAGCAGATCGATAACGCAAAGCAAAAGTAAAAGACTTTTTACCCTTTGGAAGACTCGATCCTTCAAAAACATCGTAGATTCGAATGCTCTCAACGATCTTGCCGGACTTCTTTTTTAAGACTTCACTCACTTTTTCAAAACTAATCTCGGAGCTCAAAACAAAAGAAGCATCGAGCTCTACTGCAGGAATCTGCGCAGGCACCGAATAAGCCAACTTCTTAAAATCCGCTCGATGAATCGTCCACTCTCCCGCAAAAACTCGGCTCGGCAAATCAAATGCCTTTTGTACAAGAGGATGTACTTCTCCAGCGATTCCACCGCCCACATCAAATCGACGACGAGGATGATAAAGTTTATCAAAATTCAGGCCTGAAGATTTAATTTTGATATCTCCAAAAGCCTCTTCCAACAAACCCTTAAACTCAAAAAACAAATCCGCACCGTGATTCCAGAGATGCTTTTTGTCAGAGGCGCGAGGCAACCATACACAAGCCAAGGTGAGAACCTCTTGGACAGCAGAATTTTGATAAGCGCCGCGCTCGGGATTCTCTTTCGAAAACACCGGCCCAACTTCAAAAAGTCGAATCTCGTCTTCGCCATTAAACGCATTAAAGCGCGCTCGATCAAAAAGTTGAGGCAGCAAGAGTCGGCGCATTCGACTCTTCTCGGCATGAATGGGATTTTTCAACAAAACGGGCGATCCCAATTGCGAAGCGCACAAGTCTTCTTTGGCCCCATCCACAAAGCTCATATGAAGAACTTGAGAAAATCCTCGCCGGTTCAGGCGTTCGCCGAGGGCTTGAGAAATCTTCAGATCTTTTCTGAGATCAGGCAAAACATCCACAGACTCAACAGTTCTGAGAGCTTGCTTCTCCAAATTTTCATAACCAACCAGGCGCGCGAGGTCTTCCATCGCATCCTCAAGGCAGCTGCAATCCGAGCGATACCAAGGAAAGATCAATCGAGCGGTACTGCCCTTGGGCTCAATTCCGTATTCCAACCGCCTCAGCAGCTCAAAAATTTGATCATCGGTTTGGGGCAATTTGCCCAATTTGGCTTCCACTCGATCTCGAGACCAAATTACGGATGGAACTTCCAAAGTTTTGGTCACCACTTTAGTGCCCGCCGCCGATTCAAAGCCGCTGAGCTCCTTGGTCAAGGCCAAGGCTCGCTCCATCACTTCGTCGAGGCGATGAGGCAAGACTCCTCTTTCAAACCGATGGCTTGACTCGCTGCTCAATTGATGACGTCTCGCCGAATTTCTAATCCTTGCGGGATTAAACGAAGCCACCTCGATCAAAACATTTTTGGTGTCCGCCGAACAACTCGAGGCCTTACCTCCCATAATCCCTGCCAGACTCAAAGGCCCTGAAGCATCCGCAATGACTAGATCCTCCGGATGAAGCTCCAAAACTTGCCCACTCAAGATTTCTAGCTTTTCACCCGCACGCGCGCGGCGCACGCCGATGGTTTTGGCGTCCACCTTATCGGCATCAAAAAAATGAATCGGATGACCGAGTTCAAAGAGCACAATATTTGAAATATCGACCAAGTTCAAAATACTGCGTGCCCCAGCGGCTTCTAAAAACTTTTGGTAACTCGCCGGCGTGGGGCCCGAACTCACTCCGGTCACCAGACAAGCCGCAAATCCGTACGCTTCCTCAAAATTTTCAATAGTGGGATTCACTCCACTCGAGGGGTTTTTCCATTTGAGTGACGTGGGCACTTTCATTTTAAGGCCCATTTTTGCTGCGACTTCTCGCGCCAAACCTCTGACCGAAAGCGCGTCTCCTCGATTAGGAGTAATATCGAGCTGCAAAATCCAATCTTCTTCGTCAAAAAACTGAGAAACTGGTTTTCCAAGCGACGACTCATTCACTTTGGCTGGATCCAAAATCCAAATTCCATCTGATTCTTCCGAAAGCCTCAGCTCCGCCGGCGAACAACACATTCCCATCGAAGTCTCACCGCGAATCTTGGCTTCCTTCATCAAAAGTCCTGATCCATCCTTGCCCGGAATTTTTGCCCCGACAGGGGCCAGTGCGACAAAATCACCGGTCTTCATATTCTGAGCGCCGCAAACAATTGGCAGGGTCTCCGCGCCCACACTCACTTTGAGTAATGACAATCGATCAGCCTGAGGATGTTTGTCTTTTTGCAAAATCTTTCCGACCAATACAGATGAAATCCCCTCACCACGATGCAAGATTCCATCATTCGGAAAGCCTAATTCTGAAAGGACGTTTGAGAGATCTTGAGCGGTTCCCGTAAAATCAATCCATGACTTGAGTGCTTTGTAACTCAGTCTCATCCGACCGACCCTCTCAAAAACGACAATCGATTATCAAAAAAGAGTCGCAAATCTGGGACTCCGAGTTTGAGCATTGCGAGCCGTTCGATTCCCATTCCAAAAGCCCAGCCTTGAACTTTCTTCGAATCCCATCCACAGAGTTCAAAAACTTCGGGGTGGACCATTCCACATCCCGCGACTTCGATCCAGCCGCTGTTCTTACAAACTCGGCAGCCCTTTTGCTGACAAAACACGCAACTCACATCGACTTCGGCACTCGGCTCAGTAAACGGAAAGTACGAGGGACGAAATCTCACTTGAGTCTTTTCATTAAAAAATTTTCTAAAAAAATAATCCAAAACAGCTCTCAGATCTCCCATCGTCGAAAACGTATCGACGGCCAATCCTTCGATTTGATGAAACATCGGCGAATGCGTCGCATCGTCGTCAACGCGATAAACTCTGCCCGGCGCTTGAATCCGAATCGGCAAAGCAAAGCCTTGAGCAGCAGCTTTGAGCAAGACTCGCACCTGAACCGGAGAGGTGTGCGTTCTCAAAACCAGAGGTTTATCCGTGGACTCTGCAAAAAAAGTAGCCTGCATATCCCGAGCAGCATGTCCGGGCTTAAAATTGAGCTTATCAAAGCAGTAGTCTTCAAATTCGACTTCGGGACCGTAGCACGGCAAGAGGCCGGCTTTCTCCAGTATCTCAATGGCTTCTTGCTGCGTCTTTAAGACAGGATGATTCGCGGCTTTTGCCCAAGAGAATCCAGGCAATGTCGCATCAAGAGTATCTTTGGATAATTTTTCGTCGATTTCTTGTCGCTCAAAACTCTCGAGCGCGCCTTTGATTTTTGATTCAAGAAGATCTCTGAGCACATTGGCCTCTTGACCAATGACTTTGCGGTCTTCGTTCGAGAGGGCTTTGAGACTCGAAAGAACTTCTGAAATACTCCCCTTTTTGCCCAAAAAGCGAACACGCAAGGCCTCGACTTCGTCTGTCGCTTTTGCCCTTTCAAGGAGATTCAAACTCTCCGAGCGAAGACTTTCCAAAAGAACACGCAGATCTTTGAGACTTTGAGTCACCTGAAAACTTTGAACGAAAGCCGAACAGAAAGGGAGAAAAATCTAGCTCAGTTAGCTCGCCAGACCTGCAGCCTTGATCACTTGATCAAAAGCTTTAGGCTCAGTCGCTGCTAAGTCAGCCAGCATTTTTCGATTGAGTTCAATCTGCTTATTCTTGAGACAAGAAATAAATCGACTGTACGAAAATCCTTGAGATCGAACCGCTGCCGTCAAACGCACAATCCACAAAGAGCGAATTCGACGCTTGGTGACCTTACGATCGCGATAGTTGTACTGCAGCGCATGATCAACAGCTTCCATTGCCAAGCGAAGATTATTTCGCTTACGGCCCCGAAAGCCTTCGGCCAATTTTAGAACTCTTTTGCGTCGATTTTTGGACTTTGGTCCGCCTTTAACTCTCATGATTTAATTCCTTAAAAAGAATAAGGCATAATTGTACGCAGATGACCCATTTCGGTTTCACGAACGAGGCCTTTCTTACGATATCGACGTTTCACATTTCGTGAGTGCGTCGTCAAAATATGCTTCAAATTGTTTCGCTTACGCTTTACTTTTCCGCTGCCCGTGACGCGAAATCGCTTCGCAGCAGATCTATTGGTCTTCAATTTTCCCCGGAACGCCATAAGCGAGATTTCTACTTTCCCCCGCTAGGAGAATCAATAATTTAACAGGTCTTTTTAGCGTTTGTCCCGAGGCCCCGGGGGTCTTCTACCCCCTCCAGGTCCCGCAGCCGCCCGATTGGCCGTTTGGCGCTGAATCGCCTCTTGACTGGCCGCCTCTGCAGCCTGGACAAGGGATATCCGCTGAGCCTTAGAGAGCTGGGACGTAGGTGTAAACAATCCAGACAACATCCGGCCTTCCATACGGGGCACGGACTCAGGGGCCCCAAATTCCTTGAGGCTTTCGATGACCTTGGCCATCTGCATTTGACCGATTTCGGGGTGAGCCATTTCGCGACCCCGAAAGCGAATACTCACTTTGACTCGATGTCCTTCTTCCAAAAACTTTTGAGCATTCTTCATTTTAAAATTCAGATCATGGATATCTGTCGCAGGAGAAAGCGTGAGCTCCTTGAGTACAGAACCCGTGGCCTTTTTTTGCCCCTGATTCTTCTTCTTTTGCTCATACTTGAATTTGCCAAAATCCATGATTTTGCAAACAGGCGGCTGGGCTTTGGGAGAAATTTCAACCAGATCCAATCCGCGTCGCTCGGCCTCTCGGAGAGCTTCTTGTGGGCTCATCACGCCCATCATTTCGCCATCCTCAAGTACAACTCGAATTTTTGGAACTCGGATTTGGTGGTTTACTCGAACTGAGTCTTCTCTTTCACGTCTGAAGTCTTTACGAAAGTCGCTAATAACAGGGTCTCCTTTTGTTAACTTTAAGCCGCATTTTTACCAGAAAATAGGGGCATTTGAAAAGCCTATTGAGGGGCCTGAAAACAGCGCCGACAGCGGGCCTCATAGGCGTCTTGAGCCCCCAAAAGAACCTGCCCATCCTGGGCGACCAGCCTTTGATTGCGATGGGCCGGATTTCCACATCGGGAGCAAATGGCCAAATGCTTAGTGACATACTCCGCCGATGCCATCAAGGCAGGCATGGGATCAAAAGGGATGCCACGATAGTCCGAGTCCAAACCCGCCACGATTACCCGCTTTCCCGAATTCGCTAAATCATTGCAAACATCCACCAAATGAGGGGCAAAAAACTGGGCTTCGTCCACCCCCACAACGAGCGCATCGCGCGCGAGTTCAATCATTTCTTCGGGATTTTCGACGGGGATCGAAGGCAGGCGTCCCTGATCATGAGACACCACTTCGGTGACGGCATACCGCGTATCAATCTTAGGCTTAAACAAAATAGTGGGTTGCTTGGCGATCATTGCCCGACGAATTCTTCGCAAGAGTTCTTCGGTCTTACCCGAAAACATACTGCCCACGATCACTTCAATCCACCCTGTTTCTTGAGGAAGAGGATGAGACAAATGGACTTCGGGATGTCGACGCAAAACCGTCATGAAATCTCAAGCTAAGGAAGGGGGGTGCGCGTGGCAAGAATTTGGTGAAGGCCACTGTCATTTTGCTTGAGCTGACATTCTGAAACGTCAAAGATGTTTAAAGATGTTTTTTAAACTGATTTTGTTCTTCGTGACTCAATCTCAACCCGCGCCAGCGGGCGAAACCCCGCAGACCGCATCCCCTCTGCCCCCTGTCACTCAGCAGTGGCAAAGTTATCGCCCCCCCGAAGGAACAAGTCTCAACCGAAGCTTGCGCTCCTCACCGAGCGAAGAGGCTCCGGTTTTAAGACTTCTTCTCGAAACAGACCGAATCACTTATTTGCGCACCGAAGGACTCTGGTACGAAGTAGATCTCAAAACTGCGGAAGGTCTTGAGTTCAAAGGCTGGGTCAAAGGGACTCTGCCCTCCGAGCGAGTGGCGCCAACTCCCCCTCCTCCTCCAACAGAGAGAGCTCAAGGCCCTAATCCACTCAACACCAAAGGAATTGTTTGGTTTTGGCAACCTGAGGCGACGGATGTAGCTCATCTCACGTTCGGAACGGGGATTCAGAATATAGATTTTTCCATGGCGGGTCGCACCGCCAGTGGCACCGCCGTCTCGGTTCCACCTCAATATAGTTTTAACGGATGGAATTTGGGGCTGAAGTCTGAGTTTTTTGTGCTCGCGACTCAGGTGAAGGAATTCAAACTCAAATCCTTACTGCGCGCGCAGTATTCTTACGGATTTTATAGTGTGAGTTTTGCGGGAGCATTTTCTCAGATCCCTGAAATCGCCGAAGTCGCGGGAGCAGGCTATCAGATCAATACGCATCTTTTTTCGTTCGAAGGACTCACGCGAATGCGAGTCACTTCATGGGCACGCAAGAATTTTGATACAGAAATCGGCCTGGGACTCGGATTTTTTTATTATGATGTCGCGCCTGACTTGGATGCTCTCGAAGGCGCAACATATACTGGCCAACTGATTTTTACCGACACCACATTTAGTGCTGTGATGATTCCGATCGAATTCAAGTTCGATCTTTATCAGGACTACTATGTCGAACCCAAATTTGCGGTGTTTCTCATGCCCAGCTTGAGCGCCAACGCCAATTGGGCTCCTGGACTCAAATCCACTGGGTTTCCGATTCGCTACGCTCTCACTTTGGGATGGCACTTTACCAAGCTCATTGATTTTGAAGTCGATACCGAAATGCTGAGTCTTCAAGGCAAAGTGCCGGATTCGGGAGCCGACCAAAGTCGCTTAGGAACCACATACCGCGAAGCGACAGTGGATCTTTCGTATATTCGATTTGCCGGCGCAGCAAAATTCAAATTCTAACGGTTAGCGCTACGCGTTATCGCTCCTCAAGTCGTGAGGATTAATTTCTCGTAGGGTCGAGCTAAGAACTATAAAATATTAGGGAATGCCCCGAGTTCTCATTGTTGAAGACGACAAATATCTGAACAAGCTTTTGAGCGATCGTCTTAAACTTGCAGGCTTAGATATTCATTCCGTCCTCGATGGGTTTTCTGCGTACAAAGCCCTTGAAGAGGCTGCCGTTGCCGGTGAGCATTTTGATTTTCTTCTCACAGATATGTTGCTGCCCCAGATGATGGGAGCGGAGCTCTTTACTCGCATCCGCGAAGACGAACGATTCGAAAAACTCCGGCTGCTCGCCATGTCCGGCATTTACAAGGACCCTCAACAAATCGAAGAAATCACTGCGCTTCACGCACTTGAGGCCTATCTTACCAAGCCCTTTGATGTGGATGCGCTCATTGCCCACCTTCAAGGCCACGCTGTCGAATCCACGGCTCCTCAGTCTGATTCTGGGGATCTGACCGATCGACCACTCGAAAGAATATTTTTTCAGGCCTATGATCGAGCGTTCACAGGGCGAATGATTCTGAGAACTCCTCAAGCCGAGCGAAAAATTTATTTTATGAATGGGTTTCCTGTGTCGGTGGAGTCAACAGCCGTTCAAGAATCTTTAGGCCATTCACTGATTCAGTTGGGTTTTGTGTCGAGCGAGCAGCGCGAAGCCGCTTCCAAACAAATGACACAAGAAAAAGTCCAACTTGGACAGATGCTGATTAAGCTCGGCGCTTTGACCGAAACTCAACTCTTCGAAGCCATGCGAAAACATACGTACAGAGTTTTATTGAATTGCTTTGCGGTCAAAGAAGCGACCTTTGAGCTCGAACCACTCGATAGCCTGCCCCACCATGTGATGGCGATCGAAATCAATCCGATGCTTTTAATCTTTCGAGCCTTCTCTCTTTTGTATTCCAAAGAGCTTCTCTTTTCCTTGTTTGAAGCCAAGAAAGATTTTTACGCACATCGAAGTGCAAGATTCTATCAAGTCTTGCCCCTCTTTAATCTCGATGAGCAGAGTCGGAAGCTTCTCTTGAGCTTTCCTGGCCAGACACGCCTCCATGAGCTCCTCGAACAAGTGCCCGAAGCCGCTCGAGAAGTTTTTTTGCGCCTCTTTTACGTTCTTGAAAATCTCAAACTTGTGGAATGGCATTCCAAAGTAGGAGCTGATCCAGAAACCAACGAGGTCTTGGATCTTAAATCCGAAGGAGACAAGACTCCCGAAATTGTGGAGCGAGCCATGCAATCGCTGCAGGCACGCTACGTTCAGATGCTGAACAAGAATTATTTTGAAATTCTTGAAATTGCTCCAGACGCCGAACAAATTGCGGTTGATGCCGCCTATCGAGAAATTAGATATCAACTTCACCCTGATCGATATGGAGACCAGCTCACGGGTCAGGCCAAGCGAATCCTCGACGATATGATGGCACGAGTCGATAAAGCTTATCAGACTCTTTCCAATGAATCGACACGAGCCGAATACCTCGCCACAACGGCTCAACACAGAGAAGACTCAGTCGCTGATTCCAAAAAATATTTGGCGGCTCAAGATGCGTTTCATGCAGGACTTCGCTTGCTCGAATCTCAAAAGTTTTCACAAGCCGCTGAGCGCTTTGCTAACGCCGCTCAAACATGGAGTCGCGGTGGTGACTACGAAGTCTATGCTCATTACGCCTCCTTTCGCGCTTTTCACTCTGAAGGCAAGACTGCCGAAGCGGCAAAGCTGCTTCAAAAATTGAAAGAGATTGTGTTTCACCATGCGAGTTCCGATATGGGATTTGTGCTTTTGGGACATGCACAGCGAGCCTTAGGCAAATTGGATCTCGCCAAAGAAGCCTACCAAAAAGCCCTACAACTCAATGATCACTGCGACGAAGCCGCCAACGCCCTCGCAGGATTTGGTGAGGCCCAGCTTAAAAAGCAACGAATTGATCGTGCCGTCAAAACGAGCGGAACCTTTGTAAAGAAAACTCTCCTCCTCTTCATCTGCCTCGTGGCCTTTGGTGTGATTTACTTTTTTAGAGATTATATTTTTTATCGAGACGAGAAAGTTCAAACTCTCGATCCCAAAGCATTTCAGAGCATTGGTCCTGTCCTCAACATAAAGTACAAAGAAAATACGGCAAAAATTGTCGTTCAGTCCGGATGGTTGCCCACAGTGCCTGAACCCGTTCTCAGGAGTAAATGCCTCAATTTTTTGAAGGAAGTCGAAGCGAAGGGTATCCATAAACTTTACTGGTATGATGGAGACAAGGGCCTTAAGGCCTATTGTTCTCCTGAAAGGTTTCAGGCGTATGGAAAATAAAATATTGGGTAAGAAGACTAAGGGATTTTCTTTGATCGAGCTCATGGTGACCGTCACCATTATTGGCATCCTGGCAGCAACCGCCATTCCGGGATTTACGGTCTATCAGTATCGCTCAAAGACCAGTGAAGCCACGATGGGGCTCGCAAAAATGGTGGCTGGCGAAACCACTTACTACAATCGAACAACGACATTTACCGAAGCTGGCCCCACCAATATCCCGCCCGCAGGTGTCTCAATTGAATTTGACGCTCTTTCCGACAGTCGCTGGAATCTGATTGATTTTGATTTTAGTGGACCCATTTTGTTCGGCTATCAGGCCGTACAAACCGCTCCTGATACAATGGACTGCGAAGCGATGGGAGATCTCGATCAAGACGGAGATTTGAGCACATTTCGCCGAACAATCTCTGGAACAGGAAACACCGCCACCGTGGGCCAACTCTTCACTATTGATGAACTAGAATAGACCTAGCTCGCCTTGACTGAGCCTTCGGCAATTCTTCTCATGGCTTCATTTTCTCGTTTGAATCGCTGAGCTTCAAGTCGACTCGCCACAATCAAAGACGCAAACAAAAAAGCTGAGACCAAGATTCCTAAAACCAAAGAGATGATGACCAGAAACCCGAGACTAATTTCATGTGTCCTCCAGCTCCAAAAATACAGCTGCACTCGCTCTTGATTGGCCTGAACAAAAAACCACCCCATACTCAGCAGGCCAAGAAAAAACAAAATTCCAAAAAGCTTTTTGAGCGCTTGTCTCATCGCACATCTTCCTTCCATGCTCGAAGTATTTTTTGATAGGTCGCTTCCAGATGTTCAGGGATCACTTTTACATCACCAAGCACCGGCATAAAATTGGTATCTCCGTTCCAACGCGGAACAATATGCAAATGCAGATGCTCTTCGATGCCGGCTCCCGCTGCTTTCCCCAAATTCATTCCCAGATTGAACCCTTCGGGCTTTAGAACTTGCTGCAAGATTCGAACAGCCCTCTGAGCAAAGGCAAAAATTTCGTTCATGGCCATGGGCTCGAGCTTTGTGAGATCTCTCTCATGCCCAAATGGAACAATCATCAGATGCCCATTTGAGTAAGGATACTTATTCATGACGACATAGGAGTGAGTCCCCATATCAAGAACTTGAACCGACTCTTGATCAGTCTCTTTAGGCATTGAGCATAAAACACAACCCTTACTCTTTGCGCCGGATTGCCCTTCTACAAACTGAATTCTCCAGGGTGCGTGCAGTTGCTTCATCAATGCACACCCTGCAAAGGATCCCAGCGATATTGCAAAACACTTCGACTTTGTTTGAGCCATTCAGACACCGGCGTAGCCGCCCGGTGGAGGACTCTCTCCAAAATGGATTCGGGCTCTCTTGAAATAAACGCAAGCTTTGGCTTTCCAGAGACTTTTGCAAGAGTCATCGCTTCTTGCACAGCATCCTGAAAAGTTCCCAATTTATTGACGAGTCCAAGATTCAAGGCCTCTTGGCCATCCACGACTCGTCCGTCCGAAAGCAAACTCGCCGCCTCAGGCTTAAGTTTGCGCTCTTCAACCACGGCTCGCTTAAACTCTGCAAAATTCTTTTCGATCAAGCCCTGCAAATATTCTTTCGCCTTGGGATCCAAGGGCTTCGACGGATTGCCGGCATCTTTGAGAGCTCCGGACTTTAATGTCACAGGATCCACGAGAATTTTTTCGAGCAAGCGATTGACCTGAACCAGCTCAAGCAGCACGCCCATCGATCCAGTCAATGTTCCAGGCAAAGCAAAGACGGTCTGACCTGCCAAAGAAACATAGAGTCCTCCCGACGCCGCGACATTTCCCATCGAAACGACAACTGGCAACTTGCTGCGCAGCGCTTTGAGAGCCATGTAAATTTCTTGAGAAGCGCCCACTGCTCCTCCCGGCGAATCTATCCTTACGACGAGAGCCTTCAAGCTCTCCGACTCTTCTACTTTTTGGATTTGCTCCATGATCGGCATGGAATCACTGATGACACCGGTGATTTCGATGACGCCAATATTTGAAGATTCGAGTTCGGTCGATTCACCCGTGAACCAGCGGTGAAGAGAACCCAAGAGAGAAAAAACAATTAGCGCTATGAAAGTATATCCGAGAAATTTGAGAAAGGACCTCATTTGCCCAAGTCTATCAAAGAGACTTGGGCAAACGAAGTAATACTTAGTTAGTTACTTTTCTTAAAAGCTTCACCCAGTGAGGATGACAATGACTCGCCCGGATCGAGATATTTCTTCATCTCATCTGTACGCTCTCGACGTTTGAGAGCTTTGATGGACAACGAAATTTTTCGCTCCTTAGAATCCACATTGGTAATCTCGACTTCGACTTCTTGACCGACAGCCAAGACACTCGCAACGTCTTCCACTTTCTCTTCAGAAATTTCTGAAATGTGGACGAGACCTTCCAAATCGGGCGCTACTTCTACAAAGGCACCGAAGTCAGTGATTCTCACTACCTTACCTTTGAGTTTTGTTCCCGCTGCAATTCGCTTATCGGCTCGATCCCAAGGATCTGCTCCAAGCTGCTTGATTCCGAGAGAGAACTTTTCGTTCTCGACATCAATATGGAGAACCTTAGCTTCGACTTCCTGGCCGCGCTGATAAAGCTCGGCAGGATTCTTCACTTTGCCAGACCAAGTCAAATCGGAGATATGAACAAGTCCATCCACTCCGTCTTGAACAGTCACAAAGATACCAAAGTCCGTGATGTTAGAAATCGTCCCCTTAACAGTGGATCCAATCGGGAATTTGTAAATCAAAGCTTCCCATGGATTTGCTTCGAGCTGCTTGATACCGAGGGAAATCTTTTTATTTTCCACATCGACTTCGAGCACCTTCGCTTTAATTTCCTGACCAGCCGTCAGGAGTTTGTTGGGATGCTTGATCTTTTTATTCCAGCTCATTTCTGAAATATGGATAAGACCTTCTACGCCATCTTCCAACGAAACGAAGGCTCCATAGTTGGTCAAGCTCACGACTTTACCCGTGACGACAGATCCCGAAGGATACTTCGAGGGAACCATTGTCCAAGGATCATCCGACAATTGCTTGAGGCCAAGGCTTACGCGCTGACGCTCGCGATCATATCGGAGAATACGAACCTTGATCGGATCGCCGACTCGGAACATTTTCTGAGGATTCTCTACACGTCCCCAAGAAATGTCTGTCACATGGAGAAGTCCATCAATACCGCCCAAATCAATAAAGACACCGTAATCAGTGACGTTCTTGATAATTCCTTCCACATCTTGGTTTTCTTCCAAGGTGGAGAGCAGGTCGGTTTTCTTGATGTCACGCTCTTGTTCAAGAACGGAACGTCGAGACAATACAATATTTCCGCGACGTTTATTAAATTTTACAATTTTGCACTTGAGGGTCTGATCCAAAAATGAATCCAGATCCTTGATGGGCACGAGACCGATTTGAGAGCCGGGCAAGAAGGCTTTGACACCGATATCAACAACGAGTCCGCCTTTGACACGGTCAACGACAGTCCCTTCAATGATGGCGCCTTTTTCGTAAACATCTGCAATTTCGTCCCAAATTTTGAGTCGATCAGCCTTTTCTTTGCTGAGCTGCAGATAGCCATTATCGTCTTCAAGGGATTCAATATAGACGAGGAGCTCGTCTCCGGGCTGGACTTGAAAGCCATCACCCTCTCTCGAGAACTCTTCAATATCGACGAGACCTTCAGATTTAAATCCGATGTCGACCAAGACCGCTGCGTCCAATACTTTGACCACACGTCCCGGAACTACTTCTCCAGATTTATATTTTTTTTCTCGATCGAAATGCTCTTTGAGCAGAGCCTCAAAATTATCATCGTCAGAATGACGACCTTCTTTAGTGGATTCCGAAGAATCTTGTTTTAATGCCATAGATGAAATCAGTTTTATCTCCTTCCGAATCATCTTTTACAGACGATTCATATTTAGCCAGCAATAGCTGTGCCAAACCCCAGTCGGTCCTAAAGCCGCTGAGACTGCCTTTATCGCCATCTAACCAACAAAGAGCAAGGAAAAAAGCGAGTCTTTTGAGGTCTCTAGGCCACTCCTCGACGCTGATTTACTTTGTCGATGAGCACTTGAAGAACTTGATCCAATTCGAGGCCCGTGGTGTCCACAATCTCCGCATCTTCTGCGGGCTTCATGGGGCTCTCCGCCCTCTGAGAATCCTGCGCATCGCGTTTAATCATTTCGGACAAAACATCATCGTATCCCGGGGCCGCATCCCCCAGTTTTTCTTGTAACTCTTTAAAACGCCTCCGCGCCCGCTCCTGATCGGTGGCTGTCATATAAAATTTGAATCGCGCGCCCGGAAAAATCACAGTTCCGGCATCTCGGCCTTCGACCACCGCACCAAACTCGGCCCCGATTTTTTGCTGAGCGGCCACCAAAATCTGCCGAACGCCCTTTAATTTGGCGATCCGACTGGCCGCCATCGATACTTCAGGAGTTCGGATCTCCTTTCCCATCTGCACAAAAGGAGCTTTGGATTCAGAATACTCTCCGGCATTTACGCCCCCAAGCATCTTAAATCTAAAATCCAATCGACGAGCGACCAAGGAGACTGCTTCATCATCTTCGAGGTTGATCCCTTGAGCGAGAGCTCTCAGCGCGACCGTCCTATACATCGCACCGGTATCTAGGCAGGGAATGGAGTAGTGAGCAGCTAATCGAGGAGAAATCGTCGACTTTCCACTGCCAGAAGGTCCGTCCAAAGTGATGATCAATTTATCCTGCGCCACGAAGGCCACCGCTTCAAATCTCCCGAACAATCGGACCCAGGTCCCGATAGCGCTCATAACGTTGTGAAATTAAATTCTCAATCGGCTTTGATTTTAAATCCCGCAAATTCTTGATGAGAGTTTCTTTGAGCGCTTCTGCAGCCCCCATCGGATCGCGATGCGCCCCTCCGAGAGGCTCTTCGATAAGACCATCCGCGACTCGATGCTGCACAACTTCTGGAGCTGTAAGTTTGAGCGCTTCGGCGGCCCTGGAAGCAAAACTGGCGTTCTTCCAAGTGATCGCTGCACATCCTTCCGGTGAGATCACCGAATAAATAGTGTACTCAAGCATAAACAATCGATCGGCAACAGCTATGGCGAGCGCGCCTCCACTGCCTCCTTCGCCCAAAACTACGCTCAATATCGGTGTGTTTAAAGCCGTCATCTCCATCACATTTTCTGCGATCGCAATGGCTTGACCTCGTTCTTCAGCTTCCAATCCAGGGTAAGCGCCCGGCGTGTCGATGAATGTAATGATGGGCAAATGAAATCTTTCGGCAAGCTTCATGAAGCGCAAGGCCTTACGATAACCTTCGGGCTTTGGCATTCCAAAATTGCGCTGCATGTTCTCTTGTGTGCTACGTCCCTTTTGGTGACCGACAATCATCACCGATTGTCCGTCCAATTGCGCAAGCCCTCCCACGATTGATCGATCTTCCATAAAGGCACGATCCCCATGGAGAGGCACAAAATCTTCGCAAATGAGATCAATATAATCGAGAGCCGAAGGGCGATCAGGATGTCGAGCCATCTGAACCACTTGATACGGTGTCAAATTCGAAAAAATCTCTTTTAAAAGAAGTTGAGATTTTTCTTCGAGAGTTTTGATTTCGGCGCTGACATCAACGGAGCCTTGCAACTTGAGGCTCTTCATCTGCGCAATTTGCAGATCCAATTCCTGCAGAGGAAGTTCAAACTCCAGGTAGCGCTTTTTTTTAGGCGCCACATCCGCCAAAAGACTCATTCGATCTTGAATAGCCTGGCTCTTAAGACGAGGGCAAGGAGAGAAAGTGAATCGCTTGGTCAAAATCCTGAGTCCAGAGAACCGTTGAGGACGGAGGGCAAAACTTTCTGAGCCACGTCCACTGACGTTTGGCCAACCGACGCGTATCGCGCTTCCAAATTCGGATTGCCTCGGACTCAGTGAGCTCTCCCCGAATAGTTTGCAGCAAATGTTTGAGCCCAATCGCCTTCAAAACTGGATTGCTCAAAGGCACTCTTCCTGCCTCAATCATTCTGTAAACATTTTGAGCTTCTTCAATCGCTCCCTGCTTAAGCATCTCATCAACTCGCTCATTGAGTGCTTGATAGAGCTCCGCTCGAGGAGGATCGAGCACAACCATCCGATAAGAAACTTTCGGAGATCCTTGAAAGGGTGTTCCTTTTTTTCCGAGCGGATCTAACCCATAAAGAGCGGCTCCCAGATAAAGACCCGTTCCTACCCACAAATAGTCCGAATTCAAATAACGCTCGGTCTGACGCGAAAACTCTCCTGCCGAAATCGGCTCTGCGATTGAACGCTGGGAAAGCATCACGAACGAGCCCTGATGGGATGCCGCGGGCTGTGCGCCCAAAATGGGAATCTCTTGGTAAATCTGAAAAGCATCCGCGTTGACGATTTTTTTGGAATTCAAAGGTGCACACCTGAGGGCCAAGTGTGTTTTGCCCGATCCCGTCGGACCCGAAATGACACATACCGACCTCATTCTTATAGGACTCGATGAAATAGTTTTTCGAGATCTTGAATCCGCAACTTTACAAAAGTGGGTCGACCATGAGGACAGTGGCCCAATGCATCTTCGGACTCAAAATCTCCGAGGAGTTGCTTGATCTCTTCCGACCGCAAAACATCATGAGCGCGCACAGCAGAGTGGCAAGCCATTGTCGCTAGCACATCTCGCAGCACCACTTCCCGCCCTCCTTCCCAAGTTTCCAAGAGAGACTTTAAAATACTTTCGGGATTTCTTTTGACGATCGAAGGAACCGAAACCACAGAGACTCTCCCCGCTGATAACGATCTCACCTCAAAACCGAGTTGCTGAATCTGCTCTTCAAACTCCAGAAGGTCTCCAGCGTTTTGCCAGCTTAATGTCACAGGAAAAAGCAGCCTTTGAGACGCGATTTTTTGTGACGCATTCCACTGGCGAAGCAGGCTTTCATAAAGCACTCGCTCGTGAAGGGCATGCTGATCAAAAAGGAGCAATTCTCCAGCGCGCTCGCAAACTAAATAGGTGTGATCAATTGAAAATAAATACTGAACCTCTGCTTTGGGCGCACCCCAAAGTGAGACTTGTGTGGGAGTGGACGTTTGCGTGGATTGAGATAAAGCGGGCTCAGTTGAATCCCTCGGTGACTGCAAAGAAAGTGCGGGCCTGGAATCCGCAGGCCTTGGAGTCGCAGAAGCAACTTCTGAGCTCGATTGATGGGCCGTCAAAAACAAATTTCGCAAACTTCGATGCACCAATGAAAAGACAGCGTCAGGAGACTTGAATCGAACTTCGGTTTTCATCGGATGAACATTGACATCAAATGTCGAAGGCAAAAGATTTAAGTGCATGACAACCGACGCTTCCCGCGGAAATTCTGTAAATCCTTCATAGGCACGACGGACCGCGGCTTCGACCTTGAGATCTCGAATGGGGCGTCCATTCAAAAACACATAAATCCCGGACTTTACGAGAGAGACGGATCGCGGCCAAACTCCCACCATGCGAACGGATCCTGCAGAACTGGCCTCAGAAACTTCAAACCAAAGGTTTGCATCCGTCACTCCTAAAACATCGAGAGCTCTTTCAAAAAGAGATCCCGGCGCATAGGAACGCGTTCGATCTCCATCCAAATCTCCGACGACAAATCTCATTTCAGGCCGCGCCAAAGCATACTTTCGAATCATCGACCAGAGTGCTTGAGATTCGGCCCGCTCTGATTTTAAAAACTCTCGACGCGCTGGCAGGCGTTCAAAGAGATTTTTGACACTCATCTTTGTCCCGACTCTCTTGTTAATCGCGACGACCGGAAAAATCTGCCCAAAGGAATTTCTTAAGAGAGCGCCACTCGAAGATTCTACAAAGGAACTTTCTAAAGTCACATCCGCAACACTCCCCATCGACGCCAAAGCTTCACCGCGAAATCCATAAGTCTGAAGATCATCGAAATCTTCCATGCGCTTTAATTTGCTTGTCGCATGAGATTCAAAAGTCAGGGGCAGATCCTGTTCCAAAATTCCCCGCCCATCATCTTCGACTTCCAAGAGGTCCTTTCCCCCACTTCGAAATCGAATCGTGATCGCCTGACTTTTTGCGTCCAAGGCGTTTTCGATGAGTTCTTTGAGAGCCGAGGCAGGACGTTCGATGACTTCACCTGCAGCAATTTGATGAATCAGATGCGGGGGCAGGCGTTCTATCACAGTGCTTGATCTCGCCCCAAGAACCCAAGGGAGTCAACGAAAGGACCCTTCCATTGGGTTTTAGTTTTTGCCCTCGCCATTCTTTGGATGCGGAGTTAGGACTTCCACGCTGTGAGATTCATTGTACTTTTTGCAATTCTCTGCCCTCTTCAGCCCGTCATGAGCGTTGATTACTCGTGCCAGTTGACCCTCGAGCAATTGCAAAGGCGTAGCCAAATTCTGGTCGCCACCCATCAGATCATGCGCCCGCCAAGCCCCAGTCTTGGCCGACCGCGTCTTGATGTTTGGACTGAAATCAAAATCAAGCAGCGCCCCGGCATTGGCGTACTCGTCCTTTATAATGATGCCATCGCTGTTCCTCGAGCCCTTGAGAGCCTTCGATTGGCCCACTACCTCCATTCCGAGACGGGTGCCATTTTGATTCCACTCAAAGCCCGACAAGTATATTTGACAGGAGGTCGTTTAGATCTGGGCGTGCGAGAGAGTTTTGCATCACTCGTTCGAGCCGAAGCTGCACTGCCTTCCCTTATGCAAAACCCATTACAGATCACGTTTTTGACACCAGCGCTCGGAGTTAATCCAGCTCAGTTCAAAAGCAAACTCACTTTGGATACCTATTTTGATTCTATCAAGGAGAAGGATCGCCGCGCTGCCGTCAACGAGCTTCTCTGGAGTTTGATTCGTGCTCCAGGAGCCGATTCCCTCGAATCGCTCATTCAAGAGGTTCGCGAACTCCCTCCCACGGATTTGATCTCCCAAGTAGGAGATACTTTGGAGATTCTACTGACGAATCAACGCCGGATCCTCATCGATTTTCAGTACTAGTTTTTAACGCTCGACCCCAAAAGTTAGGAACGGCTGATTCTTTTGACTTCGATGAGCTTGGTGTAGGCTTTGAGAATGTCTTGTCCGATTGTGGTCATTGGCGCTCACACACTTTTGGGAAGCCAACTCATTGAGAGACTCGAAGCCGATCCTGCGATCCAACACTATGGGGTGATCGATCTCCATCCCCTCAAGAAGAGGAAGCTTAAAAAACTGCAGTTTTTTAAAATCGACCTCACACAACCCGGTGCAGACGCGCTGATGGCGGATCAGTTTGCAGAATGGAAGCCTCAAACCATCGTTCACTCCGCTCTCAAAAACAACCCCTCGTATTCGGCGAGCAGTGATGCTCATGAACTCGAGGTGATCGGCACTGTGAATATCTTGAATGCGGTCAAAGCGGCGGCAATCAAAAAATTCGTTCTCTGCTCAACCACAATGGTTTATGGAGCTTCGCCTAAAAATCCGAATTATATTTCTGAGAATGCCCCCCTCATCCAACACTCAGAGACTCAGTTTGTTCGAGACAAAGTAGAGGCCGAAAAGCAAGTTCTTCAATTTGCTAAAGACTGCCCCGCCATCACGGTGACCACTTTGCGTTTTTGCACCATCGTGGGCCCTCAGACTGAAAATTATTTTACGGCACTCTTGAGCCGCCCACTTGTGCCCACACTTCTTGGCTACGACCCTCTCATGCAGTTTGTTCACGAAGAAGATGCGCTCAGAGCTCTACACCTCGCCATCCAAGAAGATCATGCAGGTGTCTTTAATATTGTCGGCAAAGGAGTCATCCCGCTCAGTTACGCACTTCGTGAAGCGGGACGACTCAATATTCCCATTGCTTCATTTGTGGCGTATCCGTTGATTCAGGGCCTCTGGAATTTTCAACTGAGTGCTGTTCCTGGAAAGCTCTTTGATTACTTTCGATTTCTTTGGGTGGCCGATGGCGCCAAAGCTCAGCGCCTCATGAAGTTCACCCCTCAGTTTTCTTCAAAGGAAGCGTTCATTGAAATGGCCAAAACTCGGCGAATACAGGAGTTCAAATGGGCATCGTCCGACCTTTAAATCCACAAGCTAAGACAGGAAGCTTTTGGGATCACAGAGTTTTGCGTGAACTCGCCGAAGAGCTCGAAAACTACTACAGGGATCCAGCGTCGTTTAAGCCCGATCGCCTCAAAGAACTCGCCGTCACTTTTGCTGAAGAACTCATGGAAGTGCTGGGCCGAGGAACAATCTTAGAGCAAATCAAATCTGAGTTTCAGACTAAGGCTCCGACGGCTTGGTCGATTTTGCGTAAGGCCCTCAAGGTGATCCCGAGCGGCGAAGTTGATGACTTTGGGCTCGATCGGCGATTTGAGCTCGCCATCAAGCCCTTCTTTGACTTTTTGTTTACTCAGTACTTTCGAGTGGAGGTCAAGGGCGTCGAAAACATTCCCACGGCGGGCCGAGCGCTGCTGGTTTCAAATCACTCTGGCGTTTTGCCCTACGACGCCGCCATGATGAAAGTGGGAATTTTTAATGAACACTCCGCGCAGCGAGAGCTTCGGTTTTTAGTTGATGACTTTGTATTTCATTTTCCGTTTTTAGGAATATTGATGAACCGAATCGGTGGCGTACGAGCTTGCCCCGAAAATGCGGAGCGGCTTCTCAATTCTGACGAACTCATTGTTGTTTTTCCCGAGGGGATCAAAGGCATCGGAAAAAACTTTAAAGATCGATATCAGCTTCAGCGATTTGGCCGAGGGGGCGTCATTCGTCTCGCTTACAAGACACGATCTCCCATTATTCCCTGCGCAGTTGTAGGCGCAGAAGAGATTCACCCACTCCTTTGGAAGTCCACTCGCCTGGCCAGACCTTTAGGGCTTCCCTTTATCCCTGTGACACCGACATTTCCCTGGCTTGGGCCACTCGGGGCTATTCCGCTGCCCACGAAATGGTCCATCCATTTTGGAGCGCCCCTCTCCTACGATCATATTTCAGCACGCGATCTCAACGAAGGAATCACTGTCAGTCGAGAAACCGAGAAGTTGCGAGTCGTCATCCAGGAGATGATTAAAGAAGCGCTCAAAGAGCGTCGCTCCGTCTTTATGGGATAAATACGCCTTTTAACTCCTTGAAAAAATTGAATCTTTTGGCATTTAAGCATTTGACGATATAATAAAATGACGTGTGGCTGGGGCTTTAAAGATTCTAATTGTTGAAGACGAACCTCAATTAGCTGAAATTTTGAAAGATCAGTTGGAGGAACTTTTTTCTGCCGACGTCTCAGCATTTCCCGCAGCGAACGAGGCCTATAATCACCTCATTTCGCGAAGGACTAAAAAGGATCGTTTTCATTTGATTATCTCGGATCTGAGAATGCCCAGAATGTCTGGACTCGAACTTCTCCGAAAGGTTCGTCAGAACGATTTCTTTAAAGATATTCCGTTTGTCGTTTTGACTGGCCATGGTGATGAAACTCACCTCAGAGATTCAATCGCACTCCAAGTCACTGACTTTATTCTCAAGCCCTACACTCTCGAAACTCTCAAATCCAAACTCGGCGCTGTTGTTCAAAAAATCAAAGCCGCTCAAGAAGCTGAATAATTGGCGAAGTCCAAAGCCCGAGACCAAAGGTAAAGGTCAGGGCGCCAAAAACAAAAGAGACCAAGAGGCACAAAGTCAATAAGACAATTCCCCAAGTATAAGAAAAGAACGCAAGATATCTGCGCCGGCGATCCAACTGATCAAAAATCCAGTCGCCCCCCGGCACCAAAGAGAGAAAGCCCTGAGGATCCGAGAAAGCCAGGGCCGAAAGTGCCACCAAAAGCCCAATCGTCAGCAAAAAAAACAAGATCAAAAGATAAGTGATCGACTCGGGCATCGTTCTTTTATTTTATAGAGGAACATGAATGGCGCCAATCTTAAAACCGTATACCAACCTTCTGCCCCTTGGGTGAAGAACTCACATCTTCAACGCTTTATCGATCAGTGTGGATTTTCGACTTACGCAGACCTCCTTCGATTTTCTCAAGATCACGTGGAGGATTTTTGGGCGCTTGTACTCAAAGATATGAATCTTCGATTTAGTAAGGGTTACGAAAAACTTCTAGCTGAGGGGCTTCCCTGGCCCCGCTGGGCTTACGGCGCTGAGCTCTCGATTGTCGAAAACTGTATTGATCGACACTTGAATGAGTTTGCCAATCATCCGGCTCTTATCTTTGAAAGCGATGAACTAGCACCATCCACCACTTGGACTTATCAAGACTTGGCACGCGAGAGTTCATGGGTCGCCCATCAGCTCATTCAGTCCGGGGCTAAGCCTGGCATGCGTGCGGCTCTTTTGATGCCGATGAGTTTAGAAATGGTCGCAAGTTTTTTTGGAATTTTGCGCGCCGGCTTAAGCGTGATTCCCATTTTTTCGGGTTACGGATCCGAAGCCATTGCGACACGCCTTCAGGATGCTTCGGTGGATTTTGTGTTTTTGCAATCAAAGACGACTCGAAGAGGCCGTGAAGTCCCCGTGAAAAAAACCCTCGATGAAATCTTGCCCCTTTGCCCGACGGTCAAAAACGTTTTTTTGCTCGAACGTGAGGATTTTTTGAAAGGCCATCTCGAGCAAGCAATTATTCCAAGTTTAGCCCGACCCGCTGAGAGTGAATGCCTCCTTTTGTATACTTCGGGGACGACAGGGAAACCCAAAGCCTGTGTTCACACGCCCTTTGGCGTGCTCGCCACCACGGGAAAAGAATTGCGCTATGGTTTTGATGTCCATCGAGACGATCGCTTTTTTTGGTATACAGATATCGGCTGGATGATGGGACCTTGGGAGCTCTTTGGAGTTTTGCAATATGGGGCAACCGTCGTGCTCTATGAGGGAGTGCCAGACTATCCGACTTCCTCGCGTCTTTGGGAAATCGTCGAAAATCACCACGTCACGCATCTCGGAATTTCTCCCACCGCTGTTCGAGTGTTGCGCAAAGGCGAAGAAACCGGTCCGGCACGATTTCAGTTTTCCAATTTAAGAATCCTCGGATCTACCGGCGAACCTTGGGACGAAGAAACGTGGACATGGTTTTTTGAAAATGTGGGCAAGTCTCGTTGCCCCATACTCAATATTTCTGGAGGAACAGAAATCATGGGGTGTCATCTTATGCCCAACCCTCTCTCTGAGTTACGGCCCATGACCCTTTCAGGCCCCGCCCTCGGGATGAAAGTCGAAGCCTGGAGCGAATCTGGAAAGCGGCTCACTCAAGGCCTTGGACATTTAGTCTGTCTCACGCCGTCGCCGTCGATGACCAAAGGCTTTTTGGGAAATCCTCAAAAGTACTTGGACACTTATTTTTCAAAATTTGGGGAACATGTTTGGTACCACGGCGATTGGGCTTGGATTGACGACGCAGGGTTTTGGTATTTGCGAGGACGAAGCGACGACACTATTAAAATTGCCGGCAAGCGCGTGGGTCCCAATGAGTTTGAATCAGCGCTCATGGAAGATCATCGCGTTGCCGAAGCGGCGGCTGTAGGCCTGCCCCACGACATCAAAGGCGAATGCGTCCACTGTTTTGTCGTGATGAAATCTTCGGATTTAAAATCAGAAGAGGTTCGTAAAGAACTCGCAAATCTGGCCGTCAAAACGATGGGCAAAGCGCTCGCGCCCGAAAAAATATTTTTTGTGGATTCGCTCCCCAAAACGCGATCTGGAAAAATTCTCCGAGGCCTGATTCGAAAGATCGTTCTTAAAGAAACCTTCGATGACTCAAGTGTCGATCAGGTTCAAACGATTACAGCGATTCAAAAAGCATCTTAATTATTTTTCGTAAACTTGTGCAGAGAAGATCACGATGTCTTCCACAAAGGGCTCCCGCTCAGGAAGCATGGGATTGACTTTATCAATCGCAATAATGATCCCGATGGCGGCCCACCCAGCAGGGAGGTTGATTTGATTGAGAGCACTCAAACCATTTTGGGATCCCACTTTAAAATCCTTTAGACTCTTTCGCGCGAGTTCGAGTTTGGAGAATCGACCTTCTCTCAAACGAAGTCCAAGTCCTGTATAAACATGGTTTGCATTTTGAGTATCAATAATACTGAACTCTTGAGAGTTATCGAGCGACGCTCCTTGTGCCGCAAAGACTCGAGTTTCGCCTTTGAACTGCTGAGTGGAGATATCCCACTCTCGAGCACGAAGCGCGAATCGAATGGGCATCTGAACAGCTTGAGGTTGACCGTCGACAATCGTATCGATCACAGCTTCCACTCCCACTCCCGTCACCAGACTGAGCGCTTCGCTTTGATCCGCAGACAATTGCGGCTCAACATACACATCGTATTGGTAGGGCAAGAGGTTGTGATTGGCAGGAACAATCACATTGGGATTTGATTCGCTCCGTTCAAATCCAAGCTTGATGGGAGAGTTGGGCATGAGCATCAAAGATTTTTGGATCAAAGGCGAAAAGTTTCCAAAAACACTTGAGCCTCCTTCGCCGCTCTCCTGGCCACAGGCCACCAGTAAAAGTGAAGAAACAACAACGACTCCTTGAGAAAGACCACACAGTTTCATACTCCCATAGAAAGCAAGTCCCATGCCTTCCAATTAAGGCTATAAACCCATTATAATGCATTTAAAAGCCATTTGCCCCCTCTTCTCCCCGTGACTTGGGGCATGAAGACTTCACAGACGAACCTCGACACTCTCCCTACAAATTGGAATTCTAAAGAGGCTAAGGAGCAAAAATACAAAATGTCAGAATCTCCCGTTCAAATTCCTGTCGCTGATTGGTTCCATCTCGTAGATCTGGCCGCCAAGCCTATCGATCCCCATCAGATCCAGCTCAAGCGAGTAAAGGTCGTATGCACAATCGGGCCCGCCTCTGAGAAAAAGCAAAATTTGCGCAAAATGATTCGCTCAGGAATGGATGTCGCTCGTCTGAACTTTTCTCATGGAAGTCTCAAAGATCATCAGAGACGAATTCAAAGTCTTCGCGATGCGGCCAAACTCGAGGGCAAACATCTCGGGATTTTGCAAGATATCCAAGGACCAAAAATTCGTGTGGGCCGATTTGAGGACGGACATATTTTTTTGAAAAAGGGCGCTTCGTTTTGCATTACTACCGAAAACGTTCTTGGCAACGAAGAACGCGTCTCGACGACCTACAAAAGACTTCATGAAGATATCCGTGAAGGTCATCGCATCATGCTCGATGATGGATTGATCTTTCTTGTCGTTGAAAAAGTGAGCGGAAAGAAAATTCATTGCCGTGTGATTTTTGGGGGCCCCCTGAAAGATTCCAAAGGCATGAATCTTCCGGATACGCGAGTGCGCGTGAGTTGTTTGACCGAAAAAGATCGAACGGATTTGAAGTTCGGCCTCCAACAGGATGTTGATTTTGTGGCGCTCAGCTTTATTCAAACGGCTCAAGATGTTCTCTATGCGCGCCGACTCATCGAGCGTGCAGGCAAAACGCCGGCTGTGATTTCAAAGATTGAGAGCTTTCATGCCGTCCAAGACATTGACCAAATTCTCAAAGTCTCTGATGGAATTATGGTCGCACGTGGAGATCTGGGAGTGGAATGTCCGATGGAACAAGTTCCTGGGCTTCAGAAACAGCTGATACGTGCCGCCAATCGCGCAGGAAAGTTTGTCATTACCGCCACTCAAATGCTTGAGAGTATGACCTCTAAGCCTCGACCGACTCGAGCAGAAGCCTCCGATGTCGCCAACGCTGTACTCGATGGAACTGACGCCGTCATGCTCTCAGCCGAGACCGCGAGCGGCGACTTTCCGATTGAATCTGTAAAAACCATGTCGAGAATTATCATCCGCACAGAAGAGTACTACGATCAAGTCTCGCACTTGCAAAACACACTTTTGCATGAAACTTCGCGCGCAGTGACATCGGCCACTACAGCCGCGGCCGTTCAAGCAATCAACTCCCTCGAAGCCACTGCAGCTGTTGCTTTTACTCATTCGGGAGCAACCGCACAGGCGATTTCAAGACTCAAACCCAATTGCTTTATTTTTGCACTCACCCCGTTTGAAAAAATCTGCCGACGACTGAGTGTGCTTTGGGGCGTAATCCCTCAGATTACAAAATCGATGCGTCACACTGACGAAATGCCCAAGCTCTCAAAGGTCGCGCTCCAAAAATTTGGATTATGGAAGCCCAAGAATCATATTGTGATTCTGTCGGGCACACCGGTTTCTCGGCCCGGCTCGACCAATCTGATTAAGATCCATGAGATCAAATAGTCATGAAGAGGATTCTTGGTGAGCTTTTTGTCCGACTCATTGGTCCGATTCATTCGCTCTTCATGCGCCTTTGGGCCTATGGCCCATGGGGCCCTCTGCATCAGTGGAGTATTTTGGTCTTCAAGAATGTCTATGGGATAAAATGGGGAGATACTTCGAAGTTCAAAACATTGGGAGATTTTTTCTTAAGGGAAGTCCCCTACCAAGTTGCCCCGTCCGCTCTGGTAAGCCCCGTGCAAGCTCGTCTCATTGACGGCCCACGCTCTATGGCAGACAGGGGGCAAACTCATGTGAAGGGACTCACCTATGCATGGGACCAAATGCCCGAACTCAAAAATATCGATCCCACGTCTGTTCTTTGGAATCTCTATTTAGCGCCCTATGACTATCATTGGGTCCACAGTTCTTGCTCTGGAAAAAATCTAAGAGCTTATCGCCATCGAGGAAAACGCTGGCCGGTCAATGCCCTCGGGCGATGGCTTTGCCCCAATCTCTACCAAGAAAATGATCGAGTGACCTTTCAGTGGGAAAATGCCGATTTTGGCTTGGTCACTATGATTTGTGTCGGAGCGATGGGAGTCTCGTCTTTGTATTCTCTCAAAGGACCCGTGCCCTGCGACCAATGGACTCCCTTGGGCGATGGGGTATCTAAGGCCGAAAAACTACTAGCCTTTGAGCTCGGCTCGACGGTGCTGATGCTTATTCAAAAGCCCCCGGCTTCCCTGAGTGGGGCGAAACTGCTAAATGTCGGCGATGCCCTTTAACGAAACACTCAATCCTTATGTCCTCAAAGTGAGGCACCACACGGGTGTCAGCACCGAAGTCTCGGATGTTTTTTCAAATGTTCAAGGGCACCACGCGATCGTAGATCTCGGCTGCGGCAACGGGCACTTTTTGAGAGATTACCTCGCTCAGAATCCAGAGTTTAAGGGAGTGGGCGTCGAGCGACGATTCAAAAGAATTTACAAAACCGCCGAAAAACTCGAAGGCCTCACGGGGCATGTGATTCAGTATGATGTCCTCGAGTTTTTGGATGAGTCTCCCGCACGGCTCTGGGACGAAGTCTGGCTGCAGTTTCCTGATCCCTGGCCCAAACTTCGCCACGAAAAAAACAGAATGGTCACACCGGATTTTTTGAATCAAGTGCATCGCGTTTTAAAACCAGGAGGTTGCTTTCGATTTAGGTCCGATTGCTTTTATTACTGGGAGTTTTTGCAAATGGAGAATTTGCGTCAAAATCTCTTTCCCATCCAGAAATCCATGAAGGGAGATCTCTTTGGAGATACACCCACGACCCTTTATCAAAGAAAGTTCTTTCAGCGCTCTATTCCCGTTTACTCCTTAGAATTCCGAGTTCTACAATAAGCTTGTGATATTTAGTCTACTTGCTGGCATAAGTCTTTTGAGTTCGCCGTTTCCTTTTGAACTCAATTCGGGCGTTGTTCTCGAACCTTTTGTGGGAACCACCATGAACGACAAGCGAGACAATCAATCCTTTAATGGTGGGCTGCGTTTGAGCTACTTAGTGGTCAATGACACCGACGCCATTTTAACAGCCGAAGCGTCAGCCTCGTTCCATTATATTTCGGACGCCAATGCCGGCAAGCCTCAAAGCCGTCGACTCTATGAGGGGGCGTTTGTGTTTCAGGAACTCTATAACCCTGTAGCGTTTCGAGTCGCACTGGGGGGAGGAATGGAACATCGTCAAAAAGAGTGGTCCACACTCATTCTCTATCGGGGCGGACTGGGTTGGTACGCCACGAGTTCGCTTGGGCTTTGGTTTGACCTCGTCGGTCGAAACATCGTCAATCTCGACTCAAAACCAAACCGTGAGATCCACGTGCTTGCGTCTCCGCTCGAATTGACCTTATCGACTCAGATTATTTTTTAGAGTTGTTAGAATCGCAGTTTCACGAAAACGGAATTGTCATTCATTTGAATGAGGTTTGCCACTTCGTGATTGAAGACGCCTAAGGAAGTAGGCTTTTGAGCTTTGCGAAATCCTTTAGGAGTAACCGTAGCGGTTTCACTAATAGTCTGAGAAACATCACTTAACGAAAAACTGGTGAGTTTGATCTGGTGATCATTTCGGTCTTTAGCGCTGAGGCCTTGAACTGAAATTCCAACGAAAATGCTAAGAATACTAAGGGTTTTCATAGTCCGATTTAAAGCTCCTAAGTTCATACCTCTCACTCCTGCCTTATACATATGCAGTCTGTGTGCCAGGCCTAATTTGGCGTGGAAACGCGGTAAAACTGACCTAATCCCCCGAACTGGGACAAATCTTCCTCCCTATCGGGCAAGTCTTTCATAGTTGTTTAAAGCGCCTTAAACTCCAGATAGGGTAATTCCATGGCGATCGAGAGTCTTACGCCATAACTCAGCGTTTTGCTTAAGCTTCCGCCGTGTGAGGTCATAGGCGTACTGAACAATGAGCTTTCGGGACTCAAACTCCATAGGATTATAGAGAAACATCGTGGGATCATCATCATCGGGCTCGATCACGAGCACATCTATATCAGGATAGCGGTAGCCAAAGAGGTTAACGGCCTGACGGACCCGCGCTCGCAAATCACTGCGAAGTGCTTGATCAAAGACGTAAGTGAATCCCTTATCTCGGATTCTCCCCTGCTCTTCAAAGACCGTTTTGATTTTGACAGACTTCATATCGTTTCGAATGGGCGTCATCGGATTGATCAGAATGACGAGTTTGGCCCCTGCATTGGCGGCAATGTCGAGATGCGTGTTATCGCTCGTGGCTCCATCCACATAAAATCGATCCTCAATTTGAACTGGCTGAAAAAATATAGGTATCGCCGATGAGGCGGCGATCGCCTTATAAATAGGAATATGGCGAAAGCCATCGCGCCCAAAAACAATGCGCTGACATCCATCCAGATCAAACGCAGGAATATAGAGTTCTCGAGGAATCTGATTAAAAAAAACAGGTAATTGATTGCGATCAAACATTTTTTTGATCCAGGCTTCATAAAATCTCATCGAAAAAAGTCCTGAAGGAAGTGAATCTTTGAGCCCCCAAAAAAAACTAGGCGCATCTGCCGAAAAATTAACTCTCAAATAAATGAGGTAAAAGAGTGTCCACAAAAACTTGAGACCCTCTGCCCCCATATCGAGCAAACTAAAACGATAGACGTCGCGTCTCTCAATATGAAACGCATCGCGATCATCAACCAATATGGCTTCGACCGCTCTCTGCGGCTTCAATCCCACAGCAGTTGTCGCAGCCACGAGTGACCCTGCGGAGACTCCCGTAAACACATTAAAATCGTACGAGCGCTTGGAGAGATGATCATCGAGAGCGGCCAAGGCTCCAAAATGAAAATACGCCCCCGTCACTCCTCCACCCAAAAGAGTCAGAGCTGATTTTGAAGAGCGTGACGGGTCACTCATTTTTTACTGCGTTTCTTTGGGCAGATTCATCTCGCCATTAATGGAAAGTTCAAGAGTGACGCGTCTTGCACTTTGAAGATTTTGTTCCATTGCTTTGAGCAGATCCTGACCGGACCGTAGATTAAGTCGTGTCACTTCGGATTCAATAAACTGCTGAAACTGCTCTTTGAGTGATGTCACGGTCTCACAGCCCCCGCCGTCCAATTGGGCATTGAGATTCCAATTGAGTTGCAATTGAGCATGAGTGGCTCGACCCGACATCTGACTGCGGCCCGACAAATTGCACCCGGGCAATCGCTGAATCGTGGACTGATCATCCTTCAGATTGCCTTCTGGAGTAATCGTGATTCGCTCGGCCTTGACATCATTGGTAAAAATATAAAACTGACCACTATCCAAAATTCGCTGCACGTGATCCTTTGATTTTCCATCGCGATAGGCCGTTTGCTTCACAAGAGTCTCACTACTGCCGTCCTCATAAACAATGGTGACCTTCCAAGACGCATTTTTGAGGGCGTAATCGGTCTGGCGAATGTCTTGGACCAACTGATTTTCGCCAGGTGCCCCTGACTTTTGGTTATCATCTCCACACGCCGCTAGAGCGATCAAACAACCTATCGATACGATCCACTTTTGAGTCATAAGCAAAGACCCCCTCTGGCATCAATTTTATCGTTCAAAAGACGTCGAACTCAAGAGAAAGCGCAGATTCTTGAGGTTTTACCCAAGTCTGCTAGGAAGTCCCATGCTTCAAACAGCCCTATTTTTGCTCGTGCTCGGAGCAGCCGAGCAAAGACCGTCATTTTGCCAGCGATCCCTCCTTTGGACCGCAAATGCTTGGGCAAAAGTAAGACGAGCACTCGAGGGACCGTCCACCACCGAAATTTTTGCAGAATTCGCCATAGAGCTTTCTCAAATTCTCGATAAGCCTCAAGTCATTGAACTCTCGCCCGAAGTGGCTACGGACCGATACGACTCCCTTGTCATATTAAAGGCGGCATTACTTGAGTTTGGAAACCGCCATCCTGAGATTCGAAGGATCGCTCTTAAGCAACTCAAAGAGATCGCTTTAGGAACTATCGTCGATGCGACACTTTCCAGACTGAACTCCCCGACTTGGGTAACAGAACAGGAGAAACTTATCCTAAAGGATGTTTCTCCAAGCAAAATTGAAGTTGTGAGAGTTCTCGCACATCCAAAAATCATTCAACTTCGATTTGAACTGACCAATCATATCATCGATCTTCGGCCCCAGTGGATTGCTCAACTTGATCTCATCAAAGAGCAACTCCAAAAGGGCTGGGTCGAGCTCAATGCGAGAGAAAATCCCCTTCGATCACTCACAGAAGTCATCTCAGACAGTCAGCGCCGCTCTGAGATTTTCAACGCCCCCACAGATGCGGAACGCCTTATTCTTCTTTCTGAGGAAGTTGTCGCCCTTTCAAGAGACCTGATCACTTCGCCCAATCCTTATGTCCAAGATGCTGGAAAAGAGATTGAAGATATCATCAAAAAATTCGAACTCTATTCGAAGCCGAGTCCTGAAGAGGTTCAAAAAATAATGGAAGTTGCTTTGGCGCTCGTCGCCGCTCATTAGTGCCCGCGGAGGGACTTGAACCCCCACACCCTTGCGAATATCAGATTTTGAGTCTGACGCGTCTGCCAGTTCCGCCACGCGGGCTAGAGGAAATTATCCAATCCACGATTTGTGAACGGGAGAAATAAATCCCAAATGTCGGGCGCGCTTGATGGCCAACGTGAGTCCACGTTGTTGATGAGCACTTAAGCCCGAAACTCTTGCAGCAACGATTTTGCCCTCTTCGGTCATGAAAGGGAGCATCGTATTGAGATCCTTGTAATCAAACTTCATATCCGCTGGCGGACGACGTTTGCGGAACATGATCTTTTTCTTGCCACGCTTTTTACGGCGAGCTCCATCCGCTGATTTGCCACCGTCTCTTCGAAATCCACCTTCTTGTTCCGCACTCATTTAATTACGTCCGTCCTTCTCTTCAAAATTCTTTATTTAAGCTGCTCGCTTCAACAACCGCGCCAAACGAGGCGAAAGGGTCTTTTTGTAGCGCCGGCAAGCCGGGACTACGCCACCCAATTTATCAATCGCGCGCATTGCTCGTTTTGAAATCTGAACACTCACAAATGAATTGAGCTCAGGAACAAAAAGCCGCTTAGTGGAAAGGTTTGGAAAAAACCGCGTTCGGCGCTTGTTGTTCGCGTTCGAAACAGTGTTTCCCGTTAAAACAGATTTACCAGTGAGTTCACAAACTCGTGCCATTGAGGCTTTTTCGCCAAATTCCCCAAGGGTGTCAACTTTTTAGGGCTGTTTCTATGCGAGCGATCCCCTCCAAAATCTGGGATTCGTCGAGTGCGTAAGAAAGCCGAATGAAGCGTTCATCCCCAAAAGCCTCCCCAGGGATGGCGCAAACACCAAATTTCTCAAGTAAATCACCCGCAAAGGCCGTCACAGACCGCCCCTTTGGCATAAACGAAGAGACGTTGGCAAAGACATAAAAGGCCCCTTCGGGCGGAATCCAAGTTAAGCCTTTGATCTTTTGTAGCGCCCCCAAAATCACCTGTCTTCTCGCAGCAAACTTCTGCCTCAGATCCGTCGAAATACGGTCATGATGGGTCGTCAGAGCCGCTTCGGCCGCCGCTTGAGACAAGGAGCATGCGCTACTTGTTACTTGGCTTTGAACCTTACACATCCCATCGATCAAATTCTTGGGCCCCAGTGCCCAACCCAATCGCCAACCCGTCATGGCATAGGTCTTTGACGCTGATCCAATAATGCAGGTTCGCTCCTTAAAATCAGGATCCAGTTTGACCGCAGAGGTCCAAGGCTCCACCGAATAATTGAGAGTGTAGTACGTATCGTCTGACATCAGCCAGATTTGAGGATGAGGCTTGAGGACTTTTAAAAAACTCGCCACCTCGGTGGAAGAATAAATCTGGCCACTCGGATTACTTGGGGAATTTAAAATCATCACCTTTGTTTTTGGTGTAATCGCTTTTTGAACATCCTCCGCCAAAACTTTTTCGTGCCCAGGGCGCGGGCGAATAATGACGGGACTTCCTCCCACGAGCTTGACCATCTCCGGAAAAGAAACCCAATAGGGAGAGAGAATCAAAACCTCGTCTTGAGGTTCAATCACCGACTGCAAAAAATGATAGATCGCTTGTTTGCCACCCGAAGAGACGATCACTTCATCCGATTGGTAAGAAACACCATAGTCCTTTTGAATCCGATGAGCGATGGCCGATCGCAAACTCGGCTTTCCATAAACAGAAGTATATTTGGTCTCTCCTTTTTGGGCTGCTTCAAGAGCGGCGCTCATCAGAGCGGAGTCCGTCACAAAATCTGGCTCTCCCACTCCAAAATTGATGATCGACCGGCCTTCAGCAGAGAGTTTTTTGGCCTTTGCAGAAAGTGCCAGTGTGGCCGACTCTTCAAAGCTACCCAAAAGTTTGCTCAATGCCCTTGCCACTTTAGAATTTCCCCTTGGGCTTCATTTTCTTCTGCAATGCTTTTTCGATGAAGTCTGGGAGCATTCCACTCGTTGATCCACCGAGACCGACGATCTCACGCACCATCGAAGAGGTCAAAAATGAATACTGAGGATCTGTCATCATGAATATCGTCTCAAAGGTCGGGCTCAAATGCCGATTGGCCTGAGCAAGTCCCAACTCATATTCAAAATCCTGATTGGTTCGTATCCCGCGGATGACAATCGAGTTGGATTTTTTGGAAACATACTCTGTGAGCAATCCTTCAAAAGATTCTACTTTTACTTTTGAGTTGCTTTTAAAAACTCGACGGATCATCTCTACGCGCTCTTCCAGTGTAAAGACGGTCTGCTTTCGCACATTCACCGCCACAGCGACGGTCACCGTCTCAAAAATACTCAGCGCTCGTTCGACCAGATTAATATGTCCGTGAGAGAGAGGATCGAAGGTGCCTGGATAAATCGCATTCTTCTTCATGATCGATTGAATTGAGCCTAGTCAGGTGGCTAAGGACGGACAAGTTAGAAGTTGCCGTCTCCTCACGATAACCGATAAAAAACATCTATGACAACACCCCGAATCGAAGGTCTGAGAGCTCGCGAAATCCTAGATAGTCGAGGAACCCCTACTGTTGAGTGTGATTTACTTCTCAACAACGGAATCATCACTCGGGCGGCTGTGCCGTCCGGTGCATCAACGGGTCAGTTTGAAGCGGTAGAACTCAGAGACGAAGACCCAAAACGCTACCACGGCAGAGGGGTACTCAAGGCCATTCGAAATATTGTCGAAACCATCGCTCCGGCTCTCAAAGGAATGGATCCCACAGATCAAGAAGCTGTGGACAAAAAAATGCTTGAGCTGGATCCTTCCACGCAAAAATCTCGTCTGGGCGCCAATGCGACCTTGGCGGTATCGATGGCCACAACTCGAGCGAGTTCAAAGATCCAAAAGTTGACCCTCGCAGAAACAATCGCGGGACTTTATCAGACCAAAACACTCAGCTGCCCCATTCCATTTATGAATATTGTGAACGGCGGAATGCATGCCGACAATACGCTTGATTTTCAGGAGTTTATGATTGCTCCCGTAGGTGCGAAGAGTTTTTCGGATGCACTGAGAATGGGGACTGAAGTCTTTCAGACACTCAAGAAAATTCTGCACAAACAAAATCTGTCTACGTCGGTGGGAGATGAAGGTGGTTTTGCCCCAAGACTCCGCAGCCATGAAGAAGCTTTGCAACTCATGATGGAAGCGATTTCGCAGTGTGGATATCTGGCCGATATGAAGCTCGCCCTCGATGTCGCGGCCTCTTCTTTTTATGAAGAAGGAAAATATAACCTCAAAAAATCAGGCAAAGGCAGTGTGAGTGCTGAGCAGATGATTGAGACCTACGCGACTCTCGTCCATGATTTTCCGATCATCTCGATTGAAGATGGATTGAACGAAGAGGACTGGCGCGGCTGGAGAGCGCTCACCGAACGCCTCCCGCATACTCAACTCGTTGGGGATGATCTTTTTGTCACACAAAACGAGCGACTCGAACGCGGAATACGCGAGAGATGCGCCAATGCGATTTTGATTAAGCTGAACCAAGTGGGAACAGTGACGGAGACTCTCAAAACCATGAAGACGGCGATGAAGAATAAATATCAGTGCATGATTTCACATCGCAGTGGTGAGACTGAGGATACTTTCATTGCAGACTTGGCCGTTGGCACAAATGCAGGACAAATCAAAACTGGAAGTCTGTGCCGCACGGATCGCACCGCCAAATACAACCAGCTCCTGAGACTCGAAGAAGAACTCAAGGTGTCCTACTTTGGTGCCACTTCGTAGCCGAGTGCAGCTCACTCTCAGCGACTGAGTTGCACTCTCGCATGAAGCGAGAGCAAGCGTGTGCGCTTTTATTTCTTCAGCGTTTTCTTGAGCCGGCGTGTTTTGGCTTCGATTTCTATCTTGATGCTGAACAAAATGATCAAAACACCGGCGAGAAAAATAAAAATCCCCAAATTGTCTTCAACAAATCCCATGCTGCATCCTCCTGCCCCATTGCACGAATTTGCAAAGACGGGCTGTGCGTAACATCTATTCTCTCCTGTTCGAGCGGCGACTTCAAGTCCACAGAGAGCTTTCCCTGCAGTTAGCGAATAGGAGTTTACGGTGTTGAGACCAAAGAGGGCTGCCCGTTACAAAAAACTCGGCCCGCCGCCTTAGCGTCGAGGCTCTAATCGTTCTGCGCGTTCGATGAGCGTTTCGAGCAAAGGTTCGATGCGATCGCGCAGTGCCTCTTCTGTCGGATCCCAATTCTCATGATGACTAAAATAAAAGTAATGCATGGGAACACCAAATGTCGGAGCCAGGAGGAAATGCATAGCGAGTCGAGGGCTTTTCTGAATCCCCTTTCCTACTCCCGAAAGAGCGAGCTTTGTGAGGGGTCCTTTGCACAATGTGCTTTTTGATTCTATCCATCGCCCCGCGGCCTCCACGGATTTGCGCAAAACTTTTCGTCCCGGGAGAGGCAAAAACAAAAATCGTTTTCCAGGCAAGATCCAGCGATCTGTCGCATGCACTAATGACGAGAACGTAATCCCCGCAGCGGCGGAATGAATCCATCCCGTCTTCTCGTATTCCGGAGCGGTCTTCTCAAGGTTGACAAGCGCCTCATTCAATTTGCTTTGCATGTCCTTGAGGACGGGGAGCGAAAATTCACTCCCCCTTTCCTTCAAAAATCGCTCGAGAGAACTTGTCAGCTTATTCAATCGAGGGGGGCGATCAATCATGACACTCGAATCAAAAAACGGTCGAAGCGCAAAATCAAACCCTTGCAATTGGGCCATTTCATCTTTGAATTCGATCCCAGACTCCATCAATTTGAGCCCTTGATTCAATCGGCTCGCGAGTGGATCCCCTCGCTCAGCTGTCTGGGCGCTTGCCATCGACGACGCAGTCCAAAGGGTAAGAATAAGAAAGGCGGGGCGCATGGAAGAGTGTCATAGCAAAGAAAGCTTATTTGGACCATGCCTCAGACATGCCCTAATATATGGAAATGAGCCGACTTCCCATCAGTGCCTGCTTCATCCTGAAAAACGAGGAGGAATTCCTCAAGGCAGCTTTGGAGAGCATCGCGCCCTGGATCAGCGAACTCATTCTCTGTGATTCTGGCTCGAACGATGAATCTGAGACGATTGCTCGAAGTTTTGAGAAGCAAGTCCCCCGATTTGAGTGGATTCATCGAGATTGGACCGATGATTACTCTGCCGCCCGAAATTTCACAGCCTCACAGGCGAAGAGCCCATGGATACTCTTTATCGACGGTGATGAGTGGCTCGCCCCCGACGCCAAAGCTAGAATTGAAGCGGCTATTGGAAACCCCCAGATCGCTTGTTATTCTCTCAAACAAGTCAACTACAGTGCGGATCAGGCAACCGAAGAAGCTTTGCGCTTAAGCCTTCCTCAGGGGGCTCCTCGTCACGGAGAATTTTGGGCTACTCAAAACTGGATGGAGCGGCTCTACCGTTCGGATCAGGGGCTCTCGTATTCGGGTCGAATTCATGAGAGCCTTTTGCCGGCCTGTCTCAAAAGAGGCCTCGTCCACCAAAAACTTGAAGTGACACTGCATCACTTTGGAAGACTCAAATCCAATCTCACTCAAAAGATAAACTATTATCTCAAGCTGACCGAATTAAAGCTTAAGGAAGATCCCACAAATCCTGCGGCTTGGATCGAGATGGCCGTTGCCTGGATGGAAACTCAACAATTTCAAAAAGCCTTTGAACTTGCGCAAATCGCCTTTCAAAAATTTTCCACCGAACCAGAAATATTGAAAGTGGCGTTTCAGTCTGCGCTTCGAACAAACGCTTGGCCCCAAGCCGAAAAATTCATTCGAGATTTTTTACAACTTCAACCGGGTGATCTCTATGCTTTGAGCCAACTCACGACGAGTCTGCTCTATCAAACAAAGTTTGATGAGTTGTGCGAAGTAGGAGAAAAAATTCTCGTTCGAGATCCCCAAAATTTTGTCACGCATGTGAACCTCGCGACTTATTTTTTTGAAATCAAAGACTGGAATCGCGCGGCACGACACATTGCGTCAGCCCTCAAGCAGCGGCCGACCGATGAATTTCTTTTGAACGCGATGAAAAAAATTCCGGCGCAATTTCAAATCCATTGAATTTTCATGACGCTTCCCGTAGTCTCAGTGCAGGGGATTGAGATTCTTCGTCAGCTGTAAATAGCTCAAAAGATTCTCAAAATAAAATTTAATAGAATTGTCTTGCGACACGTCCACCAGGGCAGCCTTGGGGACGAGCCGTCTAAGATGACGCATGGGGAGGGGATCGATGCGTTTCTTGATGTCACCGTGGGGCCTTATTGCATTTGGAGCACTTGCCGGATGCGCACAACCTCAGCCATTGGATCGTGGAGAATTTGACTTTGCTCGGACTCTCAGCCGAGTCGATGACATTCATACTGAGTTTTCTCAGGATGCGCTCGTCACGCTTCAGAACAAAGACTTTGAGTCACCTCGCCGAATCGAAAGAGCTCTGACAGAAGACTTTGCGTCTACCAATGCCACAAAGGATGTTCTTGAAGGGATTGCTCAAAAGACACTCCGTGAAAACTTCCCATCAGAAGAATTCAAACTTCTTCACATCGATCAGGGAACCCCTTTCAATTATGCGACGTTTCAGCAGATGGTCGGAGCTCGAGAAGTCGTAGGATCTCGGCTCGTCATACGCTTGAGCTCCGCCGCGGAGTGGATGACCATGTCCTCAACGCTTGTTCCTGCGACCAAACTCGCCTCTCTCCACTCTCTGGAGAGCCTTGCTGTCAAAACCTTGCGCTCCGAAAACTTTTTTACTCGTGCTCATCATCTCATCAGAGAGCGCTCGGTGATTTATCCCCGTCTCGAAAACGACGGAACACTCAAGGTTTATGCCGCGCGTGAATTTGGAATCTACGATCAAGAGTCGCAGTCCGAGTTTGTTTTTTGGGTGGATGAAGAGACCGAACAAACGATTGGAGGATTTCAGCCATCGTCCCACTTTGATTCACTTCGGATCAGTGGAAACATCGCTCTCAATCAACCCGGGGGCATTACTGAGGATGTCTTGTTTCCTTCGATCACCGTCAAAGACAATCACGGCAACCAGGTCATGACTCAGCCCGATGGCAGCGTTGATATTCGAAGTCTAGAAGGACCCGAACTCCAAGTGGCTCTCGACAACGAAACGGTCGTTGTCCTGAACGATGACAGCGGAAAGCGCGCCATGAGCATCAACATCAATGACCTCAAAGAGGCGCAAGTTTCATTGAACGCCGGTCTTAGCGATGAAGAGCGCAATATTTTTCATTGGGTGATGCATACAAAAAGATTTTTAAAGGAAAAGTTTAACTTTGACCGCGCATCGTCCAAGCTGACTGCCATTGCAAGATTTGGTGAAGATCTCGACAATGCTTTCTTTATGCCCCTCACCTACCAACTCGCATTTGGAACAGGAAAGAACTTTCTCAAGAACACAGGACTATCTCGCGATGTGATCATTCATGAATTCGGTCATTCGGTTGTTTATGAAAAGTACGGAATGGTGGGTGGCTATGAGTTCTCTGCGATGAACGAGGCGATGGCGGACTTTTTGGCGGCGACCATCACGGAGGACCCCCTCATTGGCGAGGGCGTCATGCACGAACGAACGGGCATGAAGTATCTGCGCACCGTCGACAATGCCTTTCATTACAAGACATTTGGCCGCGGAAAGAACTTTCATAATGACGGGCAAATGTTTAGCGGCGCACTTTGGAATCTTCGTAAGATGCTCGGCAAAGACATTGTGGATCCGATGATCCACGAAGCTCAGCTCGCTCAGGCCAAAACCGTTCATGAATTTTATCGTGAGCTCCTGATCATTGATGAACGAAATGACGATGGAAATCCTTGGACTGCTTCACCGCACGAAGCTCAAATTCGTCAAGCGTTTCGCGTTCACGGACTTGGTGCACGCGACGTGATCTTGGCCGAAGCAAATCCTGAAGACCTCACCGAAGACTGGAAAAAGGGCTGCTGGAGCGTCAACTAACCTCAGAATTCTTTAACGATAAAAGTATTCAAAGAGACTAAATCGCCGAAGAAATTCGAGAACATTAGGAAACCAAACGGGCAAAAAGAGCAGGCTGAAGTTGGAGACGGCGTGAAAGAAAATCGCCGGCCAGAGACTTTTAGACATCACCACCAGCGTGCACCCAATCAAGCCCAACAAAAAAGCTCCGGGGTAAAGAGTCAGGTGAGCGACCATAAAAAGCAAACTTGACACGACGGCCGCCATCCAAACTTTTCCGAGCCGCGCTACGAGTGATCTAAAAATCATATCTCTAAAAAAAATCTCTTCCAAAATTGGCGCTAAAACTCCTAAGAGTACCAAATCCTCTCGCTGAGGCCACGGATGTGTGACACCTTGAATCCCCAACCAACCCAAAGATCGTTCGATCAAAAATAGGCCTCCAAAGTAAATCACGACGAGAATACTAAGAACACGAAGGCTGCGAAGCGAGATTCCCAGCAAAGGTCGCCAGCCAGAAAAGAGTTGAAACAAAAGTGCGACCAGCAAAAACCCCTGAAACGCGTACTGACGAAAAAAATTGGAGAAGGACTCTGAAAAAAACACCACCACGCAGGCAAAAATAAAAAATCCCGCGAGCCACTGAATCGATCGACGCTCGACGCGCTCATCAACATCTAAAAATCGAGGAGTGGTTCCTGAAGGGGCGCTTTTGAGTCGCATGCCTTAAATTCTCCGGGCTAATCCAGTGGGACGCAAGCAAGACATTTTGGAGAATAACTCACTGCGCTACACCTAAAGTGGGAATTCCCTTTGTGACGAAGGCTTTTGATTCTAAAATTTAGGTATCTATGTATATCGACATTTTCTTCCTGCTTTTGATCTTGTTTTTTATGATCGTAGGATACTTTAGAGGCCTGACCAACCAGCTCATTTCGGTGGCGATCATTTTTAGCTTTGTGTTTTTTGCAAAACCCCTGGCTGACTGGCTCAAATATGATTCGGGATGGACTTGGTTTCGAATGGCGCCAGATCTCGTCGCTTGGGGATTTTCGGCGTTTGCAATCTTACTCCTTTGGATGTCTGTCAGCGCCATCATCAATATGATTAAAAAGGCTCCGGGCCTCACCCCTTTGGACCATTGGCTGGGCGTAGGACTTGGGGGACTCAAAGGGATGCTCATTGTGCTCATGATGGGAGTCATTATCCAAACATTGCCTGAAGCCACGCGTGTAGAGTTTCCGGACTTGGAGCGAGATACTAAGAAGTCCGTTTTTTTAACTGTATCTCGAGCCATCGGTGGTTGGGATTCACTCTCTACTTTCAAATCGCTCGGTTACATCCAGCGACGATTGGAAACTCGAAGCGAAGTCCCCTTGGATTTTGAAGTAATCGATCGAGCTCAAAAATCGCTGAAGCAATCCTTCAATGCGCCGGCACCTCGAGAGATCGAAGTTGAATCCACGCCAGGTGCCTCTGCCCCTTGGGCAGCTGACCTTGAGAGCGACGATAAGAAATAAAATCCGACTGACAAAAAGTACAAAGACTGGAAGCAAAAACTCGAGTGCCTCGAGGGAAGACCCGCTGAATTTCGGATTTCTGAAAGGCTTTGAGATTCAAATGCCATCGATCGCCCTTTCCTTGTATTGCAAAATCTTTTGCTGAAGGAGAAAGCATTTCAAACACTTCGGGTCCGACTTCAAAATGCTCCGCACAAATACTCGGTGACATCCACACAATCACATCGCTCAAGGGCTGGCAGGCCTCAGCGACCCTTTGCAAAATTCCCGCAGCAGTCCCTCGCCATCCCGCATGAACCGCGGCGACAAAAGCGCCTTGAGAGTTGACGCCTTCCAAAAGCAGGGCACTACAATCCGCGACTTTAACTCCAATTTTTTGATCACGCTTTTGAGTCCACAAAAAATCCCCGGCCTCTTGCGAAAAACTCTTCCGGTCCAAAACGCATACTCCGTGTGAGCCATGGACTTGCTGCAAAGTCAGCACCCCCTCGGGCTCTTCGTCAGGATGATGAGTAAACCCACTCAAGGCTCCTAAAAAACACTGCATCGATCCCAATGTAGCGAGAAATTCGGTCACAATTCAATACCCAAGCCGACAAAAGAGTCGTAAAAAACTCCTATGATCAAAGAAGTCTTATGGAGTGTCGATGCGTTTCAAAAGAACACCAAGATTTGGAATCACAGCGTTCGGATCTTAAATTCGATTGCAGCTCAAACGGGAGCGCGTATTGAACCTGTTTACGTCTCGAGCCCTTCGGAACTTCGGTGGGCAGAAGGCTTTGCGTTTCCTGGAACCAAACAGTTGCATGCAGCGGCCGACAAGGTACTTCGTAAGAAGCTTTCAAAAGTGAAAGAATCCCACTGGGAGAATTTTCATATCGTGGTAGATCCCAAAGCGTTTTCGATGACGGCAGCCGCTCAGGCTCTAAATAAGTATGCTCTCAAAACTGGATCTGATCTGATCGTTGTCGGAAAACAATCCAAATCAGGGGTCGAAAGATTTTTTCTGGGCAGTTATGCAGAGACATTGCTCCTGCATTCTCAGATTCCTGTTTTGGTTGTGCCCGCCGAAGGCGAATCCCGAAGGCCCTTTCAAAAAATTCTCTTTGCCACAGACTTAAGTGCTGAATCCTTAAAAGCGTTTAAAAAACTTTTGCAATGGGCAGCTCCTTTAAAGGCTCAAGTTATTCTTTGCCATATCATAGAGGACAGTGCTTTTTATGGCAGCTCCATGGGGGGTTTTATGATCGCAGAAGAAATCGCCCTCTTAGACCAAGCAATGAAGATGCAAATCAAACGTGCGCATCAAAAATTAAAGTCTTGGTCCTCACTGGCACGCAAATTTCAGGTTCCCTGCCAAATCATCTCCAAAAAGTCACTTCAGAGTGCGTCGCGCGAAATTCTCTCCATCGCCAAAAAGCAGAGGGCTTCTTGTTTAGCAGTGGCAACTCAAAGTGGAGCGCTCAAAGCCAAACTCGGCTCGGTGGCGCGAGATATTATTAGAAGAGCACATCTTCCTGTTTGGGTTTACCCCCGAAGGGCTTAAACTCCCTTCTAGCAATGCGATTTAAGGTCTTAAGCCTGAATATCCATAAGGGCTTTACGCTTTCTCAAAAATTCATTCTTCCGACGCTCAAAAGCGCGATCAAAGATAGTCATGCAGATGTGGTCTTTTTGCAGGAAGTATTGGGTCGCCATGACGATCATGCCTCTCGAATCGAAGACTGGCCTGATCAGAGTCAAAGCGAGTTCTTGGCAGATCAAGTCTGGACGGATCACGCCTATGGTCGAAACGCCATTTACGACGCTGGTGATCATGGAAACGCGATCCTCTCGCGATGGAATCTCGCCGAATCAATCAACACGGATATTTCTTCGAGTACTTTAGAGAGACGAGGATTTTTGACGACCTCATTTGAAACCGAAGGCGTCACAATCTATTTGATTTGTCTGCATTTGAGTTTGGGACGCCCCTCAAGACGCCTTCAGCTCGATCGACTGAAAGACTATATCGAAACTCAGATATCACCCACTCATCCCCTCATTATTGGGGGAGACTTTAATGATTGGACGGGCGAAGCGGGCCGATATTTTGCCCGTGATCTCCACATGGATGAAGTGAATCGAAAAGTGCACGGCAAAGAAGCTCGAACATTCCCTAGTTTTTTTCCGCTCCTTCGGCTTGATCGGATCTATACGCGTGGTCTTCGGATCATCAGTGCTCGAGCGCTCTCAGGGCGCCCTTGGTCCGGCCTTTCAGACCACCTCCCCCTCCTCTCTGAGGTAGAGACGACATGACGGATCGAGGCCTAGAGTTTATCCCTGGAGGTGAAGCATTTTTTCCTCGGCTTCTGACAGCCATTGCTTCGGCTCAGGAAGAGATTCTGATTGAAATGTATATTTTTGAAACCGATGAAATCGGTCTTCAAATTTTAGACGCACTTGTCGGCGCCGCCTCAAGAGGAGTTCGCGTCCAAATCATCGTCGATGCGCTCGGCACCCCTCATTTCACAGAGGAGGTTGTGGCTCAATATGCTAAGAAAGGCGTCTTGTTTAAAATTTTTCGCCCTCTCCGAAATTCCTGGGATTTTCGTCGCTTCTTTTTTCGCAGACTTCATCGAAAAACCATTGTGATTGATCGAGACCAAGCTTTTGTCGCGGGACTCAATTTTTCAAAGGAGTATGCGAAGAGTTTTGATCGTCAGGGAAAATGGGATGCGGCAGTCGTCGTCTACGGCAGCCTTGCAAAGCAGGTGCGCTGGCATTCGCGTCAGCTTTGGAAGCAGCTCCATTTTCAGTGGCGTGCTTTTGTCCCTTCTTGGAGACGTCACCCCAAAGGCATCAATTCCTATGTCGTGAGTGATTCACAGTTTGGATTTAGATCCATCGAGCGGACTTATTCGGCAGCACTCAAACGTTGCCGAGAGGAAGTTATCATTGCCAATGCGTATTTTTTTCCAAGCCACCGCTTTGTAAGATTGCTCGAAGCAACTGCAAAGCGCGGCGTGCGAATCCGTCTCCTCTTGCAAGGGAGCCACTCGGATGTACCTCTTCTCAAGCTCGCCGAGCGATCGCTTTATAAAAGACTCATCACCTCCGGCATTGAGATCTACGAATTTAAATCAAATCCCCTTCATGCAAAAATTGCTGTGATTGATTTGGCTTGGGCCATTGTGGGCTCAAGCAATCTCGATCCTTGGTCAGTTTTTTCAAATCTTGAGGGTGACATTGTTTCGATGGATCCGCGCTTTGCCTATCAGGTGCGCCGGACTCTGGATGAAATTCTCACCCACCACTCTCAGCGCGTGGACGTTACAAGCATATCCGAACGGACATTCTGGGCCCGAATCAAAAGTAGCATTGCTTACTATCTTTTTCGGTATGCGATCTATCTGACAAGAGCCTTTAATCGGTGAGTGATTGCAACCACGCAGGCTTTGCAGCTGTAAATTTTAATCTCTTTTCGGTTTGCGGATGCGTAAATCCAAGTTCAAAAGCCATTAGCGCTTGCCCTTCAAGATCTGCGAGTGCCCTTTGCTTTTCGGGCGAACCAAAATTAAATTTTCTCACGCGAGAATAGAGAGGATCGTTCAAAACCGGAAATCCCTTTGATGAAAGGTGAACTCGGATTTGATGGGTGCGCCCCGTCATGAGTTTGCATTCGACCCACGCATAGCCTTCCTCAAAACGCTTCAGAGTCTTCACCAGGGTTTTGGCTTCTCGACCTTTGGTATGAATATGCATTTTCTGACGATGCACAGGATGGCGAGCAATGGCGCCCTCGATCGTCAAAGTGTCCGGCGGGCGACCCGCGACGAGAGCCCAGTATCGCCGATCAATCGTTCGATCCGAAAATTGTCGACTCAAGCCTTCGTGTGTTTTGTTATCCTTAGCGACAACCACGATGCCTTCGGTTTCTTTGTCGAGGCGATGCACAATCCCTGGTCTAAATTCCTCGCTTCCCTCCGAGAGCTTTTCGGAGTGCGCCAAAAGAGCATGAACCAAAGTGGTTTCTTGATGCCGCCCCGCGCCAGGATGCATGCTGAGTCCGCGAGGTTTATAAAGGACGATGAGCCATTCATCTTCGTGCAAAATATCAAGGTGCAGGGGCCGCGGCTCCAGTTTGGGCCAGGGAGGGTCGAGCGGCATGAGTTTGAGTTCGTCGCCGGCGAAGACTTTTGTATTTGGCTCAAGGACCTCAAGGCCCCTTCGGATGCGGCTTTCCTCAAACCAAAGCTTGAGTTGCGATCGGCTCGGAAGCTCCTTTAAACGCGACAAAACCCTGTCTGCGCGTTCACCCTTGGCGTCAACCTGCTCGGACGATATAATAAGAGTGAGAGGTGGAGTTTTCGATAGCAGTTTTGACATAGACTTAGGCTTCAATCTCGAGCTGGGTGGAGGCCACGAAAAGGTTCTAGTCCTCAACCGCTGTTATCTGCCCGTCCATATCACGAACGTCAAGCGGGCGGTGAGCCTTCTGTATTTGGACATCGCACGGGGCGTAGACCCCGAATACCAGACTTATTCTTGGGAAAAGCTTTTGGAAGATGAAATTCCAACCGACAAGGCGCATGCCTTTTACTATCTCCGAACGGTCAATCGAGCGGTGCCCGTTCCCAAAGTAGTGATCCTCAATGACTTTGAAAAGCGCCCGCCTCAGAATGTAAAATTCTCGAGACACCAAGTTTTTATTCGCGATCACTTTACCTGCCAATATTGCGCGCGCACCTTGCCCAAACAAAAGTTAAACATCGACCACGTCCAACCAAGAGTCGCCGGCGGAAAAACCATTTGGGAAAATGTCGTGACGAGTTGTCACCCTTGCAATCGTCGCAAAGGCGGTCGCAATCCTCAGCAAGCCGGTATGCGGTTACTGATCGAACCCTTTCGTCCGCGAGTTTCACCTCTTCTCGATGCGCTCAAAAATGCAAATATTGCCTGGCAGCCATTTTTAATTGAACAGGGCTAATTCCTGATAAAAAACTTATAAAGAAATTTTAATGCCACGATCTTCGCGTGCCATGCTGACTTGAGGCCCCTCTTGCCCATAGGTGGAGCGCACATAATTTTGAGCTTGGGCTTCCATCAAAAATATCTCTTCATCCGTGTAGGAAGGGTCAAAATGAAAAAGAATACAATCTCGAACTCTCAAACGAGCCGCGACATCAATCGTATGCTTAAAGCTCGAATGCCCGTAGTGAGCTTTGGCCAGTGAGTCGCCCACTAAGAACTGAGAATCCATCACGGCGACATCGGCTTGCTGCAGTAATTTTTCGGCTTCTAGTGTCACCGGAGCATAGTCGGAGTCTGTTCCATAGACAAAACTCGATGTAGGGCCTTGTAATCGAAACGCAAATGAAGTCCCTGGATGATTGAGAGGCGCCAATTTGAGTTGAATATCGGGCGCCAGAGAGAGGGTCTGCCCGACTTCCATAAACTTGAATTTTACGCGCGAGCGCATAAAGTCTCCCGCGACGGGATAAAATCTCTCATCAAACAAGACCTGAAGCCGATCCATCGTATCTCTGAAGCCGGAAATTATCTCGATTTCAAAACTATCCTTTTCGTAAAGTCCGTTCAAAAAAGGAAAGCCCTGAATATGGTCCCAGTGAAAGTGGGAGAGACAAAGACTGAGCTTTTTAAATTCTCGTTTTTGCGTGGCGGCAAATAGGCCAGTGCCTGCATCAAAAAAAACTGAGTGTCCTGCGCCCATAGTGAGCTCTACACAACTCGTATGTTGAGCGACCTTTGAATTGGTCCCTGGAAAGCTTCCGCGAACTCCCCAAAAATTGAGCGCGTATTCCATATTTAAAAATAGAGTCCCGGTAAAAGATTAAAAAAAGCGCCCACCGTCCAGAGACAGGTGCCCGAAATCAACGGCATCGAAAAATTATCATCTGCTCGCAGGGGCAATAGCTCACCGAGCGCTGCTGCAAAACCGCCCACCATCGCAAAGAGCAATCGATCCGTCCAAAGGTGATCGCCGGTGTGTTTGAGCAAAAAACTCATGGCCCATGTCGCCAACCCACAGAAAACAAAGCACGCAAGACTCCCCTCCAATGTCTTGCGAGTGGGACTGACATCCGCAGGCCAGTATCGACGCCCTCGAACGACTCCCACAACTGCTGCAATGGGATCCCCCATTGCCAAAAACAAAATGCTCAAAATCGCAATGTCTCGAGGAAACAACAAAACAGAAAGAACACAACCCAAGAGATAATACGTGATCCCACTCAGGCGGGCTTCCTCTCCCTCTCTGAGGACCGACTTAAACTTATCCAAAATCCAGAGATTGAGAGCCGGCCAAATTAAGCGGGATCCCTCGATCAAGAGATCGAACGCCAAAAGACTTCCTAAAAAAAGAGCCCATTCAGACTTTTGAGGGAGCTGGTAGCTCAAGATAATGAGCCCAACACCACTCGAAAAATGAAAGAGTCGTCGAGCGAGATGAAGATCATCCCGCCGCGCCACGCGCCCCGGCGGAAAAGACAACAACTTTGCCAAGGAAGCCTCCTTCATCACTCCTTAAAGTTTCGTTGCCCCCAATTCATAAATCAACTCAAATAAGTTCGTGGAATGGATTTATGAGGACTTCCTCAAGCTCGATTGGTTCATGGGACAGTCCGAAGTCTCGCCGGTCATTATACAATCAACCATACTCAGTGCGATCGTTTGTATCGGAGCGGCGATTGCTTGCTTTCAATACACTCTCAAAAAAAAGGCCCCAGCCCCGTTTTGGCTCGGAGTATTTTCTGTCGCTTATGGCGCCTGGAATATTTTATATTTGGTTTCTTATACGCAGCGAGATTTTGAAACCGCACAGTGGACACTGACTGCCGCGGCCGCGCATCGCTCTCATCTGATGGTCGCGCTCTTTTTGCCACTCATTGCAAGTAAGTTTGTTTCTGTTTTGTTTTTTGAAAGAGCTGTCATTGCCCGTCTGACTCTGATGACGTGTCTCGCATTATTGGCGGTCTACTTTTTTCCGCTGGAAGAACACTACGCCTTTGCCAACTTACTCGTAGGCCTTTTTGTCTTTGTTTCCTTTGGCTTCATGCTTTTGAAGCTCGTGAGGGTTTATCGAACCACTGACGATCTCAAGCTCAAAACGCGTTCATTTTTTGTCCTGATTGGGTCCATTGTCTGCAGCTTTTTTGCCGTCATTGGACAATTGAGGGCCGATGGAGCGATTCGAATTTTGCCGCTTCCCTATCTTGGAAATATTTTGACGGCGGTATTTATTTATTTTCTCTACCTGATGGTCGCGAATCCTCGCTTGCGAGAGGTCCGGGAGTTGATGCTTCGGGGAATCCGCATCTTTTTGATGTCCGTCATTTTGAGCGTCATTTTTATTTCGCTTTTGGCGTGGGTGGGGCGCGAAGACTATGAGCTCTTTGTCTTTAACACTTTCTTAGCGTCATTTATTATTATTAGCGTTCTTGAACCTCTTCGAGATCAGATTGATACATTCTTTTTGAAGCAGTTCATTGTGGATCGTTACGAATTCGAGCAGCTCCTCAAGCGACTGCCTCGAAAGATCAGAGCTTCTCGCCTTCTTTCGGAACTCGCTCAAGTCCTCATCAACGATGTTCGCGAATCTGGGCGAATTTATCAGGCTGGGCTTTATCTTTGGGATGATGCTGCTGGATCGTTTAGATTGATCGAGCCGAGCAATCTAAATTTTCGAACGAGCCTTCAACTCACACATCCCCTCCTCCTCCACCTCAAAAAGTCTCCTCACCCGCTGCTTCTCGAACATGATCAGGATCTACCCCCAGAGGTGCGAGAAGAACTCAAAGAAATGCATAGTCACATGGCTCTGCCTCTTCTCAAGCAGGATGAGCTCCTGGGAATTTGGACACTTCGAACCTCTCTTCGATCGACGAATCCTTACTCCAGTTTTTCGGATACGGAGATTCAGCGTCTCGAATCCATGACTCAAGATATTGTCAGCGTGCTCGATCAAATTCACCACTTTGACAATCAAGAACGCCAAAAACGACTGGCGGCCCTGGGAGAAATGTCGGCCGCCCTCGCTCACGAAATTCGAAATCCACTCGGCGCGATTCATGGAGCGGTTCAGCTTTTGCAAACCTCTCCCACTCTCATGAATTCTGAAGATCGGGAATGTGTCGATATTTTGCAAAAAGAAACCGATCGCATGAGTGCGACAGTCAATCAGTACCTCAATTTTGCGCGCTCCAACGAAGATCCCATCGAAGTCAATTTGGATACTTTGATTTTAAAGATGCTTGAGAACGTGAGACCAAAAGCTCAAAAAACAGCGACTAAACTCCATCGCGATGTCGCCAATGACTTACCGAATGTTTCGACCGATCCCCTTAAACTGGAACAAGTGCTTTTTAATCTCGTTCAAAATGCGTGCGAGGCATTTAGCCGAAATATCTGGATCAAAGCCTATCGCGCGCCTCAGGATGGTATTCAGATTGAAATCCAAGACGACGGACCTGGCATGCCTGCGGCGGTCTTGACCAATATTTTTATTCCTCTCTTTACCACCAAAAAGGCCGGGAGCGGTTTGGGCCTGCCCATTTGCAAAAAGATGATTGATAGCTTGGGAGGGCGAATCAGCGTCGAAAGCAAACTTAACGAAGGCACGCGATTTTTGATCTTCCTCCCTCTCCGCAGCGAAAAAGATGGTCGCCTTGTGAGATCTTGATTAAATTGCGGGCATGGCTCGGATCCTCGTTGTTGATGACGAAGAAAGTGTTCGAAGAATCCTAGGGATTCAACTCAGGCGGATGGGTCATGAGGTCACAGAGGCAGAAAATGGTGCCCTCGCTTGGGACTTGATTCAGTCGAAAGAGTTTGAAGCCATCATTACGGATCTCAAGATGCCGGAGATGGATGGACTTGAGCTTCTTCAGAGAGTCCGCAACCACAAACCTCAGATCCCCGTCATTATGATTACCGCTCACGGCACGATTGATACGGCCGTTGAAGCTATGAAGCGCGGTGCCTTTGATTATGTGACCAAGCCCTTTAATCAGGATGATTTTCTTAAAACTGTTGAGCGCGCGGTAAAATCTGCCGACGAAGCTTCCAAGGAGTTTCAGCGCTCAAGAGTCTTTTTGAGGCAGGAAGAAAAGATTATCGGAAACACGGGCGAGATGGAGAAAGTCTATGCCGTGATTGAACAAGTCGCCAATTCTGAGTCCAATGTATTGATTACTGGTGAAACAGGAACGGGCAAAGAAGTTGTCGCGCGACTGCTTCATGACAAAAGCGAAAGACGAAATCGGCCTTTGGTCCGAGCCTATCTCTCAGCCTGCCATCCCGACGAAATGCTCGATAAGTTGTTTGGAACTTCGGATCGGCAAGGGTGGATTCAGCTCGCAGAAGATGGAACGCTTTATCTGGATGAAGTCGGCGCTCTCACTCAAGCCACTCAAGCTCGATTGTACGAGGCCCTCACCTCGGGCACTGAGATTCGCGCGCGAGTGGTCGCCGCATCAGACCAAAACCTGCTCGAAAAAATTGATTCGGGCGCGTTTAGGAAGGATTTGTTTTACTGTCTCAATGTTGTACCAGTTTATATCCCGCCTCTTAAGGATCGAACTCAAGACATCGAGCCCCTCGTGGATCACTTTTTGAAAATTTTTGCTAAGAAGTTCGACAAGAAAGTGAATCGCATTGATGATCAAGCGCTCTTTCATTTGATGCAATATCCGTGGCCCGGAAATATTAGAGAACTCGAAAACAGTATTGAGTATGCCGTGAATGTGGCAGATTCTCCCGTCATCACCGAACAACATCTGCCTCCTCATTTGACAGGATCCCCGGTCATTCCCAAAAAGAGCTGGGATCAGGGAAGTCGCGACACGCTGCGCCTTAAAATGGAGAGCTTAGAGAAAGCCGCCATCGAAGAGGCGTTTAAGAGTAGCGGCGGGGACCTTTTAAAGGCCAGTCAAAAGCTGGGGGTTCCGCCATCGATGCTCGAAGAGAAAGTAAAAAGTCTTAAAATTCAGGGACTTCGTTGACCCCGACGGCCTGCCTCAATTATTTTTGGGCCATATGATTAAGGCAGAGAATCTCACAAAGACCTATGGCGCCTTCACTGCGCTCAAAGGCGTGTCTTTCGAAATTCAAAAAGGCGAAATCGTTGGATTCCTCGGAGTCAACGGCGCCGGCAAAACAACGACAATGCGAATTCTCACAGGATTTTATCAACCGACATCAGGCAACGCATGGATCGGCGGACATTCTGTGATTGATGATCCCCAAGGGGTCAAGGGATGCATTGGATATCTTCCAGAAACACCGCCTCTTTATATGGAGATGACCGTCGAATCCTATCTCAAGTTTGTTTTAGAACTCAAACGAACTCCCCGAGCACAAAAGGCCTCTCACCTTGATTGGGCGATTGAGAAGTGCGGTCTCAAGGATCGCCGAAAATCGGTGATTTCAACTCTTTCTAAAGGCTTCCGCCAGCGAGTGGGTTTAGCTCAGGCGGTAGTCCATCGCCCTCCCGTCATTATATTAGATGAGCCCACCGTGGGACTCGATCCAGTTCAAATCATCGAAATCCGAAAACTCATTCAGGGTTTTGCCGGAGAACATACCGTACTTCTTTCCACGCATATTTTGTCTGAGGTCACAGCGACATGTCAGCGAGCGATCATCATTCATCGCGGTCGAGTAACTCATGACAAAAAAATTCAGGATTTGACTCAAAGAAAATCTCTCGAAGAAGTCTTTATCGAAGAAATTACTCGAGATGAAGCCGCTCTCATGAGCGAAACAAATTTACGAGCTTCAAACGCTTAAATCAGGAGGAAGTTGAATGGGACCCGCATGGACAATTGCTAAAAGAGAGCTCAAATCTCTCTTTGTATCGCCGACGGCCTATGTTGTTTTGGGCGTATTTTCTCTCATCTCTGGGATTCATTTTCTCATGTCACTGGAGACGTTTGATCGGATTCTCAAACAAGCAAAACTTCAGGTTCAATTTCAGCAGAATCCCGACATTCTGGCTCAAATTAATTTGAATGAAATGCTCGTAGCCCAGGTCGTGTCTTTCACTTTCTTTTTGTTTCTCTTCACGATGCCAGGCATCACGATGGGATCCGTCGCAGAGGAACGAAAACAGGGCACCTTTGAGTTGCTCTTCACCTCTCCTATTTCCACTTGGCAAATTGTTTTAGGAAAACTTCTGGCCTGCTTTATCTTTTTCTTCGCGATTGTCGCGTGCCAGCTGATTTTTTTGACAGTGGTGTTTGCTTTTGGAAACCCCGAAGTCGGGCCGGTCATCTCGGCCTATCTAGGATTAGGGCTCACCGCGCTCTTCATCGTTTCTGTAGGAATTTTTACAAGCAGCCTCACGCAGAATCAATTCATTGCCTACTTGAGCGCTGTGTTTATTCTCCTTGGATTTTTGATGATTGGCTGGGCCTCCAAGGTTGTCCCTGGAAATCTCTCTACTTTTTTTGAGGCGGCTTCGATTCAGACTCATTTTGAACAGTTCAATAAGGGAATCATCACCGTTTCGGCGGTGGTCTATTATTTGACGGCTTCGATCTTCTTTTTAGCCGCCAGTCAACTTTCATTGGATTCATTAACGAGGAAATAAAAATGAAAAAATACGCAAAACTCGCCGGTGGTATTGGCATTATCTTTTTGGTCTTTGGGGGCCCGGCAGCTCTCATGTTTCAGGGCCTGTTTCAAACGATTGCGATTATTCAAACGGGACTCGGTCTCGCGGGCTGCGCCTTCTTCTTGTTTTATTCGGTGGGCGAAACCATGGAGACGCTCTCGCAAAAACGCACTGCGATTATGGGTGGTGTGGGAGGCCTTCTTATCCTAACCCTCTTGATTGGCCTCAATGTTATTTCACAGTCCAAGTGGGGTGAAAAAAAATGGGATACTACCGTCAATCGAATTCACTCTTTGGCTGATTCTTCAGCCGAAGTGGCCAAAGGCCTGACTCAAAAACTTACGATCTATGCCTTTTTTGACAAAGGTCAGCGTGAAGCCGATGTTCTTAAAAATCTCGTCGAAAAGTATACGGACTATACTGACAAACTGAGCTTTCAATCCGTTGATCCCAATGAGGAACCCGCTCTCGTTAAAGAATTAGGGGCCGGTGTCGGGGAAGTCGTCATTCAAAATCAAGAAACTAAGAGAACCATTAAACTCGCGACAGCAACGGAAGAGAGTCTCACCAACGCGCTTAAGCGTGTGGTCCGAGAAGATCAAAAGACAATTTATTTTACTCAAGGTCAGGGCCAAGCAGCCCTCGAGACCCAAGAAGACGTCAACGGACTTTATATCGGAAAGCTTCTTTTAGAAGCTGAGGGCTTTAAGGTGCTGCCGCTCAATCTCGCGCAGACCAATGAGATTCCTCAAGATGCCGCAGTCGTTGCCTCTTGGGGAGCGCAGCGGCCCGTGAGCACAAAAGAACTCGGAATCCTCGAAACCTACCTCGCCAAAGGAGGAGCCTTCGTCCTTGGTCAAGATCCTATGATTGCGGCAACCAAAGACCGGCTTGTCTCCAGTGGATTTGATCCTCTACTCAATCGCTATGGGCTTGAGCTCAAACCAGGAATCGTCGTTGAGTTTTTGCAGATGGGGCCATTTGGCAAAAAGGCCTCACTTGAATTTTTAGCTTTTACCTATGGGCAACACCCCATGGTCTCGAAGCTTAAACAAGAAAACGTCACCCAATTCACAACGACGATGCCTGTTCTCGCAGTTTCCAACTATAAAGGAGCGGCGAAGGTGGCAGCCCTTGTTTCGGTTTCTGCAGATGCATGGGCCGAATCCAACGTTCGATCTCTTTTTGATCGCAGCAAAGGCGCCAAAAAGGACAGCGGTGATGGGGATTTGACCGGACCCTTTCCGATCGCTCAAGTTTCTGAGTGGAAGATCGAAAAACCAGCAGCGGGAGACTGGTCGCCCAACGGAAAATTGGTCGTCTTTGGCAGTGCGAGCTTTGCGACGGATCGAATGATTCAGGCTCAGTTTAATCGAGATTTGTTTTTGAACGCCTTTAATTATTTGGCGGGGGACTCGAGCTCCGGCCAACTTTCTATTAGGCCCAGAATGTGGACTCAATCCACTCTCGAAATGACCGAACCTCAGCGTCGCATTGTTTATTATGCCTCCTTATTTGTGATTCCTCAGATTCTTCTTATTCTTTCGCTGATGGTTTGGCTGATGCGTCGAGGTCGAGCATGAAACTCAAAACCCTCGCTCTGCTCTGCCTTCTTGTGGCGGGAGTAGGAGGCTATGTTTATTTTGCCATCCAAAAGCCTGCCGAGAAGCGTGCACTCGAAGGTGAAGGCGAAGTTTTTGCGCCTGGGGATCTCAAACAAATTTCGTCCATGACGATTCAAATCAAGGACCTCTCTGTCACTCTAGAAAGACAAGGTCTCTTTTGGAAAATTACCTCTCCCGTTCAGGATCTCGCGAGCGAAAGCAAGGTTTCGAGTCTTCTCGTGGCCTTACAAAAATTCAAACAAACCAAAGTGATCGCGACAGAAGAAAAGCTCAAAGATAAAAAACTCGGCCTTGTTCAATATGGCCTCGAAACTCCTAAGGCTCGCCTCACCTATAAGGCGTCCGACCTTAAAGAGCCGGTGACTGTTTCTATTGGAGACCAAAACCCTTCTAATTCGGGAAATTATGTGACCCGTTCGACAGACAAAAATGTTTACTTGGCAGGGCTCGATTTGGACTATCTTGCGACTCAGCGAATTGATGACTGGAGAGAAATGAAGCTCTCCACCGTCACACCTGAGGACTATGCCAAGGTCCAATTGGAGGCTCGCGGAAAGCGCGTCAGTCTCGAGAAGATTAACAATGAATGGGTGATGCTCTCTCCTTATAAATTGCCTTTGGACGCCGAGATGGTTCGTAATTTTCTTGAAAAAATCAGCCTGATTCGCGCCAATAATTTTTTGACAGAGGCTCCCAAAAACTTAGGCGAGCCTTCAATCAAACTGGTGATTGGATTTAAAGAAGGGGCAAAAGACTTACGAACAACAGAAAACGACCCTCGCCCTCAAGGGACTGAAGTGTTTCTGTATCAAATCAAGCAGCCCTCTCCCTTCAAAAAAGTTCCTGGCGCAAAAACCGAAGATCAAGAGCTTTACTATGCCAAGAGCGATAAGACTGCACTCGGAAGCATCGCTAAATTCCATTTTGAGAATTTATCCAAGCCCCCTGAGGACTTTATCCGGCGGACCTTTGATGACTTTTTGATTTCAGATATTCAAAAGGCAACACTCAAAAGAGCGGGGGCCCCGTCGATTCAGATTGGCCGAAGTGCCTCTCAAGAATATGAGTTGCTCGGAGCCGGATCCGAAAGCAAATTGAACCAAGCCAAAGTGGATGATCTCTTTCGCCAAGTTCGCAACTTGCGAGCCCTGCGATTTTTGGATGAGCAGAAATCAGAACCCAAAATTCCCGCTTCATTAAGAATTGAGATCGAACTTAAAGGTGGGGAGAAGAGAATCCTTTCCCTCCACCTTAAAAAGGACGTCGGTGAGCTCTATAAAGAACTCGATGGACGCTGGCTGAGGTTTGTAACTTCGGCTGATCCCCTAAAGACCTCCGACTTTGACCTTAAGAATCTTGTGTCGGCGCCACCACCAGCCCCGGAAACAAAGAAACCTGAGGAAAAATCCGTACAGAAGGAGTAAATCTCTCCTTATATGAGCAAGACGACTGATTCGATGAATTCAGGCCCTGTCACCTTTGAAACCTTTGTTCTTTCACTGGGAACAGCCACATTGATGGCTCTGGGCGAAATCGAAAACCCCATCAGCAAAAAGCGAGAAAAGGATCTGCCTTCTGCAAGACAGCATATTGATATTCTCGAAGTCCTTCTCGAAAAGACAAAGGGAAACCTTTCTGAACATGAAAATGGCCTGATCAATGAAATTTTGTATACAGCACGAATGAAATTTTTGGATTTGAATGCCTCTAAGGCGAAATCTTAAGGAGCAATTGATGCGACAATCTTTTTTTAAGTTTCTTTCACTCAGCTTGTTGGTTTCCACCGCGGCAGTGACAAGCCTGGACGCTAAAGTGTTTTGGACAGAGCGCGACGCCAGTGGGGCTCCCATTGTAAACCTTCCTAATTTAGGGCCGATTATTGATCAGGTGGATGCGGCAGTGGTAAACATTGCCACATCATCAGAGCCCAAAAAGGCCAAAGTCGAGAAAAGACGCAGAGGTGCGCCGGAGCAAATGCCGATGGATCCGTTTTCCAATCCAGAGGAGTTTTTTGAGAGATTTTTTGGCTCACCCCTTCAGGATCGACCTCAACAGCCGAGACGAAGTCTTGGATCAGGATTTATCATTTCTAAAGACGGCTATATCGTGACCAATAATCACGTCATCGATGGAGCAGACACCATCGAAGTCAACGTCTTCTCCGGAGAAGGCAATGGGACGGGAGTCTCTAAAGGAGATAAATTCCAGGCCAAACTGATTGGTCGAGATCCCGCGACGGACTTGGCCCTGATTAAGATTGATGCCAAAAAAGATTTGGTCTTTGTCCCACTTGGCAATTCCACAAAGGTTCGTAAGGGAGACTGGGCCCTCGCATTTGGAAACCCTTTCGGTCTCGATCATTCGGTATCGCTCGGAATCATTTCGGCCACCGGTCGAGAAATTAACATGAATGAAAATCGCCGCTTTGATGATTTTATCCAGACAGATGCGGCGATTAATTTTGGAAATTCCGGTGGACCCCTCATTAACCTGAAAGGCGAAGTTATTGGCGTCAACACTGCCATCACTGCTCAAGGCTCAGGCATTGGTTTTGCGGTCCCCGTCAACATTCTGAAAGATGTGCTGCCTCAGCTGAAGGATTCGGGATCTGTATCTCGAGGATACTTGGGCGTGATGATTCAGGATGTGTCCGAGGAAATCCGCGAAGCACTTGGGCTAAGCACTGCCTCTGGAGTGGTGATCAATGATTTGGTCGCCAACGGCCCCGCTGCCAAGAGTCAACTTCAGCGAGGAGATGTGATTATCAAAATTGGGGACAGAGATATCCCAAACAGTCGAGAGCTTCAAAAGACAATTGCCAATCTTAAACCCGGTGCCAGCATCAACATGCATGTGATTCGTGACAAGAAAGTGGTCCAGGTTTCTGTAAAGCTCGGCAATCTCACGGATGAATCCGATGAACAAGCAGGAGCTGAGTCCGGAGAACAAAACCATGACAAGCTGGGATTGATTGTCGGATCTGTGCCCGACAATTCTGGCGTTGTTGTGCAGGACATCGCCCCTAATTCCGCGGCTGGTGAAGCAGGAATTTTGCCGGGAGATATCCTCAAAAAAGTAAACAATACTCCCGTCAAAGACGTGAAGTCTTATTCGCAAGTTGTGGCCAACATCAAATCCAAGCAACCCGTATTGATGGATCTTGAACGGCAGAATCTAAAACTCTTTGTTGCTTTTCGTGCACCTTAATCTGAGGCGCCGGAGTTAAAAGGGATAGATCACAGTAATCGCTCGTGCCATGACGGATCCTGGATTAAAAAACACATGAGGCTGGGTGGATCTCAAAAAAAGAGAATCCCCCGGCTCTAAGAAAAACTTTTCTCCGTCTACCTCGCCTTCGAGTCGACCTTCGAGCAGATAGATAAACTCTTCTCCTGGATGAGTCATATCATCACGAGGTGGTTTAGCTTGATGAGGTGGTAGTTCTATCAAAAAAGCGTCGAGATGTTTGTCTTCACTGGGATGTGTCAAAAACTCGTATTGATAATCAAAAATCTTAGAATTTTTGACCTCTCTCAAGGGCTTAATTTTTTCTCGCTCTCGCTTGCGAATCACTTCAAATGTCTTTTGCGGCACTCGGTCTCTTAAGAACTCGGCGACATTCACTTCAAGCGCCTTCGCAAATTGGATCAAATGCCCGATGAGAGGCTGTTCTTCGTCGTTTTCGATTCTTTCGAGCTTGTCCTCGGTAAGCCCCACGGAACTCGCGAGCGCCTTCAGGCTCAGCTTTCGCTTTTCCCTCAAATGACGGAGTCGCTTTCCAAGCGCCAGATACTTCACAGCCCCTTGATTTTAGAGGTTAAAAATATAGAAAGTCATGCAGTTTCAATGATTTAGCTCCTCTTGCTGCCTGAAGCGCTTTCGCCTAGGTTGCAGCCCAAATGCACTCTGTTTTCAGCAGGGCGTGCCTCGGCCTAGGAATTCTGTTTTTGAGCCAAGCCGCGTTTCCCCAAAACATTTCGAGCGTCGTGGGAGGCCTCAATTCAACTCCCACAGCCTTGTCCCCGCTCAGTGTGTTTTGGAATCCGGCTGTCTTAGGGATGATCCCGTCTCACCAAATTGACGTCAATTTGGGCGTATTGACCGGATGGTTGATTTACGACCGAAAAGGCTCGGATCCTAATACAGGCGACTATTATCCAAGTACGAGTACCCTCGGCGTCGCACCCAGCTTTCAGTTTGGAGCGTCGAGTCCATTAGGGACCCAAAACTTTCGATTTGGATATGCGACATATTTTCCATCCGGGGCAATGGCAGAGTTCAGCCCCGAGGGTTCGCAGCGCTACGATTTGATCTCGGGTTATCTCATCCCGTGGCATCATCAGTTTACAGCCGCTTGGCGAATCAATTCTAAACTTTCGGTGGCGCTTTCTGGAATCGGATCCATTTCATTTTTTTCGACAGAACTCGATGTGGATTTAGGCGCTCTCATGAAAGCCGTCCTCAACTCAGAGGATCTCCCCATGGAACATCCCGCCTTAGCCGCTCGTGCTCAGGTTCCTCGCACTTGGGCCCCTGGAATTGGCGGCAGTGCAGGAATCTATTGGAGGCCCACCTATCAGTTCTCCGCAGGTGTCTCTGCCTACACGCCGGTCAATTATAAATTTGCGGGAGAGCTCAAACTCAATACTCCAGAAATGGCGAGTCTCGTCGGCGCCGGTCTCCCCGCTCTCGGAATTGACTCCCAACTCACCAATCAGATCGAAGCCAAATCTTCACTTCCCGCATTTATTCAAGGCGGCATCAAGTACCAACATTTTGGCTACTGGGGTCAGGAGTATTTCTTTAGATATGTCTTTTCGTCTTTCGAAAAGTCCATTGGCATTCAAGTCAAGCGCTCTGCTGTCACAGAAGTATCCAATCTCAATATTGAAGGCACAACGATGGATGACTCCTTCATGGTGGGAATGCTCCAATCCTTTCCTCTCTGGACTGGATTTACTCCTGCCATTTATGGTGCCTATTCAAAATCAGGCAGCCCAGAATCAGATATGGCGATTACACGAGCGGATTTTGATAGCCTACTTTTAGGAGCCGTCCTCCAATATCAAGCCAAGACCAAAATAAAAATCGGTGGTGAATATTTGCACTCGTTTATGTTGGAGCGCCATGCCACAAAAACTCCAACCAGTGAGTCTAGATTTTTCCAAAGACCCTCCACTCAAGGCAAGTATCGCGCAGGCATGGATCGAGTGGGATTGACGGTGAAGTATGCTTTCTAGCCTCTTTGTATTGACGAGTTTGCTTCAGCTTTCTGCGCCGGGATCAGCGCTAGGGATCATCGTGCGCCCACTGTTTTTTGAGTCACTGGCACAATCCCTTTCAAAATCCGACAAGGGCATTGAAGTAAACACTTGTGTGCGAGGAATTTCTCTCGTGGGGCATCTCAAAATTAAGCTCCAAACACCCCGATTCACTCCCGTCCCTCCGAGCTCTTTGCGTCTTACTTTTCCTGTTCAGGACTTTCAGTTTGATGGGGTGATCGCTCGAAACTGCGAAGAAAAGAATCTCCCTCATCGAGTTTTGTTTACTCAAGGCCCCATGTCTGTGGATGTCGATGTGTTTGGTGATCGCATCGCCACAGCAACCCCCACTCAAAAGGACGTCCTCGTGGCGATTGATTCCACTCACTCGGGTCGCTCTCAGCTCACCCCCGACGTGAAGCTTTGGAATCTCACGACGGGAAATCAACTTACTAATCTCCAAGACTTTTTGTCAGATGATCAAGCCCCCAATCCGACTGCACAAGGACCCTTGCCCCCTCTTTGGGGTCAACTGAGAGAATCTTTAAGCGAAATGATTTCGCAGATGATTCGTAAGCGCCTGAGTGGCCTCTTTCTTGTTCAGAGCGTTTCGCGTTTTACCGAGGAAAGTCCGATTTGGAGAAAGGGCCCCGTATTTCAGCAGGGAGGAATGACGATTGAACTTGAGGGAGATCCATTAGGTGCTGGCTCCGCACTCTTTACGATGAGCCCCTATTCAAAAGGCGGTGCAGAGGTGACTTCGAGAGGCCTTGAAGTTTATGCAGAGGCCCGATTTTTGAAACCCGAAGACACAAAATCCATTTTGGGGGACAAAGCCAAAATTGAGGATGTCACCGAACTTGAGAACAGACTCAAAGAGCAGTTGGGAAATGTTCGACATTGGAATCCCCTTCCCGCTCGTCTTCCATCCCTTCCAGAATCTGATTCAGAAATCAGCTTGGCAGTGCCCATTTCGCTTGTGAATGAAGCCCTTCAAACTGTTTACCGAGAAGGTCTTCTTCGCTTTAAGACGACAATTCATTTGGGCAAGCAGACTCAAGGCATTCTCACTCCTGAAGCGCCGGAAGTTCAAACGATCGTCCGAATTGCTCCGCAAACTGCTCCTCAAGTGAGCTTCGCCGCCAATCGCCCGATGCTGCAGATTAGAGATTACGTTCTCGATCTCGGTACCTGGATCGAAGATCGTCTCATTCCTTCGAGTCGAATCAAAACAGATTCCTCTATTTTGGGAGACCTTGGACTCGGACCTGACACAGTCAATCTGGTTCTTGATCCGCGAAGCTTTAATCTCACAATTGGAGATCTTTCGGGCAGAATGACTGCCCCACAAAGAGAGGTCTTGCAACGACTCGCGCAAGGATTGTGGAAGAATTTTCTCAATCAATATTCCAATCTGGCTCTTTTTAAAAACATTGTGTCTTTTGATGACGCTCAAATTCAAATCGTTCGAACCGAAGTCAACGACACGGTGATTTTGTTGCATGCCAATCTGATTTGGGGGCAAATTCGCCTATGAAAATTCTCATCCCCATTTCAGCAGTGATTCTCTTGCTGATTCAATGTGGAGAAAGTCCTCGCAATATTGTCTCCAAGTTTCAGCTTGTCAGAGAAGATGACCATTTGGGCGAATATCTCCAGAATCTTGATAGCGACACTCTCATCACGGTCCGAAGAAACACAGATCATCCTGGCCTTGTGAGACTCAACCTCGCTTCTGAGCAGATTGATGTTTTGGATCCAGACGCAGGAGAGGCGCGAGAGATCAAGGCCACCCAAAGCCACGTGGCGTATCGCCTGGCTTCAAAGGTTCGCGTGCTCAATTTTGCTGCATCCCAAATCATCGAACTACCCTACCCCGCACTCAAACTCACAGGCTTTTTGCTGATGGAAGATCAATGGCATGTTTCCATCTTAACGAGCGAAGACCAATCTCTTTATTTGATTCTCAATTCAGACGGACAAGAAATCCGTCGCCAGAGGATTCAAGGTGAGGTCCTTGCTCAAGGATTAACTCCTGAAGGGAAGGAATATATCGTCACTCGCCTTAAGGACAGCTTGCTGTTCACTCTCACCGGTCAGACACCCGAAGTCGTTGCCGAAAGTAAAATTGGAGCTTATGCCGCCGTCTATTTTAAGGATTCTCAGGCTTTGATCGCTTACTTTGATGAGGGCGAAGGGACTCTCAAACTCGCAAGCCGCCAGAGCTCTGGCTGGACGATCGAACTCGTCGATGGGGAACCAGGAAAAACCTATCGAGGTCATGATATCGCGTTCTTTAAAGATGGAAGTGGCTTTGGACTTCTCTATTTGGATGGATGGGCACTTAAACTTCGAATGGCCAGACGCAAAAATGGGGCGTGGCAGTCTGAAGCCCTCGATCTCCAGGGAGCTTTAGGATTTTATACTCGCGTCTTACGAGAAGATCCTGATCGATTGAAGATTGCGTTTCATGCGTTTCGCACAGACCATCCAGATCGACGGCAGAGTTTTGAAGATCTGCACGTGATCGAAGTCAAACTTCAGTAAAATGGCTTCCAAAAGAGTTCGGGATACGATTGCTCCGCTAAGTTCCAAACTGTCTGACCATTCCAAGAACTTGGAAAAAAGCTTGGCGTCTGAAGCTGCATCGTTGTCGCAGGGGTCCCTTCGCTGAGACCTAAGTCGCAGTCGTCTCCAAGATTGCCTATCACTCCAGCGATTTCTTTGTCCCAAAAGGAATCAATCACGTCCGCGCCTTGGGCTTGATCTCCGACAAGACCTCCGACGAGAGGGCTTCCCCCTTGATTGCAAATTCCAGAAGCCACAGCATAGGAGGTTGAGATCTCACTGGAGTTTCCAAACGCATATCCGACCAACCCCCCGATTCGATTAGAACCTGTGAGGCCGCTCGAGACTCCATTGAAGTATGCAAAGCTGTTCGCGATTATTTTGGAATTTTGCCCCGCGATCCCGCCGACATCAAACCCACCAGAAACATTGGCCGCCACAAAGGATCTCTCGATACGACCTTGCTGACTATTATTCGAAGTGACCGAAGCATTGTGTCCGACAATTCCTCCGACGATATCATGACCAAAAACACTTCCTCCGATGATAGCGACCGAGTCAATGAGCCCTCGATTCACCCCTGCGACAGCACCGACATAATCTTCATCATGGGCACTGATGGTGGCATTCTCTAAGACGAGATTTTTGATCCGTCCAAAACTGTTTGAGTTGTCATAGCGGATTCCGGCAAAAAGACCGATCTCATCTTCATTCAAAGGGGCCTCAATTTGGAGATCAATCAGCCTAAAGAAAGAATCGCCGGGCACCGACAAGTAGTTTTTGCCATCCAAGGAGCCGCCAAACATTTTGTCTGCTTGATTGGCAATGCTTCCAAGAGGCGCGTGCGATTGAGTAAAAGTAATGGAGTTACAGATCAAAAATTTGCTCGCGGTATCGTTCATCACTGCATCCAAAATGCTGGGCCGAGCATTTGAAGGTCTGTCCTCAAAAAAATCACTCTCTGTAGAAACACCATAATCAAAAATTTCTCCCCCGAGGCTTACAAAATCTCCTGAAACTCGAATGGTCTTAGCGACCGTTGTCGAGTTTCCCGCGGCATCTTGGCTCTGAAAACTAAGATTGTAGTCTCCCGCATCCAAGCGATCAAAGACAACGGGTTGAACCACTCCCCCTGAGGGTTGAGGATCGAGATTATCCAAAAAGGAAACTCCCGAAACACTGGGATTTGAAGCAGCGAAGTTCTGATTGAGGTCGCAAATTTTTTGGGTCCAAATTCCACTCGGCCAAAGATTGGACGCAAACGAAATAGTGGGTGCTGTCACGTCGCGAGTCCACTCTGCCGTTGTGGCTGTCGCAAATGACTGAAACTGCCCACTGGCATTACCCCCTACCACGCAAAGACGATAGGTTCCTTCACCCACGCCACTATTTGTGGTGATATCAATCCCACCTTGGTCTGCAATGGCATTTGAATATCCGCTCGCATTTGAACAAGAGATATTTTGTCCTACCTTGTATCTAAACTGCGTTACATTTTCTCCAAAGACACTCACCTGAAGTGGAACACTCAGTGAGGGCGCTTTCGAAAATCCTGTCGGAGCACCTGAAATCATCGCGACAGGAGCAGGAGTTGAAACATTCAATGTCGATGTTGAAAGTGTCTCTGCGGACATATTGGGGCCCGGGATCTGAGCATCATCCTGAGCAGCACCCGAAAGAACTCTGAGTTTTGCCGTACCGGCTCCACTACATCCCGTGATCGTTACTTCGTACGTGTGAGGAGTGGCTTGAGGACTTGATTGAATCTGGCAGCCACTGACGCCACCAGTGATTTCGAGAGCAAGCTTTCCATCCAATGAACTTGCTGCAGCCCCCACGAAGGAAACCTCGATCGTCGAGACACCCCCGAAAGCCTGAATATTCTCAGGACTAAAACTTCCGATGGTCACCGAAGGAGCAATGCGGTCTCTCACCTGGACGGTTCTTGAAAGCGGAATCGCAGAATTATCTGAGGAGTCTATGACGTTGTAAGTAATGACATAGTCCCCTTCTTGATTTGGGTTCACATTAGAAGTCGATTGAATGTCGCCACTCAGGTTTCCGTCATACTGATCCAGTGCGGTGATGAGCCCCTGAGTGATGGCGGTATCGACAAAGGGCGAGCCCTCTTCATGGATTTCGATCATTGTCCCCTGATAAGAAATCGAGGGAGCCACTCGATCCACCACCTGAATGAGCCGAATTGCAGAGCCTTTTCGACCAAACGAATCCGTCGCTTCGTACTTGAGTTCATAGGTACCTAAGACGCTTGAATTGAGTGTCCCTGAAACGCTGATACTCGTAGGAGCAAGAAGCCCTTCTTCCAGACTTCGAGCCACTGCACCGGGATCCTGATAACTTGCAAAGACATCAAGGGTAAGGGGATTGTCTCCGTAAAGAGTAATTTTAGGCAAAAACGGATTGGCTTCTTGGCCAAAAAAATCGTTTGTCCCTTCCGGAATGGCGGTTCTTGAACAAGCTGACAACGCCAGCAAAAGAATCAAATGTAAGAGGCCGCAGCGAAATCCCATACTGGCCTCCAAAACTGCAAAATCCAAGCCCCTGCAAAGGCAGTATTAGCCCGCCTGAGCGCGACTTTAGAGATGAGTATGAAAAGATTTCAGGTCAAAAATGGGATGCTATTGAATCCAGAGGTTATCGCGTGTCACCCAGAGTTCATCGCCTTCAGGGTCTTCGACTTTGATCCAGTCGCCCTGACTTTTGACTATCCGAAACGAAACATATTTATCCGCCTGCGGCACTTTGGCTTTGGGATACTGAGTTCCTGGGCCCGTTCGCAGATTAGAAAAATCCGTCTTGATCACGGCACAACTATAATCATGAGTCACCAAATCCTCGCGCACCCAATGAATATTTCCATCCACATCTTCTACTCGATACCAGCCTTTTTCTTTGCCGAGTTTTTTGAGAGGCATATATCGAATCGCTTCCCAAGTTTTGTTCCACGACACGCCCGGACCCCGTCGCAGATTAGCTTGCTCGTCTCGAACACAAAGCGCCTGAGTTTGTACGACTTGAATCAGAAAAACACTGACACTCAAAAATATGAATCGCATGGCTCTATTGTAAACGAGGCGCGCCTGGACTTGGAGGTCTTAAATCAACTCCCACTTCGAGAGCCACGCGCTCAATATTCTGCACCGCCGCAGAGATATCATCTGTCAGCAGCAGAGAATCCACCTCTTCGAGTTTTAACGCACCGCTCACTTCGGCGGTCTGCCTCAACCAATCAATAAGGCCGAGCCAGTAGTCCCTGCCGACGAGAATCACCGGAAAGTCATAGATCTTACCGGTCTGAATAAGGGTGAGCGCCTCCATCATTTCGTCGAGCGTTCCAAATCCCCCAGGCAAAATGACATAGGCGTAAGAATATTTGATCAGCATCACCTTACGCACAAAAAAGTAATGAAACCCCACCACTCGATCCAAATAGGGATTGGGGTCCTGCTCTTTGGGCAGGCGAATATTGCATCCAATCGAGTATCCGCCCGCCTCTTTGGCACCGCGATTGGCCGCCTCCATCAATCCTGGTCCCCCGCCCGTAATCACGGTGAATCCCTTTTGAGCGAGCTGCTGGCCCAGTTCTCGACCCAAGTCGTAGTAGTGATGCCCTTCTCCAAATCGAGCACTCCCAAACACCGTCACAGCAGGTCCTACAAAGTGCAGAGTTCTAAAGCCTCGGATAAACTCCATCGCGACTTTAAAAACTTGTTCGGCTTCTTTGAGGCGCGAACTTCGACCTGCCAAAAACTCACTTTCGCGGCCTTTGATTTCGGAGAGGCGCCGGACACGGATGGGCGGCAGATGTCTTCGCACCCAAATCCAACTCCAAATCTTGTCCCACCAAGCCCACATAAACGCCTTAAATCACTATTAAATCCTGACTGGGGGTGGATTGTAAATATTCAAGATCTCAAGTAGAAAGCCCTACCTATGAACAGACGCCCGCAGATCCTCATTTGTGACGATGATCAAATGTATCAACTTGCTCTTCGCCAAGTCCTCAAAAAAGATTTTGATATTCAGTCAGCCTTTAATACCGATGAGGCGCTGGCCATCGTCAAAAATCGAAAAATTGATCTCTTGATTCTTGATGTTCGAATGAGAACTTCAACCGAGGGGCTCGATGCCATTGTCAAATTTAAGGCCCTTGATGAAGAACTCCCCATCCTGATGCTCTCAGGTCTTAGAGAGTTTGATGTCGTACGCGAAGCCCTCAAATTGGGTGCCACCGACTATATTTGCAAAGACGTCGAGGCCGAAGAGCTCTCCCACGTCATCGCCAAAATACTCGAGAGAAAATCTCTCGTCACACGCACTCAACAAGCGAGCTCTGCCGTTAAGCGCGAGCAAAATCGCATTCAGCTTGTGGGCAAAAGCCCTGCGATGGAGCAACTCCGAAAGCTGGTCGAAAAAGTGCGAAACTCAAACACCAATGTGGTGATCTTTGGTGAAACTGGAACCGGCAAAGAGGTTTTAGCCCGACTCATTCGTTCAGAACTCACGGATGGCAGTCCAGTTCCCTTCATTGCCGTTGATTCATCCACCATTCACAGTCAAACCGCCGAGAGTGTTTTGTTTGGGCATGAAAAGGGGGCCTTCACAGGAGCGGATCGCCCCAAGAAGGGAATTTTTGAAGAAGCCAACGGGGGCGTCGTTTATTTTGATGAAATCGCCAATATGCCACTGGAAATCCAGGCCAAATTGCTGCGTGTGATTCAAGAAAAAGAAGTCACACGTCTCGGCAGCTCCCGAAGTATCCCTCTGGAATTTAGAGTCATTTGCGCGACCAACAAAAAACTCGAAGATCTCGTCAAGCAAGGCTTGTTTAAAGAAGACTTGTACCAACGCTTGGCTGTGATTCCTATCCAGCTCCCGCCCCTCAAGGCCCGCAAAGAAGACATCCCCGAGCTCCTTGCGTATTTCTCTAAAAAGCACGCCACCAACGAAAAGTATTTAAATTTTAGCGATGAAGCGATCCAATACCTCCAAGACTACGATTGGCCGGGGAATGTGCGCGAACTCAGCAATTTGGTCGCGTACCTCTATGCACTTTGCGATCAAGATGAAGTCACCATTGCTGATCTGCCTCCCAAAATGAGGGACGAAATCAGGTCCGTCACGAATGACGTGATTCTGGCTCCCACTGAAGAAGGCTTAAGCTTTTATGATCGAGTGGCGCGAGTCGAAGCTCAAATCTTGCGCGACGAGTATAGCAAATGTGGTGGCAATATCAGCAAGCTCGCCCTCAAACTGGGAATGGACCGATCTCATTTGTACACCAAGCTTCGCCTCTATAGTATCCACGTCCAGCCGCAATCTTCTGGCAACGGAAAGTCCGAAGCCAAAGACTACGGCCATGTTTCTTCGGCCGTGAATTAGGCTTTAGTAGCAGTATTTATTTTTTGCGCTCGAAAAACTGAGGCTCGGCTCCACATAAATATTTTGCGAGTTAATGTTCAGGCAAAAGCCTCGTGGGCATTCATCTTTGCTGAAAAGGACTTGATTCTGAGTCAGATAAATCGACTCTACACACCTTTGACTCATGATCTCCTCTGAAGGGGCGTCAAAAAGAGGGATCCTCCCCTCACCGTCTGGCATGACATTGAAAACTTTGATCTCAGTCGTGACCAACCTCTCCCGTCGAAGGGGCTGATAGCAATTGGGAACAATCTCACCTCGTTTGACACCCTCATACATAAAAGACTCTCCCTTCACATTTTTATCACCCCCCCGATCAACACTTCGAGTCCTCGCCAGTCTCATCTCATTCATTTTAGCCTTTGGGGCAGATTCAAGATTCGCTAGATTTCGAACTCCAGAGAAGTCTAAGTACGGAATAAAGCTCCCCAAAAACAAAACAAGCAATCCAAGAGTAAAAGGATTCATCCAGCGCAAAAAGAATGCACGAAAATCTGGCGATCTCTTCACTCCATAGGCCAAAAGGACAACCATTATAATCTGAAACAAATAAATATAACGTCCCACGACGCGAACCGAGTTCTGATACAGATTCTCGTTGAATAGACGGTGAAGAGAAAAAGTTCCGTAATCTCCCTGAACAAATCCAAACAATATGACTCCCGAAAACAGGACAAATCCTACCGACTTAAAGCCAATCCCTCTAAACATTGACTGTCTCCTGCGGCATAACGTCCAAATCAGCGCTCCAATTGCAAGAAACAATAAAGGCGAAAAGGCAGAATACTCATACCAAGAATAAGGTCGCAAACTATCTAGCCCGCCCAAAAACCCTCGATTCCAGGCAGGCAACATTTGATAAAGGAGTACCTCTCCAAAAGAAAGGGGCGCCTCAAGAGGACGATGTTCCAAAGTTCTAGGAAACTGACTTTGGTATGCCAATACCCCTACCCATTTGTAAGAAGACACCGCAACACCAGCCCCAACCGACAAAATGAATTTCCACAATCCATCTCTAAAATCTTTAACGCTATCCTTTGAGCGATAAGATTGGATTTTCCAAATAAGCAGTGGCAGCCCAAAAGCTAAGCCCGCGGGAATAAAAAAGAAAATCGCAGAGGCATAAAATCCAGCAGTTAAATATGTCGTCGTAAATATAAACAGAAAAAGACAGTCCCTCCTATTTATTGAGGAATAAATTGATTTTAAAAAGTAGTAGATGAAAGAAAATCCAAATGGAATGAGAGCAAAAGTGATATGGCCCGCATGAAGATGCCAAATCAAAAAGCCCCCAAACAAGAGAGATGCGCAAAGGGAGAGATGTATTGATCTTTCATTTCGACTGAGCGGGCAGAGCATTTGCAAGGATTGAAACAAAAAATAGAATCCTATGGCCATACAACTGATGACGAGGAGCTTGGCTCCCCAAAATGATCCAAAAATCAGAATAAAAATAAAGAGTGGCGAAAGCCCAAAAGACTGCGGATCCCCAAGGCGAGAACTCCCCCCACAGAGCTGGTAGGTCCAAAGAGGGGCTTCATGATTGAGGACCCATGAACGATATTCTACCTCCATGAACGCCAAGAAATGATCCCAATCGTAGTGATTGGAAACAATGACAATCAGCGCTGCTAAAACAAACAAAAGTCCAACCGTTGCACGATTCACCAAATAGACTTTACTAAGGTTGGTGAGCAAAACAAACTAGTCTTTGAGAGGGGCAAGATTGAGCCAGTGAAGCGACAAATTTTGTTTGTATTTTCAATTCTCGTTTTTATCTCAGGGTTCGTCTCCATTATCGAGCCCGATTCAGCCTGGGTTCTTAAGACGGGAGAGTGGATTATTGAACATCGTCAACTGCCTCTCCAGGATGTCTTTTCTTATACCTCTCAGATACCCTGGCTCAATCATGAATGGCTGAGCCAGATACTCTTTTGGATCACCTATGGCATTGGTGGATTCTGGGCCCTGAGCGCCCTTCAGGGACTCATACTCTTAACCCTTTTCGTGCTTGCCTTGCGAGCCACTGAGCGAAAGGAACTGATTTTTGATTCTTGGTTTATCGCCATCATCCTTTGGGGATTAGCGCTTCTCCTCTTGCGAGATAAACTTGCTATTCGCGCTCAGCTTTTTACAAATCTCTTTCTCGCCATTTCCATTTGGAGAATATCCACATTCTTGCAGCAACCCTTTCAGTCCAGAAAGTCCCAGATTAACCTACTACTTTCTCTCCTCGCTCTCGGAGTTTTTTGGACGCAGCTGCATGGAGGTGCGCCTCACCTCGCCTTGCTCAGCCTCATTTTTTGGTTCTGCCAACGTGATAAAATCAGCTTTTTGGCCGTCATTATCTCAATTATCTCGACACTCATAGGACCCTACGGCCTTTCTATTCATAGTCATTTTGGGCAGTCGCATGACACACTTCCTCAAATCAGGGAATGGCACAATCTCTGGGAGGCGTTTGGCTTTTTCCCGGCGTACTTTGTCTTATCCATCTCTCTCTTTGCTCTCTTGGCCTACTCCGTAATTAAAAAATATCCGAAGAATGATCGATCAACAGAATTTTGTCTTATCGTCACAGGATTCTTTTTTCTTGCCGCACTCAAATATGTCAGGTTTTTCCAAGAATTCCTTGTGTCGAGCTTGTTTGTCATCCCTCTGGTAGCCATTCAGTTAAAGGCTGTTGGTCAAAAAATCACCCGGCAGTCACTGCGAGCCCTCGCCGTGATAATGCTATTTTCACTCTTTTTTATGCTCGGTCGGCGGGAGTTTGGTGCGGGGTTTTCAAAGGAAAAGTTTCCATTTGCTGCCGTGGATTTTATTAAATCACATCAACTCAGTGGTCCACTCTTCAATTCTTACAATTATGGGGCCTTTCTGATTTGGAGCTTGCCCACAGAGCCTGTGTTCATCGATGGCAGAGCTTTTACTGTCTATACGGAAGATCAAATCAATGAATTGATCCAAGTGTATGACGATCCTTCCAAGTTTAAACAACTCGAAGATCGATATGGATTTAGGTTAGCCATACTGCAAACCAATGGAAGGGGCCAAGAACTTCCTGCCTATCTTCTGTCTAATGGATGGAAAACCCGCTTTGAAGACGGCAAATCCATTGTACTCACCAAGGAACAATAAAGAGGTTACTTTTTCTTTTTTGGTGAGGGCTTTTTACGCCTCAGTGCTTTGTTCTTTATAGTTTTGGTTTTTTTGATCGATTTACTTTTTAATTTTTTAACTCTCTTACTCGGCAAATCCGCGCTGAGTGGGCGTACGCTTGCCTGCGGAGATTCGGAGGGTAAATGTTTGGAAACAAATTCGAGTCTCTCGTTGATATCGTCGAGCTCGAGAAGATGCTGACGATCCTCGGTCTCTTCGATAAAAAACAACCCCATTGTCTCAATGAGCTGCTGTTCTTCGCGCATTGACGAAGAAAAGTGCTGCCTCTCTACGGGATCCTCAATGTTTTGGTCGGCCCAATCCTTAAAAATCTTATACAGCCGATTGAGTCTAAAAATATTTTTTGGATCCAGCTTTGAGTTCTCATCGATGGCAACGGCTTGGCAGACGATATAGGGCTTTTCTTCGATCACATCGAGCAAGTGGATCTTAGCCTGGCCTTTGAGAGCAATCACCATGGAGCCGTCAGGATTTTCGTGCAAAATCTGAGGCGTTCCCATCCCTGCGACAGTCTGGGTAAAGCGTCGAGCTCCCTTTGGAGCCGAACGAGTGGCAACGACCGACTCACTGGCGGGAGGCTGACAAAGCGCGATGGGAATATTTTTTTCGACCGCATCCCGCACCATTTGAATATAGCGCGGCTCAAAGATATTGAGCGGAATCGTCGTGCGCGGAAAAAACACAACATCCTTTAAGGGAAACACAAAAACACGCTCGATTGGGGCCTCAGGCATGCCCCTATTTTAATGGTTCACAGCAGACGTTGGCGAGAATGATTCAACGGGAGAGCCAAAAACTCCCAAGCCGCTGCTTTTTTTCTTGCAGGATTTTGAAAACATCGATGATGCATTTTGCCAGATCACTCGCTCTTATTTTTGAACCCCGCGCATTGATCCATGAGAGCACAGGCAACTCTAACGCAAAATATTCAATATCGAGACGAGTGCGACCTTGCAGCTGAAGATACTGAATGAATCTCAATAAGAGTTCCACATCAAACAGCCATCGAGACTTAAAGGAATCCTTGAAAACAAACTCAGATGCCGATCGACGAAACAACTTGGCCCCACATTGAGTATCATAAACGGGGATTTGCAGTAGAGCGCTTGCAAAAGTTGCAAAAACACGACTGAGATAATGGCGCCTGAGTGATCGATCCACCTTATGGCCGAGTAGTTTGACTCTCGCGGCCATGACCAAGAGTAACGACTGCCCCGCCTCCATGAGACTCACAAAATTTTTGAGTTCAGCTAATGGGGTCGCTAAATCTGCATCAAAGTATCCAAACAGCTCCCCTTGAGGAAACAGCTCGATTCCCCTCAAAACTCCGGCTCTCACAGCCTCAGCCTTTCCTTGATTTTGTGGCAGACGATGAAGCAGTACTCTTGAATTTCTTTGAGAGGCCTCCGCAATCAATTGAGCCGTGGAGTCTGAGCTTCCATCATCTACAAACAAAAACGAAAACTGCTGATTTTGCGCCAAAAACTCCTCAAACAATGGGAGCTTTAGCCGTGAGGCTTCATTGTAACAGGGCACTATGATGATGACTTTTGACATACAGCAAAACAAGAAAGGCCTGGGACCTTTACTCCTCTAGATGACAAAATCGCATGGAATTTAAATTCTAAATGCAAAATAGCGACAATCATTCGCGTCAACCAGGGTCCTTTCGTCCACTGATTAACCGAAAGTGTCTTTCCATCCATTTTGAAAATTTTTTGTATGAGGCGCACGATGAGCAGAGACTGAAACAGATATCCCGACTGAACAATTTGAAAGCCATGGGCGGTCAACACTTGAGTAAGCTGAGACAGACAATATCGCCTTCGATGCCCTAAGATTTCATCGTGCCTGGAAAAGAGAAACTGAAAAGCTGGCACAGTGACAATCATCCGGCCTTGAGACTTAAGCCTATTTAAGATGATATTGAGAACGGCGGATTCTTGGTCTGTATGTTCGAGGACATCGAGTAATAGCCCTAAATCAAAAGCCTCGCCTGGCGAAATCTCGGACGTCTTAGACACGACTTTAAAATGAGGCCCTAAAGCCAAGCTCGAAGCGATCCCAGGAGTGAGTTCGGGGTCAAATCCTTCGCCCGACGCGCCTTCAAACTGCTGAGCAATCTGAGAGAGCACAAATCCGTCCCCACATCCAAAATCCAAAACTCGAAATCTCTCCATCCCTGGTTTCTGAAGCCACGAATTCACAATCTGACTGCGACAGATCTCCCAAGGATGGCGAACGACTGAAGAGTTCTGAAATGTCTTGTATTCAGCAAGATCCATTATCTTGGTTTTCCTGAGTTCACGTTCTTTGTGCAGTGTCTGCCGATATCTCTCTGGATCATCAAATCTCTAGGATCAGTCTCCAGGGATTGATGAAGATTCTTACAACCTTCTGCAATCTTTCCGAGCTCAATCTGAGCGATCCCCAGAAAATAAGTGGTCTTAATATTGATGTCATTCACCTGCTCTGTCGCTTGCAATAGCACTTGCTCTGCGTCTCGGAATCGACCAAATCTCATATATTGTACTCCCAAGGCATTGAGTGCTTTGGAATTAGTAGGATCCAATTGCACCGCTTTTTCAAAAAATGGAATCGACTCAAAGTCACTCAACGAAGAGGCAAAACGAAAGTAGGCAGACGAAGTGCCCGACTTCTGAACGGCATGCAAAAACAGACTCTTATTGTCTTTCCACGCGCCCACACTTTCTAAACTAAAAAACATCCAAACAACCATGAGTCCAATATAATAGTAATGAGCACGACGGAGCTGACTCAAAACGGCAGTAATGGCGCCACACAAAATTACTAATGAAAACAAAAAGTATCGATCAGCCTGAATCCTAAAGACCTCAATGGCAAGGCTCGAGGGCCAAAGCAATATAAGACTCGAAAAAACAGCCCCAAAAAAATTGAGCCATTGGCGACGCCAGCAAAGTAAAAAGACTAACCCTATTCCTACCCATCCCAGATAAAAGGGCGCTACAAACAAGGGCCTTTCTGTAGAAATCTCAAATGGAAGGACAAACTGAATCAAGTACTGCAGCCAATAATTGGGAAGATTTAAAAAAGATGATGATACAAATGAAGATGTCGCGGTGATGGCCAGCACAGAACGAGCTAAGACATACAAAATCCCGACCCCAGCAAATCCCAAAGCGAGACCCCAAAAGCGCTTTCCCTCCATTTTAGGTCGCAAAATCAACAGAATTGCCAAGGGCAAAAAGATCACGCCTTCTTTAAATCCCAAAGCCACCAGGTAGCTCAGAATCGCAAGAACGCCCCATAGAATGGGCCTTGATTTAAATTTGAGGACATAGATTGACGCAATAAAAGCAAAAAGAGCAAAGACGACACTCATCGTATCTGATCGCGCAGCGACGTAAGCTGCAGGCTCTACCAGTAAGGGATGAGCAACCAATAGCAAAATAAAAAATCGAGAAGATCCGATGACCAAATGAAAGGCCCATTGGCTGAGGATCAATAAAATGATGATCCAAAAAAGCGACAATGAATGCAAAACAATCTTGTTCCATCCAAACAGAGAGTGCTCAATCCAAAACTGAATATTAAGTAGGGGCCGAAAACTGTCACTGTTGATTCGAATACCCTTCAGCTCCAAGGGATTGAGCCCCAAATGCTGCATCTGCGTGCGAAAAACAACCCCAGAAAGCGGTCCTTCAAAGAGTGGATTCAGTTCAAGAGTTGGCCGATCGTCCCAGACAAAATCATAGCTCCACGTTTGATGATGAATGACAATAAAAAGGAGTGCCGCCAAAAAGAAGTGCCAATACTTTTTGATCATCCCCAAGGCCCAAGTGTTACAATCGTAGGGCATGAGATCAATCAAGAACTTGGGCCCACAGATTCTTTCTTACGGTATTGTCGGTTCCTTTGGCCTGATGACACACTCTTTGATCATGAAGTCAGGTCAATGGTTGCAGATTGATCTCAATTTGACACTGGCAGCGGCCATTGTCATTTCAACCAGCCAGAATTTTGTATTCAACCGAATCTATACGTTTCGCGCTGTCACGGATGGCCATTCATTTTGGATTCAGTATTTCAAGTACTGGAGCGCCACTGGATTTGGAGCCTTGTTGAGTTTTTTCCTGGGTAGCATACTCTTAAAACAGTCCAGCTTTCTGGAGGCTCACCCACAATGGATTGGATTTGTTTGCATTCCAGTCGCCATCTTATTCAACTTTGCTCTCAACAGGTCTTGGACCTTTGCCCAAAAATAGAGAAGCCCGCACATGGGCGGGCTTCTCAAAAATACCTGATACAACTAAAACTTTTTATTCTAGCTCGTTATCAGAAGCAAGGTTCCCAGCGCTCGGAAGTCCGTTCGCATAGGTGATGATTCGTGCAAAAGCTGCAAGCACATCATCATTATCCGTGTCCCCGTTAGCGATAACTCGAAGAGATTCGTTGGTGATATTTGCACTTCCTGTCGCAGTGGTAGAATCTTGGCAATATCCATTACCATTAGCTTGCGCTGAAAAACCAGCAGCCGCCGTGGCTTGTGCGTCCATTCCGTAGGTATAAAGCACTGGAGCGCCAGCGCCAAATCCGAGAATACCAAACGACGCGGGAGCAGCTGCACCGTTCCATGAATCCTTCACCCCATCCAAAGAAGCCGTTATAACAGGGTACTGGTTGGCCGAGGTCTGCCAGCAGCGATAAAGCTCTGTCCCCGAACCATCAATACGGGGGCGTTGGATATAACCTACTTCCCCTTCAGTGATAGACTTCAAAAGCTGCGAAGCCTCTGCTGTCTTTGATCTGGCGATGTAGTTCACAAACGCCGGGATGGCGACTGCAGCCAAGATTCCGATGATCGCGACCACGATCATCAACTCAATCAGGGTAAATCCCTTCATGCTTTTAGTAATTTTCATATTATCTCCTCCGATTCGGTTAATCTTTCAATTCACCGCCATCGGGGAGGCTGGACTGGAACCGAACCAAAGTCCCCTCAAACGGTCGCAACGACCTGTCTCGCATAATCCATACCAAGCCTCAACAATGACGCCCGGCATAAGACAAGTCCTCAATTGCACTCAGATTTTAACGAGAAGATGCGCCAAACGCCAAACGATATTTTTGGACAGTTTTTGGCGCTTTTTTCAAGAATTGTCGCTGAGCGACAAAAATTGACGTGAGCGAGCAAAAACTACAGTGCCCAAAACAAGGGAGCGAGAGCCGAAGCCACCAAGAACAAGAGACCCCCGAGGTAGGCGTAAAAGGCATTTTTTGATTCGATTGCTGACATAACAGGGCCAAGATATGTCCAAATTCTGCTTTTGAATGTTAGCAATCGGTAAAGATAAAAGCCGTCTACGGCCCCTCTAGGTGATTTTTACGCAGTTTGGAGGGGCAAAACAAAACTCCCAGGTAGAATTTATACAGTCGCCGGTTTAGGGACGCTTGGCCTTGAGCGCCTTTTCGATCGCACGCTTGAGACCCCCACTCGAAGGCGAAGTAAACGAACCATAGCGATCAATCACTCGACCATCTCGACCCACCAAAAACTTATTAAAGTTCCAGCCAATCTCATCTCCCCCACTTTGAGAGACGAGGTATTTGTAAATCTCTTGTTTGTCTTTGCCTTTGACCGGCCCCTTTTTGAACATGGGAAAATTCACTCCATACGTCAGACGACAAAAGTCTTTGATCTCTTTTTCACTGCCTGGCTCTTGTTGGCCAAAGTCATTGCTCGGAAAACCCAAGACCACGAAGCCCTGATCTTTATATTTGGCATAGAGCGCTTCGAGCCCTTCGTACTGGCTCGTAAATCCGCATTTGCTCGCCACATTGACGACCAGAGCGACTTGTCCCTTAAACTGAGAAAGTGGCGCTGGCGCGAGGTCGATACTCGTCGCCTCAAAGTCCCATAGTGTTTTTGTTGAGGGCTCCACCGGCGCTCCCCCGGTACCAATTCCTAAGAGACTTAAAATAATTCCAAACATGTCTCCATGTTTACCCTAGATCCCATCCATTATCTACTTGCCAGAGCATCTGCAGAGGCTAGCTCATAGGGATGCGTTTGACACAAACCGTTCAGAAGGGCGGCTGCGCAGCCAAAATTGCCGCCACCACCCTCCGAGAAATTCTCTCACACGTTAAGTTTCCAAAGGCTCCGAGCAATCTGCTTGTCGATGCTTCGACATTTGACGATGCCGCTGTTTACAAAGTTTCAGAAGATCAGGCGCTGGTTCAGACTCTCGACTTTTTTACCCCCATTGTGGACACGCCACAAATCTTTGGTCGCATCGCCGCCACCAACGCACTCAGCGACGTCTACGCGATGGGCGGAACACCTCTTACCGCGATGGGAATTTTGGCGTTCCCTATTGCGACACTTGATCAAAGTGTCTGCACCCAAGTCTTGCAAGGCGCATCCGATGCAATTTCGACAGCCCGCGCGGCCTTTGTGGGAGGGCATTCGATTGATGATGACACTCTCAAGTTTGGGCTTTCAGTCACCGGAGTCGTGCATCCTCAAAAAATCTGGACCAATGCGGGCGCCCAAGTAGGCGATGTTTTGATTCTCACAAAGGCTTTGGGCACAGGCACTCTTTGCGCGGGCCTCAAGCGGAGTGCCTATACTGAAGATCAAATTGATGAAGCGCTCGAATCGATGATGCAGCTCAATGATTTGATTTTAGATCTCGATGAGACCTTGCAATCTGCCGTTCATGCGGCCACGGATGTGACGGGCTTTGGACTTTCGGGACATAGTTTGCAAATGGCTCGGGCCAGTGGCGTGAGCTTCGAAATCGATTTTTCTTCACTCCCCTTGTTCTCCAAAACCTTGGAGTCTTTAGAAAAGGAGCATCTCACCAAAGCTCATCGATCAAATCATCTCTATACGCAGGGCGATGCCGAATGGTCCTCGCTCAAACCTCTTGAACAAGCCGTCCTCCATGATCCGCAAACGAGTGGCGGATTGCTATTGAGTGTGGCTCCAAACTTTGCGCCTCATATTCTGACGAAGATTTCTACCAGATTTAAGAGAGCTCAAATCATCGGAAAGGTCATTTTGCCATCGGATAAGAAACTTCGATTTAGAATCTAGAGCGCGAGAAAACAAATGCCGATTGGATGGACAAAAAATCAAACCCCTCTCGATCTCGATGCGGGCGACAAATTTTACTCCGAAGAAGGTGGCCTTCAAGAAGCCCAGTATGTCTTTATTGAGCAGAACAATCTTCGCCAAAGATTTGCATTGAGCCCCTCATTCTGTATTGGCGAACTCGGCTTTGGCACCGGCCTCAATTTTTTGGCCACTTTAAAGGCTTGGAACGAGAGCCCAAAGCCCGAAGGCGCTCTCCTTCACTACGTCTCTTTTGATCGAAGTCTTTGGCAGCCTGAGGACATTCAAAGGGCTCTTCAGGTTTGGCCAGAACTCTCTCCCACCCTCAAAGAGTTCTTAGAAGTTTACGAACCCTTTGCGAGAGGGACGTATCGATATTTTTTGAACAACCGAAAAGTGAGACTCAGTCTTCATGTGGGAGATATTCGTGAAACCCTCCCTCAGTTTGGCGAAAGAAAAGGAATCGTCGACGCATGGTTTTTGGACGGATTTGCTCCAAGCAAAAACCCTGAAATGTGGTCGCCACAGATTTTCTCTCTGATCCGTCACACCTCAAAACCAAACGCCACATTCGCGACTTTTACTTCGGCAGGCGATGTGCGGCGGGGTTTAGAATCAGAAGGATTTTGCGTTCAAAGACTGAAAGGTTTTGGACGCAAGCGCGAAATGCTCAAAGGCGCTTTGCAAGAAAGTGCTGCCGAAATTCCTTCTTTGAATCCGATTGGTTCGCCTCCTTCGGTGACGATTATTGGCGGCGGCATTGCGGGGGCAGCGATGGCGTGGGCGCTCAAAGAGAGAGGAGCTCAAGTCAGAATTCTCGAGAAAGGCCCAACGCTTTTTGGCGAAGCCTCGGGGGCTGAGATGGGAATTGTTTCTCCGGTGCTCACTTCCTATCCGAGTCTCGCCACTCATTTGTCGCTCACGAGCTTTCAAATGTTTCGCTCATTGAAGGCCCCAGAGTTTGTGGCTTCTGGGCTTTTGCAGATCCAGCAATCAGAAAAAAATATTTTGAGAGCTGAGCGAGGTCTAGATTGGATTGGCGCACGATCAGAGTTTTGCAGACTCGTTTTTGCGGACGAAGCCTCTTCCCTTGCAGGCGTGGAAGTTTCTTCTCCCGCACTTTATTTTTCGCGCGCGGGATTTCTGAAGCTCAAAAATTTTGCCGAAAGCTTTGTTCGAAATTTGGATCCTGATCAAATCCATCTCAATTCAGATGTGCTCAGTATCGAACGAAGCGCAGAGTCTGGAAACTGGATTTGCCGGACATTTGAGGGCAGATCTTATGAATCAAGCTACGTCGTGGTCGCTTGTAGCTTGGGAGCTCAAGCCCTTCAAGGGCTTGGGTGGCTTCCTTTGGTACCCATGAGAGGACAAAGCCTGAAGACAAATTCCACTCAGCCTTCGCAAGCGCTCAAGACTGTTGTTTTTGGAGAAAAGTCGGTGACACCCTCGCACGAGGGTCACCACCATTTGGGGGCGACTTTTGATCGCGAAGATCTCACGACAAATCTTAAGGAAGAAGACGATCGAGAAATTTTTGAGTCCATCGACAAAATTCTGCCTCAATTGAAGCTCTCTCAAGAGTCGCGCGTGTCTTCGTGGGCGGGACTCAGAGTCTTTAGTGCGGAGAAACTCCCCCTGATCGGTGAAGCCGTCAGCTCTTCAGGAGAGACCTTGCAAAATTGCTACTTGAGTATTGCGCATGGATCAAAGGGCGTACTCAACGCTCCTTTGGCGGCCGAACTCATTTGCGCACAAATTTTTGACGAGCCTTTGCCTGTCAACTCTCAGTTGCTTGAAGCTCTTGATCCCGCGACGCACTGGCAGTCCCTTAAAGTTCGAGGGCAACTCTAAATGAGGCTTAGAATTTCTTGGAGAGCTTCGATTTCGCTTCGCCAATAAGTATCCGATCCAAAGTGAGGAAACGCAGTTGTAAACGCAGGATCATCCATGCGTTTGGCAATCCAAGCCGAGTAATGAATAATTCTGAGACCTCGCAAAACTTCGATCAGTTCGAGCGACTCCCAATCAAAATTACACATGGATTCATAGGATCTTAAGAGAACTTCTCGTTGCTTGAGCGCTTCTTCGTCTCGGCCCCGAATGACCATCCAAATATCTTGTACGGGTGGCGCAACCATCATGTCGTCAAAATCCAAAAAGTAAGGCGACTCCCCTTCCCAAAGCGTATTGCCGAGATGACAATCTCCATGAACCGTCGCGACTGACGCCTGCGGCAGCAAATCCTCTGCTCGATCCAAAAAGTCCTCGCATGCCTGGATGTAATGAGACCGCATCGGCTCCTGCAAAAACTCACTTTCTTCGAGATCCTCAAGCGGCCACCAACCCCAGTTTTCCGTGTTCAGGTGCAGTCGATGCTGAGGTTTCCACGCCTTTCCGATTTGATGAATTCTTCCCAGATATCTTCCGAGAGTTTGGAGCTGAGAAGTCGACAATTCATCTCGCAAGCGACCTCGGACTTTAGGAAAGACCGCAAAGAAAATCCCTTCTTGAGATTCTGCCAGTGTGTTTTGTCGGCATACCTTTGAAAACCGAGATTCTCCCAGTACCACGGGCGCCACCACGGGGATTTCGGCTGCTTTGAGCTTAAACAAAAACTCATGTTCTTCAGAAATCTGCTCCTGGCTCCATCGCCCGGGGCGATAAAATTTGGAAACAACTTTTGATCCATCTTCAAATTCGATTTCATGAACTCGATTCTCGAGACTATTGAGTGCCAAAATTCGCCCCGTGGCTCTCACGCCACCGTTGCCCTCAATCAGCGCAGCTTCCACAGAGTCGAGAATCCTCTCTGCGGTGAGCTCAAAAAAAGATTCGCCCGCATCCTGGTTCACGATAGCGGCCTAGTCTTTGACGAGCGCACGAGCCAGAATCCAAAAATGATAATGGGAATGCTCAAGAGCTGACCCATATTCAGAGTCATCGCCGATTCAAAATCGACCTGATTTTCTTTCCAGAATTCTATGACAAAACGAGCAGCAAAAATGAAAATTAAACAGAGACCAAGAATCATTCCGCGTGGTGTTTTTGATCCCCACTTTTGATAAAACACTTGAAGCACTCCAAAAATCAGCAAGTAGATCGCCGCTTCATAGAGCATCGCGGGATGACGTGGCAAAGAATCAACACGCGAAAACACAACTCCCCAATCTCCATTCGTGGGTTGGCCGATAATCTCTGAATTGAAAAAATTTCCAATACGTACACAAGCTCCACCTAGGGGAATCGCCAAACAGAGGCGATCAATCGTCCACCAAAAGCTCTCGCGATCTTTTTGCCGTGAGTAAAGCCATGTGGAAACAAACAACCCGATGGCAGCGCCGTGACTCGCGAGCCCTCCTTGCCAAACAAACAAAATTTCTAAGGGATCCGAAAGATAGCGCTCAGGCTCATAAAACAAACAATGACCGAGTCGCGCTCCGATTACACAGCCCGCAATGGTGTGCATGAGGAGCGAATCCAAATGAGCCACAGGTTTTTTTTCGCGCAAAAAGGCACTTCGCACGACCAAAAAGCCCAAATAAAACCCAATAGCAAAAAGCATCCCATACCATCGCAAGGTCAAAGGGCCCAGAGTCAGAATTATGGGAGATGGTGCCCAATCAAAAATCATTCACTCAAATCTTGCACGACCGGCACGTCGGGGGCAATTCAGACTTTGCCCAATCCGCGACTCCATCCTGAATTTTGGATAGCCCCAGGAGGCACGCTGCGCAGCGAAGTTGAATAGCCTTCTTGTGGCGTATCTCAGCGGGGGCTTAATTTTTTAAACGAGGGACGTTCGGTATTTTTCAGAGATTTTCAAAACACGAGTTAGGTCGAGGCTTCCGAAAACTTGACTCGCGCCACCGATCCCTGCGGTGAAGATTCGAGTGAAAACTGCCACCCATATTTGCGACAAATCAAATAAACAAGTGAGAGCCCTAAGCCCACGCCTTTACGTCCGATGCCACCAAAATTAAACGGCTCCCCTAGCCTCTCAAGCACCTCTCTCGGAATTCCATGTCCCGCATCCTCGACAAGCACAGCATCACCATCAATTCGAATCAGGACTTCTTGCGAAGGCTTTGAATACTTGAGCGCGTTTTGAACCAAATTGACAATGACATGCTCCAAGTCTCCTCCGTTGGCAAACACCACAGCGTCCTCACTCGAAACCAATTGAACTCGATTGTTAAAAACTGGGCGATAACGTTCTAGCAAATCGCGAATGAATTTATCCAAATGAAGCGCGTAGATCTCCGTACTATTGAGAGGCCGATTGATACTCTCCCCCCACGATAAATATCGATCTACAAATGCCGCCAATCGCGCAATCTCTTGAGTCATTTCTTGAGGACTTGCCCCGCGCTCAATCCCCGCTTGAATCACACTCAGAGGCGTTTTGATCTCGTGCGCAAGTTGCGACGAATGAGCCATGTTCATCTTAAATGCCGAATCCATATGCTGCAAAAACCCTTCCAAAGATCTTGTCAGAGTGGCGAGTTCATCCCAGCGAGTTAAAAACCCCTGAGGGGGAAGCAACTTTTTGGGCAAATTTGTAAAGCCCTGAGGATTTTTGGCACTTTCATTCAAATGAATCGCCAAATTCTTAAGAGGCCGCAACAAAAGTAGTGTCAAAAACCAGGCCACAAACGCTGAACCAAGCACCACAAGGCCAATATGCTTAAACAAATTTCCACCGAGGAGCGGCTCTATGATGAGTGACTTATTGACGAGAAGGCCCAGCTGCAAAATGGTTCGCTTCTCAACCTCATGGCGAGTCAAAAGACGAATCAAATTTTCTTCGCGTTCTATAAACTGCCAAGCCTCATCCGTGGGAGGCTCAAGCTTAAGACGCAGGGCATTTTGGCTGCGATAGAGAAGGCGGCCTTCGGAATTACGTAAAATAATGACGAGTCCGAGACGATTGCCCCCAATAATCTGCTGAATGACTGTATCCGCCTCTTTCAGATCGACAATACTCTCCCCGACAATCTCTGAACTTCTCAATAATCCAGCGAGACTCTCAAGCTGAGCATCGAGCCCTCGAATTCGATCGCGCTTCAAAAGCTCTTGATAAAAGAGCGAACTTCCTGCGAGTGAAAAAAGAAAAGTGACCCAGAGAATGAGAAAGAGCTTAAGCTTCAATCCAATAGCCTACAAAACGCTTAGAAAGAATCTTCAAGCTCGATTGAGCTACTTCGAGCTTTCGACGGAGATTCTTCATGGTCACTTCGACCACATTGGATTCCACATCATTTCGAATATTCCAGACACGTTCTAAAAGCTGCAAACGATTGAAGACCTTTGAAGGATTTTGCAAAAATAGCGTCAACACTTGAAACTCTTTTCGAGACAGATCCAGTCGCTCAGAATTAACCATCACAACTTGCTCCAAGGGATCGAGTTTGAGATTTCCAAGTTCAAAAGAAATATGCTGCGAAGGCGCTGTTCGTCTCAGAAGAGCTCGAATACGAGAAGCCAGCTCTTCGCTTGCAAAGGGTTTAGAAACATAATCATCAGCTCCGGCATCCAAGGCACGGCTTTTTTCGAGTGCTCCTCCAATGGCAGACAAAACCAACAAACGCGAGGTGGGCCACTGCGCTTTGATCTGCGGAATCAACTCGATAGAATCATGATCCTGAAGGAGTCGATCTAAAATCACAACATCTGGGAAGTCGCCGGATCCGCTCTGGATGAGACTCTTTAACGCCTCAAACTCTCGACACCGGCTGACCTCAAAATTGAGATCCTTTAGATTATTTTCTAAATGTCCGCCTAGAGCCTCTTCGTCCTCAACAACCAACGCTTTCATTGGCCCCAGAATTACCGCGCGGGAAATTCTCTATCCAGACTTAAATTGAGCTCCAAAATAGAAATCCTCGCCATCCCCAGGATTCCCCACTGAGGACCCTGCAAGTGGTCTAAAATGAGTTCCTGCAGGCGATTTTCTCCTGGCTCATCGAGTTTTCTAACTTTTGAAATCCGCTCCACCTGAAACTTAACTGAATCTAAATCCAAATGAGGATCCACGCCACTAGCAGAAGCGAGCAAGAGTGAGTCCGGAATATCTCCCACTTCAATTGTGCCTTCCCATTGTCTGTAAACTTTGGATCTCTCAAGAACCACTCGACTGAGTGAGCTTGATGTCGGCCCCCAATGAGATGAAACCGCATGCCCCGAATTGAAAATCGGACGACCCCAAAAATACTTTGGATCCAAAAACTCCTGCTGCAAAAGTCGCGATCCAATGACTTGCCCATCTCTTTCGATGAGACTGCCTTCAGCCTGATCTCTAAAAAACGATTGAGCGAGCACCCAAATGACTAAGGGATAGATCACCCCCGTCAACAACCCGAGCACGGTAAAAACTCTCAGACTAATCACGAGAGGGCCCCTCATCCTATGAATCCTCCGGCCACCAATATCAAATCTATTAACTTAATGCCGAGAAATGGAACAACAACGCCGCCCAAGCCGTAGATCAAAAAATTGCGACGAACCAACACGACAGCAGGCAAAGGCTGATAAGCCACCCCCTTCAACGCTAGAGGAATCAATGCAACAATGATGAGCGCATTAAAGATAACGGCGCTCAAAACGGCACTCTCAACTGAATGGAGACGCATGACATCCAATACCTGAAGTGGTCCGTGACTGTTACTCGTATAAAGCGAAGTAAACATCGCCGGCAAAATTGCAAAATATTTTGCCACGTCGTTTGAAACACTAAATGTTGTCATCGCGCCGCGAGTCATCAAAATCTTTTTTCCGATCTGAACCACTTCCAAAAGTTTTGTAGGATTTGAATCCAAATCAATCATGTTACCCGCTTCACGCGCGGCTTGAGTTCCAGAATTCAACGCAATTCCTACATCTGCTTGCGCAAGCGCAGGCGCGTCGTTGGTTCCATCGCCAATCATCGCGACAAGATGCCCCTCAGCTTGTTCGGTACGAATGCGTTTGAGTTTTGCTTCGGGCGTGGCTTCGGCAATAAAATCATCCACACCAGCTTCCGCCGCAATGGCTGCTGCGGTTAAGGGATTGTCCCCCGTAATCATGATGGTTCGAATTCCCATCTTTCGAAGCTCTGCAAATCTCTCGCGGATGCCGCCTTTGATCACATCTTTGAGTTCCACAACACCCAAGGCGACTTTGCCTTCGCAAACGACAAGCGGTGTGGCTCCCCGCTTGGCTACGTAATCCACTTGCGATCGAACGTGCGGAGGTATTGATGATTGTAATTCTTTTAGATAGGCCTCGATCGCATCGACTGCACCTTTACGAATGGACCGGACTTGTCCGTCTTCCGCTTCGAGATCCACTCCCGACATCCGCGTCTTTGCCGAGAAGGGAATAAAATTCGCCTTTAGTTCTGATAAATTTCGCGCTCGAATCGCAAATTTTTCTTTGGCAAGAATAACAATGCTTCGCCCCTCAGGCGTTTCATCGGCCAGAGAAGAAATTTGTGCGGCATCGGCCAATTGTTCGCGCGAGATGCCTTCGGCAGGGTGAAACTCTGTCGCCATCCGATTGCCGAGCGTGATCGTGCCGGTTTTATCCAAAAGCAGCACATCCACATCTCCCGCTGCTTCAACCGCTTTACCACTCATTGCAACAACATTATTTTTGATCAATCGATCAATCCCGCTGATCCCAATCGAAGAGAGTAAACCTCCAATCGTCGTAGGAATCAGGCACACGAGTAGCGAAACCAAAATGATGAACGTTGCAGGATCCTGCTGCCCCGAAACACGAGTCGAATAAATCGAAAAACCTTTTAATGTCACGACGCTTACGATTAAGACCACCGTCATTGCGACCAGCAAAATCGAGAGTGCGATCTCATTTGGAGTACGGTTGCGTTTGGCGCCTTCGATCATGGCAATCATACGATCCAAAAAACTATCTCCTGGTCGCGACGTCACTTTGACTTTGAGTTGATCGCTGATGACTCGTGTACCTCCGGTTACCGCGGATCGATCTCCCCCTGACTCCCGAATCACAGGAGCCGATTCGCCGGTGATCGCGGACTCATCCACGCTCGCGATTCCCTCAACAACCTCACCGTCGCCCGGAATCCACTCTCCCGATTTCACAACAACTATATCGCCTGGGCGCAAATCTCGTGACGACACCTGCTCCAATTGATCGCCCTTTAATCGCCAAGCTTGCGTATCTGTTTTTGCTTTTCGAAGACTTTGAGCTTGGGCTCTTCCGCGACCCTCCGCCAATGACTCCGAAAAATTGGCAATTAACACCGTCATCCAGAGCCAAAAAACAATCTGAATCTCAAAACTACTGACGAGCGGGAAATGATTAATCAGGACAATCGTGGAAGCAATGGCGGACAAATAGACCACAAACATCACAAAATTCCGGACCTGCTCTACGGGATTCAGTTTTTTGAAAGTCTGAACCAAAGCCGCCTGAATGAGAGCACGAGATATTCCAGCCATAGGCCGATAAGTGGGTCGGATTTGCATTAAAAAAGTCTCCCGCCGTTCATCAATAGGTCCTCAACGAAGGGTCCGAGGATCAAGGCTGGAAAAAACGTCAACACCCCAACCACTAGAATCAATCCCAGCAGCAAAAATCCAAAAACAAGACCGTGTGTAGGAAATGTTCCATCAGAGGGCGGAGTATTTTTTTGTTGCGCAAAGAGCCCGGCAATCATCACCGAAGGAACGATCATACAGATTCGCCCGGCAAGCATCGCAATTGTCGTCAGCCACAAGATCCACGAATTGGTACTGTTGATTCCGCCAAAGGAAGATCCATTATTTCCGGTGGTTGATGCAAAGGCGTAAAAGAGTTCGGAGAGCCCATGAGGACCCGGCTGGCTAATCGCCGTCACTGCCCCAGGCAACACACAAGCCAAAGATGTAAAAATAAGAATCACAAGACTCGGAACCAAAACACTCACGCACGAGTAAACAACTTCAGACGCAGAAAGTTTTTTGCCCAGATATTCAGGCGTTCTTCCGACCATCAATCCCGCGATAAAGACCGTGAGAAGGCTGTAAAAAACGAGTGTCACGACCCCACTGCCGACTCCTCCAAAAGCGGCACCCCCGGTCACTAAGTTGAACAACATAAAAAACCCTGCGAGCGGCGACATACTCGACAGCGCCGCATTAGCCGATCCATTCGAAGTTGCCGTCGTCAGCGCCGCCCAAAGACTCGAACTCACAAGGCCAAATCGAGTTTCGATACCCTCGCCAAAAGAGAGATCCAAAATCGCAGAATTCGTCCGCATCTGAGACCAAAAAATAGAAACCACCGAAACCGTAACCAACAAAAATGCACAAAAAAACAAAGCGCGAGCGTGCCTCATTTGATCCGAAAGTCGTCCAAAGGCAAAGATGCAGCCAGCAGGCAAAAGCAAAATTGCAAAGAGACTTAAGAAGTTTGTGAGCGGAGTTGGATTCTCGAATGGGTGGGCAGAATTCGCACCAAAATATCCCCCTCCATTGGCCCCGAGCATCTTGATCGATACTTGAGAGGCCACAGGGCCGACGACAATCTTCTGAGTCTGCTGTTCGAGCGTAGGCACAGTTTTTGGCTCCGAAAAGGACTGAACCATTCCTTGCTGCGAAAACACCACCGCAAAGACAATACTCAATGGCAATAGAATCCCCACTACTGAACGAAGCAAATCCACCCAAAAATTTCCGATTTCTAGTGTGGATTTAGAACGGATGGCTCTCGCGACTAAGACCATGAGACAAAGAGAAGTACCCGCACTCAAAAAATTCTGAACACTTAAGCCCGCCATCTGAACAAAAGGGCTTAAGACTTCTTCGCCACTATATATTTGCCAGTTGGTATTGGTCACAAAACTGACTGCAATATTCACCGCATACGATAAGGGTAGGCCTTCTAGGTTTTCGGGATTCAGTGGCAGCAGTTGCTGCCCCACAAGCATCAAAAGTAGAACTAAAAACCCTACGAGATTAAAAAGCCCAAGTGCCATGAGATAACCCCGGACACTCATCGCACTCACACTCGACAAACCAAAAATTTTTAAGAAAAGAGGTTCGCCCCACACACCTTTTTCAAAAACGCGCGCCATCCAGCGTCCACAAGCCGGACTGGCGACAAGGATCAAAGCCATCAAAAGAAGAGGCTCAATAAATGCTTCTGCGCTCAGGCCCATAACTGGCCAAAGCCTAGTTCAAACTGACATTTTAATGAAACTGATTAGCAAAAAAAATGAATCCCCCACCATTCTCCTTGCTGAAGAATCCGCACCTGATACTCGGATGCCAAAAGAGGAGTATAAGTCGAACGAATCAGCTCCACATCTTCTTCAAGGAGTCCGGACATCAAAATCTGCCCTCGCGGATTGAGTCGATGAACGAGATCTCTTGCAAATTGCGTAAGAACCCCGCTTAAAATATTGGCGACGATAAAATCAAAGCGCTGTCCGTCAGGGAGCTCATTTAAATACTGAGAGGCCTCAGCGCTTTGCTCCACCTCATTGGCAGAGAGCGTCTCACGACAACTCTCAAGCGCTAAGGGGTCTATCTCAATGGCTTTCACCCTAGCTCCCCGGCGGGCGACGGCTACTGAGAGAATTCCCGATCCTGCTCCAAAGTCTAAGGCCTCTTTTCCTGTGAGATCGAGAAGCGCAATCTGCTGAAGACAAATCTGAGTGGTCGCATGAGTTCCCGAACCAAATCCAAAACTAGGGTTGAGAATAATCACTTCAGTAGTGAGACTTTTCGGCTCAACTTCCCAAGGAGGTTGAATCTTCCACGGCCCCACCTGGACCCCACGAAACATTTTCTTCCATTCTTGATTCCAATCCTTTGTCTGCTCTTCGCGCACAAAAAAGGGAACAGAATGATTCTCAAGGATTTTTGAAGCCCAGATCTCAAAATCCCTCGCCGCTTCGATCGAATCAAAATAAAACTCAGCTTGAGTGAGAGTCACTTGGTCAACGAGATCTCTGCTTCGAGGAGCATCGGCAGAATCCAATATTCGCTCCTTCACGACCACTGAGCCTTCGACTACTCCCAAAAATCCTCTTCTTCCGTGACAAGCCTTTTGCACCCACTCTTCGCGGCTCAGCCCCTCGATCTTTTGAGGAAGGGGGACAGAGACACTATAATATTGAGGATTCAATGACATGAAGTGCCTTATAACTCATCAAATACTCTTGGCCAAATTCAATACATTGGGGCTGAATAGGGCCGAAACTCTATGAAGACCGAATCCCTTCAACTCTGGAAGCGTGAGACCATTGCAGGGCTCACGACGTTTTTGACGATGTCCTATATTATAGTTGTCAATCCGACGATTCTATCGAGCCCAGGCACCGGGATGAGTTTTTCGGGAGTTCTCACCGCGACTGTATTGATTTCATTTTTGATGACACTGATGATGGGGCTTTATGCCAAACTCCCCTTTGCCGTCGCTCCTGGCATGGGAATCAATGCCTTTTTTACCTATACACTCATCCTCGGAATGCAAATCCCTTGGGAAAAAGCTCTCGGCGCTGTGTTTTGGGCAGGCGTTTTGTTTTTGATTATTTCTGTCACTTCCCTGCGCGAGGCCATTGCTCGTGCGATGCCTCCCAATTTGCGAGTAGCTTCGGCCGTCGGCATTGGAATTTTTTTGACGTTTATTGGACTCAAAAATTTGAATCTCATTGTGAGCGATCCCGTCACGCTCGTAAAATACGGAAGTCTTCAGGCGTCGAGTATTTTAGGACTCCTCGGCATGCTTCTCACTGTCGCCCTGATGCGCAAAAAAAGTCCTTTCGCCTTTTTAGGGGGGATATTTTTTGTCACCGCTGCGGCATGGATGTTTGGAATCTCGCCCCCTCCTACAGAATTTGTGAGCCAACCTGATTTTACATCCGTTTTTTTGAAGGCGGATCTTTGGGGCTCACTGCAAGTCGCATTGATTCCGGCAATTCTCGCCGTAGCACTCACGGATCTTTTTGATTCGATTTCAACATTTGTGGGCGTCTCCAAATCAACAAACCTTGTTGATGAAAAGGGAAATCCCCTCCGATTGCGTGAAGGACTCATTGTGGATGCTTTTGCAACTTTAGGAGCTGGACTTGCAGGGACTTCTTCGGGAACTGCTTATATCGAAAGCGCCTCGGGCATCGAAATGGGGGGACGTACAGGGCGCACGGCCATCGTCACCGCTCTTTGCTTTTTGCCCTGCTTTTTTATTGCGCCCTTAGCGGCGAGCGTTCCCGCCTTTGCGACGGCTCCTATTCTCATCGTCGTTGGCGCACTGATGTTCAAAACGGCCAAATCTCTTTCAGCGTTTTCGGATCTCGAGGATCTTCTTCCCGCATTTTTGACCATCGTTCTTATTCCACTGACGTTTTCAATCACGCAGGGACTGCTCTGGGGATTTATCTCGCATGTACTGCTCTACATGCTTGCAGGTCGACGCAAACAAATTCCGCCGCTGCTCTACTTTTTGGCCCTGATCTCTGTAATCCTCTTGGCGGTTGAGCAGCGCTGGGTCTGATAGGGAGTTGAGTCTTTAAGGCTCATCGAGACAGATATTAAATCTTTCGCCAAGACTCAAAACTTTTTTATTATTCTTTGCTTGAGACTCATTGGCACAAGTTTGATTTCCTTCCACCGTGCAGGCCACGACTTGAGTATCTCGAACTTCGCGTGCCGCTAATACTCCACTCAAGAATTCTAAAAAACAGCCATAAACCTTGGAGAGTCGATGCCAATAACTACGCTTCTCAGTCGAAGTAGTGTTCGGCGAGACATTTTCTGCCGGAGGTGTCGGAAAGGTGCCCGTAAATGATCCAGTATTCAATAATCGATCGGTCGCCTCTTGATGGCTCTTGGGAATATTCGGAGGGATCACCTGCGTATTCGCGTGGGATTCTACAACTTGATCTTCATTAAATTCTTCGAGCTGGCGACTGCGCTCGCGGGCGTAGTCCTCTGCTCGCTGAGAGTGTTGAGCGTGTGCACTCACAATTTCCCCACCGATGATCAGTCCCAAAACAAATCTGAATCTCATCATTAAATTCTAATGCCGGAGCTCAGTCCTTTGAAACATTCTTTTGGGAGACTCAAAAAACTCTTCGATAGAACGCTGCGCCACATCATAGGATTCAGAGTTTTTGATTTTTGCGTAAAGAGAATGCCCAAACTCCAACCAGACACTGGAGTGGTAAAGTAAGAACCTCAATTTTCGCAATCCAAGGCTTTCTGCATATTTTTCACGAAGCCTTTGTAAGATACTTTCGAGAAATCGGCGATACTCGAGAGCTTCGCTCACTGCTGAAAGCTGCTCTTCTTTGCCTTTAAAAAAATCTCGCAGTATCCAAGGTCGAGCGAGCAGCGCTCGACCGACCATCACACGGTCGCATCCGCTCTTCGCCATAAATTCTTTGGCATCTTCTATGGTTTGAACATCTCCATTTCCAATGACAGGAATCCCCAGATTCTCTTTGAGCCATCGGACCTGATTCCAATCGGCATGCCCTCGCCTCTTTTGATCCGCGGTTCGAGGATGCAAAGTGATCCACGCCGCTCCCGCTCTCTCAAGGCCTTTTGCAAACTTGAGTAAAAAGTCGAGGTCTCGCTGCATTCCCGATCTCAACTTTACAGAGACCGGAACACTCGCTGCATTCACCGTCATCTCAACCACTCGTGCGGCATAATCCGCATCTCCCATGAGTGAAACGCCATAGTTATGCTGAAGAGCTTGGCGAACGGGGCAACCCATATTGATATCAATCGCCTTTGCGCCCCAAGCTTCTAGTTTTTCAACTGAAGGACGAATGTACTTCTCTTCGTTTCCGAGAAGTTGAGGACAGAGCCCTCTCTCCGCATCATAAAAAAATACTTCTGTTGTCTGATGAATGTTCTGCGACGTGAGCCGACGACTCGATAACATTTCCGTAGGCCACAAGACTTTAAATTCTTGTGGCAAATAGGAGGCCATAGCGTCTCGAACCGCCCAATGACTCAAGCCCACCATGGGAGCAAAATGGACGGGGTGGTTGGAGAGCTGGTTCAATGACATACGAGGACATGAGTTCAAAGCGCCCCAACTTTCAATGCTTTAATCCCTCTTTGAAAGGCCCTAGGGCTACCTTGACTTTGAAGGGGATCAGACCTATCAAGGGCTGTTTCATGCAAACGAGTTTTAAAGCATTTTTAGGCCTTTTGGCGGGCTTGAGCCTGACCGTCGTCGATGCTGCTCCAGAGGAGTCGAGTTCCTCAGCAGAGGCGGCCTCATCACTCAGAGCCAAGATTCAGTCTCAAGGATTGGCGGATTCCACTTCAGGCCTTTGGCTGATTGTCGCTTCGAACACAGATTTGTATTTGGTTTTTTCGAGTGGAGCGAATTCTAATCAAATCACAGTAGTGCGCCGAGCCTGGGCAGAGAGCCAGGCTGACCAAAGATCAGAGGCCATCGCTGTTTTGGATCCCGTTCGTGGAACAACTCTGAGTCCTTCAACGGATTTGTTTTTGGAATGGACCATGGATGGAAATCGATTCCGCCTTCCTATACTTACTGGTGACGCCGGGACTCCCATTGGGAGCCAGCTCTTTATTCAGGCCTCCGGCGAAGGCAATCAGATTGAGACGCGCATGATTCGAATTTTGAGACCGACGACTAGTTTTTTGGATCACCTCAAAGATGTAAATCTCGATGTCTCTCGTCTCGTCAATCAACTCAACCCCTTACTGGGTGGACTGCTGATTTCGGGATCGCTAAATGGAGCAACGCTCCTTTGCACAAGTGCGATTCGAAATCTGGTCCAACCCTCTAAAGAGTCAAACCCATAATCCATCCCTCCGTCTGTAATTGAGGGAGCGACGAGAACCAAGGAAACGGCAAAAATAGTCTTTTTTCGTTGTGCAGTTTGATGGCACCCAGTGCAAGCAACAATGCATCCGCATGGTCAGGGGTCATCTTTAATTTTTGAAGGCGTCCGAGATCCACCTTGGGAATTTCTTTGTGAATGCTCAAAGTCAGTAGCTCTATATCCCGTCGGCTGTACCCAAATACTTTCTTCCAAATCAGGCTAGGATAACCCTCCATCAACCAAGGGCCTGACGTCTCGCCAAATCCATCGAAAGGCCAAACCTTGATCCAGGGTTTTTGGGCATGGCCCAAATCCTTCCAGATTCGAAATGTTCCCGTCTGAATATTTCTCTGAGCGGGTCGCACTGCAAAGACAGAATTGGCCGAAGCCATCCGTTCGCAGAGTCGAGTCGGAAAGGAATTTTTTTGGGAAGGTTTGAGAAACTGACTAAAAAACTCCTGCGAAGTCTTGAGACCAAATGAGTCCTTGGCAGCGGCCTTACGAAACAAAGTCCAAAGTTCAGAAGGAATGCCTTTGGATTCCATCGGAAGGCCAAGCACAGAATCTACCACAATGAGTACGTCTGACATTGGAATCCGCTGCCCAAAAACAAATTCTTCGATGCACTCATGCGTGAGACCAGAAAGCAGCGGCAGTTTGTTTTGCTTTTCCAACCCCACCAAAGCCCATCGATGAGCGGACTGCTTTTTGAAAGCGACAAAAGAAAGCGGCTTCGCCTGAAGACCACCTCGTTGAGCGGCTCCTGTTTGATCGATTCCAATGATAAGCCGCGGAGTAAATCCCACTTCAAGACTTCTTCTGCATTTGCTCTACTGTTTTATTGAGAAGTGTCGCGACATCCTGAAACTCATCGTTTTCACGAAGTTGAAGCCGAGCCGCATTCCAATCCCCTCGTCCCATGCTCTCGAGACTTCGCTTGATCGCATAGACAGGTCCGACGATTCGGTGAGAATAAAAGTAGCTCATCGCCATCACAAAGATCGCAAAGAGTCCTACGACAACACAAACACTCACTAAAAGAGCTCCCATCTGCTTTTGCACCAGCAAGTAAAGCGAATGCTCCTTGTGAATTCCTGCACTCAAGAGAGTCTTTAAAATTTGTTCGGAATGAAACCAAAAGGCGCCGATCAGAATCGTACTGACTAAAAACACAATGAAGATCAACAAAAGTGCATACCGTCGCTGAAAGTCCGGATCAATCCATCGCCCTGTACGGCGGTTGTCGTGACGAGGGGATGCTTGCGCAGAAGGTGAATTCACATTCTCATTTTATGGGAAAATTCAAATTTGCTGCGAGGCGGAACTCATCCATAATCCCTAAGTGCTCAACCGAATCCCCGCACCACTAATTCTCCTGGCTACAGCGGTTTTTTGGAGCCTTGGAGGGGTTTTGATCAAATCGGTTTCCGCATCAGCGCTCAGCATTGCAGGGCTCCGCAGTTTGTTTGCTGCGGTGGCGCTATTTGTCTTGTTTCGTGAAGTCCGATCGCTCCCCAAAAAATCGCACCTCTTAGGAGCCCTGGCTTACACACTCACGGTTTTGACATTTGTCTCAGCTACGCGAATGACGACAGCCGCCAATGCCATCTTTTTGCAATCGACTGCTCCTCTCTATGTATTTTTTATTTCTTGGTTGTTTCTGAAAGAGCGCCCTCCCAAAGAGGATTTTATTTTTATGCCACTCATTGGCTTTGGGATGTTGTGTTTTTTCTTAGGTGATTTTAATGCGACGAATCTGCCAGGACTTGCGCTAGCGAGTGTTTCTGGAGTTTTGTTCGCCGTATTTTTGTCCCTCATGCGCCACCATCGCCTTCAAGAACCTTTAAAGGCCATCTTCTATGGAAATGTCATGACAGCCCTTTTGACGGCACCTTTTTATGAGTTCCAAACACTTGAGGCGTCGGACTGGGGCCTATTGATTTTCTTAGGCTGCGTTCAACTTGCACTTCCTTACTTTTTGTATTCGCGCACGATCCATCGCCTCTCCGCCGTGGATACGAGTCTCATTCTTTTACTTGAACCCATCTTAAACCCCCTGTGGGTCTATCTGCTTCTCTCGGAATTACCTGCTTCTTCGACACTCCTTGGAGGATTTATGGTTCTTTCCACCGTCGCTTTGCGCGCCTATTTTATTGCCCGAAAGTCCAAACCCAGTGTTGTTCCCCATTAGACTGGATTCAGATTCAGCTCTTGGTTAGATTGCTTTTGTGAGTTCAGATCAGTGCATATTTTATCAATTATTTGAGCCAGAAAGTTCTACCTTCACTTATATTTTGATGGATCGATCCACACGAGAGGCTGTGATTATTGATCCTGTTCTGGAAACCGCCGAAAGAGACGCAAAGCTTTTGGACGAGCTCAACGCCAAGCTTCTCTACATCTTAGATACTCACGTCCATGCCGATCATATTACGGGCGCGGCGCTTCTCAAAAGCAAAACAAACGCCAAAACAGGAGTGAGTGAAGGCGCGCAAGTGGAGTGCGCAGATCTCAATCTTAAAGATGGAGAAATTCTCAAATTTGGATCCCATCAAATCAAAGCGCTCGCCACTCCCGGGCATACGGATTCATGCATGAGTTATCTCATCGGCCAACGCGTATTTACAGGAGATGCGCTTTTGATTCGCGGATGCGGACGCACGGACTTTCAGCAAGGTTCTTCGGCCAAACTTTACAAGAGCGTCACCACAAAGCTCTTCACGCTGCCTCCCGAGACTGAAGTGTTTCCTGCGCACGACTACAGAGGCCTGACACACTCTACCATTGCACTCGAAATCAAACACAACCCCCGTCTCGGAGGGGGCAAAACAGAAGAGGAGTTTATTAAAACGATGAACGACCTTAAGTTAAGTCAACCCAAAAAGATTCACGAAGCCGTCCCAGCCAATCTCAAATGCGGAAATGTAAAATCAGAGTGTCAGATTTCAAAACAGATTGTGGATGGGATTCCCGAAGTCTCTCCCGAACAAGTCCGTGCGACTCAAGGCAAAGTTCGGCTCATTGATGTACGGCGAGCGGATGAGTTTGTGGGCGAGCTTGGACATATTGCCGGGGCTGAACTCATTACACAGGGCGACGCCCTCAATCAATTTTTGACCGAGGGCGATCGAAACCAAGAGATTGTTTTTGTTTGTCGCAGTGGAGGCCGATCCGGAACAGCGACTTCTCAGTCATTGAATTTGGGCTACAAGAATACCGCCAACATGGTAGGCGGCATGATCAAATGGAACGATCTCAAGTTTCCTGTGGAGCGTTCGTAAAATCATTCGCTCACTTTTTCAAATGTCACTTGAATCGAGCCTGTGTTGTTCGCTCTTCCGTTGCTTGTATCATTGAGGGATAAATACACGCGCCCTTTGACCGTGACCCCATACGCAGAGTTTTCAAAGAGCCGTCCGACGGGAATAGCAGCGACTTCTGAAGGGGGGACCCCCTCTGGAACGATTTTTATCAAAAGCTGATTCGATTTGGCTCGATCACTACACTCATTTTTCTCTACAAACTGATCGGGAGTTCCATTGTAAGAAGTCAGAATGCGATTCATGGATGAGCAACATTTTCCTCGATTGTTGGTGGGCACAACGTATCCATCAGCCGTTGTTGTCCCTCCCTCAAGTCCACAGAGTGCGGTAGACGGATTATGTTCTGAAATCTCCCAAGTGCCGTTTGCTGTTCTTGCATAAAAATCACACCCCGACGCATCACATTCCAAGATTTGTCCGCTACTTCCTCGCCCCCCACTCGAAGCTGTCCCGGCCGCTTTGATCTTATATCGCTGTCCCACATCCACTTGAAGATCCATCGCGGCCCAAGAGTCTCTCGCATACACGACTCGGCTCAGCGAGGAGTTCGTCGAATTATTTTGAGTCGGTGTAGACGAACCAGAATCCTCTCCGCCCCCACAGCTACACATCAACATCGCGAGCAGACTCATCGATATTTTGTTAGAACAGGATTCCATGATAACGACCTCCATTCAAAAGAGAATTGTGTCGAGCGAAGGAATTATTCCTTCGCTCGACTGCGGGATGGGATTGCAATGTTATTTTTAACTTCACCTATCGAGCGAAGTCTCACTCTCCCTACATTGCAATGCGAATGCCAAAAGGCGGCTCTTAAGAGTTTCGAAGACTTAGTTCTTTAGGAAAAGCGATCACAATTGGTGATCAGATACTTTCTCCCATTTTTTCTATGTGAAGATTTCATAGTATTTAAATAGTTGAAATTGCATACTTTTTAATATTTGCACTGTGGGGGGTGATCACAGAATGAGTAAGAAGGATAAAATAATACAAGATGAGTGATCAGCCGATCAGGCCTTCTCCTTTTGATTTTTGGGACTTTAGAGCCTTCATTCGCGCTCGCCTCGAATGGATGAAGCTCAGAGATCCTCAGTGTTCTCTTCGGCGCATGAATGAAAAGGCGGGCTTTAAAGGAGCGGGCTTCTTGAGCATGGTCCTCTCCAAGAAGCGCAATCTTTCTGAATCCGCGGCTCGCCGTCTCTCAGAAGCCATGGACCTCACGACCTCTGAGCAGGAATTTTTTATCAAACTCGCTGCCTTTAACCAAAGTTTGGATTTTTCCGAAAAAGATCGCCTCTATAAAGAGCTGCTTCAATTCAAAAAATTTAAGACCACTCGAAAGATGGAACTCGCTCAATATGAGTTCTTCAATCATTGGTACTATTCTGCGATTTTTGAGATTCTTGCGGATCCTCTTCCCGATCGCCTGATTGCTAAGATCGCGGATGGGCTTGAAGTGAGTGAGACTCAGGCCCGAGAATGCCTCGAGCACTTAGAGCAACTTGGACTCGCTCGACACGAACAAAGGCAGTGGGTCCGCACGGAGAGTATCATTCAGGGAGCCTCGGACCTTAAGCATATTCATTTACGGATCTACCATCGCGAAATGATTCAAAAGGCGCTCACCGCTGTGGACCAAATGACACCGGCCGAGCGCGAGCTGAGTGGCGTGACTATCGCCCTGTCTCAAGAAAAATTTGATGAAGTGCGAAAGCTCGTCTTTAAGTTTCAGGAGGACATCAATGCTGTTTATTCGAGCGATCCCCATCCCGACAAAGTCTACCAATTGAATATACAGCTATTTCCTTTGGGAGCCTTTCCTAAGGCTCGAGATCGATAAAGACAATGCCTATTTGGGAGCCTCTGCATTGCCCCCGGCTTCTATAGGTTCCTTCGGAATTTCCTGCGGAGGCACATTCGTAATGGGCCCGCCCACAAAACTCAAAACGAGCATGAGAGCAACGATAACACCCATCAGCTGAAAATCATGCCCACCCAAATAGAGATACAAAGCGCTAAATGGAAGAGCCATCATGCCAAAGAGTTCGACACTTCGATCGAGAGAAGATGCTTTTTTATTGGCACTCTCAGCCGCAACCTTCGCAAGCTCGACTGCAATTTCTTCAAGTCGATCTTCATCTTCCTTTGTTTCTATGGCCACCCGTAAACCCCAGTTCTGGCCTCCCTATGCTGCGGAGCACCATCTCTAAGTGTAATTGGGGATTCATTGGTCGAGAAGCCCCTCCACGATAGGCTGTAAACCCTTACTCCTTTTAACTACTTAAGTGAGCCCCCCCCTCCACATAACAATTGACCCCTCCACTCAAAATCCACCAACCTTTAACTCGGGTTTAAGGGATGATTCATCCTGGCGTGTGCGAAGAAAGAGGGAGAGAGAAATGCGCAGTCTTTTTGCGTGCACGTATTTATTTTGTTTTCTGATTCAAAATCTTGAGGCCAATCAAAATTCAGTCAAACTGAGCAAACTGAGACTCGATAGTTTGCCGCCCTATACCGATGTGGAATATCTAGAAATCACCGGCCTCGCAGGAACTGATTTGACGGGCCTCTCCATTTTGGTGCTCGCGGAGCATGGAGTGGAATTTGCCCCGCCGGGAAATGGAGGCTACGTCAGCGCACTCATTCCATTGCAAGGCCAGATCCCAGAGGATCGATCCTTTATCCTTTCCAACTCTGTATTTTTTTTGCAGCAGCCCGATCAAATCGCGAGCCCTGGAATGTTAGACGCTCAAAATATCACAGTCTTTTTGCTCAACGGAATCCCAAACGTCCAAGTGGGCTCGGACCTCGACGAAGACAATGATGGTCAATTGGATAATATCGACCTTGAGATTTTTGATTCGGTCTCCGTCATGTGGCAGCCCTCTGGCCGACGTGGAAATGGAGGGCCTGTGTATTCTCCGCATATCTTTGGACCCATGGGTGGATTCATAATTTTTGGCATCAAGCGATGCTTAGACATTGAAGAAGCTAACCAGTGGTCCCTCCTACCCTCTCACTATATGGCAGGAAACGAAAACCCTGGGGAACTCAATCCACCCTGTAACGGCACTATTTGTAGCGGTGACTTTAACTTGGATAATGCTGTGAACGGAGAGGATCTTGGAATTCTTCTTGGAGCTTGGGGAAACATCGACGGCCCCTATGATCTCAATCGAGATGGAATCGTCAGCGCTTTGGATCTCAATCAGTTCTTGAGTAATTGGGAAACAGGTTGCCCTGACTAGCGGCCCAAAAATACATCGGCCCAGACCGAAACTCGATCTGGGCCGACGCTGCTTATCGCATTGGGCGTGTGCGTGGTTGCATTCAGCCATGGGGACAACCCCCACAGCCGAAATGATTATGTGATTGAGTGTCATTGCAGGATCTGGAGCGAAGGGGTGCCAAACGCCTTTGCCGACAAGGTGACCTGTTCGCAAAGTGTCCGCATGCGAATCGCCAGTCTCTCGACTAAGCTCTCGCTTTTGCAGGAGTTTGCGTAGTGATCGGCGACATTTTCGGCCTTTCGGGAGATCGCACATGTCTCACCTTCGAAAAACATGAGTGATTACCGATAGCTTGCTAGGGCACAGGCTTTGCAATTTAAGCGAGCATGGTGGGGATGTGGACGCTTCGATTCATTTACGTGAGCTTGGTTTTCTTGGCCCTTGGATGCGGCTCTGAGGTGCCCCAAGATACGCCCCCACAATCGTTTGTAAATTCATTCCAAACCAATTCGGGATCACTGGCAACATTTACAGGCAATCCCACGACTCAATTGGATCTCTTTGTGGACGACGCCATCGTTGATTACCTCAGCACCGTGCTCTTGCAGCAAAATCAGATTCTCAACTGTCAAATTCAAAATCCCCCCTCTCATGCAAGCTTAGAGCGAGGATTTGTTTTGAGCTTTGAAGAACAAGAGATCTATCTGACTGGAGTGGCACTGACCTACTCGGATCTTCAAAGGCTCTCTCAAACTTTTGATGAAATCTCGTGTCGCGTCACAGCGACCTACGAAGACGGAAGACAGGAAGCTTTTGAATCTCCAGCTGCCAGTCTCAAGCTTTTGCCCGGCAGCTTTCAATCTGCGGAGAGCGGAAAAAACTGAAGATTAAGTTGAAACACTTGTTCGTCCAAATCCGTGGGCTCCCCAAATTCCGAAAACACTTCCGCTAAAAACCCTCTTAATTTTTCTTTGAGTTGAGCTTGGCGCGTCTGATCGAGCGCGAGAGTGATTCCCGAGATTTCTCTTTCGTCACTTGTAAAAGACTTGAGCGACTCCTGGGCAATCTTAAGCATTTCTCGATGAAACTGAGCGACGAGATGCGAAGTCACCAGATTCGTGGTCGCCACTCGCGGATTGGTCTGAACCAGGCGGCCTTTATCGTTACGCCCCAAAAGCCCTAAGATCTGCAGTCGCTCAAGAGCTCGTGTCACATCCTCAGGATGAATCGCTGGGCGAAGACGCGAAGCAATCCAAGCAGCACTCTCTTTGAAGTTTTTGAGACCCACCATTTCGCGAATCACGGGATAGTACCAGCGCGTATAGTATTCAAACTGAGCTTGAGACAAGGGGTGAGCCTCTCGAAAGCTTTTGAAGCCCAAGAGCCTCTGGTGCAGTCGCAATTTTTGATCACCATCTTCTGCCTGTTGGTACTCGACCAAAATCAGAAAGAACTCTGTCTCTGACTTTGATAAGCTCATGCCTTTGGCAAACTTTTTGGCCGCTTCGAAGCGTAAGGGGCGCTTTCCTTGCACCACATAGTGGTACAAGCCCGGAGAGGCAAAGCCCGCTTTTTTGCACAAGCTTCTGAGCGAGATTTGCTCGGGCGCATCGGCGAGCTCTTGGACTCGCACTTTCATAAATTCTCTGAAGTCTTCGAATTCAAAAACGGACCTTAATCGAGCCGCGGTCTTTGCCATTTCCCGATACTAAACGATCAATCCGAACAAGCCAAACCCGAGAGAAAAGGTTTGCTCGAATTACAATTCTCAAGGATTTGGGAGGCGGAAAGTGGCTTGTCGTAAAGGAGTACAGTGGCGACATCTCCATTGAACTCATCATAATTATTTAGATTGTGCCCCCCGATGCCTAAGGCCTCTGTCGAGACATTGATGGCACCCGACGCAGTCTTGGTTTCGTCCAAAGCTCCATTGACGTAGATCTTCATTTTGCTGCCATCATATGTGGCCGCCACCATCGTCCATTTATTCACAAATGAAGACCAATTTTTTGCAGAATAGGCATATTTCATGTTGCCTGAGGTCTTGAGCCCAAAAATTAGTTTTCCAGAGCCATCGTCTCGACCGATTCGATACTGCTCATTGCCTCCGCTTGAACCGGTGAAAGGTTTGACCAATATATTTTCGTAATCCATTTGTGCTGTCGTCCTAAACCAAACAACGATCGAAATCCCCTCTGTGGGATTGAGGCTTGGGTGATTGTTCACTTTGACAAACCGATTGCCATACACGAGTGCGAATCCCAATCGGTAGGGATCCGTAGGAAGCCCACTTCCCTTCCATCCCATGGGCGAATTAGTCCCGCAATCTGTCGACAAAAATCCTGTGAGGAATCCTGCAGCCGCGGGAGTCTCAAGATTGGCCCAAACACCTTGGTAGGGCTGACAGCCCGGAGCATAAGGAGCTCCACCCCCATTGGCCATGGCGGCATTAAAATGCATGAGTAGTTTGGGCGCCACTACAACGGGGGGCACGACAGGATCGTCGGGTTCGTCGGGGGGATTTTGAGTATCAGACTCGTCCGGAGTGGTAGGTTCGCTCGTTGAAACGATCGGAGTGCTTGGCGGTGAGTTGGATAAAAGTAGGCCTGCTACTTTTTCGGACTCTTCCGTTCCACAAGCACTCAGTAATGAAATCGGGCCTAAGAGAATAAAATATTTGAACATCGAACCCTCCAGAATCTGGGTTCGCACAAGCCCTACTCCTTCCAGTATTGCAAAAGTGGGCCCAGGCTTAAACAGCCCAATGACGGCTTTTTCCCTCAAAACTACGCATGCGTTTGCATAGAATCCCATCTAGACAGAGCGTCTCTGGCGAAGCGATAAATCGCCATGAGGGAGATTCTTCAGTAACTTGTGCGCATGCGCGTTTTGAATTCAAAAGTCGTTTGGTTGCTGCTGTTTTTGATTTCCCTTTCGATCCCTCTCAAAGCCCAGTCCTTTGAAGTTTCTCCCGGAATTGTTTTTTATACAGGAGATTCTCTTCGTTCATCATTTTTGGGAGGGGCCAGTTTGTGTTACCACTTCAACCGCAATTTTTGGGTGGGAGCCGATGTCATGAGCGGGCAAGCGAGTGTTGATCGCAATTCGGCTGTCGGTATTCAAAAAGACGACAAACTTTTTAGTTTGAATGGAGCCGTCTATTGGAATATTGCAGCCTTACTCGATGATACTTTGACTTCTGATTTTTATACCTCTCTCGGGATGGGAAACATTTGGATCGGCACACAGCGAGAAATTTTTGGATTCGTCGGCGGAGGTCTCACATTGCACTCAGGGTGGAATGGCCTCTCTCTTCGATTTGACCTCAAGAACTTGTTTTTTATGCTCCGAAATTCTCAAGGAGATGATTTCAATTCGGATATGGCGCTTACACTAGGTCCGAGCTGGATTTTTTAAAACTAAACACCCGCAGAATCCTTGAAGATAAAGTACGCCGCACCAAGAAGACAAAAGCTCGCCCACAAATAATTTTTAGTCAGTGGGACTCCCATATAAAAAACTGCAAATCCTGCAAAAATTGTCATCGTGATAATTTCCTGTGTCACTTTGAGCTGCGCCAAATTCATGAACCCCGCTCCGATTCGATTGGCGGGAACCTGAAAGCAATATTCAAAAAAGGCGATTCCCCAACTCACCAAAATTGCGATGAGAAGAGGCTTATCGCGAAGGTCTTTGAGATGACCGTACCAGGCATAGGTCATAAATAAATTCGATACACATAAAAGCAAAATGGTCCTCAGCATGACTGCCACTTTATCAAAGCGGCGCTCCTAGCAAATCCTATTTCGGATCATCAACCAAAACTTGCTCGACTAAAGAAATATTTGACGCACTGCATAACAGTTGACACTTACCCACCCCTGCCTATGAAATTCTCGTGTATGGGTAGAGGGGAATTTTTAACTAAGGTTTGTTTATTGGGTCGTCCATTGGGACTTTTGATCGCCATTACGATGGTGCCACAGGCGAGTGACGCTCGCCCCTGCAGCCAGACGATCGCTCAAATTTCTGTCCTTGAAACAGTAAAAGACAAAGTGGCTAAGGGATTTACTTTGATGGAAGTTCTCGTCACAACTTCGGTCATCGCGATTTTAGTAGGAATCCTGATTCCCTCTCTTGGTCATGCCCGAGGGTCAGCCAGAAACGTCAAGTGCCTTTCAAACCTCCATCAAATCCATTTAGCCACTCAAATGTATGAGGACACCTATCGATCGCTACCCGTTCATGTGATTGATAATCAGCCTGGCGGATCCTATGCGAGCGTCAACCTGAGAGAAGCCATGGATATTGATCCAGGGATTTATAAAGCCTTTCAGTGCCCAGCGGATCAGGGCCAATGGAGTCCAGAGACTAACGAAAGCTTTTTCTATTCCTATATCTATTTCGGTCTCAGTTCGATGATCAGTCGAAGCCCCCCTCACTACTACTCCTCTCACAACTCTCGAATTAATTATGAACGCGATCAGACAAAACCTCTCTATTATCGCATGCCAGTGTTTCAAGATGCCCGAGGCTTTCACGAATCCAAAAAGCCCTCCCCCAACTACGACGGCAAGATGAATGCCTATTGGTACGATGGACG
>CAZUTA010000006.1:0-114049 GCA_964622975.1 uncultured Bacteriovoracaceae bacterium | reverse complement strand
GGGATCAACGCGACTGAATACCCTTTGCGCGCCAGAGCGGCGGCAACCAAAAGGCCTTCGGGCTGATAATCCCCTAAAATCGCAAAATCATGAGTGACTAAGCTCACGTTCTCAAGGCTACCCTTCTCGCTTCCTCTATTTCAAGGTCGAAGAGATAGTCTCGTACGAGTTTCTGCTCAAATCCATGAACTCGCTTCATTTGCTCTTCAAAGGAAATTCCCTCAACGAGGGGAAAGCTGATTTGTCTCAGAATTCTTCCGGAATCCATTTCGGCAACCACATCGTGCAGGCTCACACCCAAAATCTTCTCTCCGGCATCGATGGCTTGGCGAACCGCATCCTTTCCCTTGAACGCCGGTAAGAGACTGGGATGCAGATTGATGATGGGTGATTTCCAAGTGGATAAAAACTGAGATGAAAGAATCTTCATGAATCCCATTAAGAAGATTCGATCGATTTGAAGCTCTGAGAGCTTTTTAAGGAGATCTGATTCCCCTGAAGAGTCCTTAAAATTAAAGATGCCCGTGGGCTTTCCTGCTTTTGTCGCTCTCAAGATCCCTTGGCACTCTCGTTGAGAGGCCACGAAGGCAACCGTCTGGTGTTTGAGTTTCGTCGATTCGAGGTCCAAAAAATTTTGTAGATTCGTCCCCTCTCCCGACACCAATACGGCCCAGCGAATCATTCCAAGACAACTCCGACGTTGGCTTTGGGAATCACCTCGCCGATACAAAATCCACCCTGCTTTTGGATCTCACTTGCTGCTTCTGCCGGCGCTATGACACAAAATCCCACACCCATATTCCAAGTCGAAAACGCTTCACGCTCTTCGAGCTTTGCAGCTTCTACAAATCTTTTCATCAAAGGAGAGGTGGGTATAGACGATCGCTTGAGCTTTAAGCTGACGCGAGATTCGACGACACCTCGAGGAAGGTTTTCGATCAGACCACCTCCTGTAATATGAGAAGCGGCCTTGATCTGTGCTGTTTCAAAGAGCGCGAGAATACGCTTCACATAGAGTTCTGTCGGTTTGAGCAGATAGTCTCCAACGACACTGCCTTCCAAAACAGCATCGAGCTTCCAACCTTGATTCTCAATGACACGTCGAACAAGCGAGTATCCATTGCTATGAAATCCAGACGAAGCAAATCCAAAAATTTGATCTCCGATGGCCACATTGTCTGGATTAAAGCGATGAGCTCTCTCCAAAACGCCAACCGAAAATCCCGCCACATCAAAACGCCCGGGACTATAAAATCCTGGCATCTCTGCCGTCTCTCCCCCAATCAGACTCACTCGACTTTCTCGACACGCGGCGACCAGGCTCTCCATAAACGCTTGAAGGGCCTTGGGCTCGAGCTTTCCTGTCGCAATATAATCCAAAAAAACAAGCGGCTCCGCACGACAGCAGAGCAAATCGTTGACACACATCCCGACCAAATCCTGCCCCAGACCTTGATAGTGGTTCAATGTTTCGGCGAGCAACAACTTCGTACCCACTCCATCGGTCGTCGCCACCCACAAAGGATCTTTTAAGTGGGAAGGCGCTCTAAAAAATCCTCCAAAGTCCCCCAAGCGACTTTCAATCTCTGGCCTTCGTGTGGTTTCAATTTTTTGAGAAAGGTTCTCGATGAATTGATCTGCTAAATCTCGATCAACCCCAGAGGCTCGATAATCCAATGTCTCTTACTCCTGTGAAAAAATTGCGATGACGGTATCTCCGTATCGCCGTTCCGTCTCGGTATTCCAAAGAGATTGAACAGAACTAATCACTTCGCGCTTATCCCTTTCGGTAATGACGAGCCCCCCTTTGGTGAGGAGCGGATTTTCACGCAGCGAATTGAGACAGGGAACAATCCAATCCTCTCGATAAGGAGGATCCATAAATACAATATCAAATCGATCCCCTCGCTTCGAGAGCCAACGAATAGCATCGAGCGCTCCCTTGCAAAGAACCTCTACTTTGGAACCCATATTGAAATGCTCTGCAGTTTTTTGGATGCTTTTGACAGTTTGCAAATGGTGATCCACAAACACAACCGAATCCGCCCCGCGAGACAGACATTCAAATCCCAGAGCCCCAGAACCGGCAAACAAATCCAAAACTTTAATCGAAGACCAGTCGGCAATAAATCGAGCCTGAACTTGATCAAAAATGGCCTCACGGACCTTGTCCGACGTAGGGCGCATTTTGGGATTGGGCCTTACGGGAAAGCTCTGACCTCCTAAGGCACCCGCGATGATCTTCATCCGCGAAAACTTACTCAAAAGCTCCCCCCCTCACAAGGAGGGATTCCTTTGAGTTCAAGCGATGCCATGGGCTGCCCCCCGTATGGGGCAGGCTTAAAGCACAGATCTTCACTTGAGGGGTTTTGAGGCGCTTTAGGGCCTTTTGGAGCATGGCATGCCGCTTGCTTTGATAGTCAGTTGGGAGTTTTTTATGAAAAGCACGATTGCGGCATTTTGTATCGTCATCAGTTCAAGCATTGCGAGCACTTTGTGCGCTCAGGGGATTCAGCCCATGACCGCTTCTGATGCCAACCGGGAAAAAAACTTTTTTAACGCGCTCGAGAAACTCATGAGCATGGATAATCTCGAAGCCAAACTCGCTGAGTACGAAGCGGCGAAGTCTTCAAATCCTGCACGAGCAGCTGAGATTATCAAAGACCTCGAAGCCCAAGTAAATGGCAATGAGGCAGCCAAGTTTTTGGTGAACTCGCGCACCTCTGCCGATCCTTCCGCGGAATGGGAAAGGACGTTTTCCCCTTACATCAAAGCCAAGGAAGAAGCTCTCAAAGGGAAGGTTCAACCCGTTAAGTATTTAGGTTCAGTGACAGCCCTCCAAAAAAGTCGTCTCCTTTATCAACTGGGGACTGAACTCGTTAAACGCCAGGCCGATGGCAAAGCTCTCAGAGGGACGAATAGCGTCGAGTTTGCTCTGTTTCCGAGTGAAGCTGAAATCAGCAAAATGAAGAGGCTCTTTGGTGACAAAAAATTTAAAGCGTCACCAGAGTCAGGCATTGGCTATGTGCTCAAAAGTTTTGAATTTGATGGGCTTGTAAATACACGCCCCATTGAAGGACGAAAATATGAACTTATTATGCGAGACGGTTCGACCAAGAATTTTACAGTCCCCGACGATCTAGACGAAACTGTTCCAAAGCCCGCAAACCTTATGATCTCTCTTCGACCTGTGCCGGGGCTCGATACTCTGATGGTTCTCAATTACCCACTGCGCCTCAAAGATTTTGAAGGCAAATCCGTCGTTGTCGTGGATGAACGCCAAGTTTTCTCCACACGAGATGAGATCGGCGAAATCACCGTTGGAATGGATCGCAAGGCAAACACAAAGGCCATTTATGTCGATTCTGCCGAAAAATTCATCGAAGCCATCGACAAAGCTCAGCCTGCAAAAAAATCATCTGATGCTCGTGGACAAATGTTGATTGAAGAAATCATCCCACAGCTCCATCCTCAGATTTGCGGAATCGCAACTTGATCTAACTACTTTTTGTTCTTGATCGCCGCAGCCACCAATCCTTTGAACAAAGGATGAGGCTCATAGGGCTTTGACAAGAACTCAGGATGGTATTGAACCCCTACAAAAAATGGATGATCACGCAGCTCAATGATTTCGACGAGTTTTGAATCCGGCGAAGTTCCCGCGATCTCAAGTCCCTTGGATTCCAAAAGTTCGCGATACTGATTATTAAACTCCAATCGATGTCGATGCCGTTCCTGGATCTCCAATCGTCCATAAAGCTTTTCAGAAACCGACCCACGCTTCATTACGCAAGGATAGGCACCCAGACGCATGGTTCCACCCTTCTCGACACGCTCACTCTGCCCTTCCATATAATGGATCACAGCATCTTTGGGTTCTGGATCAAATTCTTGCGAATGCGCTTTGGGCATTCCTCCCAAATTTCGAGCAAACTCGACCGTCGCCAATTGCATTCCTAAACAGATTCCCAAAAATGGAATTTTGTTTTCTCGCGCATAGCGAATTGCCAGGATTTTGCCTTCGGTGCCTCGCTCTCCAAATCCTCCTGGGACAATCAATGCATCGAGACCCTTAAACGCGGATTCAACAGCCGACGTTCCCTTTTCGAGGTCTTCTGAGTTGATGGAGCGCACTTCGACCTGACAGTCATTGGCAAGTCCGGCATGAGAAATAGATTCGTTGAGACTTTTATAACTCTCTTTGAGAGCCATGTACTTTCCAACCAATCCCAAAACAATTTTGCTCTTGGGGTTTCGGATCCGGTGTTGAATCTCTTCCCAGACTTTTAAATCAGGCTGACGTGTCCAAATATTGAGGCGTTCGACAATTCGATCATCAAGGCCCTCGAGATGAAAATTCAAGGGCACTTCGTAAATATTCGAAACATCAATTGCCGAGATCACGCAGTCCTGCGTGACATTACAAAACAGAGCAATCTTACGTTTAACATCGACAGACAATTCTTTTTCGCAGCGACAAAGCAAAATATCGGGCTGAATTCCAATACTCAAAAGTTCTTTGACCGAATGCTGGGTCGGCTTGGTTTTGATTTCGCCGGCAGAGCGAATGACAGGAATCAAAGTCAGATGCAAATACAGGGTATTTTGAGGACCTAAATCATATTTGAGCTGCCGAATCGCTTCTAAAAATGGAAGACCCTCAATATCTCCCGTGGTGCCCCCGACTTCAACGATCACAACATCTACATCCTTCGCATTGCGAAGAATCCGCTCTTTGATTTCGTTCGTGATATGCGGAATGACTTGAACAGTCTTTCCCAAATAGTCACCGCGGCGTTCCTTTTGAATGACGGAGTAGTAAACTTTTCCTGTTGTAAAATTATTATCGGTCGCCAATTGGGCATGAGTGAATCTCTCATAATGGCCGAGATCCAGATCCGTCTCAGATCCATCGTGTGTGACAAAGACTTCACCGTGCTCAAAAGGGTTCATCGTTCCTGGATCCACATTGATATAGGGATCCATTTTGACGACGGTGATCTTAAGACCTCGTCCCTCTAAAATCGCGCCAATAGAACTGGCAGCAATTCCCTTTCCGAGACTTGAAGCCACTCCCCCCGTAATGAATATGAATTTGGACTTCAAAAAATCTCTCCTCCCCACTCCTAAATCGAAAGAATATTGATCAATTCAAGAAGATCAAGCGAAGCCTTACGCCGCCCTTTTGATGTCACATTGAGTTTGGAAGATACAATGGAGTCGTTTTTTATACCCACCATCTGGCGATTACCTCCCTTGATCAAAATCTCCACAGCTCCCGCTCCCAACCTTGAGGCCAAATTTCGATCCATCGCTGTGGGACTTCCGCCACGCTGCAGATGTCCCAAGATCACCGTGCGCACATCCCGGCGAATACTTCGGCTTATTGTTGATGAAATTTTAAAGGCGCGGCCAGGTTCTTCAGCCTCCGCCACAATGACGATACTGCCTGTTTTCCCCCGAGCAATACCGGTCTGAATCTTTTTGACTAAGTTTGGCAAGCTGAGGCGAACTTCCGGTATCACCACAAACTCCGCCCCCACTGCGAGGCCGGTGGCGAGCGCTAGATGTCCTGTATTTCGCCCCATCACTTCGATCACAAAGACTCGACCGTGCGAATCTGCCGTATCTCGAATTTTATCAATCGCCTGAACAGCATTATTCACTGCTGTATCAAATCCAATGCAGGCTTCTGTCCCCGGAAGATCATTATCAATGGTTGAGGGGATACCCACCACTCGAACGCCAAACTCTTGAGAAAACGCTTCGGCCCCCTTAAACGTTCCGTCTCCCCCCAAGCAAATGAGAGAGGTCATCCGATGGGTAGCCATAAAATCAAAAGCCTTTTTGCGTCCGGACTTTGATCTAAACTCATCGGATCGAGAAGAACCCAAAAAGGTACCTCCTCGTTGAATAATATTGCCGACACTTCCCAAATGTAGAGGGACGGCGTTGCCATCAATCAATCCCTGAAAACCATTTCGAATCCCCACCACCTCACAACCTCGAAATGAGGCCGTACGAACAATGGCTCGCAAACAGGCGTTCATTCCGGGTGAGTCTCCCCCGGATGTTAAAACGGCAATTCGGTCCCGCATCAATCCAGATTGATGCTATGCCGCAAGTTTTTCAACGAGAATTCACTGAGAAATTCTTAGGCCTTAGCGCGATCCGCCAGACTCCCGATATAATAGAACCACAGGATGAGCGATAAACGCAAAAAGCAGCTCAAGCGAGGTGACGGCGAGTCTTCGAGCCTCTTGGCGGAGCTTGGGCTTCCTCCCCAAGTTCAAGAAAATGAAATCATTCAAGAGTTGCGCCAGACGGTAGAGAAACTCAAGGTTTTTGATTCTTTGGGCAAAGCCATTACATCAAGCCTCGATTTGAAAGAAGTTTTGAGAATCTTGAGCGAAAAGCTCGGGGCGCTTGTTCACACCCGTCATGTTGCCCTTTTGATGGTGAACTCAGAAACCAGTGACATCTATTTTGAGTATCCGACAGAGCTCAAAGACAAGCTCTGCTCCTTTCCGCTCGGCCAAGGAATACTCGGGCGATCCATTGAACGTGGCCGTGGTGGAGTATTTTATCCCACTCAAGAAGGCAGCCTCTTTGACCCGACGGTTGACGCTCTTTATCTTGAAAACCCCTCGAGCATTATGACTTTGCCCATCATGTCGAGAGGAAGTGTGATGGGATTGATCGCCTTTTTTACAGGACCTGAGCAAAAGCCTCTCGACGAATCGAGCTACCGACTCGTCGAGACATTTTCGGACTATCTTTCGATCGCAGTAGAAAACGCGCGAAACTTTCAGAAGGTGCGAGAACTCACGGTGACAGATGATCTCACCAAGCTCTACAACTCTCGCTATTTACACCTCGTCCTCGAACGCGAACTCGCTCGATCCGAGCGCTACTCAGAGAACTTCTCTCTCGTCTTCATTGATCTCGACAATTTTAAAATGGTGAATGATCAAAATGGTCATATGGCCGGATCTCTCCTCCTCAAAGAATTTGGAGATTATCTCGTACAATGCATTCGAACTTCTGATATCGCGATTCGATACGGAGGGGATGAATTCGTTTTGCTTTTACCGCGCACGACCAAAGTCGAAGCCACGACATTCGTCACGCGCTGTCGAGATGTCTTACGCGAACACACTTTTTTAAAGAGTCGAAACCTCTCGATACGCTGCACAGCCAGTTTTGGAATCTCGACTTTCCCAGAAGATGGTCGCACGACAGATCTGCTTATCTCTGCCGCCGACAAGGCCATGTACATGGTTAAACGCGGATCCAAAGATGGCGTGATGGCCTACACGAAGCCCGAGACCTTAATTAAGGGCGATACCAGTCATTGATCGAAGCCCATCTCCCATTTACTTTTTGGGCCAGTCGTCAAAGACTCTTGCCCAATAGACTTTAAAAAACGAATTCACATCCATGAGTTTCCATTTAATCTCGAGAGCCTCTCTCGAAAACGGATAGAGTTCCAGTGCCTTCTCGATGTAAGCAAGATTGAGTGTTCGTCGATAGAGCTCTACCAAAGCACTCGCCTGATCGATGGGATTGTGAAACACAGGGTAGATTTCCAAAATCCAAAATCTCACCACATTCGCTTCCGACATCTTCTTTAATTTTTTGAGAAACTCTAGAGCCTCAACCTCTCGCAAGGGGCGCGCACGTTCTGCCCATTCTTCTTCAAACACGCTTCGCTTGGCAAAAAATTCCTTTTGCTTTTGTTTCCTTAAATACTCTGCACTCTTATCGGGGCAAAGTTTTGCGTCGGAAGCCACCCAAAACTCATCTTCCGTATACGCTCTTTGAGCGCACTCCTCTCCTCGATCACGGACAATTTGATCCCAATATTCATTCACCTGATTCATTTCAGCTTTGTAGGCCTCCATTTGATCAGGCGTCAGAAGTTGAGGCGGCGGAATTTTGCGAATCCAATCTCTAAACTGAGAGGCCACGAATGCTCGTGCCATCAAGGCTTCTGCCACTTCGTAGCCCATTCGTTTTTGCTGAATAAATGCGGCGAGCTGTGCATCGATGGATTCCCAAATCTTGATTTTTTTGGGCACATACCGAGAAGCTCCTCTCTCCAAAACTGCGATCAAAGATTTATTAAACTCAGACACTTTTTCTGCGAGCACTTTCCATTCTCTCAGAATGGTGCGCGTTGCTCGCGTGGGGCCTTTCCAGTCACTGAGCGCTTTGAGAGCCTTGGGGTTTGCCATCCCTTTTAAGCGCCCTTCTCCTGTGGGAAATCCTAGGGCCAGCTCAATAAGCCCTAGGCGAATGCGATAGTCTTCCGAAAGTCCGTTTTCGGCCGTCACCAGGGCTCGCTGCATATCCTCCAACTGAAAAAGTTGAGTAAAGTGGATGTAACAGCGATGAAGACTTCCTCCGCGCAAATGCCGATCCCCCCCCACGGCCATCTCCATATATTCTCGACAACGCTGTGTGAGAGTTTCATCGCGCGAAAGTTCAATTGATCTCTCGAGTGCTCTCCTTCCCACTTCTGTCTTAGGGCTATCTCGATAGAGTTGATAATAGTCAAACTCACTGCTTCGCGGAGAGAGTTCGAGTTCCTTAAACATCACTCGGCTTCGCGCATGAAGAAGATCAGCATATTCCTTGGAGCGACGATCGTAAGGATATCGAACAATCTCTTGAGACATCTTCGCAGAACTCTGAAGCCCTTGAACATGGCTGAGAAGCAGCCGATACATTTGGCGCTCTAACCGAGGCGGGAGCTTTCGAAACCAGGCTTCACTCAATGCTTGTCCCAAAACCTCTTCTTCGTCTGGCTCCAATTTACCAGGCGCTTTGAGTTCAAACACCAGCAGCTCGCACTGGATTCTTAACTGGTTGCGATAGGCTTCTTCTTCGGAATCGAGTCCGTAAAAAAGCCTTAGTTTTTCAAGGCACGTCTTAGGATCTTTGGCTTTCAAATATTTCTGAACATCTTTGAGCATCAATGAGACGAATCGATGATCCTTGGGAAACAGCTGGATGGCCTTCATCGACGCCCGTGAGTAGATCATCCGGTAAAGGGGATCTTGCACAGCTCGAGGAGCGGACATAATCAGAATTTCGTAGAGTTCCTGCGCCAGAGATGCACTTTTGTTTTCTTCTGACGCTTCACCCAACACTTCCAATATCGCTCGGGGCTCTTGGTCTCGTCTTAAACTTTTGAGCCGATCCGGCAGTGAAGCCTGCGGATGATCTAAGGACAGCAGCACAATAAGAACAGAAGCGATCACTCTGTGATTCTATGAGTTTGAGACAAAGATCGAAAGAAAGACTTTTTAATGGATTAGCTGCGATCGCTTCGACGAACAGTCAATAATTCAGTTGCAACCGAAATCTCCGCTTCCCCAGTTTCTGTCGGCTCAGTGATAAAGCTCTCCCTCGACACTTGGTCAAACGCTTCAGCGAGTTTGGCGGCTGCCGCTTGCCGATGAGCTATGGAGTGTCTGAGATTTTTGAGAAGCTCAGGAGGAATGTTTTGCTTCTCCGTAATTTTGAACGCTTCATCAATCGGAGGCAACCCTATCGGTTTTTCGTTGGAAGTAATTCTGGATACAATCAGACGCCGAATATCCGCCTGATTAGAAAACATCCACATAAAGGCCAAAGCGATTGCGCCCACTGTGAGTCCCGTGATGACAGGAATCAATGTCATCGCCAATTGAGCCCCCACATCTTCTTGCAGATTTCGAAAATCCAGAGATGTCGTCACCACCAGAAGAGAAACTAAACTCCCCATCACTCCCAAGAACACAGACACCACAGCAAATGGTCCAAAGAGACGAATGCCGCTTCTATCTTTTTTTAAAATTCGAGGTTTTGCATTTCGATAGAGTACTCGATACTTCTCGTGCGCCAATGCGACCATGACACCAGCAAGAATACAGAGAAGAGTTGTGAAGAATGTTCCAATCACCATAGATCCTGACTTTCCACCCACCCTGATGAGGTTCAAGATCCATGCCTTTTTGGAGGTCCAAATACACTTATGATTTCAGGGAGTTAAGATAAGCCTTCGTCTCACTACGAAGAATTTTGCAGAAAAACTCAGCTCTTATTCGCTATTTAGCCAGATGGCAGGCGACTGTTGATCCATGAGAGACCTGCCTCAAAACAGGGACCTCGGTTCGGCATCGAGCTTCGGCATACGGACATCGAGGATGAAACGTACAGCCTTGAGGCGGCGCAATCGGAGAGGGAGTTTCCCCCACCAGCTTGATTCGCTTTCGCTGTCTTTCTTTTTCAGGATCCGGAATCGGAACCGCCGAAAGCAATGCCTGTGTATAGGGATGTTTGGGATCCGAGTACAAACTTCGTGTTTCATTGATCTCAACGATTTTGCCGAGATACATCACAGCCACTCGATGACTCAGTGTCTTCACGACGGAGAGATCATGAGCAATAAAAATCAGAGCCATTTTATAACGCGCCTGAAGGTCCTGAAGCAAATTAATGATTTGCGCCTGAATCGAAACATCGAGCGCGGAAACAGGCTCATCGGCCACAATGAGCTTGGGATCAACCGCCAATGCCCGCGCAATATTGATCCGCTGGCGCTGCCCCCCACTAAACTCATGGGGATAGCGATTCAAAAACTTTGGATTCAAATTTACTTCTTCAAGCAGACCCGCAATTCGCTCTTTGCGTTGCTGTCGATTGAGAGAGGTTAGCGACCGCAATGGCTCTGCCAAAATATCTCCAATCGTCATTCGCGGATCCAAGGAACTAAATGGATTCTGAAACACCATCTGAAAATCTTTTCGCAGCGGAACCAACTGCTTGAAACTCAAAGGTCGCAGATCACGTCCCTGAAAGTGAATGCTTCCCGCAGTCGTGCGTATCAGCTGAACGATCGCTCGACCGGTTGTCGACTTCCCGCAGCCTGACTCGCCTACCACGCCGAGCGTCTCTCCGGTATCAACATGAAAACTCACGCCATCCACAGCGCGAACAACTTTCTTCTCACGACTCAAAAGCCCGCCTCGTGTGACTGGAAAATGAACTTTGAGATCAGAAACCTCGAGCAAATGATCGCCACGAGTTGCGAGGGCTCCACTCATAAGGCCATCTTCCTTTCTTCAGTCGTGACAGGATAATAGCACTCGTAAGCATGAGTCCCTGACTCTGCCGTCAAGGGGGGACGCTTGCTTCGGCAATTCTCTTTGACCTTCAAACAACGATCCGCAAACGCACAGTGATCTCCGAGTGTCGTCAAATCCGGTGGACTTCCTGGAATGGGCTTGAGTCTTGATCCCGGCTCAATATCCACACTGGGAATGGATTCCAAAAGTCCCTGAGTATAGGGATGCTTGGTTCTATAAAAGACGTCGTCTCCCGTTCCCTGCTCTGCAATGCGACCGCCGTACATCACTTGAATTCGATCGCAAAGACCTGCCACAACTCCGAGATCGTGAGTAATCAAAATAATACTGGTTCCATGCTTTTGATTGATGTCTTTGAGCAATTCCAAAATTTGAGCCTGAATCGTGACATCGAGCGCCGTCGTGGGCTCGTCCGCAATCAAAATTTTGGGCTCCAACAAAAGGCTCATCGCAATCATGATACGCTGCTTAAGCCCGCCAGAGAGTTGATGAGGATAGGAATTAAACCTGACTTCCGGTTCTGGTACTCCGAGTTGCTCGAGAATTTCCAAACATCGCCGACGCGCCTGAGTTGGATTCATTTTGGAATGAGTCTCCAAAACTTCCATGAGTTGAGTCGAAATCCTCAAATAGGGATTTAAGGATGTGAAGGGATCCTGAAATATCATGGAAATGTCTTTGCCACGAATCGCACGCATTCTCGCGGCAGACAATTTGAGCAGATCTCGCTTGTGAAACAAAATTTCGCCCGAAGTGATCCGCGCGGGGGGCATTGGCAGCAATCCCATAATGGCCAAATTGGTCACGGACTTCCCTGAACCGGATTCCCCCACAATTCCTAAGACTTCGCCTTCATTCAAATTGAAGGAGACATTATCAACCGCTTTGACATTGCCATCATCGGAAGCAAACTCGACGCTGAGATTTTTGACCTCGAGCAACATTATTGCTTTCCTTTCAGCTTGGGATCGAATGCATCACGCAAACCATCCCCGATAAAATTCAAGCTAAACAAAGTGAGTGTCAAAGCAAGGCCTGGAAAAATCACAATCCAGGGATACAGCAAAAACACATTTTGACCGTCGGCAACCATCGAGCCCCAGGAGCTCATCGGAGCCTGAACTCCCAGACCCAAAAAGCTCAAAAAGGCTTCTTCCAACATCACGCGTGGTACCAAAAGCGAAAAATACACAATGATGGGACCAAGAGTATTGGGAATCAAATGCCTAAAAATGATTTCTCCATGCCCCGTTCCCGACGCCCGCGCGGCTTCGATAAATTCGGAGCTCTTGAGCGAAATTACCTGCCCTCGAACAATCCGAGCCGTTGTGAGCCAAGACACCGCACCAATCGCAATAAAGAGGAGATAAAAAGATCGACCGGCAATCGCCATCAACAGGATCACAAAAAACATAAAGGGCAAACTGTAGAGCGTATCGACGATTCTCATCATGATATTGTCGGTTCGTCCCCCGACATATCCTGCAATGGAGCCAAAGAGCACTCCAATAATGAGACTCACAATCGCAGCCAAAAATCCTACGGCCAACGAAACTCGAGCACCAAACAAAAGTCGAACCAACATATCTCGTCCCAAATCATCGGTGCCAAGAAGGTGTTTTGTATTCCAATAGTATCCTCCAAATTGCACATAATCCTCAGGGATGAGTTGTGTGAATTTTTCTTCGGCAAATTTTTGCAAGTCACTCGTGAAAGGAGGATTGCTGATTCTCTCAAAATCCTGCTCTTCGTACGTGTAAGGCAAAACCATCGGACCCACGACCGCCGAGACAACAACGCCAAATAAAAAGACGAGACTTACAACGGCAGCTTTGTTTTTGAGCAATCGCTTGAGAGCGTCTCCCCAGAGACTGCGCTGTGGTCGTTCTTGCTTAGTCATAGCTCACCCGGGGATCCAAGAGTCCATAAATACAGTCGACCACAAAATTGAGAAACAAAATCAAAACGGCAAACACAATCACGCACCCCATCGAGAGCGTATAATCTCGATTGGTTGCACCATCGATCAAAAATCGTCCGAGTCCAGGAATTTGAAAAATCTTTTCGACCACGAGACTTCCCGTAAACATGCCTGCAACCGCTGGCCCTAAATAAGAAACAACCGGAATCAATCCGCCCTTTAAGGAGTGTCTCCAAAGAATGGTTCGCGGTGCCAGTCCCTTGGCTTTGGCAGTGCGCACAAAATCTTGAGACAGAATTTCAAGCATGCCGCCACGAGCAAGGCGAGCAATCGAAGACGCATAAATCAGACCCAGGGTTGTGCATGGCAAAACATAGCCCTGCCACGAGTCTACTCCCGCCACAGGAAACCACGACAATCCGCTCGCAAAAATAAGAATCAATAAATTGGCGAGCAAAAAATCCGGAATCGAAATTCCCACCATCGAAATACTCATGGGGACATAGTCGAGGGCTCGGTTGTGATTGAGAGCAGCCGAAAGGCCTGCGAGCAACCCGATCAAGAGCGCAACAACCAAAGCGCCCATTCCGACTTTAAAGCTAAAGCCTAATCCTGAAGCGACAAGTTCATTGACAGAGCGATCGCCATAACGAGTGGAGGGGCCCAAATCAAAATCAACCACAATGCCTTTGAGATAGATTCCATACTGTTCGATCAGGGGCTTATCGAGATTGTACTTGGCTTCGATCTGCTTCATGACTTCGGCAGGAAACGCACGATCCTTCGAAAAAGGACCTCCCGGAGCCAGTCGCATCATAAAAAAGGAGAGAGTGACGATCACAAAAAGTGTCACGACCGCTGAAAGTAATCTCCTTGCAATAAAATTCAGCAAAGCTTCTCTCCTAAACTCTCGTCACTATTTCTTACTCATGTATCGGACGTAAGGCCGATCGATGAGATTGGGAACGAAGCCCTGAACTTCAGGTCGAATGAATCCGAAGTTCGTCATGAAGAAAACAGGAGCAATTGGAGAATCATTCAAAAGTATTGTTTCTGCCTTCGCCAAAATCTCAAATCGCTTGGGCTCTGAAAGAGTTTTGCTGGACTCCGAAAAAAGAGAGTCATATTCCGCATTTTTCCAGCCAGTCATATTGTTTTCCGAGGTACTGGTAAACAATTCCAAAAACGTCGCTGGGTCTGGATAGTCCCCCGCCCACGCACTTCGTGAAATATCATAGTCGAGAGATTCTTGAGCCTTCAGATAGACTTTCCATTCTTGATTGAATGGCTCGATCGTCACTCCCAAATCTCGCTTCCACATTTGCTGAACGGCGAGTGCGATTCGCTTATGATTCTCATCGGTATTGTACTGAAGTTTGAGAGTCCGAAGCCCTTTTCCCCCTGGGTACCCCGCCTCTGCCAAGAGCTTTCGCGCAAGTTCCAGATTTTTTTGATGATCCGCGGTGATGAAATTCGGTGAGCTCTTATATTTTCCCACTCCTTGGGGAACCAGTGCCGTGGTTGGGATCTCTCCGGCCCGTGTCACTTTCCCTGAGATTTCGGATCTGTTGATGGCCAAGCTCAAGGCTCTTCGCACTTTGGGATCATTGAGCGGCGCGCGCGTAGTGTTGAAGCGATAAAAATAAGTCACAAAGCTCGGATGCATCCGAAAGTTCGGATCCGATTTGAACGAAGGAACCATGCCGTTGGGAGCCCCATTATAGCCCGACCAATCCAATCGTCCTTGCTTAAACAAATCCACTGCGGTCTGTCTCTCGACGATGGGCAACGCCACGATCTTTCGAATCTTGACGGTGTTGGCATCATAAAAATTTGAATTTCGCTCAAGTACAATTTTGTCCGCAACCTTCCAATCCACCAATTTGAAGGGGCCGTTAGAAACAATGAATTCGGGACGAGTCCATTTTTCGTTGTGCGCTTCGACCACGGATTTCTTAACTGGGAATGAGAGCGATTCCGCTAAGACCTGTAAAAAATAGGGCACAGGCTTAATGAGTTTAATCTCAAGAGTTTGGGGATTGAGCGCCTTCACACCCGTCGCCTTCAGAGTGAGGGGTGTGGGATTTTCGGCATATTCCTTCATCCCCACAATCGTGTCTTTGAACCAATAGGAATACTGAGCCAGTGTTTTCGGCTCCACGGCTCGATGCATCGAATAGACGTAATCTTCTGCCGTCAAAGGGCTTCCATCGGACCATTTCAGGTCTGATCTGAGCTTAAAGGTAAACGTCTTGCCATCCTTGCTGATCGTCCAAGACTCAGCATCTCCTGGAGCGAGTGTCGCCCAATCGGCTTTACGAGCCACGAGACCCTGAAAGATCTGCACAATAATATTGTTGTCCGGAACTCCGGTCGCTACGTGAGGATCCAAACTTTCAGGCTCCGCCTTATTGTTATAAACAAATTCGTCCTTGGCAGACTGCATGGGAGCCAGTGCTTGGAGAAGACCCACTAAAACCGTACTCAACAACATTTGAACCTCCTAAAACCCAAAATTTCAGTTCAAGAAACTTAGACTCCATTGTTAAGGCTCGGTCAAGTTTCCTATGATAATTCTTCGGTTTTTTGGCAGAGTCTTTTAGAGTCTGCGCAAATGTCGACACCCCCCAAAGCTCGCGCAGCGATCCACGCCATCCGAGACTATTTCCCCGAAAAAATCGTCACCAATCTGGATCTCGAAAAAATTGTGGAAACCAACGATCAGTGGATTCAAGAGCGAACAGGAATCAAAGAGCGAAGACTCTCTCAGACACACGAGACTCCGGCCTTCATGGGGACCGAAGCCGCTAAAAAACTCCTTGCAGATCGAAATATCGACCCCTTGAGTATTGATCTTGTTATTTGTTCCACCGTGACACCGGATTATGTTTTCCCCGCCTCGGCCTGCCTCATTCAAAATGCCCTAGGCTGCCAACGCGCTTTTGCTTTTGATTTGCATGCGGCCTGCAGTGGATACCTCTATGGTCTCGAAACCGCTCGGGCTTACGTCGAATCAGGACTTGCTCAAAGAGTTTTGCTCATCGCGGCCGAAAAAATGAGTTCGATTCTTGATTATCAAGATCGTGCGACTTGTATCATTTTTGGAGATGGCGGCTCCGCAACCCTTGTCGAAAAGGCAACGGATGCAGAATCCTATATCATTGATGGAATGTTCAGATCGGATGGTTCCGGTCGCGAAGCTCTCTATATGCCCGCGGGAGGATCGCTCTGCCCCCCCAGTCACGACACGATCGATCGGCGAGAACATTTTGTAAAACAAGACGGAAAGAGTGTCTTCAAACGGGCCGTCACCGATATGTCTCAGATTTGTGTCGATCTTCTCGAACGCAACAAAGTGAGCCCCCAAGAAATCGATCTCTTTGTTCCTCATCAGGCCAACATCCGAATCATCGATGCCTGTGCAGATCGATTGGGAATGCCCAAAGAAAAAGTCGCCATCAATATTGATCGATTTGGCAATACGACGGCCGCCACGATTCCCACAGCCCTTGTCGATGCTCAGCGAAAGGGGCAGCTTAAAAAAGGGCAGCTTGTATTGCTCGCCGCTTTTGGTGCGGGTTATACGTGGGGCGCCACTTTGCTCAAAATATAAAGGCCCAAAAATCCGTGGGACTCTTGGGCCTCTTAAAAATCAAACTGAAAACAAAACTTAGATTATTTTTTGTCCCGAAGTGTCTTCGAAGTTTGCACCCTGAAGGTTAGCTCCGCGAAAATCCGTATACTCAAAATACGCCTGTTTAAAATTGGCGTTTTTTAAGTTCGCATTTCTAAAACTCGTATAGCTTAGATTGCAGCCTCTCAAATCCGCTTCTTCCAAATTGGCTTGTTCCAAATTAGCACAAGCCAAATTGCTTTTTTGGAGCTTGGCTCCTCGCATATTAGCGCCGACCAAAAAGGCCGATCGAAGATTTACTTCTCTCAAATCCATACCGGGCAATTGAATGTTCGGAGTAATTTCTCCGTTTTGAATCATTTGTTCGAACTTTTCTTTATTAAGCTCTGCCATTGCTGACCTCCTCAGGGCGTTTTGTTTCCGTGCCGAGCTCTTTCATAGCACAGCATGTCCAAAAGGGAAGACCCACTGCACCGCATCATATTTTTAAAGGCCCTTCTGAGTCCATTCCTGTGGCGCATAGTGTCGTAAACCTCTGGAATAATTAACAAATTTGAGTAATGCAGACTATAATTAATTATGTTTTCGAGCGTCCTCGCTATTTTTCTGAGCCTCTTCGCTGCGCCGAGCTCTCCTGAAGAGGATCGGCTCTATCGCACAGCTCTTCGTGCTGTGCAGGATGAAAACTGGGACGAAGCGCTGCTCAGAATGGAACATTTTGTAAAATACTTTCCGCGTTCAGATCTCGCCGACAACGCTGTGTTTTGGATGGCTCAAGTTTATTTGCAAAAGTCCGAAGTCACTCTCGCTCACGAAGAAGCTCGCCGACTGATTCAAAATTTCCCTAAAAGTGAACGCCTCAGTGAGGCTCAAAAGATTCTCGAAAACTCTGGAGGAACACCATGAAACGATTGCCCCCTTCAATCCTGTTTGCCTTAGCCGCAACCACATCTTTTTTTGCGTCTCAAATGATTTTGAGTGCCAAAGAAGAAGCGGAATTTAAGTTGGAGAAATATTCTGCCGCCAACAAAATTCCAGAAGTTCGTTTGGAAAACATCCTCTCGGACTCTTATGTCGGTATCGGCAAAATTGACGGCGCCTTTAAGCCCGCCAACAAACTCGGCCCCAATGATGTCGTGTACCTCAAGTTTCCTAATCGAGAAGTCTCGGTGGGCGATCGCTTTACTGTCTTTAGACGTTCCGAAGGCGTTCGATCTCTGGATTCTTATTTCAAGCGCGTGGGCCAGCAAATCCAGTTTTTGGGATACGTCCAGATCACGAGCGTGATCCCCACTGTTACTGGAAAACTCTATGACACTACGATGGATATTTCTCTCGGCGATGAACTCGCCGAATACCGAGAACTCGATGTGAAGATCGAACCTCAAGAGCCCCTCGTTGAAGTCCGCGGCAAGGTGATGGGGGCCCCGAGCAGTGTGGAGTTGATTGGATCTTTTGGATTCGCATTTGTAAATCTCGGCAGCCGAGATGGATTACGTCAAAACGACAAGCTCTATGCCTTTGTCACTTCTGACGGAAAAGCAGAGACCTCTAAAGATCGTCCCGAAGTGAATATCGCAGAACTCGTTCTTGTCGATGTCGGTGAAGTTTACTCGACCGCCTATGTGGTCAGCTCCGTTGATCGATTTGAACGCGGCTGGTCCGTCAAGGCTGAGAAGCCAAAGGTGACGTATATGGAAGATCAAAAGAAAGATCTTCCGGTCCAGTAACCACTTTCGCTCCGGCCTCAATGAGATTTTGAGCTCCTGAATAACTCGCATCCCCAGGGGGAGGGCGAAGAACGAGAATTTCTTTTCCTAAATCTAAAGCGGTGCGAGCGGTGGAAAGCGATCCCGATTTCTCGTGAGCCTGAACCAAAAACAACGACTCTCCCAAAGCGGCAATGATGCGATTGCGTTCTGGAAATGTATAAGGCCTCGGTTCAAACAAAGGAGGATACTCACTGATCAATCCCCCACCCGATTTGAGAATGCGACTAAAGAGATCAAGGTTGGATCGAGGATGAAGACGCCTTAATCCTCCTCCCAAAACAGCCACAGTTTGGCCCCCACTTTCCAAACAAGCGCGATGAGCTTCGGCATCTATACCCAAGGCCCCTCCACTGATGATCGTCACGGAGCGCTGAGCCCAGACACGAACGAATTTTGAAGTCATCCGCAGCGAATACGGCAATGGCTTTCGAGATCCCACGACAGAAAGCGTTCTCGAAGAAGGCATTATTCCTGAGACAAAAAGCCCTAAAGGCGGATGTGAGAGCGTCCAGAGTGCTGAGGGATAGTCTGAATCCAGCATGGAGATAAACCGAACATCAGGAGGGAGAGAAACTCTGGAGAGCTCCCCGAGGGGTTCCAAACAAAAGCGAATTCTCTCAGAGATCTTGAGGCTTGCGAGTTCAGAATCCTTGAGTGACTGAGTCCAACGCTTAAAGAAGTCAGCCCTCTTAAACGTCGCCACTCGAAGTAATAGATCGCTGAATTCATTCATAAAAGCCAAAAGCTTTTAGCTTGGGAAATCAGTGAATTCAAGTAATATGCGCCCGATGGCTTCATCTGAAAAACTGCATGTACGGCCCTTAAAGCCCATGGGCCTCAGAGCCAATCTCGGACTTTGGTTTTGGAAAATAGCCTGGAGCCTCAACAATGCCCTCGTGGCTGCCTATGTCGTTTGGGCTTTGCTTTGGAATTCGATCTGGATGGTGGGCCGGGATCCCAAACGCAAACAGTTTCGTCCGCTCGATCCCAACAAAAAACTCAAAGTGGGGATTGTCAGTGAATATTACTATCCTCACTTAGGTGGCTTGAGCGGAGATGTGCACTATGCCGCCATTGAATTCACCAAACTCGGATACGACGTCAAACTCATCACGAGTTATGTCGATGAGCCTCATAATATTAGACACTCTCCTCACGGCTTTGAAATTTTGAGATTTGGTCGATCGATTCCCATTTTTGCCAATGGGTCTCTGGCCAAAGTCGCTTTTGGATTTGGCATCGGATCGCAAATCAAAAAAATGATCGAACAAGAAAAATTCGATGTGATTCATATTCACTGCCCTCTGACACCTGTCCTGCCGCTTTTGATTCAGCGTTACGCTGACTGCCCTGTCATAGGTCATGTTCACACACTCTTAAGATCAAAGCCGTTTTTTTATGCCCTCTTTCAGAGGCCGCTTCGGCGAATTATGCAAGATTTTGAAGGCAATATTGCTGTATCGCAGGTCTCCGCAAAGCCTTTTACAGAGTGGTTTGGCGTCAACTTTGAAGTGATTCCGAATGGAGTTCCCATTGATGAATTCAATCGAACGGACATTCCGCGAATTCCAAAGTTTGATGATGGCAAAACCAATTTGTTTTTTATCGGACGCCTCGAGCCTCGAAATGGAATTTCTGTTCTCATCGATGCGTTCCGCATGGTTCACGAAAAAGAACCTCAGACCCGACTCATTATTGCGGGCGCCGGCCCCCTCAAAGCTTTTTATGAAGAGGCGATGGAGGATGAGCTTAAACCTCATGTGCATTTTGTAGGTCCGATTCTGGAAGAAAAGCCCCAGTATTTTGCGACCGCCGATATCAATATTTGTCCCACGACACGCGTGGCTGCACTGGGCGTCACTTTGCTCGAAAGTATGGCGTCTCTTAAGCCTACCGTCGGCAGCGATATTGCTGCGTATCGAGAGACCGCTTCGAATGGTGAGATCCTTTTTGCGCATCCGGATAAAGCAGAAGATTTTGCCGCTCAGATTTTGCGACTAATTCGAGAGCCCGGCTTGGGCGCCGTGCTTGCCAAACGAGCGCTCCATCGAATGGAAAAGGACTACTCCTGGACGTATATTATCGGCCAAGTCGATCGATATACGAATCATACGCTTGAGAGAATTCATGGCCATATTCCGCACAGCATGCTTCAATCACGAATGGATTCATGAAAAGCCCTCTCAAACAGAAGTCAAAGGCGGCACGACTCGGACTCGTGGTCCTTGGGCTTTTGGTGAGCGCTGCTTGTCTTTACTTTGCATTTCGCCATGTTCAGTTTGATAGCTTTTTAAAACAGATCAAACGTCTCAAGCCCGAAGCTCTGATTGCCGCTCTTCTTCTGGTCAATGCTCACAACTTTCTTCTCGCCTACCGATGGAAAGTCATGGTCGGCTCCTTTGGCCCGATTCGATTTTGGAATGCGTTTTGGTCGTTGAGACTCTCGTTTTTTGTAAATGCCTCCCTGCCCGCTCGTTTGGGGGAGCCCTTTAGAGTTTGGTATCTCAATCGAGTCACGCATATTTCGCCGGGACGAATCGTGGGTCTCATGGGAGCAGAGCGACTCGTGGATTTTATCGTCCTTTGCAGCTTTGTTTATGTTTCGGCTCTTGTACTGGGAATGCGCGGAACGCTGCCACCCACTTCGACTCTGCTCGGGGTGAGCCTTGCGGTCTTGGCTACTTTTTTTGTCCTCACGAAACTCCCGAAGGCTTCAAAGCATCGCTCGCTCAACCTCATCCTCCAGCTGAGGGCCAAAATATTTGAAGGCATCGCCTCGCTCAAAAAGCCATCGATCTTGGCCACGGCTGTTCCGATGTCGATGGCGGGCTGGATTTTGGAAGCTTTGATCTTGGTTGTCTTTAGTTACGGGCTGGGATCCCCTTTGAGTATTTTTAAGGCCTTCATGATTGTTGCCGCTGTCAACGTCGCCATTGCGGTGCCTTCGACTCCAGGCAACATAGGAACATTTCAAATCGGTGCAATGACGATGATGGCATTTTTGGGTGTTCCCAAAACTCAATCTTTGAGTCTCGCGATTTTGTATCACTTGATTCAGCTCGTTCCGACAATTGTGATTGGGGCCTTTGGATACTATTTTCATTTTCTTAAGTTGCCCAAAGTCTCCGACAAGACCCGCTCAGAACTTTTTGATAAGCTGGAATCTCCGCTTGAAGAAAGTATTCGCGAAACCGGCAGCTCCTCAGGTCGCTGAAGAGTTTTCAATTCTCTGAAAGTTGAGCCCTCGACTTTTGTAGCTTTCGATAATGAGAGGCAGGGCCTCGACGGTCTGGGCTCGATCGGGATTCTCTTTGGCGCCATCTCCATCATGAAGGAGCAAGATCTCTCCGGGCATCAGGCTCTTTGATCTCTGGACAATCACCGAGACACCGGGCTTTTTGGAATCCCAAACACCTCTGCCCCAGCCACAGAGAGTGAGCCCACGGCGCTCAATTTCTTTGACGACAAAAATATTTTTGAATCCGTGCGGCAAGCGAATGAGCTGGGGCTTTCTTAAACCCGCTTTTTCAAAAACTCTTTCTGAAAGATCGAGCTCGAGTCGAATAAACTCCAAACCCTTGAGATGCAATTTCGTATGAGAGTATCCATGATAACCAATTTGGTGCCCTTCAGCCTCCGCTCGACGAGCGACTTCGGGATAACGCTCGATGTTCCTTCCCAAAAAAAAGAAGGTCGCCTGAATCCCTTCGGCCTTTAAAACATCTAAAATTTTTGCCGTATGAAGTGAAGGCCCATCATCAAATGTCAGTGCCACGGCATCACGTCCTAGGGGCTGATGCCGAATGTTCAAAATCGCTCGACCAAAAAAATTCCAATTGGGATTGATCATTTCTGCATACAAAATGCAGGCTGCCAAAAAAAGAAGAGCCAAGAATGGCGATGCACTCAAAAGACTCATCAACACCAGGAGTCCTATAATGACTGCGACCGCAATTTTGATTTGGACATTGAGCGGCATGACTCCAACAAAGCTAGCGGCAAGATTTGAGACTTTCAAGCGCTTAGGGCTGATCTTCAGCTTGGCGACGGAGTTCTGCCTGAATTCGATCAGCCTCCGCCTTTTCTTGAGCGGCCTTTTCTCCACGAGAATCTACATTATCAATAAAATGGAGGCCTTGTTCATCGAGCTCTCTGAGACCGCGGACATTGGTGGGGTCATCAATCCAAAATCTCAAGAAGTCGTAGTTGCGCTTGGCGCCTTCTCTTGACGTCGTTTGAGTCGGTCCACCGTAAGTCTTAATTTTCTTCATCAAATTCTTGTACTGCTGATTGAGGTGAGCGTGGGCGCCTGTAAAATTACGAGATTCGATCAAGTCCAAAAATACCTTAAGATCCGTGCCATCGCTCATCGCCTCTGGATCTCCCAATTCAAACATAGAAAACAGAGCTTCTTGAATGCGAGTCAGTTTGTGTCCTCGACCATAGAGATCCGCCACTTGCAGCTCTGACGGCATGAGTCTCTTTTGAGCGGCTTCAAATGACAACGCCTGAAGCTGATCAAAGCTCATGACAGAAAAATTCTCGCCAAAATCATTGAGGCGGTCTTTACGACGTTCCTCGCTCATATAGGTCCGGACCGCTCCGCCTGGCTCCACACCATCCATATGCGTAGCATTAGGATCTAAGAATTGAGAGACGCCATTACGATCTCTCAAAATTACCTGACCAAATTCTGGAAAGATCTGCATGGTTCGACCATCCGCCATATCATAGGTGGGAACACCCATTCCCGTCGGATCCGCTCGGCGAGTCATCGGAGGCAGAAGAAGTGTTGTTACCTTTTTGATCTCTCCCGTATCCGTATTCGGTGTGCGAAGTTCGAGCTTCATGGATCGATCGCCGGGATAGCGAACAATTCGAATGTAATTGAAGTTCTTCTTGTCGCCCGACTCTAAGAAAACAGATCCCTGCCACTCTTCACCAATGATCTCTCCCTGGACTTTTCCAAGGGGACCAAAGTCCTCGCTCGCCCACATGCGGCCTTCTCTAAAGCGAGGCTCTGCAGGGAGTGGTTGAAAGGGCAATTTATCGAGTCGTGCCACATCGACACCAAAATTACTCAATACACTCACGGCCTCATCCACGCTTTCGTACTTGATCTCTTGTCCCGTCAACGGAGCTCGGTAGCGTACGACCGTGCCCGCCTCTGATTTTTCGATCACGGCAACACCGCCGATTTCGTTTTCCAAAATGATTCGGTCAGACCGAATATCCCAGCGACTGATCCCTCGACGTTTAGCGGATCCCTCAGTCACAAAGCCAATCTGCAGGCCTAAGTTTTGAAGCGCTAATCGACGTTCTCCATTCACCGACAGGACTTCTCCTTCGAGAGCGCCGCGGCGAATTCCTTCATAACCCAAAACCTTATCGGATTCATGAGCACGGATTTCATTAAAATGAAATTCTGAATTTCCAAGATCATCTCGAGCGACATACGTCACTCCGCTCTTTCCGGGCTGAGCCAGGACACTGAGAATTTCTTCCTCAAACAGCTCTCGAGCGGCCGCTCGATCCTCTGGCCGTGCATTGGGGTCTCGAGAGATCTGGCGGAGGTTATTGAGATCCTTGTTTGAGGCAGCATCACTTCGCTTTTCGAGTTGGAGGCGCAAAATGGCTTCTTCTAAGGCTTCCCACTCTTTGACGGACTTAAATTTGAGAGCTCCATCGGCGACTCCTGCGAGCTCAGCATCGCTCACATCGCCTTTCTGAATTCGTTCAAACGCTCGTCGAAATTGATCCTGATCCACTTGTCGCAAGGTCAGCAGGTCTTCCGAAAGTCCCATTTCTCGAATGGCGGTCACAAAGCTCTCTGCATCTTGCTCTTCAGGCTTTTGTGGAAGAGCCCGAATGAGCTTTGAGATTTCTTCGGCTCGATCTTTACCCGTCATCGACTGGAGTTTTTGTCGGAACTTAAGGCCCTCTGCGATCCCGCCGTTGATGGCCTCTTCATACAGTTTTTTGATGCCAGCGACTTCATCGGCGGTAGGACTACGATGAAAATTGTCTTTCACCATATTGATAAAGTTCTCCTCGAGATTGGCAAAGTCCTCTTTGACTTTGACTCGACCGAGCGCAATATCTCGAACGTATTCGAGTGTCTCGGGTCTCACGCCCGCTGCAATCTGAGCCGCTGTTTCGGATCTTAGCTGCTGTTTAATGAGATCAAGTGGAGCATCCATCGAAGGATACAAAGCTGCCAAGGGTCTGATCGACCGTCCTGTCCCTGGAACAGGAACGGCAATCTTTCCAAACTTATGCGTTCCCATAATGAAGGCATAATTGAGAAGCTGAGATTGAAAATTGGCAATAGACTGAAGCATCATGGCCTTTTCGGGATGAGCCTGATCGAGATAACCCTCTCCTTTGAGATCGGTATGCAATTCTGCAAACAGACGAGGATCATGCGCCCAATAATAACCATAGGAGCCAGCCGCTTGCCCAAGGCCGTGCGTGATCGAATGCATGATGGCAATTGAAGGAACAGCCGTTCCTAAGCGAATCGGAGTCATCATTCGCTTCATTCCCATTTGTCTCAAGCCAAGACCGATGCGTCCAAGACCTCCATTGTAAAGTCCCATGGCAATAAAGAACGGATAAGTCGAGACAGCATCTGTTCCAAAGTTTCGCCACATTTCGCCTGCGTCTTTTCCGAGGTAATCACGATAATAAAAAATAAATGGTGCCATCGTCACACCAGTAAACGCGACGGATTCAAACGCAGAGCGAACCAAATTCTGAGCGACGGGAATACCCACAGACTTTACACCCATTCCTACTCGACCCGAAACCGCTTCCAAAAATGTCGGTTTGCGAACCCCCGCCTGAAGTGATTTTTTGAGAATCTCCGCAGTTTTTCCTGCGGTTTGCTGAAGCGCCATCGACGCCACAGGGGGTTGCGCTTGAAGCCCAGCTCGAGGTTTTGTCAGCGTCTCTTTGAGAGACGAAAGTAGACGAGAACTGCGGGACTTTGCTTGCTGAGCGGCTTGAACGCCGACGGCTTCGACGCCTTCCTTTGCTACAGCTTCCGATGCGGCCTTGAGTTCTGTCTTTGCAATTTGTGCCGCTGCGGCCTTAGCCTCTGCACTCATGAATCGACTCGATGCAAATCGTGCAGTTCCCTGAAGCGCCTTTCCACCAAAACTCATCGCTCGACCAAAGAGTCCAAAGCGAGTGGCCATGCCGCCCGCCACTCCTTCAACGGCTTTACTGGTTCCACCAGACAAAAGGAAGAATGCGGTTGAGGCTCCAAAGCCTCCCAAATCGGCGTAGAAATTGGACTCGTCTTCCATATTGGCCTTTTTGGCCCAAGAATATTCACGCAAATCCCACCAAGAAAATCTGCCTTGATGATCGTGTGCGCCCCAATACTCAAGCTGCTTCATATAACTATCTGAAGACAGCATTCCCATATTCATTCCCAGATAAATCGAATCAAAATAAGCAGCCTCACCTACTTTGTATCCCCAGCCCGCGATATCTCTCACGCCATGGCCGAGCATTCCTCCAAACTGGACCACTCCATTCCACGCCCAGCCTCCAAAGCCCCTCTCACGAGCCTTGATACGCTCCAAGCCAATCGCGCCGACGGCAGCCAAGCCTTCGACTTCCATCTCAAGACTCTTGGCCATCTTCTGAAACACAAAATTGGGATCATCCTTAAAGTAATGTTTCGATACGGCACCCACTTGACTCAAGCTCGACAGCACCGATCCCATTTGTTCTGCCATCAAACGATCAATGCTACTTTCGGAGTCCACTTCTGCTTTGATCTGGACGAGAGCCTTTTGAGAAGCCACTAAGTCCCTAAAAATTTGCAATTGGTGGCGAACACTCGGCATTTTTGCAAGAGTGCTATTGTTCCAACCCACAAGATTATTTGAATAGGGCAAAAGCTCTGCGAGCGCGGCCTCGGTTTTCTCGACTGTCAAAACACCCTCGGTCTTCATCAGTTCATTCGAACGAAAACTCGAGTCACTTTTTGTCGCCTTGATCGCCGCGTCTTCGATTTTCTTTAGGAGTTCCTCGTTAGAAAAGACACCTGCCGATTGCAGCGCCATCAAAACTTCATCGCCCAAGCGCTGCCCTGATTTGAGACCTCCCTGAGTCTTCATTTGCTGCGCAATTTCAGGAGGCAGATAGGATTCCCACTGTGTTCTCAAAATGTCATCGCGCTTCCTGCCCAGAAGTCGCTGATTCGAAATCTCCCGATCAATAATCTCCTGTGCCATTTTTGTAAGTGTGGCGCGATCAAGTAAAAAGGACCTCTTCTCTCCTTCAGTGAGCGCGAGTCGCGCCTCAGCTTTAAAATTCTCTAGTGAAAGAGGAGCGCTTCCCTCAGGGCCCTTGAGCTCATTCAATGCAGATTCAAGTTCCGAAAGCGAAACTTTTACAGAGGACAATCCCACTTCGGTCCAAAAACTTCTGAGAAAATCTCTACTCTGATCGACGCCATTGATCTTCTCTCCCCAATAAGACTGGGATTTATTCAAAACCCAACTCAGCTTGTCGATGAGCTCCTGACGATCAATCGAGACACGCTGAGCGGCTCCCTGAGTCCAAAGCTCCTCAAGACTCATCAGGTGACTAGTCACATCATCCGCTGCCGAGATCGCATCCGCAGATCTTTGAACCGCCTCATAACTCTTTGGTTTGAGCGCATCTTGCCATTTGACGCCAAAGACACTCTCTAAAAGTAGCTCTCTTCGCGTCACGTCCCCTCGCCCTTTTGCGAGAACAGAGGAATTTGACTTCAATCCCAAATCGAGGAGAGCCCCAAATCCCTTTTGCAAACTCGAATCAAAGCGACCGGATTGACTAAACTGGTCCGAATTTTTTATTCCAGCGAGGTTCCAATACCAAGGCGCATTCTCGCCCTGAATATTCTTCAGAATCCAAGCACTCACGGCCGCCTGAGCATTGGGATCTTGAGATTCAAGACTTGCAAATATATCTGCCGCTCTTAAGGACTGATCGAGCTGGCCCCATGAAGGATCCTCAAGCCAGGCCTTAAACTCTTCACTGCGCCCCTTCGTTAGCACTGCTCTAAAATCTTTGAGAGCACTGCGAGTTTCAGGCAGTCGGACAAATTCCATGACCGCCTCAAATTTACTTTCGACTTCTCGCTTGCCACGATCCGAAACAGAGGCCTCTACAAAGTCCTTGAGCTTTGCCAAAAACGAGTCGTATTTCATTCCTTCTTCTAATGCGAGAGCTTGGGCAAGGGGGGACACGACTTTTTCAGTTTCAGTGACCTTGAGAGATTTCAGAATGGATTCAAGCTTTGCCGCCAGAGGTTTTGCGCGGTCTGCTCGCTTAAAGGAACCCGCGATTTCTGCGGGAACTTCTTCTCCCAAAATCTCCTTCACTTGGTTTGGAAACTGATGGGCCATGACCAAGCCAATGAGGCCGCCGGGGCGATCTCCCACTTGTACAAAGAGAGTGTCCAATGTGGACAAAAAGACGCGTAAATCTCGGGCTTGCTCAAATCGGGGATTTCCTTCTGCACTCCACTGCTCATCAGATACCCTTTCGAGTGCAAGTCTCTTTTCACTCAGAGACTTTTGGATTTCTGGAGGAGTTCTCTTATCGACTTCGATCGAATAAATCATTCTTATGAATTCCTCACGCGTCACCGCGGGCAAGCCGCGATCTGCCTCTACCGCCACCGTAATCAGAGATCGATAGTCCGGATCATTCACAAAATTTTGCATGATCAAATTGAGTTCCTGACGACTGAGGAGCGTCGCATCCTTTTTCTCTGTCGAGGTAAACAGGGCCTTTCCTGATCGAAAGAATTCTTTTGAGTTCTCGCGCAGAGGTCGAGTGATAATATCTTCCCGTGCGCTTTCATTGAGCATAACGGCCATAGACTCTGTCACGTGAATGCCTGCAAACTGAAGCAAGTGATAAATGTCGGTGTCGACTATGCGCTGATTTTTTTCGGATCTGCTGTAATCCTTTGATGAGGCCCCAATAAAATATCCATTATCACTCGCATACTCAGGAAAGAACTGCTCTCGAATCGCTGTGGGCGTCGGGCCAGAACCTGGAGCAAACATCATTTCAAGTGCGCGCTCCCAAGGAAGAGCTCCATAGAGGCTCAACCGAAAGAAGTTTGTTCGTGCCGCCTCAAATGCTTTGGGAATGATTTGGGCTTCACGAAGATCCGCCTCATTTTGAGGAATACTCTTGACGAGAGGTTGAGCTTCTTCAGATCGAACAAAGCCTGTTTCAAGTTTCCATTCTTTGTAAGTATCTCTTAATCGTTTGTTCTCCTCATCAATCGTTCTACGCACGGCTTGATAGTCTTCGAGCACCGAATTCGGAATTGCGCCTTGGTTTGACTCCGCGTTACGCTGGGCTTTTTCTTCGACACGCTTGATACCTTGAGCGACGAGGAACTCTCTGAGACTCGACGCCATCGACTCACTCGGAAACTTTTTGCGATAGAGGTCGTAAAGCAGCCACCCGCCTTTTGAAAAATCTCTCTTCTCTAGAATTGCCTTAACGTCGGCATCCCCACCGTCGATATTTTGAATGAGCTCGCGCTGTCCGAGAACGGCTTTCAAGTCACCCAGTGTGGACGGCGTAGACATATCGAAGGCATGGCCTTCAGACCACCAAATGAGTTGATCCTCGGCTTGTTTCGCCGAAATGACGGGCTCTTGATGAGGTTCTCCATATGGAATAAAGCCCAGAAAATATTTTTGAGTGCGCTTCGCCTCGTCTTCCGAGAACTTTTTGGAACGCTCCACTTCGTCCTGAATGGCCTTCTGAAATCCTGCGGGGCCCCCGCGATCAATCATGGCTTTCATTCGTCGCGGAATGAGAACATCCCACCGTTCCATGAGTTCGGCCACACGGGCTTTAGCGGCTTGATCATCTAAGCTCGAATCGAGTTGTGTCTCGATAATTTCTGTCACCAGCGAAAGCCACGAGTTGTAATCAAAGTTCTCACCGGCCTCAAGCGTGGCAAAAATACTCTGAGCTAACGAATCCCAAGCGCCATGGCTTCCATTCAAATTTCCCAAATAGATTTGATTTCTATAGAAGAGACTATGAGTGTCGGTCGCACCTCTACTCACTGACTTATGATTCCAAGCGGGATCCAAAAGATGGCGAAGGCTCTGAAGCTCTTCTCGGATTCTATCCTTGGCCTCCGTTTTATCTCGATGCGACATAAAGCCCTTATCCATCTGCGCTCTTTCGGCCCAAATGATATGAGACGCCTCTCCCATCAACCGGGCTCGATTCTCATCGTCCGCAATTCCATACTGACTCAAGCGCTTGAGGAGCGGAGCTTCCTGGTCCGCAATATATTTGACCTGCAATGGAGATGCACCCTGCTGCAAATTGGTGCCGATCGCATACGCCATGCGACTGCGTTGGATGGTTGTCAAAAGGGGAATCACTCCACTCTGCCCCATAAGAAGGCCCCGAACTCGATCCAAACTTAACAGACTGGGCTGACGAATCGCAAAAGGACGAAGACCTCCAGGAGTCGCTCCCATTAAAATGCGACTGGGCTTGTGAGCAGCCTCAATCTGTTGAGATTTCAAAAACTCTGTTTGTGTCCAGTTCTGACCCCACACATCATAAAACACTCCCAAAGTAGAAGCGGAGAGTTCTACAAACTCCAAAAGTTCAGCCGTCTTTGCCCCATCATCTCGAGTCATTTTAGAGATGAAATTAGCAAGACTGGGCTCCTCTCCAGGAAATATCTTTGCCCAGGCCTCCGCTGATTGAATGGGCTCTTGAAGTCCATAGCGCTGCGCCAAAAAGAGCGCGGCTTCAAGCTGAGCAATAGAGAGCGACCTTATGGACTCAGGCATTGTTTGTTCTTTTGGATTGTCTATATTGGATTGAATCGAAATTTTCTCTAGCCCCAGCGCTTGGAGCCGCTCTCGCAAAGCCACCACCGAATCAAAAAGCTTTTGACGTTCTGCCATCAGGCGATCACGTTCCGTCGCGTCTGCCGCTTTAGAAATTTTATCAACAAAGCCCTGCAATTTTTCTTCACTGGAAGCGAGTTCTTGTTGCTTAGAGACGACTTCGGCCTCGAGTTCCTGAAGTCGTTTTTGCTGACTCTCCTTAAAGAGAGGTCCAAAGTGAGATTTCCATTCATCCTCGAGTTTGCTGACAAGCGACTTTTGCATGTTCGAGTTTTTGGAAAGGCATTGATTCAGTCGCTTTTCAAAAGCAGCAGCACTCGCATAACGCCATCCACCCTCACCACGCTCAGGGTACAAAAGATTGTTTTCGTACTTTTGCGCGTCTACGAGTGACATGGTCTTCGCTAAATTCTGATGCGACAATGGACGTTCCGCACGACCGTTATTCTCACAATAAAAGAACGGACTGATTCCTGGAGAGAGGCGCGCCAGCTCTAAGGCTTTTTCAGTAACTCTTACCGATTCCGATTTAAATTGAGCAGCATCTTTAAATTCAATTCGAATCTGCTCTCCCATTTCAAGTCTGAGGCGTGCTTCAAAATTCATCAATTGATTGGCGAGATTGACGAGTTCATTCGGCAGTATTGCCTCACGATCCGCCGTCGTCAAAATTTCTTCCCAATTGAGTTCTTTGATTCGCGACGAAACAAAGTGCAATCGTGCCGCATCTTGAAGACTGAGCTTGAGGAGTGGCGCCAATTTTTCCGAAACCGTGATTCCCGGGCCACTCAACGCTGTTGTTTCATCCAGCTGAGCGACCAAAATATGTCTCAATCGTTCTTCGTAATTGGAATACGTCTTCTCGCTCGGCAATTTGGACTGGGTATCTTGAACATAATAACCCGCTTCAAGTGACTTCCTGCCGGGAAGAATTCCAGTTCCTCGATCGGCGACCTTCGTCCACTCCACGAGGCTTAAGTCTGACAAATACTCATCTGACTTAAAGACCTTTGTCATATTGAAAGCAGGATCACTCAAGCGGATCGCAGACTCTGCCTGCTTCAAGATCGTCGTAGGCCAAAAATTTCGTCGTGCCTTCAGTTGTGAGCTCTCGGCATACGCTTCGACGGCCTTTCTTTGAGCTTCCAAAAACTTCGTGTGAGCAGCGGTCTTATCTTCTTCTACTTTTGGCTTAACGCTCACACCTTCAGGAGTCAAAAAAGGAGCGTCTTCGATTTTAAATGTCTCTCGTAGAGTTTTATCTAAGCCTCGAACAAGTTCTCCAAGGCTCAATCCTTTAAGATCACTGCGATTGAGCTGCTTTAATAGCCCAGATCTCAAGATCTCTGCTGGTTCGGGGAGTTCAGGATTCTTGCCTTCTAACTTTAAGATTTGGGCTTTTCTAAACACCGCCACCATATTGGCCACTTCCGAAAGCAATGGCTGACGAGGATCCCAAGTTTCAATCTGGCCAACCTTGGCTGCTTGTCTCGACTGGGCAATTTCTTTCAGAATTTCAAACGCCGCTTCGGCTTCAGATTCTTCCGAAAATACTTGAGGCAAAAGTGCAGCAAAAAAGAACTGAATATTCTCCTGCAAATACAGGAGACGGCGTTGCCGCTCTCCCGTTTCGTCTGTCAAAACTTCATCGAGAACCGCGCGTCTTAAGGATTTTTTACTCTCGGGCTTTTGAAGCTGCAAAAAGCTAGCAATCGCAGGATCCAAAAGAGTCCCCGCCTCAGCGACATTTGAAATCGAATCCGAATCCTTCAGTGGCTGAGTGGTGTCGCGCGAGGAATACCAAAGCTCCGTAAAGTCGAGAACCGTCATCGCCGCTTCTAGAGAGTCTGCCCCACCCTTTTCGGCCTCGAGTTTGGCCCACGCCTGCTTCTCGGCTTCTGTCAGCTCGGTCTCGGCGTCCAAAGCGGTCCAACGACGAAAGAGCAAGTTGGCAACATCCATGGAAGACTGCTTTTGGGCGACTTGCTCCAAGAGTTCGGTGGCAGGCTGAATCTGATCGTTCCGCAGGGGCTTCTGAAGAAGATCAATACAGGCATCGGGGGGCTCCGCCCAAACAAGACTCGGCAGAAGCCAGAGGCCTACGACGGCACTCTTTAAAACGGCTCTACAATGACACCAAGGCTGCTTCAGAAGACTTCCTCCCACTGATACAGAGGTAAGACTCTGCAGACTCTATGCCACTGACACCTGGCTTGCATGGCTAAAGTCTTTAATCCTTTTAGGGACTTAGTCGAAGAAAATACGCCGAAATTTTGTACTTGCCCTTGGATCTGAAATTTTTGCAGGCCCAAAAAGAGATAGGCCCGGAGGACTTTCATCCACCAGGCCTATTCTTTATAAAAAGGTCGAACTTATAAAATCTAATAAAAAATTAGATAAAGCTCTTATGACATTTACGTCGGAACTGTTCTTTGCCGTCTTTGACGAGAAGAGCAAAAAGCTGTTCGTCGCTCATGGTCTTTTTGAGCTCAGCCACAGTAATTTCTTGGCCGTCTTTAAATGAATCTTTAAGTTCGGGCATCTTCATGAGGTCAACCGTCAATTTGGTTGCATCATTGATTTCGCCTCGAGCCAAACCTTCAGCAACAGTGGATTCAATCGCAGGCTCCATATCTTTTTCGACAGAAGTCCAGGTTGCATCACGAAGCTGCTCAAAGCTCATCGACATGATATTGCTTTCACCCAAATTCTTGAGGGCTTCGGCCACTTTCAAAGTATAAATATCAATGCCTTTGGCAACATCAGCGCCACTTCCATCGGGCTGAAGAACCCAGTCCAAAACATCGGCTTGATCAGCAGCGATCTCGCCTTTCTTAGCGACGATCTCGTTGACTCGCTGCAAGCTCTTGGTGACTTCAGGAACCAATGTACGGCTCTCAATTCCACCAGCAGTAGGAATACTTGCTTCACGAACCGCACCAGCACCCAAGGTACAGGCTTCGGTCATTCGGTTGGATTTAGTCATGCCTGCAACAGCGAGCTTTGACTCAACTGCTGTAATCGCTTCAGGAGCGACAATCTTGGCGGCTTCGCTCATTCGCTCAGCACCACTGGCATACATGCCTGGAACAACCATTGCCGCCGAAGCCAACAATGCACGCCCCAAAGGCATTTTGCCTCGTCGGAGATTTACTTCGGCTTCAAGCCTAGCAACTTCACCTTTTGGAATGCCAGCCTTCTCAGCAAATCTGGCGACTTCCTTCGCTTCAACAACTCGTTTTTGTGCGAATGCACTTGAAGAAATCATCGCTGAAATCATCAAAGCACCCATCAGAATATTCGACCTTTTCATAGATTTACGCTCCTTCTTTAAATTCATAACCTTACAGATATCGAAATCATTGAATTTACTTTCGTTATTCAGCTGTTTTCGAATCCCTCCAACACTCATTGCCTACCTTAAGTTTTCTTTTCCTACAATCCTAAATTGACGCCCTGCTTCCAAAGCTCAATTTTTGAGATATCTCATCAGTTTGCAAAGGCCGTGCCGGGCTTAAGATTTCTAATACTGGCTTAAAATCAGTGTTTAGCGCGTATACAGGCTGAGTGCAGGTTGGGGCATGTTCTACCCATGGGGACAGCTTTCCCCTATCGCCGGCGGGCTTCGATGAGCTCTATGGCCTTTTCGAGAGTGAGCTCTTCAGGGGCAATTTCCTTGGGAATCGAAGCATTAATTTTGCCACACTTTGCGTAGTGGCCGTAGGGTCCGTTAAAGATCTCAATCGGCTTCTTTTCAATGGGATGCTCTCCCACAAGCCGCAAAGCTGAGGCCTTGGTCCGAGATCTCCCGCCACGACCGAGTTTGGGCTCAGCAAAAATCTGGAGCGCCCGCTCTAATGTCACCTTCAGCAAATCATCTTCCTTTTTAAGAGAGCGATACTCGGGCTTCTCAAGACCCGCCCCTGTCTTTACGACAAAAGGACCAAAGCGACCCAATCCCACTGAGACTTTGTGGCCTTCGGCATCATTTCCAAGATTTTTGGGGAGCTCCAAAAGTCCGAGAGCCTCCGTCAAATTGATCGTCTGAGGATTGAAGGTTTTGGGAATCAGAACTCGCTTCACCTTTGGAGCTTCGACTTTGGGCTCTACCGCCTCACCCTTTTTCTTCTTCGCCTTTTTCCCGGCCTTCTTTTCCTTCGCCTTGGCTTCGGCAGCCGCTTCGGCTTCTTCCACTTCGCCGAGTTGTAAATAAGGACCGTAGCGACCGGACATCACATAGACTTTTTTGCCCGTGATGGGATCCAATCCCAAACTCGGAGGGCCGTCTTTGCGCAGTTGAATCAAACGCTCAACGTCTTCGTGAGTGAGATCCGCCGGGGGAGTGTCCTCCGGAATCGACGCCCGAAACTCTTCCTGGGACTTGGGATCCTTTTTACTTAAGTAAGGTCCAAAGCGACCAATTCTAAAGTCAATATTTGGAAAACTCTCAAACTGTACCGATCGTGCTTCTTCGGGATCGATCTTAGAGTCTCTCGACTGTATCTGGGCGCGCAGTCCCTTCGAGGGTGCCGAATAAAACTCCTTCAAAAACTCGAGGTGTTTGCGCTTTCCTTCTGCGATTTCGTCTAAGTTTTCTTCCATCTGAGCGGTGAACTGCAAATCAATGAGCTCAGGAAAATGTTTCTTGAGAAGTTTAGTCACCGCAAACGCTGTAAAAGTTGGGATGAGTGCGTTGCCCACTCGGCGCACATAGCCGCGATCAATGATGGTCGAAATAATAGAGGCATACGTAGAAGGCCGACCAATGCCTTCTTTCTCAAGAGTTTGAACAAGAGTCGCTTCTGTATAGCGAGCGGGCGGTTTGGTTTCGTGCTCGGTCACATCCAGATTTTTGAGTTCGACTTCGTCGCCCACTTTGAGAGCAGGCAAAATGACTTCGCGCTCCTCTAGAGCCGCATCCGCATCATCACTGCCTTCGACATAAGCGCGCAAAAATCCTGGAAACAAAATTCGAGTCCCCGACGCTTGAAACAGACTCTGATCGGCGCTGATCACGATCGAGACGCTGAGCTGCTTACTCTCGGCCATCTGAGTGGCGACCGTTCGCTTCCAAATCAAATCATAGAGCGCGAGCTCGGTTCCGGTGAGGCCGGTCTCTTGAGGAACTGGGCACTGCGTTCCGGCAGGCCGGATGGCTTCGTGAGCCTCTTGAGCGCCTTTTGATTTGCTCGCAAACTGGCGAGGCCCATCACTGAGATAATCTTTGCCGTAGAGTTTTTCGACCTGACGTCGGGCGGCAGACAATCCTTCTTGCGACAGATTAACGGAGTCTGTTCGCATATAGGTGATAAATCCCTTTTCGTAGAGACCTTGTGCGACGCGCATCGTATCTCGTGAGCTGAGCCCGAGCTTTCGATTGGATTCCTGCTGAAGTGTCGACGTAATAAAAGGAGGAGAAGGTTTGCGATTGAAAGGCTTTTCGGTGATATCGCTTACTTTCCAAGTGGCTTTGGTGAGTGAGGCCTCTAGTTTTTTGGCTTCGTCCTTGAGCAGCAAGTGAACGTCTTTGCCCTGTGCAATTTGGCCCGTATGCTCATCAAAGTCTTTTCCGGTGGCGATTTTTTTGCCTTTTTGTTCCGAAAGTTTGGCTTCAAGCTCCCCTTTGGGAGAAGTGAATTGAGCGAGCAACCCACAATAGATCCCTTTTTTGAATTTAAGACGCTGCTCCTCGCGTTCGACAATCAAACGAGTCGCCACGGACTGAACCCGACCTGCACTCAACCCAAAAGCGATCTTCTTCCACAAAAGAGGAGAGAGCGAGTAGCCATACAATCGATCCAGGATTCGACGGGTTTCTTGGGCTCTGACAAGCTGAGTGTCGATTTCTCTAAAATTTTCAAGCGCCTCTTGAATGGCTTCTTTGGTGATTTCGTGAAACACCATCCGCTTGGTCGGAACATCGGGGCTTAAAACCTCATAAAGATGGCTCGAAATGCTCTCCCCTTCGCGGTCTTCGTCCGTCGCCAGGATGAGTTCATCCGATTGCTCGAGGAGGTCCTTGAGATGACGGATCACTTTGGTCTTGGCTGGCGGAATAATATAAAGAGGCGAAAAATCGTTTTCGACATCGATGCCCAAATTGGCCCAAGGCAGCTTTTTGAATTTTTCGGGAATCTCCTTGGCGGAGGCGGGTAAATCTCGAATATGACCTACACAGGCTTCGACATGATAACCTGCCGGCAAAAACTTGCGGATCGTCTTGGCTTTCGTCGGCGACTCAACGATGACGAGCTTTTGACCTGTCGATGTTGCCCGAGCTTTAGATTTTTTTGTTGCCTTTGCCATTTCGTAAACTCAAGTGATCTCCTTAATTGTAACGAGGATTTGAGGAAGTCAAAGTTTTGTTTTGAGGAAATCGCTTCGTTCGCGTCAAAAGCTATGTTAGCGACAGTCATTCGTGGAAACTTTTAACGTCATCGGCGCGGGACTAGCAGGGAGTGAAGCGGCTCTTCGACTCGCCAGGGCGGGCCGTCGTGTTCGACTCTTTGAGCAAAAGCCCCAAAAATTTTCGTCAGCCCACAAATTGCCAGGAGCGGCTGAGCTCGTCTGTAGCAATTCGCTCAAATCTCTAGAACTCAATTCTGCGCACGGGCTTTTGAAGCAAGAACTCAAAACTTTGGGAAGCCCTCTTCTCGAAATCGCGGAGATCTGCCGCGTTCCCGGAGGAAAGGCTCTTGCGGTAGAGCGCGAAAAATTCTCGCAAGCCGTGACGACGGCGATTGAGAACGAACCTCTGATCGAATGGATTCGCGAAGAAGCGACAGAGCTTCCTTCTGAAGGTCCGACACTGGTGGCTACGGGACCTCTCACATCATCCGCGCTCATCGAAAAAATCCGCAATGTCCTTGAAGATCAGGGCCTCTATTTTTACGATGCCACCGCTCCTGTCATCAGCTTGGAATCTTTGGATCTCAGTCATTTTTTTTGGGGCAATCGAAATCAAGAAGGCGGCGATTATCTCAATCTCCCCCTCACTCAGGCTCAGTATCTTTCGTTTCGAGAGCTCATTCTCGGGGCTGAAAAAATGCCCGCTCATCTGCCCGAAGAAGAACTTAAATTTTTTGAAGGCTGTTTGCCGATTGAAGTCCTGGCCGAGCGCGGAGAGCAAACACTCTCTTGTTCATGCATGAATCCTTCTGGATTTAGAGAAAAAGCCCCTGCAGGAACTTATGCGATCATTCAGTTTCGCAGAGAGCAGGCCGCGGGAGAACTCCTCTCCATGGTAGGGTTTCAGACTCGAATGAAATGGCCAGAGCAAGAACGCGTCTTTCGGACTTTGCCCGGAATGGCGAATGCTGAATTTGTTCGTTTGGGAGCCATGCATCGAAACACCTATCTTAACGCGCCCCGCCATTTGACCGAGCGGCTTGAGTGTAAGCTCAAACCTCAATTGTTTTTTGCAGGACAAATCACGGGCTCTGAAGGCTACAGTGAAGCCATTGCGACAGGCCACTATGCCGCTCTGATGATGCTCGGAGCGTCAGTCCCTCCGGAGACAACGGCGCTTCGCAGTTTGGTGCGGTATTTAAATCTCTCTGACGCAAAATATTTTCAACCGATGAATGTGAATTTTGGCCTGCTCCCACCCCTCGAGAACTTTCGCGCTAAAATGAAGAGAGGGGCACGCAAACAAGCTCGACAAGCGGCTTTGGCCGAGAGGGCGCTGCGTGATTTAGAGGAATGGATCGCACGCGAAAATTCGATTTGCAGTTTAGTGTCCGATCGTGGCGTGAAAGCTTCTTAAATTCTCACGCACTCGAAAGAGAGTTTTCCAAACACACCCATCGCGCACGCACGATTGATCTTCAGCGATTGGAGCGATTTTTGGGATCCGAGACTTGTGCACTCAGCCTCAAGGACTGGGAAAGCTTTTGCGCTCAAGAACTCAAAGAGCTCAAAGCCGCATCCATCGAGCGAGCGCACTCCACTTATCGATCGCTCTTTCGTTTTATGGTTCAGAATAGCGGACCAGATCTTCTGAAAATTCTCCCCTTTCCTCGACTCAAAAAAGAAAAGAGACTCCCCAAAACTCTCTCCTTCGAAGAAGCCCTCGAAACACTCAAGGCCCCCGGTCGTCTCGGAGATCTCGTTGAATTTCTCTACTGCACCGGCGCTCGAATCTCGGAAGCTTGCGAGCTTCAGTGGTCTCAAATTGACTTTGGTGAGAAGAGCATTCGCCTCAAAGGAAAGGGTCGCAAAATGCGGCTTGTGCCATTAGCCAAAGTGCTTGAAAAGCGACTCAAAAAATTGCAAAGGGTTTCTCCTTGGGTGTTTCCGGCGCGCGACAATCCCTCTCGTCCGCTCGATCCGCGCCAAGCGCGAAAATGGCTCAAAGACTTTGGCCTCGGGCAAAAACACTCGAAGCATCTCCATCCCCATTTGTTTCGCCACACTGTCGCCACCCACCTCCTCGATCAGGGAGCAGACTTAAGGTTCATCCAAGAACTCCTGGGACATGCGAGTCTCTCAACCACCCAGCGGTATCTTGCCGTGTCCAAAACACGGCTTATGAAGGTCTTTGACGACCATCACCCCCGCGCCTGAACTGGCACTAAGATTGCAATAACAGGTCGTTATAGGACTTTTATGGTGTGTACCTGGTCTCGGCGATTTTTTGGAATTTTTCTGACCCTGTGTCTCCATTCGACTCAGGTGTTTGCGGGGCATCCGCTGGGAGAACTCATCGCTTGTCGTAGCATTCTCAAAGAAGTCGTGGCTCTTAAAGCTCCTGATCTTGAGAACTTTCAGCCCGATCCTGTCGTGCAGGAATACTATGCACGAGTCGAAGGCATCCTGCGCGAGTATCCCACTGCACGAGTTCAGGGAAACAAAGACAAAATTCCACAAGAAAACATCGCGCGAATCATGGCCACCGCGGCGGTTCAAAGATTTGTTTGGCAGTCCGCACGCGCTTCGAATGAATTCCACGGGAATAAAAAGGATTCTCCGGACTTGAAGGATGTGCATTTGCAAATTCTGTACGCGCAGTACAAGCACTTTCACTCTAGTCTCTACGAACTCAAGGAAATCTTCGCCTCCTACAATCAGAATCCTCAGAATCCACAGAATCGAGTTCAACTCACTCGTGCACTTATAAGAATGCGCCTAACAGGTTTTGAAATCTTTGAACTCCTCAAACAAGGAGAGATTTCTGAAGAAAGTCGAGAGAAGCTCCTCTTTGCACACGAGATCGCTGTCGATGATCTCTTTGATCTTCTCATCACCAAAACTCTCAATTGGACCACGGAATATGAGCCCACTCATCCCTTGAGAGGAAAATTGTTTGAGACCGATCTCAAGGCCCTTGAGGCGTATGTCATTCTGCGTCGAGCGTCTAGTGCACCGCTTCCATAGACATTTCCATATAGAATAGATCCGTGGGGGATTTTAAATCTCAGCGAATTAAACCCAAGGTTTCGAGCGCCCAACTCACCGCCGAAGAAGGCTTTTTGCTTTCACGCCTAGGAAGTGGAGTGACTTTCAAGGAGCTGCTGACATTGTGCCCTTGGGATGAGGAAAAAATTTCTGATATTCTCAAATCCCTGGTTACAAAACAGGCTCTCGAAACCGAAGGAAGCCAAGAAACTTCTCAGAATCCTTTGCACGCACAACTCCAGGCGGATGAAGTCGATGCGGACTTAAAATCGATCGACCGAGATTTTAGACGCGAGGTTCTCTTAAAACTCCAAAGCATCGATCAGCAAAATCCTTACCAAATTCTCGATCTCGCTCACAATGCTTCTACTCACGAGATCAAAGTTCAGTATCATGCGGTCTCCAAGAAATTTCATCCCGATCGGTTTTTCCGAAAAAATTTGGGCCACTATAAAGCAAAGCTCGATTTGATTTTTGGAAAGATTCAAAAGGCCTATGCCCTGCTCAAAGATCCTCAGCAACGTGAAGTCTTTGATCGAATGCGAGAAATCAAGAACTCAAACAAAGTGAAGTCCAAAGAAGAGCGCCTGAAAGCGATTCGAAACTTAGATCCCCAATTGGAACGGATCGGATTGGCCGAAAAATATTTTAAAGACGGAAAGCAAGCGGCTGAAAAACAAGAATACATCGCGGCGTTTAACTCCTTTACGCTGGCCCTACAGTATGTCCCCGATAAGGATCTTTACAAAAAGGAGCTCGAATCCGTTCGTCCCCTCATGGTGAGGCAGAGGGCCGAGCAAAAGGTCAAAGAATCTGAGCGAGCCTTTGAAATGAAAATTTATGATGAATGTATGCTCGCGGCCGAAGAAGCTCTTCAGCTTCAAAGTGATTTGCCGATCGCGCAAATCCTGTGGGCCAAAGCCGTTATGATTCAAAGCGACGAGAGCAAATTCAAGGCCGCACGAGAGAGACTTTTGAGGGCCAAAGCAGGGCTGCCAAAATCTCCAGAGCCTTGCTTCTTGCTCGGAAAGCTCTCCTCAATGCAAGGAGACACCAAGACAGCAAAGAAAGAACTTCAAGAGGCCCTCAGTCGCGACCCAAAATTCATGCCTGCCAAAAATCTTCTCCAGGATCTCTAGAAAGTCCCTTAAGATAACTCATATGTCTGAATACGTTCTCGGAATCGATTTGGGCACGACTTATTCGTGCGTGGCCATTGTCGAGCATGATCAGCCTCGAGTCTTAGAGCAAAAAGGCGGCTATCGCACTCTCCCCTCTGTCGTCGCCTACAATCCTGATGGCTCGATCATGGTGGGTCATATTGCCAAAAGACAATCCGTTACAAATCCCGAGAATACAATTTATTCGGCCAAGCGCCTCATCGGTCGAAGCTTTGGCTCTCCCGAAGTCGAAAAGGCGATCAAATCAGTCCCCTACAAAATCGTTCCAGGACCCAATCGAGATCCTCGCATTCAGGTGTTTGGTAAAAACCGTCCTGTTCAAGAAATCTCGGCTCATGTGCTCAAGCAAATCAAAGCGATTGCAGAAGAAGCTCTCCAGATCAAAGTCGAGAAGGCCGTGATTACGGTGCCGGCTTACTTTGGAGATTCTCAGCGCCAAGCCACTCGAGATGCCGGTGTGATCGCGGGTCTCGATGTCTTAAGAATCATCAACGAACCCACCGCGGCAGCCCTGGCATTTGGATATCAAAAGAAATTGCAAAAAAAGATCGCCGTCTATGATTTGGGCGGAGGAACGTTTGACATCTCCATCCTTGAAGTCATGGGTGACTCGTTTGAAGTCCTCGCTACCGCAGGCAACACCTACTTGGGAGGAGAAGATTTTGACTTTAGGATCATCGATCATATTGCGAGCGCGTTTCAGACTCAGACGGGAATCGATCTTCGAGCGGATAAGATGGCACTTCAGAGACTCAAAGATGCGGCGGAGCAAACAAAGATACAGCTTTCCTCAACACTTGAGGCCGAAATCAATCTTCCATTTGTCATCACGGTGAATAACGAGTCTAAACATTTAAAATTTAATTTGCTGCGAGCCGAACTCGAAAAAATCACCGATGACTTAATTCAAAAAACAATGGAGATTTGCAAAGCGGCTCTCGAAATGGCGGCTCTCAAACCCTCCGACATCGAAGAAGTCTTGCTCGTCGGCGGAATGACTCGAATGCCGCTGGTTCAACAGCGAGTGAAAGAATTTTTTGGAAGAATCCCCGCCAAGAATGTTCATCCCGATGAGGCGGTGGCTGTGGGCGCCGCGATTTTGGGTCACACCCTCACTCAAGAAGAGGCGCCGGTATTACTCCTCGATGTGACTCCCATGAGTTTGGGAATTCGAACCGCAGGGGGTTATTCTTCAGTTTTGATTCCAGCAAATTCTACGGTCCCCACGCAGGCGTCTCATATCTTCACCACCGTCACGGACAATCAGCCCTCCGTAAAGATTCAAGTCGTGCAAGGAGAGAGTAAGCTCGCGAGTGAAAATCAGCTCCTCGGGGAGTTTGCTCTCACAGACATTCCAAACGCTCGAGCCGGGACTCCTGAGATTGAAGTTGCTTTTGCAATTGATTCGAACGGAATTTTGCAAGTCTCCGCTAAGGATCTAAAGACGGGCAAAGAGCAGTCCATCGTTGTGACAGCAAAATCAGATCTCTCCGAAAAAGAACGCTCTTCGCTCATTGAACTCCATCGAGACTTAAGTCCGGGTGAGGTTCGCTCAAAGGCGTGAAGCTCGAGATTCTCAAAACAACGGCTGAGTGGTGGGTCATCAACAAGCCCGCCAAGTGGCATTCGGTCTCCCAAGCGAAAGGCTCGTCCCAAAGTCTCCAGTCCTTGATCGAAAACCAATTTCCATCTCAAAGAAAATTGCCCGAGGGCGGATTGGTTCATCGTTTGGATTTTGAAACCAGTGGTTGTTTGCTCGTCGCTCGAACAAACGAATCTTACAATCAATTGCGCGATCAAATCACGATAGGTGAAATCAAAAAAGTGTACTGGGCTCTCACCACGAGCAAGCCCGTCGCTCAAAGCCCTTTTGATGGGAGAGACCGATTTGAATTCTTTTTTAGTTCACGATATCGTTCCTCCAAAAAAGTCACTGTTAAAGACGCGGGCAAAACCCAAGAGCGCGGACAATGCGAATGGACGCTTCGACGATTTGTAGATGGGATTTATCTTTGGGAAGTCGAACTCCTCGGTCCTGGACGGCGCCATCAGATTCGTGCGGGATTTGCGACTCTTAAAGCCCCTCTCTTGGGCGATCAGATTTATGGGGGGCACGCCTGGATCGGTGGTATTGGCCTCCACGCGCAAAGGTTGATCATCAACAGTCAGGTCATCGAAGCCCCTGTCCCCTCTGAATGGGGGCAGAATCTCCCCAAAATGATTGCGTAAGGCCGTAAATTGACAACTTAAATGCTTGCAATCCTTTGATTTTTTGGATTTTGTCCTGGCACTAATATTGCTCTTTTAAAGGTCAACTGTGGCAAAGTGGTTCGTTCAAATTTTAGTTCTCACTTCTCTCTTTTTGGATCCCTGCGTGGCCATCGAAAGAGACTCGCTCTGCCCACACCTTTTGGCCGCCTTTAAAAGAGGCGAACATCAAGTTTCGGAATCCTTTAGGGAGACCTATGCCGCTGCACAAAAATTAGTGATCAAGGCTTCGAATCTTTCAGGAACTGAGTGGTTTAAGCAAGAAGGCGGAGCAGAAGTTCAATCTGCGCTCGCTAAAATTCGAGAGACTTTCTTTTTTGCAGACAAAGGGACTCAAGCGGCCGTTTTGAGAATCCTTTTGGTCGCTGCGGACCATCGAGGGACCCAGACGACTCTTCCGACGATTGTGATGGCGGAGCTTCAGATAATTATGGACGAGTCCCTATTTTGGGCGACTCAGAAGAATAAAAAAGTCACAGATCCAGAGGGAGCTGAGATTGATATGAAAAAGCGAGGCATTCAAGTTCTTCGATTTTTGGCGCCCACCTTTGGCAATATTTCCAAAAGCCTAAAGGCCATCGAAGCCGGCGAACCCGTCCAAAAAGTCCTGATACACGATACAGTTTATGCGCCATGAGCGCATAAACCAGAGAACCAGTAGCGCCATGAGCGCATAAACCAGAGAACCAGTAGCACCTTGAGCGCATAAACCAGAGAATCAGCCGCGGCTCATGTATTCGCCGGTTTCGGTATTCACGACGATGGATTCACCTTGGTTGATAAAGGCGGGCACGCCCACAATAATTCCTGTCTCAAGCTTTGCGGGCTTAGAGACATTGGTGGCGGTGGCATTACGAATCCCAGGCTCAACTTCAATCACTTTTAGCGTGACTCGAGGAGGAACTTCGACCGATACGGGCTTGCCGTCGATCATATTGACCACAACCTTCATATTGGGAAGCAAATAACCCTTACTTTGGCCGATAAAATCTTGATTGAGATGCGTCTGCTCATAATTTTCGGTGTTCATGAACACGAGCTGATCGCCTTCTTCATAGAGATATTCCATCTCAAGAACATCAACATTGAGCTTTTCGATTGTGTCGTCCGAACGAAATCGGTGCGACACATTGGCATTGCTTGAGACGTCCTTCATTTCGGCTTGGACCATCGCTCGAAGGTTCCCAGGGGTATGGTGAACCGCTGAGAGGACTCGACAGACTCGGTCACGAAATTTTACAACATAGCCTTTGCGCAGGTCATTTGCCTTGATTTGCATGTGAATTCTTTTGGCCGATGAGGGGATTTGGGTCAAATTTTTTCCAGAACTTGATCCAGAAGGCAAAACCAGCAAATAATCGAGGCCATGGCCGAATTTTCTGTCGATAAGGTCGCAAAGCTCGCTTATCTCGAACTCACACCGAGCGAAAAAGTCGCCTTTGAAAAGCAATTTACGAGCATTCTGAACTATGTGGATCAGCTCCAAAAGGTGCCCATGAGTGCCGATGAAGCCAAAAAAATGGGGGCCTTTCATATTTCGACGGCCTTTATTGAAAGTCTAGGACTCGATCCTCAGTTTTCGCTCCGAGACGAAACAGCAGAATCCGAAACTCAAAGACTCAGGCTCTCGAACGAAGAGGCTCTTAAAAACTCTCCTAAATCGAGTGGAATCCCAGGGGAAATGCTGTTTGAGGTCCCCTCTATCATTGAGCGAGATTCATAAATGGGACGACTCAGCGAACTCAAATCCGCCTTGGCGCAAAAAAAAATCTCCGCCGTTGAATCGACTCAAGAAGTTCTTAAAGCCTGCGATCGCGTGAATCCAAGTATCAATGCATACCTCGAGGTTTTTAAAGAAAAGGCCATTGCTCAAGCAAAAGCCGTCGATTCAGGAAAGCAAAGTGGCAGTCTCGCCGGAGTCCCTCTCGCCATTAAGGATATGATCTCGATTGCGGGCTGCGAGCTCAATGCGTCGAGCAAAATGCTTCAGTCTTATATCGCTCCCCGTTCGGCCACTGTGACCGAAAAACTCGCCACCGCAGGAGCTGTCTTTGTGGGCCGCGCAAATTGCGACGAATTTGCAATGGGATCCTCCAATGAAAACACCCCTTTTGGAGTCGTCAAAAATCCTTATGATCTCACGCGAACCGCGGGGGGCAGTAGCGGAGGAAGTGCTGCTTCGGTGCGAGCCGATCTCTGCGTGGGAAGTCTCGGCACCGATACGGGTGGAAGCATTCGTCTGCCGGCCGCCTTTTGTGGACTCGTTGGCGTGAAGCCGACGTATGGTCGAGTCTCTCGATCGGGCGTGATTGCGTTTGCGAGCTCCCTCGATCAAGTGGGCCCATTTGCCGATGATGCGCTTGATGCCGCAGAAATTTTGAAGGTCATTGCGGGACGAGATACGAGAGACTCCACGAGTCTTCCCGTCGCCGTCGATGATTATGTTTTGGCAGCCCAAAAGGGTCAGCTGAAAGGCCTCAAGATCGGTCTACCCAAAGAGTATTTTTTAAAAGGGGGGATGGATCCCCATGTCGAAAAAATCACTCAATCCGCCATGGAGGTTCTCAAAAAATCTGGCGCCGAACTCATCGAGGTTTCACTCCCTCACACAGAGTACGGCATTGCCGTTTACTATTTGGTTGCGACAGCCGAAGCCGCGAGCAATTTGAGCCGATACGAGGGAATTCGATACGGAAGACGTGCACAAAATTTTGATTCGCTCAAAGATCTCATGATCAAGTCTCGCTCCGAGGGCTTTGGCGCCGAAGTGAAACGACGAATCATGCTTGGAACCTTTAGTTTGAGCTCCGGCTACTACGATGCGTATTATGCCAAAGCGCAGTTTGTTCGCTCCAAAATTCAAAATGAATATCTCGAAACCTTTAAAAAGGTCGATGTCTTGTTTACTCCGGTTTCGCCGTCCGTTGCCTTTAAAATTGGTGAACGCACTGATGATCCCCTCAAGATGTATTTGTCAGATGTTTTTACGGTCACCGTGAATCTCGCGGGTGTTCCGGCTGTGAGCTTTCCTATAGGAGAAGATGCGCAAGGAATGCCCATTGGAGGACAGTTTATTGGCCGGCCCTTTGGAGAAGCTCAGCTCCTCTCAGCCGTAGCAGGTTTTGAAAAGGCCTCGCCTCAAAAGAGGAGAGTCCTGTCATGTTAGAAGAGATTCTTAAATCTCACGAAGTCGTCATTGGTCTTGAGGTTCACGCGCAACTCAAAACAAAAACCAAACTCATGAGTGCTGCTCAAAATGTTTATGGCGAGGCTCCGAATACGGCGGTCTCAACACCGTGCACGGGAATGCCTGGGGCTCTCCCCACTCTGAACCTCGATGCTGTCAGAATGGCAATTCAAATGGGTCTAGCGCTTGGCTGCGAAATCCAAAAGACGAGTGTGTTTTCGCGGAAGCATTACTTTTATCCGGATCTTCCAAAGGGCTATCAAATTTCGCAATACGATCGGCCCTATGCCCTCAAAGGTCAGGTGAGTTTTTTCTTTCAGGGCGAAAAAAAGACCATAGGTCTGACACGAATTCACTTAGAAGAAGATGCAGGAAAGAATCTGCACTTTGATGATCGAGGGGTGAGCCTCGTGGACCTCAATCGCTCGAGCGTCCCCCTCATTGAAATCGTCTCCGAGCCCGAGATTCGGTCTGCGGCCGAAGCGGCCGCTTACCTCAAAGCTCTGCGATTAGTCTTAAGGTATTTGGATATTTGCGACGGCAATCTCGAAGAAGGAAATTTTAGGTGTGATGCCAATGTGAGTATTCGCCCCAAAGGCCAAGCCAAATTTGGCACACGCGTCGAACTCAAAAACATCAATTCGTTTCGGCATTTGGAACGCGCGATTAACTACGAAGTCGAGCGGCAGTACTGTGCCCTTCAAAATGGAGAGACGATTGTCCAAGAGACGCGGCTCTGGGATGCCGATCAAAATAAGAGTCACAGCATGCGCTCTAAGGAAGAAGCCGCAGACTATCGCTACTTTCCGGAGCCCGACCTTTTGCCGCTGACAATTGACTCTGAGTGGTCTCAGAATCTCAAATCCAAACTTCCTGAGCTTCCTATGCCGAAGATGGAGAGATTTATGAAGGACTATGAGCGCTCCGCTTATGATGCCGACGTCCTTACAGCCTCGCTGGCGTTGTCGGATTATTATGAGTTTGTCGCTCGAAATCTCAAAGACTCGACGATGGCCTCTAATTTTATTCAGACCAATGTGCTCGCTCAGATTCAGGACGTCGAAAGAGATTTTGCAACATTTTATCCCACCGCGGAGGCTTTGACCGAGCTCCTTCTCAAAGTAAAAGACAAAACACTCTCTCTCGGTATGGCCAAAGAGGTGTTTGAGGAAATGCTCAAAACAAAAAAATCCGCACTTCAGCTCATCCAAGAAAAGAATCTTTCTCAAGTTTCGGACGAAGGAGCCTTAAAGGCCGTGATTCAAAAAGTTATCGATGACAATCCGGGCCAGCTTAAGGAGTATAGGTCCGGCAAGGACAAGCTCTTTGGGTACTTTATGGGGCAGGCTCAGAAGGCTTTGCAAGGAAAAGGAAGCCCCAGTACGCTCAAAGAGCTGCTCGAAAAAATGCTGAAGGGATAAGGTGATCGATGTCATCCATGCTCGTACAAAAAAAGCGAAAGGAGTTCTCTATGAAAAAACCTCCTCAACCCAAAGTGACGGCTCTGAAAGAAAAGCGCTACGGAACCAAACTCGGCAACGTGATTTGGTGGAATGGCAAAATTGTTCAGCCTGACGATGCGATGATTCATGTCACGGCCCACTCGCTTCACTATGGGCTTGCCGCTTTTGAGGGCATTCGCGCCTACGAACTTAAAAATGGAAAGACCGGAGTCTTTAGACTTCGTGAGCATGTTCGTCGTCTTCAGGCCTCTTGCCATACGGGGATGATTCAACTGCAGTACTCCGAAGACGAACTCGTCGAAGCGTGCCGCCAAACTGTGGCTCAGAGTGGAATGAAGGCTTGTTATATTCGTCCGATTACATTTTTGGACGCGGGACCTTTGGGCGTTTACTTTAATACCGAAGATCACCCGGTGACGACGGCCATCATGACGATGGACTGGGGAAAGTACCTCGGAAAAGAGGCTGCCGAAAAAGGCTCTCGATTAAAGATCTCGAGCTTTACCCGACATCATCCCAATATCAGCATGACCAAAGCCAAGTTTACGGGAAATTACATCAATTCGGTGATGGCCAAATTGGAAGCTCGTAAAATGGGCTTTGATGAAGGCCTGCTTTTGGATCCCGAAGGTTATTTGGCCGAAGGCTCGGGCGAAAACCTCTTTGTCGTTAAAAACGGCAAAGTCTACACGCCAGGAGTGGAGAGTGTGCTCGAGGGAATCACGCGAGACACGGTTATTCAGATTTGCAAAGACGCCAAACTCGAGGTTCTTGAACGCCGAATCACCCGAGATGAGCTCTATAATGCCGATGAAGCGTTTTTGTGCGGTACTGCCGCCGAAATCACACCCATTGCGGAGGTCGATTTGCGTAAAATTGGCTCCGGCAAGCCTGGAAAAATAACTAAGGACATTCAGACACGTTTCTTTGACATCGTGACCGGGAAGAATTCAAAATATTCTTCATGGATCACGCTCGTTTAAAGCCGCTCCTGTTTTTGACTATTGCCTGTTTGAGTCTGTGGGGCTGTGCGAGCAAAGAGACTGCTCGCACTCGGGATCCTCGCCTGCCTATCAGCGTTTTGGAATCCGAATTCAGCCCTCGCCAAGTCTTTAATGCCGCAGAAACCTACCTCACTTACCACTTGGGATTTAATCTGAGTGTCAGAGATTTAGAGCGCGGCCTCATTGTGAGCGACTGGTCTCGAGAAGACCCCCTGCAGCGAGAGCAAATCACACTGAGGATTCAACCTAACCTGAGAGGCAGTGTGGTTTCAGCTCATTTGCGTACAGAAGCCTTTTCGCAATCGGGATGGCAAGACCTTCCCACCTCGGGCTCCCGCGAAGCTCGATTTTTGTCCGAGTTTGAGACCTACCTCTCGGCTCAAGCGAAGGCGCCCAAAAAGTGAGTTCGCCTCGCGAGCCCGAAACTTCAGAGCGATTTGGTCGCTACGTACTTCTCGAAACTTTAGCGAAGGGCGGGATGGCCCAAATCTACAAAGCCGCAACGCCTAATGGCAAAATTTTTACTCTCAAAAAAATTCTCGCGGACTACTCAAGCAATTCTGACTTCATCAAAATGTTTTTGGACGAAGCCAAAATTTCTCTCAATCTCAAGCATGACAATGTGGTGAGGGTTTTGGATTTTGGACAATTTGAAGGAAATTACTTTCTCGCGATGGAATACGTGTTTGGGCGAGATGTGGGCACTCTGCTTAGAACGAGTGTGGAGCGCCGGATCTACGTCCCCCTCGATGTGGCCTGCATGATCATCATGCAATGCGCTCAAGGCTTGGCCTATGCTCACAGCCTCGTCGATAATTTTGGCAAACCTCAGGGAGTGATCCATCGAGATATTTCGCCGCCCAATATTTTAGTGAGTTACAATGGCGATTCTAAGGTTCTCGACTTCGGAATCGCTAAAGCTGCGCGAACTGATTCGCGCGTCAACACGCGATCAGGAGTTTTGAAGGGAAAGTTTTCTTATATGTCGCCTGAGCAAGCCTTAGGCCAGCCGCTCAACCCTTCTTCGGATCAATTCAGTTTGGGCATTGTTTTTTATGAACTCCTCACCTCCAGAAGTTTATTTTACTCACAGGATGAAATCGAAACCTTGGAACGTGTTCGAAAGGCCGACGTTTCGTCTCCACGCAAAATCCGAAAAGACATTCCGCCAGAGCTCGAAAAAATTGTTCTCAGAGCTCTCGAACGCAAAGAAAAAAACAGATTCTCTGGATGTGCCGAATTCGCAGAGAGCCTGCGCCGATTTTTGAAGCAAAATTATCCGCGAACGGATGCACGTACAGTGGCCAAGTTTGTGAGAGCATTGTTTCCTGAGGATTTTCAAAGACGCTCTCGACCCGCCCTCAAAGAGGGATGGGTCGATATTCTGGTATCTGGAGCCTCTGATGACGATCTGCTCCTCGATCGCAGTCTGGGGGATGCGGATGCCATGAAATCCAATCCCGGCACTAAAGGTTACCGACTCAATGTGTGGGATCGATTGCTTTATGATCCTCGACTGGGACAAAAGATGAGTCGGATCTTTGTTCAGTGGGGAGTGCCTCTACTTATCGTGTGCGCTCTCAGTCTTTTGTGGATGACAGGTTGGCTTGAAGAGCGATGGAAGACGGTTCACGAAGCCTTTAAGACTTCCGAGACTCCTGTGCCCCCCGTTGCCGCCCCCACAGTTCAGCCTCAGCCAACACCACTCCCCACAGAAAATCTCGACAAAAAGGGGCTGGCGTATTGGCTTCTCGTTTCCGAAAAAGCAGAGGCAGAAGGTCGCTACGAAGAAGCCGCCTCTGCCCTCTCAAAAGCTCACGAGATCAATCCTTTGGATCCCAAGCTCGTTGTTAAAAAATTGTTTCTTAACCTCTCGACGGGAAATTTTGATGAGGCTTGCAGAGCAATTCAGCAGACTGAAGGGGCCAGTGATGCCGATCGCTCATTGGCCATCGCTCTATGTGCTGAAGCACGCGGCGATACCGTCAAAGCACTTTCGTACTATTCTGAGTTCATCCAGCGCTTTCCCGCGGATCCTCGCCGAGCTCGAGCCGCGAGCGTTCTTGATGCTTTGAAGTCTGGCGTGGATCTGCCAAAATGAGCCCCATGATGAAGCGCCTCAGTCTTCTCGTTTCTTTTGTTGGATGGATGGCTGGCTGTGGGGACGGAGACTTTAGAGTCAATCCGGCCGCAGGAACACTGAGCACAGTCGGCGGCAGTGGCCCCTCCACCAATACAGCTCAAGCGTATTTTACAGCTAATATTTTTCCGATCATGACGGCCACCACTGGAGGCAAGGGCTGTCTCGGAAGTGGATGTCATAGCCCGAGCTCTGATCAAACGTTTTTTCAGCTCGACGCCTCGTCGGCCTCAATTTCTTACAACTGGGCGGGCATCCGTCGTACTCAAGCACCCGATCCAGGAACCTACGCCTCCGCAAGTTCTGCTCGTATTCTGACTAAAAAAGACACCGTGCCTGCTCACAACTCATTTTCAAATTGGACAACGGCTGACAAAGCTTTCATCGATACTTGGTCATCAATGAGTGAATGAGTCTTTTTTAAAAGGGCTCTGACGAACCATTCGAAAACAATCGAGGGGCGAGCTCTGGATCGAGAAACACTTCGGGCGACTGCAAGACTTCTTCAACAGCCGCACGATCGGATCCCTTAAGACTTTGCAGATTAACTGACGCGTCCAACTTCCAAAACACTTGAGCGGGCACATCGTGATCAATGCCGAGCTCTTTTGCGAGGGCTATATTTTCGCCTTCCGCATATTGTGCGAATCGGATGAGAAGCCCATTTTGAATATTCTTCTGACGAAGCGATGTACGCACGTCTGCAGGCAAGTCTAATGAAGGCTCTTTCACTTTGATCACCGCATACGCATAAGTCATCCATTCTGTATGAGGATTGGATTTGTCAGCCCAAGTTTCGAGCATCACAACTTCTAACAATGGAAGCTTTTTCAAAAATCTCTCTTCATTGACGGCATTCACGTTGTCTTTGAGATCTTCTCTGAGTGCAGTCATTTGACTTTCTCGCACAGCAGCGGGAGACACTTCATTTTTCCGCCGCATAACGAATTCCTCAAGGCTAGGGATATAGGACTCACCTTGATACGCTCGATAGCTCTCGAATCCGAGAGCTCCCGCACTCGCCATAAATCCAAAAGGAATTCCCTTTCGCAAAGTGGCTCGAATCTTACCCGGCTCTTTGGCAGGAGTTCGAGGTTTAATGGGATAGGGTTCATCCACCGGATGCCACAGCCATTTTCCGATTGCATTCAAAACTATTTTACAGGTGCGAACAGGATGGCGCGCGCCATATTCGATCGCTTGATATGTTTTTGTTTTTGAAATCTTGGATCCCGCCCACATGATTCCTAAACTTCCGGTCGTCGCAACTAGAGGCCACTGATCCTTTGCCATTTTGGCCACCCTCAGGCTCGATTCGTTCTTTTTGTTTCGCTGGTACTCAGAGATCAGCGCATCCGTCCGACCGGTGAGTGTCGCGTAAATAATCGAAGGATCTAATGCCCCCAAATTTTTGTGAGCTTTGACTTTCTCTTGAGTCTTTGGATCTACGGTGACATCGAAGAATGTGGATTCCAAACTCGAAAGGTCACTGCTCGACCATTCGTACGCTTGGTTTTCTGTTTGCAGAAAGCCTTGGCGGACGACAAAATCCATGGCCAAAAGAGTCGAGGTCGAAAGTGCTTCCACCGAAAGTGGGTCACTTCCCATGGACCATTTTTTGAGATACTGCGTCTCAATCTCTGCGGGCATCCGACTCAAAATCTCGCCCAGTTTTTTAGTGGTTCGTAAAAGTTCTAACTGATCTGCCCAAGCCTGACTTTGGAGTCGAATAGAGTCCGCAAAATCCTGATCCATCTCCGCCAAATGAACCGAGGCAAGGTAGTTCTGACGAAGATTTTGTTCGAACGGACGAGCCAGCTGGAGGGCTCTCAACTCACGCAAAATCTGTATGGCTCGCACTTGAATCACATGCGCTTTGCCTTCGGGCGTGAGAGCCGCTTCTTGTTCAGAGGGCGAAACTTCGGCTTTAAAAAAAGCTTCGACATCTGCTTGTGTTTCACTTCGCAAAGAATTTGATGAAAGAATCTGCAAGAGTTCTTTCTCGTCGAGCAAAATCAAACCGAGCGAATCGGATCGTCCACTAAAATATAACTTCGCATGCTTTTGAGCGGGTTCGAGCTCGGACTGCGCCAAAGCAGAAGCACTCCCGAAGACCCCTAGACTGAAGATGATAGAATTGGCGACTTTTGACCAAGAACCCATGAGACTTCCTCTCCTTCCAGAAATAGCAGGTTTTCGGGGGTGGAACTACTCTGCGCTCAGAATCCTAAAATGAGGATTTCGTGTCTCATCTCGGGGGCTTAGGGAGGGTTTAAAGGGCTTTTGAGAGGGCTATAGAGGTGCAATGATGGCACCAAAATTGTTTGGCCTAGGATTCTTCAGAATTGACGACTTCGATGATTTTTAAGCGGTCTTTTTCGCTCAAATCCAAAAACTGGACCCCGAAGCCAGCCGGGAGACTTCCATAGCTGTTTTCGAGAGAATGTCGGACTTCGCCGATCACTTTGATTTTGTATCCATCGATAATTTCGAATTCGAGAGGAATCTGCACGCCCACGGGTGGAGGCAAAAGTGTTTGGGCATATAGCCCCCCTTCACCCACTGTTGTCGTTAGGCAAGATCGAGTCTCACCATTCCAATCAAAACTCACAGGAATGATCAGATCTCTTCGCAAATAACGACGCTTTACCGTCGGATTTTCAGCCATAAATCTCTCCAAGGTTAGACGACCGGGGACAGTTCTGTCATTCTGAAATCAATGATTCATCTGTTGATTGATGGATACAACCTCCTTCATGTCATGAAGCCTCGATTTCATGAAAGCCTGGAGAGCGAGCGTAATGGGCTCCTTGAGGTACTCCACCGGTATCAGTCCGCAAAATCAGTCGATATCTGCGTTGTTTTTGATGGGAGCCAAATTGCAGATCTTTATGCCAACCGAGATCGGATGGGAAATGTTCAGATTGTTTATACGAATGCCGACACAACGGCGGACGAATGGATTGATCGAGAATGTGCGCGCTATCCAGGAAAGTTTTTGGTGATTTCGAGCGATCGAGAAGTCGTTCGCTCTGCTGAGAGGTCTCAGTCGATGGCAATCTCGAGTCGAGAATTCGCAGACAAACTAGAACTCTTGCAGTTTGAAATTCAAAAAGGCGAAAATTTTGATTTTGATAAAGATGATACAGGGCCTCTGTATCCAAAAATTTCGACTCGCAAAAAGGGAAGTTCCAAAAAACTTCCCAAAAAAGATCGAAGAAAACTTCAACGTCTCAAAAATCTTTGATCGAGTCAGCGATTTGGATTTTTATCTCGAGAGGCAACGGCGGGAACTCGCGAAAAAGAAAAACTCATGGGGTTGAGTGGACGGCCGTGTTTGCGAACTTCAAAATGGAGATGGGGTGCTGTGGCCCGCCCACTTTGGCCCAGTCGCGCAATCATCTGACCTTGTCGCACGACTTCGCCTCGATCTCTCAAATTGACTTCGTTGTGCGCATAAATTGTTGCCACTCCGTCCCCGTGATAGAGAACCAAAGTTCGCCCATAGCCATTCATGTTTCCACTAAAAACAACGCGCCCATGGGCCGCCGCTCGTATACTCGCTCCCTGTGCGCCTTTGATATCGACTCCTTCATGAACACTGCCTCCACGCGGTCCGTATCCTGAAGAAATTTTTCCTCCCGCCACAGGCCACAAAAGACCAGCTCCCTGAATGCCTGCGATAGGACCTTCCGAATCAGATTCATAACTGTCCCAGGGCAAACTCGAGAGCTCCTGAGAAGCTTGCTGATGGTAGTCTCTCGTTTCCGAAGGACCTCCCAGACTCAAGGATTTAAAAAAGCTCTCGCGAGAATCCCGACGTTCCTCAGAAATCTGAGGACCCCACGGTGTGTCGCGACTTCCGCGCTCTGGATCAGACCAGGGAGTTTCACCTGCGATTAATGTCAGAGATAAAATGACAAAGACCACTGAGGATAGTTTAAAAAGGTCCAGCGTTCTCGTCGACAGATAATGCTTGAATGACTGCACGAATACTTTCTTTCAGATCAATAAACTGAAGCCCCAAATGGTATCCCTTAGCGCTCTGGACGCTACGCACCACTTTGGCGACAGTTTTCACTGCCACAGGCCTCCCTCCCAGAGAGGTTCTCAAATCAAACTCAATCTCACAGAGACATCCCTGAGGAAGGTCAAGGTCGGCCAAAACACGCAAACCCCCTGCGCTGAGATCTTCAGTCGTGGCATAGACAGGACCGGAAGTGGTTTGAATCCTCACCCCTTCGGTCATTCCGTTTCGAACAAATTGACGCTTTGCAAGATAAGCCATGTGAAGGCCCGCTTTTAGCGAGTCCTTGAGCATCGGACAAGCCCCTCAAGCCCAAAGTCCTGAGACCGTAATATAATGGGACCAGGCGCGAATATGATCAAAAATCCCCCCCGTCAGCCTCCGACACTCGATACGACAGAAGATCAAACCATGATCTCGCCTCTCGAATCAGTGACCCAAGAAGTGACCGAAAAAAAGGCGATTTTGGTGATGATTTCCGGCCCCTATCTCGGTCGTGCCTACTCCATCGACAAAGAGGAGTTTATGATCGGTCGCGTCGATAACTGTGACCTCGTTATCGAAGATGATTTGGCCTCTCGCCACCACTGCAAGATTCTGCAGACACCGGATGGCATTCAGCTCGTGGATCTTGCCAGCACAAACGGCACTCTCGTCAATGGACGTCGCGTGGACAAAGCTTTTTTGAACGAAGGAGACCAGATTCAAGTTGGAGCTCTTTGGATTTTTAAATTCTCGATGCAGGGAGAAGCCGAAGCCAAATTCCTTCAGCAACTCTTTACGGCAGCGACAAAAGATTTTTTGACCAATACGTATAACAAAAAGTATTTTTTAGAACGTCTGCAAAGTGAGTTTTACTATACGCTTCGCCACGGAGGAAATCTCTCCGTTCTCGTCCTCGATATCGATCATTTCAAAAAAATAAATGATACTTACGGACATATTGTCGGCGATTATGCCCTCAAAGAAGTCGCCGCTCATTTGCTGAAGACCACTCGTAAAGATGATATCGTGGCACGATTTGGAGGAGAAGAATTTGTGATTCTTCTCAGAGATTGCGATATCGCTCAAGCAAAGACACTGGCAGAGCATTTGAGAGAAGGAATCGAAAAACTAGCACTCAAAATGAATGACAAAGACTTTAAGCTCACAATCTCAATCGGAGCGGCCACCCTTTCTGAGGTGAACCGAAAATCAATGTCACAAGCGCAAGCATTGATTCAATTGGCCGACGAAAAACTCTATCAAGCCAAACAATCAGGACGAAATCGGGTTTGTATTTAGATTAGCGTCGACGTCGCTTTCGGTCCGGAAGCGTCCAAAGAAATTTAGAAAAATCTTCCAGCAACCGTCCAGGCAAAGAGCCAGCACCTGAGCTCGGCGAAGCCCGTGAAGCCTCAGACTCGTGATTGGACAGCGAATCTCCAACCATCGCAGGGGAAATGGGCCGCAAGATGCCATCCACAATTTCAAATCCTCCACTCGAATCATCATGATGAGTGGCTTGAAAGCTTGTGTCTGTTGAGGAATCACTTTTGTCCGAAAGTATTAAATCCTGAACTCGAAGCAATTGGCGATCGAGAGCCTCATCTGTTTGAGCTTGTAATTCTTGATCAAGCACTTCTCTTTCCCCCGCCGAAGGTGTCGCACCTACGAGCGCGGCGGCTTGATTCATGGCTCGCTCCAGAAGGTTCGCCGAATCTCCCATGAGGACTTGAGCTTGCGGACTGAGTTGAGCGGACTCTGCACCTTGATCTTTGATCGAAACAGCTTTTGCTTCTGAGGACTCAAAATTAGTTTGAGACTCTGAGAATTCTTCTGTGGAGCCGCCGGAATTCACTCCAGAATCTCTATAACTCCCCAAAACACTGGTACCCGCCACGACCCCTGAGAGTTTTTGCCGAATCGGACTCGTCCAAATTCTCGCTTCTCCCTCGTCACTATAGGTCACCGCCATCGCCTCCGCACGATTGAATCCAATTTGCTCGCGATTTGAAGGCTGTCCTCCCGTCACTTGAGCCACAACACTCCTTTCGACTGGAAAATTCCAAACTTCCGTGTTCTTGGGATCAAACAGAATCAAGTTGTGATCATTTTTTGTGCGCACAGCACGAAAGTCTTGCGAGGAAGTGTCATCTCCCAAAGCAGAAGGGGTGGAGTCGACAATCTTTTTGGTCTTTGAAAAGAGTTCATCGAGATCCACTTGTGCGGCCTCGCTTTCCAAATAGCGCCCGGCGCTATCAAATTGAGCCAAACTCAAATCTTGAGAAATCTCTTTGGGCAATTTCGCCGACAAGAGCTCTTTAGATTCTGGGTCGTATCTCAAAATACTTCCATCCTCATTCAAAATGTGAAAAAAGCTTTTTGCCTCCGATGCTGAGCGACTTCCCAAATGGCTGACGACCGCGCCTGGAAGAGAGTCTTTGATTTCGATGAATTTGGTTTCTCCATCGCTTCCAAAAATCTCAGCTTGGGGCCCACGGCAGACGAGCTCCTTAAATTCTTTGACCTGATGTCTCTGCGACTCAACTTGCTTAAAGAGGCTCTCAACTTTTTTGATGTCGGGGATCTCATTCACAGCTTGGGAGCAAGCTAAAGGCGATGAACTCTCCTCATTCACAGAGCACTGTGCTGAAGGGACTGAAGGGTTCAGAGAAATAGCAAAAATTGAAATCCAACTGAATACCACACGGACATCCTTTCAAGACCTACAAGGGAAAAAGGAAGCAAAGAGAATGCCCATACAAATATTTAAAATGACTCAGATTTTTCTCCTCCTCCCTGGGGTAAGGGGGTCGCAGAGGTGAGATTGTCCTGTCCCAGTGGATTCCATGGCGACTTCGATGCCCTGGAATGATCTAATAGAGACAATGATTCAGATTCTCAGCTGGGAGTTTATTTTCACTCTGAATCTTGTGGGAATTGCCCTGCTTCCCTTTCTTCGCCGTCTCTTGCCGCCAAGATTTCCTCTCTTCATCATTTCGTTTTTACTTCCCCTCTTCCTCTTGTTTGCGGCCTGGTGTTTTGCACCCTATCGAGACCTTTGGTTTTACTTAAAACTTTATGTTCTCCACTGGGGAATTTCCCTTGGCTCTCTCGCCCTGCTCTTTCGGATGCTCGGCCCCTCTGTCAAACTTTGGAAAATCTATGCGACACTTTTTGGAAGCCTGCTTTTAACGACTCTTGGCTTTCTTTTGACTCCCGCTCTGACAGCTTTGGATCCGTTTTGGGGCGTGATTCCAGGAACTTTTAGTCTCGATCCTCAGATTCATTTGAACGTTCATATAAATCGACTTGTGGTCTGGCTCCATTTTTTTGCCCTCGTTTTAATCTGGGGGCTTTGGACGAGATTTAGCCCCCGCATTTGGCTCGCTTTTTTTGGAATTCATCTCTTGTTGGCGTGGATCCAACCCATGCCCATGACTCTGAGAGCACGCTACGAGACATTTTTTGTTGAGGAATTCGCCGATTCGCAGTTCAAAATTTTTAGAGAACTCAAAGAATCTTCCCCCTGGTCCAATCAAGCCTGGCTTGAAGAATTTAAGTTTTTAGAAAGTGAAATTCTCAGCCAAGCGCCATCAAAGAATATCAAAAAAAGAAATCACCCACTCACTATTTTTATCTACGATAGTCCTCAGTCCAAATATCGACTCCTCGGGGCACAAAATGTTCAAGTCGGAAATTTCTTGAGAGATGAAATGCACCTCTCTCAAATTGAACTCGGAGACGACATTTTGAGACATGAGCTCGTGCATTTACTGCAACCTCAATTTGACGCCCCTCTCACGGCCTATTTCGATCCTTTTATTTTTGAAGGACTCGCTGTTTCACTGGGAAGGCCAGCAGGTTCATCGATTGAGATGGCTGCCGCCTTGATTCAAGAAATATCTAAGACTCAGCCGTTTTCTTGGCCGAGAGGAGTCCAATTTTATTCTCAGTTCTCGGGCCCCGTCGCCTATCGTTTGGCTGGGGGTTATGCGGATCAAGCGCTCTTGCAAAATCAGTTTCCTTGGGATGCTAAGATTGATTCTCAGAGGTTTTCCTCAATTACTGTATCTCCCTCAACTCGTCTCCTGGCTCAAAAAAATTTGGAAGGTGTAGCTCTTCTCAAAGATCCCCTCGCCCGCGACTGCGAAAGAGCTTTTAGCTTTTTTGAACAAACCCGATCGTTTTCAGGATGGAAATCCCTGCTCCCTCTCTGTGATCGCTCGCGCCTCGCTTACAAAGGAGTGTTTATGCTGTCGGCAGATCGAAGTTTTGCCTTGGAACTCCTTAAAGACTCTGCGGCCTCACAAAATCTCGCTCGTGGCGATCTCGCCGTTCTTCGTCAAGACCCCGACCAGGCAATCAAAGAATATGAAAAATCAAAAAGCAGGGACGCAGAGTTAAGAATTCTTTTTCTAAAATCCAGAGGCGCGGCTCAACTCAGTGAGATATTACTTCAATCCAAAGATCCTCGCGAATCCATATTATCCACTCCAGAAATTTTTAGAGATCCTCGAATGGCAGAACTTTGGCTGGCCTCGCATTCGATTCTCAAGCGTCATGAATTGACGACACTGATTTCGAAAGTGAGACAGCTCACCTCCGAAGAGCGTCTCCAATCCATCCGATCACGATTTTATCAAGCACTCGCAGAGAGTGCTTCGACTCAAAAAAGAACTGAGCAAATTCAAGCTCTCGATCGAGAAATGGTTCTGGCGGGTTTCAAGGACGATGAGTTTAGACGCAGACTCGCCTGGGCCTTAAAATCAGCCTTATAGAGAATTGAGAATATGGCGCGCAATCACCATGCGCTGAACTTCACTCGTGCCTTCGCCAATCTCACAGATCTTGTTGTCACGCCAATACCGCTCCACAGGATATTCTCGAATGTATCCGTAACCTCCGTGAATCTGAATGGCCTCATTACAAGCTCGGGCGGCCGCTTCGGACGCAAAAAGCTTGGCATGACTGGACTCAACTGTGGCCTTCTCCCCTTTGGCATGAAGTGCAGCCGCCTTGTAAACCAAGAGTCGCGCGGCCTCGAGCTCTGTCGACATATTGGCGAGCTTCCACTGAATCGCCTGAAAATCCGCAATGGGTTTTCCAAACGCTTCTCGCTCTTTGGCGTATTTGAGACTCTCTCTCAAAGCGGCGGTCCCTAATCCCAGAGCCATGGCACCGATAATGACTCGCCCTTGATCCAAGATTTTCATGGTGTCCAAAAATCCCATATCCTTTTGCCCAATCAAGTTTTCCTCAGGGAGGCGAACATTTTCCATACTGATCTGTGAAGTGTCGGAGGCCCGACAACCCAATTTGTCTTCTGGCTTAAGGGGATTAAATCCAGGGGTTCCCTTTTCAACAATAAAGGCACTAATTCCTTTTTGTCGCTTTTCTGGGCTCGTCAGAGCCAAAACCACATAGGTATCCCCCACGGAGCCTTGAGTAATAAAGGCCTTACTGCCATTCAGCACCCACTCTCGCCCCTCAAGGCGAGCAGTGGACTTCATACCAGCCGCATCACTGCCACTGCCAGGCTCTGTCAGCGCCCACGCACTCAATTTTTTGCCTGTGGCCAAGTCTGGGAGATATTTTTGTCTCTGCGCTTCCGATCCAAAAAATAAAATATGTTTGGTACCGAGCCCATTATGCGATGCCAATGTGAGGGCTGTGGATCCACATTCCTTGGCGACTTCTTCCATTATGAGAACCGCCGAGAACAAATCCATTCCCTGGCCTCCGTATTTTTCGGGAATACTGATTCCCAAAAATCCTGCCGCTCCCAGCTGAGGGATGACATCCCAAATGAACTCTCCCTTTTGATCAAACTGATGGGAGCGGGGTCGAAGTTCCTTTTGAGCAAAATCTCGAGCAAAGGCCTGAGTGGTCTTTTGTTCTTCGCTGAGTTCAAAATTCATCGAGGCTTCCTCTTTCGCATTTTTAAAACATCTTCGGTCGCAGATCCGACGATCTCATCCAGTTTGGTTCCGGGAGTAAAAACACGACTCACTCCCGATTTTTTGAGCTTTTTGACGTCGCCCTCAGGAATAATCCCTCCCACATGAATGGGAATATAGCCCCGCTTTTGCTTTTTGAGTTCCGATAAAAGTCGCGGCACGAGGGTCAAATGAGATCCTGATAAAATACTAATCCCAATCAAATCGACGTCTTCTTCGATCGCCGCTCGGACAACCGCCTCGGGTGTTTGATGAAGTCCCGAATAGATGACTTCCATTCCGGCATCACGCATCGCAGACATCACCACTTTGGCTCCACGATCGTGGCCATCGAGTCCGATTTTTCCCATCAATACGCGAATTGGAGGATTCACAAGCTTTGACATCCGTCCCTAGGCTGCCAGAAGACTGCGGGCAATTACAAGTCTTTGAATCTCACTTGTCCCCTCGTAAAGGGCCGTCACCCGTACATCTCTAAAATATCTCTCCACAGGATAATCCCGGATATAGCCATACCCCCCCAAGATCTGAATCATCTCTTCGCAGACCCGAATCGCCGCCTCGGTCGAAAAAACTTTGGCCTGCGATGCTTCTCTCGTAAAAGCCACCTTCTGATCCTTCATCCACGCCGCACGCAAAATCAACATTTCGGCCGCTGATAACTGAGTGGCAGCGTCCGCAATCTTCCACTGAATGGCCTGAAAATCCGCAATCGGCCTTCCAAAAGCCTCACGCTCTTTGGCGTATTGGATCCCATAGTGGAGCGACGCCTCCGCAATCCCCAGCGCTTGAGACGAAACCGAAATTCGACCTCCATCGAGTGCTCGCATGGCGATCTTAAAGCCATCCCCCTCCGGCCCCAGACGATGAGTCTCCGGCACAAGGACATTTTCAAAACTCATTCGAATCGTAGAAGAGCCTGTGAGACCCATCTTATCTTCCTCGCGACCGATGACCACTCCGGCTGTTGAGCGTGGAATCAAAAACGCCGAAATTGACTTCGATCCGGTCTCGAGTGATGTTCGCGCCATCACCAGAAAAAAATCTGAATACGCACCATTGGTGACATATATTTTTTCGCCGTTGATCAGGTACTTGTCGCCCTTTTTAGTCGCTAAGGTCTTGAGCGCCCCCGCATCGGAACCACAATGATTTTCGGAGAGACAAAAGCTCGCCGTCACCGCCTGGCCAGAAGTGAGAAGTCCCAAAAACGTCTTTTTTTGAAAGTCATTGCCTTCGCGATTGATCACATCCGCAATCATATTGGTAACAGCCACTGTCACTCCTGTAGAGCCGCAAACTTTGGAGAGCTCTCGAATCACCAGCGAAAACTGCAAGGTCGAGAGTCCGAGCCCTCCTTGAGTCTCTGAAATCGATAGCACAGTGAATTTTTCAGAAGCGAGTCGCTCGAGAAGGGATCGAGAAATCTTTTGACGAGAATTTTTTTCGGCCTCAGGGGCAAGGACTTCTTGTGCAAAGCGCCGGGCCCACTGCCGAATTTCCTGATCTTCTGAAGAAAGCTCAAAATTCACGAGATTCACTATCCAAAAATGATGGCACCTTGTCCAACTAAAGCACGCCGGCTTGCAAAACCGATCGCGCAATCAAGAGGCGCTGGACCTCGCTTGTGCCCTCATAGATTTCGCAAATCTTAGCATCCCGAAACAATCGCTCGGCCATATAATCCTCGATGTAGCCATACCCGCCATGAATCTGCACTGCCGCCCACGCGTTTTTCATGCAGGCCTCAGACGCAAAAAGTTTGGCTTGAGAGGATTCGAGTGAGGTTTTTTTGCCTTGAGACTTCAAAAACGCAGCTCGATAGGTCAACAGACGTCCTGCTTCGAGTCTCGTCGACATATCCGAGAGCATAAACTGAATCGCCTGAAGTTCCGCGATAGGCTTTCCAAACTGCTCCCGCTCCTTTGCGTACTTGAGAGAGCAATGAAGGCTCGCGGCAGAAATTCCATTCGCCTGGGCCGCAATGCCGATGCGCCCTACTTCGAGCGTACTCATGGCGACTTTAAAACCCTCACCCTCATTGAACAAAAGATTCTCTGCAGGCACTTCGACATTCTCGAGAACGATCTGCACACACGAACTCCCACGAATGCCGAGCTTTCTTTCTTTTTTTGAAATCTTAAATCCGGGAGATTCCGTCTCCACAATAAACGCAGAGATTCCTTTGGATCCCTTGCTCGGATCGGTACTGGCGTAAACAATCGCGAGATCGGCTTCGTAACCATTCGTAATAAACTGCTTGGTTCCATTGAGAATAAATTTGGCGCCGGATTTTTTGGCGATGGTTTTTTGGTTGGCGGCATCCGTGCCCGCTTCGGGCTCCGTCAAACAATAGCATCCGAGCTTTTCGCCTCGGGCGAGCGGCGTCAAAAATTTCTTCTTTTGCATCTCTGAGCCAAAGGATTTGATTGGCTCACAAGCGAGAGAGTTATTGACCGACATGATGACTCCTGTCGATGCGCAGGCTGTCGAAATTTCATCCAACGCCAAAACATAAGAAACCATATCCATACCCGCGCCCCCATATTCTTCGGGAACGCACATCCCCATCAAATGAAGGGCGGCCATTTCTTCGACGAGTTCTTGTGGATAGCGAGCTTTTTTGTCGAGCTCATCAGCGAGAGGTGCCACTTTTCTTTGGGCAAAGTCTCGGGCCATTTCTCGAACGGCAAGCTGCTCATCTGTAAATTTAAATTCCATAAAATCCCTTAAAGTCTTATCTAAAAACAGGTTTTCGCTTTTGCAAAAAGGCCGACATTCCCTCTTTGGGTTCGTGGGTTTTAAATAGCGAAGCAAACGCTTCTTGCTCGGCCTTAAATGCGGACGGCATCTGCGCGAGCATCGCCGCTTTTACCAACCGTCGGGCGGCATTAATACTCTCAGTTCCCTTTTGAGAAATCTGAGTGGCGATCTCCAAAACTTTTGTCATCAATTCTGTCGCCGGAAACACTTCGAGAACAAGGCCCCACGCCTTTGCCGAGGGCGCATCAAGCATCTTGCCGGTGAGGACCAGTTCCAGCGCTCGCTGAACTCCCACTTTATGAACCATCGTCACTGTGCCCCCAAAACCCGGGATGATTCCTAAATTGGTTTCGGGGAGACCTAACTTGGCATTGTCAGAGGCGTAGATGAGATCGCACGCCATCGCGAGCTCACAACCACCGCCGAGCGCAAATCCATTGATGGCCGCAATACTTGTAAACGAGGCTTCCTGAATCAACCGCATCACCGATTGGCCGAGTTCGGCGAATTTTTGCGCCTCGGCCGGTGAAAACTCCACCATGCCTGCAATATCGGCACCCGCCACAAAAGCTTTTGGCCCTGCGCCGGTCAAAATCACCACGGAGGACTTTACACTTTGCAAAGCCTCTTTGAGTTCCATCAGCACTTGAACATTAAGAGCATTGAGACTCGCGGGCCGATCAATCGTGAGGGTCGTGATTCCTTGAGCTTCTTGAACCTTTACAAACTCCATCCCTATTTTGCTCCCGCGCTCGAATAATCATAAAAGCCTCGACCCGCCTTTCGACCCAAAAGTCCGGCGTTCACATAATTGCGAAGCATCGGGCATGGCCGATATTTGGTGTCACCGAGACCCTCATGCAAAACCTCCATGATCGCCAAACATGTGTCGAGCCCGATAAAATCCGCGAGCTCCAATGGACCCATCGGCTGATTGGTCCCAAGCTTCATTCCTTTATCAATGTCTTCCTTTGTTCCGACCCCTTCGTAAAATGCATAGACGGCTTCGTTGATCATCGGCATCAAGATGCGATTGACGACAAACCCTGGATAGTCGTTTGATTTAGTCGCTGATTTTTCGATGAGCGAAACAAGCGTAAGAACTCGATCCAAGCTTTCTTGAGACGTCAGTTGCCCACAAATCACTTCGACGAGCTTCATGAGGGGTACGGGATTCATAAAGTGAATTCCAATAAAATTTTGAGGACGCTTAGTCACCGCTGCCAGTTCTGTAATGCTGATCGACGAGGTATTGGTTCCGATGATGGCCGAGGGTTTTAAAATTTGATCGAGCTTCTTAAAAATCATTTTTTTAACTTCTCGATTTTCTGTCGCAGCTTCGATCGCTAGTTCTACCTGCGCAAAATCTTCGAGATTCGTTGTGGTTTTGATTCGGCTCAAAACTTTAGAAGGATCTTCGGTGATCTTTCCTTTTTCGAGGAGTTTTTGCAGAGACTTTTCCATCCCTGCTTTTGCCTTTGCGAGTGCGGGCTCACTGATATCTTGGAGAACCACTTGGATTCCGTATTGAGCCAAGACCTGAGCAATTCCGGCGCCCATCTGTCCCGAGCCAATCACCCCAATTGAATTAAATGACGAATTCACAACTGACATTTTTGCCCCCTTAGATTTTTTCGATGGCGACAGCGATAGCCTCGCCTCCGCCGATACAGAGACTCGCGATTCCGCGCTCCTTCGGTTTGAGAGTATGCAGCAAAGTCACCAAAATTCGCGCGCCACTCGCCCCGATGGGGTGACCAAGAGCCACAGCCCCTCCTTTGGGATTGAGTTTCTCTGCAGGAATTTCAAGCTCCTTTTGCGCAGCCATCGCCACAGCCGAAAAAGCCTCATTAATCTCAAACGACGCAAAATCCGCGACTTTGAGTGAGGCTTCGGTCAAAAGTTTTTTGATGGCACCAACCGGCGCCGTCGTAAACCATTCAGGAGCCTGAGCAAACTCAGCGCTATGAATTATCCGAGCGAGGGGCTTGAGCGATTGATCCTCTCCTCCCACCACCAAAAATGCCGCCCCATCATTAATCGACGATGCATTCGCCGCAGTGATGGTGCCCTCTTTATCAAAGGCAGGTCTGAGCTTTCCAAATTGATCAATTTTTCCTCGACCAGGTTCTTCGTCGGTCTCAACTTTAAGAGTCTCTTTTTTAGAAGCAATCTCGACCGCTTCGATTTCTTCTTTAAAATATCCCGACGCAATGGCATGAAGAGCCTTTTTATAAGACTCAGCCGCATAGGCATCTTGAGCTTCGCGCGAAAATTTATAGTGCTTCACGCACATTTCTGCCGCGACGCCCATATGAAACTGATTGTAGACATCCCAAAGCCCATCGAGGATCAAGCCATCCGTGACTTCCTGATTTCCCATACGCATTCCAGCGCGAGCAGACTTCAAATAATAGGGAGCCATCGACATATTCTCGATTCCACCGGCCAATACAAACTGTGAATGCGAAAGTGCGATTCGATCAGCCGCAAGACTCACTGCTTTGAGTCCCGAACCACAGACCTTATTGATCGTCATCGCGCGAGCGGCATTTGAGATGCCCGAAAAAATACAGACTTGGCGCGCTGGCGCTTGACCCAGTCCCGCAGGAAGCACGCATCCCGAGATGACTTCATCTATTTTTTCAGGCGCGAGGCTCGCAGCTCGCAGTGCTGCCTTAGCTGCAGTTGCACCCAGCTGCGGCGCGGACACATTGCTAAAGGCTCCCATAAAACTCCCGATCGGAGTTCGCTTTCCGGAATACAAATAGGCCGTTTTCATGGTCAAAGGCTAAACTTCTGTCTATTGTGGCGCAATGCTCTTTTCGGGACTTTTCTCCTCCGTCATAGGAGCCGCGCTGATTTCCTCAAGCTCGCTTGAGCAAATCTCCCACCAGATTCAGGAAGTCTCCCACATCAATTCAGGCTCGCTTCACGAGCAAGGACTCGATCGAACCGCGGTTTGGTTCAAAAATCAGCTTCGCCCTCTCGGAATCGAGGCTGATTGGTCGCTCAAGCATCGCGCCTTAAAAGCTACCGCTGGATCCAGTGAAGCCCCTCTCAAAATTCTACTGGTTGGCCATCTCGATACGGTCTTTGAGGAGTTTCACCCCTTTCAAGAATCCAAAATGCTTGGTGCCAGCGCTGCGGCCAGTCGTGATGCCAAAAAATATGGACCCGTCATTTCAGGACCTGGGGTCGCCGATGCCAAGGGTGGTTTGATCTTGATTCTCGAATTTTTGAAAGCGACAAAATCACAGTGGAGCGCCAACAAAGTTCAATTCAAAATATTCATCGCTGCAGATGAAGAAACCGGATCCAAAATCTCTAAAGAATCGATGCTTCTTTTTGCCAAAGATGTGGCTGTGGCTTGGGTGTTTGAGCCTGGCTGGTATGATTCCAAAATTCAGCGCCACCGAATCCCCGCTCAAATGGGAGGCAACTCTCATTGGAAGCTTCAGCTCAAGTCTGCCGAAGGTCACGCTGGCATTCTTTCATCCAAAAATAAGCCCAAACTTCTTCAAGGTTTCCATCAGGTTTCGAGCACTTTGAGTGAGATCGAATCCGAGCAAATCAAAATTAATATTTTTGAGATTGAGGCTCAAACAAAGCCGAATGTCCTCCTCGGAAACCTCCATTTTAAGATGGCCACGCGGTTTGAAACGGGAAACGATCACCAAAAAATCATGCGGGTTTTGATGAAGAACCAAAAGCGGCTTCGCCGAAATGGCATTCAACTGACATTTGACGAGAATCCTCTCTGGGCGCCGCAAGAAATCACGCCGGTTTTTTGGCAGAGACTTTGGCAGCAAGCGCATCAAAACGCGGGAGTACCAAAACCTCTCGCAAGTATTTCGATGACTCGATCGGCCGCAAGTTTTTTGGCCGAAGCTCAAATCCCCGTCATTGATTCGATGGGTCCCTATGGCCAAGGTTATCATTCCGAAAACGAAGTGGTGTGGGTGGGAAGTTTTGCTGAACGACTCAAAGTTCAAGGAGAGTTCCTGCGACTTCTCTTGGACAACCCCGAAAGTTTAAGAATTCGTTAAGCCTTTCATTTTTCTGGCATTTTACAGTCCTTCACTGGTACGCAGGTTGCAAGGTTTTAAGGATTGTGGTGTCTTCTCGCATTTCATTTTTAGCGGCTTTGCTCTGCCTGTGGAGTGTTACTCTCTCTGCTGGCGACTCGTTTTGTTCGCGAGCTTTGAGAGCCACGGAGGAAAGGCGAGTCGATGGGCTGCTAAAATTCATCAATTTTGAGGCTCATAAGACTTATCAAGAAAACCGAGACACCAATCGCGAAGCCTTTGTGGAAATGCGCTTGAGAGATAAGAGTCGGGATCTTTTAAACGATATCATGTTTCGAAGTCCCGACGGAAAAAAGCGACCGGGTTTTCGCCCTCCGACTCGACGATTTTTTGTTCCCTTGATGCGATCCATTGAAAGATCTCGCTTGAGTTTCCATTCCGCAGATTTTTTAAACACCGACTTGGAATTCGCCTTAGAACTTCCAGAAATCGGGAGCGAAACTCCTTGGGCGATTTTGAGTCCGCGTGAACGCGAGCATCTCGTCTATTCACTCGCCTATCATTTGCGAAATTATATCGAACCTATGAGATCTCTAAAGGACGGACACCGTTCTTTTACGGATCTCTATGCGGTGTTTCCTCGCGGCGAGCACGGGGCCTTTGATCCTGTGAGTATTTTTGCGGCGCGCGATATCGCAGAACATCGCGTGAGCATTGCGCGACTCGCCAATCCTGCGCTTGCGGGAATTTTGGGAGAACTCGGCGCGACAAATCAAGATGTCGTGCTCGTCGAAGGCATCGATCCGCGAACAAAATTAGCTTATCTTTGGGTTCAAGTCCGCTTTTCGCTCCGGGGCCCTTGGCAGGAAGTCGATGCGACTCCCGACAGTGGGCACGCCGCGATGAGTGAAAAGCCGATCTTACACACCTTCCAGGAGAGCCCCTCTCAAATTTTTACGGAGAACCAACACGTTATCCCGTTTCTAAAACCTCTCAAAATTCAGTGGCATCCCCTTTCGGGAAGAGGTCGCCCCGACGATTCGGACTTCGATCCCTTTTCCGATTCTGAGTAATGAGCATTTCTTGACGCTTATGATCTTGGACGCTCACAATTGAGCGTGGATGTTTCACCGATGAGCGAAAAAGAGGGCTTCGAAGCCCTCTGGAAAAAATTCTATCAGGATGCGTGGGCGCTACGTCATCGCGCCCTCCAAGTGGTTTTGCAATCTCCTGATTGTGATGCGTTTATGGCGTGCGAACGTCTCAAAAGATTTGAAGGCTACCATGTGATTGTTCCAGTCGACACCCCTTCGGGCGCTAAGGAGTTTGCTTTCCGAAAAAAATTGTACACCGAAGACCTCGCTTTTACACAAAGACCTTTTGAAGACGTCCGAGCCTATCGAGATGGAAAAACCTCTTTTCCCAACTATCCACGTCCCGTTGACTACCTTCTGGATATCATCGACCAGCACTCGTTTGATTCGATTGTGGAACTCGGGGGCGGATACGCCCAAAATCTCTTTGCACTGCATGCCCGAGGTGGAGCGACTCATGCGCAGTTTTTTATGGGTGAGTATACAGAATCAGGATGCCAAATGGCTCAACAGCTCGCTCAGTTTGCCCCCAAAATGAAACTTAAAGTTTCGCGCTTTGATCACAATGCGCCTGACATTTCTTGGCTGCCTAAAGAGGGCAAAGTTTTATGCTTTACCGCCCACAGTATTGAGCAAGTGCATGAACTCAGTCCTTTCTTTTTTGAAAAAGTATCTCAAATCGGATCCGAGCTTCTTGTCATTCAGTTTGAGCCTTTTGGATTTCAGGTTCCTTTATCTGTCGCGCCGGCAAGTCAGTTTGATCCTCAACACAAAAGATTCTTTGAGAATGTTCATTGGAATCTCAACTTTTATGACCAACTTACCAAAGCTCAAGATCGAGGAATCCTCCAGATTCTGGCCATCGAAAAAAATAGACTCCCCGGAGACGAATCCAATCCTACTTCAGTAGCCATTTGGAAACCCAAGCGTTAGACTATTGTCCTCATGGCCTCTTTTGAATTTGCCTGTCACATTGTGCGAACGCTCGAGACAGCGGGTTATCAAGCCCTGCTCGCGGGAGGCTGTGTTCGCGACAAGCTGATGAATGTGGCCCCCAAAGACTATGATGTCGCCACAAACGCACTTCCTCATCAAGTCCAAGCACTCTTTGAACGAACGGTCCCTGTCGGCGAGGCCTTCAATGTCATTTTGGTTCTTTCGAACGAAGAAAATCCCGAAAAAATCGAAGTCGCGACGTTTCGCAAAGATGTCGGGATCAAGGATGGTCGACACCCCGAAAAGATTGAAACAGCCACTGCTCAGGAAGATGTTCAGCGTCGAGATTTTACGATCAACGGAATGCTGATGAATCCTCTGACTGGTCAAGTATTTGATTGGGTCGGTGGACAGGACGATCTCAAGCGCAAAGTCATTCGCGCCATCGGAAATCCCGACCAAAGAATCCAAGAAGATTTTTTGCGAATGCTGAGAGCCGTGAGATTTTCAGCGAGGCTGGAGTTTGCGATGGAAGATTCTTTGGTTGATGCGATTCGAAAGCATAGCTCTTCGATTACTCAGATATCCGCAGAGCGAATTTTTGATGAGATCACCAAGATGATCACGAACCAAAATGCAGATCACGCTTTCAATCACTTGGCCGATTTGGGACTACTGGATCGCATCATTCCTGAGGCACTCGCCATGAAAGGCTGCGAACAACCTCCTGAGTATCATCCCGAGGGAGATGTTTGGGTGCATACACTTCTTCTCCTCAAGCAATGCAATGGAGTTGCGCCGGAACTCGCCTGGGGCTGCTTGCTTCATGATATCGGAAAGCCACCCACTTTTAGTCACGAGCCGCCGGATCGGATTCGATTTAACAATCATCAAAATGTCGGCGCCGAGATGGCTGAGCAAATTTTAAAGCGACTCAAGGCTTCTCGATCGTTGATTGAGACAGTCTGCGAACTCACTCGAGATCATCTCAACTTTAAAGATGTCCCTCAAATGCGTCCTTCTACGCTAAAGAGGTTTCTGAGAAACCCTCGGTTCCCCCTCCATTTGCAGATGCACTACATCGACTGCATGGCGAGCCATAAAAAGTTAGAACTTTATGAACTTTGCAAACAAAAGCTCGCGGAGCTTCCTCCAGAAGTTTTAAAGCCCAAGCCTTTGATCAACGGAGAAGACCTCAAAGCCTTAGGCTTTGATCCTGGCCCCCTGTTTAAAACAATTCTGGATATGATCGAAACCGAGCAACTCGAGGGTCGGATTTCTACGAAAGAAGAAGCTCTCGACCTCGTCAAAACCAAACCTTGGTTTGACGAAATGATCCGCTAAAAATTAGGGCTCTTTGGGCCAGGCTTCCAGTAATCCGCTCATTAAAAAAACAGCTTTCTCTGTTGAATCTTCGTGACCGGCATGCCAAAAAAACCTCATTCGCGAGTTTTCTTGCCCCTCTTTGTCCATGAGAATTTGAAGGTGCTTCATCACCAGGTTCAATTCTTCGTCGGCACTAAAAAAATCAGCCTTAAACTTCTTAAAGGCTTCTCTGCCTTTTGCACTCATAGCGAGAGCCTTAAAAAATCCCTTGGCCATAAAGCTCGCTTCCTGCTCCAAATCTTCGATTTGCGAAAGAATCTCAATTCGCCGCTCCACGCTTGTCGCCTTTGAATATTCGGCATCTTGAGCCTGAACTTCTTTGATTTTGGATACAAAAGCTTCTTGATAGGCACTCAAAACGCTGGGAATGACCTCTTCAACAGGCTCTGCCATCTCATCTGCTAACTTCTGAATATTGACAGAAAGGTACTCAAAGACATCATCGCACGAACCCGCCGATGTTAGAAAAATTGCAAAAAATAAACTTAATCCGCCTGCCATACAAAGAGGGAATCCTCACCCTCTACTCTGAACAAGACGCAAGATTTATGCCGGTAAAAACAGCCTATTTCTTGGCCGTAGAGGCTGCTGCCTTCTTTTCGCTGGGGAATCCCATGGTCATATAATTCCAGGTCCCCTTCACGCGATTCTCGCGTTTAGAACGTTTTCCGTTGAGGGATCGCTTTTTGTTTCGGACGAGTCTCGTCACTCCTGTTGGTGAAGGCATACTTGATCAAAGTCTTAAATTCCCAAGCCTCAGGGCGTCAAGCGTGATTGAGGCTCAAATCTTCCCTAATTCCTTCCCTTTTTACCTCAAATCCTGCACGTTACGCGCCATTATGCGCAAAAGCCTTTTGAACCTCATTTTTTGGATGTTGGCGTCCCCTGCAGGGGCAGCGCCGAGTGAGATCCTGGATTATTTAAAGCGATCGCCCTCTTACTCCACAAACCCCCTCTTTAGCGCGTTTGTATCCGCGCACGAAAACCCCCTCAAGCTGAGGAACTATGAATTCACACCTGAAGATCTTCAGGCCAATGTCCTCTCACTCGTTATTTTTTATGAAACGGCATTAGATACCTTCGACCTTGCGACACCTACCAATCCCTTCCAAGAACAACTCAAAAATCTTGATTCCGCTTGGGCGACCCTCATTCAGGATCCCACAGAACGACGCGAACTCCTCGCTGTGCTTTTGAGTTTTGCTGCTCACGATTTTATTACTCGAGATCGATTTGCAGAAGCCTCGCGAGGTCTCATCAAGCCTTCAGTCAGCGCCTCACTCACAAAATATCGAGACCGAATCTGGATTGGAAAACAAATCCACCCTGCAATTGAGTTTTGGCACTTAGGAATCTCGCCCGATTGGAGCCCCCAAACGTCGCGCCGACTTCTCGCCCTGTTTAAATCCAGCAATGCGAGTTCCGCGCTAGAAGCCAAGCTTCAAAAAGAATGGCTCTGGCCCGAAACTCTGCCCCCAGAAGCTAAAGACCGGGCAATTCAACGATTTCTCAATCACACCCTCTCCAGTCACCCTCAGGGATTTGTCGACCAAATGCAGTCGTTCTTTAAAAAGCGACGTTCCTCGGATGAAGATCTACTCAAAGCCGTATTGAATTCTCTGCGCCATCTAACGATCAAGTGGCTCGAGACTTTGCCTGGCGAACTCGCCGCCCAAAAACAGGCCGAAGAAGCAGCGCTTCTCAAACAACTCGAAAGCCTCGAACATCTCCGCGGACTTTTGGAATCCGCATTCACTCAGACCTATGATCCTTACTATCTCACCGGCCTCTACGGCCGGGACGCCGTCAATCGAATCCTCAAAGCCGTCGAAGACGGTCGGATCGAAAATCCTGCCAAGTTCTTCTCCACATCCGAACCCCATGCCTGGCTGCTCTATGTGGTTCAAAATTATCTAAAAGATCCTAAACTCCCTGTGAGTATTTTGCTGTCGCAAGCCGATCGCGCCAAGGTTCTAGCGATTCGAGTGAAGGTCAAAAAAGAACCACCACAGATTCTCACTCCGTATCCCAAGAATCGTTGCCAGGATGCTCTCAGAAGATTTTAAAGACAGGGATTTTGAGAACTAGTCCGAGGCGAGTTTTTTGACGACTCGATCCGCCACAGCGTCCACCGCTTTGTCTTTATTGACTTCGAGCGAGCGCAAATTATCTCGAACCCGTCGACGCGCTTGACTACAAAAAATCGAAGCAATTTGTCTCGCATGGAGGCTTTCTTTTTCTCCATTTTTTTCGATCTCTGTGGTGACACGCGCCAAAACGGCAGCCATCGCAAAGCAATCAATCGTGATATCTGCAATGCGACGCAAATCATGTTGCTCATGCACGATATCTTTCTTGTACTTTTTGATGAGCGTCTCAGAACACTCTGACAAATCCGCCACCGATCGCCCTAAATTTTGAATCTGCTTATCGAGAGCGGGATGTATTTTCTTGGCCATATCCGGCGCAAAATTTTGGCGGAGTCGGCGCCCCGTATATCCAAAGAACGCTCCAAAACCCTTGGCGGGTTCGTTAAACAATTTGAAAATATTGGTCTGAGTTTCTTTGAGCTCTGTGGCCGTCGCCTGGAGGCCCGTGAGCGCAATAAAGAGTCGCAAAATTTCGTTGGTGCCTTCAAATATCAAATTGATTCGCGAATCCCGCAGAGCACGCTCGTAGGGATAATCTTTCATATACCCATTGCCGCCAGCGATTTGCAGCGCTCGGTTGACGTTGTCCCAGCAGGTCTCCGATCCAAAAACTTTGCAGATCGCAGACTCAATCGAATAATCATGCACTCCTTTATCGATCCAAGACGTCGTCAGATAAACCATGCTCTCAAGCACATACGTCGAGACTTCCATCTGAGAGATGTAGGCCTTGATCATTTTAAAATCGACGAGTCTCAAGTCAAACTGCTTTCGCTCAGCAGCGTATTTGACGGACTCCCGCATCATCCATTTGCTGGCGCCCACGCAACCCGAGGCCAAACCTAAACGACCCGAATTCAAAATAGACATGGCGACTTTAAAGCCTTTGCCCACTTCGCCGAGCATATTCTCAACAGGGACTTTGACGTCCTCAAGCACAAGAGCCACCGTCGAGGATCCTTTGATGCCGAGCTTGTGCTCCTCCTGCAGGCTCTTCACTCCCATGGATCTCTCCACAATGAAGGCCGTGACTTTTTCTTTTTTCTCGCCTTTTACATCGACGTCCACTTTGGCAAAAACTGTAAAATAATCTGCGATCCCGCCGTTCGTAATCCAAAGCTTGGATCCGTTAATCAAGTAGTGCTTTCCGTCAGCGGTGAGCTTGGCCTTGGTCTTAATACTCTGAGCATCCGAACCACTGGTCGGCTCCGTTAGAGCAAAGGCCGCTACCATCTCTCCGGTGGCGAGTTTGGGGAGATATTTGCGCTTCTGTTCATCCGTTCCAAAGATCAATAAGCCCTTCAGGCCAATGCTCTGATGCGCTCCCACAGTGATTGCGAGAGAAGAATCCACAGAGACGAGGCTTTCCATCACCTTGGCGTATCCCGTGGCGTTGAGCCCAAAACCGCCGTAATCCTCAGGAATAATCATTCCAAAGAGACCGAGCTGCTTCATTTCCTCGATAAGCTCCGGTGGAATTTTTGAATCTTCGTCAATTTTGCGTGAGTTGACCCGCTCGGCCCCAAATCGTTTGACGGCCTCGGTCACATCCCCCCAGCCTTCGGTCGAAGCTTCAGGGTAAGGAATCAGCCGATCCTCAAGAAGGTGCCCATTAAAAAGGGCCCGGCAAAATGAATCATCAGAATGGGTTTCAGGGGTCTTTGTCGCCATTCTAAAATATTGACCTTTCCGGTTTAAAAGGGCAATCAAAGGCTCATGACTAAGTCTGATCTTAAAGCTTTCGATGCGTTTTTTAAGGAAGAAAACGAAGCCAAATTCGACGTTCGTTTGGTCGAGAAAAAACTGGAACATGGTTTTTTGACCCGAGCTGAACGCGAGAGCTTTCTCAAATCTTTGCCTGAAGAAAAAGAATACGAGTTTACTTCAGCCGAAGCCCTTGATGCTGAAGTCCACGACCTCGGCCAATAATTGATTTTCGATTAAACGACGGCAACGCCTTTTTGAACTGTGACGGCTTCTCCGGTAAGCCAAACTTCTCTCAGGCCGTCCCATGCCACAGTAAGCATTCCCCCGCGGAGAGCGATCTCAATAGGGCTTCTCTCTCGCTTACCCATCAAAAGAACGACTCCCACAGCACAAGCGCCTGATCCACAAGCCATGGTTTCTCCACTGCCTCGCTCCCAGGTGCGCTGATAGATCTTTCCATCCCGCTTTTCGATGAATTCGACATTGGTGCCTTCCGGAAATGCCTCATGCTTTTCGATCAAAGGTCCGTATTTTGCGACCGGAAAGTTCTCGAGGTCTTCAACTTCGATCACCGTATGAGGATTGCCCATCGAAACACACGAAATCTTAAACGTGCGATCAGCCACTTCAAATTCTTCGCCCATGACCATCACATCATCAAAAGTAACGGGGATTTTGGCGGGTAAAAAGGTGGGTCGGCCCATATTGACTTTGACCATCATCTGATCCGGTGACGCAGATTCCAAAACATAGCAATCCCGGGCGCCCGATGCCGTCATGATTTTAAAAACATCCTTAGGGCCCAGGGTTTCGTACAAAAGCTTGGTCACGCAGCGGATCCCGTTGCCGCACATTTTGCCTTCCGAGCCATCCGCATTGAACATCACCATGACCGCATCTGCGCCCGGCTCCTTGGGTGGACCCACCAATATGAGGCCGTCCGAGCCAATGCCGGATTGTCGATTACTCAGCCTCTTTGATACAGAGGCCCAATCCACTTGTGCCCCTTCAGCCATCGGATGTGCCAAGAGATTCACATAGATATAATCGTTCTGGCAGCCGTGCATTTTTATGTAAGGAAATTCCATCTTAAAGCCCCTGGACTGCTAAATTTGAGATCCCTAGATTATCACGTCTATGCGCGTTCTCCAGGAAAAAGAGAAGCCCAGTCTCATTTCCACCCTGACCCAGGATGTTCAGGGACTTTTGGACTTTATCGGGCCGGTTGTTTCCAATCGGCAAGAGCAAGACGGGCATTGGCACTATTCGCTCGATGACAATATGACCATGAACGCTGAGTTCATCATGTTTCATCATTGGTTGGGGCTCAAAAATGAAGTCCTGATTCGAAAACTCTCTCATTCGATGCTCAAGCGCCAAAACCCCGAGGGATCCTGGAGTATTTATTCGGACGGGCCGGGCAATCTGAGTACCACCCTCGAAGTTTATTTTGCGCTTCGTCTCGCCGGCTATGCCTCCTCACACGAAGCTTTGGTACGCGCGCGAGATTTTATTTTGAAAGAAGGCGGGGTCCCCAAAGCACGAGTTTTTACCAAGATCTGGCTCGCCCTGTTTGAACTCTATCCTTGGACCGGGATTCCGATGATTCCGCCCGAGATTTTGCTCGCTCCTCGACAGATCCCGTTTAATATTTATGAGTTTTCTTACTGGTCGCGAGTGACCATTATTCCTTTGACCATCTTGTTTCATTTGCAAAAGACCAAGGCGGTGGATTTTACGTTGGATGAGCTCTATCTCCATCCCGCCGACAAGCAAAAAACCGAACTGATCCCTCCCCCTCCGGCGGACGAGTCGTGGTTTATTCCCAATACAAAATGGGACATCTCTTGGGTCAACTGGGAACAAGTTTTTATTGCGCTCAATCGAGGCGTTTCGATTTACGAATCCAAAATTGCGATAAAACCTCTGAGAAGATTCTGCGTCCAGAAAGCAAAAAACTGGATTCTTAAGCACCAAGAAGAGAGCGGAGATTGGGGCGGCATTCAACCTCCCATGCTCAATAATATTATGGCACTTCATGCGCTCGGAATGAGTCTGGACTCCGAGCCCATCCAAAAAGGTCTTCAGGCTCTTTATCGATTTACTCGAGGTGTCAGCGACAGCATTCGCGCTCACGCTCACGAAGACCATAGCGAAGCCGTTTTGCAATCTTGTGTTTCGCCGGTGTGGGATACAGCACTCGCGGTACTCGGACTTTTGGAAGCAGGCGAAGATCCTCAATCGAAGAGCCTTCAGCACGCCAAAGAATGGCTTTGGGATCAGCGCATTCGCAAAAAGGGAGATTGGGCACTCAAAGCACGACTACGCCGCAACCAACCCTTTGCGGCTTGGGCGTTTCAGTATTCCAATTCGCATTATCCCGATGTGGATGATTCATCGGTAGTGACGCTTGTTTTGCATCGCCTCGGCATGAGTCTCAAAGAACTTCAGCCTGCGATTCATTGGCTATTTGCCATGCAATGTACGGACGGAGGCTGGGGAACCTTTGATCGCGATAATAATCAGGTGATTCTCAACCGCATCCCTTTTGCGGATCTCAAATCTTTGATTGATCCTTCAAATCCGGATGTCACTGGACATGTTTTAGAAACGCTTGGTGAACTCGGCATGGGACAAAGTCCTCAGGTCAAGTCAGCGATCCGGTATCTCAAACTCACTCAACGAAGCGACGGCGCTTGGTTTGGCCGCTGGGGGGTAAACCTCCTTTATGGAACTACCGCCGCGGTTGTGGGACTTCGCAAAGTTGGAGAATCCACTCAGGCGCCGTATATTCAGCGCGCGATCAAATTTGTTCTCTCACGTCAAAATGATGATGGAGGATGGGGAGAGTCTTGCGCCAGTTATCACCTCACTCCTCCCACCGCAGCTCCCGTCTCAACGCCAAGCCAAACCGCGTGGGCGCTGATGGCCCTTGAAGCCTGTATGGATCCAGAAAATTCTTACGAAGGCGAGATTCGACGTGGCCTCGAATTCCTCAAATCCCGCCGAGCAGACGATGGATTCTACGAGAAAGAATTTACCGGCACTGGCTTTCCTCAACATTTTTATCTGCGCTACGACGGCTACCGAAATTTTTGGCCCCTCATCGCTCTAGGCCGACTCAAACAAAAGTTTTCTTAGATTTCGTCTCACGACTCGACTATCTTCGCCCCATGAATTCATCTGATAGCGATTTGCGCGCTGAACTCGAACGTCTCAAAGCCGAAAACCAAAATTTAAAAGCCGCTGCTTCCAAACCCGCTCGCGGGGTTCTCTCTCTCAAAGTGAGCGAAAAAGGCGCCGTCTCGGTTTATGGAATGGGACGATTTCCCGTCACTCTTTACAAAGAGCAGTGGCTCAAACTTTTGGGAATGACTGACGAGATTCGCCAGTTCATTACCGATAATGATTCTCGCCTCAAAACCAAAGAATAGATCATCTCTCGATTTATTCTTTCGATTTTTTGGCAGCCCCCCGCTCTTTGTAGGCCGACCATTGATCGACCTGACCTTCGCTTGAGCCATCCCAGCGTTGGGATTCTAAACGAGGGTACCCTGCCGGAAACACATTCTGCACTCCATCGGCTGCTTCGCCCGAAAGGTTGAACCACTCGCCGTCTTTGAATTCAACGACTTGAGTTCCGCCGTAAGGGCCGACAATGCCAATTGTTTGAGTCCACGAATTATATCCGTCTGCCCCGTAGCTCGGCTTTTTGCCCGTGCCGGTCCCGATGACCACTCCATCATTATAGACTTCGGTGGAATGCAAATGACCGACAACCCCTGGCCCCAAATCGATGGCTACATCTTTGGCGGTCACACGTCGCTTTCCGTTTTTGCCGGCGTGTCCATGGAATCCAAGTTCTGTCAGCAAATGCTGAAGCTCCGGATCTTTGGGTCCGACAGACCAGGGCTCACCTCGATCTTTAAAGATCACCTTGTGCGGAAAATCTAAGCCTGCATCCAAAAGCGTTTCTCGCGACATATGTTCACTCTTGGCATCGCGTGTGATGGGCTTTTTGTACCCATTCATCAAAACATATTTGAGGGGATCGAGGCCTTCATCCATCACCGCTCTCAACTCTGCTCCCAATCTTGCATTTTCGGGATCGGATTTGTAGGCGCCGGACTGCAAATATCCATACAACCAATTGGGATGGTTGGAGGGGATCACCACCAAATCCACTTCGGGATCCACCCGATGAATCGCGTTCAAAAACGCCACCACGCGAGACAGCTCGGCCTTTAGGTCTGTTCTGCCCTGCCGAGATTTGCGAGATCGAGTCACTTCCATGTCCTTTTCGTGGGGACTGATCGAATCTCCATCCAAAACATCATGAAGTGCAATCGCTCGAGGTTTTACTTTGAGAATCAATTCTCGCAAGGAGGCTAAGAGACTTTGATCCGCCACGGCGATATGAGAATCGCCGAACACTAAGCTCGACGCCTGCATATCGACGACTTGATCCGGCGTATAAAATTTATTCACATCAAACCATCCACCAAAATCTTCGACAAACTTGACGTTTCGAATGTGAAAATCCACGACCTTCTCCCCTTTGAGAATGCGGGGATCTCCCGAAGTCTTTTCCAAAATAACCGCCCCAAAATAGTGTCCCAAAACGTCTTCGGTTGAGGCCTTTTTGTCTGTGCGCTCTGAAATCACATGCCCCAAATGATAGTTCGAATCCGAAATCGTTCCCGTCGTCATTCTCCAAACTGTTCGGTACGTGTTTCGGGCCGACGCCAGAGGACGCATCCGCAATTTGGGAGCGGCCATAATGAGAGTTTGGTTTCGCTTTCCGTAAGAGTCCGCCCCCTGAAGCGGATCCATGAATTTAGCAACCGTTGTAAAATCACTGAGCGCGATCTCAGGCGTCAGAACATACGAATCACTCGTTAGCAATCGAATGCGAGGATGTTGCAGCAACGGGTCTTTGAGGCCGTCGACTTCTCCATTAATCGCTCGAATCGCAATTATGGCATCCTTCTCTTCGGCAAGGCGAAGCAGAGATTTGAGTGCTGCCTCATGAAGAGGAAAGCCCGAGATGATCGAAGTCATGATGACAACGGGGGCTTCACTCAGCAATCGAACGGTCTCTCCTTCGTATTTATCCGAAAACAAATCTGCGTCTTTTACTTTTCTAAACTTTGTCGGGGCTCGAGCCGCGGCGCGAGTCTTTAGAACTTCGAGGCTCTCAAAGAGTCGCCCCTTTCCAAAGAGCTTTTGATAGTCCTTCAGCTCCATGCCGAGTTCCTTAGCCATGGCTTCTTCGCTCGGAGTTTCCGATCGACTCAAACTGAGATTGAGATATTCCTTTGAAATCGCCTGACGAACTGACTCCAAAACTTGAGGAGCCTTTTCGACGAATCGCTCCATCAATCCGCTTTCATGCGCCTGGATCCAAGCTGTGACATCCCTTTGAGAGATCCCGGCGAGCCCCGCGATTTCTTTGGCATCCGGCAAACGATAGTTACGACGATAAAAATCGGTAACAACTCGAAACAAACTCTTATCGCGCTGCCCTTGCTCCGATTTACTTAAGGCCAAAAAACGATTGCGGCAGTTACTATTCTTAGCCGGCTCGGCCTGCAGAGTGTTCGAAAATACTAAAACACCTAAAGCAAGAATCCATTGAGACTTCATGACTTTCTCCCCGTTTTAGCCGTGGCTTGAGTCGTGCGCGCAATAATGGCTCGGCACGACTTGAGCTCCGAAGGTGAGCGAAGAGCAGGATGCTCCCCCCAAATTTCTGCAAGTTCGGCCTGTCGATAGACTCCATGAGGAGTCAGCACTGTAAACTGCGGACGGCCTAAGTCTTTTACTTCCTGAGCGGTCCCTCCATTAAAGATTCCAAACTTCACCGGAGCGGTTCGGATCACGCGAGCTTGCGCCATCCGTCTAAAAAGATGAGCAGCCGCTTCGACGATTTCGGGACGATCCTCGACATAAACCAAAAAGTGCGAAAGCGAATGCCCTCGCCCATCCGCATCCTTGACCATATCGCTCTTTTTGAGCGGACGGCGACCGAGTTGAAGGGCCAGCTCCTGAAGCACGCCCATCTTTTGTTCGGTCGAATCAAAATGAAGATTAAAACGATCATACTCACGGCGAGAAACCGCAAAAATCAAATCCATCGAGGGAAGATTTTTGATATGCCCGCGCTTTTTGAGATAACTAAAAAACTCCTGCCACTCTTCACGCGAATGCGCCCGAGCCGTCAAAATCGAAAAATTATGAGCCGTTTCGGGGCTCGAAAGAATTTTGGTCATATAATCCCAAAAGGGGCCCTTCCAGCTTTTGCCTTTGGGATCACGAGCCTCGGCCTCCTTAAAAGCCTTCAGTAACCAATTTGTACCCTGGGCTCCTTCGTGGTGTTGATAATAAGAGTCGGGACTGCGGAGATGATACTCTCCCGCAATGACTTCCTGACCGCTTGAAAGCTTAAAGACTTTGTTTTGTGTCCCCGTACGCCCATCGCCTTTGGCGAGATAGGGCTCCATGGCTTCGAGCTCTGCCGTTGTCACTTCGATAAACTCTGGGCCTGAAGGAGCGGCCTGGAGAGCATTTGATCGAAAGAAGTTTCGAAAGAGTCGAAAGCGTGTGGGAAATCCCGCCCCGCTGCCAACCCGATCCGCTCTCGTCTCGATGATGACACCGTCAAAATCGACGACATATAAAGTTTCTGCATTTACCGACAAAATTGAAATGAACCCGGCAAGAATCCCGCCGATCCATAAATGAACTCTCAACATTGTGGACACCCCTCCCACTGGTCTCCACTGCACCGAAAAGAGCCGCATCGTGTCAACCATTGCTAGACGCGATGCGCCGATTTTTACCGATTATTAACTCAGAAAATCGACAGAGCCTTAGAAGTAATACTTGACGAAAACATCACCCAATTGACCTCGAGTGAAGTTCATTTTGTTCTTGTCGACGAAATCAATGATCAAACCGGCCTGAGATCCGATCGCAAAATTATTTCGTTCAAAGGGAAGAATCTCAAATCCGATGGTGGGCGCCTGAATGGTGGCCCCTTCCTTGATCGCATTTCCAAATTTCATCAAAAACGCCGCCTGAATGAAGAGATTGAGGTGATTCCAAATCAAAGTGTCCGTATTGACGAGCCGCTGGATGTCATAGCGGAAGTAAGGACCCACAGCGGTCGAATCAAAACTATCGGCAAATCCAAAAAACACACCCGCTTGAAAATCCTGAGCCAAGCCATAGCTCATATTAATTCCACTTCCCTGGGTCAGGCTCGACGTGGTGGCCCCATCATTACGTACCGAATAGCTCATTTGAGAATATCCCGCTCCCAACCGATAGCTCAAATCTCGAGCGGAAACACTGATGGAACTGATCGCCAAAAACCCTGCAAACACCAAAATAAAATTCTTCATGTGTCGGAATCTAATTCGAACTCAATTCAGAAATCAACTTCTGATGAAGACCTTCGAAGGCGCCATTCGACAAAACCAAAAACACGCTGGGCCCCTTTTTGGAAAACTCTTTGGCCCGCTCTAACATTTCGGGGATTGTCAGTCCCGCCTTGAGTTCGCGTCCCAGCTCTCGATGTCTCGCTTCGATTCGTTTGAGATCGAGGCGTTCTGCTTCAGGGATGCTCTCCTTTTTGAAGAGCTCCGCCATGAGCGTCAGATCGCTTTGCTCAAAACAAGTTTCAAACTCCTTTTGCAGGATGTTGCGACGAGAAGTATTGGATCGAGGTTCAAAAAAAGTCAGAAGCCTGTGATGAGGATACTTGGCGCGCAATCCCTCGAGAACTCGGCGGACAGCCGTCGGGTGATGTGCAAAATCATCAATCACAAGATGTTCACCGACTCGGCCAAAGACTTCTTGCCGACGTTTGACTCCTTCAAAGCTTTTGAGCGATCGCTGAATCGCATCCAGAGGGACTCCTGCTCGCCTGGCAGCCAAAATCGCTCCCGAAAAATTTTGAGCATTAAATCGTCCACTCATCGACGATTCAAAGTTCATTCCTGCAAGACGAAATCGGATTCCTCCCTCGGATTCCTCAAAGTTCTCGATCCTAAAATCTGCGCTGGCTGAAAAGCCAAAACTCACAGCCTTCGCTTTGAGCACCCCACTCTTACGCTCCTCAGCCACAAGACCGACAACTCGATCCCAATCGCTGCAATAAAAAAGCTCTCCGTCGGGCGCCACTCGTCCCAAAAATTTGCGAAACATATTTTCCATGGATTCGACCGTTGGAAAAATATCGGCGTGATCGTATTCGACAGAATTGAATATCCCCACTGTGGGGCGGTAGTGCAAAAACTTTGACTCTTTATCAAAGAAGGCTGTGTCGTATTCATCCCCCTCAATGACAAAGGCCTTTCCTCGTCCCACATGAAAGCTCTTTCCAAAATTAACGGGCACTCCCCCCACCAAAAAGCTGGGATCCTGCCCACTCGCTGCCAAAAGATGGGCCAAGCACGAGGTCGTCGTCGTTTTTCCGTGGGTACCCACTACGACGTAGTTTTGCGTATCCTGCAAAAAAAAGTCTTCGAGCGTACTCGGAAACGACCCATAGGGAATCTTGCTTTCCAAAACATACTGCGCCTGGGGATTATCTCGGCGAACAAAATTTCCGATGACGACATAGTCAGGCCCAAAAGACTTTAAGTGATCAACCTCATAGCCCAAGTGCACAGGGATCTGCAGAGACTTTAAAAGATCTCCAACAGGAGGATAAGCAGCCACATCCGAGCCCGCCACTCGATAGCCGCGATCTTTGAGCAATCCTGCGAGAGCACTCATGCCGGTTCCACAAATCGCTATAAAATAAATTTTAGATCCCGCAGGCAGTGCACTCGTCATGGCTAAATTTTAGAGAAGACCTCACGCCAAAGCCAATTGTGAAATTCTGGCCGATGCTTTTTGAGGATCTCCGGATCAAATCCAGGCGAATACCGATGTGCCAGCAGAGTGACTCGCGCCCCTGTTTCTAGATCCATCCAAAAACTCGTCCCCGTATAACCCAAATGTCCAATCGTCGTTGCCGAAAACAGCTCCCCCGCTTGTGAAGGAGGAGTCGGGCGATCAAATCCTCCCACCCATCGCATATCTTCTTCAAAATTGAGCAAGCCCCGAACCACTCGATCTCCTAAGAGAGTGTCCTTTCCGTGATAGGCTCTAAAAATCTGCTGCGCCCACTTTTCAATCGCTTCGGCCGTGCCAAACAATCCGGCATGCCCCGCATCTCCGTCGAGCCACTCTGCTCGTGGATCTTGAACTACCCCCTTCAGAACCTCCGTCGAATCCTCGAGACTGACAGAGTACGCAGCCTTACGACCCGATATCGGACCGTACTTTATATCTGATTTTCCAAAATAAGAGGCCGCGATTTCTCTCAATCGTTTTCCAAATACTTGCTCTAAGATCAATCCGAGCAAGATAAAACCTACATCCGAATACTGAGGCGAGAGAGCTGTATACTCCTGATCCACTCTTTGTAAAAAAAATCGAATCCGCTCCTCGCGAGAAGGGAGTTCTTCAAGGGTTTCAAAAATACCAGGCAACCCTGCCCGATGAAGCAAGAGATCTTTGACGGTGCGGTCCTTTAATCCACTCGAAAAAGAAGGAAAAAATTTTGAAAGCGGATCCGTCAGTTCCAAATTTTTTCTGAGCTGAAGCCCCCAAAGAATAAAAGTCACTGTGCCAACAACCTTTGTCAGCGAAGCCAAATCAAAAAAAGTTTCTGCTGTCACCGACGTTCGAGCGGGAGGCTGACTGCGCCCTACTGAGTAACAACCAAGGGATCGATCCTTAATCCCTAAGGCACACTGAAATCCAGGAGCCGCCCCGGCTTGAATCATCTTTTGAAGCTGATCCTCGATCAGCGACAACGCACGACTCCTTCAAGGCCTTCAAGAATCTTGCCCTTCATCCGCACCCAGGACCCCAAAGGAAGGATTCTTTGATCCTGAAGACCGTGACCAAACTGAGCGTTTGTCCAAACAGGTCCGTCCGTGAGCTCAAGAAGTGTAGATTCAATCCGCTTCCATCCAAATGTCTTCGCATCCACTTGTCCGCAGCGATGAAAAGTTCCGCAGATGATTCCTCGAATATACCGATCGTATTTTGCGTCCTTTAAAATCCGAAGCATTCGATCAATGCGATAAAAATTCTCATTCACATCTTCAAGGGCGAGTACCACAGGTTCCTTGGGCAACGCCGCCGGCCCGGAAAGCTCAAAAACCGAAAGATTGCCGCCGACGAGTCGAGCTCGCTTTGTGTCTCCTGATCTGAGTACTCGGACTTCGGACCATTTTTCTTTCCACGCATCCGTCGGCAGCTTGAGAAGGCGATCTGAGAATTTTCTGAGACTCTTCGTTTCCAAAAATCCCATGAGGGGGCCATGAAACGTCACCCATTGGAGTTCATTTTGAACCCATTGATGCAAATACGTCGTATCCGAATACCCGACCACAATTTTGGGTTCGGCTGCTTTCGGCAAGCGACAAAACTCAGGCAAGCGAATCGCTCCATAACCACCTCGAGCCACAAAAATCGCCCGAACTCCGGGCTCTTTGAGCGCCCACATGAGCTCAGCCGCTCTCTCTCGATCGGACGCCGCAAAAAAAGGATCTTGAGAAAACTTTCCTGAGTACGTCGCGACACAATATCCCAAATTCTGAAGCGCGCATTGAAGTTCACGCCAGCGATTGAGATCCAATCGACTCGACGGACGGATCAGAGCAACGGTGTCTCCGAGCATCAGGGCCTGAGGCTTTTTGAAAGGCTTTGCCATGGAGTTCAGTATTTCGATCCCAAGCCCTTGAATCAAGACTCTTTAAGGGACTTCGTAGACATTCGGAACATCCGCCGGGCGAACCCAAAGAAAGGTGACGATCACACCGACTAAGACAATGGCAAACAAAGAGTAAACCGCGAATGATCTCCAAAATCGTTTTCGCACCCGCTGCATTTCTGCCAGAGAATCATTCCACTCCCATTCTGAAACAGGAGGAAAGCTCTGCCGCATTTTGAGTGTGCGATGTTTATGATCCCGAAACTCCTGCAGTCGCTGGCTGCATCCCGTGCAGTTTGTGAAATGACCGTGAAGCTGCTGAACAACCCGCATATCTTGAACTTCTGAATCAATCCATGCGCTCAACTGCTGTTCGACCATAAAACAAGACAGTCCACTGATCTCCTCGTTATCGAGAGCCTTTTCGACGGGAGGATAAGAAGAGAGACCGAGCAATCGCTGGGCCCGAATGGCCTGAGCAATCTCTCGAGGCCCTTGATTAAAGACCTGCCCTAACTGTTGGTAGGTGAGCCCAAAAAAGGCCTGAACTTTGAGGATCGACTCCAAATTGAGGTCCTGCATCAGAAGCCAGTCTTGGAGAAGATTGAGCAAATGATCCGCCCCCAAAACCGCCTCAATCAATTGAAACCTCTGTTCTCGGTCCGAGAGGTTTTGGCCCTTGGGACAAAGACTCAAAAGGCCGTCTATATATATGTTGAGCTCAGCCCTATCCACGGGACCGATTTTACTCCCTTTTTTGGGCCTTTTTCAGCCAATTTAATGGGTCTTTCATTCCGGCCAATTTTTTAATCGGCACAGTCAGAACCTGTGGTAGAAGGGTCAGCTATGGTTGAAGAGATGACAAATACCTCAGAAGCAGGTTCTACGAAGAAGAAATCCACACAAACCCCATTCGCCTCCAAGAGAATTTCCGATCTTTCGAGCAAAGTCGGCACTCTTCAAGGGTGGGCCATTGGCGTCGATTTGGGCGGTACGAGCATCCGCGGCGCTTGGGTAGGCCCCAAGGGTCAGATGTTTGATCCCATCAAATGGGAGACCAAGGTTTCCGAAGGGAAGGAAAAAGTTTTGAACCGAATGGTTCAATTGGTCGAAGAACTCCTCAAAAACCCCCCTCCGGGATGTGTTCCTTCGGAGAATCTCCTGGGCGTTGGATTTGGCATTCCAGGAATTCTCCATCTCAAGAAGGGATTGGTGATTCAATCGCCTCAGTTTCCGGATTGGAAACGTTTTGCTGTGCACGAAAAGCTCAAGAAAAAGATCAAATTCCCTGTTTTCATTGATAACGACGCCAATGCTGCCGCTATTGGTGAAAAAGTTTTTGGTGTTTGCAAACCCTACGATGATTTTATCTATGTCACTTTGGGCACGGGTATCGGGGGTGCTTTGTTCTTGAACGGAGACATCTATCACGGAAGCATGGGGATGGCCGGAGAAGTCGGTCACATCACAGTGGATCCTCAGGGAGCGCCTGAAACCACTGGAAACCGCGGTTCTGTCGAACTTTTTGCAAGCTCTTCAGGTCTTCAAAAGGCGATTTCTGATCTTAAAGAAAAGTTCCCGCATTTGACCGTCAGCTCCACGGAAGAACTCTTTGAACTTTGGAAGCGTGGAAACAAGATTCCTGAATTTGAAGCGGTTGATAAGATTTTTGACGATATGGGAAATGCCCTCGGCATTATGCTCGCCAACGTCGTCAACACTCTTGACCCTCAAGCGATTTGCTTTGGCGGTGGATTGGTTCAGTCTTGGAAGGCGTTTAGCCGCAAGATGATTCAAATCACGATGGAGCGATCTTATGTGGCTCGCCACAATAAGTTGCGAATTTTGACGACTTCTCTCATCAAGAACTCAAACTTCTTGGAAGCGGGAGTGATTGGAGCCGCATCGTTGGTATTCATCGATGCGATGCGACGACTTCCCGTTGAGGTGAAGCAGGCTTCAAAGCCCGCGGCTTCGAGTACTGCTCTAAAGGCAGTCGCCAGCTAAGTTCAAGAGCGATTCTTTTTGTGAATCTTTAAAAAGCCCGAGAAATCTCGGGCTTTTTTTTGTTTGCAGTCATTAAATAATATAAAATGGCACGGAAGGGGAAAGGATCGAATGTTTAAACATCGCTTCGATCAAGATGCAGACTCCTGGGTCATCGCCCACTGGTTCCTGCTGAGTTTTAATGGCGGCTGTATCAATGCTGGTGGATTTCTAGCCACAGGAAGATTCGTCAGTCATGTGACGGGATTTGCGACACTCTTTGGTGTCGATATCACTCAAAATCAGATTGAAGCCGCATTTGGAATTTTATCTGTTCCCATTTTTTTTCTTCTCGGATCTTTTTTGGCCGGTCTCATGATTGATCGCCAAATCTATCGAGGAGAAAGACCACGATTTGATTGGGTCATGCTTCTTTGCGCTCTTTGTCTCTTTGTAGCTTCGGGCGGAGAGTCTTTTGACTTTGGAATCTTTGGCGAAACATCTCTCAACCAAAACTATGTGCTGATGGCATTTTTATGTCTGGCCAGCGGCCTTCAAAACGGCGCGATTACATCTTCTTCCGGCAAATCGGTGCGCACCACTCATTTAACGGGTTTAACGACAGACTTGGGCCTTGGGTTTGCTCGAGTTTTGACAATCAGCGCCGACAAACCTCTCTTTAAAAAGGAAGTTCGAGCCAATTATCTGCGGATGGGTTCGATTTTTTCATTTGTTGTGGGATCGGCCGTCGGTTCGTGGATTTTTTTGAAGGTCGGCTACGAGGGCTTTATACTTTCGGGAGTCATTGCAGCCTATACGGCATGGCATGGACGAAACACAAAAGTAGAAGCCCACGCGCTTCCTTCCGTCGATCCCTAACAAAAACTCAATGAGTTGATGAATGCTTCTCAATGAATTCGACTAAAATTCCTGCCATCGCTTTGGGATGCAAAAACGCCACATCACAACCTTCTGCACCCGTGACGGGAGTTTCGTTGATCAACGGGACTCCTGCCGCTTTAAGATCTTTGAGCTTTTGTGCGACACCCGACATCTCGAGCGCGACGTGATGAATTCCATTGCCACGCTTTTCGAGAAATTTAGAAATGGGCGAATCGCTCGAAGTCGGCTCCAAAAACTCAAACCGAACTCCTCCGATATTGACGAATTGAATTCGAACCTTCTGCTCAGGCACTTCTTCGATCGGACTCGCTTTGAGGCCGAGCACTTTTTCGACCGCCTCGGTCGCTTCTTTTAGATTTTTTACGGCAACAGCAATATGAGCAACTTCCATGAGATCTACTTTCCTCGCAAACGAGGACGGATGGCAAATGACAATTCGAGGCCCTGCTCTTTGGCTTACCGAGCCAATTCGATGGTCTCTAAGAGAATCTTGGCGTCAGCTCCCCCAAATGTCTTGAGGTACTCCAGTGTCGCCAAACGAATCTTCTCCTTTGTATCGGGAAACTCAGAAAACCCCTTAAAATTATCGATCAACAAAAACTCGCCGAGCTCCATTGTCAAAAATCCACGAGACCCCGAGGTCTTTCCGATTCGAGAAAAGGCCTGACGGATTCGAGCCCCCCGAAACTCAATCGCCATCTTGTTTTGATAATCGCTTTGCTGAAGCTGCTCCCCCTTTGCTCCCAAAAGCGTCTCAGCCGCCAATGTAAAGTCTTCAGAGCCGAGACCAAGGAGAAGTGAGTTTTCAAGAGCTTCATCGTTTGAGTCTTCCAACAACTTGAGCTGAGCACTCATCAAGCTTCCGACCCATTGATTAAGGCTCAGAGCGTTTCCTGAGCTATCGGCGCGGGATTTCGCCATGGAAATCGCGGTCTCAATCCATTTTAGAATCTCTTGATGAGGATCATTGATATGGCGAAGAACTTCGATCGCTTGTGCCAGGCTCAAGGCATTGGTGAGAGCGAAGAGCTTTGCTCCCTCCTGAGATTCGCTCGGCAGAGAAGTGGGGAGCTCTTCATCCAAACTCAAATATGCCTGCAATGCGACAGCCCGAGTATCCACAGGCTCTACACCTTTGGCTTGAAGCGCCTGAATGGATTCTAATAAATCAGAATTCAAGGCATTGCCGTGAATCTTAACAAGGCTCTCAGCCGTCTGAGGCCATCGACGCAAGATATCCCTAGCCATCTCCAAATTAAGAATCGATTGAGCCACCGCACCGTAAGAAGAGATCGCCCACACGGCCGCGCCGCGAGTCAAAGAATTGTGAAGAGCGCTTTGCATGCTTACTGCAATTTCTTCGGGCAAACTCCAGTGAGTCTTTTGGGTCACTGGATCCGTGACGAGGCGAATCGGTTTTGCAAACCGATCCAAAACTTTAGAAAGATTCATGAGGACCGACGAGCTGTCGGTTTCCGCGAGAAGCGCCCACAGAGAAGAACTCAGAGCGCTCTGCAACTCAAGATCTTCAAGATCCTGGAGAGGCAAAAGAACAGCGATCACCATGACCTCATCAGGGGACTTCAAAAACCGAGAAAGAATGGCTACCAGTCGATCTCTCGATGACGCTTCACCGCCGACTTCGGTGGCCTTTGCGCGATATCCAATGTCGAGAGCGATGATGGCGCGCAGTACCGGCGAGATATAGGAGTGTTTCATGCCCTGAAGAGGAGGCGGAAGTGAGTTCAAAAAGCCTTGTGGAGGGGAAGCTCTTTCAATCGAAGAAAGAAACGAGTCATAGACTCGAGCGATGGTCTCCAAATCCCATGCGTCCGCATCTTTGGCATCCCAAAGAGCTAAGCTCTCTAATGCCGCAAGCTGCTGCGCGACTGGATTTTTTTTCTCAAGCCCCTTCAGCAATGTCTCAACCGCCTCGGGCTTTTTGATGGAAAAAACAGACTGATAAAAACTGAGGTAAATGAGGTGCTCAAGCTCTACATTCTGAACTTGGTCAGGAATCTTATTGAGAAAGGATTTTCCAAAGGACAAGAGCACTTCGTCATTTTTCGTCGCGGCCAAATATCGAAAGAGGCTACCCGTTGCATGAGGACCTCGAAATGGAATCTGAATGAGAGACTCGGCGATGGATTTGGTACGATCCGATGTGACACGAAACTTAGGGAGTTCTGAGTCGGGGACTCGGCGCAGTAGCCCACCCATGAGAGGTAAAAGAACAGACGCGGCATCGGGATTAAAAGTCTCCGAGAAGCTCGTCTTCCAAGAGGCTAAAGCCCACTCGATCGCCGCTTTAGAATCCGAATCCTTCTGAGCAGATTGAATCTCTTCGTAAAGGGATTTATAGGTCTGTGCAGACCAACTGATGTCGTTTTCATCTCGCTGAATGAGGCGCAAATCTCTTTCGATCTGCTCGAGGCGAATCCGAATAGCTTCGGTTCCTCCTTCTCGCTGCGCTAAGTTTTGATATTCCAAAACCAAATCTCGTCGCATATTGAAAAAGCGATCGAGTTGCTTTTGGGGTGCGTCTGAAAAACTCACCAACGTGGCAAGAAGGAGGATTCCTAAGCTCATTGTGTATTCCTATTTTTATTCTTGATTACTTGTGTGATTCGAATGCCATGTATCCTTCATAGAAGGAGTGAGAATCCACACTTCCCAAAGTCCCTGGGGTCGCCGGACCGCCAGGAGCGCCTGGGGTAACGCCCGGAGTTGGGCCAAAGCAAGCGACGTAGCCCACTCGGCAAGAAGTCGCGCAATTGGTCATGCACGACGTGTACGCTGGGGTTCCAAAGGTGAAAGATCCGCAGCATGTCGCTGTACTTTCGCAGCTCGCAACACAATCTTCATAGTGATCCTTGCAAGATCCAGTGGGTGACGTCCAAACAGGATCGGCCGCTCCACAAGCGAATGCGGAATTAATCTTTAAAAAAGACACAAGGCCGATGGAAAGACTCCATCGAAAGACAGGGCGTTTGAGGGTAAACATCTGTAACTCCTAGACTTATCTTGCGCACGCCCAATCAAGATGACTTTTATTAGAGCTCTTCGCTTCTGAGATCAAGTCCCTCAGAACACTTTTTTTTTAGGACCGCATGCTTGAGCGCGCGACTCGGATGTCCCATCTCTCTGCCAAAGACCCCTTAAAGTGAGTCCTTAAGGCGCATAAACCTGGCACTCGATTTGCTACTTTCTTCGAGTAGGGGAAAAAAGAGTTAGTGATTTTTAAGGGGGTATTTGTCCTATGACGACCAGTGAATCGAGCGTGATCGCGCGCAAACTCAGAAATTATTATATCGCACAAAATTTAAAGGCCGTTCCAAAACCTCAAAGCGAATGGGTTCAAGAACTCGAACAAGAAAGTCTCGAAGAAGAATCCCATCAGCCGGGATACTTTAAACACTGTCTCATGGTCACACTCATGGGTGCCGCCGTCTTTTTGACTGAGCTCAGCTTAGTCCTGATCAAATTTGTGCGTCGGCTCGAACACGGAGCGCGCTAAGGAACCGCAACGACGAGGGCGGCCATTTGATTGAGCCCTCCCAGGTATTCTCCATTCGACGTCAATCCCAGAATCGGTGTCTGCGGAAACACAGACTGAATGAGCTCGTAGTCGGATTTAGTTCGCTCCTTTTCGCGAAGCCGAGCCGCATTCACAAAGACCCAGAGCATGGACGGCTCGGGAATTTCTGATTTGAGTTTTTGAAGCAGTTCGATCCCCCCCACTTCGGCATACTGATTCTTTTTTTGGCCCAAAAAATGACTCTGGCTAAAATCCAGTGTCTGCGCCACAGCGACCATTCCTGTGGTCATTTCACTTCCGAGAAGTGAAATCACACGATACGAATCCCCAAACGTCCTCAGTCGAGAAGGCTCTTCTTTCGACTTTTCGACGACATAGAGATTGCCCATATGTTTTCGAAACTCGTCTTGTGACATCATGGGCAAATCATCGACCGTCATGAGGTGCTCGCAGAGTTTATAAAAAGCAGGCTTTTCGTCCATTTCGATGATGAGATTTTCGCTCATCCGATTGATGGAAACTTCTTTGAGTTCGGGCCGGATGCTTTGAAGCAAACCCACCCAGGGTTTAAAATTGGAAAACCCAAGCGCCACGAGAGCGTTTAAGTGAACCTCGCTCTGACACACCAAGCTGCATTGAGGCACACTAAAGCTTGTGCCCACACCTACAAACTGTGTGCTCGGAAACTTGCGCTCGAGCATCTGAAATCCACTGCCCGAAGTAAAGTTGAGACTATCGGCAAGGACGAGCACAAAATCAAAGCTCTGAGTCTCGAGTTGGCGAGCGAGCTCTGCCGACCAAAGCTCTGCTTTTTCTCGAAGACTATGAACCTTTAAAGGAGTCACCGTAAAATCGGGAGCCTTGAAGCTCACCACCATCAAACCCGTTTCGGCTTCGAGACTCTCGGCTTGGTTCCATGATCCCCAACTACTGCAGCCATAGACCGGCACATCCCTAAAGACTCGCTTGAGAGAACCCGCAAAGGCAGGCTGATCCAACGCAAAATCATAGGAATAAAACACAAGGGAGAGATCCGCCTTGGTGGCCCCCAATTTTTGGAGACTTTTTCGATAGGCTTCCTGAAGTGCAGCGTCGGCTTCTCTTGCCCGACTCATGCCAAATCCAACTTTCATGAACTTTAGTCTCTCTCAGCTTACAACGGGTGTCATCTTCAATTGCTCAGAAGTCAGTCCCGTTTCTTCTAGTTTGAGACTCTTACGAATGGACTTTTTGTAGGTCCCTAACTTTTCATTCATATCCGAAAGGTCGCAGAGCGAGGGACGTGACAAAATCTTGCCCGACGAATCCTTGAGGATCATCACCAATGGGCGCTGAAACTTTGTAGGGTCTGACGCACCCGCAAACACCTGTGCCACTTCGCCAGTTTGCAACAGCACCAACGATCCCACGGGATAAACGCCCATCCAATTGACAAAGAGTTTGACGAGCGTGGGATCAAACTGCCCCTTTTGTATAAAAAACTCCGCCAGTGCTTCGTCCGGCAAAAACACACGCTGGCCGGGTTCAAAAGTAGTCATCCGTTCAAACTCAGCCACAATCCGGAGCATTCGCGAAAAGAAATGCTGATAGCAATTCACTCCCCCAATCTCAATGACGCCCCCTTCGCCGTGCGACTGAGTCCACTCCAAAAGAGCGAGGGTTTGAACTTCATTGAGGGGCCAAACATCTTTGAGGTCCTCGATCTTTGAAAGGACCGTTTGCTTTTGCTCGGCGTTCGCCAACGGAATGGGCTTACCGTCTGTGAGTGACAACGGATGAGCGAGAGCCAATGTCGCCAGTTCGGTGATCACACCCGAGGGCAATCGAAGGGCGGTGGCCCAAGCCACCATCAAAAAGCAGGCATTGGCGGCTCGATAAGGAATCGGCCGATCGTACCGCTTAATAGAAATCAATCGAAGCATCTGAACAATATCTTCTTCGGAAAGTTGGACCAGATCCCCCATCAATCGCGCGAGTTCAGGCAACTGAAACTTCTTTGCGCCCGAAAGATTTTCAAAACAAACGTCGGCAAATTTGCGAAGCTGCTCATGCAAATAAGACGCCACCACTTCGAGATCTGCAACGCCCTCATCGGAACCATCACCATTTCTGTTACCCATATGAAGCTTGGAAATGGGTTTGACCTCAAAAGATAGAACGGACTTTGAACTTAAAACTTCCATGACATGAAGTGCCGGTTGCTCCAAAGTCTCTGACACTTGAGTCCTTGAAAGTAGCCAAAGAAATTCTTTGAACTTATCCGATTGAGGCATGTCTCTAATGGTCAAAGATCCCACGCGCCTAAATCTCATGAATTTGAGAATAAAACGATAGACATGAAACTGCCGGGCCCGGGGACGAAGTCGTATCTTGTTGATAAAGATATGCTCTCCCCGAAATGTGATTTCAATTCCTTGACACCCTGGAACCAGGAAAAGATTTTGAGTTGTTCTGATGAGAGCGACCATGGCCTCATCAAAAATTTTGTTATTGGACTCGTGCGTTTCAGCGAGCCTCAGAAATTGATAAATCGACTGCAAAAAAGCAGTTGCGACAATTTCTGCTGCTGCGGGATCAATCTTCTCTGGAGATGGAACTTTCGAAGCCTCTCTCATTGAGCCTCCGATTTGAGTCGTTCTTTGAGATCTGCGGACTGAAACAAAAGTCGCGCCTCCTGCTGAAACAATTCTTTGAGCTTAGACTTGAGTCCCGTTGATCGAACAGAAAACAAAGCTGTGAGAATTCTTTCTCTTTCTTGAGGATGCCGCGCCCAAAAACCCCAGCGTCTCTCTGTCACAAAGGACATGAGTGGAGGGAATGCTCCCTCTCCTAGAACGTAAACAACGAATCGAAGCACACTCAAAGCGCTATTTTCTGATCCCGTCCTCCAAAGTGTAGATCCGACAAGAACACGAGCCACACCCTCCCATTCTTTAAAATTCTTTTGGTCGATGAGGGCTTCTAAAAATCGACTTCGATCTCGATCCGTCAGCCGTTCGAGCAAAGGAAGGACCTGCTCCGATGAAATTTTGACTCGAGAGATGTAGGGCAATGTCGCCGCCACAACATCTGGAGAGCGAGATTGCAAACACCGAAGCAAAAAGGACTGCTTCTTATCCCAGTTCCAATCCACGATATGAGGAATCAAAATCTTCAAACGTTCTGGCCCAAAGGCAAAGAGCTGAGACTCAAGGTCCGTAGAGGATTTTTGAATGTACTTTAAAAAGTTATGCACGGCCTTTGGTCGTTTGAGATAAAGAACTTGATCGAGTAGACGGGGCCACTGTTGTGGGGCGTAGAATTGCAGGAGCTCTTGAGCGGTTGCTGCCGCTTCGTCGGATCCGAGGCTTTCTAAAAGAGAATTTCGGTTCTCTTCAATATCAAGAGCTTTTCGAACAGACTCCGTTGATAATTTATAGATTTTCTCAAATCCTTGCCGATTTTTGAGGAGGGCTAATTTTTTGACGAGGAACGAAAGAAGCCCGGTGTGAAACCTCTGGAGAATGGATCGAATGAGAGTATCGAGTCGACGTAAAATGGAGTCTTGAATTTGTGCATCCAAAGATTGAGCGGATTCAATCAGGGAAAAAATCTGAACAAGAAGGTTAAATTCGACATGGTTGACATTGTAAGATTCGAGTTCTTCCGTCAGGGCTTGAACTTCTTCAGGATTAAATCGCATCAGGGATTTGGCTTTGTCGGAATAACCGACATCAGAAAGGCTCGACTTGAGACGTTCGAGTTGCTTTTGGTCAATTTGTGCGACGGTTCGATAAAATCTTTGTGCAGCGGGAAGAACAAATTTTTGATCTTCCATCATCTTCAAAAAGCTTCCCGCCCCTTTTTCCGCTTCTTTTGAGCTCAAAGGCTCCGCCATTTTTGCGGACTCCAAATGTTCTTTTTCGAGAACCTTCTCAAGCCCTGTCTCTGCCAAAGTTTCTTGAGATACCTCTGCTAACCCTTGGACACCGATTTCTTCGAGATTGAGAAGCGCATTATAAATTTGAGCACGAATATGAACCGATCGATTGCGCCAGAGAATCGATGCCAAATCCTCGGCGCCACCCGTCGTGGAACTCAAATGCTTTCGGATGAGTTGGCACCATTCTACGAGCTCTTGGCCCGTCAGCCCTTCGGTGGCGATAACGGATCTCACCCCTTCGCAAAACAGCGCGTAGGCCATGGTGAGCTCAGGGCTCTGACTGCGAAAAACCTCTCGTCCATCCGAAAAGACAGACGTCATCAGAAAATCAAACTTCAGTGAGTTGTCTTCTCCTTCGGCCTTTAGATTTTCTTGGAGCACCGCGTCAGCATAGCGAACCTGCGATGAGATCTGGTCCAAATTGCCGCTATAAAGTCCAATCAGCTTGTAAAGCTTCTCGAAATCTCTATAGACGTTTGCACTCCGGACCTCCGCCTTCATGTTACAATACTAGCTTAACGCCATGGATTCTCCAAAGAACACGAATGAATTTGACACTCTCAAGAACGTAGATCGCTACGAGCTCAAGGATCGCATTGGTGCCGGAGGAATGGGCACGATCTTTAGAGGCTTTGATCCCAAACTTAAACGCGGTGTGGCAATCAAATTGATCTCCGATCGGGTGAAGGATCCCTCCGTTCGCGCCACAATTCGAGAGAGATTTTTTAATGAAGCCAGAGCCGCAGGCTCGATGTCTCATCCCAACCTTGTTCAGATCTACGATTTTAACGAAATCGAAGGGCTGAGCTACATTGTCATGGAACTTATCGAGGGCGAAACTCTCGACGAGCTTCTCAAATCCAAAGGGCCTCTCAATAACGAAGAACTCATCCGAATCGCTCGGGAGATCTCAAGCGGACTTGGTTACGCTCACAAAAAAGGTGTTGTTCATCGAGACGTAAAACCGAGCAACGTGATTTTAGAGGCCCACTCTGGACTTTCAAAAATTCTTGATTTTGGGATCGCTAAGTTCGTGGATGAAAACGAAATGAAACTCACGTCGACAGGAATGGTTTTGGGAAGTACTCACTACCTCTCTCCGGAACACATCACGGGTAAGGGGCTCGACGGACGAAGCGACCTATTTTGTCTCGGCACACTTCTCTATGAAGCTGCGACTGGAGTGCTCCCTTTTCGCGGGCAGAACAGCAGCACCATCCTCTACAAGATTGTCCACTTTGATCCACAGCCACCGGCAGAACTTCGCGCCGGCATCGATCCCAGGTTTTCGGCAATCATCATGCGACTGCTGCGAAAGGCTCCGCAGGAGAGATATCAGAATGCGGATGAGCTCGAGAAAGATCTTCAAGAGCTCCAAGGAAGTCTGCGCCACGAAAAGCGCACCTCTGGGTCTCAAGTCGCTCCCTCACAAGTGACGAAACCTTACTTTGTCAGAGACTCTCAGCTTCTGAGTGCTCTTCAAGTGGCCAAAAGAATTTCTGCGACAGACGCGGCCAATCTGCGGGGCAAAAACGTCGTTGAACTTCTTACAAAACAAGAAGGACTTTCCGAGGATGAACTATCAAAAACAATTTCGGAATGTCTCAGTCTCCCCTGGATCTCGAGGGGACGGTTGCGTGCTCTTCGGGTTCAGCCCGAAGCCTTTGATACCGTGGATTCGAACTTCATTCGTAAGTTCAATATCCTCCCCTTCTTTAAAGACGACGCCAAAAAGACTCTGAGCTTTTTGATCGATGGAACCAAAGACTTTCAAAAGGATGAAGAATTTGCTGAACTTGCTGGCGTTTGGGCTCTTCAATTTTATGTAGGTGGGCGTTCCAGCATTCAGCGCCTGATTGACGCCCAGTTTGACCTCAAAGCCGGCATCCGAAAAACTCGCACAGGGCTCAGTGAAACCGGAGATCGCACGCTCGAGAAAAATCTCGACGAGCAGAGAATTTTGCTCGTGGATCCTCAAGCCACCTCTCAAGAAGCTCTCATCAAACTCTTTAAGGGCAATGAGACGGCCGTCGTGATTTGCTCTCATCTCGAAGAAGCGATGGCCAAACTGCGGCGAGAACCCTTTGATTTTGTCTGGGCAAATATCGCGCAAATTGGAGACGAACTGCAGTTCGAATCTGCTGTACTCAAGCAAAATCCAAATTGCGATATTCGATACTATGAACATCTCGGACAGGAGATTTTTCAAGAAACAGTGGATTATCGAAGATTCCGAGAGTTCTTTCACCGACTGACTCAAAAATACCTCTCTGCAGCTCCTTCTACTCATCGAAATTCTGCCCTTTCAGCAGCTGCTTTGTCTGTCAAAATTGCACAAGGGGCGACTCAAGTTTCGAGGCAGCTCGATGAAGTCTATTTTGGAGTTTTGTTTTGGAAACTCGATCGGCACACGGCTCAAGGAAGTAAGACGCTAGAACTTTTTGATGGCGTCTATCGACTTCGCTACCTCTATGATTGCCTGGGAGAGAGAATCGACGGACGAGGAAATATGGGACTTCGAGATGATCAAATTCCGCTCGGAAGTAGAGTCATCGCGACCCTTTCGATCATCGAAACACTGAAGCAAGATCTCGATGCTCCCTGGACCGAATCTGAGTTTGCGGAGCTGAAGAGCAAGTTTGCACAATACAACGGAAAGCAACTGGATCCGAGACTGACCTCAGCCGCTCTCGAAGCCTTGAGACCAGAGCAAGTGAGTGCGCCCAAGTCCGGCCGCATCGTCATAGTGGATTCAGATGCTCAGTTTGCCGCGCAACTCGCCGCGCAACTCAAACAACTCGCGAACGAAACAATTGTCTACCCTGATGGGCTCGCCGCTCTCGCAGGAATTAAAAAGGATCATCCGGATTTAGTGATTTCTGAAGTCTTGATTTCAAAGCTCGATGGATTCGCTCTCTGTGCACGCTTGAGAAGCGACGAATCTCTCAAAGATATCCCGATTGTGTTTTTGTCGGAATCAGGAGCTCCGGAGCACTCCACAAAAGCTCTCCAATTGGGAGCCGAAGATTTTCTTCAAAAGACCCTCGATAGTCAGTTTATCATTGCTAAACTTGAGCGAATGCTCAAAAGGTCTTCCCGTTCCTAGGCAGGGACTCAAAGAACACCAATTCATCGCCGCGGACAAAACCAAAATGATCTCGCATCACTCGATCCAAAAGGGTCGGCGAAGGCTTGCTCAATAAATCAAGTTGCCTCCTGAGGAGCCGATTTTCTTCTTCGAGCTGGGCGCAAATTACTCTCCCCGCTTCCACATGACCTCTTAAGCTTCGAAGCTCCCACAATCCGTGTTTTGAAAAGAAAATTCCAACGCCCACCAGAAGCAATGCGAGACAGAGTCCTAAAAACACTCGCCCTAGTCTCATGATCGATGCCATTGCAAGAGAGACTCAAGAGACGCGATGCCGTCGCCTTTGAGGTTCTGAAACATCACACCCATTCCACGAATAGCGCCTTCGACTTCCTGGCGAACAATGACTCCATCGCACTCAAAGGTTTCCGCTCCTGGAATATCAAATTGCAGACGTATCACTGTATAAAGCGGAAAACTGAGCTGTGTGCGCAAGAAGATTCCCGTCTCACTAAGCGTTGTACTCCACGCGATATGCTCGCGATCGAAGACTTTAAATTTGACGGGTTGTTGAAACCAAATTCTCTTTGCAGCTCTCGACTCGCGTGCCGCAGCAGGATCGACGCCCTTTTCCATCATGGCTTTGAGTCGCACCACGACTTCGTCAATGGGAGCGTCTTCGCGAATATATCCTAAGCTCGCTTGTCCCCGAAATTTTTCGATCTCCGCACGTCCCAGATTTTTTTTGACGAGGGTGAGTACGGGCAACTCCACAACCTCCCTGAGAGTCTTGAGAGCGGATTCCCATCCCGGATCTTGCGAACTAAAGACAACGCCGTCAGGAGACTGACTAAGAGCCTCCTCGGGCCGACTGAAAGGCTTGACGTCAAATCCAGATTCACGGAGTGCCGGACCTAAGGCTTCGAGGCACGAAGGACTCCCGACAATTTTGAGGTTTTCGGCCATCCCTCATTATCCTCTCAAATCGGGTATTTAGCCAAGGTCCTAGAATTAACGCAGCGCGCAAGCGGGGGGATCCCACACGGCGCCCAAGCCTATATAATAAGAGTTTAGGGGGAGATCTTGAAAGCGCTCTTAACATCACTGGAGCTCGCTCCGGAGCTGACGCTCGCGGAACTGCGGGATATTAAGATTCCCGTCGATTTGCTCGATCTGATTCCGCTCGATTTTTGTCGTCGCCATCGCCTCCTGCCCTTGCGGCTGGACTCCACCTCAGGAATATTTTCCTTTGTATTTGTAGACCCACACATGGTCCAGGAGCTCGAAAAAATAAGCTCCAAAAATGGATGGATGAAACTCTCCGCCTTTAAAATCTCCGCCAGCACTTTTGAATCTCTCGTAGCGCAAATCGACCCCGATCAGAATGCCGAAACCTCTTCCAAACCCAATCCTGCCCCCGCTTGGACCGTGGCGCTGGTAGAACCAGACACTCAGATGAGTCAGTCCTTCAAAGCGCTTCTGACTGCTCAAGGCTATGAGGTGGTTTCCTTTGAGAGCGAAGAAAAATTTCTTGAGCGCGTAAAAACATTTAAGCAACAAATGGGTGAAGAAGACGATCTTATCAATATGGCCGAACAACAAAAGCTCGTCCCCTATCATGCGATTGTGGTTCGAAAGGAAAACCTCAGCGCCGTTAAAACATTTTGTGATATCGTTTGGGCGCATGCCAGCCAAATGCGAATCTCAGTCCTCGAAAATCGCTGGATGCATCAGATCCTAGAAAAATCGCTCACCTCATCAAAGCCAAACGGCGAGGACTATGAGTTTCACCTTCGTCATGAAGACTTTTATCACGCCGCACTTGAGTGCCTCAAACAGGGCAATCTCTTTCAGGCTGTTGAACTACTCGAACAGGTCAAGGCGGATAACGCCTACTTTATTAAGAGCAAATTGATTCTCGGCAAAGCCTTTCTCAAAAAGAAAAACTACAACAAAGCCGCCGTACATTTTCAGAAAGCCTACGATCACTGGTGCGAGGATCCCGACGGCATTGTCGATGAGACGACGCTCAAGCTCCTTTATCATTTGGCCTATGCTTTTGAAAAATTAGGACGGCTCGAGGATTCCCTCAAACTCTATGAGCGTGTTGCAGGGGAAAACCCTTTATTCAAAGAAGTCGGCGCGCGCATGGCCAAAGTCAAAGACCTTCAGCGCAAAGCCAATGCGGCTAATGAAAAGAAAATGGGACTTCCGGCTTTTAGCAAGGATGTGAGAGAAGCCAGCCGCTATGAAAAAATTGAAGAGATTGGACGCGGCGGAATGGGAATCGTCTACCGCGGTCGAGATCGCGTCTTAGGCCGAGAGGTCGCTCTTAAAATTCTCAATTCGCACTTCAAGCACGATGAGAAGATCGTTGAAACATTTTTGCGGGAAGCTAAATCCCTCGCCGCTCTCAATCATTTGCATATTGTGACGATCTTCGATGCCGGCATTGAAGAGGGAAACTACTATATCTCGATGGAGTTTATCGAAGGAAAGACGGTTCGAGAACTGCTCAAAAAGAAAGGCTCTTTTAAGATTCCGACCGCTCTCGCTCTTTCCCGTCAGGTTCTGAAGGCGCTTTCTTATGCTCACTCCAAAAGAGTGATTCATCGGGATATTACGACCAATAATATGATGCTCACCGAGACCAAGATCATCAAGCTCATGGATTTTGGATTGGCCCGAGTCGTCAATCAACTTCACTCTGAACAATCGATCATTGGGGGAACCCCGTACTTTATGTCGCCTGAGCAAGTGGAAGGCGCTCCGATCGATCATCGAACGGATATTTATTCGTTTGGAGTATGCCTCTTTGAAATGCTGACAGGACAGGTACCGTTTCCAATGGAAAATCCTGGATACCACCACCTCCATACCACTCCGCCCGATCCTCGGACTATTAAGGCAGATCTCCCCGAAAGCCTTTGCAAGATTATTCTGAGATGTCTCGAAAAGAAACCCGATCAGCGCTTTCAATCGGCCGATGAGATTCTGGACAGTCTGAGAGCGGCAGTCGATGATCCCTCTATGATGGGTTCAAGCAATATTCGATTCAAAAAAGGCAGTCCTTCATGATTTTTCCTCGCTTCACAGGATTTGTTCGAACATTTGTCTTTATTTGCACAGGAGTATTTTTACTCGAAGCCTTTGCCAAGGCTCAGCCAGATTCACGGGAGCTCTTTGAACAACTCATTCGATTTTTTGGACTCGTCCCCGAACTTTTTTGGCAGGGAATGATCTATCAGGGAGTCACATGGATCTTCTTTCACGGCGATCTCACCCATCTTCTCTTTAATATGTTGGGCTTTTGGATGTTTGGCAGTCTTCTCCAAGATCATTTTGGAGATCGAAGATTCATGACCTTTGTGTTTGTGACCGGATTTTTGACCGCCGTCGTGGTGGCCGCAGTCAGCTTGCTCAATCCTCTGACCATGAATATTCCCACGATCGGCGCGTCCGGCGTCGTCTTTGCTGTTTTAGTCGCCATTGCGCAGCTCTACCCCAATCAAATGGTGCTCTTTATGTTTATCTTCCCTCTCAAAATGAAGGTCTTTGCCTACCTTTTGATCGCCATAGAATTCTATGCACTCTGGACGAGTAACCAGCAGGGGGTCAGCAATCTCGCCCACTTGAGCGGCGCACTGGTCGGCTGGATATTTATTCGATTTTTTGGAGATCGCGGTGGATTTTCGAGCAGTTCGGGATGGTGGCGTCAAGTTCGCGAACGATGGCATCAAAGACGAATGCGCAAAAAATTAAGAGTCGTACGCTTGGATGATACTCAACAACGGTGGAATTAATATGGCACAACTCGAACTTAAATCTCAGCGCAAAAATTCTTTTGAAGAGATCAAAAAGCTCATTGCGTCCAAGTATCCCCTTGTTTGGATCGAATCATGGGAAGAAGAGCGTGTCGAAACAACTCTCAAAAAAGTTGCCGCTCAGGGATTTAGTCAGCCCGTTCAGTTTATGACATGGTCCGAAACCCGCGGCTTTGGAGATCAACCCAAAGCAACGCTCGTCGAAGCCCTCGAACATTTTATGAATCTTCAAGGCTCAGGAATTCTTTTGATTAAGGATTTTTCTTGGAAGGCTGCTCCGGAGTCTCTTCTCAAAAGAACTCTCAGGGATGTGTTTCAGACGACCAAAGGCTCATTTAAGACGGTCTTTCTCCTCTCTCCATTTGCCGATATTCCGGACGATATGCTCAAGGAGATTATCTCCATTGATTTTGCGCTGCCTGACGAAGGCGATCTTTCGCAGATTTTTGACTCCGTGCTGAAGGGAGTCCCCAAGGTTAAAGTGACTCTGACGGATGAGCAGAAGCAAAAAATTCTTCAAGGCGCACTCGGCCTGACTCTCGACGAAGCTAAATTTATTTTTCAGAAGATGCTCGTTGGCAAATCGGAGCTTAACGAAGAAGCCGTAAGTATCGTCTACGAAGAAAAGGCTCGCCTGATTAGACGCGAAGGCCTTTTGGAATACGTCCCTCTCAAATACTCCCTCAATGACATTGGAGGCCTTGAGAATCTCAAAGATTGGCTTCATGATCGAGCGCACTTTTTTTCGAAGGCAGCTCAGCAAGCGGGAATTCGAATGCCTAAAGGAATTTTGATGACAGGGATTAGCGGCTGCGGAAAGTCGCTCTCCACTCAAGCAATCGCGGCCGCCTGGGGATTGCCTCTTTATCGATTGGACATGAATCGTGTGTACGGCGGAGCTCTGGGCACTCCCGAAGAGTGCTTTCGACGCGCCATTATGCAGATCGAAGCCGTCGCACCTGCGATTTTGTGGCTCGAAGAAATCGAAAAGGGAGTTGCCGGTTACGAGCAGGGCGATAAAGGCGTGACCGCTCGAATTTTTAGTTCATTTTTGACATGGCTGCAGGAACATTCGACACCTGTTTTTGTGGCGGCGACCGCCAACGAAATTAACAAGCTTCCCCCTGAACTCCTTCGAAAGGGGAGATTTGATGAAATCTTCTTTGTAGACCTTCCCTCGGAGGAAGAACGAAAGCAGATCTTCAAAGTGCATCTTGAAAAGCGAAAGGCGGACTTGAGTCAGTTTAATTTGACGGAACTCGCCAAAGCCTCTGTGAACTTTAATGGGGCTGAAGTTGAGCAAACCGTTGTGTCAGGATTGGTGCTCGCTTTTAAAGATGGTAAACGCCCCTTGAAGCAAGATGATGTCTTTATGGCAGCAGGCCGAATGGTCCCGCTGGCGACCACGATGGCCGAACAAATCAAAGAAATTAAGCGATGGGCCGACACTCGAGCTGTTAAGGCGAGTCGATAGATCATGGAACTGCCCTGGAACCTTCATCCCCTCGCTGTGTGGAATCGATTTGATCTAGCCTTTGCACTTTTGCTGCAGGATCAAGATTTACGATTTCCAGAAGTTCGCCGACGACTTTCATTGGAAATCAAATTGAGGTCCAAAGCGATTCTGCCAGAACTTTTGACTCCTCAAGTTCTTGAGGTCCTGAATAAAGTGACGTCGGATTTTGACCTCCAAAACGAAGTTCTTTCGGTCTTTGAATTGTTTTATCTCCTCGAATGGAATGAACGATATCTTCAGGCTTTTTGTGTCCTTCAGATTCTGGAATGCCACTCCCAAAAGACTCGGCTCCCTCTGGATGCCGCGATGAGAGAGCGCTTTCAGTGGATCTTGGAGGAGATACTCCAAAACCCTCTTTCCATCCGACCTTCATGGGTTGAAGTGCTTTCTTTTCGCTGGAAGTTTTCGACTTTACGAGCCGAAGTTCACTATTTGCTCGACTTGAAGAACTCCAGTAAATTGCTCTGATGTCCCTTTTTTTGCTGGTTTTTCTTCTTGCCGCCTTTCACCGAGAGATTTTGAGTCTCATTGTTCGTCATCTTGGACAAGGCCAGGAATATTTTTCGCCCAAAGCGGAGATTCGCCTGCTCGCTCAAGTCTCGCGCCGAGTGCGCCTTCACCTTATGCAACGACCTCTCTGTGAGGTCCTTGTTATTCCGTTCTTTTTTCAGTCATGTGTTTATGTTCAGCAGGAGCTTTGGGACTCTCTTTCTCTCGAGGAACAAGAATCCCTCCTCGCCTGGGCCATTGTGGGTGCAGAGCGCTCGACAGTCATTCACCGATTGCTGGGCCCATTTGATCCACGAACCATTGATCGTGAGACTCTTTTGCTTTCTCAGAATCCCCTGGCCTTCCCTCAGATTTTGGAAAAAATGAAAGTGTTTCGATATAAAAACCCTCCCACAGCCTGGGGAACTCTTTTACTTGGACTCAGCGTCTTAGGACCAAGCCTCATTCCAGGAGGACCTAACGCCGAAATACGTACGAAGTCTTACGTCGATCAATTGACGAGACTCAAGAAATAGCCGTTAGATATTCAAGTGGGATCTGCCAAAAAAGTTTCTAAAAAAAAGGCGCCCCCCAAGCCAGCTCAGGGGATGAGTCCCCTTACTCCCGTTCCCGTGGAGTCCCCTTCACGGACAGAGGCTCTGCAGGCTTATATTCGGTCACTCAAGGAATACCCTCTATTGAGTCCTCAGAAGGAATCTGAGATTGCGAAGAAGTATTTTGATTCTAAAGACAAACATGCCGCTCAAGTTTTGATCCTCTCTAATTTGCGACTCGTTGTAAAAATTGCGTACGAATACCTGCGCACAGGATTTCATGCTCTCGATTTGATTCAGGAAGGCAATATTGGATTGATGAGAGCTGTTCAGGATTATGATCCATATCGCGGCGTGAAATTTTCTTCGTACGCCTCGCATTGGATCAAAGCCTATATTCGAAGTTTTATTCTCTCCAATTGGTCTCTCGTCAAAATGGGAACCACCAAAGCTCAACGAACACTTTTTTATCGCCTCCAAAAGGAGAAAGCCAAACTCGAAGCCCTCGGCATGCGTCCAGAGCCCAAGTACTTGGCAGATAAACTTCATGTTAAAGAACAAGAAGTCATCGATATGAGTCAGCGCTTGAGTGGAAAGGATGTATCACTCCATGCTCCCATGCGTGGGGATGATCCCGATGGCGATACCTTGATTCATATGCTTCGTCAGGAAGGTCGCGGGGCGGATGATGATCTCGCAGATGAAGAAATCCGCATGGAGTTTGAAGAGCGATTGAATGCGTTTGAACGTACTCTTACGGGGAAGGAACTCCTCATTTTTAGAGAGCGAATGCGCTCCGATCAGGCAAAGACTTTACAAGAAATTGGCGATCAGTATCAGATTACGCGGGAGCGAGTTCGACAAATCGAATCTCGCGTGATGGAAAAACTTCGTGATTATATGAAGCAAAATGCCAAATTCAAAGAGATGGTCATCGACGTGAAGCCTTCAAAAGGCTCTTAATTTTAGTCATCCACAGCTGCAGTCGATTGGTCGATTTGACTAGAAACTCTGACGTCAGTTCGAAGGGCGGATCCTCACCGGGCTTGAGAGTTCGAGTGACTTGAGACGGAGCCTCCACAACAATTTGCAAAAAGCTGTCTCGCTCCACGGCAGATTCTTCAAGACTTCTAAAATGAGCTGTCCCTGACAAAAATGACAGGAGCTTAAAGAGCTGCCCCACAAAAAACTTTTCGTGTTCATCACTGGTTCGGCGAACAATCAAAGTCTGACGAGGTTGTCCAAATGTTCCTTCGTAAAGAATCAACGGATTGCCCCGCTTGATGATAATTTCATAAAGCCTGTTTTGCTTTCGCACGGTGAGAATTCCGTGAGCGCCTGTTCGTTGGCAGCCGGCAAGCAGAGCCCAAAGCGGAGTTTGGGAGAGCTCTACGGTTTGAGATTTGGGCTGCCAAGATTTTAAGGATTTAAACAAATTGGGAATTCCCTCGCGATGTAAACTCAGCAGAGCATGGACGGCTCCAATGACATCCGCATACTGAACGAGCGGGGTCTCAGCAGACTTGAGATCTGCTGGCTGATATTCGTAGACACCTTCGTCCCAAGTGAGCGACTGCAAGATCGAATTGACCGTCTGAAACTGATGAAGCTCTTCAAGCTCCTCGTGTGCAATGGCATGCAACTCATGAACCCACGCACCTAATTTTTTGCCAGTGCTCAATTTTTCATACATTTCTTTTTGAAGATCGAGGCAGACCTTAAGATCTGATTCAGAAATCCAGCCTCTTTCAATCAACATATGACCAAAGAGTTCCGGAACCATATTGCTTTGAATGCGAATAATCTCGCCTCGATAAAACCAAAGCTTCTTCTTTTTTTCTTTGTGACTCAAAATCAGGGAGCCGGTGAATTGATCTCGATGGAGGCGATCAATGACAAAGCGAGACGGGGTTTCTGAGAGGCGACCAGCGGGAGCGACCGTTCGCTGGCTGCTCGTGTTTTCATATGCCTTTGATAAAGTCTGCATAGTTTCTCACACACTTTCAAACCTAAGTACCTAAATTCACTCAGGTTATTCGTTCTTCCACCCGTTCTATTCGCACTTCAGACTCTAAGTAGCAGTTTCTATGCCAGGGACGGATTTTGACGCTTGCGAGGCCCCTATTCGAGCCTTAATCTTGCTGCATGAGTTTACATAAGCGTAAGAAAATCACGGTCATAGGAGCAGGGAATGTCGGTGCCACCGCCGCTCACCTCTGCGCAACCAAAGAATTGGGCGATGTCATTTTAGTCGATATCGCTGAAGGCATCCCCCAGGGAAAGGCTCTTGATATTTATGAGTCGCTCCCTGTTGAAAGAGCCTCTTTCAAAGTCGTCGGAACCAATTCCTACGATCTCACCAAGGATTCGGACATTGTCATCATCACCGCTGGCATTCCCCGAAAGCCAGGCATGAGTCGCGATGACTTGTTGAAAACAAATGCGGGCATCGTCAAATCTGTCACTGAGCAAGTTTCTAAGACTTCGCCCAACGCGATTTTGATTATTGTCAGCAATCCCTTAGACGCCATGTGCTTTGTCGCCAAACAAGCTTCAGGATTTCCGGCACACCGAGTGATGGGAATGGCCGGCGTTTTGGATACAGCGCGCTATAGAACTTTTTTGGCCATGGAAATCGGCTGCTCGTCCGATGATATCCAGGCTCTTCTTTTGGGCGGCCATGGCGATACGATGGTGCCTCTCACTCGCTACACAACAGTGCAGGGCATTCCAGTCGCTGATTTGGTTCCGGCTGATCGCTTAAATCAAATTGTTCAAAGAGCCAAAGACGGCGGGATCGAAATCGTCAACTTTTTAAAGACGGGATCGGCCTACTACGCGCCCGCAGCGTCCGCTGTCGAAATGGCAGAAGCAATTCTGAAGGATCAAAGAAAGATTCGTCCTGTTTGCGCGTACTTGAATGGAGAATACGGATACAAAGACGTCTATCTTGGCGTTCCCGTCATTTTGGGCGGCAATGGCATCGAAAAAGTTTTGGAAATCAAGCTTTCAACCGATGAAAAGGCGATGCTCGATAAATCCAAAGAAGCCGTGATGTCTCTGATTAAAGTGCTTTAAGTTTTCCACAGGAGAACCTCAATCGGATGCTTACGCATGAGGTAGGGGTTCTCCGTGATTCGCTCTTCATAGATCACCTCACCTCGCTTGAGAGTTTTTTGAATCAATTCGAGTGAAGCTTGTTTTTCTTGAGCACCTTGGTGAAAAAACAAAATGGCTTGTGGTCTGGCGCTTGCCATTTTTTGATAAAACTGAAACGGATCAAAATGCCGGGGAGGAAGCCCCGCCCCTCGATGCAAATCCTCAAACAAATAGGGAAACAAACAAAAGAGAATCGCTGGGCTCTCCTGTACCGGAAACCGCAACCAATCCGCTGCTTCATACTGAACACTCAGATTTTCTCGACTGGCGACAGAAGCGTAATATGAGGCCACATCTAGTCGCCGATAAAAATCAAAATAAATTTGATAGGGATCCACCTCGAGCCCTTTAAGCGTCCATTGAGAATCTGAAAACCGATGTGTCAGCCATGTGCTCAAACTCGGAGCATAGGAAAAATCCTTCGATCCTAAGTCATATGCTTCTCTGAAAGCGGCCGGCTCGAGTTCAAAAGGAGGAATCTGCTCAAGGATATAAGAATACAAGGCATTTAACTCTAAAGCCTTCTGACTCAATTGCTTGCCCCACGAACCAGGCAGGCCAAGTGCTCGGGCTTGAGCCTCAGTACTCGACTCACGATAGGCTTTGCCCCTGAGTCGAGGAATTCGCTTTCGAATTTCAAAGAAGGTCGACAGCATTCATCCCCTCGATTAATTTTACGTCAGGATCACCCTTATGAAAAAGAATCTCATGATTATAGGAATCGTTCTAGGAATCTTTGTCCTGGTGACTTGGAAGATGTCTCACCAGGCTCAAGTCGAATGTAACCTTTGTCTCGAGTTTAATGGGCGTCGTGAATGCGTGACATCCACAGGCCCTGATGCGGACGCCACTGCGGAAGCCGCTCAGTCAAGCGTATGCGCCAGACTGGCTTCGGGTGTCACCGAAGTCGTCGCGTGCGGCCGCCTGCCTCGCATTGATTTGAAGTGCCAGCCCGCGTCCTCTGTTCCCTATTAAGTTTTAATTGCGAAGATACGTATAGCCCTTCATGACTGACTCATAAAAGTCGATCATCTGAACGCCATCACGGGGCTTGATTTTGCCCTGCTTAACCTTGTCTTCCACTGCAGTACGAACAAACTTGCAAAGTTCAAAAGGGACAAACTGGTTTTCTTCAAGAACGGAATGAATCGTATCTCCTGGAATGACCTCTTGAATGTAAAAATCTTCGGGATCATCGTCATCACAAAAGACGTGCACTTCGTTCACTCGGCCAAAGAGATTGTGCAGGTCACCCATGATATCTTGATAGGCTCCCGTCAAAAACATTCCCAAATAGTAAGGCTTAGGGCTCAATCGATGCAGCCACAAATTGGAGTTGAAGGCCTCGGATCGAGCAATGAAGCGATCAATCATTCCATCACTATCGCACGTGATATCGACGAGAGTCGTGGATCGGCGGGGAATCTCGCCCAACCGGTGAATTGGAACAATGGGAAACAACTGATCAAAAGCCCAATGATCGGGCGCCGATTGAAACACGGAAAAATTCACCAGATATTGAGTCGCGTTCTTTTCTAAGACCGACTCCAACTCATCGGGCATTCGCTTCATTCGTCGACGATTTTTAAGGAGCCAGCTTCGCAGCTCCTTAAATCGCTCATCCACATAAGCTCGCTCTTTAAGGCTGACCATTCCCAGCTTAAAGAGATTTAAAATCTCTTCTCGCTTCGCCACCATATCGTGATACGAGGTCAGAGCGTTTTTAGGATTGAGATCCTTTAAGATTTGATCCACTTCTTTGACATACTCTGAACCTTCGAGCCCAGGTGACCGTGTCGATGAGGGCAACAAACCTTCACCAATAGAACCGACGACATTCATCACAAGACACGAATGATGTGCAGTGATGGCCCGACCGGATTCAGTCACCAAATGCGGATGAGGCTGCTCTTGATCGTCACAAACTTGCTGGATCGTCTTGATCGCTGTGCGAATATATTCTTCGAGAGAATAATTCATCGAATAATCTGAGTTGGACTGCGATCCGTCGTAGTCGACGCCAAGTCCTCCTCCTAAGTCCATATATTCGACAGGAGCTCCCATTTGCCGCATCCCCACATAGAGTCGAGCTCCTTCGAGCACCGCTTCTTTAAAGGTTCGAATATCGCTAATCTGGCTTCCAATATGAAAATGCAAAAGCTTAAGGGCATCGAGCATTCCATTTTGTTTGAGAATCTCGACTCCTTCAACGATCTCCGCAAGTGAGAGTCCAAATTTTGCTGAATCTCCCCCACTCGATTGCCATTTTCCGGCTCCCTTTGAGGCGAGTTTGATTCGAAATCCAAGCATCGGCATGATATTCATTTGCTTGGCCATCTGCATGGTCAACTGAAGCTCGTTGAATTGCTCGATCACGATCATGATTTTTCGCTCGAGTTGCCGGCCCAACAAGGCCAGTCGAATAAAATCCGCATCCTTGTATCCATTGCAAATTGTCACGGCTTCGGGATCTGAATTGTACGCCAGCACGATCTGGAGTTCCGCTTTACTGCCCGCTTCTAATCCATAGTGATAAGGCTGACCGGCATCGACGATTTCTTCGATGACTTCTCTCAATTGATTAACCTTGACGGGATAAACGCCGCGATAAAATCCTTTGTAGGCCGTCTCTTGAATAATCCGCCCAAAGGTCTCATTGAGTCGCACCACGCGATCTCTCAAAATATCTTGAAACCGAATAATACAAGGCAGATCAATATTCTGTTTTTGAATATCTTCTAAAATATCCATCAACTGAATCGAGGGCCCCCCTTCGCCGCGTGGGAGCATGACCAAGTTGCCTTGTTCATTGACCGAAAAATATCCAGATCCCCATCCATCGATATGATAAAATTGAATCGCGTCTTCTTTGGTCCATTTCTTGGAAGACGCTTTGCTTTCACGTGCCGTTTCGATCGGCGTCACCACATCAGAATGAGATTCCGAAAGAATTTCTTCCTGAAGGGCAGCTTCTTCGACTTTCTCTTCAGGCGCTTTTTCGTCCACGTCCGAGAGGTGATTGTCTGTGTCTGAATGATGGGGATTTTGAGGAATGCGTTCCACTGCATTCCTATTTAACCCGCCTGGCGTGCGGATTCAACGATTTAGAAAGCTTCTTAAACGATCTCTAATATCTCGGGTAAAACCGCTGCATCCGCCAAAAAGGCTCTATGATTGCGGTTTTTGTGGACGTAGCGAAACTCCAAAATCGAGCGGCCGACTCCATCATCCTTAAAAAGGTAGTCTTCGGGATTGAGCATATGGTCTTCCATCAAACCCACAAGGACCCACCGAGTTTTGCCAAAATTGGATTCAAACGAGATGCGCTTGGTCTCAGCGGATTTGCCAAAGAACAAAAAGCCTTCGAGATGTCTCAAAAACCTCAGGCACAAAACCACGATAATCATGGAGGTGATTCCCAAAACGTATTCTTGAGCTCCCACCATCATTCCTACCGCCGCTGTGACCCAGATACTCGCAGCCGTCGTCAATCCGGCAATATAGCCTGATTCACTTCGCTGCATGATCGCGCCCGCCCCAATAAAGCCGATCCCCGAAACCACCTGAGCGGCAACGCGAGCGGGATCTCCATAAAGACTCGAAAGAATTTGGGAAACATGGACAAAGACGCAACTTCCAACACAAATCAGAACGAGAGTTCTTAAACCTGCAGGCTTACCTTTGCTCTCGCGTTCAAGACCGATGATGGTCCCGCAAACAACAGCCACAATGGAAGAAAGTACGAATTCTGTAAACGCCTGCAGAGTCGGCGGACTAAATGCAAACAAAGGTCCCTAGCCCCCTATCCTATTAGTATAATCCGAGGACAAGAACTCACCATTCTGCCTCGCCGCAATTGGCACACACTCTAACGCAAGCCGCCAAGCTGACGCACGAGGTTTTCGACTCTAAAAACATTGAGACCCATCTGCGCCTGTCGAGCCCGTTCGTTCTCTGCCTTCATCAAGCTCGCCACAAAGTCTACTTTTTCAATGAGTCGCTGACGCTGTGCCAAGGGTTCGGCAGAAGTGGGTTTGAGCGTTGTCTTAACATGCGAAAAGTTGACCAGTTGATTCACATCACTGAGATCCATTTGCATTCTGTTGATATATTTTTTCATTTTATATTTCTCCCATTAAATTAGAGGCCGTTGAGTAACGAAATCACTTTTTGTAACTGAACATTGGCTTGAGCGCGCACCGCCACTTGCGCATCTTGCAAGATTTGCAGACGTACGAGTTCGGCTGTTTCCAAAGCAAAATCCACTTCGGTTGCTCGCTGCTTAGCTTCGGAAAGCGTCTCACTCATCAAAAGTGAGCCTGCTGCATATTGATCCAATCGAGAATGGACGGCAGCAGCTTGACCGATATTCTCGGTCAAATTTTCTATCGTACGATCCAAAATACTGAGAAGGCGAGCCGCCTTATCTGTCGTCTCAATGGAGACTTTGCCAAGGCCAGAGACTTCGCGGGATTTTTGCAGATAAATCGTCTGCGTCGCGGCGGCAACAGTGATCACATCATTAACTCCGTCTTGATTGAGATCACCAATGAGAGGTCCACCAGCAGCGCTCGTAAAGCCAAAATTTCTATTTTCCTTGATTCCCCAAGCCCCATCCAAAAGCAGGGCTGAATATCTGCCGGGGACAATGTCCAAATTGCCATCGCTATCGTAGTCCGCGATTTGTACGTAGGACACGCTATTCGTCAGAACACTACTATAGGTGGCTGTGACAAAGTTAGCAGCACCCGTCCCTTTGAGCGCATAGATATTTGTTCCCTGATTAAAGACAATATCGTCAAAGCCATCTCGATTGAGATCCGCTACATCGGGAATCGAAGTACTGCTTCCATTCTGCCAAACCGTCGTGGCCGTCGCAAAGGTGCCATCCCCGTTTCCATAGGCCACTTCGAAGGCATACGACAACGCTCCATCGTCATAACTGTAATTAATGAGCACATCTGTATTCCCGTCCCCATCAAAGTCGGCTGTTTTGAGTGCAAGTCCATCGAGGTAAGTCCCCGCGTTTCCTTTGAGCAGAGCTGTTGTCGAATACGCTGAAAACAAACCATCGCCATCATTCAAAACAACATGCCAATTTCCAGTCCCCGATCCAGTCGAAATGTTGTCATTGAGGTGGATTAAATCTAGATCTCCATCATTGTCCACATCGGCAGAAGACAAATGTCCATAGTCCCAACCCGAACTCAAAGTCTGAGCGACAGCGAATGTTCCATCTCCCGCTCC
>CAZUTA010000005.1:116402-137259 GCA_964622975.1 uncultured Bacteriovoracaceae bacterium | reverse complement strand
CTCTCTTCGTCAAAAGTGCGACTTGCGTTTTGACCCTTGAGAATTTGCTCATAGAGAGGCAGGTCAACCACATGCCAAGTGAGGGACATCGAATCCCACGTCGGCTCAACGACGAGATTGTATTCGGGCAAAATCACAAAAGTATGGCCCTCCCCAGTATCATTCAACGTGGCATGACCTTCGTGCGCGCGAATCCCGATGTGATTGAGGAGACCAACGAGCACGCAGGCTTTGTGACGGCATTGTCCTCGTTCAAGAGATTGTCCCTTAAAATAACTCGACGCTTCCCGTGCTTCGGGGAGGAGCTCATGTGTTTCGACATAATCGCCATTCAGTTTGCTGGCAAGAAGCCCTGCGATTCGTTTGACTGTTGTGGGATCTCGTCGAGGGTCTAAGACGATTTCTCGCTCTGCAGGATTCAGAACTCGGTCAAAAATATTTTGAGCGTCGAGATAGATTCCAAATTTCAAGTGCTGTTCGCCTTTGAGAGATGCGTTCCAGTTGTGATAGCCCGTGGGTAGGGAAAGCGTTCCTACGATAACGGCTCCATACACAACGGACTTTCGCAAAATAAAAGCACATCTGTTCTTAATGGTAGAAGGAGTGGCGGGTTCGTCTGCCCGAGCGAATGGACTGAGGCCGAGCAAGGTCACTAGAGTCAAGGCGAGCAGGAACTTTGATTTTAATCGGGGCCACCACATGCGAGGTTAATTTGCAAGTCGCATACCGAGGTAAGTATTTGAAATTAATGATATATTAGTGCGACCCCCTGTGGAGTTTAACGCTTCAAGAGGATCCAAAGTCCCATCAGAACAAAGATCGAACCCGACGCTAACTTTAAAATTTGCGGGCTCAAATATTCTGAGAGAACTTTGCCTGCAAAAAATCCCAAAGTTCCTGCGAGAGCGAGAGCTGTTACGACTGCGAACAAAACCTCCCATGCGCCTTTGGATTCTGCTGAACTGGCCATGGCGGCGAATTGAGTCTTGTCGCCCATTTCGGCGACAAAAATCGTCAAGAATGTCGTTCCAAATATCTGCCAGTTCATTCTTCTTTTCTATTTCTCTTTGATAATTTTCGCTAGAATATCGTCGTGGTTTCAAAAAACTTTGAGTGGTCCAAATCCATCGAGGTCGGCGTTGCTGAAATGGACGACGAGCACAAGGAACTCATCGCCCGGATGAATAATGTTTATCTTCTCAATGAAAACGAAGCTCCAAAAGTCCAGATTCAAGAAGCGCTCAACGCGCTTTTTGAATACACCAAAAAGCATTTTGCTGACGAAGAAGCCTATATGGAAGGACTTCATTTTCCAGAAATCGCTCAACACAAAAGAGCTCATGTGGATGTCTTGGCGCGTCTCAAGGATGATATTGCCAAGTTTGACGGCGGGGCTTCGCAGAAGCTTTCCTCTAGTTTTTTTGGATTTTTGCAGTTTTGGCTTAAGACCCACATTCAAGGGATTGATTTTAAATACGGATACTTTGCCCAGCGGCAATCTCATCCAATCTAAGCGGGTTTGTCGTTCGCGGCCCCTTTGATCAAAAAGGCTTCGCTAAAATCTTCGAGCGCGCCATCTAGGACATCATCTGGCTGAAAGCTCTCGTAGTCCGTGCGATGGTCTTTAACCAATCGATACGGTTGCATGACATACGATCTAATTTGCGAACCCCAAGAGTTATCTTGCTTGGTCGCATTGTGAGCATCGACGGCTGCTTTTCGCTTCTGAAGTTCGAGCTCATAGAGTTTGGATTTGAGCATCTTCATCGCTGTGTCTCGATTGGCGTGTTGCGAACGTTGAGTCTGACAAGCGACAATGATTCCGGTCGGGATGTGAGTGAGTCTCACCGCAGACTCTGTTTTGTTCACATGTTGTCCACCCGCTCCGCCTGAGCGAAACGTATCCATCTTGAGGTCGTCGGGCCGGACCTCGACGACGATATCGTCGTCAATTTCCGGGACCACATCTACCGCCGCAAACGAAGTGTGCCGCCGTTTGTTAGAATCAAACGGTGAGATGCGAACGAGTCGATGCACGCCGCGTTCTGACTTAAAATAGCCGTAGGCCATGGGACCGCGAGCGATAAACGAACAGGATTTGATCCCAGCGACTTCGCCGCCTTGTTCATCGACGAGCTCAACACTGTATTGGCGTCGATTGGCGTATCGCATGAGCATTCGCTGAATCATCTGCGCCCAGTCTTGAGCTTCGGTGCCACCAGATCCCGCATTGATCGTCACAATCGCACCGAGTCGATCTTCTTCTGCGGAGAGCATTTTTTGGAGTTCGAGTTTTCTTAGGTCCCCCAAGATTTTTGGAACCTGAGAAGCCGCATCCTCAATGATGGGATCATTGGGCTCAGAAATTTCGATAATCTCGATGAGTTCTTTGACGCTCGAGTCCGCGCGATCAAAGGGTTCTAAAACCCGATCGAGGGATTCGATTTTTTGCGTTGTCTCACGAGCTTTCTGAGGATCATTCCAAAAGTCGGGAGCCAGAGTCCTTTCGGTCAGCGCGCCGCGCTCATCTCGCAATCGATCAATGTCAAAGAAGCCCCCTGAGGGAGTCAACCCTCTCGGACTGCGTCTTTAGCTCCGAAAGAAGATTCTTTTTGTCTGCCGGCTTCTTTTCCATTGCCAAGCTATAACAAAGATAATCGCCCAAATCCACTCCATCAGTGGATAAGTCCATACAAAAAATGTTTTTGATGCGGTGGAGGCAAAATTCACAGTCTCGACAAACTGAGCTCTCTCAAATGCGGGCCCATCGATACGTGCTTGAGGAGTGATAATGGTCGTCAGACCATTGTTGGTCGCGCGAACCATTGGAACAAAACTCTGATAAACCTGAAACGCGGCGAGCGCGGCATGCTGACGTTGAGCTGATGTGGGCCCATACCACGCATCGTTTGTGATATTCACAAAAAGATCGGCTCCTTGGCGAGCCAAACGGACCGCATCACGATTAAAAGCGTCTTCGTAACAAATCAACGGAGCAAGTTTGAGATTCAGATTGGGAGGGCTTAAGAGGGGCTGGTCTCTTGAGCCCGGAATAAAGTCTCCCACATTCGCCACGAGTTTTTCAAACGGCATCCACTCTTTGAACGGGACATATTCTCCATAAGGAACAAGATGGACTTTATCAAATCTTGAGAGAATCTGATCTCCCTCTACAAGGAGTGCCGAATTGCGGTTGATGCGTCCTTCGCGAACAACGGCCCCCATCAAAAGTGGCACGGGCGACGAAAAGGGAAGTTGCCTTTGATTGTCTCCGATCAATCGAGGATACGCTGTCTCGGGCCATACGACGATGTCTGCTCCCAGAGAAATCACATGCTGAGTGGCTTCGAGCAGATTGCTGACGATCTGACTCACCAACTGGGGATCCCATTTATCGTCTTGTGCAATATTGGGCTGAACCAATCCGACCTTTACCTGACGATCAAACGATCGAATCCAGTGGAGGTCGATTTGAGACCAAACACAGCCGAGCACAAAAATACTGACCGTCAATCCAAAGGCTTTGATTTGCTCTCGGCTTTTACTCCATTGATCAAAATTCAAAATACATCCGATCAAAAAGATCCAAAAAAAAGTCAGACCATGAGCGCCCCAAATCGACGCCGAAGAGCGGATCCAAGTCATGTATTCAAAATGGTAGCCGAGTTCGCCCCAATGAAATCCTGTGATGACCCACTGTCGCAAGGCTTCTAGCCCGGTGACGATGGCGGCCCAACTAATCGAACGCAATACTGCTCCCTGATCCTTGATTTCAGGACGACCGCAAATATAAACCGCGAGTCCCCAATACAAGGCACAATAAATGCAAACGAGTGAAGCGACGATCGTACCCAGCCAAAGGGGCAAACCTCCAAAATTCGTGAGGGCGTAGCACAGCCAAAACAAGCAAATCGCAAAATAAAAAAAGGCTCCAATAAAGCCCTTAAGAAATCTTTTGAATCCGTGGGGTTCTTTTTGCGAAATTCCAAAATAAAGAATCAACCCGAGGCTGGCGACAATAAATCCCAAAAACGAATTCTCACGAACCCAATTTTCATATTTAAAATCATGAGCAAAACTCATGAGAATTCCGGAGAGAATCAATCCCGCTCCGCTCAGCCAAAACATAGTCGGCATTTTGCTAAGTCTTTGAAGGATAGTCTAGCGGGGTCTTTGCGCTGACTCACCAATGTCGATTAAAAAAGTTTTCCCAGCGGGCCATGGTACGAGCTTGCGACGACTTTTCGTGATCAAATCCCAGAAGATGGAGACAGCCATGAGTAAAGAGTTCCTGGATTTCTCGCCGCGGGCTGTGTCCGTACTGCGCCGCTTGGAGGCGAGCGGTCTGAACATCAATCAGGAGACTCCCCTGAAGGGGTCCCGAATCCAAAGGAAAGCTCAAAACATCTGTGGGTTTATTTTTGCCCCGAAATCGATGATTGAACTTCTTCATTTCACTACTCTTTACAAGGCGTAGCTCGAGAGTTCTCTGGGGGCGCTTGAGTTTTTTGAGAATTCGTCGCCATTGAGCCTCGAACTCATTTCGATTTCTGAGGGGAGAGACGCCCGAACCAAAACTCCATTGAATGAGTGAAGACACTTCTTAAGTTCCTTATGCGCTCGGTTTGAGCGGAGCAATGCCCGGATTCGTCTCTTGTTTGAGATGCGTATATTCGATTCGGTGATGGTAAACACCTTGCAGGACCTGCAAAAAGGCCTGGCCAATGGTGGCAAGGTCCTTGAGTGACAAATCGCACTCATCCAGTTGCTCGTCCAAAAAGAATCTCTGAATCGTCGCATGCACCATTTGCTTGAGCTGGTCTTCGGAGGCGTTGGCCATTGATTTTGCCGTGGCCTCAACAGCATCGGCCATCATGATGATCGCCGCTTCCTTTGTCTGAGGCTTGGGACCTGGATAGCGAAAATCTCGATCCTCGACAGTACCCTCGGATCCTGCCGCCTTACGGGCCTTGTCATAAAAATAGGAGATGAGAGCAGTACCGTGATGCTGCGGGATGACTTCGATCAGACTAATAGGAAGCTTGTGTTCCATTCCTAACTCAATGCCTTCTTTGACATGGTTAGAAATAATCAGCGCACTCATTGTCGGGGCGAGCTTGTCGTGTTTGTTTTCGCCTTTGATGTTTTCGATAAAGTACTGAGGCTTTTTGATTTTTCCGATGTCGTGATACAGACTCGCCACTCGCGCAAAGAGAGCATTGGCCTGAATCGCCTCGGCCGCCTTTTCGGCCAACTGACTGACGGTAAAAGAATGAAAGTAAGTGCCGGGTGCTCGAAGAATCAAATCCTTCAAAAGGGGATGATCGCTTCGCGAGAGTTCCATCAATCTCAAGTCCGTGGTGTAGCCCAAATTTTCGAGCAGGGGTTGAAGAGCGAGGACAAAGCCTGCGCTGAGAGCTCCCGAGCAAAAGCAAAGTAGAGTGACCGAGATTACTTCAGCCCAAAGACTTTCAAAGGGATGAGGCCTTGGTATATCCAGAGTGGCTCCAATCAATGTCAGCACCGCGAAGGCAAATCCCGAAAGCAGTCCCGCCTTAAACACATCTCGCCTTTCCGAGATTCTTCGCATGAGAGCCGCTCCCGAAAGAGATACTAAAAGTCCTGTGAATGCAAAATAGGCGTCATCCATCACCCAAGCGAGTGCAACGGACTGAAGGAGCAAGCAAAATGTGGTGATCTCCATGCTTGTAAACAATCGCAATGTCATCCCTGTGAATCCCAGTGGTAATGCAAACAAAAGGAGAGATGCGATGAGCGTTTGGTCTTCGGCGGCTTTGAACAGAGAATAGAGTCCAGTCAATAAAGCGACAGAGAGAACCAAAAATCCTCCCAAGACCAATTGATCACGAAACGTCAGTTTGAATTTCTTAAAATTTCGTCGTCCCACAAAGACGAGCAAAATCGTGACAAAGGCGAAGAGAATAGAGATCGAGATAAATTCCGAAAACTTAAATGTGCTCGACCGAGCTTCGGAGACGCTTTGTAAGAGTAGAAGATGCTTTTTCTCGATGCGCTGACCTTCGCGCAAAACAATCTCGCCCTTTTTGATTTCGGCCCAAGAGACTTCAATTTTTTGTTTGGCTTCGTCCTTGCGCGCCGCGGTTTCGATAGGGTTAAAGCTCACATTCTCACTGAGGACTTTGCCGAGAATGCTTTGGAGAAGGGCAATGTCATTTCGGGTGAGCTTTCGAATCCCCAATGCCGACTGAATATTGAGAATGATCTCGGAGCGAAGCGAGTCGAGACTCTGCGACTGAGTCTCGAGCCCTGTTCTCGAAACGATCATTTCTTCGCCGGTCTTTACGTCGCGAAGGGTGACTGTGTTTGAAGGAACTTCTCTAAAAACCCAAGGTCGTTGTGTCGATTCAAATCGCGAACTTAAATAAGCCCGTAGAGCACGAGCAAAAGGAGTCTGACTGATTAGCTTCCACTCGATATCATTGAGAGCGGCTCCGATCGCTTTTTCGATATTGGCGCGGATCTCTCCGGAAAGAGCCGCTCGAGAGCCACGACCCTTATCAAGGGCTTGCAAGATCTGATTGAGCTTGTCGTCTGTACGTTGACTCCACTCCGAATCAAAATCAAAAACATCTCGGACACTCGATGCGACGGATTCTCTTCGCTTTTCTGTCAGGGCTTCGTCGATCACCTTGATGTCTTCGGGTGCTTTAATATTGCGAGGAGCGATGTCGCCTTCTTTCAGATTTAAATGCAAATCAAACAATGCCCCTTGGCTGAGGATCCCGATCGACAGACTCATCACCGCGACCACTGCAAAAGAACGAGTGAGTGCTTTAAATCGACGACGGAAACGGTGCCAAAATGTCTCTAAGAAATTCACGCTTTATTTTATCATGAGCTCGTAGGCTTCAGGATGAGGAAGACGATAATCAAACTGATCTAAATACGCATCCTGAAATCCAAAAACTTGATTCATCTCGCTTAACGTCAAAGGATATCGCCCTTGAGAACTGCGATATCGCTCCAGAGACCATGCCAACGGGGCAAAACTTGGCGACCTGCGCAAATGACTTGTGTCGATTTGCTTCGATGCCCCAAAGATAAGGCACAATATAATCCCAAGTCCTGCCGTCAAAAACAATTCCTGAGCGCCAAACGAATCTCTCACTTGAGTGGAGCGATTTTTGATGGGTTTTGCATCATCTTTGGGAGCGACGGCTCCCTTTTCCCAAAGATTCATCAGTCGACGCAGAATCAAAAATTCTCCGTCGAGTGAGAGCCTTACAATATCCTGAACAGAATGAGTCCCATCGCAGAGTCTGAGGAGTTCAATTTCTTCGGGTGAGTAAGGTAAGACTTCCGAAATATCATCCTTTTGATCCAAGAACGCCTGATCGATCGCATCGGGATTGGACATGTCGATGCTCGGAACTTCGATGAGCGGAACAAAAATTCGCTTACTCGAGCCCAGGGCCTTTTGCATTTGAGGAAATTCTTCCATGCGCTTTTGAGCTTCTTTGAGGAGTGTCGAAATTTTTCGAGGACTATAAAATCCCAGTTCCGCTGGATCCGGAAGATCCACATGAAATTTTCGCGGCGTGAGCTCCATGTTTGACCAAAAAAACAATCGAAAGAACAATTCGAGCCGCTCTGTTTTAAGAAGACGTACGATTCGTGCATGGCTTTCGGGGTTTGCATGCAAAATCATACGAACAAGGTCTTCCCAGTTGCGGCAGTTTTTTAAAACTTCTTCGGGGGGAAGTTTGATCCATTCCACTTTTGAAAGTCGCTCGATCATTCGATGCAGCGGTCGATGGGACCAAATAAATTGTCCCTCTCTCAAAAGAATCGCGGCGTTTCCTTCGGCGGCGGACACACTGACTTCGCCTGACCAACATTCGGTTTCGAGTTTTTGGAGGAGTTCAGAAAGAGAGCTCATCGGGTTGTTTTCCTCCAGTTGCGCCACATGACTATCAATTGCAGGGATATCGCGATGACCAAAAATCCAAAACTCCAAGTCACGCTTTTGGGCTGAGGCCAATAAAACAAATCCGCAGCATGGAGTTGTGTCTCCAAAACTCCTGATGGCAAAGCCAAAATCCAGATCGTCATCAGCGCCCAAGTTAAAAGCAGGGGTTCTATAAACTGAAAGTCATTGGTGATGCGATCCATGCGAGGCACTGCCCATCCCCAAAAACTGGACCAGCTGTCCGATGACATTCGAAAGCTGCGAATCAAAGCTTCGGTATTGAGTCGTTGAGATCCAGTTTGCTTGGTGCCTCGATTTCGTGCCGCCTGATAAATCGAACTCTCTGTGGCAGAAACCGGTGTCGTCGCTTCGCCTGTAAAACTACAAACGCCACTGGCTTTACGGCGGAGCCAAAGACTCAAGATCAACAAAAGCACCGGAAGACCTAAGGTCCAGGCCCAAGCGAGAGGGCTCGTGGCTCCTAAAGATTCCAAAAATTTTTGACTCAATCGACTGGAGAGACTCTGAGAGGGGAGCCAAAGATAATGAGATCCTTGCTCAAGACTACGAAGGGTCAAAGTTTCCCAGAGTTGCGAGTCGATCTTGGATCGAGCACGATCGGCAGCGACCAAATTTTGAGTATCTGTCGAAATCTGGACCAAATTAAAATTACAAATCGGATCCTCGCTGCAGATCCCGAGCTTTTTTTCGACCTCAGGCAGCGCCCGCATCGGTCCGATATCATTGATCAGCACAATGCTCTCTAAAAGTGCGCGATCTCTTCCTTCACTTTGTTGAGCTAAAAGATTCAAACCTTGGCTCCGTCCGCCATTGAGATAAGTCCAGTAGGCTCCTTCGATAGGGGTCAAAGACTCGAGTGCCTTGGGGGGATACAAAATTCTTGTTCGACCTTTCCAGAGAGCTTCAAGGGCGGTCGATTGCTCAGCGCTTTCGATCAATGCTCCCGCAAAGGGACCCAGAATCCAAATTAATCCCGCGAGAGCAGAAGCAATGAGCGCAGGAGGAAGGCTTCGAGAATAAATAATGGCGAGACTTGTCAGCAACAAAGCGCCTAGAGCCAAACTCCCAAAAGCCAATGCCAGCAAGAGATGCAAAATCAAAACGACTCGCACCACTCGGGCTGATCTCAAAAGGCGTGGCCAATCTCGCGCCATCGGGCGCGCCCACAGCCAAAAATAAAGCGTCAAAACAACAATCATCGAAAGCAAGAGCGTGAAAACAAAAACGCTTCCGATCTCAACCCAATGAGGGAGGCTGAGAAGAGGGTGGCGCATGCTGGCTCTCACAAAATTAAGGCCTGCCGGAATCCACTGAGTCGGCTTCTTCCAGTGTTGGGCCCATGCCGCGGACAATGTCTTCCAAGCAACAGAAGGATCCTGCAAATGTTTTGGATCTTGCGAATCAAAAACAAAGGCCGATTCGGCACAAGCGAGCATTTGATGTCGGTTCAAAAAATTTAACTCTGTCGATCGAGACGATGCACGCCAATCGTTGAGAATTTCGGACGTGGCAAAACTGTTGCCTTGAGCCCACACTGAAGGCCAAAGCCCTATGCACCATCCAAGCCCCAATACCCCTAAAAGCCTAGTCATTCCGGCTAATTCTAGGCCTTATAGCCTACTTTTTGAAGCCATTTCATCGGCACAGCCCTTGCAATCTCTAGTCCTCGAAGAGCTTACGGGTATGTCTCGCGTGAAACGGTTAAAGTTTGTTGTTTGGTTCGCATTTCTTTTAGTGGCCGTGCCTTATGCGGGACAGGCCCATACTCCCAGGGGAATTTGCGCCACACTGTTTTCTTCGATCGTGCATTCGGTGACGAGGCACTTTTTGGATCGTCCGTCGTTTGTCGAGACAGCACTCATTCCTGATCCAGATAATCAACCTAACACGGCGATCTATATTGAGACTCGATACATCAAACATTTGCGCGACAAAGCTCATCTTTCGCCTTTGCAAGTGGATCGAATGATTCGGCTGATCAAACAACAACTCTATGCGGAGATTTCGCACGCTCAACTTGAGCCACTCTGGGTCGCCAATGATTACAAATCGGTTCGTCTCATCGTCAATCGCTTTGACCCCACTCTGATCGAAAAGATTTTTGAAAACGCGCTCAATCAGTTTCATGCGCAGATTGATCAAGTCATTACGCCGGCAGAAATCGACGGCAAAAGTGCTCTCGCAATCCTCAAATCCATTCCTGGTTATACTGCGCCCTTTGCGATTGGGATTGGTCGCACGATGAATGAAGCCGGTATTGCCGCTCGTGTGAGCTTTATGCCGGAGGGGCCGAGCCAAAATGTCGTCAATTTTGAAATAGTCTCTGAGCGTCTTTACCGGCACGCCTTGGGACTCGAAAAAGATCGGCAAGCCCTGATGGCCTCTCTCAAATCAAGCTTAGCCCAGGGAGATTTTGACAAAATCACTGTCGATGTCGATGGCCGTAGAGTCTTTAGCCCGGAGTTCAATGACCTGGTCCGAAAAATCTCAGATCCTCAGGAGCTCGCCCTTCGCACACAACTTGTGTTTCATCTCAAAGAACCATTAGCGCAAACATTGGTTCGACAAATTTCGCTCTACTTTTCGGGGACTCGAGTGTTTGAGCCCCCACTGGCTTACCGACAATCAGAGGTCATTGGACCACTGTCCCTCGAGCCTTCAACATTTGATTTGGATTTGCTTTTAGCGCAGACAGATTATGTGGCTTCGGTGGATTTGCGTCGAGTAGGGGCTCACCATGCCACCGCTTTGCAGGCTCAGCTCTCAAGTGTCGGAGAACTTTCTCGACTTGAGTTTGGAGAGTTTATTCAAAAACTCAGCTATGGCTCTTCTCAGACTCGCTATTTTGATCTTTTGGATCGATCAGAAGGCCTACTCAAAGAGGTTTTTGCGGATTCCGAGGCCGTGGGTGCTAAGACTTCTGGAGACGAAGTCACTCACTATATGAAGGGGCATTATTCTGAAGCCTCTGCTCTCAAGCTTCTCTCTCTCATTAATGAGGATATGCGAGCAACGATCGTCAATGCCCGGGGATTCCGGGATCGAGGCCTTCTCATGAGCGAAGATCGATTAAATGAGTACCGTCATTTGGGCGAAACTCTTGCCAAACTGCTCCACGATGAGCTGAGTCTAATGGATGGAGACTCGATCGCTGATCGAGTTCGCTTTTTGGTGGAGATTCAGCCGGCGGCGTCGGGGGATCCAAGGGATTTCAGGGCTGTAGTACGCTTTAAAGCCTCCGACGAAGGCCTCCAAAAACGCATTCAGGATCAACTCAATCGCAGTTCGACGGGAGTTTTGCTCCTTTTAGAGGAGCGCGGAATCCCCGAAGTCCTTGCCAAACGGCTCAAGCAGGTTCGTATTTTGCCTTCGGAATAATTGACAATTTGGCGTCTGAACGTCTAATTCTGGCGAACCATGGCCAATCATATTTCAGCTGAAAAGCGTGCTCGACAAGCAATCCGACGACAAGCTCGTAACTCCGAACAAGTTTCGCGAGTTCATAATGTTGAGCGAAAAGTGCTCGCCTCGTTGACGGATCCCAAAAAAGCTCAAGAAGCTTTGTCTGAAGCCTTCAGCGTGATTCAAAAATCCAAGGGAACGATTCACCGCAATACCATCAGGCGAAGGATGGCACGGCTGTCAAAAGCGGTATTGAAGGCGACTGCAAAGAAGTCCGCCTAAAGTCTTTTTCTTTTCCGCTCAAAATTTCAATCAGATCAAAACTGAGTTTGCGCATGATCCAGACCTGATCATGTCCGCTTTTGAGGTCCAGATCCGCGCGACTGAGTCGCTCAAAAATCTGAGTCCACTGACCGGAGCGAATACTCTTTCGGCTCTGCCATTTTTTGAAGGCGTAGGGATTGAGTTTGAGCGTCTGAATAATCTCGTCCTCTCGCAGTCGCTGACTTTGGGCATATTGGATAAGTCTGCCCAAACGTAAATCTCGTGAAATCAATTGAAGCAACGCCAAAGGATGGGAGTCTTGCTCGAGAGCGTTTTCGAGGTGATCGAGGGCTTCGGACAATCGCTTAGAATGAATGCCATCAATCCACTTAAACGCAGCTTTATCATCGATCGCAGCGCCTTCGACTTCGGGAGCGATCCAAACGGGTAACTTCACAGATTTGGGAGGCTCTGAGTCTGACACAAACAAAATTTTATGGGGGAGCTTTTCGAGGCTCTTAAAGAAGCCCGAGGGCTCGGCATCCAAGGTTTTGAGGGCCTTTTCCGCCTGCAAAATGACAATGACTTTAAACTTAGCAAAGAGACCGAGCGTTTTGGCTGAGTCCAAAAGTCGCGACCAGGAGAGCTCAGCCGCAGGCCATTTTTCGACAGTGGTTTCGACAGGCCATTTCATGTCCTTGCAGATTTGAGGCCACCAAATGCTCCAGGGCGTATTGTCCGAAACTTTGATCCAATACGAATGAGGCTTCACGCCACAGAATCCTTTTGTGCGGGTTCGTCAGCGGTCTGAATGGCTTGCTCAAGAGTGGCTTCGAGAGCTCGCAAATCAAAGATAGGAAGTTCTTCAGTGGCGTCAAAATTGGTTTCGGTGAGGAGTGCTTCTAGGGATTTTTCAAAATCCATCGCAGATTTTACCGTCACATCAACCTCACCCTGAGCCATACCCACTTTTTCAGCAGAAACAGCTTCGGCTGGCAACGAAGTTTGCACTTCGGTGACTTCGGTAAGAACTTCTTCGATCGGCGCTTCCACAGCAGCAGGTGCTAGAGTGGCTTCTGCCAGCACAATAACTTTGGCATCCAATGCGTTAGGTTGAGCGAGCTGAGCCTCGAGCAATTTGAAACCCTCATCAGGATTAGCCCCTTTGGGCTCAAATTCGGGAGGCAAAGTGACTGGCAGTATGGGGCCGAGATCAGGCATATCGTTCGATCCCGCGGCGCCAGCAAATTTTTTGGTGTCTACGATTTGAGTGAGAGCATTGAAATCCATTCCGTTGACTTGAGATTCTAGGGCTTCCCAAGCGTCGGCACCGCTTTGAGGGGCAACTTCAGCAGCAGGTGGAGCGGGATCTGCCGGAGCTGCTTGCACACTGGGCTCATCTGGAGGAGGTGCATACACAGGCGCTTCGGCAGGAACATCATCAGGCGGCGGTGCATAGACAGGAGGTTCTGCTGGAACTTCTGTCGCGCCTTCAGGCGGAGGAGCCACATCAGTAGGCGATGCCATTGCCTCTGTGGGTGCGAGTGTGGCTTCGGTCAGTGCGGTAGCCTCAGACTGAGTTGGATCCATGGGTGCAGCAACGGCATGATTGACATCGGGTGCCGCAGGACTCGCCACTGCTTGATCCGTGTTTTGAACAATGGTGGCCGCTTGTTTAAATTGCGCGGCCTTCTCGAGTTTTTCGAGTTTCCAACTTTTGTAAGCATTCCAAGCGGCAGAAATCCAAGAATTGATTTGAGGACCGCAAAGGGAGAGTAAAAACAAAGTGAGTGCAGCGAGATTGAGTGCAATGAGACCCCAAACTGAGCCATGAACCCAGCCTTGTAGTCTTTCTGCATCCAATGCTTCGGGAGCTCGATGAACGACCTCCGAAGCCTTAGCGTTGGCGATCAGCCAAAATACCCAACTGCCCTGCACCGTTATAAACCCCAAATATCAGGATATCTTCCTTCGGCAGGGCCCACAAGACGGGTAAAATCGCGTCAGAATTCAACAAATTGACCCAGGGGGCCCACTATGTCAGATAAGAATATGATTCCAGAAAGTCTTACGTTTGATGACGTTTTGCTCCTCCCTCAAGAGAGTCATGTTCTTCCCAATGAAGTGAGTTTAAAGACTCAAGCCTGTCGGGGATTTAGTCTGAATATTCCTATCATCTCTGCCGCCATGGATACGGTGACCGAGAGTCGAATGGCCATTCGTATCGCACAAGAAGGTGGCCTCGGGGTGATTCACAAAAACATGACTTCAGAAAACCAAGCCTTCGAAGTCCATCGTGTCAAAAAGTTTGAAAGTGGAATGGTCGTCAATCCGATCACTATTGGACCCAAAGAAACATTAGAACGCGCTCGCGCTTTGATGGATCAGCATAATATTTCGGGCTTACCCGTTGTCGAAAATGGCAAATGTGTAGGAATTTTAACGAATCGAGATTTGAGATTCGTCAGAGATCTCAAAGTACCCGTCATCGAGCGAATGACCAAAAAACTCGTGACGGTGAGCGAGGGAGCCGATCTCGAAAAATCCAAAGAGCTTTTGATGCAGCATCGAATCGAAAAGCTTCTCGTTGTGGATTCTCAATCTCATCTCAAAGGATTGATCACCATTAAGGATATCGAAAAAACAGCCAAATATCCGAATGCGACCAAAGATGCGCGCGGCTCTCTTTGCGTGGGTGCGGCAGTGGGCACGGCTCCCGATACATTAGAGCGAACTGATAAGCTGGTGGATGCGGGAGTAGATGTTTTGTTTGTGGATACCGCTCACGGGCATTCAAAAAATGTGATGTCTGTTCTCAAGGATATCAAAAAGCGTCACCCCAAAGTTTTGATTGTTGCCGGAAACGTGGCGACAGCGGATGGAACAAAAGCCCTGATTGATTTGGGAGTGGATGCCGTCAAGATCGGAATGGGCCCTGGCAGTATCTGCACCACGCGAATTATTTCAGGTGTCGGCGTCCCGCAGCTTTCTGCCGTGATGGAGTGTTTTGAGGTAGCCCAAAAATCAAAAGTTCCTGTGATCGCTGATGGAGGCATTAAATACTCTGGCGATATCGTCAAGGCTCTCGCTGCGGGAGCGAGTTCGGTGATGATTGGATCTTTGCTAGCTGGGACAGACGAAAGTCCTGGCGAAATGATTTTGTATCAAGGTCGCTCGTACAAAGAGCATCGAGGAATGGGCAGCATCGAAGCCATGCGCGAAGGTTCGCGCGATCGGTATTTTCAGTCTCATGTGGCTGAAGCAGACTTAGCGCAAAAACTAGTGCCCGAAGGGATCGTCGGTCGCGTGCCTTATCGAGGCTCAGCGTCTGCGGTGATTTACCAACTGCTCGGAGGAATCCGCGCGGGCTTTGGATACTGTGGATCGGCGGATATTGCATCACTTCAAAAGAGTCGCAAATTTGTTCGAATTACTTCGGCAGGACTCAAAGAGTCTCATGTGCACGATGTGATCATCACGCAAGAGGCGCCCAATTATCAGTTGAGCTAAACTCATGAGTCGAACCGATATTTGCCTGATCATCGATTTTGGAAGTCAGTACACACAACTTATCGCGCGAAAATTGCGCGAACTTGGCGTCCGATCCGAGGTTGTCACTCCTCAGATTTCGCTCAGCGAGATTCAAGAACGCGCTCCTCGTGGCGTGATTTTGTCGGGGGGGCCCGCGAGTGTGGATGATGTCGGTGCGCCCTCGCTCAAATTTTCGGTTATGGATTTGCAGATCCCCGTCCTTGGCATTTGCTATGGGATGCAGTGGATCGTTAAGGCCGAGGGCGGCAAGGTAGGGTCAGGAAAATCGCGTGAATATGGAGTCGAACCCATCACTCTTAAGCGGGGCCGACTCTTTGGAGATCTGCCGGAGCAGCTCTCGGTTCTCATGAGTCACGGCGATCATGCCGAAAAGCTGCCCGCGGGGTTTAAAGTTTGTGCGACGTCTCGCTCGGGCGTGATTGCCGCCATGGAACACGAATCCCATTCAATCTATGGACTTCAGTTTCATCCCGAGGTGCATCACACCCCTCAAGGCCTCGATCTCTTGCGAAAGTTTTTGCTCGGCTGTCGATTTAAATTTGATTGGCAATCCAAGAGCATCTTTGAAGAGATCGAAAGCAAACTCAAAGCTCAAGTCAAAAATGGCCGGATCCTTTGCGCTCTCAGTGGAGGCGTGGATTCCACGGTCGTGGCTGTCATCCTCAATAAGATTTTTCCGGGGAAAGTCGATTGCTTTTGCGTGGACACAGGCGTTTTGCGCAAAGACGAACTCAAGCAGCTCAAAGATTTGTTTCAGCAAAAGTTTAAGTTTCCTATCGCGCTTGTCGATGCGTCAGAAAAGTTTTTGACGGCGCTCAAGGGGGTGACGGATCCCGAAGTCAAACGCAAAACCATTGGGCGACTCTTTATTGAAGTCTTCGAAGACGAGGCCAAGAAGCTCAAAGACATTAAGTATCTTGCGCAAGGAACGCTGTATCCGGACGTGATAGAGAGCGTGAGTTTTCATGGCGGGCCGAGCGTGATGATCAAGAGCCATCACAACGTGGGCGGCTTGCCCGACAAACTCCCTTTTGAGCTCGTTGAGCCCCTGCGTGATTTGTTCAAAGACGAAGCTCGCCGACTCGGAGAGTTTTTGGGAATCCCCCATGATTTTGTTTGGCGGCATCCCTTTCCTGGACCAGGACTGGCGATCCGAGTGATGGGTGAGGTGACGCGAGAGAGGTTGGATATTTTACGCGAAGCCGATTGGCGACTTCAGGAGATTTTGCGAGAAACAAATTGGTACGAAAAACTCTGGCAAAGTTTTTGTGTGTACTTGCCAATCAAATCTGTGGGCGTGATGGGAGATCAGCGGACGTACGAGGATCTCATTGCGGTTCGCTGTGTGCATTCAGAAGATGGAATGACAGCGCATATCGCTCCACTGCCGACCCCTGTTTTGGAAGCTATTTCGAGTCGCATCATCAACGAAGTTCGCGGAATCAATCGCGTGGTTTTTGATATCTCTTCCAAGCCTCCCTCGACGATCGAGTGGGAGTAAGGGCATCTTCTAAATTCATTGACTCTCGTCACGAGATTCGCGCAACTGTTAGGCGGGTTAAGGAGATTCTTTATGCGGATTTTGGGGCGACTTTGTTTCGTTTTTCTTTTTTTGGTTTGCAATCTCAGCGCGCAGTCGCCCACGGTGACCCACCATCAAGTGAATGGATACGATGTATTTTTGATCAATTCCCATCGGGGCAATTCGGTTCACTTTGCAGCCAATGTCGAAGTCGGAATGAACCATGATGAACCCGTTCGAACAGCCGGCATCAGTCATTTGTTTGAGCATATTATTCACGAGGGATCTGCAAAATTTCCGGGTTACGGGACTCTCAACAAGACCCTTCAGGGACTGGGACTTGATTTGAACGCTTTCACGTCTCACAATCAGACGTTTTATTATTTCACGGGTCACGAGTCTGTTTTCGACAATGCGATAGTTCCCTACGGGGCGATGTTTTCCCAACCCGAATGGAATCCAGAGACGTTTGTTCGAGAACGCGATGTCGTCAAAAATGAAGCCCTTGAAGTCCAGCGACGATGGGCAAGAAGTCTCATCGCGATGATGCGCATTCATCTTTTGAGAGAAGGGCATTGGCTATCCAAGTTTAGTATCGGGACCCAAGATCAATTGAATGCCACGACTCTCGAAGATCTTCAGGCGCATTTTCATGCCAATTATGTTCCGGGTTCGATGCAGCTTCTCGTGACGGCTAATTTTGATCGCGTTCAGGAAGGACAATCTGAGGGACTTCATCCTGAAAGGGTTTTAGAACTCCTCGCAGAGAATTTTGTTCCACCCCTAGCCAAAGGCCAAGCTGCCAAGACTTTCAGCATTCCTCCACTCAGCGCGCGTCAACAAAACCAGCGAATGATCGAAATTCACACACCTCAGAATGAATTCAAGCTTTTGTTGGAGTTTCAAGGGGCTCCGTTTGATCCGCTGGACCAGGCCGCCACAGAAATTTTATTGGATTACCTCAACCTCAAAGTCGATGGTTCATTGTCTGATAGGCTCGTCAAAAAAGGATGGATCGCACGACTCGGAGTTTCAGATACGATCACCAACAAGACGAATCTCTTTCAGTTTTGGATTGAGCTTACCGCGGAAGGGGGTGCAAATCGTCAGGCGCTCATCGAAGAAATTTTCTCGTATCTGGGGCAATTGCGAAAACAAGGGATTCGCGGTGATTTGCTGGAGTATCTCAAGCGAATGAGTCTCTCTGCTTCTCTCAAGAACAATGAAGACTCGAGCACGCTCAATCAACGTGTCTCTGACCGAATCCTGCAAGGATTAAATCCCCTCAAAGCTTTTGATGATCACAGTTATTATGGGGAGCTGACGGCGGATCGAATTGCCCATGTCTTAGAGAGTTCGTTTAGGCCAGATCAGATGTTTGTGGGCTATATGGGTTCGGATGTCAAAGCAGAGGCCATGGATCCGATCTTTGAACGAAGATATCAAATCCTGGGCACGGAGGATCTCATCGCTCACTCAAATTTGCTTTGGAATTCGGGCGCCAAACATCGTGCAGAAGATGTGCTGATTCAAATCAAGACGATCCCTCTCGGATTTGATCTCCCGATTGCAGAGACTTCGATTCGAGAGGTGAGGGCTGAAGAAGGCAAGATTCGTTGGACCATTCGTCCAGTTAAAGAGTCAAAAGTAGCTGCGATGCATTTTCTACTCATGCATCCCATTCTTGACTCAAGGGATCAGGCTCGCCTGGATCTTCTCTTGAGAGCTTTCAAACATCGACATCGAGGGGAGTTGAGTTATCTGGGCTCCCTTCAAATTTTGCAGGGGATGTCTGTCACTCGATCAGGAGATATTCATCTGGAGTGCGAAGGTGAGCCTCGGGTTATTCATGATGCATTGACTTGGTTGCTCAAGTCGCTTTGGACATACGAACCTACGAGTGAAGAAATCAAGATCGCACTCGACCAAATGCAATCACAAAAGGCTGGGGGTGAGGAGGCCTTTACGGCGCAGATCGCAGCTCAAATGGCAAGTTTACTGATTTCTGACTCTCAATCTTCGATCAGCGAAAAGCTTACCGAGTTAAAAAAGCATTCAATGTCGGAAGTTTTAAGAGGCGGACTGAAGGCGATTGTGCAGCATCAAAATTTGAGAGCTTCGGTGGTGGGGCCTTGGAGCGAAGATTTTTCGGGCGATATTTTGCAAGTGGTACGGCACTGGGCGCTTCCATTGACTGACGAGCACTTAGAAGCCCGGCTTCGAGACGTACTTCCCATTCGAAATTTTGTGCAGGCCCACTTTCCTCTGGCACCTTCAAAGGCTGAGGGGGCTTATGGAATCGCTCAGCTCTTTGAGGCTCAACCCTTATCGCTGCGAAACTGGGCGCTTCGTGGAGTCGCACGAGAACTTCTCTCAAGTTTGGTCTTTAAGAGAAATCGCGAAGAACAAAATCTGGGATATGTGCACGGAGCGACGTTTGTGGGCTCTCGGCAAGGAATTCAAATGATGTTGTATGGTCAAACGGAGGGCCTCACTGAAGCTCCCAAGATTGAGCAGGGTTGGAGAGACGTGTTTTCCAAAATTGATTTGGATGCCACTGTGCTTGAGGAAGCCAAAGATAATATTCGAGCTGTTCAATTGGAGCTCAGGCGAGCGCCCGAAAGTTTACTGAAGATCGCGGAAGAAGATTTCGCAGATGTTTCATATTGGGACCGTACGGATGTTCGGACGGAGATGCTTAAAGAGCTTGAGAGTATCACTCCCCAAGAAGTTTTGAGATTTTTGAGAGAGGGCTATCGCCCGCACCGATCAATTCGATTAGTCACCGCTCATCGACCTGACTGTGTTTTTGCGCTCTCCAGTTTGAGCGCGGTGCGAAGCGCGTCTCGTCAGCTCTATTTGCCTTGAAGCTCAAACTTGCCGGTGTAGGCGTTAAACAGATATGTGGGCCGATTTGGTTGAGCCTTTCCGGATTCATCGGTCGAGTAGAGAGTTGTGACACCAGTCTCAAAGTCAGAACGCAGAATCATGGGACCGCCAAGAGTTTGGATTTTATAGGTAATCTCCTCGATGGCACTCGCTTCGCCAAAGTTTTTAGATAATTCATTGATGCTCTTTAGAATATTTTCGACTTGCGGCGCAGAATCTTTAAATTTGAGCCGCAATATTTTAAGTGATTTTTCGTCACGCGTTTTGATTGTCTCACGGATTTGGTTTGCCAGAGTGACGGGTCCCTTTTGATTGGCATATTCCGCACTGATCCAAGCATCTACATAAACGGATCTTTCATACTGAGTCATCGAGTAGTAATCATCTCCCCAATGAATGTCTTGAAAGGGAGCACTTGGAATTTGAGATACTGCCTTACTCAAGAATCGATCAATCGCAAAATCATCTGCACCAGCCAGGAGACTGACAATGCTGCTCATGGCTTCGTATTTGTATACCGACTCCTTGTATTTTAACTGCAAATCCGAGTATCGCTCGAAGAGCGCTTGGATCTCTTCTTTGGAGCGATTGAGGGACATTCTGTTAAACAAAGCTCTTTGGACTTCTTGATTGATGGCGCGTGGGCCAAGGAGGTTTGCATGATCTGAATTCACAAGCCGGCCGGATTTTGTATCGAGATAGCTTCCGCCTCTAAATTTTTCCTGACTGTAGTATTCTTCGTTAAAGTATCCGATCTTACTGATGAGGAACTTGTTCACCTCTGGGGTATCAAATTGGGTGATCTGTTCAATTAGCCCATGCAGATTTTGAAAATCTTTAAGCATAGCAGCGCCATTTGCTTCATCAGCGTAGGAGGCTACAGCAGTTTCAAAATCTGAGATGAGTTGCTCAATTCTCTCGCGATGTAGATCTCCAAACAAGCTTTCGGCAGTCGCCTTTGCAGGCGGGGATGTGGCCTCGCTTTCCACAGCTGGACCCTGAAGTGTGTTCTCAAAAAACATCAGATTATCGGGGGATGCAAGGATTGCGGGAGAGTTAAAAATCAAAAATCCAAGAATTGAAGGACTTAATCGCCATGAGTTCATGCCAAAAACTCGCTTTCATTTTTCGCACGAACCCAAAACGAAATCTTGCAGGACTTGTGCCAATCGAATTTGTCTCAGGGGGTTGTTTAAATCGGTGTCTCACAAGTATCGGGGCTTTGCTGTCACGCCTATTGGGGCTCTTACTTCTCG
>CAZUTA010000005.1:48674-116302 GCA_964622975.1 uncultured Bacteriovoracaceae bacterium | reverse complement strand
TTTTCTTAGCTTTTTTCGGTACACCCACGAGCGCTGATTTTTTTAAAATGAGCGAAGTGAGTTTCTGGCAGTCTTTTTCAAAAGTCTGAGAGTTTCGTCTGAGATAGAGCCATTTGGGCAAAATGGGATGATTGATGAGGCTAGGGATTCTGCTTTTGAGTTTTGGGTGATGTGGATGATCCGTGCAGACGAGCACTCCATCCCAGATGGGGAAGTCTGCGACTTTGTCTTTGTATCGATAGTCGGCAGGGCTTTCCATGAGGACGAGGCAGAGAAGATCGCCCTGATAAATGGCGAGCCCCCCAAACATCTTCTTGAGTGTGAGCTTTTTGAGGCTCTTCAGTTTTCCAAAAGCTTCGAGGGTCAAAAATTCTGACTGAAAGCGCAGCCATGGATCGGCTTTCTGGGGGGCAGGATCGAGGCGATCGAGATCCTCGAATCGAATTCCAGATAAGCTGCGCGAACGCTTCTTCATGTGAGACTGAAGCTAACAAAGCCTTAAGCCTCGTAAAACCGACTTCTGAGCCAATATCGTGAGACAGGTCCTTAATGTAATTTTTACCAGTCTAAAAAAGTGCCACAGTGTAAAATTTACATTGACCACGAGCAGCAAAGCAGGCACATTTGAATCATAGGGTTCGTTGTCATCAACGATTTATTTTTGAGGGCCCGGGGGATTGAGACTTTTAGGCTGTTTAGCTTAGAGGAATCGGAGGGGGCTCTCAGAAATGGTAAAAGAGATATCTAAACGGCCATGGCCGTCTAAGGGGACTGTAGTTTTTTGAGGGGGCTACAGTCCTCTTTTTTTTCTAACTATTTGACCGCATCTGTCTTTGGCTTTGCCGTAGCCTTTTTGCCGGCGGACTTTTTGGGAGTTGCCTGAGGAGGCTGCGTTGTTTTCTTTTCTGCTTCTGCTTTGGCCTTGGCTTGGATTTCCGAAAGTCCTGGGATCAGGCTTTCGATCTCTGGCTTAGTGCCTCCGACCAGCGTTGTCGTAAAGTTTGTGAGGTGCTTGTTCATGGCTGCCATCACCAATTCGGGTGTGACCTTTTTGAGCCGGTCAATGAATCCAATGGAGGCGGGCCAACCGAGGCCCAAAATTTCATAGAGCCCAAAGATTTTGGCTTGAGTCATTGGAGTTTCGCGAGCGAGCCACCACGATGAAACATACTTGCGAATGCAGTGATCAATCTCTTCGTCGGTGATGGGTTGAGTTTGGATTTTCTTTACTTCATCAAACATGACTTTGACGGCTTCCGGCAAATTCGTAGAGCTCACATAGAGATTTCCAGAATTCACCAAAGAGTTTCCCATCCCCGCTGAGACCGCATAGGTCAGGGCGCGCTTGGTGCGAACTTCCTCAAAGAGTCGGTTGTCCAAAATCTGCAGACCCACGGTGAGAGCCGGAAAATCCTCTTCGGTCAGATTGGGAGCCTTGAATCTCGCCATAAAATAAGTGGTCGGTGTTTGAAACTCGGCAAACACAATCTCATCAATTTTATTTTGAATCGGAGGCAGTGGATTGTTGAGGGATTTACCTTCGGGCAAACTCAGAAACGTATCCGTCACAATCTGCGTGGCTTCTGCTTTGGAGAGATCGCCAATCACGATCGAAAATACATTTTGTTTGTTAAAGATTGCTGGCAAAAGTCCGACGAGATCTTGGCGAGAGACTTCGGAGATCGTTTCCAAAAAGCCCCCGGATCGGATCGCGTAAGGGTGGCCCTGAAAAAAAGCCTTATGACTTGCCAAAGCTAAAATTCCGTCTGGATGTTCTTGCTCTCCTTTGAGCCCGGCGATCATTTGGCGTCTCAAAATCTCAAGCTCTTCATTTTTGAGCAACGGCACTCGAATCATTTCAGAAAAAAGTGGCAAGAGTCTGGGTAAGAACTTTTTGAGACATTTGAGATTCGCCTCAACAGCATCGCCGCGTGGTTCGATCGAAAGGATGCCGCCTGTTTCGTTGAGCAAACGATCAATATCCTCTTTAGAATAACTGGGAGTCCCCTTGTCGAGCGCTGCAGTGAGCATTCCGAGAGCCCCCGCCTTGGCATTGGCAAACGCAGGACCACGAGCAATCAAACTCACCGTGACAATATCTCCGTAAGAAGTCGTCGATCGCAAAATGGTCGGGATTTCGCCCACATTAAAACTAGATACATCCTTGAGATCCATCGACACAGCTCCTCTCGTCAGAATTCCAAAACAGATCGTCGCCAAAGCGAACTTGAGCGCTCTCATTGAGCAGCTCCCGCCGGCGCAGAAATCTCTAATTTTCGGATGGGCTCCATTCCTGGAAAGTTCAGTGCCGAATAATCCTGAGGAACGAGTCCACCGAGCACATAGGGTTTTTCCAAAACATAATCCTTCAGGGCTTGATCCACATCCTTCAGAGAGATTTTCTTCATTCGCTCTATGTATTTGTCATAAAACTCAAGCGAACTCGTGCTTGTCCAAACAGATGCCAGCGTGAGAGCAAATTGCTGGCCCACTTCGCGATCATACTCGGTTCGCGTTTCAATCGAATCCTTAGCCAACTGAAGATCTCTCTCATTAAAGAATCCTCCTTTGGCGATACGATCCACAAGCTCCGAAAATTTCTCGTAAGCCTTTTGTGCGTGATCCGGAGTGGTATCAATGTGAGCGTAAATGGGACTCGTAAAACGCTGTGACCACATCTGAAAGCTAGCAGAGTTGGCGAGGCCTGCCTCGACCAACTCCTTCTGAAACGGAGAGGATTCAAATCCAAGCATGGCGGAGACGAGATCCAAGGCAATGATGGCCGTCTCATCTTGAGTAAGTTTGGGCCCATGCCATGTTTTGACGATATTGATAGTCTGAACGGCCGCTTGTTCTACGAACTTTTTGGGACCAGCAAGCGGTGGATGTTCAGGAATGGGATTGACGATAAAAGGATTGGGGCCTGGTCGCCAATTTCCAAACGACGAATCCACATAGGCCTCAAGTTTTTGTTCGTCAAAGTCCCCAACGATAAAGAGGGCTGAGTTGTTGGGAATATAATATCGGCGTTGAATTTCCTTCATTTGTTGGTGAGTCGCCCCAAGAATCACTTTGCGTTGTCCAATCACATTTTTACGCACAAAGTTCTCAGTGAAAAGTCTCTCCATCACAGACTTCTGATAAAAAACTTCCTGCGGCGATGCTTCGTAGCGATCAAATTCGCCAATCACCACGGCACGCTCTTTTTCGAGCTCTGCTTCCAAAAACTGAGGCCCCTGCAAAGCATCGGCCATAAACTGAAGTCCTTCTTCCAAGTATTGACTCTGAATGGTGAAAAAATAACGAACAGACTCGGTTGAAGTATAAGCATTCATATTGGGGCCCATTTCGACCCCCATTTCATCGAGCTTTTTGATGAAGTCCTGTTGGGACGTATAAACTTGATTGGCCTTAAAAAACATATGTTCGTAGAGGTGGGCGAGACCGTTATTGGAAGCGTCTTCTGCGAAGGAGCCATTTTTGACCGCGATCAGGACTGTCACCATCGGAATATCGCGTTTAGGGAGCATATAGACTTCAAGACCATTCGGAAGTTTGATGTTTTTCACGGGGATTCTCCCAATTTGTAGAATTCTAGTGTCAGAAGATTGATCGGCTTCGGGTTTTAAGGTTTTCTCGCTGACGGGCGCTGGAGCCTCCGTTTTTACGGCCATAGGTTGGATTGATGTACAAGCCGTCATTGCCGCAAAAAAAGGAAGATTCAGAGCCCAAGGAAAGTGTTTGAGCATGGCGCAAGTCTTTGGAAAATCCCCAGTCACGTCAAGCGAATTCCCGGTGGTTCTCTTTGATGCCGGAGGAACACTTTTGCATTTTAATCCCCCTCTCGAAAAACTCGTCGAAGCACAACTCGAGCATTCGGGTCATGCACGAAGTCTCGAAGAAATCGAAAAAGCCTGGGTGAAAGTTCTCTATCAGCTCAATCGTGATGTCGAAGTCAGCGAAAACTTTTCTCCCCCAGATCATTATTGGTTGGATCATATTTTGCGGGAGCTCAAGGTGCCTGATTTTGAGGCCGCAAAACTTCGCCTCAGAATAGTTGAAGCTCAGACAGCCTTGAGGGTGGTGATTGCAGAGCCTGTGATTTTTTTGTGCGATATTCTCAAGCAACGTGGTTACCGTTTGGGTGTTGTCTCCAATTGGAACGAGCGCTTGCCCGAGATTTTTAGATTGCAGGGTTGTCTCGATCTTTTTGAGGTCGTGATCTGTGCTGCGGGTCGCCCTGAGTACCAAAAGCCTCACGCAGCTCCGTTTCGAGAGGCTCTCGAAGATTTAGACGTCGATCCCAAAAACGCTCTCTTTGTTGGAGAGAGTTTTGCGCTCGATGTGATCGGAGCGCAGCGAGCCGGAATGAAAGCTGTTCTTTATGATCCGACGTATCGGGAACTCAAAGCTCTCGCCGAATCCACTCCAGAAGTTCTTTCCAAAGTCGTCTCCATCGATCTCCTCAGGCAAAATCGTCGACTTCACGGAGTCAAAGTCATCACGAAGCTGATGGAGCTCGAGGAATTTTTGCAGTGAGTTCGTGTCCTCCTCTGCCCGAATGGGCCCTCATTCTGGTGTCGCCCAAAGGAGCTCTCAACGTCGGGGGAGTCGCTCGCCTGATGGGCAACTTTGGTCTCAAAGATTTGCGACTCGTGGAGCCTCGTTGCGATATCGAAAGCTTAGAATGCAAGCAAATGGCGATGCAGTCTTATTCCCTGATTCGTGAGGCGAAGCATTTTAAAACTCTCTCGGATGCGATTGCTGATCGTTCTCAAGTGATAGCCCTTTCGGGGCGGAGTGTGGATGGGCGGCGTCCGGCCGGGTCGCTTTATCAAATGGAAAGCGCGATTCTTCCTCATTTCAGAGCGACAGACAAAGTGGCACTCGTGTTTGGACGAGAAGAAATGGGACTGCTTCTCGAAGAACTTTGTTTGTGTCAGTGGCAGATTTTGATTCCTACGAGCGAACAGCCCTCCATCAATTTGACGTCCGCAGCGGCCATTGCTTTATCGAAGCTGTTTGAATGGGATCAAAAACGGAATCCTCAAGTGCAAAGAGCAGTGACCTCAGAAATTGAGAGGCCTCCACGACAAGTCGTGAATCTGTTTTTTACACGACTGCATCAGCTTCTCGTGGATGTGAAGTTCAACAACAAAGAAAATCCCGAAATGTTGCGAGATGATCTTTGGGCGCTCTTTCATCGAGCTGATTTGGATGATCGCGAAATGCGAATTCTCTTTGGCATCCTCACCGCCGTAGAGACTGGCTTTCGTCAAAAGCAAAGAATTGATGCATAGCCCCCATTGCGGTGCGAACTTTTTTCTGAGTCAGATTTGGTCGGCCTTCGCTATTTCACACGCAAATAAAGTTAACACTTCTTGGCATGGGGTCGGGGTGGCCTAGCTCGCTGCGTTAACGCAGTGATACGATTAAGAGATAGGGCTTCATTAAACCTCGGGGGGAGCAGAGTGAAGGGTATTTCGAGAGCATTCCATTTCGCGTTCTTAGCTTCTTTGAGTTTTGCTCCCGCGATGGCAACGACGGTTGCTCCCATGAGCAATTCCGAAGCCGCTCAGCAGGCTGCCTGTGTTTTGCGAATTCAAGTCAAAGAATCCTTCCAAGAAAATTCAGGAATCCCCCAGACGTTGGTGCGTGCAGAGATCAAAGATATTTTTAAATGTAGTTCGGATCTAGCGCTCGGCGAAGAGATTCTCATTTCGACTCCGGGAGGCAAAGGTCTCGGAAAACGCCAGGTCATTTTGGGGCTCGAACGAAACTTCAAAAGTGGGCGAGACTACGTTGTCTTTTTGCCTGAGGTGCCGGAGCGCGCTTTGACATCGGCTCTCAGAGTCATGGGCCAAACAAGAGCGGGCTCTTCGACACTCTGGAATTCGTACGAAATTCTCAAACGAGATTCAAATTCGGATGAAGAGTATGTGGTTCGTTCAGGAAGTTTAGGAATTGCCCGTCGACGTTCATCAATGGCGATGAGTGTCGGGCACGAAGTTGGACGTGTGCGATACGAAGATCTCGTAAGTGAGATTCTTCGCGGCCTCTAAGAGTGAGGGAGATAAGAAAGCGTGTTGAGATCTCGAGAGAAGGGGAGAATGAAGGCTCTTTGGGTTGCAGTTTGTCTGTGGGCATCTTCTTCTCTTGAGATCCACGCTTTCACTTTGATTTCGAACGCTGGAAAAATCGCTTACTGGAATAGCGGCAATGTGAATTATTATTTTCACTCGAGTGTGGATTCAGGAATTCGCAGCTATTTTCGAGATGCGTTTGATGTTTGGTCCAATGTCGCGGGGGTGAGTCTTTCGACGACAGATCAAGGAACTCAGGCGTCTTCGGCTTCTTCGAGCGATGGCAAAAATACGATTGTCTGGGTCACGAGTGGCTGGCGAAATTTGAGTTTTCGTCCACCGTCTAATGCCTTGGCGGTGACGCTCCTCAGTTTTGACGACAACACAGGCCGCATTGTGGATGCGGATATTTATTTTAATTCGCAGGATTTTGATTGGGGCGATGTGCAGGCGACCAGTGATTATTCACTCATGGATATTCAAAATATCGCAACCCACGAAATCGGTCATTTGCTAGGCGCGGATCATTCGTCTGAAGCTTATTTTGAAGATGACGCCCTTCTGGGGGACGCCACCATGTATTATGCCTCCGGTGCCGGAGAGACCATGCGTCGCGATCTCAATGGGGACGATCAAGGTGCGGTCCAAGCGCTTTACGGAAGTGGGGAATCTGTACCGACTGTCGCGTCGGCTGAAGTCCTCGATATCACGCCCGACGGGACTGTTTACGATGTGACCGGAACAAACTTTGGAGAGCATACATCGTTTATTTTGACTCGCTTTACGGATGCGGTGTCGGATCGAGTCTCTCGATACAAAACAGTCACATCTTCAACGAGAGCCCAAGTCACCATTGATGTCGAAGATTTTGGAAACGGTCAGGCTCAGCTCTTAGCGTTCAATCATCCTTCTGATTACGGCGCACTGTCGTTTGAAGTCACCGATGCGGGATACAATGCAACTGCGGGTGGAGGCGGAGGCTGTAGCCTGTCTGCGGCTTCGGGAAGCCAGCCGGACGGCGGCGAATTTTCGTGGGTGACTTTCTATTTTGTCTCATTTTCGCTTCTTTCATTGCTCGCCGCTCGCCGTCGATTTCAGACTTCGCCTCGGCGAATCGAAGAAGAAGAAGAATATTAACGCCTTCGCTGCCTAAAGAAAATTTCATCGTCACCCAAAAAATCGCCTCCCATCCACTATTTCTCATTGCTTTGGGCTTTTTGGGCTCCGTATTCTATCTCTATGTTTGGAAACTCAGAATTTAAGAAGCAGGTTTTGGCAGCGATCAAACAACTTGAGGCGCAAATCTCTGACCTCAAAAAATCTGAAGTAGAACTCAAGTCGCAAAATGCGCGACTCAATCAACTCGTCAAAAATTTGGGACGAAAACTCGCAATTCGTTTGCCCATTTCTCTCGAGTCACTCGACAAGAGTCTCACCTATGATCTTATTTTTCCTGATGAGATCGATGCGTGGAAAAAAGCCGCTCCTCATGGACTGGTCATGGATATTCGACCTGCACAGGAATTTGCCAAGGGAGCTGTGTCGGGAGCGATGAGCCTTCCGCTCGATCAACTGGCTATGAATTTGGAAAACATTCCTAAAGAGACCCCCATCTTAATGATTTGCGACAGTGGGACTAAGAGTGTCTCCGCTTGTGAAATGCTGACACAAAAAGGTTATCATTTTACGTACGTCCTCAAAGGTGGAATGACTTTGCTTCGTGATCTGGCGGAAGCCTCAGAGCGCTCTCCTCAAGAATCCCGAATCGCCAACGCTTAAGAAAATAATTTCTCTCTGAGTTGAGTGCCTATTTTTTCGAGTGGATGCTTGGCTTGCGACTTTTGAAGTTCATCAAATTCTTGAGAATTTATTTTATTCAAAAACTCTTTTGCAAAGCTTCCGCTCTCGATTTCGAGGAGAATTTTTTTCATTTCAGCTTTCACACTCTCATTGATGACTCGATCTCCGCGCGTCACATCTCCGTATCGGGCGGTAGGACTGATGCGAGCTCGCATTCCGTTGATCCCCGACTTCCAAAGGAGATCAACGATCAATTTGAGTTCATAAAGCGTTTCAAAGTAGGCGGTCTCAGGATTGTAACCTCCCTCAACAAGAACTTCATATGATTGGCGAAGCAGCGAAGAAACTCCGCCGCAAAGTAAGACCTGCTCCGAAAACAAATCGCAGACGGTTTCGTCTTTAAAGTTGGCGGTCACGAGTCCCTTGGGATGGCAGCCGATGGCAAGCGCATAACGTCGGCCAAACTCCAAAAGGGCATCGCCTTCGGAGGAGTTTTCGACAGCCAATATTGCCGGCAAAGCCGTGGGGGTCCCGTAAAACTCAATGAGCCCACTCGCCGCTCCTTTAGGAGCAATCAATAAATGAGCAGGTCCCCCTGGCACGAGAGGGATCAACTTAAAGTAGGTATTGAACCCATGCGCAAAGATGAGCGCTTTCAAACTCAGGACTTTTAAGTGCTCTTGGAAAAAGCGTGCCTGAATCTGGTCCGGGAGATTGAGAGCGACATGAGTAGCGCCCCTCAGAGCCTCGTTAAACTCGAGTGGTGCAAATCCATCTTCAACAGCTTTATTCCAGCTGGTCCCTCCTGGCCGCAGGCCCAGCGAAAATGTCACTTGCGAGCGCCTCAAATTGAGGGCTTCGGCACGTCCCTGGGCTCCGTAGCCAATAAGGCAAAGATGAGCGTCTGAGAGTTGATGGGTCATAGCCCCTCCGGCTTAATCCCAAATTCTCTTAGTAAAAAGCAGAGACTTGTACTAGACCGTTGGCCGATGGACGCCCCTAAAAGAGTCGCAAAAACCATTGTTTTGCCGTTTTCTGAGCTCCCCTTTGAGGGCTTGGAGTTTGACGTACAAATGAATTTTGAAGAACTCTCGCGCTCGAAGGGTGAGATTGCGGAGTTTGAAGACCTCAAAACCTTTTTTACGGAGCCCGTTCACGTCCACGGCTTGATGACTCCAGTGGGCTCCAAAGTCGATGTCCGTGGCAGTTTTGAGGGCAATATTCGAGAGACTTGTGATCGATGTGCAGGCCCTTTTTCGACCAAGATCGAAGGCGATATTTCGACCTTTTTGATGCCCGATAAGCAGTTTTCGGCCTACGACAAACCGGGGGGCAAAGTGATTCACGCCCCCACTCGGGGTCAAAAAAAGTCCCGACATCATTCTGCGACGAAGGCTCCTGTATTGAGCGACGCCGAAGGCGAACACGAAGATGTGAATTTTGGGGCTTTTGACGGCGAAATGATTGATTTGAGGGGAATTTTGCGAGAGCAAATGATTTTGAGCCTTCCCATGACAGCCGTTTGCTCCGAAGCCTGTCAGGGGCTGTGTGTGCGCTGTGGAGAGAATATCTCCAAAAAGGAATGCCACTGCAGCGAAGGCCCTGAGATGGTCAGTTATGATGAGGCTCCCGAAGCTCTCAGTCCTTTTCAGGAAGCCCTCAAGTCCAAAACCAAGGCCCTCAGAACCACATAAATTCCCTTTAAAGATCGACGCAAGCTGAGGTAGAAACGACGGACTATGGCAGTTCCGAAAAAGAAAATTTCAAAGTCTCGAGGTGGATCACGACGTTCTCATTACAAGGTCAAAGGTCCTGGATTGGCCAAATGCTCGAATTGCAAGGCGTACATTCAGCCGCATCGAGTTTGCACACTCTGTGGTCATTTTAAGGGACAGCGCGTTTTAGAAGTCGCCTAATCAGGCGCTTCTGCAGTCTTGAAGTTTAAGATGGGCGCGCGCATCGCTCTAGACGCCATGGGAGGGGACTTCTACGCAACCCCCAATTTGCAGGGAGCGTTTCGTGCCATCAAGCGCAGCCAAGAATCCCGTTCAAACTTAAAGATATTTTTAGTCGGTCCTCGCGAGAGACTTTTGAGTTCGCTTCGCGAAACTGCTGCTGATTCTCAAGTCAAAAAAGAAAACAAAATTGATTTAGTTGAGTTCGAGAAGTTTTTGTCCGACGGACATTTGGAGATCGTCGATTGCTCTCAGATTGTCGAAATGGATGAGAGCCCGGCGGCCGTCATTCGAACCAAACGAGATTCCTCACTCGCTAAAGCTTATCAGCTCGTCAAAGAAGGTCGTGCGGATGCGATGATTTCGGCTGGCAATAGTGGAGCCGTCATGGCTTTTGGAATCGCGATTTTGGGACGGCTCGCTGCTGTGAGGCGCCCGGCGATTTTGTGCCATTTTCCTTCAAAAAATGGAGTCACCTGTGTGCTCGATGCAGGCGCCAATGTGGATTGCAGCTCGGAGCATTTGGTCCAGTTTGCTCAGCTCGGTCATCTGTATTCTCAAACGGTTTTTAGTATTGCCAATCCTCGCGTCGCACTCATCAACATTGGAGAGGAAGAAGGCAAGGGCAATGACCTCATCAAGGCCACGCATCCTCAGCTCAAAGAGAAACTCGGGTCTTCCTATATTGGATTCGTCGAAGGTCGAGATGTTTTTAAGGGCAAGGCTGATGTCATCGTGTGTGATGGTTTTGTGGGCAATGTGATTTTGAAGACCGCTGAGGGAGTCGCTCAGGTGATCAAAGAGATTCTCAAAGATGAATTTGCCAAAAGCCCGATCGCCTTGTTTGGAGCATGGTTAGCAAAGAGTGGATTTCAGGCCATGAAAGCCAAACTCGATTACCGCGAATATGGCGCAGCCCCGCTGGTGGGCCTTGATGGTCTCGGTCTGGTGGCGCATGGATCTTCGGACGGAAAGGCGATCATGAGTTCAATTTTGATCGCCGAAAAATACGCTCAGCAGGGCTTGATGGCCAAGTTGAGAGACGCTTTCTCGACTCGAGAACTACCAAACAATTCTCAAAATCAGGGGAGTTCGACTTTATGAGTATGGCTCCAAAATTTTTTGATCTGACAGGCAAAGTAGCGCTGGTCACGGGGGGTGGCCGCGGCATTGGTGCGTCCGTGAGTCTCCGATTGGCCAAAGCGGGTGCGACGATTCTTCTCAACTATCGCTCTAACAAAGAAGCGGCCGAAAAAATGCTCGACCAGATTAGAGCCTTTTCGCCGTCGTCTGAATTAGCGCCCTTTGATGTGGCGAATGTGGCTTCGGTCGAAGCGGGTTTGACCGAGCTTCAAAAGAAACATGAAGCCATTCATATTGCTGTGTGCAATGCCGGTATTGCCCGTGATGGGCTTTTGCCGCGTTCGAGTGCGGAGCATTTTAATGAAGTTTTGAGTACCAACCTTTTGGGGACGATTCATGTGGTTCGATTACTTTCGCGTTCCATGATGAAGAACCGCTATGGTCGGATTGTTTGTATCGGCTCTGTCGTTGGGGAGACGGGCAACAAGGGTCAATCGGCTTATGCTGCTTCTAAATCAGGGCTCTTTGGATTTGCCAAATCTGTGGCTCAGGAACTCGGAAGCCGAAATGTCACATGCAATATCATTTGCCCTGGCTTTATTGAGACCGAAATGACCCAAGGACTGGATCCTCAGGTCAAAGATGCGTATTTACAGCGGATTCCTGTTTCCCGCCTCGGAATGGCCGAGGAAGTGGCTGCAGGGGTCCATTTTTTGGCTTCTGATGAAGCTGCATATATCACTGGAGCAACACTCGACATCAATGGTGGTCTTGTGATGCTTTAGTGCACGAGAAGATATAAGGAGAGATGAATATGGAATTACAGACTCAAGTACGAACGCTCATTGCCAAGAGCCTCAAGATTCCTGAGGACAATATCAAATCAGAAAGCGCGTTTATCGAGGATCTCGGCGCCGATTCTTTGGATATTGTGGAACTCGTCATGGCGATGGAAGATGAATTTCAAATTGAAATTCCAGACAAAGACGCTGAGACGATTAAGACCGTCCAGGATGCGATCAATTACATTCAATCCCATAAATAATTCGTGTCGAAATGGCTGAGAGACGAGTTGCAGTTACGGGAATCTCAGCAGTTTCCGCCCTTGGAGTAGGAGTCCAGGCGAACTGGAATTCTTTGCGAGAAGGGCGGGGAGGCATCGCGCGCATTACGCGTTTTGATCCCACTGCTTTTAAGAGTCAGATCGCAGGCGAAGTCAAAAACTTCGATGCCTCGACGGTTGTCCCTCCCAAAGACTTGCGATTGATGGATCTGTTTATTCAGTATGCTTTAGTGGCGTCACATGAAGCCCTCATGCAGTCAGGGCTGATCACGACTCGAGGACCCATTTCCGAATCCCTTCAGGAGCGAGCAGGTTCAATTATTGGCTGTGGATTGGGCGGCTTGCCCGAAATCGAAGCAACTCACAAAGTGGCTCTGGATCGGGGACCCGGACGAATTTCTCCATTTTTTATTCCCAAACTGATTTCAAATCTCGCCGCGGGTCATGCGGCGATTGCGTATGGTCTCAAAGGTCCCAATTATGCGACGACCTCGGCCTGTTCTTCAGGCGCGCATGCGATTGGCGAGGCGTATCGACTCATTAAGCATGGCTACCAGGACATTATGCTGACTGGTGGAACCGAAGGCACTATCTCCATGCTGTGCATTGGCGGATTTGATGCCATGCGAGCTCTCTCAACACGAAACGATTCTCCGGAGACGGCTTCGCGTCCTTTTGACAAAGGTCGCGATGGATTTGTTTGCGGTGAGGGCAGCGGAATTTTGGTTTTGGAAGATTGGGAATCTGCCAAAAAAAGAGGTGCAAACATTTTGGCGGAGATGATTGGCTATGGAGCCAATTGCGACGCGTTTCATATGACAGCGCCGAGTGAAGGCGGAGTGGGTGCGGGACGAGCGATGGAGCTTGCGCTAGCAGACGCTCGACTTCGTCCCGAGCAAGTTCAAGCGGTCAATGCGCACGGAACTTCTACGCAGCTTGGTGATATCGCCGAAACCAAAGCAATCAAAAAGACTTTTAAGGACCACGCAAAGAAATTAAAAATCTCTGCGACAAAATCTCTGACAGGTCATGCCCTCGGCGCCGCGGGCGGCTTGGAGGCCGTGTTTACGGTCTTAGCTCTCCAGCATCAGATTGTGCCTCCGACGATCAATTTGGCAGATCCAGATCCTGAGTGTGATTTGGATTATGTTCCTCATCGAGCTCAGGATTTCAAACACGATGTCGCGATTTCAAACTCCTTTGGCTTTGGTGGAACCAATGTGACTCTGGCCTTTCGGAGAGCTTCGTGAAGTTTTTTGTCGGCGCGGACCATGCCGGCTTTGAACTCAAAAGACACCTCATTGATTTTTTAAAGAATAAAAGTATTTCTGTGGAAGACTTCGGGACGAATTCTTCGGAGTCTTGCGACTATCCTGATTTTGCCGTTCGAGTTTGTCAGAGCGTTTTAAAAACTCCTGGATCCCTGGGTCTATTGATTTGTGGTTCGGGGATTGGAATGTCTATTGCGGCCAACAAAGTCCGAGGAATTCGAGCGGCCGTAGTGAGTGACGAGAAGTCTGCGGCCTTAGCCCGTCAGCATAACAATGCACAGATTCTCTGTTTAGGGGCTCGGATTGTAAACGCAGAGACGGCCGAACGCTGTCTTGATGCTTTTATGACTGCGCAGTTTGAGTCTTCACATTTGCGACATCAGCGCCGTATCGATTTGATTACTAAGATTGAGGAAAACTAAAATGGCGAACTCACGAGATCCGATTTTTGAACTCATTCAAAAAGAGGAGATAAGACAAAAGTCCCAGCTCGAGATGATTGCTTCCGAAAACTTTGTTTCGGAAGCGGTTCGCGAAGCGGCTGGCAGCGTGCTCACCAATAAATATGCCGAAGGGTATCCGGGAAAGAGATATTACGGCGGCTGTGAAGTGGTCGATGAGATCGAGGCCCTCGCCATCGAACGACTCAAAAAACTTTTTGGCGCTCAATCAGTCAACGTTCAGCCTCATTCGGGATCTCAGGCCAATATGGCCGTGTATTTTTCTTATCTGCAGCCGGGCGATACAATCCTCTCGATGGATCTTGCACAAGGGGGTCACCTCACCCATGGAGCGAGTATCAATTTTTCGGGTCGTCTCTATAAGGTGGTTCACTACGGCGTCGATGAAAAGGGATACCTCGATTACAATCAGGTGCGCGATTTGGCCAAAGAACATCGACCAAAGATGATTGTCTGCGGGGCCTCCGCGTATTCACGCAAAATTGACTTTAGTAAATTTAGAGAAATCGCTGACGAAGTCGGTGCCAGAGTTCTTGCGGATATCGCTCATCCCGCCGGACTCGTCGCAGCGGGATTGCATCCCAGTCCTGTGGGGCTTTGTCATTATGTCACATCGACGACACATAAAACTCTTCGCGGTCCGCGATCGGGAATCATCATGATGCAAGAGGATGTGGCGAAGGATGTGAATTCCAGAATTTTTCCTGGAATTCAAGGCGGTCCTTTGATGCATATCATTGCCGCCAAAGCGATTGCGTTTGGAGAGGCGCTTCAGCCCTCGTTCAAAACCTATGCCGCTGCTGTCATCGAAAACTCTCAAATCCTGGCTCAAGAACTTCTCAAAGGAGGACTGAGCTTGGTGAGTGGCGGAACGGACAATCATCTAGTGCTCGTGGATCTTCGCCCCTTTAAGATTTCGGGTGCAGATGCTGAGAAGGCGCTCGATCATGCCGGGATCACCGTCAATAAAAATATGATCCCTCGCGACCCAGCACCCCCTCGCGTGACCTCAGGAATTCGGATCGGAACAGCCGCCCTTACGACCCGGGGTCTTAAAGGCTCAGATATGGGCCAAGTTGCGGGCTGGATTCTTAAAACCCTCAAAGATCCTACCAACGAGACTCAAATCAAACAGACTCGTCAGGATATTGGGGCTTTCTGTCAGAAGTTTCCTTTGTTTCAAGCCTGAGACTTGGATTAGCGTTCGGTTTGAATGCGTTGCCCCTATTGCAAACACGACGAAACGTCAGTGGTGGATTCGCGAGATGCGCGTGAAGGGCAGGAGATTCGGCGGCGACGAGAGTGCCTCAAATGCCAAAAGCGATTTACGACTTATGAACGAGCAGATGCAGTGTATCCGTGGGTTGTCAAAAAAGACGGCCGTCGAGAGATCTTTGATCCCGATAAGATAAAATCTGGTGTTTTGCGCGCTGTCGAAAAGCGCCCAATCAGTATTCACGATGCCGAGAAGCTGGTTGATGAAGTCGTTGATGCGATTTTTGGAAAAGGCGAAAAAGAGATCCCCTCGAGCTTTATTGGAGAAGAAATCATGAAGCGCCTCAAGAATCTCGATGAGGTCGCCTATGTGCGATTTGCTTCGGTCTATCGCCAATTTAAAGACATCAATGACTTTATGTCCGAGCTCAACTCTCTTTTGACCAAAAGATGAATTCCTTGAGGCCAGGAAGAAGCTGTAAATTCAATGACTTAAAGCTGTTTTGAGGAGCGGCAGGCCCATTGACTTCATTGAGGCCCTCGCCTAAACGTGGGCGCCGTGAGTTCATTCACTACAGGTGGAAATCGTCATCAAGCCCGAGAAGCGGCTTTGAGTTTTTTGTATCCTCATGATTTGCATTTGGGCTCGACCACCGAATCCGTCGAAGGATTTTTGCGCTACTATCAAGTTCAGGAAGCCTACCGATCTTATTTTGAAAAATTGGCTCAGGGAGTTTTGACTCACCTCAAAGCGATTGATGCCGAGATTGAAGCGTGCGCTGTGAATTGGAAAATTTCTCGAATGGGAAAAGTCGATTTGGCTGTGATGCGAATCGCTTGTTTTGAACTTTTGTATTGCCCAGAGATCGACCAAAAAATTCTCCTCGATGAAGCTGTAGAATTGGCCAAAACATATGGCTCCCAAGAGTCGGCCGCCTTCGTGAACGGCGTATTGGATCGGATCGCTCAAAAGGTTCGTGCTGCTGCCTAAGACGTCTTGCTTGCATCGAGTGGCGACTGCGCTCTAGAGTAGAGGCGTGAAAGTTCTCAAAAAGATTCCGACAGAACTTGATCAGTTTGAAGGCGACCTTGTGGTGGCCATCATTGGTGAGGACGAACGTCCCCTAAAATCCACGAATGCGTGGCTTGATTGGCGTCTCTATGGAACGCTCACTGAGTTGATTTTAAGAGGGCAGTTTACCGGTCAAATGGGTGAGAAATGCCTTTTGCCGACCTATGGAAAGTTCAATTTTGATCGAATTCTGATGATGGGCGGCGGAAGTTTGTTGAATGACGCCGTTTATCCAACTTCAGAGCAAGGTCGAGAAACTTGGATTAAAATTGGAAATCTTGTGGATGAGACGCTTCGCTCTCTCAAGGTAGATAAGATTGGATTGAGTTTGCCCCGATTTGAATTGATTGATCAGGAGAGAGCTCTCTTTCAACATTTGGAAGCAAGCAGTTTGCGAGCGGATGCTTCTCTCTTTGTGGCCCGCGCTGCACAAAATTTTAGTCCCGCTGGATTCAGTCTTTAATGAGATACTTCTGAATGAGATTGAGTTCGATTTCGGTAGCTGCCACGTGCACCCTGAATTTGGCTCGAGAAGAAACATCTAACTCTGATTCGAGCAGCTTTCTTTCATTCAAAACCTGCTGAATCGACTTCATTTGATCTCTCAAGTTCAATTTTTGTTCGGCAAAGAATCGAGCATTGGCGTCGAGACCTTCTACCGGCATAGCTGGCGCTCTCCCTCGTGGATTCTGAATCCACGAGTCAGCCTTAAAGGCGAGTGCTTCGTCCCAGCGGAGAGTGGCGGGTCTTTGTGAAAGGTTTGAGAGCTGATCAAAGTTGTGAAGAGCTCGGGCCAAGCCTTGTGCCGAATCATGAAGGCGCTGAGCACAAAGAGGGAGATCTTTTGTATTGCTGAGGGAGACGGCGTCCGAAAATGCAGCTGCCATATCTTGCTGAGCTTGTGAAAATCCCTTGAATGAAAATCTGAATTTTTCGAGCCGGGACTGTAAAAATCGAATTCCAAAGGCGCGAGGACTCAAAAATCCTGTAGGGGAGTTTTGAGTCATCAAATAGTTCTGCTCAAGAGCATCTATCTTTTGCTGCCGAATTCGAATCTCGTTCTCAAAATGTCGAATTCCTCGCATTCGACTCGCACGAAATTGATCCGTCCATCTCTCTCCAGGAAGTTTGGCGAAAGATTTACCCTTGAGCCACGGCACAGAAAACTGAAGGAGCTGCAAACTGAGTCCGTAGACTTGGGCCATATAAAAGCCAATTTTTGTACGCGAGCTTTGGCTGAAACCTGCGAGCTGATCTTTGCGTATCGAAAGCGAAGTAAGGTCATTTTGAAGGCGTGTAAACTCTTCTGTCTTATCGAGCTTCATCGACTTTAGTTCTGTGATTCTCTTTTGGTTTGCCGTCATGAGCTGATCGACTTCGCTGATGAGTGTTTGATTTCTTTCGATACTACGCTTCCAGTAATCGATTTGGCGATTGAGCCGACGCACTTTTTGAAATTTCTGCAGACGAGAGAGGCGAGCGAGACTCGCGCTTCCACCGCCGACAACAAGTCCGGCTGCGGACTCTTGGACCAACAGGCCAAGATCATGGGCGGCTTTGAGCCTTTGCTCTGGGTTCTCAGGATTGAAGAGAGCGGAAAGAGTAAGCCCTTGAGACTGCAACCCTTGCGCCATCATGAGCCCAGGACTCCAAACGCGACTAGTTAAGTCGAGATCCAAGAATCCCAGATTATTGGGATCGAGTTGGCTCGCGACAGTCACTCGTATCCCCGCATCTGTCGCGAGGACAAGGGCCACGGTTCGCGCCCCCGCAAATCGTGCTGTCAAAATAAAGGCAAAGCCCACGCCTGCAACTTTGGTGAGTCTCCAATAGTCCGAGGCCGAGTGAGGAGTGAGGCCGTAATTGAAAGCTGACAACAGCTGAAAGTCAGAATCGGGATCAATGGGATAAGAGAGAAGCTGCAGATCAAGAGCAGTTTGCTCTTCTGCGAGTTGCTTTTTGAGAAGCTCTGACTCGCTCAGGGATTTTGTACTTTGAAGCTGCTCCCTGAGGGATTGAGTTTTTCGATCATGTTCATCCAAAAGCTTTTGACGTTCAGTCTCTTGGTGACCTCGGGCGCGCTCTTGTTCGAGATGCTCCGGCGTAGGATAAAAGCGCACCATGAGTTCCTCAATAAGCCATCGCGGGTATATTCCCGGATCGATGTCCTTTTGGTGAGAAGCGATCAAGAGACGCATATCGTCTCTCACTTTTTCGATGCGAGGGACGACTGTTCCATCCGCGAGAGTGATTGTTGTGGGGAGCTCATCAGGCTTCAATCGTGTGAGGTAGGAATCGACGATCTCCTTATGAAACTTTAAATGGATGAGGGAGTCCTTGAGAGCGCTGACTTGATTGAGCCATTCCAATGAAAAATGATCTCCGTCGGGAAGAATCGAAAACAGCATCTGCCGCTCTTCTTCGGAGACATCTTCAATCCGCTTTTCCAAAAGAGCGCGCGCTGTTCTAAAATTCAAATCCGGAAACAAGCGAGCCGTCAGAATTCGGCGTCCATTGTCTTTGAGTGTAAAGTAAGAAAAGCTCTCGGATTTAAGGGTGACCCATTGGCTGTCTTCGATCTGCGCGAGGGCTTGGCGATAGTGAAAAAATTCTTCTTTATCGAGGACTTGTTCTGCCAATCGATCGATGGTGTTTCCATATTTGAACAGATCGATTTGGTTTTCGATTTCGGGAGTCAAAATGGAGTGTTTCACTTCGAGCCAGGCTGTTCCTAGCAACCAGTCTTCAGGACTTTCAAGTTTCCACTCAATTCGTACGGGGTGCGTGGTGAGATACTGGCGGATGACAGAATCGAGCTTTTCCTCAAATTCGTTTGTGGGCTGGGGCGACAGAGGAGATTCAAACCATCGGACCTTTTTGTCGATTTCGCTTAAGACCTGAGCCATGACGGTTTCAAAATCTTTCGCAGAGCCAGGAGGAACGCGATCGAGCGCTCGAGTGTAGAGCTCACTCAAGAACTCAGGTTCCCAGTGATTTTTCTGTTCAAAGTTCACACTGCGATCGGCCACGGTGAGGGAAGATTCAAAAGCCAGAGCGAGGCTACGATTGAGTTCTGAGGGAGAAGCGTCGTCAGACATTTGCAAATGATTGATGACGTCTTGCAAATGTCCGGCTTGAACTCCAAGAAGGGTCTCAGGCTGATTTCGCTCGCCTAAGATCCATATTTTTTTTATCGCTAAGGCAAAATCTCTCTGTTCCCTGAGCCCCAGTTTTGAGAAAGGGGTTTGACTCTGCGCGTTAGTCGAAAGGGGGGCGAGTACAGCCCATAAAATGATTCTAACAAGCGCCCGAAACATCATTCTGAGCTAGCGAAAGGCCTTGGTCTTGTCACCCAATGCTCGATAAGCTTTAAGTCTATGGGGGGATTGAGCTTTTTACTGAGTCTGGTGGCGGTTTTGAATCCGCCGGAAGGAACACGACTTGAGTCTCGCGTACAGACGCGAAGTGGTCTTTTTGAACGATTCGTTGATCTCAATGACGAGCGATATTTTTTGGTCCAGCTGACTCGTGATGGAAACACTCAAGTCATTAAGGACTTTCGTAAGCCCGCTTCTCAAGATTCCGAGACGGCCCGAGTTTTTTTTGGGCTCACAGGGGGACCCATCGAGTCTCAAACAGTGATGGTGAGAGAAGGTTCAAAATGGAGCATATTGGGAGAATCTCCGCGAGTGTTTCATCTAGCTCCTTGTGGGGCTCTCGGAGTCTTTGATTTTCCGACACCGTTTTCTCAAAAGGAGATTTTTACATACTCTTCTTTGGAATGTTCAGATCCTCTGACAACAAAAACAACCAAGCTTAACGTTGTGGGACGACAACACAAAAACTGGCTCAATTGCCCTCAGAGTGATTTAGATCAGGTTTGTCTTTGGAATCCACGCTTTGAAACAGAATCCGAAGCCGTTGTGCAGCTGGCTGCATTTGGACATTTGTATCGAGCGCAAGGCGAGCTTCTTCTGAGTGGGATCGACGCGTTTTTGCCAGAGCTCAAGGCGGAGTCCTGGGCTTTTGATGCCAACTATTCGTCTTACGATGCGAACGAAAAACTTTTGCTTTACGGCGGAGGTCAGTACCCCGATGCCCGAGATGGATTTATCGTTGCTCACGAATGGACTCATTTTTTGATCGACGAAATCAATCCGGGCCTCATCGGTTACGAAGCTAAAGCTCTGCACGAAGGATTGGCAGATTTTTTTGCAGCCAATCTCCACAACTCTCCCTGCATTGCGCCCTATGACGCACAAGAAGAATCGCTAGAATGCCTCAGAGATTTGCGCCGTGTCCTCAAGTACCCGGAGGATATGATGGGAGGAGCGGCTCATGAAATCTCTGTTATTTTTTCTTCGGCTCTTTGGCGAGCGCGAGAGTTCATTCCGCCCTCACTTCTCAACGAGCTCATTGTAGAGACTGTCATCCAGTTAAAAAAATACGCGACCTTTCAAAAGACATGGCAAGTCTTAGTCGAAAACTACGCGCGAATGATCGCGACGCGTCCGCTTCTCAAAGACAACTTAAACGAGATCACGCGAATCGGGCAGGAGCAGGGACTCGGCTTATAGAGTCTCCAGCCATTCAAGCGCGGATGGCTTCTGTTTTTGCGAATACCAAGAGCTCTGAAACCATCTTTTGAGTTGAGAGAGACTGACTCTTTCGGCTCGAAACTCTTCTGCTAGCTTTTGTCCCCAATAGTAGCCATGCAGATGAGCCATCTCCCAAATTTTGGCATCATCAAGAGCCTTGGGAAGCGCACGCGGCCGAATATTGAGTTGAGGCCGAGTTTGAGGCGTGAGCAAACAATGTGAAAAACTTCCAAAAGCTTCGTGCAAGATCATTGCCCAGAGTTCTGTTTGCTTCGTCAAAGCACTCCTTCGAGACGCGATCATTTTGCTCGTGGAGGGTTGGTAAGAAATGGCGAAGAGATGCGCGGCTTCTTCCAGTGCTTGGCCGACAGTCGAAACATACGCCGCAGGTGGAGATTTGAGAGTGATCCCTTCTCCGTAAACTTGCTGGCGATGGACGAGATCTATTTCAAAGAGACTTCGACCTTTGAGACTGCCCTTCGACTTTGGGCTCAGAAAATAATAGATGGGCGGCAAAGTTTTGCCCGAACACGCAAAAATTCCCTCAAGAGCAGCCCAAACATATTGGGCTGTTGCTTCAGTTAAATTTTGAAGTTGAGTGCGATTCAACGAATTCCGCCAAAGTTCGGATGGGAACTCCTGAAGCTCCGCGTCCCGTTACAAAATCGCGAGGACTGTCGTACCAGCCACATCCTGCGATATCCAAATGAGCCCAGGGAGTTTCATTCTGCACAAAATACTGAAGGAACATCGAAGCCGTCGAGGCTCCCGCGTATTTTCCGCCTGTGTTTTTGATATCGGCGATGTCTGATTTGACCATCGGACCATAGACTTCGGGATACTGAGGCAAGGGCCATAGGCCTTCTTGCGTGGATTCAGCCGAAGAGAGCAAAGCCGACAAAACTTTTTTGGAATTTGCAAAAACGCCAGCCGCTGCTTCGCCCACAGCCGCTGCACAGGCCCCTGTCAAAGTTGCCACATCCACAACGACACGAGGTTTAAACTGTGAAGTCGCCCAATAAAGCGCATCGGCCAAAATCAATCGTCCTTCGGCATCGGTATTGAGTACTTCGACGGTTCTTCCGCTCGCCATGTGAAGCACATCTCCCGGACGCTGAGCTGTTCCAGACGGCATGTTCTCTGCCGACGGAACAAAGCAAAGCAAATTTACGCTTAGTTTGAGATCAGTGACGATTTTGAATGCGGACAACACTGTCGCTGCTCCGGCCATATCGTACTTCATGGTTTCCATTCCCTGAGGGGGCTTGAGAGAGAGACCTCCCGAATCAAAGGTTACTCCCTTACCCACAAGAGCGATGGGAGCGTCAGATTTTTTGCCGCCCCAGTACTGCAAAATAATAAATCGAGGAGGGTTGGAGGAACCTTGGCCCACACCTAAAATTCCGCCGAATTTGTTTTTGGCGAGTTCCTTTTCGGTCCAAACTTCGGACTTAATTTTGGCTTTGGATGGAGAAGACTGCACCATTTTGAGAGCTGATTTGGCCAAATCAGCTGGGGTCAGGTGAGATCCAGGTGTCATAACCAAATGTCGGCCCCAGTTCACGCCTTGGCCGATCGTTTGTCCTCGCTCCCAGCCTTGAGCTGCGCTCTTTGCGTCTTTTTTCTCCGCAGCGAGAAGTTCGATCTCAAATTTTACGTATCGATTTTTATCTTCTGGTTTTCGATCTGTTTTAAAATCAAAAAAGTTGAGCTGAGAAATTTCAGCACCTTCGCCGAGAGCTTGTGCGACTTCAGCGGCATTCATTGACTTGACGGTAGGCAAGAGGCACGAAGCTTTGGTCTGACCCAAATTTTTTAACGTCTGAATCGAATGGCTCATGAGTGATCGCAATTGATGACCACTGACTTTTTGGGTCGCCCCCATTCCCACCAAAAGCAGTCGCTTGCAACCTTGGGAAGGGTAGAGAACAGTCGTCTCCTTATATTTGCCCTGAAAGTCCACAGCCCCTTTGACCGAAGCTGTCAAAGCAGAGTCGATCTTAGAAAGTGGTCGTCGATGATCATCCAAAAATAAAATGAGGTTTTCTGACATAAGGACCAAACTCTAAAGGCGCTTGGGGTGCTGTTCAACAGCTTTTTGGGAGCAATGCAGCATTCCTGCATCCAATTCCAAATCGGGATAAAATAAATCAAGTTATGTCATCTGGGGGAGTAGATCAAAAGTTAGGCCAGATTCTCATTCGCCAGAATATCTTGAGTGCGGAAGAGGTCGCTCGTGCATTAGCGGCACAAAAGGAGCATGAGCTCAAAACGGGTGAGCGCCTCAAGCTGGGCCAGATTTTGCTATTTACCAAAACGCTCACTCTCGAAAAGCTCCAAGAGGCGTTACGGCATCAAACGGCCAAATCAAATCAGATTCGTGAAAAATCCAAAAAATCAAAAGAAGTCTGGGACAGCGACCGGCAAGTTCTTGAAGAAACCTATCGCAGCTTTATTAAGCCCAAAGAGTCAAAATCTGCCGGTGGTGATTCACTCGTGACAACTTTTATCAAATTCTTAAAGAGAAAATAAACATTCCTCCCTTGAAAGACCTGTTGGGAGCCAATAATCTTCGGTCTCTAGGAGGTTCTACTATGAAAGTTTTGAATTTTGCTCTTTTTGGAATTTTGGTTTCGATGGGGCTGCAAGCGGCGGATGCGGTCAGTTATGCGGTCAATCCTCAAACGAGTACGATCGAATGGACGGGTCGAAAAGCTTTGGTCAAATCGGCTCATCATGGAGTCATTGGATTGAAGTCGGGGAGTTTCAATTTGTCCGGAGATCAAATCACTGGCGGAAAATTCACAGTCGATATGACGACTTTGGCAGTGAAGGATCTCACCGATCCTACGGATAACGCGAAACTCAAGGGTCACCTTCAATCGGATGATTTTTTTGATGCCCCGAAGTTTCCTGAAGCGACTTTTGAGCTGACGGAAGCAACCACTTTTACTGCGGGCAAGCCGACAACTCTTAAGGGAAAAATGACGATCAAGGGAACTACTCAGATGGAGACGATTCCTGCGACGATCGTGACGACGGCTGATGGAGCAACTTTACAATCTTCATTTAAGATCAATCGCACGAAGTACAATGTGAAGTTTGGATCCAAAGCTTTCTTTGAAAACCTCGTCGGGGATCGAATCATTGCGGATGAGTTTGAACTCACTGTCAATTTGACAGCGACGACGAGCAAAGTCACAGCACCGGCGACAAAGCCTGCGACCGTGAGCACCAAAAAGTAAGCGGACTATCGAGGAATCGACGGATCTTCCATGAGATCCGCGGCAGTCGTGGCGTTCAGAAGAATGATTTCGACTCGGCGATTTTGAGATCGGCCAAAGTCTGTGTCGTTAGATGCGACGGGCCGGTATTGTGCGAGTCCTGAGGCTGTAATTTTCTTGGGGTCGAGTCCAAAGTGCTGGATGAGTGTTCGAGCCATGCTTGTGGCTCGAAGTGCAGAGACTTCCCAATTCGAGTAAAACACATTTCCCAGTATGGGACGATCGTCGGTGTGGCCTTCGATGAGGGCATAGCGGTTGGAGCTTCTGATCACATCGCCAATCACACTCAGAACCGGAAGGAGTTCGGGGCGAACTTCCGTAGATCCTTCATCAAAAAGAAATCCTGCAGAAATACTGATCGCGACTCCGCGAGAATCAATTTTGACATCCATCGGCGAGAGCTTGTCTTGCATGATGAGGTCAAATCCCTCTTGATCGAGCGCTTGTCTGAGCTCGTCAATGATCTCTTCGTTTGTAGTCACTCGCCGAACCATGAATCGTGGTGAGGAATTGGGAGGAGTGGACGCTTGATCATCCATATTGACCATTCGTCGTTGGCTTGCGCCTCCCTTGTCACCTCCGATAAACGCTTGAGCCACTGATGAGGCAACGGCTTCCATTTTCTTTTTATCTGTTTGGCTCATCGCAAAGAGCACCACAAAGAAGGCAAACAACAATGTCACCATGTCGGCGTAAGGAATGATCCACCGTTCGTGGTTCTCATGCTCTTCGTGCTTCTGTTTGCCCATGGTTATGTTCCTTCGGGGGGCTGCTCATCAATGATGGCATAGAGCTGAGATTCGATAATCGCAGGCGAAGTGCCTTGTTGAATATTTCGGACGCCGACTTTGATCATCTCGTAGTACAGCTCATCATGAGCCACCATGACTTTGAGTTTGTTTCCCAAAGGCATAAACAAGAGATTTGAAAACGAGACGCCATAAACAGTTGCAATAAACGCGACAGCAATACCGGGACCGATCGCGTCGGGATTGGAAAGAGAGTTCATGACGTGAATCAATCCAAGCACCGCGCCGACGATTCCGACAGTGGGGCAGTACGCGCCGACTTGCCCCCAGAATTTAGCAGCGATGTTTCCTTCGTGAGTTCTAAAGTTAAGACGCGACTCTAAAATTCCCTGCACCACATTGGGCTCTAGTCCGTCGATCGCAAATTTAAGCGCGTCTTTGAGGAGGGGATCAGAAATACTCTCTCGCTCTTTTTCGAGGGCCAGTAGTCCGTCTTTTCTGGCTGTGCCTGCGAGTTTGGTGATCTGGCCAATCAAGCCTTTGTAGTCGTGATGACCTCCTGCAAAGGCGAGCTTGAGGAGTTTCAGCGCCTTCTGAAAATGCTCCCACGTAAACTCCACGAGACAGGCTCCCGTCGCGCCACCGATCACGATCAGAAACGCCGTAGGTCCGTAAAGATTTGAAGCGTGCAGTCCTTCGAGGAAAGCCCCCGTAAGTACCGCTCCAAAGCCTAAGGGAAGACCGATGACTGTGCCCTTCTCCATACTCAAAATTGTACCAGATATTGCATTAAGTGTTTGAATTGATTATGGAATTTTGATGCGGTGCTTTCGAAATTGGGCCATTGTTTGTCAGGAGCGACTCGCGTAAAGCGAGTTGCTTTATGCCCGCTCTAAGTATCGAAAACTTAAGTCTTCGTCGCGGCCGTGACTGGATTCTCAAAGACATTAGTCTCAGCGTTCCAGCGCAAAGTGTTGTGGGATTGTCGGGTCCCAATGGTGGCGGAAAGTCGACTTTGTTTGAAGTGATTGCAGGATTGCGAAAGCCCACTGCCGGAATTTTGCGTCGTCGCGATAAAGCCTCGATTGCTCTCTTGGCGCAAAATCCCATCGTTCCTCGTAGTCTTCCCGTGTCTGTCGAAGATTATGTTTCGATGGCGACTTGGTTTAAATCCGAATCCGAGCCAGCTCTCACTCAGCAAGAAGCGATTGACCGACTGGGACTCAAAGATATTCGAGATCGTTTGGTGAGAGAGCTTTCGGGGGGAGAGTGGAAGCGTGTTTGTCTCGCAAGATGTTTGGTTCAGGGAGCAGACCTCTATCTTCTCGATGAACCTTTCAATCATTTGGATATGCAAGGCGAAGAATTTTTGGGGCACCTCATGCAAGACCTCGCACTCAAAAAGAAAAAAACTTTTTTTGTGATCTCTCATGACTGGCATGCCATGAATCATTTTTTTGGTCGGGTAATTCTTTTGAATCAAAGAATTTTGGCGGATGGTTCGGTCAAAGATATTGCCAATCGATTTTTGAGATGGGACCACCCCGAAGGACATGAATGGATGCACCTCAAATGACCTTGAGCCTTGAAGCCTTACTCTGGCTGAGTCTTTTTGCCGCGCCTCTAGGTTGCTTTTTGATCTTTAGGCGGCTGAGCTATTATGGAGATGCCTTAAGCCATTCGACGTTAGCGGGGATCGCCGCCGCTTATTTTTTGGTCGGTTCCGAAGTCTGGGCTCTGGCGCTTGGCGCTCTGTTGGCCGCGGTCATCGGGGGAATTTTGATGAGTTTTTTTGAAAGACTCTGGAAGATTCCAACGGATTTGGCGTTGACGGTTTCCGCTTTTGGACTTTTTGCACTGGGATTGTACTTGAGCGAAGGCGGTACATCTCATGGTCGAGTCGATCTCGAACATATTTTGGTAGGTGATTTGTCGAGAATTTCTGAAGGAGCCGTCAAAGCTCTCCGATTTTGGGGGAGTTTGGTTCTCCTCGTGGTCCTGATTTTTTGGAAACAGCTTTGGGCTTCCGTGATTGACCCCACGTTTGCTCAGATCCGAGGAGTGCGGACAAAGTGGATGGATTATCTATTGATTTCTTTTGTGGGGATTTCTGTCGTGGGCATCATGCAGGCCGTGGGAATTGTGCTTGTGGGGACTTTTTTAGTCATCCCCGCTGGTGCGATACTGCCTTGGGCACGATCGCTGCCTCAGTTTTTTGGATTCACGATTCTTTTTGCCCTCTTGGCGAGTCTGGGATCAATGGGGTGGTCGTCGAGAGCGGATGATTTAACGGTCTCGGGACCTCAATTGGCTCTCACGTTCTTTTTGCTCTTTGGCCTGAGCTATCTTTTGCATTGGGCCCTTAAGTTCTTTGTCCCTCAGCGGTGACGCCGGTATACTCTAAACACGAAGGGGTACTGATGGGATTGATTGAAGAGCGTATTGCGATTGATCTAGGAACTACCTATTCCATTGTGGCTCGCGAATCCTCTCAAGAAATCTGGCGAATTCCTTCTTCCATCGCAGTGGATGTCAAAAGTCGTCGACCTGTCGCCTACGGAGATGATGCCAAGATCATGATGGGTAAGGGGACCACTCATTACGAAGTGATTCGACCACTTCGAGACGGAGTGATCAGTGATTTTGATGCTGCGGGTTTGTACTTAGAATACTTGGTGCATAAGGCGCGCAAAAATCCCCTCGCACTCAAATATATGATTTTAGTCTGTGTGCCATGGGGAGCTACAGCGACCGAAACCAAATCCTATGTTCAACGTGTGAAGAATTTTAGAACTTCTGTGAGACTGATTCGCGAGCCTTTTGCTGCAGCCTTAGGCGCCGGAGCAGATATCTATGCCAAGGAAGGTGTAACACTCGTCGACATTGGCGGAGGAACCGTTGAGGTTTCGACCATGGCGCACGGACATATGATTCACTGTAATTCGACAAAAAATGCGGGCAATGCGATGGACCAAGCTATTTTGGAGCGATTGCTGCGCCAAGAATATTTTGATGTGGGACTCAACACAGCCGAAGCGGCCAAGATGGAATTTGGATCTGTCTTTGCCGAATCCGAAGATAAAGATTTTGAGATTCGCGGACTCGATCGCCGCACACGAATTCCGGGTCGACTCCATCTAAATACCGCGCGACTGCGAGAATTTTTAGAGCCCCTGGCTCTCGCCATCGAAAATCAAATTCGAGATCATATTCGCCATCTTCCTCCTGATTTTCAAAAGACCGTTGAAAGTCGTGGGATCCTGATGGTGGGCGGAGGAGCGCACCTCAAGGGATGGAAGTCCCGTCTCGAAAGAAACCTAGGCATCAAAGTCACTGTTCCCAAGGATCCTCAATTGGCCGTGATTCATGGGATGCAGAAGATTTTGGATAAGCCCTCAAAGTACAGGCCCTTACTTAAGATTTCAGAGAGACTCTCGCATAAGGCCTAGAAAGAGCCTTTTTTCCCATATTAAATACTTCTTGCGATGCGTCATTTGCTTGATCGATATTGAATCTGTGACGGGGTGGATGGGGAGTTTCTTTTGTTGTCTATTTTTTTGGCTATGGTCGCAAGCCGTCCTTTCTCAGTCGGAGTGGAAAGATCATTATCCTCCTGAAGATTTTAAGGTTTTTGAACCGAGTCGATTCTTTGAAGAATTTGAGTCGGATTACTTTCCTGAAATGAAGGGCCTTGATCCTTCCCGTTGGGAAGAAATGGGCCGACTCATGAATTTTTTGCAGAATCATGGAATCCCGATCGGTATTGGTACCAACGCCAACAATCATAGCATTTTTGAACTCTATCTTCCGCTCATCTCGCGTCCGGACGGGATGATTGGGCCGCAGATTGGTGTGACCCGAGAATCGCGCGTGGGGAATCTTTATTTTTTGGCGCACGATGCGGTTCATCATTATGTCGGAATCCCAGGACCCCGAATGAAGGATCTGCAGACACGAGAAGAATCTCTCCAAAAACTCATCCGAATCATGCTCCTCAAAGAGCAAGTCGCGACCGTGCACTCGATGAGTGTCTATATGAAAAGATTTTGGAATTGGCGTGATGAATTTCGTCATGGAGTGACTCGCGAGGATTTTGTACGACTCAACCAAGGATTGCTTTCGATGGGCCCTGTTTCGAGAGATCAATACGTCAAAACAATTGGAGATTTTGTTTTTGGTCGTTCTGCTTCTTATGGAAAAGATCTTTGGAAACATATTGATCCACAGACTGTACGAGAAGCGCGCCGCGCGGGAGTTCCGCTGGGAGCCGCCTCATTTTATCCTTGGACAGGCATTGCGCTCGAATCCTGGATTTTGAAATTTCTGATTCCGTTTGTGGAGCCGATTTTGGCCAGATATCGCGAAGTAGGATTTGAAGGTTTTATGGCGTACTCCACGGCCATGGCGGAGTTCATGCTCCAGCCTTGGTATGTCGAGTGGGCGGAGAGATTTGAGTTTGGAATTCCTCTCGATGAACTCGAAGCGCGTTCCGAACGTCACCTCGAAGATTTGCGACAAGGCAAGCTTTTGGGGGATGCCAGTGCTGTGGATACAAATGAGTTTCAACGGCAAGCTCTTCTCAATGAGATTGCTCTGCTCGGTAGACGCGTGGCTGAGGCTAAAGAAATGGCCCGAAGGGGAGCTATTGTAGAAAGTTTTTCACCGTCCTCGCTCCAGGATCTGTCAAATTATTTTGAAGGTCTCGTCTCGCTTCACCAAATGCTCAAAGCAGAGTCTCAAGCGACGGAATTGGTTGTTTATATCTATCGCGAAGCCCTCAAGGACCAAATGGCTGCACTTGAAAAGTCATACCGCATGGAACAAATTCTTCGGCCAGAATATCAGCAGCCTTATTTGAACTACGATCGATATTGGAGAGAGTTGACAGGAATATTGGTCCCTCGATCCGGCCACAATTCGAGCGCACTTTCGGTCAAAGATACAAAGGAGTTCATACAAAAACGCCGTCAAAGCGCCGAATCTCTGTGGGGGAGAGCTCGCTGGGCGGTGAACAAAGAGGTTCAAAAGACTCAGTTTGGTGCTCCAGAGTATTTTAATCTCAAAGTCGCACTCGCCGATGATTATGAGAAAGCCCAAAATGAGGTAAGGCCGATGCGTAAGGACGCGGATTCAGAAACTTCTTCCGAGCCGGCTTTCTTGAGAAAGCTCAATGAGGTTGTACTCGCGGTGGACTATCAACTTGATTCTGTTGTCGTGCCTCAGATTATTGAGTCATTTAAGTTCACGGCGGATCAAAAGGCGGATGCTTTTAAGATCTTTCGTGATTATCGATGGAAGGTTTATCATGGCGCTCAAGCCTTGAGAGAAGCCTACGATGCGGTGTATCTTAATACACGTCCTGTTCGCAGTATGTCTGATGAGCTCTATCTGCGAGAGAGTCGCCTGAACTTTTTTCTTCAAGAGTCCCATGCAATATTGTTTCGATTCGTCCAAAAGCTGCAAGCAGGGACCGGAGGAGATCGGTTGTTGCAGATTCTTCACGAACTTCATGTCCTCAATGAAAAATTTTCGGATGTCACAAGGTTCATCTCTGAATCACCCACAGCGGCAATACAGACAATTTTTCCAAACAAGTCTCATCGCTGGTGGATGGTTGGAGATTTGTTGGGACGACTCTTCGGAAATTCCAAATCCACTTTGTTTGCTGACCTGAAGTCGGCCTCTTTGCCGATGCGGATTCTACGAGAGACAAAGTTGCCATCATTTCGAATCGAAGGCTTAGAGCCGCTTCGTGCTGACCTGACGAGTGATGCGGTCTTCATTTTAAACTTAAATCATGATCAAGCTCTTTTAGAGGTGGCTCTCGCTCATGAATTCTTTAAGCAACTCAAAGTCGATAAGACCTTTGTTCTGACCACACGAAAAGCTTGGGGATTAGTTCCAAAAGCCAAGCGCCCGGATGCCGAAACAGTCTATATCGAAGATGAAAAGCCTCTCGATCTGCTCGCTCAAAAAGTGGCCTCATCCAAAGGAAAGCGCATCGGAATTCTGCTTTGTCCCGAGGGACAGCGACCGGCGACAAATGTCTCCATGCCGCTGACTGCAAAGCCGGGAGCCTTTGTCTTTGCGCGAAAACTCGCGGTTCTCCTCAAGGACAAAATGCCTGTGGTGAGTCTGACGGGTATCTTTAATGGAATGGATCATTTTACCTCTGCAGAAGCTATTCCGCTTGTGCTCAAGGTTTTAGGAATGGAAAGAGTCCCCAATCATCCTCTTGCGCCCAATGATCCCTGGGTCGCGGACGCTCGTTTGAGATTTGAGAATTTGGCAAACACAATGAGGGCTCACCGATTTGTGGATCTCATCCATCCCCGAAAAGCCTCAGGGACAAATCTGGCAGTGACAGGTCCCGTCAAGCGATACTTGCCTATGGGAGAATGGTTTAGGGGCTCCACATTTCCAAAATGCGCGGCGATCGTACGGCAGCTTCACGGCTTGCCCTATCTTTGATGTCTTGGACAGATTTCAGTAAATCTTTTCACTCAGTGACCAGAGATTCTTTTTCACTTGGTCAATCGTCATAAAGTTTTCGTTTGCAATGATTTGGCAGACGCGTTCATAGGCTGCAAGCTTTGTCGTCCAATCGGAGTGTTCATGCTTCTGGATCAAAAACAGAGCTAAGCGCGGCGATCCCTCAAAGTTTTTTACAGGCCGAGACTTGAGCAGAGATCGAGCGACGAGTGCCTCGCTCGGAAGAAGTGCGCCCCCCATGTCCTCTAAGCGCCGCAAATGGAAAAATGGGTATGCGAAGGTTTTGGAGGAAACTAATTTATTGAGAACGTCGATATCATCACTCAGCTGGTCAGTCCGGTGCAGGATATTTTGGGTAAGAGATTCAAGTTCATGGATCATCTGAAAGGCTACTTTGCGTGAGATTTTGAGAGAATCTAGAGGGCTCGTCACATAATAAGCATGGTCCACCATGAATGAAAACAAGTCACCCAACTTAGGATCGGTACTCCAAAACAGATTGTGATTTCCTCCCAAATGCCACCAAGCGGTTTGAGCGCGTGTTCTTCGATAGGTTTCCCAGAGCTGATTACGGAGTTGAGAATCAGCCGGGAGATTTTTGAGTTCTGCTTCTGGAAAACGAGCGATTCTGTTTGCAAGAACTTCTCCCTTATTTTGCGCCTCCTTCAGAGAATTCCTAAAGCGAAAAATCACCGTCCGTGACCCTGCTGCTTCATCTCTATTGATTTTAAGATGCTTGGGTAAGTAACTAAATCTTCCATCCGAATCCATCCCAATGCCCATCCATTCCGCGAGTGCGTCACGCCCTTTATAGCTTAACTTTTTAAAGAGAGGTTTAACCGTCGCAGCAGTGTCATCGAGTTCTTCCTGTATGGCTAGAACCTTGGCAGTTTCAGTCATGGGAGCCTCGCGCTCGATGCGATAGACATCCACATCCTCAGGATTATTTTGTAGGGCGGATCGAATGGTAGCCGCGAGGTCCGATTCCATATCTGAAATTCTTTGCGAGAAATAAGGTGAGTTGGTCGTAGAAAGCTCATTGATACCCTTGGAGACAAATTCTTCGACGATATCTTCGAGGAAGGGATACTCTTCTAGTTCTTTTTGGTGATTGAATCTCAGTAGATCTCTGAGAGATGCAGAGAGTGGGCCCACGTACGACGGATTTCCAGTATGAATTTTCCTTAAAGCTGTAAGGACATTCTCTCGAAGGCGTAGTCGCTCACCTTTGAACTTCATCAGTCGAATTTGCTCTTGGGATTGTAAGTATCCCTGCTTGAGATTTGCCGTCAGGCGTTCTAGCCCTCTCATTGGATCCAGTTGGCTAATCCTTTTCAAAGCTTGGCGATTGATGGTCAAGGTATCATGAGGTCTTTTGCTTTGACGGGGACTTTGAGATTTCATGCCGGAGTGAAAGCCTCCAGCGGCAGAGCCGATGAGTTCGAGCGCATCTTTGAGATCCTCCGTTGAGACTTCGGCAATGCTGACGATCGCGGATTCATACTTGGGTTGTGGCACTCCCAACGAACTACGCGCGGAGTGACGCGCCGTACGCCCAGCCCGCTGAATCAGCATTCGTGGATTCAGTCCTCGACTCCCGTTGATCCAAAGTGAAATCGCGTGGTGATCCACAGCTTCATCGAGCATATGCACGCTCACCAAACAATTGATTTTGCCGTTTACATAGTCATTCCAGATCTGCTGTCGGTTGGGGCTTTCAGAATGATAAGCCGCCACTTTGATTTCGGGAACTGCGATCGACAACGCCTGCGCCATTGCATCAGCCTCAGTCACAGTATTTGCTGTATAAAAGGAGCTTTTGTGCTCCAGCAGAATGGGGCGCAAATCCTTTAAATATTTTGGGTAGATTTGAGGATTGATGATAAAGCGCTGGACGCCTTCTTCGGCAACAGGAATCCAAAATGGATGACGTTCAGTTGTATAGTCATTTGGATCTAAGAAGAAGAACTGATTGACCGGAGAAATATCACCTAAGGATGTCGCGATCTCAAACTGTCTGAGAATATCTTTGATCGGTCTTTCGCCCGAACGTGGATGACGCTTAAATTGTTGAGCGTTATCGAGATAAAGATAAAAAGCTTTGTTGTCAAAAATCCGAGGCACTTGTGTTCCTCGGTGAATAGGTGTGGACGTTACACCGCGCAGTAAAACCTGAGAGTTCGGTGCGTTCACAAAGGCATCAATAATTTTTTGTGCTAGCGGAGCTCCTGCATGGTGACTCTCATCCCATCGAATAGACTTCATGACGTCTCGCAACTGAGCGACTTCGGTGGGGTTTGCTTCTTCAAATCTCGCTCTAAAGCTTTGAATGCTCGTCACGAGGACAATGGGTTTGTTCTGAGATTTTACTCTTTGAGCCAAATCCTTAAGACTTCCTGCCGTGACACCTGCGCCCCATTGAATGACTTCAAAGTCTTGGTCCGCCTTCATCATATCCAAATAATCAATGGACTGCCTCATGATCGATTCTTGATCGCCCACGACCATGTGGAGTCCTGAGCTTTTGTCTTTGAGGGCTTCTAAAAGTGGCTCGAGCAGGATCGACGATTTGCCGACGGCTGTGGGACCGACGATCAAAAGTTTTTTGGCTTTTGATTTGTCCATGTCGATCACCAAGTCGATCGCTTCTTTTTGAACGGGCCTAAACACTAAGGGCGGTTGATCCCAGACTTTGCGCTGCTCGCGTACAGGGCGAGGAGCAAAGTAAGGATTCAACGAATGGCCGATCAGCAGATTTTGGAGAACTGCGCGCAAATTGATATCAGAGGCCAATTCACCCCTGGGCAATGTGAGCTTGTGCTCAGTATCGCTGACTTCAATATGGGGATTTGTTTGCGAAGAATTCCATTCAATCAAAATATCAGGATCGTTTTCAAATTTAATTCTGAAACCTAACGCAGTCTTTTGGAATTGGCGGGGGCTCCCTGTCTCATGAACAAGCAAGAGGGGCCCTACCAAAGGAAGGAGGGCTTGATGAACAAAGTCCCGCTCACGGGATGAAAGGCTATCGAGTGGAGATAAATCAAACTTTGCAAGGATCTTGCCGCAATCAAATGTCGTTGGCGTCTGGGCGAACAAAAATGTCGATGCCCACACAAATGCATGAATGGGATAAATCAGCAATTTCGACCAACGGCCCGGGCAATACATCATTTCAAGTCACGCTCGTTACACGAGCTTGCAAGCCTCGGACCATAAGAAAATTGAAATACTTGAGTCTTTTCATAGAAGAAGACTCCTTTGAAGACCGATAGATTGGGGAGTCTATTCCCCAAAAGTGAAAGTGTCCTATTTACGCTTTTACGTAGGCGTTTTGCCGTCGCTCGACTCCAATCGTGGTGGTCGGACCATGGCCTGTAATGACGGTGGTATCACCATCCAATCGATAGAGGCGATCCCGTATTGAATGACGAATTTTTTCAAAATCGCCTCCCCACAAATCCGTTCGTCCAATGGAACCCTGAAACAGTGTATCCCCTGCGATCAGCAAATCACCGAGGACAAAGGAGCAAGAACCTGGGGTGTGCCCCGGCGTGTGAAGGGTTTTGAGAGACTGAGTTCCTAAACTTAATGTCATTTCGTCTTCGAGGGAGCCTGTAAAATCCATGATGGATTTGAGCGGGAATCCAAAAGCTTTTCCCTGCATTTCAACGTTCTCCCAGAGCATTCGATCGCCTTCGTGGAGCAGAAGGGGGGCCTTTGTTTGGAGGTGCAATTCTTCGGAGGCTCCGATGTGGTCAAAATGGGCGTGAGTGTGGACGATGGCCTTGAGCTTAAGCTCGTGAGATTTGAGGTGGGCGGCGATTTTATCAAAATCCCCCCCGGGATCGGCTACGATGGCCTCTCGACTTTGGGGGTCCCAGACGATCGTGCAATTGCACTGGAGCATTCCTACAGGAAAGCTAACGGCTTCAAATCCTTCTTTAGAACTGTGCTTAAAAGACTTCACTTCTTTCCGGCTAGCAGTCAGTGGACGCTCTGGCAATCGGCTGCTAGGCTTTCGATCGAATGCGTCGACCTCCTCATCACAATCATAATCGTCGTCATCGTGGGTCATCTCGACGACGCCACAATCCTCGGAATTCTCAGCGAGATTACTCTGTTGTCGCCGAGGCGCCTGCGCCTGCAGAGAATGAAGAAATTGAAGGCGAGTATCATCTCAATACGTCCCCTGAAGTGAATATTGATTATTTTCCGGCACTTTTTCATCGAATTCCAGCTTTGGCCGAAAGAGTGCCCTGGCAGAGTTTGAGAGGGGCCGAGATTCCATCAGATCCCGTTTTGCTCAAAAGGGCCCAGCATCTCTTTGGGACCAATTATATTTTTATCAAGAACGAAGGAAATGACCTTCATATTATCCCCGAGCATCATGCCAAAAAGCTGGAGTTTTTGTTGGCGTCTGATGCTCTCCAAAAAGCCAAAACATGGGTGACTTCTGGAAACGCCGGTGACTTTCATTGTCTTTCGGTGGCCAAAGCGGGTCATGAACTCGGGCATTCTGTCGAAATCATTTTGCGGAAGTCCACGATGACCGCCAAACAGGTCGAAGCCATCATGGCGATGATGAATTTAGGTGCAAAAGTTCGTCTACGCGAAACCGAAAAAGGCTTTCGCTGGTCGATGGCTTGGAATCGGTTTTTGAGTCGATTTTTTTCGCGGGCGTTGATTCCTGAAGGAGGCTCGGCGGTCGAAGCCGTTTGGGGCGGACTCAATGCATTTGCTGAGCTTGAGTCTCAGATTCGAAGTGGAGTGATCCCAGAGCCCAACTATATTGTGGTTCCCGTGACGACGGGGGCGACGTTGGCGGGATTTGAAATCGGCAAGCGTCTCCTCGGAATGGAAAATATAAAGATTCAAGGTATGGCGACTTATTGCGAGTCTGAAGGACTGAAGCCACGCCTCGCCGATTGGGCCAATCAAGTCATGGGCGAGCTCAAAAAGCATTTAGGCAACCATGTTCCCCCGTATCAGTTTTCAGAAAAGGATTTTTTTGTGGATACGACGTTTCAGGCGCATAAGCCCTTGAGTCTCGATATTCAGCGGTGGCTTGTACGCTTTTTAGAGCTCGAGCAATTTGATATGGATTTTGAAATTTCGGGCCGCTCCATGTACGCCATGCATCGTTGGATTGAGCGCAAAAATCTCCGCGATCAAAAGGTATTGTTTTGGAGTGTCTCGTCGGCAGTGCGTTCTGGAGACTTTGGAAAGTTTGCGGGCTTTAGTCGCCTCCCCAAAAAACTAAGACGTTGGATTAAGTCCGAACAGTCTCAAGGGCGCCTCGCGGAGATTGGCGCGATTCCCGCTTAAGCGATTTTTTTATCAAAAATTTGAGCCCCTCGCTTGCGAATGATTCCGAGGACGTCTTTGTAAAGGAGGACGATCTGAAGGCGAGAGAGATCCTTTTTTGCATCTCGGTACTTACAAATTCTTGGGGTGCGGAGCTCTGGCACGTCACTCAATTTTTGGACAAATCGGATGAGATCGTCGCTTTGCCCATCCGTCCCTTGACGAAGTTGCGGTTCTCCCTTGAGCAAGGCGACAAGAGTTTCTCTGAGCTTGTCGAGTTTGTGAAACGAGACCTTATCGATGGTGTCGTGGGGAGTATGATAGTACCAGGGTGTTCCTGCGGAGATAAATGCGAAGGGCACTCCCTTTTTTCGGAACTCATCATAGTCGCTGCGAGCTCCCATGCTGCCTAAAGGTTCTAAAACTTTCATTGGAAGATGCAAAAACTCCGCGTCGGATGTTGAAAGTCGAGGAAAGGCCGATCCAAACTGCAAAAAAGTGTTTTCAAAACCGGGAACAAGTGTGCCTCCCACCGTGTCGAGGATAATCACGCGAGAGAGGGGGCGATTGTACCAACGCGCAAATGCGCGAGATCCTCTCAGAGAACCCCAGCCATGATGCTCTTCCATGTCAAAAAAGATCACCGTGAAGGACAAATTCTTAATGGCCTGGAGATGAGGAATGAGCGCCAAAAGTACAGCGCACGCCGAAGCATTATCGTCGGCCGCGAACCCAGACTCTTCTCTTGATTCGTAGTGTGCACCTAAGAGAATTCGCGGATGATTGGGATCTCCGATTTCACAATAAATATTCATGCAGGTCCCAAAGCCCCAGGTTTCAAAACGCTGTTCGAGCGAGGTGCAACCGAGAGTCGTGATTTGATCGCGCAAATATTTTTGAGAGGCGCGATAGCCTTCGGATTGAGGTGTTCGAATATGTTCGCTGAGGCGACGAACGTGAGTTTCGATCATGATCACTTAAGCGTAATGACTTAAGACTTAGGATCAAGGTCGAATTTGGTGAGAGGAGGCAAAAGCGAAGGACTCGGTCGCGCGAGACGATAGCCTTGGCCAAAATCACAACCCAATGCACGAACGACATTGAGCTCTTCTTGAGTTTCGATTCCTTCCGCCAAGATTTTTGCGCGAACCTTTCTTCCGATATCAATGACGGCTTTCATGAGCTCTTGCTTGACGTTGCTTTGATGAATGTCGCGCACGATGGAAATATCCACTTTGACATACTCAGGCTTGAGATTGGCAATAGCTTCGAGACTGCCGTAGCCGGTACCGATATCATCCACAGCCAAACCAAAACCGAGGGATGAGTAATACGCCTGCTCTCGCTGAAAGAGGGCGTAGTTTTCGATGGCAAATCTTTCGGTGATTTCAAAAACAATATTGGGACCCGTCAATCCCGACTGGTTTAAAAGATCCTGCAGCACATCCCCTTTGAATTCGGGATCGTGCATCGTGGTCGGGAATGTGTTTACAAAAACTTTTTGAGACTTATCGAGTCCCTTCGCGTTTTGTATCGCCTTTTTGCGACAGAGGCGATCGAGTTCAAAAGTCAGATTGGCTTTCTCGGCGATCGTAAAAAGCATGAGCGGGCTTTCCATTGGACTTCCCTTAGGCCCTCGAGTCAAAGCCTCGTAGGCAAAAATACTTCCGTCAGAGAGGTTCACAATCGGCTGAAAATGAGTCTCAATCGACTCAGACATGATGATCTCTTTGAGTCCTTCATTGATCTGAATCATGAATCGATCGCCGTTAAAATTGGCCACCGTTTGAGACTGATCCATGAGCCGATAGATCGTTCGCTCGCAGGCGAGGAGAGGATTGTAGACGGCATAGGAGTAGCCGATGTCTACTTTCAGAATCTTTTTTGTGTATGGATAACAAATCTGAAAGACCTTCGCATTGAGGGCATGAACAAAGCGCTCAATAATATGTTGTAAGTTATCCAGCTTCAGAAACGATCCGTATTCGGGGCGTTGGCCGGATAAAAAGAGCATAAACACTTCGTCGTGTTGCGCTCGGACAGTCAGGAGATCTTCTGCACGAACGAGCGATCCTTGGAGCTCTTTGATTGCTTTGACGACATCCTTAAGAATGTGACTGTAGATTTCTTTGCCGTAGTCGTATTCGATTTTTCCGAGTTCTGACGCGTCAATAAAAATCAAACCCAGTGCGCGCTGCGCGGCAAGCATCTGACTCAGAACGGGCATGTGGTGAGCAATGGTGTAAAGACCGGATGTTGGATCCAAATGAACGGAATCTGCTTTCGGCAGCTCCGTCGTAGATAAACTTTTGAGTGAATCCAATTTTCTCATGCGCTCCCCATCACATGAAAATACCAACCCTTGACGCCAGTTTTCTATTGTACCTCAAAGCCCTCACCAAAGAGCCAGCGAATGATTTAGTTTGATTTTATGGAGTTGAAAATTTGAGGTCAAACACGATACGCTGTTGGTATCGTGACGTTTTGGATGCGGGAATGCGTAGGTTTGTTTATACGTCCTGGTCGTTTGAGCGGGGTGTCAAATTTCCGATACGCACTGCGTTGGTCTGTTTTTTGCTTTATCGTGGTGACTCCGCTTTATGCTGTTGAAGAACCTGAGGTAGTCAGTCCGTCCGAAGTGCCTGCAGCAAGCCCGCTGACCAAGTACTCCCTGCCAGAACTCCTCGAAAAAATCACAGATAGTCCTCTTCTGACTTCCGAAGCCGACGCCATCATGCGATTGGCAAAAGCAAAGCAAAGATCTGTTGAAATGCGTCGATGGCTCTCGACTTTTGAGGCCAAAGCATATGGCGGAGTTGTCCCCAATGTGGAATGGCCCAATCAATCTAATCTGAATGGGTATACTTCGTATGATTTTGAGAATGATTTTTCATTCAATCATATGGGCGGATTTTTTCGGACCGAGATTGATATGATTCAGCCCCTGTATACGTTTGGCAAAATTAGCCACTATCAAGATGCTGCTAAACAAGGATTTACATTAGCAGAGTGGGAGCAGCGCAAACGCAGAGGTGAGTTTCGAATGCTCATCAAGAAGGCTTACTACACACTTTTGCTTTCTCAAGAATCGATGGCCACACTCAAAGATGTTGAGGGCAAGCTCAATGACGCCAATGAAAAAGTTGAGAAGCTCCTGATGAAGGACGCGGAAAATGTTTCCGAAGTCGACCGATTAAAGATCAAAGTTTTTATGGCGGATGTGCGCAATCGAATGCTCGATGCCGAAAGAGGGATGAAGCTTTCGCGCTCCGCTTTATCTGATCTTTTGGGCCTCTCTGGCGATTGGGTCGTGGATGAAGATCGGTTAGCTGCCGAAAAGGTTCAGGATATTCAAAAGACCAATGTCATTAGTGCGGCCCTCCGAGCTCGACCGGATCTCCAGCAAGTAGCAACTCTGATCAATATAAAGGAGAGCGAGCGACTCGCCGTGAGAGCCAATTTGTTTCCAACGATTTTTGCGGCAGGGAAGATCAATTATGCGGTGGCCCCGGGACGAGAGGACATCAAAAACCCCTTTCTTGTGGATGAGTTTAACAAATTGGATTTTGGAGCTGTTTTGGGGTTGAAGATCGATTTGGGAGCTCACCGGACCCTCAATCAAATGGAAGAAATGCAGGCCGAAATCGACCGACTTAAAGGTCAAAGGGCTCAACTCATGACCAAAGTGCGGTTGGATACCGAGAGGGTTTATGAAGAGGCCTCAGCTGCCGCCAATGCCATTCAGATTAACGAGGATGGACTCCGCGCCGCTCGGTCTTGGCTGACGTCCGCGGGACTCGCCTTTAACTTAGGCACGGCCGAAACCAAAGAGGTCCTGGAGTCTTTTGCAGCCTATTTTAAGGCCCGAGCGGACCTTGTTCGCAGTATTTACGGCCTCAATATGTCTCTCTCTGAGCTTTCGGATGTCGTTGGGACGGAGCTCGTTCCTCGATTGCAGTAAATGCCATTTTCGAGCCATTTGGGCCACTTGCACCAAGATGTAAAAGTCACCTAAAAGGTTGTTTTTTTAGCTAAGGTTGTTACAAAGTCGGATCTATGAAAAAGATCCGCTTAGCCATCGCAGGCTTAGGTAATTGTGCCAGTTCTCTGATTCAGGGAATTGAATATTACAAACGGGCTAATGCCCAAACCAAGGAAGAGCATGTCGGTTTAATGCACTATGATTTAGGAGGTTATATTCCTGAGTCTATCGAAGTGGTCGCTGCTTTTGACGTGGATAAACGTAAAGTAGGTCTTCCCGTTGAAAAGGCGATTTATTCCAAACCCAATTGTACTCAGCAAATCGTGAGTGAAGTCTCTCCGACGGGTGTGACTGTGATGATGGGCGAAGTCTTGGATGGTATCAGCGAACATATGGCTGATTATCCTGAGGCTCGAGCGTTTCGTGTGGCGAATGAAAAGCCAGTCGATGTCGTAAAGACTCTCAAGGACACTAAAGCGGATGTCTTGGTTTGTTATTTGCCTGTCGGAAGCGAAAAGGCCGTCAAATTTTATGCGCAAGCGTGCTTGGATGCAGGCGTTGCGTTTGTGAACTGTATTCCTGTTTTTGTGGCTTCCAATCCCGAATGGGCTCAAAAGTTTAAGGATAAAGGCCTTCCTTGTGTGGGGGATGATATCAAGAGCCAAGTTGGTGCAACAATCACTCATCGAGTCCTCACAAAGTTGTTTGATGATCGAGGCGTTAAGTTGAACTGCACGTATCAACTCAATACGGGTGGAAACACTGACTTTTTGAATATGCTCAATCAGCATCGTCTCAAGTCCAAGAAGATCTCAAAGACCGAAGCTGTTCAGAGTCAATTGACGACCCCGCTTGATGAAGAAAATATCCATATCGGGCCTTCGGATTATGTTCCCTTCCTGAATGACAACAAGGTTTGCTTTATGCGAATGGAAGGAACCGGATTTGCCGGGGTCCCACTGCATTTGGAAATGAGATTGTCTGTAGAGGATTCGCCTAATTCTGCAGGAGTTGCGATCGATGCGATTCGTTGCTGCAAGCTGGCTCTTGATCGAAAAATTTCGGGTCCTTTGACATCGATTTCTTCGTACACGATGAAGCATCCTCCGATTCAGTTTTCTGATTCGCAGGCGCATTTGAATGTCGAAAGTTATATCGCTGGTAAAATAGAAGCCTGATATAGCGTAGGGACTTGAGGTGGAATCCACGCAGTCCATCACGGCCGAAAAGCTCAAAGGAACCCGCTATGTCTCCTCTGCTGTGAAGGAGTTTTGGGTTCTTGAGCTGATGCAACCTCTCGAGCGCCGACTGCTTAAGACCTCCATTACCCCCAATATGATTTCGTTTTGCGGTCTGGCATTGACCTGTTTGTCGGCCGTGTTTCTTTCTCAAAACGCTTTGGTTTGGGGAGGATGGTTCATGATCCTCGGCGGATGTTGTGACTTTTTGGATGGTCGAATCGCTCGTCTCAAAAACTTGAGTTCTCATTCAGGAGCCTTTTTGGATTCTGTTTTGGATCGGTATATGGATTTTTTCGTTTTGGCGGGGTTGGCGGTCTTGTTTTGGAACTCGTGGGTTGTGCTTCTGGTATGGATCGCCTTATTGGGTTCAACGACCACGCCTTATATCAAAGCAAAATCTGAATCTTTGGGAATCGCCTGTAAGGGGGGTGAGATGCAGCGACCAGAAAGGATTGTACTCATTGGAATCGGATCGCTGCTCTCGGGTTATTGGGAGTGCCTGTTGTACCCCTGGCTTGAAATCAACGAGAGGCCAACGCCTTATCCCCTTATTCTTGGACTTTTGGCAGTGGCCGTGGCGTCCAATAAATCAGCTTTTGATCGATTTATTCAGACCTATCGAGTGCTCGACTCCAAATAATTCTCCATGACCAAATCCAAAACTGACTGATAACCTCAAGCCATGTTGATCAGTGGTCTTTTTTCGTTGGTAGTGGGAATTTCAACAACAACCGGGGGAATCAATACCCCAAGTATTTCGACAACCGTGAAGCCTGTAGCAGGTTCCAAAAGATTGGAGTCGACATTTGATATTGTCGCGGGATCGGCATCGGATTTTATTGTTCACTCCATCAAAGACCTCGAAAGAATCGTCGAGGGAATGGATCAGACCAAAGGAAAGGCAAAGAAAGAACGAGAGAGTCGATTGCGAGCTTTAGTCTCGAATATGTTGGATCTCAATCGATTGGGTCAGAGAGCGTTGGTGACCCACTGGGAAACCCTCGGAAAGAGTAAGAGTGGCATCAATCAAAGAGATCAATATGTAGGGTTGTTTAGAGATCTGGTTGAAGAAAATTATATGGAGCAGGCCCGCAAATACATTGGCGGAAACTACGTTCTTACACTCACTTCTGAAGAAAAGTCTGAAGGCGCTGGAACTTTGGTCTATGGTCGAATCAAAAAGCCAGATGTCGATGTCATTGTTGAATTCAATATGATCCAGAATGGAAACCAGTGGAAAGTGACAGACATCAAGCTTGACGCCACCTCTTTGGAAGCGACGTACCGCAGTAGTTTCAATCGAATCATTCGAAAAAAGGGCGGGCTTGAAGCTGGCTTTCCGGAACTCATTAAGACAATGAAAAAGCGTCTGGCTGAGTTGAAGTCTGGGAAGTCGACAAGCCTATGAGATCTTCTAAGGTGTGGGTGAGCGTATTTGCGTTCTCCTTAAGTCTGTTAGAACTCAGTGCCGCTGAAGGGCCTTCTTACCTAAAGACCTATCCAGCTGCGTCCTATCATCAATTGGTTTCGGGCGGACTCATCGTTGGCAAAAGCGCAAGCACTTGGAAGATGCAGGGACAAAATATTGAGTTTGGCGAAGTCTCCAGCATGAAGCTCACCTTGTTTAAAAAACCTCAGGATATTTCGACCGACCTTAAAGTCGTGACTGATGCAAGTTTGAGGATTCAGAGTTTTGATTTTTCCATGAAAACTTCCGAAGCCTCTCTCAAAGTAAAGGGAGAGCGACTTGATAATGCGGTTCGTCTGCGAGTTTTTCAGGGTACAAGTACCCAAACAAAAGATGTTCCCATTCAGGAGCCACTGCTCTTGAGTCCGACGATTCGTCCCTTTGCGCTCATGAAGGGACTTCCAAAAGCAACAGTGCTTTGGGATGGCCATCTCCTGGAGCCCTCGGCTCTGACGACGATTCCCCTCAAGTTAAAATTGACAGCCGGGGGATCTAATTCGTGGAGCTTGGATGTGATGTATCTTTCGCAAAGTCTGAAAAGTGAGATCAATAGCTCAGGCGCTCTGCTCAAAGAAAAGTCAGACTTGGCGGGATTTCCGATCGAAGCGACTCCCGTTTCAAAGGTTCAGTATGACAAATTAAATGTGGTGGGCTCCTCGCGAGATTTAGTCGAGGTCGCTAAGGTTTCGTTTCCGACGATCAAGGATCCGAGGGCTTTAAAAGAATTTGCTGTAAAGATTTCGGGGATCGATCTCAGTTTGTTTCAACTCAATCGGCATCGCCAGGTTCTTAAAGACAATGTGCTGACGATTCGAGCGGAGAAAGGGTCTGAAGGAGGCTCACCTCATCAGACTTTAACGGGGCGCCGCGATCTGGAGCCTTATCTTCGAGGCGATGCCTCGCTTCCGATTTTTGATCCATTGATTCAAAAAAAAGCGCGAGAGATCGTGGGCACAGAACCTAATTTGTGGAAGCGCGCGGTTTTGATTCACGATTTTGTTTATAAAAATGTGCAAAAAACTCCCACCGTCTCTGTACCGAACGCACTCGAAGTTTTGCAGACGTTGAGAGGGGATTGCAACGAGCACGCCGCTCTCTATACCGCGCTCTCTCGTGCGGCCGGCGTGCCCACACGGATTGTGGTGGGGCTCGTCTACGGCGAGAGGTTCACGACGGATTCTGGATTTTACTACCATGCGTGGGTCGAGGTTTTTGACGGCAAGGATTGGATTGCGATTGATCCCACATGGAATCAAATTCCGGCCGATCCGACTCATATCGCGTTTGTTGAGGGGGGCCTAGAGCAGCAGGTGCTCGTGACTTCGCTTATGGGCAAAATCAGCTTGAGCCCCGCGACTCCCCAGAAGGCCGCAGTCCCCAACCGATAAGTGAGAGAGCGGCCATCAGGAATTCCATTGACTCGCCTAGGCTCTCCCCAGTCTTCTAGCGAGACATATGAAGGCTCCCAAAACAGAATATGAATGCTCCGCGTGTTCGGCCACGTTTGCAAAATGGATGGGCAAATGTTTGGAGTGTGGGGCTTTTAACTCAGTGGCAGAGAAAAAATCTGCAAGTTCTCGAGGAGTTGCCGCTGGCGCTTCCCTTCGAGCTGTAAAGATTTCAGATCTTCAGATCACAGAAGAAGGACCTCGTTGCTCGACGGGACTCGACTTTTTGGATCGAGTTTTGGGTGGGGGACTCCCTCAAGCTACAGTGAGTCTCGTCGCGGGAGAGCCGGGGATAGGTAAATCCACTTTGCTTTTTCAGATGATGGCGGGGCTCAAGAGCCGATGCCTTTATGTTTCGGCCGAAGAATCTCTCTCGCAGGTGGGATCTCGATTCAAGAAATTTAAAAAGGATCTCGGAGATCAAATGTATCTTCTCTCCGAAAACAGGATTTCGGAAATTTTGATTCAGATGGAAGTCTTGCGCCCCGAAGTCATGGTGATCGATTCGATACAGATGATTTCTGCCGAAGAAGATCGAGTGAAGGGGGGGATGGCGGCGATTCGTGATGTTACGGATTTGCTCGTGAGCCGGGCTAAGGAAATGGGGACCAGTCTTTTTGTGGTCGGACACGTCAATAAAGATGGGGAAATTGCAGGGCCCAAAACACTCGAACATATGGTGGATGTGGTTTTGATGTTTTCGTTGGCTGAAGATGCCCGCCTTCGTGTTTTGCAGACCCAAAAAAATCGCTACGGAGCGACCGGCGAAGTTGTCTTACTTGAGATTTCGGATTCGGGGCTTCATGAAGCCAAGGATGCGGATTCCTTTTGGGTGCAAAAGCATCAAAAGCAGGTCTACGGTTGTGCAGTATCAGGAGTTTTGCTGGGTTCGCGGATTGTTTGTGTAGAAATCCAAGCCTTAGTGGTGAACTCTTATTTTCCTTCTCCCAGACGATCCACGAGTGGCTTTGATTTAAATCGATTGCTTCTTATTTTGGCGGTCTTAGAAAAGCGACTCAAAGTTCCCTTCTCTCGATTTGATGTTTACCTCAATGTTGTCGGTGGAATTAAAGTTCAGGATCCCGGAGCTGATCTCGCGGTCGCTGCGGCTCTAGTGTCCGCTTACAGCGAGAAGGAAGTCCCTCCTCAGTCTGTCTTTGTGGGCGAGATTGGACTGACGGGAGAATTGAGACCTCCCAAAGCTTACGGCGATCGACTTCAAAATTTATCTCAGCGCGGTCATTCCAAAATTTTAGGCCCCAAACTTTCGGCCCATTCGAGTTCGGCGACGAAGTTTTCGGGAGGAATCTTTGCGTTTTCGGATCGAATTGAAGAGGTCCTCAAGATCGATGCCGCTCAGAACTAGCGTCCAATCTATGCAGTTCTTACGGACTCAGACCGACAAAAATTGAGCGATTTCGGGTCTTTGCTCCCTTCGTGCCCGGCTTTAAGTATTCTAAACTATTGAAATATATCAATATTTTGATGTTGGTCCTTTGGCTTGGCCTTTGCAGCTGCTATTTGTTCAGTCCCTTTTTGCAAGTGGTGCTGCAGGGTATAAAATAGAAGTTTATTGGGGATTCATGACCTTCGGAGGAATGGACATTTTTAAAACGCTTAAAATTAGATTTGCCGTTTTCGTTGCGGCCTCTGTGATTGGAGTGATCGCTGGCGGAGTCTCAATTGACCAGACGTTTGCGCAATATGGGACCTACGTGACGGCGCAGAGTAAGAATCTGCCATTTCCCAAAGCGATTGAACTCAAAGTGGAATTTTGGAAGGCAATTTATACTCGTTACACCACTGCTCAAGGAATCATTCACGACTCAGAAGATTTGAGCATCATTTATGATGCGGTTCAGTTGCCCAAAAGAAATGAAATGGGAGCGGTGGATATTGTTCGAGACGAGATTAGAGATTCCATTTTTAGCATTTTGCGTAAACAAGGGCAGAATCTTTCTTCATTTGAGCGCCATGTCCTCTCCAAGTTTCCGGCGCAAGTCTCTCGAGCGAGACTTTTGAGAGCGACGGAGAATATTCGGTTTCAGCGAGGTCAGGCCGATCGATTCAAAGAAGGGGTGATTCGATCTAGCTATTATCTCAAACATATCGAGAAGATTCTGAAAGATGAGGGCGCGCCAGACTTTATTAAGTATTTGCCTCACGTGGAATCCTCGTTCCAGGAGTTTGCGATTTCAAAGTTTGCTGCCGCGGGACTTTGGCAGCTGATGCCAGCCACGGCTCGAATGTTTGGCCTCAAAGTAGAATATGCGATTGATGAGAGATTGGATCCTTGGATTGCGACTCGTGCAGCGGCTCGACACTTAAAGCGTGATTATCAATATCTAGGCGAATGGTCTCTCGCTCTGACAGCTTACAATCACGGCCCTGGTGGTGTCATGAAGGCGGTAAAGTCCTTGGGGACTACAGATATTGCAGAGATTGCTTTTAATTATGAAAGCCCGAGCTTTGGTTTTGCTTCTCGTAACTTTTACTGTCAGTTTTTGGCCGCGGTTGAAGTCGCGTCCAATTATCAGCGATACTTTGGTGAACTTCCGCTTCATAAGCCTCTTGAGTTTGAAGCCCTTACTTTGGATCGCCCGACATTTGTCTCTGATATCGGTAAACGATTTGATTTTACGATCGATATATTCAAAAAATTGAATCCAGGATTGAGACCTCCCATTATGCAGTCTCAGCGGCCGGTTCCGACGGGGACGGTGATTCGAGTTCCAATGAATTCCAAACGTCAGATCTTGGTGGCTTCGGTGGATCGAAGTATTGGACGACCTGATCGCGTGCTTCCTAAGACTCAGATGGGCGCAGATCTCAAGAATGTTTCTGAAAAAGCCTTGGCCGCCAAAGCACTTTCCCAAAAGGCGCAGCCTGTTTCTCGCTTTGGAGTAAAGGATTTGGCAGAGGGACGAGGGTGGATCGAAGTGGAGATCAATGAAACGATCAATCAAGTTTCGGATTGGCTCAAAGTCTCCGCCGAAGATATCCGTCTTTGGAACGGTATGGATTCGCAGGGCCAGATTCAGCAGGGACAAAAGCTGCTTCTTAAATTTGATAAGTCCGCTGTCGCTGATTTTGTTCAGGCACGAGAAGACTATCATCAGCAAATTCGAGAAGACTTCTTTGCTCGCTATGAAGTCTCTTCAACCAAAGACTATGTCGTCAAGCGCGGAGAAAATCTCTGGTCGCTTTGTTATCAGAAGTTTGATGTTCCGCCCTGGTTGCTTGAAGAGCACAATCCCAAACTGAATTTGTCCAATATCAAGCCCGGAACGAAGATTAAAATTCCTCAGCTTATTGAGAGAGATTTTGTGTCGGCCGTCTCAGAAGCTGGCGCATTGGCGGAGTAGGTAGAAAACGTCTTACTGAGTTCAAATATCTTTCCGACGAGTTCGCTGAGCTTATTAAAGCTCTCCTGAACTGATGCTTCAGAGTCCAATGGAAATTTGGCGACAACTCTCTCGTAGGCAAGTCGATGTTCGTCATAGATGGGCTCAAGCCACTTGTTCCAAATTTTAAAGTAAATGTGGTGGCGGAGGAGAAAGTCCTTTTTGAGCTCGTAATCTGTTTGATGGATATACGGCAGCTCATTGATGTTTCGCTCAAATACATGGTGGGCAGGTCCGACGACACCAATCAAAGACTGGCTCAACGTCATCTTGTCATTGACCACTTTGACCTTGAGTTTGAGGACTTGATCGAGTTTGGAATTGAGCTCGTCGATTGACCAGGGAGTTCCTGCGAGCTCCGCGGCAGTGATTTCGTCTTTCCATTTTTCGAGAGAGGCCTGCATTGCGATTGATTCGTCCCAGAGTTTTCTGAGTTCATCGACTGTCTCTTCGAGACGAAAGCGAATCAATGACTGTCTCCAAGGTTTGGGATCCATCGCGGGATCGGTGACTTTGAGAGCCTCTAACACTGCAGGATAGATATCAAAATCTTCTGTGTGGCACTGTTTGAGGGCTTCTTCGAGAGGAAGATATTCCGCACCAAGAATGCGATTTCCTTTGGCGGCCGTATTGATGAATCTCTTGTCCGAATTGTTAGCAACAGCGCGCTCAATTTGCTTCTTAAACAGATCGTATTCAAAAATGGTGTAGACCTCGCTCAAGCCATCTTGAGTCATGACTTTGCCACCGGTGGCAATTTTTTCGATCTCTTCGCGTGATCTTTTACGCTCTCGATCTCGATCGATAGTGCCTTTAACGTGAGACTCATTAGAGCCATGTGCAAAAGCCAGATTGTGACCAATCATGATGATGTTGGAGAATCCCATGAGAGTCGCTAAGGCGATGTTGAGATTTCCCGCCGAAGACCCAGGAGAGAAGGGCCCAAGAAATTCAAGACCTAGATTGGTGGTGTAAGGTGCTGATGCCGCATAGGCGATCTTACGCCCCTTGAATTCATTGAAAGCTTCAGGAATGAGAAGGCTTGGGCCCACCAGCATTGAGCGTTCAGGAATCGATTGTCCTTTGAACATCTCCGCGACAATGGGATCTCTTTCAAGGGCTGTGACAAAGTCAGGAACCACTCCTCGATCATTCATGGGTTTGACGAGCGTATCGCAAACAATCAGCGGAATTTTGCCTTGAACACGCTTGAGAGTTTCCCAGGCTTCGTTGAGTGAGGGGCCGGCGGCCACGGAGATACAAGTCTTTCCTTTGAAGCGCCCTTTGAGCCCGAGAATGCCGGGATTGGTCGCGAGGAATTCAAGATTATGAAGTGTGTTCCAAAGCCCCGTAAACGAATCACTCACCGAGTTTCCGTTCCATACGGTCGCTTGGTCTCGCGACGGCATGATGGCTTTGAGCATTTCGCTATAAAAATCAGTTTCGGTTTGAAGGGCGCCGGGTGTGACGAGGACTTTAAGATTTCGGCTCACCGTGGTGTTTTCTTCAAAGAAGTTTACTAAAGCACCGGTGGCAAAGCCGACAGACTTTCCGATGCACCAAAAGAACTGACGATCCTCAAAGGCCTCAGAAAAATCATGAACGTGAAGCGCTCTCAAAAAGATCTGAGTATCCTTCTCGCAGATAAACTGCCCAAATGTGGAGCGAGTCTTTATTTTTTGGAAAGCTGCGAAGTTGTAACCCAGGCCGATTCCGTAATGCAAAACTAGCTGGGGGAATTTGACGCCGGCTTTTTCGAGAACGTCCTTTGCTTCGCTCTCACCATCGGTTTCATAATAGGGGCGAGAGAGCGGTGGATGAGATCGAATATACAAAAGATTTTTGGTCTGGCGAGGGCCGTCGATGAGTCGAAGGATCTTGTCCTCAGAGGTCCCTTCAGGGTTAGCTCGAAACTCCAAAATATCGTTTTCGAGATCCTTATACAGGAGGTCCTGCTTGGACTTGAGAGCAGCGATATTTTTGTCGAAGAGTTCCCAGTTCATCATAGTGCTCACGGAATATTGGAGATCATTTTGCGTAGTTCTTCGGGTTTGAGCCAGACATCGTTGGTGTTTGATGCGTATCGATATCCATCAGGGAGTCTCTTTCCCACATGTGTTTCTTGAGTCCACCAGGGAAATTCGGGTTCAACAACATAGCGATCCTCGAGCTCAAGCGTGTGACGGCTCTCGTCTTCAGTGAGCATAACCTCGTGAAGTTTTTCGCCCGGTCGAATCCCCAAAAACTTGAGTTTTGCATCGGGCTTCATCGCTGTCGCAAGATCCGTAATCTTCATGGAGGGGATCTTGGGAACAAAAATCTCCCCGCCCATCATCATATCGGCCGACGTGGAAACGAATTTGACTGCCTGATCGAGAGTGATCCAGAAGCGGGTCATTCTCTCATCAGTGATGGTGAATTCGTTCTTCTTCATTTGCTCGCGGAAGATGGGAACCACAGATCCTCTGGATCCAACAACGTTTCCGTATCGTACGCAGGCGAGACGGGTTCGTTTGGGGCCGACATAGGAGTTGCCCTGAATGACCATTTTTTCCATACAAAGCTTGGTCGCGCCGTAGAGATTGACGGGGTTTACGGCCTTGTCGGTGGAGAGGGCGATGACTTTTTCAACACCGCAGTCGATGGCTTGATTGACGATGTTTTGCGCCCCATGAATATTGGTCTGAATCGCCTCGAAGGGATTGTATTCACAAGCTTCGACCCGCTTCATTGCGGCGGCATGAATCACAATATTCACACCACGAAGAGCTCTTTCGACGCGAGCATTGTCTCTCACGTCACCGACAAAAAATCGAAGGCTCGGATGATCTCCAAACTCCTTTTGCATTTCGGCTTGCTTGAGTTCATCGCGAGAAAATATTCGGATGACTCCGGGTTTTAAGTGTTCGAGGGCGTAACGGACAAAGGCTCGTCCGAATGAACCTGTTCCCCCTGTGACTAGTATCTTTTTGGAACTCCAATCCATCATGCTTTAGTGTACCAAGGCTTAGGGGGTGTCTGTCTGCGGTAAAACAAAATGACGCGAGAATTTTTCGCATTGCTGTCATGAATCTAAAATTAATTTAGAGTTCGAGACTTCTTCGCAAATTTTTCTGATTTGATATTAGGAGTCAGAGGGGAGGAACGATTAAACTAAAGTCGTGCAGACAGTTCCCATGATCTTTAGATGTGATGCGTCAACGGATATAGGCTGGGGACACTTTCGTCGTTGTTATGCGTTGGCCGAAGTCGCCCAGCAAAGCGGTCGATTTAAGATCTATTTTTTAACTCGATCTCTCCCACGAGCACTTGATAAGAAGCTCCAAGAGATCCATGCCACAGTCCAGAAGCTACCTGATGATTCCACTCTGGAACAGGATTTGGCTCAGATTCACTCGATGTTTGATTTGATGAGTCGAAAAAACATCGTCGTCGTCTTGGATCATAACGATTGGACCTATGAGTGCTTTCGGGAGCTTAAGCAAGATCCACGCGTCATGCTCGTCGTCTTTGATGACGGACACCGTCGACAGTATCACTGTGACTTTTTTGTGAATCACAATATTGGAGCAGAAAAGGCGACTTTTCAGACCAATTCTGAGGCACAGCTCCTTTTGGGCACGAAGTTTGTGATGGTCAGAGATGAGTTGGCCACGATTCGGCAGCATCCGACGGAGCGAGTGGCCGAGACGTTTCAGTTTGTCGTGACAATGGGGGGCGGCGATCGTTGGGGGCATTCGCTCAAAGCGATAGAAGCCGCAAGATTGGCTACCGAGAAATTTGAAACCCACGTCATTGTCGGGGCGCAGTGGCCGCACGCCGAACGTGCAAAGAGGCTCATTGGAAATCATCCTCGGATTCATTTGTATGAGGATCCGAGTTTTTTTCCTCAGCTGATTTCGCGAGCGGATTTGACGCTCTGTGGAGGCGGAACAACAACGTATGAGCTCGCCTTTTTGGGAGTGCCAATGATGACGGTGACCCTTGTGCCTCAACACAATTCTGTAGCGATGGCTTGGCAGGATTTGGGACTCTCTGAGCATCTGGGTCAAGCCGAAGGGGTCACGCCGGAACTCATTTTGGATCGGATTCGCCATTGGATGGAGCGCGAGCAAGAGCTCGAGCATCGAGGAGTTGGAGCTCAGAAGCTCATCGATGGCCGTGGAAAGTATCGATTGCTTGAGAGAATTTCAAAGCAGCTGTTTCAAAAAAAGCCTGCTATCGCTAACGCCTAATCAAAACTACGACGCTGGATAAAGGTTGTTCGAAAAGGGCGAACTTTGAAGCCAGAGAGCCTTTCCGTACGAAATACTTCCCCTTTTGATGTGAGGTAATCGATCTCCACATCGTAGGTTCCAGGATTCAAAAAAATTCGGGCCATCTGAAGAGTCTGCGGCAAGAGCATCCAACTTCTTGTATCGGCTTCGCTGAGGAGCATGAGTGTGAGCGCGGTCAATGTGCCGAGATCTTTGTTATTGGTGGCAGCACCGACTGCCACTCCCACTCCCGCTTTGACTCCTGCTGTGAGTAAGGCCTTTGCAATCTGCCGACCCATTCGATCATTGAGGTGCTGAATGGCTGTGGATTCAATGTCATTAAGGATTCTCGTTGAGACGGAGTCTTTTGGTTCGATGCGCATGCGTGCGCGTTGGACCTGGCTCGATCTTGTTTTGTAATGAGCGACGGGGATCATGATCTCAACAAGTGTTCCGCCTTTACCCGTTTTGGCGTGGTACTCTTTTGAAGAATACTTCATGGGTGAGGCCCCTGCTTCAAAAAGCAAAGAGATCGCTCCTTGTTTTTGTTTTACGGCGGCGTGGGCGCGCTCGGAAATTGTTTCACCAAAATCTTTTCTCCATTCTATAAGCTCTGTCTCAAAATCCATTCTTTCGGCGAGACGCAAAAGGTCGATTTGCAGGCTCTCATTTTTTTCGTTCATGGATTTTGTGAGTTTCATTGTCGCTCGTAGAGCCACGAGTGCATCATTGACATCTCCAGCATTTTCAAAAAGCAGGGCTCCCAAATACCGAGCAAACGCGTTGAACTCATAGGGGCGGTTGCCTTTTTGGATCATGACGCTGATGATCTCGTTCACCTTTCGAGTCTCAATGAGAGCGGATTCTTCATCCTTGAGCTCCAAAAAATTAAGGCCCAGGTACAAATGCACCAAAATCTTTTCAAAATCCTCCCCTTGGTAGCGACTCTGCTCCTCGTTTGAAATCAGTGTGACAGCGGTCTCTGCCGCATCGACATATCCGTTCATTTCGATGATTCGAGCGGCTTCAAAAAATTTGGCATTACTTTCAGAAAACTTTCCTGCGGCTCGAAGCAAAATTCCCTCATCCATGAGCTTAAGGAGAGTATCCTCTGGTCGCTTTACCTTTTCGCTGTACGTCTCTAGAGCCTGCTCAGTTTGGCCCGTACGGAGAAGGTCCCAGGATTTGATCGCGGTGGATTGGTAGGCTCCAGCGCAACCCACGAGCACCAAAGCCGGCCCCGCGAGGCAGAGACGAGCAAAAAATGAGCGGCTTTGAGCCCTCATCACGCTTAGAAACCAACGGATTGTTTTTTGTATCTCTTGCGAATTTCTTTATTGTCGGACCATTCGATAATGTTGGATTCCACATCAATGAGATTGAGTGTCACGATATAGAACACAATCTTATCTTTGCCGACCTCCTGAACATTGCTGGCGAGATCTCCTGTGATCAAATATTTGACCCCCATTTGCCGCCCCTTTTTGGACGCTGACTTCTGGTCGACGAATCCACCAGATTGATACTCGTACTCATCTGCCAACTCATCGCGCGCCGCCTTGTCGGCGAATCTAAATTTTTTGGACTTGATGAGTTCTGTTCGAATTTTGTCGGTCAGTGCTTTGACGTCAATGTGTTCACTGGTTCGATTGCGTACAGTGCCCACCATCACCACAGGAGGCTCAGAAGCGGTTTTGACCTTAGCGTATTCCTGAAGAGAGCTGACGAGTTGATTGGAAATCAGCTGCATATCGTTTTCATTGAATTTATCGTCGAGCAAAATCACTTTATTGGGATCGTCATACTGGCCTTTTGTAAAAGCTCGGGGCCCGCAGGATGCTGTCATCACCAGAATTACCAAAAGACTGAGAATCGAAATCGCTCTTTTCATGGCATTTACGCTAACCTAAGCCGTGGTGAAAAAAAAGGACTTCTCCGGCGGATCGCCGCGGAAGCTTAGAGTCTTAAGTCTCGACATTGGCTCTAAGCGGATTGGGACAGCATTTTGGAATCCTGAGGCTGAACTCGCAAGGCCCCTCCATACAATTCATCGCAAAAAGCTCAAGCTAGACCTCGAGGCAATCGCCAAGATTATAAAGGAAGAAGAAGCCCAAGCACTCTTGATTGGAATGCCTGTGAGCTTGAATGAAAATATCACAGAAAGTACTCGCAACGCTCAGTTTTGGATGGATTTGCTCACCAAAGAATTTGGTCTACCTATGTTTTCGGTCGATGAGAGTTTTTCGACTCACGATGCAGTGGAACTTTTGCTCGAGCGAGGCGTAAAATTGACGTCGAAGACCATGAAGGAAAAAAAGGACAGTTTGGCAGCCTCGGTATTCTTGGAGGAGTTTATGAATGGCCAGGTCTAAAAGTTGGATTTCGATGGGCCTTTTGTTGGGGTTGACGCTGGCCGCTCTTTTGATCGTGTTTCAACTCTTTAATAGTCCGCCTTCGCAGACGCGGAGGTTTTTGGGATTTAGTGTTTTGCAAGGGGAGTCGTTTATGTCGGTTTCGACTCGGCTTCAGGCGGAGGGTTTGATTCGCTCTCAGGACTTTTTTTATTATCTCGGCCGACTGACGGGTCGCTCTAAAGAACTCAAAGCGGGGGAGTATGAACTTAACTCTCTTATGACGGCGCGCGAGATCTTGCAGGTGGTCACTGGATCCTCTGTGAAACTCTATCGAGTCACAATTAAAGAAGGCATGACGATGTTTCAGATTGCCGCGCTTTTGGATGAAATGGCTCTGGTCGATCGGATTCAGTTTTTGGAACTCTGCTGGGATCCTGTGTTTTTGGAAGAACTCAATATTCCTTCGTTTTCGGTGGAAGGGTATTTGTTTCCCGAGACTTATTTTTTGGCGCGAGGGACGTCAGCCCGCCGAATCATCCGAGGGTTTGTGGATCGATTTTGGGATAAGGTCGACGAAAGTTATCTCGAGCGAGCAAAAATTTTGGGAATGAGTATTCACGAAGCTGTTATCATGGCCTCTGTCATCGAAAAAGAAACAGGTCTCGCCGGAGAAATGTCATTGATCTCGAGTACGTTTCACAATCGTCTCAAAAAGGGAATGAAGATCCAGAGTGATCCCACGGCCATCTATGACATTCTTCCCTATGGCGGACGAGTCACGCGCGAGCATTTGTTTAGAAAGACGCCGTTCAATACTTACCAGATTCCCGCACTTCCTTTGGGGCCGATATCAAACCCGGGGATACTGGCTATCCATGCAGCACTTTATCCGCAACAAACGGAGTATTTGTTTTTTGTCTCACGCCGTGATGGCTCGCATCACTTTTCTAAGACTTATGATGAGCACAAAGGCGCGATCGAAAAATTCTTAAAATGAATAACCAAAGCGCGCGGCGATCGTCGTGGTGTCGACAGAATCAAATATCCAGCAATACGACCAGACCATTCCAAAGCTGAAGCGCTCCGTCATCATAAAGTCTCCACCGACTCCACCCGCCATCGAAAATTTGAGTTTGGTGTCGGCATTTGAAACAATCGAGATCCCGGGTCCAAAAAATCCATTGAGTTTTAAGTTAGAAAACTCCGAATGAACCAGTGGAGCAAAGTGAACGAGGGTCAATCGTGGCTTTTGAATCGCTTGTTCAAAGGTGAGTTTAAAACCAAAGAGATCTGTGGGGCGATAGTCGGCATCGGCACCGAGCAAGAAGCTTGATTTGTCTCCATTGGAGAGAACCGACGCTCCAAATCTTGCACCCAACTGAAATTGTCCATCCCAAGAGCTAAAGTCGCCGTATTCAGATCCTGGAGGGCCATCGGTCCGGCGTTCAGCGCCTTCGGTCAGGGTGAGAGTAGGAGCAAAACTCAAAACAAAAAGGATGGAGCGAATCAAATTCATCATGCACTGCATAAAATCATTGACCCCTTCTTTGACGCAATCCTAAACTGCATTGTGTTAGGAGGGGGGAATCATTCTGACATTTAATCGGCTTTCGTGTCTTTTGTGTGTCAGGTTACGTCTTGAGCGCTCTCGAGCCTTTCGCAGTGTGTCGAAGGGGTTGAGGATGAGCCTGCTCATCAAAGGCGGATTCCTTCTTAGTTTCATTTTTTCGCTGGGCGTCATGCCGGCGAAAGTGTGTGCGATCGAAACCGTGGAGGATTTGCAGTCAGGATTTGAGGAGGCCTCCTCCCCCGAGGATGGTTCTAAAGCGCCTTCTTTAAATCCTACTACCAATCCCACCACGGTTTCATTCGCCGGAACTGAATCGAGCGGATCCTTGCTCGAGCCTTCTGACAATAAGATTCAAAAACGTACGGTGAATGGTATTCAGGGAATGGCACCCGTCGGTGTTCCGGGCCCTATTTTTGTCGATGGTATCTACAATGTGAAAGCCAATCCTATTGGCGCGGTGATTGCGGCGGGACTCACGCTGACATTTATGACTCTCAAGGAGACGGGAAAGGTAGATCTCGACAGTCTCCTCTTTTTATTGAATTCGACGGATTTTTACGCCGGTCTTGCGGGAACGGCGGCGGGCGCCACGGGCCAGTGGGGAGGTGTTCAGATTGCGAGTAAGCTCAAAGCAGCCGCTGCTCGAAAATCTCCGGGCATGCTCGCTCCTCTCGTGGGCAAAGAGGCCTTTCAGACATTTAGCAATATCGTCAATGGCTTCACTTATACCTTAGCAGTGACATCGGGTTACGAAGTGTTTTCTCAGTTTTGGAAGATTGCCACCAAACATATTCCCGAAGCTCGTAAGGTGACGGATTTTGTTAATTGCTCTTGGGAAATCAAAAAACTCGTGGCGATGAAACTTCTTTATTACACGATTCAGGATACGAATCTGCAAAAGAAGGTCATGGATTCGATCATGTATCATCGCGTGATGACATTTGATTTTTTGGCAATGAACGTGGGCCTTTATGTGGGAGCCCAGCTCGGAACTTATCTTGCATCGAAAGCCCTGCCCGGAAACAAATGGGCCAAATCCATTGGACCCGTGGTCGGCTCGGCCGCTGGGGGTTTACTTGTGGAACTCATGCCAAAATCTTGGAAGGACTTTTTTAATTCGGGATTTATTTCTGCCAAAATTTGGCGAAAAAAGTCTGTCCTCGATGGCTACAAAGCCATGCTTCAGGAGGCTGTCTCTCGCGGGATGTATCCGGATCATTCTAATGAGGGAACAGGAAGTTATTGGATGAGTGGAGTAGACCTCGGTGAAGACATCGAACGGATTTTTAGCGCGCGCGAAACTTTGACGGGACTTTATATGCAGCAAGCAGCGATTCGTGGAGACGCAATGGCCTGGCAAGATGTGGGAGATCTCTACAGTGATTTGGAGACTTTTTTTAGCTATCAAATCAATCAACTGGCAAAGCCCGATCCCACTTTGTCGGAGTTGATTGAAACCTGGGTTCGCGAAAAACGCTCAGCTCGTGAGATTCGTGAATTGACGGTTCATCGAAAGGGAGCCTCGGACAAAGAGATTTATTATTATCTCATGCTCGATGAAGCTCGTGAGCGTGCAAAGGAGCTCGTTGACGAACTCGCTGCACTCAAAAGCTTTATGGAATCTGCACCGGACTTGCCAATGCCGTCTGGTATTGGTCCAAACTAATCACTCCCTGTTCGTACATCGTCTGAAGCGCTCTCGTCATTTGTCTGCGAACAAATCTTTTTGGAATCTGATTGTCGTTTAGTCGCCCAAAACGCGTGGGATTGGGGATGATCGCTGCCAAAAAAACAGACTCTTGGACGGTGAGATCTCTCGGTCGCTTTTTGAAATAAGTCATCGCGGCTTGCCGAACGCCAAGAAGCCCGCGACCCCACTCGATGCTGTTGAGGTAGACTTCGAGGATTTTATTTTTGGGCAGAGATTGCTCAAGCTTAGTGGCAATCAGCGCTTCTTTGAATTTTCTAAAAAAACTGCGCTTGTGGGTAAGGTAGAGATTTTTGGCAAGCTGCTGAGTCAAAGTGCTTGCGCCGCGAAGTTTGCCTCCTCGAGAAAATCTTTCGAGCGCATTGAGTATCTCTTCGGGATCGATTCCATGATGTTCGTAAAATCGAGAGTCTTCGAGTGCTACAACAGCCGCGCGAAGATGGCGTGAAATCTGAGGCAGTGAGACGTAGTTTTTGTTTTTGGGGCCGACCAAAAATTGAAAGGGCTTTCCGTTGGCTGCGATACGAGTGATCTCACCTCCCTCAATGAGAAGGCGAGGAGAGGGTAAAATGCCAAAGTAAATGATCGCAAAAACTAAAAGGTCGAGCCCCAAAAAGGCCCAGAGGCTTTTGACATAACTCGAGTTCACGATCTCGAGTGTAACTCAAAAATTACTGCTTCTGAAAGGGGACTTGCCCGATCAATTGCATGATGCAGGGACTGCCATCCTGGTTGGTCTTTTTCTGGACCATCTGGACGTTGTCAATGCGATCGCGAGTGGCGCTGGCGGAGCCAGACATGCTCACAAAGATGCCGTCTTTGATCTGTTGGTCGGCTACAGAAAATGCAGAATTCGCTTGGAGACTCGCGGTCGCAAAGCTTCCGCTCATCTCGGTATAGTTGATGTCATTGGATTGGCCTGAGGCGTTGATCATATAGAGGAGTTCAAGGCGCAAGCTTCCGTCTGAGAAAATCCCTCTCAGGGTGACCTGATAAGTATCTCGGTTTCCGCCGCATCCGCTGGGATCCACCAGGGCCGTACCGACGTAATTGCCCGAAAAGTTTTCACCGCAAGCGGTGAGACTTAAAGCGAGTAAAATGGTGCTCAATGCTCTTTTCATATGGATGATCTCCCTTTGCTTTCTAAGCCCTCTAAAGTGCAATCAGCATGCCATCCTGATCTGGCCTGGGGGGCCCAAAAGAGCTAGGATTTCAATATGTTAGTTCTAATGTCCGAAGGCCTTGTGAGGAGCAAAAGTCGCAGGGCTAGAGCCTTTAAAAAGCCCCTTATTGGTCTCACGGGTAGTTTAGCTTCAGGCAAGTCGACGACTCTCAAGGTCTTTAGAAAGCAAGGCTTTAGAGTTTTGAGTGCTGATGATGTTGTGGCCGAAATCTATTCCGAGCAAGGCCTGACCAAAGAGGAGATTCTCAAACGATTTGGATCCTCCCAAGCGGGGATCAAAAAGCTCGAAAAATGGATTCATCCCTTAGTGAAGGCAAAGATTTTGAAGTTCATCCGCTTGAACAAAAAGTTGCCGATCATCATCGAAGTCCCTTTGTTGTATGAGGCCAAGTTTGAGCGGCTCTTTGCACTGACGGTTTTTGTGTTTGCCCCTCAGGCCGATCGACTCGCGCGAGCTCAGCGTCGGGGAATGTCGAATAAAGTGTTTAAGCTCCTCGATAGCCGACAGATGAAGGCTTCTGAAAAGGCGTTCAAATCTGATTTTGTTTTGCAAAACTATGATAAGCCACTACTCAAGCGGCAAGCCAAGGCCTTGGCCAAGTTAATCAAGAGCGCATGGTAGAAAAAAAAGGCCCTCTCCTGAGAGAGGGCCTTTAAACACTATCGACGAGATGTCGAAAACCTTTTTAAGTTAAGGCTTTCGAATCATCGCAGGAATATCTTCTTCGTAACTTTGAGAATCATCGAAGAAGTCAGCCAAAGAGTTTCCACCGATGGCACCGGAGTTGCTCTTACCGTTTGACTCCACTTGTCCCTGACCCGGAGCTTGTGCACTGCCCGTGGGCTGAGGGAGGATATAAATGTTTGGAGTCGGCGCGGGCTGTTGCTTTTCTGCTTTAGCCGCATCGAGTTCTCTCTGAAGCCGCTCGGCATCTTTTCGAGCCGCTGCGAGTTCGGCCTGAGACTTTTCTGCAGCAGCGCGTTCAGCCTCCACTCGAATCGCTACTTTCATCTCTTCTTCGACACGAGGCTTAAGTTGAGCGAGTTCTTGAGCTTTGACTTCGTAAGCACTTCGAATCCCATTGATTTGAGCTTCGCTCAAATTCTTGTTATCCAAAGCGGTCTTGAGACCGTTGAGCTCTGTGACAAGATTTTGAGTCTTTGTGTCGAGCTGTCTCACATCTTCTGAAGTCGCTCCCGAATTTTTAATCTCAGTGACTTTCAAGTTCGTATCGTTAGCTTGAAGGATGAGAGCGTTCAGCTTGGGAGAGAGTTCGCCTTTCATCTCATCAATTTTGCCTGCAACGACTTTGGTACCCAGGGCCACGGCGCCTTCGGCTCGTGTGCCTGCGTTGTTACCAGCTTCAGTTGCTGCAGCTGCTTGAGCGCGTGCTTCCTCGGCTTTGCCGGCAGCGGCTTGACCAGCGCCAACACTCGCAGCACCCCATCCAGAAGTATTGGCTTGGATGCGGCCTTCGGAGGCCTTGGTGACTTTTTCGTTATCGTGGTTTACTCGATCGGTATCTGTATTAAAGGCAAATCCTTTGAAGAACTTTCCGATTTTGTCGCCGGTGGTTTCGCCAGCTTCGGCCATCTGGACTCCATTATGAATTCCTTGAAGCGCGAGATATCCAGCGATTCCGATACCGAGCCATTTAGCCCAGTTAGAATTTGATTCGGCATCACCGACACTGTCTCCGATTTGATCAAGCTGTTGAGACATGGCATCAAGTTTTTGATTAGTCTGAGTCTGACCGGCAGCGATATCGTCGATCACTTCGTTTCCGCTCGCTCCTACATTGGTCGATCCACTTGAGATCGGGGGAGGGACAGAAGGCGTGATGGCCTTTGGAATACTTGTATTGTTGGGCGCTGTATTGAGTTTGTTTCCTGTGGATTCAACTCCGCCGCCGCTACAGGCTGCCAAAAAGGCGCCTAAGACTGCGATTGCCGCTAAACTCTTGATCGAACTATTGCCATTACGAAAGTTCATTTTTCCTCCTCGCTCAACTTTTCAGACCACCTGATCCATCGAGCTTTGATCTCTATAAAAGCAAGGGTCGTGCCAGGCATGCCGCAGCTTAAAGCACTGAAAATCTTAAGTTTTTGCGATTTGAAGGAATTGCGCCGAGGCCAGGCAGAATCCCCAACTGCGACATCAAGATCCCCACGTTTTGGACTATTTTCGTCAGGAGAGAGTAAAAATCTCTCACGAAAAAATGGGCCGTGAGCGAGCAAAGAAAGGTATGCGCTTCACGCAAAAAAAAGCGTCTGAAGTATCGGACTATACTTCAGACGCTCGTGTGGTGTGTGAGTGTGGAGTACGAGGTAAACTCTTAGACCGTCCTCACTCCTTGCCGTCTAACAAATTCTTCTTCGCAAACTCATCGTAGCTGACCTTTGGAATCTTCTTGGTATAGGTCGCCACTGTCGATCCTTGAGAGTTCTCGATCGTGCCACCGATTTCGGTGACATAGATTTTGAGATCTCCGTAGACCTTTTGAAGTTCTTCAACCACTTTCACGAGTTGCGCATCGTTTTGTGCTTCGAAGTGCAAGCTGCGTGGTGACGACGGATTATTCCCCCCCGTTGTCACTGTTGTTGTAGAAGACGCCCCAGGTGCCGTTGTGAGAACATTGAGCTTAACCCCATAAATCTGATTGATCTTATCGATCAGCGCAGAATCCGTAATCGTAATACTACCATCCGAATTCTTTTGGAGTCGCGCAAATTCCTCAGGAGTCAGCGTATACATTTCGTATCGATAGACGCCTTCGCCCAAGTGAATCGGAATTTGGATTCTAGCAACGCCGTCTCGACCAATCACGAGTGTGGGTTGTCCAAGAGTCGAAATCGTCGTCACTGTTGAAGTCGAAGATCCGCCATTGACGCTCGGAGTTCCTGCGGAGCCTCCTGTCGTCACCGTCGTCGTCGTTGTGGAGCTGCTGCTCGATGAAGATCCATCAGAACTCTGAGATGATGAACTGCCACCGCTTGTCGCAGACTTTTTAGATTGGAGAGCTTCCATTTGAGCTTTGAACGAATCTGACAATTCGCCCGATTCGGCTTTGACCGCCGGAGTAGCCGGTACAAAAGTCGATGAGATTGGAGTGGATACTGGATTCATAGAATGACTCAACGGATACGGATAAATCATTTGAGTCTGTCCGCCAGAAACAATCTGTCCCGAAGGATTGAGCACAATCACTTGCGATCCTGCAGCGCCGTTTGCTCCGCCGGCGTTTAGAATCGTAATGCTCAGATTGCCATCGGCGCCTTGATTGAGTTGCACTAAGCCTGCTCCAAATCGAGCGTCGAGGGCTGCTTGCAAATCTGCAATCGAGGCATTGGGATTTTTGGATCGATAATCATTGATGAAAGCGATCAGAGTATCTTGAGCCCCTGCCGCTCCTCCGCCTCCCAAAATCACTCCGCCATAGGTGCCTGAGGGCATGTTTGAGATGGAGATTGTGCCCGCTTGGCCGGCATCTTTGTGCTTCATCGCAAATTTGCGAACATTCTCATAATCACTCGAATCAAACTTATCGACTTTGTAATATTTCATTTCGGACAAAGTCTTTTTGTTCGCTTCGGCATCAGCATTGAGCGCGCGCATCAAAAATTCGTGCTCTTGTTGGCTGATGAGAACCCAGTCGGTATCTCCGTTGCCGTCGATGTCGCCGGCATTACGAACGAGGACTTCTTCGTCATTGAACCAGTCAAACCAGTGTTGCTCAGGAATCACCATGCTCGCGATCATGTATTTTTGACCGAGGGCATCGAATTCATAGTAGCTCTCTGTTTTCTTGGGATCGACGATATCGGCGCGACTACTGATCACAACAGCCGAACCTCCGCCACCAATCAGATTGTAAGAGCCAGCTCCCCCTGTGGAGATGATTGTCCCGCCAGGTCCAAAGATTGTTCCAGGTCCCAGAATCGCTGTTCCTGGGAGTCCCGATCCCGTTTGGGTGTTCGTGGGGGGATATCCAGGAGTTCCAGGGATGAGAATGGTGCCGGGATTGTTTGGATAGCCGCTACCTGTTCCGGGAACCAAGATGACTGTGCCGGATTGAATTCCGGGCAGACCGTTTGGAGCCAGAATTTGAATCACGCCGCCAGCACCCGTTTGGAATGTAAAACCCATGGCTTCGAGCTGAGCGCGAAGATCGGGATATTTGCTGAGCAAACTGCCGTCAAAGAGAACCGCTTGGGTTTGACCAGGCGCTTTGTAATAGAACATTCGTGTGGCGGGATCAAAGTAGAGGATTCCTCCATCCGCCATCGATTTGATTTCGATCAGACCGCGCTGAATCGAAGGAACATAAGTCATTTGTCCCAAATCATAGACCTGTCGACCGTTGACGGTGCGAACCATGACTTCGGCTTCGAGGACTTCGACGTCATCTCGATCCGATCCGGTCGTGCCGCGATTGTCGATGACTTTGCCATCTTTGAGATAAAGATTTTTAAAGACTCGGGTTTGCCAGTCTTTGTCCTCAGAGTTCAATTTTTTGATGATGTCTGCTGCTGACCAACGCTCCGAACTCGCTTGTGCGAAAACTTCACTGCCACTTGTCGCCCAAGTTCCTGCCGTAAGAACGATATTCAGACCCCAGATTTTCAACAAACTCGTACTTTTCGAGTTCATAGGTTCCTCCTCTAGGTGAGGATGTAATTCACCTAGTTCCCTCTGATTTTGCAGGGGTCGTGCCAGGCATGCCGCAGCTTAAGGGGCTGAATCTATTCACTTTTGGTGAAGTTTAAGGATTCGTCGATTGCGACAGTGAGGCCTTAAATGGGGAGCTTACGCCTCAGGATCACTTCCGGTACGGAAGCAATTCTCGTCACAGAAAAAGCATGGATCCGAGTGCGCAACGAACGCGCGCAAGCCGGCAGGGACACGCCAAAAGGTAAGGCTCCACAACTAAGACGCGAGGTTTGGCTTCCTTGGTCGCAGGGATTTCTTTCCCCAACCGATTCTCTTGCGCGACCAAGAACTCCCTGCCGACTCACACGCTCTCGTTGCGCACTCCAAGACACGTTTTTTTGGCTTCAGGATCACTTCTGCTACGGAAGTAATCCTAAGTCAGGGAGCTGCGCATTTTGTTCCAGATCTTTTCGGCGTGTGCGATGATCTTTGATTCGTCCGCCACAAGAAGGCGGCGGTTCTTCATGAGGGCTTTGCCCGCGACATAAGTCGAATGCACATCCGCTCCGCGCACCGAATAAATCAAATGCGAGTAGGCATGCGTAAAGGGAGTGAGGTGTGGCTTTTGCAGATCCACCACAATAAAGTCTGCTTGTTTGCCCGGCTCCAAACTTCCAAGTGTCTTTTCGAATCCAAAAGCCTCGGCCGCTCGACGAGTGACAGAGTCAAAGAGTTCTGCACCGGGGAGTCCTCCGAGATCGCCTGTCGCTAAGTGATGCACTTTTGATGCAAAGTTGAGTTCTTCAAACATATCGAGATTGTTGTTGCTCGCTGCACCATCAGTTCCGAGGGTGTATCGAATACTCTCATTGCGATATCGAGCGAGTGGAGCAATCCCACTGCCGAGTTTAGCATTGCACTGCGTGTTGAGGGCGACGGTGAGATTCTTACGCGACTTCAAAATTTCAAAATCCTTATCTTCCATCCAAACTGAGTGCGCCAAAATCAAGTGCGGAATCTCGAGCAAACCTGCTTGATGCATCTGTGACAAAGGACTGTGTCCAAAACTTTTTTTGGAATTTTCAAATTCGGTCTTTGTCTCAGATAAATGAATCATCCCATCCACTTTGAGTTCTTTGGCGTAAGACGCTACAGCTTTAAGGACTTCCATCGAACACGTATAAACAGCATGGGGACCAACACCCATGCGTACGCGTGGGTGATCGCGATACTTGAGGAGAGGCTTTCGCATCGCCTCCAAGCAGTCTTTCCAATTCTTAAAATCCGGAGATTCAAGGCCGCTCAGGCCCACGCAAAAATTGCCGCGGACTCCAAACCGATCCGCCACTTGGGCGATGGTTTCTTCGAACATATACATATCCGAAAAAAACACGACGCCGTTACGAATGGACTCGCACAGAGCCAGCTCGCTGCCTGCTCGAACAAAATCCTTTGTGAGATATTTGCCCTCGAGCGGAAGAATCGTCTCAAAAAGCCACGGCTCCAAAGCTTGGTCCTCGGCAATTCCTCGAAACAAAACCATCGGAAGGTGAGTGTGGAGATTGTAGAGCCCGGGAGTAATCATCCCAAAAGAACAGTCTTCGACTTTAGCCTTGCTCGTCTTTGGGCGCCTTTTCCATGGGCCCACATCTCGAATCGTATCGCCCTCAACGGCTAAAAAACCGTCTTCAAAAACATCGTGTTGAGGATTGGATGTAACGATCGAGCGAGCTCTATAGATTTTGAGCATGACGACTTATGGTAGGCTTCTCAGCTTTTAAGCTCAAGAATTTAGGCGCATTCAATGCTGAGATTCAAAAGCTCAATGAACTTTTTTTGAGCTTTGGCGGCTACATCGAGCACTTCTTGGTGCGTCAGAGATTTTTTTGAAATTCCAGTGCAATAATTGCTCACGCACGAAATCCCAGAGACCTGTGCGCCCATCTGTCTCAACGCAATTGCTTCCCAGACCGTCGACATTCCGACGATATCTCCTCCGAGCTTTCGAATCATTTTGACCTCCGCCGGAGTTTCATACTGCGGGCCGCTGACGCCTGTGTACACGCCTTGCTTCAAAGAGAGCCCCGCCTTCTGGGAGACCTTTAAGATTCTTTTGCGCCAAGCCAAAGAGTAGAGATCGCTCATATCCGGAAATCGTGGGCCCCCAAAAAGTTCTTTGCCTTCAAGCGGACTGCGAAATGTCAGATTGAGTTGATCTTTGATGAGAACCAAACTGCCAGGCTTGTAAGGAAGGCTTGTGGATCCCGTCGCATTGGTCAAAATCCAGTTCTTGCAACCCCAAGCCAAGACCGCTCGCAAAAGATGCACAACTTCATCGGGTCGATGTCCCTCATATCCATGAATCCGGCCTGCAAAAACCGCCACGCGCTTTTTTTTGATCGCTCCGACGCCGAGACGGCCATCATGTCCCTGCACACTCGAAGTATGCCCACCCGGAATCTGCGAAAACGGAATCACCTTTGAATCTTCGAGTTCGGAGAGATAGCCGCTGAGGCCACTGCCGAGCACGACTGCCACTTCGGGAGGATTTCCAAAGTGACTCTTTAAAAACTGTACCGATTCCGAAATTCGACTTTGGGTCATTGCTTATATTCCTTAGCGATGAGGGGGCTTTTGCTTTGAGTTTCGCTTGAAAGCTGAAACGTGCTCTCCAATATTTTGAGACAAGCCTTGAGGCGCTTAGAATCTCTGTAAAAGATTTTCAAAAGGGGCTGGCCTGATTCGACACGGTCTCCCGTGGCCGCGAGGTGCTCAAATCCCACTAAACTATCCACCTTGTCAGCTTTTGTTTTGCGACCCGCTCCTACTTCGACGAGTGCCAGTCCGAGAGATGTGACATCAATGCGCACAAACCCTGCTGTCTTAGCCGTGAATGTAAATGATTTGAGTTGAGAGAGAGATTTGAGAGCGCGATCGAGCAATTTGAGTTTGGCCCCTTGAGCTTCGAGCAAAGCCTCAAACATTTTGAGTGCCGAGCCATCTTTGATTTTGGATTGAATCAAACTTTGCGCTTGAGAGGCGCTCATCCCTGTGGCGACGAGCTGGCGTTCGGCAAAATTGAGGGTGAGCCGAGTGGAATCTTGCGGACCTTCTCCTTTAAGAATCTGAAACGATTCCAAAACTTCCCAGAGGTTTCCGGAATATCGTCCGAGGGGCGTATCCATATTGGTCATGCAGATTTCTGCCGACACTCCTGATCGAGAGAGAACCTTGAGCATTCGCTGCGAGAGGGCCTCGCAATCCTCTCGACGTGGCAAAAATGCACCTGATCCAATTTTGAGGTCGATCAACAGATAGTGCAGAGACTCAGAGAGCTTTTTTGACAAAATGCTCGCCGTGATCAGCGGAATACTCGAAACCGTGCCTGTGACATCACGCAAATGATAAAGTACACGATCCGCTGGGGCGATGTCTTTGGTCTGCGATAAGAAGCAGCCTCGATTTTTTTTGAGGAGCCGATAAAACTTGGAAGTCTCAATGCCACACTTAAATCCTGGAATGCTTTCGAGCTTATCAACCGTTCCTCCCGTGTGGCCCAAAGCGCGACCCGCAATGGTCGGATAATAAACGCGATCAGAGCAGGCGAGTACGAGCGGAACTAACGGCAACGTAATCTTGTCTCCGACTCCTCCGGTCGAATGCTTGTCGACAAAAAATGCGCTCTTAGGAAAACCCGAATAGCGAAATGGCTTGCCGGAGTTTTTCATCGCGTCGGTCAAAAAATAGGTTTCTTCGGAATCCATCCCCTGAGCGACAATAAAAGCAAGCAGAGCTGAGACTTGGTAGTCCGGTGGGGGAGATTTGGACGTGAGACTTTGAATGAATCCAAAAATCTCATCCTGGCTCAGTTTGCCTCCCTCCCTCTTTTTGAGGATCAACGGCAAACGTGAAGAGGGGGGAATTGGTTTT
>CAZUTA010000005.1:0-48664 GCA_964622975.1 uncultured Bacteriovoracaceae bacterium | reverse complement strand
AACGGCAAAAGATTGGTCATGCGGCGAGAATTTCCTTCAAAAAGCTTTTGCCCGGAAGTCGACTTCTAATGCCGAAATTTTGGGCAATGGTCGCGCCCAAATCGCTGAATGATTGGCGATCTGCGAGGTGATGCTGAGTGGCGGAGCCTCGAGCAAAAGCCGGGGAGTCGATCAATAGTGGCACATACTCTCGGGTATGGTCCGTGCCTCGAAATGTCGGATCGTTTCCGTGATCCGCTGTCAAAATAATCAAATCCTCTCGCGTGAGGCATTTTAAAATATTGCCGAGCTGCGAATCGATCCATTCGATTTGTTTGCCGTAGCCTTGCGTATCTCGTCGATGTCCATAGAGCATATCGAGATCATTGAGATTCACAAAAATAAGCGCACGGTCCGAAGTCTGCTCAAGTGCTTTGATGGTGGCCGTCACCGCCTCGGCGTCATTGTGAGCTTCAATGGATTGGCTGATTCCCTCAAAATCATAAATATAGGGAATTTTGCCGACACCGAGAACTTGTACGCCCGCGTCCTTGAGCTCGCAAAGATGCGTGCGAGAAGGCGGCTTGAGCGAAAAATCTCGGCGATTTCCTGTGCGTTTAAAACTTCCGGGTTTTCCGATAAATGGGCGGGCGATCACACGACCCACTTTATAGGCAGACTGATCCAAAAACTTTCGAGTCGCTTCGCAAACAGCGTAGAGACGCTCGAGACCAAAGAGTTCTTCGTGGGCTGCGATCTGAAAAACAGAATCCGCTGACGTATAAACAATCGGATCCAAATTTTTGAGATGCTCTTCGCCGAGTTCTTCGATGATGGTGGTGCCACTTGCGGCCTTGTTTCCTAAAAATCCGAGGCCGGTCTTTGCACTCCACGCTTTCATCAGATCTGTCGGAAAGCCATCGGGAAAATGGTGGAGTGCTACTTCGAGAGGGAGTCCCATCATTTCCCAGTGTCCTGTGGTGGTGTCTTTGCCTTGAGAAATTTCGATCATGCGACCAAAAAAACTGCGCGTCTCAGTGGCGGACTGGGGATGGTTAATCAAATTGAGAAGTCCCATTTTCTGAAAGTTCGGAATCTTAAGACCCTTCATGAATTGATCTGTATTTAAAAGTGTATTGGAACCCGTATCTCCAAATTTTTGAGCATCGGGGAGAGCTCCAACTCCCAAACTATCGCAAACAACGAGTATCACCCTCCGAAACGTCATCCCTTCGAGACTCTCGGCAACGAAGCGAAGGGTCAAGAGAGTTTTAGATTGAGTTTTAAAGCGAGTTTTGCAAACGGTTTGTATGGGTTTGAGTTTGGTATTGGGTTTATGGGCGGTAATTCAAAGTGGTTCTCCAAGTGAAAATTCCGCAATTTGCAGGGCTTTGATCCAAGAGATTAGCCCGGAAGTTCGCCATGAGTTTGTCATCTCTCATGAGCGGGCCGAGCAGTTGCAAAAGCTCTTTAGTCTGTCACGCGAACAGCTAATGAATCAGCTCGTCACGGCCGCACGCACGCTCGCTCGCCCTCCTGTTTCGACCTACTTTGTGGGGGCTGTCGGCGAAGACCTATCGGGCAATCTCTATCTTGGAGTGAACCTCGAGTTTGCGGGCTTTCCGCTCAATCAAACCGTGCATGGAGAACAGTTTGTGATTTCTCAAATGTTTCTCAAAGGAGCCAAGGGCATTCGATCCATCGCACTCTCCGCAGCTCCTTGTGGGCACTGCCGCCAATTCTTGAATGAAGTTTCGGGAGGGGAGAATTTGAGAATTTTGATTCCTCAAACAGAGGTCATGACACTCTCGCAGCTCTTGCCCAAAGCCTTTGGACCGAGAGAGCTCGGTTGGGAATCTCAGCTCCTTAATTCTCAGCCGTGGAATTTACGTGCGTCTCGAGAGCTCGATGAACTCGAGGCGGCAGCATTTGAATGGGCCAAAAAATCCTATGCCCCTCATACTTTCGCTCCCTCTGGAGTGGCACTACGGGTAAAGGACGGGCGAATTTTTGCAGGCTCTTATCTTGAAACAACAGCCTTTAATCCCTCACTCTCACCACTTCAGGTGGCACTGACTCATTTCGTGTCGCAAGGGCTCGATTATTCTTCGATCAAGGAAGTTGTGTTGGTTGAGAGAGACGATGCTCGAATATCGCAGTATGCAATTACCAAGCTCATGCTCAAATCAATTGCCCCTGGGGCAAAGCTAAAAAAGCTCAAAGTGAATTGGGATCGCTGGGAAAAAAAGTAGTTTTAGTACGTCGCGCTTTGTTCTGCGTTCTGAACGCTTCCTAAAACAATCGCAATCGAATTACTGGTCCCCAGTCGAGTGGCTCCAGCCTCGATCATTTTGAGGGCCTGATCTCGAGTACGGATGCCGCCGCTCGCTTTGACTCCAAAGCCGGGACCGACGACTTCTCGCATGAGTTTGACCACTTCAATGGTCGCACCACTTGTCGACATGCCAGTGGATGTCTTGACGAACTGTGCCCCCGCTTGCACCGAAATTTCGCAGGCTTTAGCAATTTCGTCTCTTTCGAGAAGGCAAGTTTCTAAGATCACCTTTACGGGCTTACCTGCTGCGTGGTGCACAACGCTTTTGATATCATCAAAAACTAAAGTGTAGTTTTCTGATTTGAGTGCACCAATTTGCATGACCATATCGATCTCGTCGGCTCCGTGCAAAATGGCCTGGGCAGTTTCAAAGGACTTCACCGATGTCGACATCGCTCCGAGGGGGAATCCCACCACGGCGCAGACTTTGACATCAGTCTCCCTTAGGAAGTGCTTTGCAAACTTAACCCAAAGGCCATTGACGCAAACCGAATAAAATTTATGCATTTTTGCTTGTCGCGTGAGTGAAAAGACTTCTTCTTCTGTGGCATCAGCCCTCAAAAGTGTGTGGTCTATATAAGAGGCAAGATTGGGAATCACGACTCTTTTATTCATAATAGACCGTCCCAGGGCTGACAAAGGTTGATTTAAAAGTGGCAATTTTTTCAGGTGATACCCCAAATCTAAACTTAATGTCGCGAACTCCGGGCGAGATGACGGGTTCGTTGATCTCAAATATCTTTGGATTGCGATCCGATTGTGCATCCAAATACTCAGTTAAGCTGTTGCCAAAACTTTGCCGGAGGGTTTCCAGATTCTGTGGGTTTTGAATAATTTCTCTGGCTGCCCATAATTTGGAAGTCCAAGTGCCTGAGGTCCGAGCATCAATGAAAGTTGCTGCGAGGTCGACGCCTGTAGCTTCTGGCTGAGGAATGATGACTACATGGCGATAGAGCAAGAATGAGCCTATAAAATTGTTTTCGTCGTCGTATTCGAATTGGGTATCAATCTTAGAAAATGATTCCCCTTCAAGACTGAGATACTGGGCTTCGCTTGGCGTAGAAGCCTGGCTTGTGGCCTGTTGTGTAGGTGAGCCCCCACATCCGACGGTCATCATGAGACTGCAGAGAGAAAAAAAGCTCACCAGTCTACCAACGCAAAAGTTCACATCTCTCTAAATTGCAAATTCTATGCCTTGAGGGGAGTTGAAATGACTTATGTTTTGCAGACAAATCTGCGGCAAACAGTGGGCGCCCTACTTTTCAATAAAATCTTCTACAACGGCGAGCGCAATATCGGCCCGATTAAAGGGCGGCATAATATAGGTTCCTTGCACATCTTTGCGAAAGGCTTGCAAAGCCTCTCGAGCAATGAGGATGCCTTCTTGGCGCTGGCCTTCGGGCGTATCGGATTGACGCATTCGAGCCAGAGTTTCATCCGGAATCTGCATGCCAGGGACTTCGTTATGAAGGAACTCAGCATTCTTCAGACTATAGAGAGGACAAATTCCTATCAGGAGTGGTGGGCGATTTTTGATGAGCGAAAAGGACTTCAAAAATTTTTCAAAGGTCGCCAGATCATAGACCGGCTGTGTCATGATGTACTCAGCGCCGGCTTCAATCTTGAGCCGCAGGCGATTCATTTCTTCTTCAAAGTTGAGAGCCCCTGGATTGCAGCCTACGCCCTGAAAGAATGAAGTGGGCTTGCCAATAGGGTTTCCAGCCACATCCATTCCTCGATTAAGCTTGCGCACAACGCCGGTGAGCCCAATGGAATCAATATCAAACACGCTCACGGCTTCGGGATAGTCTCCCAATTTGAGAGGGTCGCCGGTGACGATCAAAACATTTCGCAGGCCGAGCGCATTGGCGCCTAGCAAATCACTCTGGATGCCTAAGAGATTTCGATCGCGGCAGCAGTAGTGAATAATAGTTTCGATTCCGATGTCTCTCTCTAAGATCACTGCCATGCTGGTGGGATTCATTCGCGCAGATGCGCGAGGCCCATCGGCAATATTGATACAGTCAACTCCGGCTTTGTGGCAGGAGCTTGCCGCTTCAACGGCCTTAGCGATATTTGTTCCTTTGGGCGGATCGATTTCCACACTTACGCCAAATTTTCCTTGAGCGAGTTTTGCGCTTAAACGAGATCGTTGAGCGATTGGAGTGACATCGACTTTTGGAGGTTCTTTCGAATTTTCTGAAATCGTAATCGCATGCCTTCCAGAATGCTGGGTCGCCAAGATGGCATCTCGTGCTCGGCGCATATGAGTCGGCGTTGTTCCGCAGCAGCCGCCGATCAAATGGACTCCCAGTGCGATAAACTTTTTGGCAAAGCTTCCAAAGTATTCGGGAGTCGACATATAAATAAATCTTCCACCGACTTGTTTGGGAATCCCCGCATTGGGAAACGCGGCTAAGGTTTTGGTGGTTTTGGAGCGAATCTGCTCAATTGTATCTAATATAATGGAGGGGCCCGAAGAGCAATTGAGGCCCACCACATCAACTCTGAGCTCATTCAGGGTCTGAATGGCCAAGTCGGCGGATTCTCCTAAAAGAGTTTCGCCGTCGTCATTGATTGTGAGCATCGCGATCAAGGGTTTGGAGCTCACACGTCTCACACCTTGAACTGCGGCCGAAAGTTGGGAGAGATGGGTAAATGTTTCGAGTGCATAGACATCCGCTCCAGCGGATTCGAGGGCCTCGGTTTGTTCCTCAAAAATACTGGTCACTTGTGACGACGGAATCTGTCCAAAGGGTTCGGACGTCGCTCCTAAAGGCCCCATACTTCCGCAAATCCAGGCGGTCTTCATGGATTTTTCGGAATATTTTTGAATCGCTTCTTTTGCGATTTTTACGCCCTGACTATTAATTTCTTTGAGTCGGTCATCGAGTCCATGCGCTTTGAGGCGATGACGATTGCCTCCAAAAGTATTGGTTTCTAGGAGTTCGCATCCTGCTTGCAAATACTCTTGATGGATCGACTCGACGAGGTTCGGGGATTCAATATTCAAAAAATCGTAACAGCGATTGATATAGATGCCTTTAGAGTAGAGCATCGTACCCATTGCTCCGTCTGCAAGGACGACGCGTTCTTTTAAAGCTTGAAGAAAGGGATGATTTGATTGGCCGCTCACCGACAAAAATTATCGAGAAATGCCGTCCTTATACTAGCATTTTCGTGGGTTTTTGAGCCAAAAGACACCGCAAGCCAAAAGAAGTTGTCAGAAGTATCGCAGGACGCAATGGTGGAATTTGGGCCATGATTCCTTTACGACTTCATAGCGATTTTTCTTTGCTCAAAGCCATGGTGCCCGTGGAAAAGTACTGCGAGGCCCTCAAAGAGAGGGGGTATCTCGGCGGGGCTTTGACGGACTTTGATTGCGGCTTTGGTTGGGTGGATTTTTTCTTTGGAATGAAGAAGGCCGGACTCAAGCCTCTTTTGGGGACGACACTTCAGGTCGATCTTTTGCCCCGCAAAATCTCCCTCAATCAGGCTGTGAATCAAGCGGCCAAGGTTTCCAGTCAAGTGACGCTGATTGCTTTGAGTGCCGAAGGCTATCGAAACCTCTGTCTCATTTTGACGGCTTATTCATTTAAGCAGCTCTCTCCCCAAAGACTTTTGGAGCTCCAAAAGGACGTCGCTCTTTTGATTTCGCCGGATCATACGCAGATCAGTGAAGCCGAGACCTTTGTCAAAGCGTGGGATTCAAAGAATATTTTTTTGCAGGTGTTTCGGTTTGAAGGGGCCCCTGATTCACAGGCCACGGTGGCTCTCGCTCAAAAGCTGAATCTGAGATTGGTCGCCACTCAACCCGTCTATTATCTCAATCGTGAAGAAGCCCGCGCCCACGAAGTCATGCTTTCGATTGGCGAGGGGACAACGCTTCTGGATGAAAATCGCCCTCAGATGCCCTCAAGTGATTTTGATCTCAAAACAGCGGATCAAATGCGCGCTCTCTTTGCAGATTTGCCCGAAGCAATTCAGTCGAGCCAAGAAATCTTTGATCGCGCTCAGTTTGATTGGAAGTCGGACGAATATCATATTCCAAAATTCACAGACGTGAAGGATCCGGAAAAGTTTCTGCATGAGCAAACTCAAGAGGGTCTCAGAAGCCGTCTTGAACTTGTGCGAACATGGACGAAGCCTGAAGAGTTTGCGCGAATCGAAAAAGTCTATCGAGAGCGACTCGCAGAAGAAGTTGAGATTATCAAAAAGATGCGGTTTACCGATTACTTTTTGGTCGTCTCTGATTTTATCAAATGGAGTAAATCAAATCAGATCCCGGTGGGACCAGGACGGGGTTCGGGAGCGGGGAGTTTGGCCGCATATTGCCTCTCGATCGTCGACATCGATCCCGTCCGCTACAATTTGCTCTTTGAAAGATTTTTGAATCCAGAGCGCGTGAGCATGCCGGACTTTGATGTGGATTTTTGCATTAAGGGCCGGGATCAAGTGATCAATTATGTTCGCCAAAAATATGATGTGGCCGAAAACCCCGACAAGCCTCAGCGAATCGAAGAACGCCTCAAAGTGTCTCAGATTATTACGTTCGGAAAAATGAAATCAAAGGCTGTCATTCGAGATGTCGGTCGCGCGTTAGGAGTCCCTTACGGCGATGTGGATGCGATTGCCAAACTCGTGCCGAATGTTTTGAACATCACTCTCAAAGAGGCTTTTGAGAAAGAGCCTCAGTTTGAGCAGGTGCGCGAGCGAGATCATCGAGCGGATGAATTGCTTCGGATTGCCGAGCAACTCGAAGGCCTCAATCGTCACGCCAGTGTGCATGCTGCTGGAGTGGTGATCGCTGACGATGTTCTTACTCGATACATTCCTCTCTATCTCGGCGCTGACGGAGTGATTTGCAGTCAGTTTGAAATGAAGGGCATCGAAAAGCTCGGCCTTTTGAAGTTTGACTTTTTGGGGCTGCGAAACCTCACCGTGATTCAGGAGGCGTGCGAGGTCACTCAGAAGCAAATCGACTTACTGAAGATTGACTATTCGGATCCCAAAATCATGGCCGAAGTGGCGTCTGGGGATACGATTGGGATTTTTCAACTTGAATCCTCAGGCATGCGAGATGTGATTCGCAGGCTCAAGCCCACACTTTTTGAAGATATCATCGCGATCGTTGCTCTTTATCGTCCCGGTCCACTCGAGGGCGGGATGGTGGATGATTTTATTTTGCGCAAACAAGGAAAGCGCGCGGTCGAATATGATTCGCCGGTTTTGGAGCCCATTCTCAAAGAAACCTACGGGGTCTTTGTCTATCAAGAGCAAGTCATGAAGACGGCGAACGTGATGGCGGGATTTAGTCTTGGTGAAGCCGACCTTTTGAGACGGGCGATGGGCAAAAAGATTGCATCAGAAATGGCCAAACAGCGCGAAAAATTTGTGGAAGGAGCGATCAAAAACGGTCATCCCGAAAGTCTGGCATCAAAGATTTTTGATTTGATGAGTGAGTTTGCCAAGTACGGATTTAATAAATCGCATGCGGCTGCGTATGCGATGGTGACGGTGCAGACGGCATATTTAAAGACTTATTATCCTGAGGCTTTTTATGCCGCGCTGCTGAGTTCTGAAACCGAGGATCAAGAAAAAATGGGGGCGATTATTCGATCCGCGTCGGATCGAGGAATTGAAGTGCTTCCCCCGCATGTGAATTATTCGACCAAGGATTTTTCGCTCGAGACCAAGGACGCAAAGACTCATATTCGATTTGGGCTCGGGGGTGTAAAAAACTTGGGCGAAAATGTTTCGGAGGCGATTGTTAAAGAGAGAACGAGTCGAGGTCTCTTTAAGGATTTTCAGGATTTTTTTAGTCGTGCACCTGTGGAGATCATGAACAAACGTCAGGCTGAGTGCTTGATTCGCTCAGGAGCGCTCGACAATATGGGTTCAACACGAGCCACAATTTTTGCCTCCTTGGACTCGTTGATCGGAGCGGCTGCCAGTCAGGGAAAGTCTCGCGCTGGGGGACAGTCGACTTTGTTTGCGGCCAAACCCAAAATCAAAGAAGTCGAAGAGTGGCCTGATCGCATTCGTCTGAACGACGAAAAGCATTTGCTCGGGACGTATATGACTGGGCATCCGCTCAAGGCCTATAGCTCCTTGCTCAAAACATTTCGTGCGCAGTCGACCGCTCAAATCAAAGAGAGACCTCCTCGCTCCAAGGATCATGAGGTTTCTGTCGCGGGGCTCATTAGTTCGGTCAAAGAGATCTTCACAAAAAAAGGCTCCAAGATGGCATTTGCGACTCTCGAAGATTTTGAAGGCACAATGGAAGTGGTTGTGTTTCCGGATCTCTTTGAGGAAAAGGGAAAGCTTTTGGTCAACGATCGCGTGGTGCTCATCAAAGCTCAAGTGAGTGTCGAAGGCGAAGGGGTCAAACTCTTGGCCCGAGACATTACGGATCTGGCGAATGTGAATTTTAATGAAATGCATATTTTGGTTCGGGACCTCGCGTTGGCAAACTTCTTGAACGAACTTCCTCAACGAGCCCCACGTTATCCTGGCCCCATCAAGGTGAAGGTGAGAGTGCCTGTGGATTCGAGTGTTGAGGGAACTCAGCTCAAACAAACATTTGTAACAATGAACACTCAGTTCTCTGTGCAAACGCATCCAGAACTCATGAACTGGCTCACGGATACTTTTGGCGAAGGTAGTCTCAGCCTTCACGAATAAAAATTATTTTGATTTTAGTTTTTCGAGAGCGGCAGAAGTCTTTTGATTGATTTCTCTGAGCTCGCGCGTTCGATCTTCACTGGCTCGAGTTTCTTTTGAAATTTCTTCAACCAGTTCTTGAGCATAAAGGCTGTCGTGCAGATCCATGCCCACAAAAGTGAATGTCGCTAGAATCGCTCCCGTACGAGCCATTCCAAGAACAAATCCTCGCCGAGGACTCAAAGGAGGGCGCGATTTTTCGGCTTGCGTTTGCGCGAGTGTGAGGCCCGAAGACAGTCCGTTTTCGTCAAAAAACTTTAAGAGTTTGACTCGAATATCATTCATCCGATTTTTGCGCCCCGTGTAAGCTCGCCCGAAGGCTCGAGGAGAAACGAGATCAACAATATGACGCTGGGAGTGAGACCGAGAGTAGACAAGAATACGCTCGGCGAGCCAAATGAGTCGGCGAAACAGTAGCTCACTGGGCACGCGTTTGTAGTGGGCAGATTTCCAAGAAACTCCTAAGGGCCATCGCAAAAGGACTTTTGATCGAAGTGCTGCTGTCACCTCAGGCTCAAGATCAGGAACAATTCTTAAGAGAAGCTCGAGTTCTTGCCGTTGAGTCCAGAGATGGGGAGTGTGATGGCTTTGCCTCCAGCGCTCAACGAGCATGTCTCGATCAGAAGTAGGGCTGGGGGTCTCAAGAGGATAGGGAATGAACGTGCTCAGGATTTGCCGACATGTAGGCTTTGCGTGCAAAGAAGGCGTAGAGATACAAAGACTAAAGGCGAATAGCCCAGCACCCCAAATGGGCATTAGAATATTCGCCTTAAAATTCAATGGCGGAGCTCCTTTTATTTGGCATCGTCAGCGATGCCAAATTTGAATTTGAGGGAGGGGAGCTCTTGGCAAGCTTCTGTGACGAAGTCATTGAGACTCGAGTCAAACTGACCCCCGTTTGATTTGGAGAGTTCAAAAATGCTGCAGAGATTTTCGAGGAGCTTTTTGCTCTCGCCAAACTCAGTCGCTAAACGAAGTTCGAATTCCTTTTTTGCCGGCCGAACGCTGAACTCATTAATAGAATAAGACACAGCGGCAACACCCAACGCCAAAATTCCAATTCCAATGAGCGGGCGGCTTACGCCTTTAGAAGCTTGGGCTGCGGCAAGCCTGGCTCCAGCGATCCCTGCCACTATTGCAACGGGGGCGGTGACCATGGAACCAATGAATACGTTCTTCAGCACTTTTTCGTTGGCATTATATTCACCCAACTTCTCAAACGCCTTGTTGAGTTCTTTCCATGCCGTAGCGGCCTTCGTGACGGCAGCTTCAATAGCATTCCAATCGGGATGGGCTAAATCAGCCTCTCGGCTCAAAACATCTGAGAGCTCTTTGTTGGCATCCAATAGCTGTTGAGAAATGTTGTTCAGATCGACCGGAGCGGGGGAGGAGGCGATGGGTTGTTTGTCCCGTATCGATCTTAAGGCGGGATCCCGCGAAGGGAGATCATAGCTCGATTGAGCCTGAGCCGCTGTTGCTGCCAGAGTTAATAACAATACAGACATCCACTTTTTGTTCATTTTGAGTTCTCCTTCACGCCTAAAATCGATCGCTGGACCTTAGCCCATAAAAAAAAGATTTCAAGTGGTTAGAAAAGCCCGGCAGTATAAAGTTTGAATTATGACCGAAATTCAACCAGGTCCTCGCGAATCCGAAAAAGCAATTCTCGTCGGGACCTTTAATCCCAAGCTCAAAACCCGCCGGGATTACCATGATCCGGATATTGAGGATTCGTTGGATGAGCTCAAACAGCTCGCTGTTACGGCAGGAGCTCAAGTCGTGGGGATGCTGGCGTGTCGATTGGATCGCGTGAATCCAGGGACATTCATTAATGCGGGAAAAGTCAGAGAAATTACGGACATGGTCGAGGAGCTGGGCGCGCAGCTGGTGATTTTTGATGATGAACTCTCTCCCCGCCAAACTCGAAATCTCGAAACCGCATTTAAGATCAGAGCGATTGATCGGCGCGCACTCATTTTGGATATCTTCGCTCAGCGGGCCCACACGCGAGAAGGTCAATTGCAGGTCGAACTGGCCCAGCTCATGTATTTGCTCCCACGGCTCACAGGGATGTGGACTCACTTGGAGCGCCAACGAGGGGGGATCGGTCTTCGCGGCCCCGGGGAAACTCAGCTCGAAGTCGACAAGCGACTTATTCGAGAGAAAATGCGTCGCCTCAAGCGAGAGCTCGAAAAGGTAAAGAACTCGCGGGCATTGCAACGAGAGAAGCGTCGTAAGGCTCAGACAGCTCAAGTGGTGCTTGTGGGATACACGAACTCAGGTAAATCAACATTGTTTAATACCCTGACTCAGGCAGATACGTTTGCAGAAGACAAACTTTTTGCGACGCTTGATCCCACGACACGCAAGCTCAATCTTCCCAATCATCGAGAGGTCCTCATGACGGACTCGGTGGGATTTATTCGAAAACTACCCCACGAGCTCGTCGAAGCCTTTAAGGCCACGCTTGAAGAAGTGCAGAATGCAGATCTTTTGCTCCATGTGATCGATTGCTCAGATGCTTTGTGGGAGAGTCATAAACGAGCGACCGAGGCGGTGTTGCAGGAACTCAACTCTCTCGAAAAGCCTCTCATCGAAGTCTATAACAAGATCGATCGACTCAATGGTCGATTTGGTGTGGCCCACAGCCCCCGCAGAGTTTTTGTTTCAGCGCTCACGGGGGAGAATGTCGACAATCTCATCGACAAGATTCAAGATGTCTTGAGCGGAGATCACTTAAGAGTGAAGTTGCTTTTGCCTCAGGGTCGAGGCGATCTTTTGGCGGTGGTGCATCGTGAGGGAAGGATCATTGAACAGGATTTTCAAGCGGACTTTGTCGAAATGACCGTGGATCTACCGACAAAGCGAGTAGAGCAGTGGAAAAAGTCTGGATTCGTCATTGGAGAATTCGCCAGTCCTGGGCTTTAAGTCGGGAAAGCCTTTACGGCGTGAGAGGTCTCCTTTTAAAGTAAGGGAAGGAGCTTGTTTGAAGTGAGAAACTCGATTTTAGCCTTTTGTGTGATTTTCTGGAGTTGTGCTGTTCAGGCTCAGGAGCCTCAGAGCTTTCAAAAAGTTTCGGTGGATGTAGAGATTCCAATTTTGAATGGGGACGTCATGGCGGCGAGAGAAGCCTCCCAGTCTCAGGCATTCGAGAAGGCTGTGGCGCGAGTGATTCCTGAGAATTTTCATTCCGTGACCAAAGAGCAGCGTGTTAAAGGAGCGATTCGATACATTAAGAGCTTTCGCGTGGAGAAAGAGCGTCAGATCGGTGAGACGCTTCATATGACGTATGAAGTCGAAGTTCAGGATTCGGCGATGGCACCTGATCCTTTGGCGGGACCTCAAACGCCGACTTCTCCCGTTCAAACGCCCACCGTGGAGCTTGGGCCACAGTTTTTTCAGATTGAAATCGTCACAGCGCGTCGACTCAATGCGCCAGAACTCGTCGATCAGCTCAAACAGCAGGTAAAGCTCAACATCAAGACCTTCAAAATGACCCGATCCGCTCTGATTCTGCAGGTGGAGGAATCCAGAACAAAGGAAAATTTGCAGGGAGTGGTCCAAGGCGTGATTGGAGATCGAGGGACAGTGAGTGTCACTGAGGCTTCACCGCCACCCCCAAAAATTGAATGGGTTCAGCCAGATCCGGTGCCTCAGACTGCACCTCCGAGCGTTCCCGTTCCATGAATTTAAGACGCAAGATCAAGCTCGTGGTCTCTGATTTTCATTTGGGCGCGGGACATCGAAATCCCGATGGTTCTCTTAATATTTTGGAAGATTTTTTTCATGACCGTGAGTTCATCGAGTTCATGGAGTATTATTCGAGCTCCGAGTTTGAGAACGCCGAAGTAGAACTGATCTTGAATGGAGATTTTTTTAATCTTCTGATGGTGGATTATGACGAGATCGATCCTGACATCATCACGGAGCTGGTCGCCATTCGCCGGATGCGCAAAATCATGGAAGGCCATCGCGCTGTGATGAATGGGCTTCGCTATTTTCAGTCATTGGAAGGCAAATCGCTCGTCATGGTGATGGGAAACCATGATCCGGGAGTGCTCTTTCCAAGCGTTCAGGCGGAGATTCGAAAATTCATGGGAGAATCAGTAAAATTCTATCTTGAAGCCTACGAATTTGACGGGATTTATGTGGAGCATGGAAATCAATACGAAATCGCAAATGCATTTGATCGAACTCAGTATTTTTTGACGGAAGGTGTTCCCGAGCCATTGATCAATCAGCCCTGGGGCACACTTTTTTTGGTCCATGTCGTCAATGATATCAAAAGACGAAAACGTCATTTTGATAAGGTCCTGCCGTTTGGAACATACCTTCGATGGATGTTGCTCTACGATTTTAAATTTGGTCTCTCTGTGATTTGGAAAATTGTTCGGTTCTTTTTTAAGTCGAGATTTGCCAATGACCCTCGGCGAAAAAATTCATTTTTGCAGACACTCAAAATTTTGATCGAGGCCCCGCTCTTTCCGGATTTGGATGAGGCAGCTGCGAGAATCTTAGCGACTCGAGAGGATGTCCATACCGTCATCTTTGGACACAATCATCGACCTACGTTTCGTCAGTTTGGACCGCAAAAGCAGTATTTGAACACGGGAACTTGGAACGAAATGACCAATCTAGAAGTAGATCGATTTGGATCGAGGCTTCTTTGCACTTTTGCCATGATTGACTACGCCGGAGTGAAGCCCCAAGCCTCTCTTAAGGTGTGGCGCGGCAAATATCGTCAGAGTCTCGAAGCCGATCTGGGATGACGACTTGCGGCCGTCATCCACTTGACTGCCGCACTCAAAAACTTGGCGTTTTGATGCGGCAGATTTTGCCGCCCTTCTAAAAAACAGAATTGATTTAAGAGGTTACGCGAAGTCTTTCTTGGTATGGGCCTTGCTCTTTCCCTGAGCGATTCAAACCCTGGGGGGAGGAGTCTATGGCAGAAGAAGCAGCAAAACCAGATCAAGCAGCAGGTGGTGGAGGAGATGAAGCTCCTAAAAAGAAGATACCACTGTGGCTCATTATCCTTGTCGCAAGTCAGGTGGTGCTGATCGTTGTGGCCGTTGTGGTGCTCAAGATGCTGAGCAGCAATCACAATAAGGCCGAAGAAGAAGCTGCCGCCGAGGCCGCCAAAGAAGTCGAAGCCGCCGAAGGCAAAGTCGACGCCGAGAAAATCAAGGACCCCAAAGCGTTGGGGGGCCCTCAATATAAGTTAGATCCTTTTGTTGTAAATCTCATCGACGACGGCCGAGGGCCGAAGTTTTTGAAGATCGAAATATATTTTGAACTCGAAGTTCCGCCCAATCTTAAAGAAGGCGAAGAACCTCCTGTGAAGGCAGAACTTGATTCTCGAAAGAATCAGGTGCGAGACGAGCTCCTGATGCTGCTGACGGCCAAGCGTCAAACCGATATTGAAACATCAGACGGTAAGCGGATTCTGCGCGATGAGGTCTTCACACGTATCAATAAGATTTTGGCCACAGGAACGGTTCGTCGAGTCTTTTTTACAGATTTTGTCATTCAGTAGGAGCGGTTAGGGAAATGGAAGAAAATAAAAACGAAAAAATTCTTTCCCAATCAGAAGTCGATGCGCTTTTAAACGCCGTTCGAGATGGCGATGTGGGGACAGAATCCAAGGCCGGCACCGGCGCAAACCTTCAGGCCTATGATTTTACGAAGCAGCGAAAACTTGTTCGCGCTCGAATGCCCGGTCTCAAAATCGTATTTGATCGATTTCAGCGAGCCTACCGACAGACGCTTTCAAGTTTGGTTCGAAAAGTCGTCGTCGTCGAATATCTTCAAACAGAATATTTAAGATACTCAGAATGGATTTCAACTCTTCCCAATCCTTCGTGCATGAACATTCTGAGGCTTTCTCCATTGATCGGGCAGAGCGTTTTGCTCATTGAGCCCAATTTTGTTTTTACACTGATCGATAATATTTTTGGTGGTGGCAAAGTCAATCAGGGTCGCAAAAAGGAAGGCGACTTCACCAGTATCGAAATGAAGATGATTCATAAACTAACGCAGTACTTCACGACGGATCTTGAGAAGGCGTGGTCGACACTTTATGAACTTGATTTTGAATACGTACGAACAGATACGAATCCTGAGTATGTCTCCATCATGGCGCCTTCAGACGTTGTCGTTGTGACAGATTTTGGAATTAACTTCGAAGAAACGGCTTCCAAAATGCAGCTTGCGATTCCGCTCTTTGCTCTCGACCCCATTAAGCAGCTCCTTTCGGATCATACGTATGTGGAGCAAACTCAGCCCAATCCCAATTGGAGAATTTGGCTGGGCCAAAATTTAAGAGGCAGCAAAATCAGTTTGGAAGCTCAGCTCGGTGAAACCACCGTGACCATGGATCAAGTTCTTAAGCTCAATAAGGGCGATACCATTCAGTTGCAGCGTTATACTTCTGAGCCTTTGCCTCTCGAAGTCGAAGGTATTCATAAGTTTGATGTGCGGTTGGGTGTGAGTTGCGGACAAAAGGCCGTGCAGATTGAGCGAGTTCTCGAACGTAAGAAGCCAGATCAGGACGATTAAGAAGGGAGATATTTATGGCAGACGAAGGCGGTACACAGGATTTTCAGGGACAGGATTTCTCGGCGGCAAGCGCGTCGGGTGCTGGAGCAACAGCAGGTGGAAGTCGAGCTATTGATTTTCTTCTCGATGTGCCACTGAATCTCACCGTTGAACTCGGTCGATCTCGCATGTTGGTCAACGATCTCTTGCAGCTCGGTCAGGGTTCAGTTGTGGAACTCACCAAGCTCGTCGGGGAGCCTCTCGAAGTCATGGTGAACGAGAAGCTGATCGCTCGAGGCGAAGTGGTGGTTCTCAATGACAAGTTCGCTGTCCGATTGACAGATATTATCTCGCCCAAAGATCGATTGGATAAATTGACTTAAGAGTAAGGGAGAACGTTTCATGGAAGCTGAGATCAGTCCTCTGATGATGTTACTCAGAACGGGCGGAGCCCTTGTATTGGTTCTGGGGCTCATTTTTGCGATCTCGGCTTTTGCGAAAAAGTATTTGAAGTCTGAGACATGGTCTCCACGAGGATCTGCGGGTCTCAAGATCATTCAGAGTTTTTCGCTAGCTCCAAAGAAGAAGCTCATGGTGGTAGAAGTCGAAGGCCAGAAACTTTTGTTGGGTGTTGCAGAAAACTCGATCTCCTTTCTTTGCTCACTCACAAGATCGGCATCCGCTTCGAGTGCATCGGAAGGTGAGGTGACTCGTGCAGTTGTCTAAGAAGTTTTTTGGAATACTGACGAGTTGGATTCTCTTTGCGCCCGCAATCTGGGCGGAGAATTTGGGATCGATCAATGTTAATTTAGGGGGCACAGGCCCAAAAGAAATTAGCACGACTCTTCAGATCCTGATGATGATCACGGTTCTTTCATTAGCTCCCGCGATCCTGGTCACGATGACCTCCTTTACAAGGTTCATTATTGTCTTCTCACTTTTGAGGCAGGCGATGGGGACTCATTCGATTCCTCCTAACCAAGTGGTTGTAGGCCTAGCCTTATTTATGAGCTTGGTGGTGATGGGCCCTGTGATCACGAAGATCAATAAGGAAGCCTACGAGCCCTACACCAAAGGTGAGCTCACTCAAAAGGAAGCTTTGGAAGCGGGCGCCAAGCCTCTGAGAGAGTTCATGCTCAAACACACTCGCGAAAAAGATATGGCGCTTTTTGTGTCGATGCAGACCGGCGAAAAGCCGAAGACGCTTAATGATGTCGGAATGGCGAGTATCATTCCTGCCTACATTATTTCAGAACTCAAAACGTCGTTTCAGATTGGTTTTATGATTTACATTCCCTTTATTGTGATCGACATCGTCGTCGCCTCGATCTTGCTCGCGATGGGGATGCTCGTTTTGCCCCCCGTCATCATTTCGCTTCCCTTTAAACTGATGCTCTTTGTTTTGGTGGACGGATGGAATCTCATCGTCGGAAGCCTTGTTAAATCTTTTGGAGTGGGAACATGACGCCGACATTTGTTCATGGGCTCGCTGTTGATGTATTTAAGTTGATCCTCGTCGTCAGCGGTCCTGTGCTTTTGGTCTCATTGATTGTGGGGTTGGCCGTGAGCGTTCTTCAAGCCACAACGCAAATTAATGAAATGACACTCGCTTATATACCCAAGATCGTCGCGATCTATGTCACCCTCGTTCTCTTTGCGGGATTCATCATGGATCGATTGATGGGATTCACTTCAGGAATTCTGAGTGACTTTTCGAGGTATATTCAATGAATGCACTCTACGAGTGGGTGAGGCCCGAAGGCGTTCTCGCCTTCTTTGCGATTGTGGGGCGAGTCTCAGGAATTTTTCTGGTGGCGCCTCTTTTTAGCAATCGCGCTGTTCCTGCTCGGGTCAAAATTGCGCTCATCATCATGACGAGTCTCATTCTCTATCCTTTGGTGAGCGGTACAGCTTTGAATGTCGCTTCCAAGGCCAATGATCTTACGGTCCTTGTGTTACTCCTCAATGAAATCTCGATCGGATTGGTCCTGGGATATATCGCCTCACTGGTTTTTGCTTCTCTTCAAATGTTGGGAGAAATTTTTGGAATGCAGCTTGGACTCGGGATTGCCACTATTTTTGACCCTGCCAACGAAGGCTCTGCGGGCGTCATGACGATTATGTATGTGATTTTGGGTTCATTGATTTTCCTTTCGATCAATGGACATCATATGATTCTTGCCGGGCTCGTCCGAAGCTTTGATATCATCCCGGTGGGTAAGGGATTCAATTTACTCAACCTCATGAGTGTCACTGCTTTTGTGACCAAGGTCTTTGTGGTCGCGATTCAGATTTGTATTCCGATCTTGGTGGTCACGACGGTGGTGAGCGTGGTGTTTGGATTCATGACCAAGCTTTCGCCCTCGATGGGGATTTACTTTAACGTCGGTTTTATTATCACTCCCGTTGTAGGGATCTTAGTGGTGATTGTTTCAATCCCACTCTTTCGAGTTTTGTTTACTCAACTCTCAGCCGGTCTCGAGGGAGATTTGGTGACGGCACTCAAAGGAATGAAGGGACTATAAAGCGTGGCTGACGATAAAACAGAAGAGCCAACGCAAACCCGACTCGATCAGGCTCGAGAGCAGGGGGATGTTCCACAGTCGCGGGAGTTTGCGAGCTTTATTCTTTTTGTCGGGTTGGCGTTAGCCTTTTATTTTTATGGGCCCACCATGATCAAACGGTTGGTTCAAGTCTTTCAGACTTACTTTGACTACCGAATGTTTGATGTTTCAACTGCTCCTGAATTTTTGCAGGTATTGACAAAGATTACATGGGAAATTTTAGGAATCATTGGACCGCTTTTTGGTGTGGTCGCCCTTTTTGGTGTGGCGGGGTATATGGGACAATTCGGAGTCCTGTTTACGGCTGAAAAACTCGTTCCGGATTTCAATAAACTCAATCCCCTCAATGGAGCGCAGAGATTTTTCTCGAAAGAGATGTTGGTTGAATTCGTCAAAGCTCTGCTTAAAGTAATTATCCTCACTGCGATCGTCTACGTGCTCTTTAAAGACGAGTTTAGAAATATTAATCAGTACGGCGCACAGCCTCTGTACAAATCATTTTATTACTTCATTGATGTCTTGGGTCGATTGTTTTTTGCGATGTTGCTCTTTATGGCGGTCCTGGGGATTTCGGATTTTGCGTTTCAGCGATGGAATTACAACCAGCGTCATCGAATGAGTGTTGAAGAAGTTAAAGAGGAGATGAAACAAAAAGAAGGGGACCCTCAGATTAAATCTCGTATTCGCCAAATTCAGAGAGATCGTGCTCGTAAGCGAATGATGGAAGATGTCCCTAAAGCCGATGTGATTGTCACAAACCCCACCCACGTCGCTGTGGCGCTCAAGTATGAGCGAGGTAAAATGAAAGCCCCGACCGTCGTCGCTAAGGGAGCGGGGATCATCGCTCTTAAAATTAAGGAGATTGCCGCAAAGGCGGGAGTTCCCATTCTCGAAAAGAAGCAACTGGCTCGCTATTTGTATCGCAATGTCGAAGTGGGCGAGCTGATTCCCGAATCTCTCTATACCGCTGTGGCAGAAGTCTTGGCGTACGTGTTTCGAATCAAACGCAGGGTGGCGAGGGTAATCAATGGCTGATCCAATTAACCAGATTCCTGGAGGAGCAAATTCTGGTCTTGGCGCTCTGATGCGCAATCGTGAGGCCATGATGGGATTTGGTCTCTTGGGCATCATCCTCATTATGATGGTTCCCTTGAATGCGGTGGCCATGGATTTTTTCTTGGTCATCTCAGTCGCGGCATCCCTCGTTATCTTTTTGATTGCCGTCTATACACGGACAGCGCTTGAGTTCACGGTTTTTCCCACCGTGTTGCTGGTGGCGACAATGTTTCGCTTGGCACTGAATATTGCATCCACTCGGTTGATTCTCACGCATGGTAATGCGGGGGCCGATGCCGCAGGAGAGGTCATTCATGCCTTCGGAAGTTTTGTGATTGGCGGCAACTATGTCGTCGGACTCATTGTATTTATCATCCTTGTGGTCATTAACTTTATCGTCATCACCAAGGGTGCCGGACGAATTGCCGAAGTCGCTGCTCGATTTACATTGGATGGAATGCCCGGAAAGCAAATGGCGATCGATGCGGATCTGAACGCAGGGATGATCGATGAGCAAACGGCTCGCAAACGACGCAAAGACATCGAAACCGAAGCAGACTTTTACGGAGCGATGGATGGAGCGAGTAAGTTTGTCCGAGGAGATGCGATTGCCGGCATTATTATTACGATCGTCAATATTGTGGGTGGTTTGATCATCGGAATGGTTCAAAAAGGGATGGGCGCATCAGAAGCCGCTCAGATTTATACGATGCTTTCGGTGGGGGATGGTCTCGTCTCTCAGATTCCTGCACTCATTGTTTCCACTGCGGCCGGTATGATCGTCACCAAGGTGACGGATGAAGAAAGCATTCAAGAAGGATTTACAAAACAAGTTCTCTTGCAGCCTCAAGCTTTGGTGGTCGCAGGCTTAGTCATGGGAGCCGGGGCTTTGCATCCGAGCATGCCCAATATTCCATTTGGACTGGCAGCAATTGCGCTCTTTGTGATGGCGACTCGATCAAAGAAGCAAGTCGAAGCGATCCAGGCAGAGGCTGACGCGATCGAAGCACAAAAGAAGCTCGAAGCGAGCGCAGAGCCCAAAGAAAAGGAATTCGATCCCAACTCTTGGATTCAGCCTGTGGATTTACTCCAGCTTGAGGTGGGCTATGGTCTCGTCGCTCTTGTCGATGAGCGCCAAAACGGAGACTTGCTCAAGCGAATGACTCATTTGCGACGTCAATTTGCTCAAGAAATGGGTTTTGTCGTCCCTCCTATTCATATTCGAGATAATTTGCAGCTTCGTCAGGGCGAATACTCCATCTTTGTCAAAGGTGTGCGAGTCGCCGGAGGTGAATTGTTCATCGATAGTTATCTCGCCATTGATCCAGGCACAACGTCAGGACGTATTGAGGGAATTCAGACAGTGGAGCCTGCGTATGGTTTGCCGGCATTTTGGATCCCCGAAGACCAAAAGGAACGCGCCCAACTCATGGGCTACACCGTGGTTGATAACTCAACAACAGTGGCCACGCATATTAGCGAAACCATCAAAGCCCATGCCTGCGATCTCTTGGGTCGACAGGAACTCCAAAAGCTTTTGGATCGTCTCCGAGAAACTCATCCAAAGATCATTGAGGATTTTGTGCCAGAAGTCTGCTCCGTCGGAACTTTGTTGCGAGTCATGAAGGGTCTTCTGAAAGAAAATATTCCGGTGAGAGATTTGCCTTCGATCATGGAGTCGGTCATTGAAAACGCTCCTCGAATGAAGGATCCTGACCTGCTGACTGAGCGAGTTCGCGAGGCGCTCGCACCCACGATCACTCAAGTGTTTTCTCAGGATGGAAAGCTCAAGGTTTTGGTATTGGATCCAGACTTGGATGAGGCGTTGGCACGGAGTCTTATTAAGACAGAGGATGGAATCCAGATCACGCTTGATCCACGCAAAGCTCTTTCGATGATCAATTCTTTACAAGAAGAGTGTGTCAAGCTGGCAAACGATGGGATCCAGCCTGTGATTTTGACATCACCGAGCGTTCGACTTTACTTTCGTAAACTCATTGAGCGCCAAGTTCAAAATTGTGCAGTGATTTCTCATTCCGAAGTAACAGCACTGAGTAAATTAGAGAGTCTCGGAGTGATTAAGATCTAGGAGGAGCAGATATGGCACTTCAAATTAAAAAATTCCAAGCGCCCACATTGCAAGAGGCGATTGAGCAGATTCGATTGGAGATGGGTGATGATGCAATTATTTTGCAAACAGATCCTGTCAAAACACGCGGTGTCTTTACAAAGAACAAAATCGAAGTCACTGCCGCAATTGATCGTGAAGAGGCTCCTGCGCGGTTTCACGCGACCGTCACCGAGACGGCGGCTGAACGAGGGGAAGATGACAAACCCAATGAAAAAGCGTGGGGAACTTGGTTGAGTTCCGCCGCCAAAGGACTCAAACGGGCAAAGCCAAAGGCCGCTCCCGCGCCAAGTCTTCCGACAAAGACCACTCCTCAGTCGGCCACTCCTGCGGTGATCACAACGAGCTCCCAAGAAGCCGAAAAGCCCTCGATGGGTCAGATTTATGCGATGAAAACTTTTATTGAGCCCATGAAGCAGGAGCTGGCTGAACTAAAGGCTCAAATGTCAAAGGCCACAAAACCTAAAGCTAAGTTTAAAGATCCTTTGGAAGAGGAGGTCTCTCGACTTCGACAAGAGCTCCGCGGGTTTATCGCTGAGCGTCGCTTTGATGGCACACACCTCCCCGCTTATCTCAAACAACTCATGAATTTTTGGAAGGATAAGGGTCTGACCGACAAGCAAGTGCTCGGCATTTTGCAACAGATGGAGTCGTGGGGATACAAACTTGATGAATCAGTTGCTCAATCCACATTGATCGAGGGAGTGCAGCAACTTTTGAGCGGATCGATTCAAGAAGCAAACGTTTTGGCTAAGAACGATAAACGCATTGTCGTTCTTGTAGGACCAACAGGTGTCGGCAAAACAACAACAATTGCCAAAATGGCCGCTCAAGAAAAACTTCGACTCAAGCGATCCGTTGCGATGATCACCGTCGATGATTTTAAAATTGGTGGAACTGATCAGTTGGCACATTATGCACGGATTTTAGATGTTCCATTTGCAAAGCCCCGATCAGACATGACTCTTGAAGAGCAGTGTCGCCTTCTCAATGTTCAGACGATCTTTGTCGATACATTCGGGCTCTCATTGAGAGATACCGACAAGCTTAAAGCGCTTCAGAAATTGCTGACCTTTCTCGATAAGACATTGGCCGCACGGCTTGAGATTCATTTGGTTTTGCCAGTAGGAATTTCGGCGCGAGATGTGACGGACTCTATTCAGACCTATTTGCCTTTGAAGCCGCAGTTTTTGGTTTTTACAAAGTGGGACGAAACTAATCATTGGGGTGGGATGCTGGCGGCGATTCTTTCGTGCCGATTGCCTGTCTCATTTATTTCCCATGGGCAGAGTGTGCCCGATGATTTTGCCATGTTCTCTAAAGAAAGCTTTATCGAAACTGTGACGTCCATCAACGGGGAGACTATCTAATATGGATCAGGCTAAAAAACTCAGAGACGAAGTAACTCGTCTCAAAAAGCATCGTCCCATCAAGGTGATCTCAGTGACGAGTGGCAAAGGCGGCGTGGGTAAAACTCAAGTGGTCTCCAATCTTGCCCTCTCTCTACGAAAGAAGGGTCTCGATGTTCTGATTTTTGACGGAGACATGGGATTGGCCAATATCGATATCGTCTACAATATCAATCCACCCTATAACTTGCAGCATCTCTTGGATGGATCAAAGTCGATTGACGAAGTCATTTTTGATGGTCCTGATGGTGTAAAAATTCTTCCGGCAGCGAGTGGGGTCAAAGAACTCACGCATCTCTCAGAAGCTCATCGCATGAACCTCATCGATCAACTCGATCAGCTCGATGGTAAATTTGATATTGTCCTTATCGATACGGCTGCTGGAATTTCGGAAAACGTGATGTATTTAAATTCTGCGGCGCAGGCCGTGCTTGTCGTGGTGACACCGGAGCCGACGAGTATTACTGATGCGTATGCGTTAATGAAGGTCATGTCGACGCAGTACGGAGAGAAGTGCTTTCATATCATTACCAATCAAGTTCGGAGCGAGGCAGAAGGAAAGGTGATCTTCAAATCCCTGCTTAATGCGACGGATCAGTTTCTCGATGCGGTACAGCTTTGGCATCTTCATTCATTTCCTTATGACGAGAAAGTGCGTCAAGCCATTACTCGACAGCAACCCGTGATAAAATTTGATCGTGAGGGTGTTCTTGCCAAATCGTATCAAGATTTGGCGGAGAAGGTGATTCGACTGGAAGTCAATCCTCAAAAAGGTGGAATGCAGTTTTTCCTCAAGCAGGCTCTGGGAGCTCGCTAGAGGAGTGAAGGTGAGTGATGCGAAACTTAGGAGCGTATCAAAAGGCGAGCAAAAGAGATCTGACAAAGGCGGAGAAGTCAGAACTTTGCGAACGCTATGCGCCCCTCGTAAAAGTCACAGCCTATCGTCTCATTGGTCGCCTCCCGGCTCATCACTTTGTTGATGATCTTATTTCATGCGGGATGATTGGTCTTTTAGAAGCGATCGAATCATTTGATCCAGGACTGATGATTAAGTTTGAAACATTCGCCAAGTTCAGAATTCGCGGCTCCATGATTGATGAAATGCGCCAGCGAGATTGGGTTCCTCGATCGATTCGATCCAGAATCCGAGAGCTCGACGAAGTCAATCGCAGGCTTTCGAGTGAACTGCAGAGAGTTCCTGATGACCATGATATGGCCAAAGCCTTAGCCATGAATCTCGAAGATTACTTTGAATATGTGGTCGCGCTGCAGCCCGCAGGAATGATCTCTTATGACGATGTGGCCGGCTATGATATGGCCGAAAAAAACATGCTCGAGTTTCTGGAAGATCGAAAATCACCGCATCCAGATCTTGAAATTCAGGTCAAAGAATTAAAGGCGGGCATCATTGAGGCGCTTGAACAGCTTGAGGAAGATGAGCAGCTCGTGATGTCTCTCTATTATTATGAAGGTTTGACACTCAAAGAAATTGCGTCGGTTCTTCAGGTGTCAGAGTCGAGAGTGAGTCAGATTCACTCCAAGGCTCTTCTCAAGTTGCATTGGCGACTCGATAAATTCAAAAAAGACGTACGTGAGCTGGAGGCTCGTAAGGAGTAGTGAAATGGATTTCACTGGATTATTTACATTCGATATCAACTGGCAGTGGCTAAGAGACAATGCGAGCACCATCATTCTAGGGACTTGTGTATTCATTCAGTGGATTGCGCTGCAGGCGTTTGCAGTCCACTACTACTTTTTTAGGCAGAGTCTCAAAAGGCCGAGGCCGGATCATCTTCGATTTGCGACGATCGAGAAGGTGATCTCCTTTCAGTCGGAGCATATTGATAAGATTTACGGAAAGTTGGCGCATTTTGATCGAGAGATTGATTTGCTGCACGTGAATGGGACTGGACTCGTCGGCAAAAGCTCAAGTGTAAAGGAAGCTAGCAGTGGCACTTCGTTAGAGGCTTCGTATGCGACGCTGGGAGAACTCAATCTCAAAAAGCGAATTCAAGAAATGCAGGGCCCAACGACACCTCAATAGCTTAAGCATTTCCTCATTAATGTAGATTTTAGGAACGCCCCAACTTGTGTGGGGCGTTTTCTTTTGTGAAGGGGAGCCACTCGGCAAGAGAGCGTCGGCAAGGCTTGCCCGGTTTCTGACATCGGCAAGGAAAATTGGAGCTCTGAGTTAGAGCTAAGTACTGGATATTGAGGATTTTCTCTCTGCAGCGGCGCGCAGGAATGGACCTTGCTTAGGTAGATGCAGGAAGGGAGAAGTCTGCAGTGTATACGATTCTGAGTGGACAGTTAGGCGCTTTCAAACAACTCGAGTTGATCGCCAACAATCTGGCCAACATGAATACGACTGGCTTTAAGTCAGAGAATCTCCTCTTTGAGCAGGCTTTATCCTCACAGCAATCTTTAGTGAGCGCGGGTGCGATGAGATCGGATGTCGATCAACCCTCCACCCTCAATGCCAATGAATTTGTAGGAATCCGAGGTTCATTTACTGACCTCGCTCAAGGTCCCATTGAGATCTCGGGCAATCCTTTGGATGCCGCGATCGAAGGCAAAGGGTTCTTTGTCGTTTCAACTCCCGAAGGAGAGCGCTACACGCGGGCCGGAAATTTTAGTCTCGACGCGACCGGTCGACTCGTCACTCCCGATGGTCATGCGGTTCAGGGTTCGGGTGGCGACATTACGATTTCAGGTCAAACCGTCAAAATTGAGCATTCAGGAAACGTCACTGTGGACGGCGTCAACGCGGGTACTCTGAGAGTCGTTGATATCGCTGCACAGGATTTGGAACGAGATCAAGCTTTGCGATTCAAATTGCGAGCCGGTGGTTCTGTCCAGGAAGTGACCAATGCTCACGTCATGGGTGGCGCGATTGAGGGCAGCAATGTGAATGCCGTTCGCGAACTCACCAATATGATTATTGTTTCAAGAATGTACGACTCATTTGCGCAGGCTCGAGAGTCAAGTTCCAGTATGAGTCGTGAGCTCAATGATAGGGTTTCTCAAACAAGAGGGTAATGAAGGCGGAATAAAAAATGATTAAGTCGCTCTTTACAGCTTCAACAGGGATGGACGCTCAGCAAACAAGAATTGCTGTCATCGCGAATAATATCGCGAACATGAACACGACAGCCTATAAAAGCTCGCGAGCCGAATTCCAAGATTTGCTCTACGAGACTCGCCAAGTCGCAGGGAGCGAAACCGCTTCAGGCGTTGTGGCACCGGCAGGTCTTCAGATTGGTTCAGGAGTCAACGTTGTCGCCACTCAGGCCTTGTTCACTCAAGGCACCATGGAGCAGACGGGAAACTCTCTCGATGTCGCCATCGAAGGAAAGGGATTTTTTCAGGTTCAATTGCCCAGTGGCGAGCTCGCCTATACACGAGCGGGCTCTTTGTCCGTCGATACGAGTGGGCAGGTCGTCAATCAAAATGGATTTCCGCTTCAGCCCGCAGTGACGATTGATACGACGGCTCTCAATCGACGTATCGGACTCGATGGAACTGTGACAGCGACACCTCCGGGGTCAACAGCCCCCACACAGGAAGGGACGATCGCCGTTTGGACATTTCCAAATGAAACAGGACTTGAGTCCGTCGGTCGAAATTTATTCAAAGAGACAACGGCCTCTGGAACGGCGACCCAAGGAACGGCAGGAGCCACAGGATTTGGAACTCTCCGTCAGGGATTTTTGGAGAGTTCAAACGTTAATATCGCTGAAGAATTGATCAAGATGATTCTTTCTCAGCGTGCCTACGAATTGAACGGCAAAGTGATTCAGACCTCAGATCAAATGTTGGGAGCGACGACGAATCTTCGTTAACAGAGTGAGAGAATGAAAGATTGGATTAAAATTATTCTTATCCTCCTCGCAATCTTCCCCCTCTGGGTCACGATTGCTGCCATGGGCGCAGAGCCCGTGGAGATTTCTGACTGGAAGTCCGCACTCAATTCTCGTTTGCTTGAGCAAGCGACAGCCACTCGACGCATTCAGATTGAAGACCTCCAAACTCGAAACGCTGATTGGAGCAAAATCTCTCCCGTAAGCAATGCCTTTGAAATTAGTTTTATCGACGAAAGAGCGCAGGGACTTTCTTCAATCGAAGTGCGCTTTGCAGATAGCCAAGGACGGCTTCGCTCAACTCTCAAAGGAAGTGTGCGACTGAGAATCGAACAGTACGTTGCTGTTGCTGCACGAGAGCTAACACGCGGCTGGGTGATTTCGAGTGAAGATGTGCGAATGGATTGGGTCAATGAAGCTCAACTCAATTCGAGACCCGTCGAGTCAAAACTCGCCTGGGGCAAAAAAGTGAAACTTCCCATTAAAGCGGGCGCTCCTGTTTTGAGCGGGCAGCTCGAGATCGAAAGCCTTGTAAAGACTGGTGAACGAGTTCGAGTCACCGTGAAGGGTCAAGGCGTCATGGTTGTTGGAACGGGGATCGCTAAAGAAGAGGGGCGTCAGGGTCAAACGATTCGCGTCCTCAATCCCGAATCCCGACGAGAAATTTACGGAACAGTCGTCGGTCTGCAGCTCGTGGAGGTTCGATTATGAAAATCCTCTCCACTATAATTTTGATTCTTTCTTTGGCGGCCTGTGCGACACGTAAGCAGGCTACGGAAGCGACATTCAATGAAAAGCAGCTCAAGGATATTCAAAAGTCTCAGGCCGAAGGCTTGGATATCCAGAATGCTCGAAATCTGCCTTCAGCAGACCCTGCGGCATCGAGTCTTTGGAGCCGTTCGGCAGGAAATCCCTATTTAGTGCGCAATCAAAAAGCGCAAAACATTGGGGATCTTCTGACGATCATGATCGAAGAATCTGCGACCGCGACAACAAAGGCTAAAACCGACGCGAAGCGTGACGGTTCGATTGATTTGGGTGGAACTCTCAAAATGGGCCAGGGAACGGCCGAACAACTCGGTGATTTGAGCTTCTCGGCCGATCACAAAAACGCATTCAAAGGTGAAGGAACGACGGATCGATCCGGCAGCTTGAATGCGACAGTGCAGGCGGTCGTAGAAAATGTTCTAGCAAACGGAACACTTTATGTCCGTGGCCGAAAAGTCATCACGATCAACAATGAAGACCAAGAAGTCGAAGTCACAGGATTTGTGCGACCCGACGATATTCGAATCAACAATACGGTGATGTCATCCAAGATGGCTGACGCCAAGATTCGATATGTGGGCGATGGAATTATATCGGACAAACAAAATGAAGGATGGGGAACGAGACTTGTAAACGCAATTTGGCCTTTTTAAGGAGTGTACTCTAACCATGGACGGTGTGATCAAAATTTTAGCGGTAACAATGATCCTCTTGATCTCGGCACTTGAAGCCGTGTTCCCGTCTGCTCGAGTCAAAGATATCACTACGCTCAAAGGCGTGAGAGAAAACCAGCTTATCGGCTACGGACTGGTCGTAGGACTTCAGGGCACCGGAGATGGAAGCTCCAGCCAATTCACGATTCAATCTCTTGCCACGATGCTCAATAACCTCGGCGTCGGAATCGATCCGAGTACTTTGAACGTCAAGAATGTCGCGGGTGTCATTATCACCGCCTATCTTCCACCATTTGCTCGGATGGGCACAAAGGTGGATCTCTTGGTTTCCTCACTCGGTGATGCCAAAAGTTTGCAGGGCGGAACTCTCCTTTTGACTCCTCTCAAAGGAGCGGATGGTCAAGTCTATGCTGTTGGTCAGGGCCCGATTACTGTCGGAGGGTTTTCCACAGAGGCTGGTGGTGCGAGTTCAAGCAAGAATCATCCTACGGTGGGCAAGGTTCCGGGAGGGGCGACGATTGAGCGCGAGCTCAATTTTGACTTCTCACTCGTCGAAGAGCTCGTCTACTCTCTCAACAATCCTGATTTCACGACGGCTCAGCGAATTGTAGGCGCGGTCAACAATCAATTGCGTGGTCAGTTTGCCTCCGCGAGAGATTCTGGCACCGTCGAAGTCCGCATTCCCGAAAAATTTAGGGGCCGAATTGTTCAGTTGGTGTCCGAAGTCGAGAGCATCAAGATCAGCCCCGATGTGATGGCCAAAGTCGTTGTTAACGAACGTACGGGTACAGTTGTGGTCGGCCAAGATGTCCGAATTTCTACTGTCGCGATTGCTCATGGCAGTTTGACGATCGCCATTCAACCCAATTTAGAAGTGAGCCAGCCCGAAGCTTTTTCCGAGGGCGAAACCACAGTGACGGAAAACCCCACCATTGATGTGAAGGAAGGCGAAAACAAACTCGCCATCATTCCGTCGGGAGCCTCAATTGGGGATTTAGTAAAGGCGCTCAACGCCCTGGGTGTCACACCAAGAGATTTGATCGCTGTGTTTCAGGCCATTCAAGCGGCTGGAGCACTGCAAGCTGAACTGGAGATTATTTAATCATGGAAATGAAATCACCCATGGATTTGAAAATGATCTCGGCCATGAAGGCCTCTCAAACTCCCAAAAAGCTTGAGGGTCTCAAGGACGAGAAACTTTGGAAGGCCGCGAAGGATTTTGAATCCATGTTTGTAGACATGGTGATGAAGAGTATGCGTTCAACGAGTGAAGTCATGGAGTCATCAGATTTTGGCGCTTCACCTCAAGAGAAGATGTTTCAAGAAATGCTCGACACCGAATACTCCAAGAAAGCGGGAGACACGAGCCGATTTGGATTGGCGGACGCTTTGTTTAAACAATTTACGCAAAAGCCCACTGAAGGCAGTGGAGAATTGAAATGAAAATCGGCGGAATAAAGGGCGGAGTCAAATCCACGTCGAGCAGCTCAAGAGCTGCAAAGGGACGCGGCGCAAAGGGGAGTTCCTCTCTTAAGTCGCTGGGACGCTCCGGTTCTGATCGTGACGCTGTTGAGATTTCGAGTCACGCCGATACTCTGAGCCTGATCGAAGAGATCGTCGATGCTCAGCCCGATGTGCGTGTGGATCAAGTGGAGCGTATCGTCGATGAAATGAAGCGCGGCCGATACAAAATAAATTTTGAAAAAGTGGCAGAGAGCTTTATCAAAGATGCAATTTTGAACGCAGTGGCGAAGCGCAGCAAGGATGGCGTATGAATACGGTAACAGAACTCGAAAAGGTACTGGCGCAAGAAATTGATTTGTATCGCAAGTATTCAAAGACTTTGAATGACGATATTCAGTGGATGACGAAGCTGAACGTTGAAGAACTTGAGAAGAACAACAAAGCCAAGAATACTTTGCTTCTCAAAATTAAAGCGCTGGATCAAGCACGTCTCAACCTCATCAAAAAGTTTGCGATTCAGCATGGGATTGCAGAGGATAAGATTCGCCTCACTGATATTTGCGAGAAAGTCACTCCGGCTGAAGGCAAAAGACTTAAAGTCCTCAAAGATGAACTGCACGCCATTGTGACAGAACTTCAGCAGGCTCAAACAGGGACAGCCCATTTGGCACAAGCGTCGCTGAACTGGGTTAATTCTTCGATTGCAACATTGCATCGGCTCTTGAGCCCAACGGGAACATACAATCCCCAAGGCAAAGTGGATCGTGAGACTCATTTTACCGGACGAGTTGTGGAGAAACAGGTATGACGATGGGCATTAGCCAAATCTTCACTCGCGGTCTTGACGGCTTGAACGTCAACCAGCGCGGTATGGCCGCAACAGCTAATAATATTGCGAACGTGAATACCAAGGGCTACGCACGACAAGAGATTGTCATCGCCACGAATGCTAATTTTGGTGGAGCTCAGGTCACTGGCGTGCGCACGATTGTTTCGCCCTTTGTAGAACTTCAATTATTTACGAGTGCCAATGATTTTGGAACCGTCGACGGTCGTCGACAAATGGTTGCTAAAGTTGAAGAAATGTTCAACGAAGCTCGAGGAGATGGACTGGGCAAGGCAATCTCTGAGTTTTTCAACTCTTGGAGCGCCTTGAGTGTCGATGCAGCGAGTTCCGTCAATCGTCAAACAGTCAAGGATGCTGGGATTCGTTTGGCCACCAAGTTTAATTATCTCTCTCGTCAGATCAATCAAATGCGAGGAGATGCCTCGGCCGAAGTGACCACTCGTGTGGATTCAATCAATGATTTGGCGACGCAGATTGCAAACCTCAATAGCCAGATCCAGGCTAACCCCACATCGGAAATGAACTCAGACCTTAAGACGCAGCGCACTCAGCTATTGCGACAGCTTTCGGAAGAAGTGAATGTTACTTATTTTGAACAGGACGACCTAGTCAACGTTTCCATCAACGGCAGCGCCAGTCTTGTGACTGGAACTCAAGCTGGAACTCTGAGCATGACCAATGACACTTCAGAGGGCGGCACGATGGCTATTTCAATTACGCTGCCAGGCTCAGGAACGTCTCAAGACATCACCAATCAGATTTCGGGTGGTCGATTGGGTGGAAACCTCATTGAACGCAATGACTCGCTGAATGATCGTCTCGCTGAACTCGATGAGCTGGCTTACAACATCACCAACCAAATCAATTCGCTCCATTCGACGGGCTATGGACTAAATGGTGCGACCAATATCAATTTCTTTCAAGCTTTGGCTTCCCAAGGCGGCGCAGCGCGATCCATTCAGATTGACAGCCAAATTGAGTCTGACTTGCAGAATATTGCAGCGGCCGAACAGGATCCTGCAGTATCGGGAGTTGCTGACAACGGCATGGCTCTTGATTTGGCGGATTTGGCAAATGCCCTCACGATGGATTCGGGCACGCAGACGTTTTCACAGTATTACCAAGAAGTGGTGGGGACTGTTGGATCAGCATCCAAATCGGTGATCCGAGATTATGAGACTCAACAAAATTTAGTGAACCAACTGGAGCTGCAGCGAGAAGGCATTTCCGGTGTGAACATGGACGAAGAGGGAGCGAATATCATTCGTTTTCAGAGAGCCTTTCAGGCGTCATCAAGACTTTTGATGGTGGCGGATGAGCTCTTGAAGACTTTGATTCAGATGTAATTATGACGATGCGACTTTCAGGATTATCGAGCTACTATCTGTTTTCGCGATCATTGCAGTTGCGAAATTCAGAGCTGTTTCGATCGTCTGAACAACTCTCCAGCCAAAAGCGCATCAATCGCCCGAGTGACGATCCTGAAGGCATGAAGATCGTGATGAACCACCGTGGGACGCTCGATAAGATTACGCAGTATCAAAACAATATTTTGCTCGGTAAGCAGTTTTTGGATCATACCGAGACGAGCCTCAGTCAGGCCAAAGAAGTGATTGCACGTGCCAAGGAAATCGCACAGCAAGGCAACAACACAAGTTTATCCAATGATGCCAAACAGGCTCTGGCGCGTGAAGTAGAACAATTGGGTGAACAGCTTTTAGCTCTTTCCAATACGCGTATTAATGGCGAGTATTTGTTTTCGGGTTTTAAAACAGACACCAAACCGTTTACTTTGGATGCCAACTATCCATCGCCTCCTACGGCGACATTTCACGGTGACACAAATACAAAGTCCGTTTTGATCGGTGAAGACAACACGGTCACCATTCAGGCTCGTGGGGATCAAGCATTTTTGGGCGATGGAACAGCATCGAGTGTCGATCTTTTTGAAGTGCTCGGAACGCTTCAGACCACGCTCGAGACCAATATTGATCCCAACGCCACGGTCGGAGATCCGGATCATATTGATACGATTATTGCGGCCATGGGCGATGCGATTGAGAATTTGGATTTGGGATTCAATCAAGTGGTGAGAGAAATTGCCTCTATTGGAGGACGCTCGAAGAGACTTGAAAACGCAAGAGACGACTACGGAGTCGAAGTCGAAACTCTGAAGGCATTTATTTCGGATATTGAGGACAAGGATGTAGGGGAAATCGCGATGGAATTTCAGAAAGCTCAGATCGCCTTGCAAGCGACATTGGGCTCGGCCACGGCGGTCTTGGGATTGCCATCGTTGATGGATTTTGTGGGACGTTAAGAACCCAGGGAGGGATAGAAGATGCTCGTACTGACGAGACGACTTGGTGAATCAATCTGTATTAACGATGATATCAAGATTGTCATTCAAAGCATCAAAGGGCACCAGGTGAGATTGGGAATCTCAGCCCCGAGAGAGACAATCATTCACCGAGAAGAAATTTATCAAAGAATTCAGCTTGAGAATAAGGAAGCTTCAAATCTTCCGACAGAGCTCGGGCCGATGAAAGATCTGTATCGCGCAATGCAGGAAGAAGCTGTGTTGGTGACGCAGGAAACAACAAACCCAAGCCAAATCACACCGGAAACGTTGTGAAGGGGAAAAAGACACAAAGCCGTATGAAAGACCATAGGAGGGACATATGATCATACAATCGAAGAGATTCGGCGACATCGAAGTAAAAGATGACCGAGTCATTCACTTTAAAGAGGGAGTCCTTGGATTCCCACAACTGAAACGCTTCATCCTCGCGGATGATCCCAACGACATGATGCTGCCATTCAAATGGCTCATCTCAGTCGATGCACCGGACACTGCATTTTTGGTGACGGATCCTGGAATTTTCTTCAAAGACTACGTCTTTGATCTTCCAGAAGACGATCGATCCAAAATCGGTGCCACGAGTGAAGACGACGTCAGCGTAATCACGATGCTGACTGTTCCGCCCGAGCCCAAAAAGATCACAGCAAACCTGAGAGGTCCGCTGGTGATCAATTGGAGAACTCTTGTCGGACGACAGATCGTTCTTCGCGATAGCAGCTACACCACGAAGCATTACATCTTCCTTCAGGAAACTCCTGAAGCGAAGCAAGAAGCTTCGTCGCAGACAAATGCGGGAGCCTCAATGGCAACCACCGCAACATCTGCTCAGAGTGCTGCGCCCGAGAGACGTCAGACGACTTAAGTTTCGTCGCTCTAGGGTTTTGACATATTGGCTTTGTGACTTTTTGCCCGTGCGGCATTGGCGCCGCAGTGCATGAGTTTGATTTTTGAGTTTTGGCTCAACAAGATGATGAGCCACATAACAGGGAAGGCGACTCTAAGGATGGAATCGAGAGGAGCAAGTTACTAAGGAAGGATACTTCACGGAGGAACACTTATGGGACTAAGAATTAATACAAACGTAATTTCTATTAAGGGGCAAAGATTCCTGGGACAAAACACCCAGGCTCTCAATCGAGCTCTCGAACGACTCACTTCAGGATCACGAATCAACAGAGCCGGAGACGATGCCGCAGGTCTTGCGATATCCGAAGGCTTGCAGTCGCAGGTGCGAGGTCTTCGCGCTGCCGTTCGAAATGCGAACGATGCCGTTGGATTCCTAAACACCGCAGAAGGTGGATTGTCTGAAATGACCAATATCACACAGCGTTTGAGAGAGCTCGCCATTCAAGCGGCGAACGGAACTCTGTCGGTCACCGACCGTTCTTATCTCGGTGACGAAGCAGACGCCCTTGTTGAAGAATTTGAACGTATTGCCAATCAGACTCAGTTTAACGGAGTTGCCTTGTTGGATGGATCGTTCCAAACAACCACTTTGCAAGTGGGTGTCAACAAAGGCGAGACCATTAGCTTTAACATCGGAGACGCTCGAGCGTCCTCCATTGGAGCTTTGGCGACAAAGTCAGGCTACCAGGGAGCATTGTCTCTCAGCACATTGAGCGTTGTGTCGATTAATGGTGTATCGCTCGAGGCTCCTTCGGCGTCGGATGATCCTTACTCATTTGATGGAGAGTCTTACTCTGCGATCTCGATTGCACGTAAGATCAACGAAGTGCGATCTCAGACTAGCGTGAAGGCCGAGGTCTTGGACAATATTGTCAGCATTTACAATCTGACATTCTCGATTATCACAAACGTGGATCTCCCATCTGGATTTAAGATCAATAACGTCACGGTTTCGGGAACGAGTTTGAGTTCGGCGGATGCGTTTGTGGAAGCGATCAATGACTACTCCAACGCGACGGGTGTGAAGGCACGACTCAAAGCCAACTCAACCGACGACATCGAACTTTATGCCGAAGACGGTCGAAACATTATTCTGCAAATGTCAGCGACTACGGCGGGTACTATCTCGACTGGCGGTGGTATGAGTGCCCTGACAGGAGCGGGAGCGTTCTATTTCGCGATGTTCGGCTCAACGACAAACTGGGGAACTCTCAGTGCGACCGGATTCATCGTTTCGAACGGAGCCTTCTCGACTTCATTGTCGCAAGGAACAATCAGTCAGTTTATTCGAACCGGTTCAATCAAGCTTGTTTCTGCTGATGATATCGTTGTCGCAGGAACTGGCTCAAGCCAGCTCGTCGGATTCACCGCCCAAAACGTGGCTGTTGATTATTCAACAGCAATCAATACGGTGGATTTGTCGGACGCAGATACTGCGACAGATGCCTTGGCGATCGTCGACGCCGCTCTGGTGCAACTCGCAGGTCTTCGAGCGTCTCTCGGAGTGGTTCAGAATCGATTGGACTCCACAGCGAGTAATATCGGGGTCTCCTTAGAAAACATTTCTGCAGCGCGTTCTCAAATCAGAGACTCAGACGTTGCAGTGGAAACAGCGGAACTGACGCGAGCTCAGATCTTGCAGCAAGCGGGTATTGCCGTCTTGGCGCAAGCGAATACCTCGCAACAAGCCGCTCTCCAACTCTTGCGTTTCTCCTAATCCTTGAAGCAAGAAACCTCGGGGCGGTGTTCCAAAAGAACACCGCCCCTTTTTTTTGCCTCACCATGTGCTCAGCGTCATTGCCCCTGATTCGACGACCCTCTGATAAAATAAAAAGGTCATTGAAGGGGGATTTCTTTGAAGAGTTTGAGAGTCAAGCTCCTGCTCGTCGTGCTTTCCATTTGTTTGGGAGGTTTGGGGGCGGTCATTGTCTCGAATATCAAAATTGTCTCTGATTCCAATCGAGCTCAAGTGGAAGAAACAAATCAACAAGTGGCCGAACTTGTTTCGAGGGGAGTTCTTGCGCAAGTCCAAGAATATCGTCGCCAAATTGAGATTTTGTTTCGCTCCTGGGAAATGAATCCCGAACTCCAAATTGATCCCTTTGTGTTTCCTGACTTTTTGTGGGTCTCTTGGGTCGATGTGACGGGGCGTCCCGTATTTGAATGGACTCGTGAAGATCTATTGGCTCAAGAAAGCTTAAGCCTCGACCAACTCATTGGTCCCAAGAACAAACAAAAACTGGCCGAAGAGATTTTGGCGCGATTTGCGGATCCAGGAAAGTGGCTTGTCTTTAACTCCAGTGTCAAAACTCTGCTTCCGACATTTGTTTTGACGGTCACTCTACAAACGGGCCAGCTTCAAACACGTCGATACGTCGGTGTCGCCGAAGTTTTGGCCGAAAAGCTCTTTAGTAGCATTCGTGCTCGTGAAGGGCAGGATCTTGTCCTCATTGATTCACATCAAAATATTTTGAGATCCACCAAAGAAGGTTGGGATCCCAGCAATCTTGTCTTTGATGATCGAGATGCACTCAAAGTTTTGGAGAAGATGAACGATGGCGAACAAGCGTTCAAAGTCATTGAATATCCGAGAACCGGAGAAGTAGTCTCGAGCTTCTTTAAGTTTAAAGAAGGCGGCGGGCTGACTTTGATTCTGCAGGAGCCGATGACGTTGCTGATGAAGAATGTTCACATGATTCAGGGGCGAACCTTAGCCATCATGATGATTGTTCTTGTGGTGATGATGAATCTGCTCTTCTTCTTTTCGAGTGGGATTATCTCTCCCATTTCAGAGCTCGCCACCGTCATGGAAAAAGTCGGAAAAGGGGAGTTTGGCGCCAAAGTGAAGGTTCGAACAAAAGATGAGATTGGTCGGCTCGCCAATGTCTTTAATAAAATGATTCATGACCTCAAAGAGAGAGAGTCCGAAATCGAAAGGGCCAAAACCAGGCTCATTCAGTCAGAGAAAATGGGGGCCTTCGGACAAATGTCAGCGGGGATTGCACACGAAGTCAAAAATCCTCTGGCTGGAATTTTGGGATATGCGCAGATGTCCAAGAAGAAGCTCCCCGCGGATTCGGAGATTCTTCCTTACATTGACATCATTGAGAAAGAAGCTGTTCGTTGCAAAGAGATCGTCGAAAATCTCATGCGATTTGCCCGTCAAGAAAAGCCGGTCATGTCACGCATCGATCTCAATAAGACCGTCAAGGATTCGATCCGACTCGTCGAACATCAAATGAGTATTTCCGGAATCAAGATCGTTCAGATTTTTGCGGTGGATGGGGCCCCGATCTGGTGTGCTGGAAATTCAAATCAACTTCAGCAAGTTCTGATGAACCTTATGCTGAATGCCCAGCATGCCATGGATAACAAGGGCACTTTGACGATTACGACTCATTACGAACAGGAAAAAAACAGAGTTCTCATTTTAATTTCAGATACGGGTCATGGAATGACAGAAGAAGTAAAAAACAGAATCTTTGAACCTTTCTTCACGACGAAGGGTGTGGGAAAGGGAACGGGGCTTGGACTTTCTGTCAGCATTGGGATCATCAAAGATCACGGTGGATCCATTGACGTCGAAAGTGAAGTGGGCAAGGGGACAACGTTTACGATCACCATTCCAATTGGTGAGTCCGCCACGCAGTCTCCGTCAACCGCCCGTGCATCTGCCGCTTAATGAGTGAGTTATGAGCGAAGAAGATAAAATCTTTATGCTCAATAAGAGTCTGGTTCGGATTCTTGTCTGCGATGATGAGGATTCCATCCGTGGCATGCTCGTCGAGACTCTCAAATCCGATGGTTGGACTGTGGATTCAGCACCCAATGGCAAAGTGGGTTACGACAAGATTTGTTCCCAACCCTTTCATATTATTTTGTCCGATATCCAAATGCCCGAAATGACGGGAATTGAGCTTTTGGAGGCCGTCAAAAAAAGAAATCCTCTCATTGAAGTCATTATTATGACTTCCAACGCGACTTTAGAAACTGCACTGAAGGCCATTAAGAGTGGAGCTTACGACTATCTTAATAAGCCCTTTGATGATCTCTCCGTGGTACCGAAGAAGCTCACTCAGGTCGCTGAGAAGATTATGCTCCGCCAGCAGAATGTAGAGCTCGTCAAGCGACTCAAACAGTCTGCGAGTCAGCTCAAGCATCTCTTTGAGGCGACGAGACTTCTCAACGGATTGCTCGAAATGGAATCCATGCGTCCCGAAGTGTGTAAAGCGCTGTGCCAATTGTTTGGAGATCCCAAACTCAAAGTTCTGTGGGTCGAAAAATCCCAAGGTCAATGGAAATCCAAATATAGAGTTCCCGACGAACAGGCGTTTGGGGGCGAGCAGTTGTTTCCTGACCTGGATGCCATCGCGCAAAAGTTCAATACCTATCGATCGCTCAAAGTGGTGCGACTCGAATACGAAGGGGAGATTCAAGAGGCTTTTGTTTTTGAAAATCTCAATCCCGCGCTCGCTGACTTTTTTTGTCAGGAAGTAAGAACCTGCTACGAAAAGGTACAGTTGCACGCAAAGATTGTCGGCATGGCCAATCGAGATGGGCTCACGATGCTTTACAATCATCGCTATTTTCAGGATCGAGCACGGCAAGAACTTGCGCTGAGCAAACGCCAGAATGCTCCACTCTCCATGATATTTTTTGATGTCGATCATTTCAAAAAATACAACGATACCAATGGGCATCCCGCTGGGGATGAGCTTCTTCGAACGCTAGGCGGCGTATTGAGTACGGAGATGGGCAAGCGCGAATCCGACGTCGTCGCTCGCTATGGTGGCGAGGAGTTCGTCGTTCTTCTTCCGTTTACACCTTATGAGGGAGCTAAAGTGAAGGCCGAGCGCATTCGCGAAGCCATCGCTCAGTATGGGTTTGCTCACAGAGAAACTCAGCCTTTGGGTTGCGTTTCGGTGAGTGTGGGCGTTGCGACGATTCCGGATCACGCAGAATCCATTAGCGATCTGATCGAGCGCGCGGACCAGAGTCTCTATCATGCCAAAAAGCAGGGTCGCAATCGAGTCGTGGGATTTGCAGAAATCCCTCAGGAGCCTGCAGCGCCCGTTGAAAGTGCGAGTGCTCCTGCGGTCGTCGCAGAAAATCCTGTGGTGGTTACAGACACGCCTGTGGTCCACACTGATGGTTTGGTGGTTGTTGCGGAGAATCCCTTGGTAGGCGCAGAAGTTTCTGCGGCGGAGGTTTCACTTCCTCAGGAAGTTGCTGCCGTCGAGATCGTAGCAGAACCTCCTGCTGCACCCGAAGTCTCCCTCGAGTCCATTGTCTTTGGAGATCTCGACGCCACTCAGGCAGAGTCTGCGCCTGCAACTGATCCTGCGCCTGCACCGAGTCCAGAAGTCATTTCGGAGAGTAACAAGCAGACCATAGAGGATGTTCTCCAAGGAATAGAAGAAGCTCAAAAGACAGAAGAGCAAACTGCAGCCCCCACAGCGGCACCGATCGAACTAAGTGCACTCATGTCGTCGATCGAATCCGCATTTGAGACAGCAGAAAAGGCCAAAAAAGAGGGGGCGCAAAATGAATAAGCCTCCTTCTTCTCATCAAGTTTTGGGAGACGCCACTCAGTTTCATGTTTTGGCGGTGGATGACGACACAACAATATTGCAGCTTCTCAAAGATGTTCTCTCCATGGTTCCTGGCTGTAAGATTTCGACGGCTTCCAATCCCGCCGATGCCATGCAGCTTGTGTCTCAATCCGATGTCGACATTATTTTTACAGACATTCATATGCCTGGAGTCACTGGCCTTGAGTTTTTAAAGGATGTCATCGCTCTCAATAAAACGCCCGAAGTGATTGTGATGACGGCCTATCCTTCCGGAGAGATTTCCAATCAGGCCATGGAGCTTGGCGCGACGAGTCTCATGGCTAAGCCCTTTGAGGATATCTCACTGGTCGAAATCGAACTCGAAAAAGCGATCAAACGAATTCTCCGAAAGCGCTCTGCGGCAAAAGATCTTCCTGCCATGAAGGCTAAAGCGGCAGCTACAGCCACTCAAGCGGTCGACAATGATCCTGTGATGAAAGTCTCTTTAGATACTCTCACGCAGGAGATGGCGACTTCGACTCAAGCCGCTGCGCAAAATCCACCCGCTCCATCGACTGGCCAGGTGCCCACTGTGGCCGTGACGGCTCCTCGAGCGGCCGTGCCGCCGGCGACGACTTTACTCGCTCGAACCGAAGAAGCTCTGCGAATAGAGATTGGTCCCCGGAGTATCTATCCGTACGAGATGTTTGAGCCGACGATTCAGATCGAGATTCCCAGAGCGCTTCGTTACAATCGTCCTTTTGCGATTGGAATCATCGACATCCCAGAAGACTTCAAGGCGACGCTTCCGTCGGAGCAAGAAAAGCATCGTCAAAACCAAATCGCTAAGATCGAAAAAGCTGTCCGGCGCTCGGATGTACTTTTTGATGCGGGGCGAGAGGGTGTGGCCGCTGTACTTTTTGAATGCAATCGCCTTGGGGCCGAAGTGGTCGAACACAAACTTCGTACTTCTGGATTCTTGCATACTGGATTTCGAATTTTTCCGACCGAGGCCCAGTCTCCAGCCCAGTTAGTAAAGGAAGCGCGAGAGTCTGTCGGCAATAAGCGAAAGTTTCAGATTGCTCTCATCGAAGCCGAAGAATTCTTTGGGCGCATTATTCAGAACATGCTTTTGGATCCCAAGTACTTCGTTAATTGGGTGAGAAGTACTGATGATGCTTACAAACTTATTTCGCGAGAGGCGGAAGGTCTCAAGCTCGTTTTGATATCTCTCACCAAAGATCCCAAGCAGTGGCAGCTTTTGATTCGCCTCAAAAAGGAGAATCTCACGCAGTGGCCAGTGATTTTGTTTGTCGATATTTCGCTCACCAAAGATCTCAAAAATCAGCTTCGTGCGTTAGGCGTTCGAGCCGTTGTCAGTAAAGCGATCAGCCACGAAGAATTTTTGTATATTGTTCAGAGTTTCGTCTTACCTCGGCAACAAATGGATGAGCGCAAGAATTTTCGTTCGCTCGTAGCAGTTCCAGTTGTCTATAAGGTCAATGGCGTAGAGCAGTCTTCCAATTCATTTACTCTTTCCAAAGATGGAATTTTCATTCGAGATATGAATCCTCCCTCATCGGGAACGATGATCAATCTTAAGATGTTTATCCCCGGTCGAAACGAAGCAGTGGAGACGACGGCTGAAGTTCTCTATGCGGTGCCCTACTTTGTGGGGGTCAATCGCTTTCATGTCTCGGGATTTGCCGCTCGCTTTGAAGACCTTTCTCCTGAAATGCGTGAGCAGCTCGATGGCTTTGTGAGCGCTTGTTTAACGACATATCTCATTTAGTATTCGTTATAATGCCGTGTCACTAGGGAGTTATCTGGCTAAACCCTTGCGAGAGATGTCCTTCAAGTTCTTTGACAATCCCTGGATCGATCTCATCTGACTTTCGGATTTCATCGACAAATGACTTTGGCCATGATTTCTGAATTCTAATCGCATGAATCGCGTAGAGTCTTACGTACACGTCTTCATCCGCCAAGAGACTTTGCGTTCTGGCCCAGACCGTCGAGTTCCATGTGGGGAGCCGCGTAAAGTGCTCCAAGAGTTGCCTCTTCTCCCGGGGGGTCGCTTTAAAGAATGCTGCCGAGAGAAGGACATCATCTGTAAATCCCCAATTATGATTTCCTGAAGTCATTTGCTGCATTCGTTGTTTGATTGCTTCAAGTGAAGAGTTTTGTGCGTGGTCGCGGGCTGCTTCAGAGGCGTAGAAAGCAAAGATAATTGAGATCGTCAGTCTCAACGCTCTGTTTCTCGAAGGAGCGAGGGGTTGAGCAGACCAAGAGGCGATCACATTGCTTGTGAGCGCAAAGTCTATGGGAATGTGATCCTCAAACGCAGTTGACCATCCAGGATGGGGTGCATCCGAAGATTGACTCGCATCCAGCATCCTCAAGAGACCTTGAGCTTTGTCATCGAGTTCTCGATGCTTGATCGTCCAGACACTGTGCTTTCTAAAAAGAGTCCAGTCGAGTGCAGGCACCCATTCGTCTCTCATAAACACTGATACTTTAGTGCTTCGTCCAAAATTCTTGAGCTTCGTGATCTTGAGGTCATAGACCTTCGTTCCTGTGACAAAAAGTGCGCGGGCGGGCGTCATCCAGAGAGTTAATATTTGGTTGTCGTCAATTGGATGTGCTTTGATTTTCTCAACGAGCTGTGGAGCGAAGATGGTGGCCTTATCTGTTGTCCACTCGATGAAGCCGGTGAAGGCCAAAGCCCTTTTACAAAATCTTCCGACAGAACTTGCCTCGGCTGGAGAGACAAAGCCTGAAGCTAAGATCGCAGTGACAAGGATACGGTGCCAAGAATTCATGTCGCTCGAACCTCAAACAGTTACACCGCCCGATAAGCCGTTTAGTTGAATTTGCAAGATGTGGGCCAGTCACAAGTTAAAAAAACTTCAAAGGTATGTCGCGCACTCAAGGCGCAGCTCTAAAAAGTGAAGAATTTGCTTCGATTCAAGGCGAGAAGAGTTGTCGACAAACGAGGATTCGTGAAAGTGGCCAGCCACTCTGCTGCCACATTTTACCCCCCTTGTTGCGACAGCTATTCACACATAGTGTGAATAGAAATATGAACCAAAACGCGATTTCATTTATTTTTTTGTTAGGGATTTCAATGGATTTGTCTTTGCACGCGCAGCCCAAACTGCCACCAGTGACGAGCAATCCAGATCTCGATTTTATTCTCCACACTCAGCTCCCACAGGCTCTCGAAGGATCGAGTCTCTGTGAGGTCTGTGTCTTCAAACTCATTCCCAAACAAGCTCGCATTGCTGTGAACTGTGACGGTGAACGTTTGCAAATTGATCAGAAAATAGTCTCCTATCCTCGGGAAGACGCCGATACGTTTTCGCCCAAAGTTCGAACCGCTGTATTTAAGGAAATGATCTCGCAAGGATTTGCGATCGAATCGACTCACCATGAGGGAGACTGTGTTTGGTTTCAGAAAGGAGAGAAGAAGCAACAACCCATAAAAGCCACGGAATCTCCTCAAACTGAGAAAAAACATCTGAAGGCCTTCAATCTAGAGGCTCAAAAGGAATTCGACCGTATGGATGTTGAGTCCAAAATCACTTTTAAAATCGACGGATCCGATGAACTTGATTTGTTGGAGGATATTTTTGCACATTCAATAGACTCACTCAAAGTAGGTGAGGGCTATTCTGCGACCGTCCTGGTTGAGGAGCGTTCCAAAGATCAAAAGCTGTTCTGCCAACGTACTAAGATTGTGACATGGTCACTCAAGGACGCGGACAGTTATTCCTCCTTCCCGTCCTATATTTATCAGTGCGAGGAAAGATAAGGGCAATGAGAGGGCGCTCTTTAAGTCTGAGATATCTTTTTGCCCTAATTCTTTGGGGGCTGTGTCCGCCAACATTGGAGGCTGTTGAACGCACAGACTGTTGGAAGTTTTTTGAAGAGCTCGTAAAAGGCCATCCTTTATTTCATCCTGACTTAGATATGGTCTATCATATTGGCGCACGAAGCCGATTGCCCGTTCCGGCAGATCTTTCGGATTATTGGACGGGCAAAGCCCTTGCGATTGTGCGAAGCCAATCCAATACTTCGCCAGATGGCTTGCTTTGGATGAAGTACAAACAACTCGGTGTTTGGATTGAGGCGCCTGAGTTTTATCGGGGACTGGCATTTTATTATCCTGCGCATCGACCATTTTCGGATTTGGCCAGTAGGGTTTCAAAACTTAAGCAAGTGAACTTTCTGACCTCCAGTATCTATGAGCCCGGAAGTAAGGGACCACTGCGATTTGAGTATGGTCTCAAAGTTAACTCAGACAGGGGAGATCAGTCGCGGGGATTTGATGGAGTCAACGTCGAGCAATGGCTCAAATATTTGTATAGCCGTCAGCCAGATATCTTTGATCAGAAGTTTTTTTTGAGCGTCACGACGCCAATCTATAGCGATTACTGGGACCGTCCTGGTCTGGAATTCAGCAATCAGCCTTGAGAATTTTAGTCTGTGGCCGCGCTGTGGCTACAATGTATTTTGCGCTATCGCTTATTCATCCATCTAATTTCCAAATCATGTAAGGAATTTTTAGGGAGAATTTTCACAAATGAAACAAACTTTTTTACTTAATTTTCTAATCCTCACTGCTGCAGCCACCTCGAGCATTCTCGCTCAGGATATTAAAGAGGGGATAGTCTTTAGCGTGGATGCCTCGCGAGTGAGTCATTTGCCTTTCAGTGACTTGATGGATATGAGCTATGAGAAGCCTGATCGGTTTGAAATTGCCGAGTTTTATACGGCATGGGCTGATGATTTTCCTAAACTCATCGACAAAGACGAAAACAAAATAAGGATTTCGGCGGTCGTCGAAGGCAATATCTGCGGTCGAGACGCGCAGGTGCGATATTCCCCCACACTTTCAGCGTGGGCGTTGGTCTATATTCCAGAAAAAAAAGGCTGCCCGAGAGTGGGTATCCCTGTTCGCATTGAAATCGAAATTCAGGATTATTTTAAAAAGTCTAACAAGCTGCAGCGTTCACTGATTTTGCTGACTAAAAAGAGTCAGGATGATCTCAAAAATCCCAGCTTTCGAATCGAAGCCGTACCGCTTTCGAACAAGGTAGAGCCTGCGTTATAGGGGCTAATGGGGCCTAAAGAACTCCTTATTATGTAAACTTGTCGAATCCTCTATATATATGAAGTTCTGCGGGGCAAACCTTGACACCGAATGAGGCAACCCTAAGTTGCGAACGTGCCGATTTACGAATACAAATGCCGTACTCATGGCCATGTTTTTGAGGCCCGTCAGAGCTTCTCTGATCCTGAACTGACGACCTGTGAAATCTGCCAAGAGCCGGTAGATCGGCTTATTTCGGCTGCCGCCTTCGCTCTCAAGGGTGAGGGTTGGTATACGACGGACTACAAAAGGGCGCCTGCGGTTTCTTCATCGACAAAAGACGAGGGAACCGTGGCGAAAAAAACTGAGGATTCAAAGTAGGAACTAACGAACGTAATTTAAGGAGGTCTTCAATATGAAAATTCGACCTTTGCAAGATCGAGTACTTGTAAAGCGAGTAGCGGAAGAAGAACGCACAAAAGGCGGGATCTTTATTCCGGATACAGCGAAAGAAAAACCCATGGAAGGCAAGGTCATTGCTGTTGGTAACGGCAAGATTCTTGAAAACGGATCTAAACTCAATCCCGAAGTCAAAGCAGGGGATCGAATCCTGTTTGGCAAATATTCTGGAACCGAAGTCAAGATCGACGGCGAAGAGCATTTGATTCTTCGCGAAGAAGACATCCTCGGCGTTCTCGAAGCATAATTTTAAGGAGCATATAAAATGTCAGCAAAAGAAATTCATTTTTCTGAAACAGGTCGAAAGGCTTTGTTGGAAGGTGTGGACGCTCTCGCCAATGCGGTGAAAGTGACCCTCGGACCTAAAGGCCGTAACGTGATCATCGAAAAATCTTTTGGATCGCCTTTGATTACCAAAGACGGTGTCACAGTCGCTAAAGAAGTGGAACTCGAAGATAAGTTCCAAAATATGGGCGCTCAAATGGTGAAGGAAGTTGCTTCTAAGACCGCGGATATCGCTGGTGATGGAACAACAACTGCTACTGTTTTGGCTCAATCGATTTTTCGAGAAGGTCTCAAGTTGGTCGCTGCAGGCCACAGTCCGATGGAGCTCAAGCGCGGAATTGATTCTGCCGTTGAAGCCGTCACGACAGAGCTCAAAAAGATCAGCAAGCCTTGCAATATGAGCAAGACGGAAATCGCTCAAGTCGGAACCATCTCTGCCAATGGTGACAAAGGTATCGGGGATATCATCGCCGAAGCTATGGTCAAAGTCGGCAAAGAAGGCGTGATCACGGTCGAAGAAGCAAAGTCGATGGAGACCACTTTGGATCTCGTCGAAGGGATGCAGTTTGATCGCGGATATCTCTCTCCGTACTTTGTGACAGATCCTGAGCGAATGGAAGCCGTCCTCGAAGACGCTTTTGTTCTCGTCTATGAGAAAAAGATTTCGAACCTCAAAGACATCATTCCTGTACTCGAAAAAGTTGCTCAATCGGGCCGACCTCTTTTGATCATCGCTGAGGATGTCGAAGGCGAAGCCCTTGCCACTTTGGTTGTGAACAACCTGCGCAAAACTCTCAAAGCTTGTGCGGTTAAAGCCCCTGGCTTTGGAGATCGACGCAAAGCCATGCTTGAAGACATCGCTATTTTGACAGGAACCGAAATGGTTTCTGAAGAAACCGGTGCTCGCTTGGATGCTTTGACGATCGAACGTCTCGGCCGCGCCAAACGAGTGGTGATCGACAAAGAAAACACCACGATCATCGAAGGCGTGGGCAAAAAGGCAAACGTCGAAGCTCGAGTAAAGACCATCCGTCGCGAAATGGATGAAACCACTTCGGATTACGATCGCGAAAAACTCCAAGAACGCTTGGCCAAATTGGCTGGTGGAGTTGCCGTTATTAACGTCGGCGCAGCGACCGAAACCGAAATGAAAGAAAAGAAAGCTCGTGTCGAAGACGCTCTCAATGCGACTCGCGCAGCTGTCGAAGAAGGCATCGTCCCTGGCGGCGGCGTCGCTTTGATTCGTTGCATTAGCGCACTTGAGTCCCTCAAGTTGGCCAATGATGAGCAGACTTTTGGAATTAAGATCGTACGACGAGCTCTCGAAGAGCCTCTTCGTCAGATCGCTCAAAATGCTGGCATTGACGGCAGCATCGCCATTGAGCGCATCCGAAACGAAAAGGGTGCTTTTGGTTTGAACGCTGCGACCGGAAATTACGAAGATCTCGTAAAAGCCGGCGTCATCGATCCGACCAAGGTGACTCGATCCGCTCTTCAAAATGCGGCATCAGTGGCGAGCTTGTTGCTCACTTCTGAAGCCATGATCGCTGAAAAGCCTGAGAAGAAGGCGATGCCTTCTCCTGCAGCGGCTGGCGGCATGGGTGGCATGGGCGGAATGGATTACTAATTCTGTTTTGTCTCAATTTAAAAAAGGGCCCCGAGTGGGCCCTTTTTTTTGGCTCTTACTCAATAACTTCAAATCGTCTGGCCGCTTCATTGAACGAATAGATATCCGCTTTGGCGATATCAAACCACCATCCATGAATCTCAAGCTTCCCCTCGTCAACGAGTTTGCCCACAAAGGCATGAGATTTAAGATGATCCATCTGTTGAAGCACATTCATTTGTGAGAGTTGATTGACGAGACTCAAGTTCGGGTCGATGGCGCCGGTGCTTTTGAGTCTATGGAGTGACGGCTCTGCATAGGCGAGCCAATTTTTGAGGTGTGATGATCCTGAGGGGGTTGTCTGAGTTGCAATCGCGTTCATCGCGCCGCACTCGGAATGTCCACAAATCACTATATGACCCACGCCAAATCCAAGGAGAGAAAACTCAGCAGCAGCAACAACGGAGTTGCCGAGCTTGTGAATATCCGCCACCTCACTCGCGGGAGGGATGAGATTGCCGACGTTTCGCACCACAAAAAGATCGCCGGGATCCGTGGATGCAAACCAATTGGGAGCGACGCGACTATCGGAGCAAGTCACAAAAAACACATCAGGATTTTGTCCCTTGGCGAGTTGTGCAAATTGCTCCCTTTTGTGAGGAAGCACGTTTTTTCTAAAATCTTTAATACCATGAATGAGCTTGTTCACGCGGGGATCCTAACTGGATACCGCACGAGGATTCAAGTTCCCAAGATTCTGGATTCGCACAGTCCGCACACTCTCTGAGAGGGTCATTATATAGCGCGTAGCGACAATTGATTTGGAACACCCTGCTGGTCACAGGACCTTTCTTAAGTCAAAGTATCACTCGGGAGGGGCGTGCTATGATTTTTTCGACATTGTTGTATATGAGTTTGGTGTCTCAATGTGAGACGCGATTCACCTGTGCCGAAGGGGCTCCTCTAGGACAGCTGTATATGGGTGCTTACGGCACGTTAACTAATATCCTTCAGCGGTCGCGTGAACTCGCTATCCAGTCAGCTAATGCAACAATTTCGATGACCGAACGTGGATATTTGGATGATGAAAACCAGGCGTGGATGGCGGAGTTTGACAGAATTGTGGAACAGACCACATTTTGGGATTCGTTTGGTGCGGTTTATTTTCCTCTTTTAGATCCCATGAAGTTTACATTGGCTTATCCTAGTAATTTCTCGAGTGGGCATTTTGTAAGAAAGTTTGAGATTCCTTCGATGAGTTCAAATGTTTTGGGGCGCGTGGCCAAGCAGGAGTTTTTTATTCATGATCCTCGCTTAAATCCGAGCCAGCCCTTGGTCTCTGTAGAGATCAATCAAACGCTCATCTCGACTCCCAGCTCTGAGGATGATTATGTTTCGTCTCATGAAGGGTGGAGAAGTTCAGTTGCTTGGGCAAGACGGATCAATGCAATAAGAAATTTCACCGATGTAAAGGCAGAAGTGAATGATACGATTTTGTCTCTCCCTGTAAATCTAAGAGAGTTTCCTGCCTCGATGAAGGGACTCAATCTCAACAGCGTCTCGTTTATGGATCTTTCAGTGAACAGTCTTGAGAAGCTCGTGGATTTCATCAATGATTATTCAAGCGCATCGGGAGTGAAGGCTCGTCTCACAATTGCAGGAGAGATGGGAGTGGAACTCTATGCAGAAGATGGACGTAACATTGCAATCGATCTCCAAGGAAGCGAAAAGCTCGCGAGACTTTTTGCACACCGGTTTGATGCGAACAAGGTCACAGTCAAAGTCGGATCGCTGACTCTCAGTGCAGCTAGTCCCATTCAAGTCGTTGATGTGAGCGCCATACTGGGATCGTCCGAAAAGGTTTTTGAGATTCCTTTGGCCGTGGGCGGGTATCATACGATCTCCATTGCGACGGTCGAAGGTGCCGCAGACGCGCTATCCACGATCGATGCGGCACAGCATCAGCTCATGGGGCGTGGAGTGTTGATGGGCCAGTTGTCTCTCGCTTGCCCCGCACCTTGATAGCTGGGCGTTGATAAAAAAAACGGCTGAAGAGAT
>CAZUTA010000004.1:130645-168044 GCA_964622975.1 uncultured Bacteriovoracaceae bacterium | reverse complement strand
GAATTCTGGCCAAAAATAATTATCCCTAAAATGACGTAGGCGGATCCCTTCATCCCCTATTCCTCCCTTTCGGTCTTTAGAATGCAAGGAACGTGCAGTCCTTCTCCGCAAAAACTCTGAGCAATATTAAGACTTTAAAATCACTCTTCCGCGCTCCCTGCGTCAGCCAATCCCCAACCCTCGAGCTGTCGTAGAATAGTAAAGAGGGGATCTCATTGAAGAAAGTCAGCGGAAAACCCGAAAACGGCGGCCTCGACCTGAAGGACATGGACTCTCAGCTCGCCATATTTGAAAAGAGGCTCGAAACATTAAAGCAGGCTTTTGATCAGTACTTTTCTGGAATTGCAAAGCGAGCCCCCCTCAAAGACCTAGACGACTTTAGGACGAGTTTTGGTCGGATCGCTCCTCAGGATGTTCGATCAACGGCGCATCGATTTAAGCATCAAACAATCAAAACAAGATTCATCCAACTCAATGCGCTTTGGCAAAAGAACCTGCGAGCCATCGAAGAGGGAACTTTCAAACGAGACATTTTTTTACTCAAAGCAAAGCAAAAGGAAGATGCGCCCCAGACATCAGTGCCCAATACAGCTTCAAGCGCACCCAAGGTCTCTGGCATTGATCAGCAAATCCAACAACTCTACGAAAAATTCGCAGCGCTCACTCAAGCCACGCAACAAAAGCTGCCGTCAAAAGAAGGATTTATAAAAACCCTCAAAACTCAGATCGAAGCCCAAAGGACCAAAAATCCATCGGCCAAATTAGAGTTAAAACTTCAAAAAGATGAAACAGGAAAGTTTCAGGTCAAGCTCAAGGTCAACAAGTAGTCTGTCCTTAGAGAACTTCTGCTTTCATACAAAGAATAGAGCAGTCGTTGCCCTGAATTCGAACAAAACCCTCTGAAACCTTAAACTTTTTTTCTGCTGCAGAGTCTCGAATCATCAAAACTCCCGGCACAACCTTGGCGATCAAATTTGCGTGACGCTCCAGCAAATTCATCTCACCACGGGTCGCCTTCAGGAGCACGTCTTGTGCGTCTCCCGAAAAAATTCGACCCTGTGGTGTAAATAGACTCACCTTCATATTAGGCCGCCTGAGCTAGTTTCTGGGCTTTGGCAATCACCTCTTCGATGGTTCCCACCATATAAAACGCTTGTTCGGGAATATCATCGTACTTGCCATCCAAAATCTCTTTAAAGCCTCGGATTGTATCCTTGAGATCCACATACACTCCCGGAGTTCCCGTAAATTGCTCTGCCACAAAGAACGGCTGACTCAAAAACTTTTGAATCTTTCTGGCTCTTGCGACGGCAACCTTGTCTTCTTCCGAAAGTTCTTCCATCCCCAAAATGGCAATGATGTCTTGCAGATCTTTGTATCGCTGCAATGTGGCCTGCACTCGGCGCGCAACGGCATAGTGTTCTTGACCCACCACTTGAGGATCCAAGATTCGAGATGTCGAATCCAAAGGATCTACGGCCGGATAAATTCCAAGCTCAGCAATCGATCGGCTCAAAACCGTAGTAGCGTCCAAGTGAGAGAACGCCGTTGCCGGAGCGGGGTCCGTCAAATCGTCGGCTGGAACATAGATCGCTTGTACCGAAGTCACTGAACCTTTTTTGGTGGTCGTGATTCGCTCTTGCAACTCACCCATTTCGGTTGCCAGCGTGGGCTGATACCCTACGGCTGAAGGCATTCGGCCCAAAAGGGCGGAAACCTCAGAACCCGCCTGAGTAAATCGAAAGATATTATCGACGAACAAAAGAACGTCTTGGTTTTCCACATCCCGAAAATATTCAGCCACAGTCAGGGCCGTCAGGGCTACTCGCGCACGAGCACCTGGGGGTTCATTCATTTGTCCGTAAATCAAAGAACATTTATTAATAACGCCGGACTCCTTCATTTCCATCCAGAGGTCGTTTCCTTCTCGAGTTCGCTCACCGACGCCGGCAAACACAGAGTATCCTCCATGCTTCATCGCCACGTTATTGATGAGCTCCTGAATGAGAACCGTCTTACCCACTCCTGCTCCACCGAAGAGACCGATCTTTCCGCCCCGAGAATAAGGAGCAAGCAGGTCGATGACCTTAATCCCCGTATTAAACATCTGAACTTCTGTGACCTGGTCTTCGTATTTGGGAGCGGCACGGTGAATCGGCCATCGAGCTTCTGTTTTCACAGGGCCCATTTCATCCACAGGCTCACCAATCACGTTCATGATTCGACCTAAAGATCCTTTGCCGACAGGCACAGTGATCTGTTGCCCACGATATCGAGCCTTAAGACCCCTTCGAATTCCTTCTGTCGAATCCATCGCAATACAACGAACCGTTCGCTCACCGGTGTGCTGCGCTACTTCGAGCACCAAATTGTCCTCAGCCTTGCTGATCTGCTTGTTCGTAATCGTCACGGCGCCATAAATAGGAGGCAAATTTCCGGTCGGGAATCTCACATCCACAACAGGTCCGATAATTTGTTCTACTTCGCCTTCTAATGTTTCGTGCACTGTCTTTTCCATAAACTCTCCTTGTTTACTTAAGCCGATGCCGCGAGGGCATCCGCGCCTCCGATAATTTCCATCAACTCACGTGTAATGACTGCTTGTCGAACTCGATTACGAGCCAAAGTCAGTCGTTCAATCATCTCTTTTGAGTTCTTGGTTGCCGATTCCATCGCCGCCATTCGTGCCGCGTGTTCGCATGCGATCATTTCCAACAAAAATCGATACATCTGGAAATCAATCATCATGGGCACCAATGAATCCAACAGCTCTGTAGGCCCGGGCTCATATAAACAAAGGCCCGAGTCCTTGGCTTCGCCGGGAACAAAAGGAAGCAGGTCCATACGCGTGGGCTTTTGAGCAATTGCTGACTGAAATCGTGGATAGAACACTTCGACCTTATCAAACTCGCCGCCCACAAAAAGTTGTCGAATCTGATTGGCAATCATGGCCATTGCTTCTGGAGTGCCCTCTCGCACCAGATTTTGGACGTGACTAAAAACTTTAACGCCACGACGAGCAAAGAACTCTCGAGACTTTTTGCCCAGCGCTATGACCGAAACCTTTGCGCCCTGAAGCTCTTGAATTCGTTTCATCGCCAGCTTGAAAACGTTTGAGTTGAGAGATCCGCAAAGTCCACGGTCGCTGGAATAAACTACAAAGAGCACCTTCTTCGCTTCTCGCTTCTCAGTAAGAGGCGAAGCCCAGCGCGCTTCGTACAAAATAGACGACACCATATCGAGCATCTGCGCTTCAAAGGGGCGGGATTGTTGGGCCCGCTCCTGCGCTCTTTTGAGTTTGGCAGCCGAAACCAACTTCATCGCACGCGTAATTTTTTGCGTGCTCTTAACCGAAGTGATTCGCTTTTTAATGATCTTCAGCGATGCCATTCTCGATTATGCCCTTCCGCTAAAAACAGTCTCATTAAACTTCTTGAGGGCCCCACTCAGCGCCTGTTTCAAATCGTCTGAAAGAGTCTTCTTTGAAACAATGTCATTCAAAAGCTCCGAGTAATTAGCTTCCAAGAACGCAATCACTTCTGTTTCCCACGCGCGCACTTTTTCTGTGGGAATGTTGTCCAGATAACCATTGGTCCCTGCGTAAACAACGATCACCTGTTTCTCCACGGACATGGGCTGATACTGTCCCTGCTTAAGAAGCTCAACCAATCGTGCGCCCCGCTTGAGCTGAGCCTGAGTTGCAGCATCGAGGTCGGATCCAAACTGCGAAAAGGCTTCTAGCTCTCTATACTGGGCCAAACTCAAACGAAGGCTTCCTGCGACAGACCGCATGGCCTTAATCTGAGCGCTTCCTCCTACTCGGGACACCGAGATACCCACGTTAATCGCAGGTCTCACGCCCGAATAAAACAAATCCGATTCCAAAAAGATCTGACCATCCGTAATCGAAATCACGTTGGTCGGGATATAGGCCGAAACGTCTCCCGCTTGAGTTTCGATAATTGGAAGTGCCGTCAAAGACCCGCCTCCATTTTTGTCCGACAACTTACAAGCGCGCTCTAGCAATCGAGAATGAAGATAAAACACGTCTCCAGGATAAGCTTCGCGGCCCGGAGGTCGACGAAGCAAAAGCGAAAGTTGTCGATAGGCGACCGCCTGTTTGGACAAATCATCATAGATGATCAAAGCGTGACGACCCGAATCTCTAAAATATTCAGCCATCGCGCAGCCGCTATAGGGCGCCAAAAATTGAAGCGGAGCTGCTGCCGTTGCGGGAGCAGAAATCACCGTTGTGTATTCCATTGCACCAAACTTTTCGAGCTTGGCGACAACTTGAGCAACCGAGGATTGTTTTTGTCCGATTGCCACATAAAAACAAAACACGCCCTGGCCGCGCTGATTGATAATTGTATCAATCGCCACAGCCGTCTTTCCTGTTTGGCGGTCACCGATAATGAGTTCTCGCTGTCCTCGTCCAATCGGAATCATCGCGTCGATTGCTTTAAGTCCTGTTTGCAAAGGCTCTTTGACAGATTGTCGTGGAACAATTCCCGGAGCCTTAAGCTCAATCAACCTTTTGTGAGGAGTGTTCAGCGCGCCCTTACCATCAATAGCGTTTCCAAGCGCATCGACGACGCGACCCAGAAGAGCCTCACCCACCGGCACCGAAGCGATTTCGCCCGTTCGTTTGACGGTATCGCCTTCTTTAATTTCTTCGTAATCTCCAAGGAGCGCGACACCCACGTTCGAACTTTCGAGGTTCAACACCAGGCCCTTAACTCCGCCCGGAAACTCAACGAGCTCTCCCGCTTCGGCGGACTCAAGTCCGTACACGCGGGCGATTCCATCTCCAGCCGAGATTACCGTCCCCGTGTCCTTCGCCTCGAGCACTCGCTCAAACTTTCGGATTTTAGATTTTAGGATTTCACTCACTTCATCGACGCGTATTGCCATTGTTTATGCTCCTAATGCTTGCTTCAAAACTTCAAACTGACGCCGAACGCTGGCGTCCAAAATTTTTCCGGGGGCCTTAGCGACAAAGCCACCGATGAGATCGGGGTTAATCAACACCTTTGCTTTAATTTTGCGGCCCCACTTGTCTTGCAAAATTGCTTTTATGTCTCCCAAACTTTCTTCAGAAAGCGCTCGAGCCGACTCGATCGTCACGGACATTTCTCCGGAAATCGCCTCCATGGAGGCTTCAAGCTCTTCGACAATCTCGGGCATGATAGCCAATCGATTGGCATCAATGAGAGCCGCCAAAAAGCGAAGCGTTGTGGGAAATTTTTCTTTTACTTCCGAAAGCATCGCCAGCTTTTCGGCCTTCGACACAACGGGGCTCAAAAAGAATCCTCTAATTTCTTTTGTGGAGGCCAGTACCGCCAAAAAAGATCGCAGTTCTTGCAGTGAGGCCTGAATCGTAGCGACATCATTGGGCTGAAACCCAAGAGCTCTCACGTAGCGTTTTGCGGCAATGGGATTACGAGGCATAGTTTTTCTTTCCCTGCATCGCCTGATCTGGCGTTCCAATCATTTTTCCAATCCACTCCACGTCTTGATTCTTCAGATCCTTGGACAAAATCTCCTGCGCGCGCAAAAGAGCGTCTTCTAAAAGCTGCTTTTCGAGGTCCGCTCGGATTCGCTCAGACTCCACCTTCAGCCGGCTCTCTGCATCGGTGAGCGCCACCTGCATTAATCTCTCTGTTTCTTTTTCAATTCGAGACGACTCGTTTTCAATTTCGCGCATCGACATTCGTCTCATAGAGGCAAGCTCGTTCTCGAGCCCCTCAGATCTTCGCTTAAGATCTTCGTACGCCGAGCGCGTTTCTTCAAACTGTTGGTTGGCCGACTTCATTTTTTCTTCAAAGTCTTTGGCTTGCTGTGCATAGCCCTGGGCGAGCTTCTTGCGCATGATGAAAAACAAAAATCCCGCCAAAATTAAAAAATTAACTGTGTGTAACAATATAGCCGTCATGATCTCACCACCCGCGAGTGAGTCATTGCCGAGACAATCTCTTGAGCAATCGAATCTCTCAGCTCAGGAATCCGCGCCTTTAGTTTTTTGTGGTCCTGTTCCAAGAGCCCGCGCTTCTCGAGGCCCTGTCGCTCAATTCGAGCTTTGGCTTCTGTAAGTTTTTTCTCCGCAATTTCTTTGGTCCGACGAAGCGCTTCATGTCGCTGTTCTTCGAGAGAATTTCTCAGTGTTGCAATCTCAGAATCAAAATGTTCCTTGATCTGCTCCATTTCTTTTTTCATGTCGGCAGCTTCGCCGATACGACCCGACGTGAGCTGCTCACGACGATTGAGAATTTTAAGAATGGGTTTAAAGAACAACGCCCGAAGGACGAACAAAACGTAGAGAAAAATGCCAAGCTGTATAAACAGCGTATAATCTAGCGACATAAAATCTGAGGTCTATTTCTAGACCAGCCTCGTCGCCGGGATCTAGTGGATTAGCTTAGTTTTTGCAGGTTTTTAGACGGGGAGATTGCCCCGGGTGGACGCAAACTGCACGGCCGCCTGGTGAGGGCTCTGAATAGCCTCTCGAAGGGCGCTCATTTCGATGTTTCCATCGATAACACCCCCCATATGGACCTCAATTTCACGCGTTTGAATGGTTCCCTGAACTTTGCCCGTCGGATGAATGGTAATTTTGTCGCGGGCGATAATATTGCCCTTAAAAAAGCCGCTCACCTCAATTTGACCAATATGAACGTTGCCTTCGACGTGAGCTCCGTCGCCCACAATGAGGTGGTCTTGTGAATAAATTTCGCCCTGAAAGACCCCGTCAATTCGGACAATCCCCTCAAACGAGAGCTTGCCGTTGAATTCACAGCCGCGATCTAACAGAGTGATGGTTGAAGGAGCCTTTTTCATAGGATTTACTGAACTACTCATATTTTACGAGTAATCAGCCTGTTCCCAAAACCGTCCCGCGTCAATCCTCGACGTTGGACGCTCCGCACACCAAGATCAGCGCGTCAGCTTCTCTTTTAGGCGATTAAAATCATCCATATTGAGGTAGTGAACGATGATCTGTCCCCGTCCTGATCCATGGGTTCTGACCTCAACTTGAGTAGCCAAGGCTCTTTGAAGATCTTCGGCCGCCGCTTTCATGGCCACCATTTCGGCTTCCGCTGATTGCGCCGCACCTGCCGACTCAGAACCCGTGCTCGAACCACCTTCTTTGAGCTTTTTGACGATTCCTTCTACTTGTCGAACGGAGAGCTGCTTCGTCACGATGTCCGCCAAAAGTTGATTCTGAAGGTTTTTGTCCTCGAGCGCGATCAAACATCGCGCATGTCCAACACTCAATTCGCCGGTCACAATTTTTTCTCGAACTTCTTTGGAGAGCTTCAAAAGTCTGAGTGAGTTCGCAATCGTAGTTCGATCTTTGCCTACACGTTTTGCGATTTCTTCTTGAGTGACCCCCAAATCCAAAATCAACTTTTGATAGGATTCGGCTTCTTCAATCGGATTGAGATCTTGTCTTTGAATGTTTTCAATCAGAGCCGTCTCAAGAATTTCGTGATCCGAAAGCTCTTTCAAAATAACAGGAACTTCTTTTTTTCCTGCGATCTGAGACGCGCGCCATCGGCGCTCTCCCGCAATGATGACATAACCCTTGTCCGTCTTTTTCGCGATGATGGGTTGGAGCACGCCCTTTTCTCGGATGCTCTGCGCCAACTCCTGAAGCTTGGACTCATCAAAATATTTTCGGGGCTGTGCGTGATTGGGATACAGCTCTCCCACCGGACACATAAAATATCCGCGCTTGTTGGCTTCGGGCAAAAGACTTCCAATGCCGCGCCCCAATACTGATTTTTGTTGGTTTTGATTGTTTGTATTTACTGTTTCCATTGCTCAACCTCTCCCTTAAGCCAAGGACTCTTGCTCAGTAGAAATTTTTTCTTGTGTTGCTTCCCCGCTGGACTCAACAAAATTTGTTTGTTCTGCCTCGACCACTTCTGTGGAAGTGGTTTCATCGATCACGGTCTCCGTCGGCACCGCGTCGGGCGCGCGCACTTCTTCGACGACGTCTGTCACGGCGGTCGCGATTTCTTCAGCCTCTTTTGTTTCTACCGCCGCTGCCTTGGGGTGTGTTGCCCGATGAATCAGATCATCGATCTTTTCTTCAAAATAGCCGAGACGCGTTATGATTTCTTTGGCGAGCTGGAGATACGCCGCACATCCTTTGCTTTCGGGATCATACAAAAGGACGGGCTTACCAAAACTCGGCGACTCAGAAAGTTTCACATTTCTCGGAATGCGCGCTGCATAGAGTTTGTCTGGAAAGTGCTGCTCTAATTCTTTTACGACTTCATGCGTCAATTTGTTTCGGGGATCAAACATCGTCAATAGCACGCCTTCGATCTCGAGGCCCTCATTGAGATCTTCCTTAACAATCTGGTAGGTATTCAAAAGCTGGCCCAACCCCTCAAGTGCATAATATTCGCACTGAGTGGGAATCAAAAGAGAGTGACTTGCCGTAAAGGCGTTGATCGTCAAAAGGCCTAAGCTCGGGGGACAATCAAAAACAACGAACTTAAAATCCGACGGCAGCTTCTTGAGCGCTGTCTTTAGTTTCTTCTCCCGCGAAATAGCATTGATCAGCTCCACCTCGGCACCAATCAAATTGGGGTTGGCGGGAATCACAAAAAGGTTTTCGACGGGTGTCGGCTGCATAGCCTCGGGCACTTCCTTTTGACCGATGAGCACATCATAAATTGTGGCGCTCGAGTGTCGATCCAGCCCCAGCCCGCTGCTGGCATTGCCCTGAGGATCTAGATCAATCAATAAAGTTTTAAATCCCAAATACGCCAAGTCGGCGGCAACATTGACTGACGTCGTCGTCTTGCCCACGCCGCCCTTTTGATTTGCTACAGAAATAAACCTAGGTAGAGACGTCATTTTTATTATCCCCATCTCAGAAGTTAAGATGAAATTTGTTTCCCCTCAGTGTTGATTATTTCGCACTCACTCCCCTCGACGCAAGCGTCATTCTTCATCTTCTTCGAAAGATGTATCGCTAAGATCGAAATAGTCGCCGGAGTAATTCCAGAAATTCTCGAGGCTTGGCCTAGAGTCGTTGGGCGAATGCGCGAAAGATTTTCAATTGCTTCGCGAGTGAGTCCCGCAAGATCTTGATATAAAAAGTCAGAAGGAATCTTCATGCGATCATTTCGCGCCACTCGTTCGATTTCAGACTTGGCTTGTAAAACATAGCCTTCGTATTTTACTTCGGTCTCGATGGAGTAGACATCGTCAGCAGAGAGATCTGCTTCGATGAGGTCCGGCAAAATGCCTTTGATCGTCTGAAGATTCACTCCAGGTCGACGCAACAACTCGCTCGCTGTCGTAGGGGTCTTGAGTTCGGTTTCATTATGAAAGGCGAGGCGAGAATTTACTTCGGCAGTGGGAGTCAGGCTGGTCGCTCTCAATTTCTGATGAATTCCTTGGCGTCGATTCTGAACTTCTTCAAACCGGCAATAGTCCTCGTCGCTCAAAAGACCCAATCGACGTGCCATGGGCAAAAGTCGCGCCTCAGCATTGTCTTGCCTGAGCACCAGTCTCCACTCAGCCCGTGAAGTAAACATTCGATAAGGCTCGGTTGTGGGCTTAGTTACCAAATCATCCACCAAGACTCCCAGATAGGCCTCCGATCTCATGGGAACCCACGGCTCTTTGCCTTTGGATTTGAGAGCTGCATTGATTCCAGCGATGATTCCTTGGCCAGCGGCCTCCTCATATCCCGAAGTTCCATTTACTTGTCCCGCAAAAAAGAGACCCTCAAGAGCTTTGGTCTCCAAATGAGGAAAAAGCTGAGTCGCATCTATATAGTCATACTCAATGGCGTAGCCTGGTCGGATGATTTCGGCGCGCTCAAGGCCAGGAATAGTCCTCAAAAACTTAATCTGGCAGTCATAGGGGAGGCTTGTTGATAGTCCGCCGACGTAGACCTCATTGGTCTTACGACCCTCTCGCTCCAAAAAGACCTGGTGGCGGTCTTTGTCCGAGAATCTTACGATTTTATCCTCCACCGAAGGACAATATCGGGGGCCTCGACTCTGAATGATTCCAGAATACAGCGGAGATTCGGCCAAAGACTCACGAATAATCTCGTGGGTCTCATGATTTGTAAAAGTAATGTAGGCGCTTTGAAGGTCGTCTCGCAAACAATCAGTAAAAAACGACAGGGGTGAGCAGTCTGTGAGCGAGTGCTGCTCCTCCACTTTTGTGAAGTCTATCGAACGGGCATCAACCCTTGGGACCGTTCCTGTCTTAAGGCGCCCGATTTTAAACCCCATTCGAGCCAAAAAGTCTGACAAACCAATGCTTGGCGGCTCTCCCGCACGCCCAGAAGAGAAGTTCTCTCGTCCGATATGGGCCTTTCCATTCATAAATGTCCCCGTCGTGACCACCACACAGGGGGCATAAAACTTTTGGTGAAGTGAGGTTTCTACGCCAGAAAGGTTGTTCTTATCCAAAATCAGCCCGGTGACCTGGCCCTGTTTGATCGAAAGGTTGGGATAGGCCTCCAAAATCCATTTCATTTGGTCCCGATAGGCATGCCGATCCGTCTGAACCCGAGTGGCTCTCACGGCGGCTCCCTTTTTTTCATTCAAAATTCGATATTGCATGGCCGTTTGGTCGGCCACTCGACACATCAGCCCCCCAAGCGCATCGACTTCTTTTGCAATCTGACTCTTTCCAAGGCCCCCTATGGCTGGGTTGCACGACATGGCCCCAATTTGATCGACGTTCATGGTGATCATGAGGGTTTGGGCCCCCATTCGAGCAGCTGCAGCGGCTGCTTCGATGCCTGCATGACCGGCTCCAATCACAATAACGTCGAATTTGGACATGGTTCTAAATATGTTTCACATGAAACAATCGGGATCTCAAATGTTTCATGTGAAACATTCACTTTCCAATGCAAAACCTGGCAAAAATCTCAGAAATAACCGCTTCGTTGGGGGTACCCCCCGTCAGCTCTTCAAGTTTAGCACTGGCCTCCAGAACCTCCTGAGAGACCTGATCCATAAATGAGCCTTCTTCGAGCGCATGGGCCGCCCTCTTGAGTGCCTCGAGCGCTTCAATACAAACCCTCAACTGCCTGTCCGAAACCAAACTCGGGACCTCCCCAGCGTCTTCGCCCCCTATGAGGGGGGGCAAAAGGACCTTCTTCAACCTTTCGAGCCCTTCACCCGTTTTTGAAGAGACCCTAAGCTCTGCCCATTCAGCCCCTTTTGGCCGAACGTCCGCTTTGGACTGAACAAAGAGCCAATCTTTTTGCCCAAATTTTGCCTTTAGATGCTCGGGAACCCCTTCGGCTTCTGAAATCCAGACTAAAAGGTCAGCAACCGCCATCACGCCCAGCGTTCGCTCAATCCCAAGGCTCTCAATCGGCTCAGGATTCTCTCTTATTCCAGCTGTGTCGATTGCTATAAGGCTAGCCCCGCCCAAATCAATCTCGTGCTCAAGAAAGTCCCGGGTTGTTCCCGGTTGATCAAACACAATCGCCTTCTCTGAGCCCACAAGGGCGTTAAAAAGAGAGGATTTTCCTGAATTCGGTGGGCCAACCAGGCAGACGCTGCGCTTTTGGAGCAGGTGCCGGTTTGATCGATAGGCCGATATCCAGGACTCAAGCTCATCGATTGCTGTATTAAGGCCCCTCAACAGGCCCTCCTTTGTCAGATCTCCGACTTCAACGTCCGAAAAGTCCAACTGCGACTGTAGACCCACGAGAAGATCCAATATCTGCTGCCTCAAAGTATTCGAATGGCGCCCCAGGCCCTGAAGTTTTGATTGAAGAGCGAGTCTCACTCCCATCGAATGACTAGAATTCAAAATCCTATCCAGAGCTTCGACTCGATCGAGGCTTATCTTTTGGTTTGCGAGGGCCCTTCGAGTGAATTCACCGGGCTCCGCAAGTCGTGTTTCACGTGAAACAATATAGGCGAGTATTTCTTCCACGATGACGGGGTTTCCGTGACAAGAAATTTCGAGGACGTCTTCGCCCGTAAACGTGTTTGGCCCCTTAAAAAAAGTAACTACGGCCTCGTCTAACAGTTTCCCGGAGTTTGTTTTCAAAATAGAGAGCTTTGGAGATCGGTCTTTAAGGTCTTTACATCCCAAGCTCTCCGCCAAGACTAGGCATTCGGGTCCAGAAACCCGAATGAGCGCAAGCGCAGCTCTCCCGTGGGGAGTTGAAAGTGCGCAAATCCGTTGGTCAGAAATTCCTATCGACATACCTTCTTAGGCCGAAGCCTTAGAAGGACTCGCATTTGGCAGGGGAAATTTCAAGTTCAGATGTTTATTCAGCCAAACCTGCTGCAAAACGGAGATGAGGGCGTTGGTCAGCATATAAAGATTAAGTCCGGCGGGCAAAAAAAGCATAATCCCCCCAAACATCACGGGCATAATCTTCATCATTTTCATCTGCATCTGCGCGATTTCGTTGTCCCCAGCGGTTTGAGGCGTTGGAGTAATCTGCTGCTGAAGCCACATGAGCGCCGTCATCAAAATGGGAGTCACCAAATAGGGATCATGGGATGCCAGATCATGAATCCATCCAAAAAATGGCGCGTGTCGCAGCTCAATTGAAACAAAAAAGACCCGATAGAGCGCAAAGAAAATCGGCATTTGAAGCAAAATCGGCAGACAGCCCCCAACCGGATTAACCTTCTCCGTCTTGTAGAGAGCCATGACTTCTGCATTCAATCGATACTTGTCGTCTTTGTACTTATCTCGAAGTTCTTTCATCTTAGGAGCAACGAGCTGCAGCTTTCTCATCGAAACAGCCGCCTTAAATGCCAACGGAAACAAACAAACCTTCACTAAGAGGGTCAGCAAGATGATGCCCACTCCATAGTTAGCAATGATGTTGTGGAAGAAGTGCAAGATCCCCAGCAGAAGTCTTGCGATCGGTCCCAGCCAATCTCCATAGTCCACCACTTTTGCTAAGTCCGGATTTACTTTTGTCAGTTCCGGAATGTCCTTTGGACCAAAATAAAGTGAGTAAGTCAGGCTGCTCGATTCCTTGCCAGGAATCTGCTTTTCATTCAGCGCAATCTCTTTGACCACGCCATATGACTCTTCCCGTCTCGTTGTCATTTTTGAAATCGAAATGTCCTGGGGTATCATTCCAAAGAAAAAGTACTTACGCGAAAAGCCCCCAAAGGAGATGTTAGCGTCGTAGACACTTTCGGCATTGATATGGCTCAGCACTTCGGTCTTCAGAGATCCCTCGATGAGCGCGACGGAAGACTGAATCTCCGCATGCGGTTTAAAGAGCGCGGTCCAAAATCCTGCCGGCTCTACTTCGGACTCTTTGGGGTGGTAAATCCGGATCTGGCTTTTTAAAGACTTGGTCGTACCAGATTTGTTTATGATCTTTTCAGTCACCTTAAGAGCATAAGTCCCGGGTTCAAGAAGAAGGGTCTTCTCCACTCTCAGCTCGGAGTTCTCCCCAATAACACTTAGCGAGTCGCTCGTTGCTCTCGACGTCCAGTTGAGGGGAGAGCTAAGGCCCAAATAGTCCTCGGCACCATAGGGAGCTTTTCCAAAATCAAACTCAATAGGACTCGATTCTTTAAGGTCCGTGCCATATTTTTTTAAAGTCACTTTTAGAATCTCGCCCAATCCATTGAGTGAGACGGTCATTAAGTCCGAAGACAGAGTGATCGTTGATTTTCGAACCTTATCAATCGACGTGTCGGGTGCCGCCGCTTTAATCTCTTCGGCTTTGACGCTTTGCGTTATTGCGGCAGGACTCACCGCGTTCGTAGCAATCGGAGGCAGTGTAGGAGCGGGCTGCAAAAAAAACATATATATAAGGAGCATCAGCGCTACAGCGATAAGTGTCCTCGAATCCATTATTGCAACCTCACAATCGTTTCAGGAAAAAATTTTGAAAGCGGAGAACAAAGCATAATTCTTTGCGCAATGCGCCAAACCGCCCCCCGTAGAGAGCGATTGTTTTTAATCTCGGTAACCGCAAACTGCGAACAGCTCATCTCAAATCGGCATCGGCATTCCATTCCAAAAAGACGCGTCGCGCAATGAATCGCTGGGCTAACGATAAATTGGTACAGTCCAATTAGTGCCGCCAGGACACTTCTCATGCACTTTCTCGCTTCATCAACAATCTCTCGAGAGGCTCCACTAAACTTGAACACGATAGATCCTTCGGGCGACGATCCACTTTGATCAAATAGTCTCCATTCAACGAAGCGCGATTGAGTCGAAAAAATTCTCTGACACAGCGTCGAATTCGATTGCGCACCACCGCTTGCTTAATAGTCTTTCGGGCAATCGCCACTCCCAATCGAGGCGCGCCAACATCAGGGCCTCTATAAACCCTAAAGTCCCCACAAAACAAAATTCTCCCCGCTTTGGCTCCTCCACGGTGAGCGTGACTCAGCAATTGAGAAAAATCTCTTTCCGTCAAAAGACGAGAAGATTTTAGGAAATTTTGCGGCTCTCGTGTTTGAGCAAAAGCCACAGATTTATTTTTCGTAGACAGCAACGGTAAGGCTCTTACGGCCTTTTGCTCGACGACGGCGCAAGACATTGCGTCCACCAGGTGTAGCCATTCGAGTTCTAAAACCATGTCTTCTTTTTCTACGTACTTTACTTGGTCGAAATGTCGGTCTCATAATTCTCCACGATACAAAAAGGCTTTGACCCGAAGGCCAGATCAGACGTTATTTAGTGGTTCTCAGGAACGCATTTCAAGTGAATTCTTTGAAATGCTCGGGGAGCAGGTTTGCGATGGAAACGATAGTACCACAGGAAATTCAAAACGCTTGGCTACGCGCCCTTCAAACGATCGAAAAATGCATTCGTCCCCAGTACTTTCAGTCGTTCATTTCGACCATCAAATTGATGGGATTCGCCAATGATACCCTGACCTTGGGGTTTTCTGAGCAGTTCACTCGAGACTGGGTTTACGACCACTATTCCAACTTCATTCAAGACCATTTTGATGAGGCGGTAGGAGCTCGCCGCTATAAGCTAGAGTTTCAGTTCGATCCACAACTCGCTCAGCTCGCTAAGGAGCAGTCGAAGCAACCCATGATCATTTCTGCTCCTGCCGAAGAGGAGCCTCGCGCTCCCAGAGCCCCTGTTCAGGCTCCGTATCAGCCCAGTCGCGCTTCCAGTACCGGAAGCAGGCAGTTAGCGGGCGCTCAGATCCTCAATGCAAAGTATGGTTTTGAGACTTTTGTTGTGGGCGCCAGCAATCAGTTTGCACACGCTGCTAGTTTTACTGTCGCAGAGGCTCCTGGAAAACAATACAACCCTCTCTTTATTTACGGAGATGTAGGTCTCGGAAAAACGCATTTAATGAATGCGATTGGACTTAAGATTCAGGAAAAAAACCCTCAATTGCGAGTTCTCTATACGAGCTTTGAAAAATTTATGAACCATATGATCGAAGGAATCCGCTTCGAACGTATGGAGGAGTTTAGAGATCGATATCGAAAAAACGTCGATGTTTTGATCATCGACGATATTCAATTCATCGCTGGCAAAGAGGCAACGCAAGAAGAGTTTTTTCATACGTTCAACGCTTTGTACGAACATCAAAAGCAAATTGTGATTTCATCTGATCGTCCTCCAAGCGAAATCGAACACTTGGAAGATCGCTTGAGAAGCCGCTTTGAGATGGGCCTCACGGTAGACATTCAAACGCCTGAAATGGAAACACGCGTCGCCATTGTTTTTAAAAAGGCCGAAATGGATGGGATCGAAATTCCAAACGATGTGGCCTTCCATCTCGCCAAAATGTATCGCTCTAATATTCGCGAGCTTGAGGGCGCTTTGATTAAGCTTTCTGCTTTTGCTTCGGTCACCGGACAGCCCATCAGCCTAGAGCTCGCTAAACGGGTTTTAAAGCAGGATTTGCCCGAAATGGACGGAAAGTACCAAAAGGATCCAGAGGAAATATTGAAGCTTGTTTCACGCGAATTTCAGGTCGGCGTTGAAGACATCAAGAGCGACAAAAAGAACAAGCAGCTGACGACTCCTCGTCAGCTCGCCATGTTTTTGGTGCGAAAGTATACGCACCTCTCTCTCCCTGATATCGGAACTCTCTTTGGTGGAAAAAATCACACCACAGTTCTCCATGCAGACAGAAAAATTAAAGAAATGCAGAAGAGCGATCCTATGATTCGGGAGCTCTTAGGTAAACTCGAGACTCACTTTCATCAAGACGCTGGATATTCGCTCCCCTCACAAAGTCCAGAAGTGTAAATAGTTTTAGTTTAATCGACGTCTGAGGAATCCCGCACAAAGCAGTGCCCCCAAAAAGAGCCATAGAATTGAATAGTCGGTGAATTCACTTCCTCTTACAGAGAAGAATTTGCAGCCGCTGGTTGCTTGAGCGCCTGCAGCCGCTCCGTTTGCAGGGCTTGCAATTGCTGCGGCTTCTGAACTATTTGAACCTGAACCTCGAAGAGCATCCTCTGCGCCGTTACCCGCCTGAACCCCACCACAATACAATGTTTCAATAGCTGTCATGGGAGTTCCAAACCATGAGCTCGCACCATTTGAATCCACGAATCGAATGGCAAACATTCCTTTGAAATCGCTGTCATTGGCGCCCTCAGGCAAAGGAAAAGGAAGAATTCGCGAAGCAATCATATAAAAGCTAAACCCGTCAGAGTTTCTGGCAGCATCTGCCTCAAACCATCCCGCCATCACTCGACTTGCTTCGATGAATTCAAACGAAATCAGTTCGTAGCCCTTTTCGATTCCACTAGCAGTCGGCAAAAGAATTCCCCTCACTTCAACCATCTGGGCTTGGGGAGCAAGTGAGCTTGATAAAAATCCAATTTGAAATGTCGTGCAGTTCCTAAAAATATCGGGCGCAGCTCTTTCGTTAGAAAGGTCTCCAACCTCAAATGAACCGTCTCCCAAAATTTGCCCCGGAAACGCAACAAAGATAGAGTCCCCATTCGCTAGACTTGGAACGGGCGTTCCCGGATTAGAGACATTGACATTGGGAGCCGGATTGACCGCGGCAAATCCCTGAGGACCCGCGCTCGTGAAGAACAAAAAGACAGCTTGAAGAAAATAAGAGAATCGAACCCCCACGAACCGCACCTCCGAGACATAGTCATTTTAACTCACCGCACTAAAGTTCTATAAAATATCGAAATCCCTCAGTTAATTGAGGCTGTGCATGAACTGTGCTTAAAGTGTTTAAATAATTGTGAATTCAAACTTATGCACATCCATGCACAACCAAATTCACAGACTTATGCACAAGGTTATGCACAGGGATTCAAACGCTCAAACCATTATAATTATTGATGTTATATTAAAAAGCTCAAAATCTATGCACAGGAATTTACATAATATATTTGGTCTATTTAATAATTTTGCGAAATTATCAAATTCTCTATGCACAGCTGTGCATAACTCGAGGTGTTTATGCACAGCCCCTGTGAAAATCCTCTGAATTGCTGTGCATAACTCAGGGTGTCTGTGGATGAATTCCTGAGGTGCTTAATCTATACACGATCCATGCACAGAGATCGTTTTGATAAACTGATGTAATTACAGATACTTAGGTCTCTATCCACAGATTCACAGGACCTACTACCCCTTTAAGGGGATGAAAAATTTTTTGATCAAAGAAGTTATACACAAGGGGGGGAATGAATTGGTGGACCTGATCGGGATCGAACCGATGACCTCCACAATGCCATTGTGGCGCTCTCCCAGCTGAGCTACAGGCCCTCAAAGGAAGACCTTAATCTTTGGCTATTTCTTTGAGCTTTGTCAAAACCCGCTGTTTACAAAGATATTGAGAGTGAATAGCTCTCTAGAGAGTTAGGGGCTTATGTCGAGTCGCCAGATGGGTGCATTTGAAGTTGATCGAGAAGTGTTGTTAAAGGCACTTCAGCGCGTTCAGTCGGTTGTTGACCGAAAGAACACGATTCCTATTTTGAGCCACATTCTCATTGAGGCCAAAAACTCCGAGCTTATTTTTTCGGCGACGGATCTGGAAGTAGGAATCCGCTGCGTTTATCCAGCCACTGTTCAACAACCTGCAAAAATTACGGTTCCGGCGAAGAGCCTTTATGAAATCGTCCGGGAGCTCCCCGACAACTCCAACGTAAAATGGAAGGTCTTTGAGAATTTTTGGGTTGAACTCACAGCCGGAAAATCTCTTTTCAAACTCGTAGGACAGGATTCCGATGAGTTTCCAAGACTTCCTGAGATTAATACGGAACAAGCCTTTTCACTTCCAAAAGAAAACCTCACCAAGATGGTGGATCATGTGATCTTTGCTGTTTCGAATGATCAGAGTCGTTATGATTTGAGTGGCGTTTATCTCGAGCAACTCAAGGCTCAGGGCAAGGTTTTTTTGCGAATGGTCGCAACGGATGGACACCGCTTGTCTTTGATGGATCAAGAGATCAAAGGAACTAAGGATCTTTATCTCAAAGACGGAGTCATTTTGCCTCGTAAGGGCTTAATGGAGTTGAAAAGAGTTTTGACCGAAGAAGCCGAAGTTAATTGCTGCTTCATGGAAAACAATGTCGTTTTTTGGAACAAAGATCAGCAGACGATTCTTTTTATGCGGCTCTTGGACGGGGAGTTTCCTGATTACACTCCCGTCATTCCCAAAAATAACGAAAAACAAATTGTGGTCAGTCGATCGGCTCTCTTGGATTCATTAAAGAGAATTTCTGTTCTTTCAGCAGAGCATTCGAGGTCTGTTAAATTTTCTTTCGAAGACGGCAAACTCCGACTCTCATCGAGCAATCCAAAGTTGGGTGAAGCTCGAGAGGATATTGATATCGATTATAAAGGCGAGAAGCTCGAGATCGGTTTTAATGCCGGTTATTTTATGGATGTTCTCAATGCCCTTGGCGAACAAGACGAGGTCGTTTTGGAACTTACCGACGTACTGTCTCCGAGTTTGATTAAGGGCAAAGAATTTGATGGGTCACTCAACGTCGTCATGCCCATGCAACTCGGTCAAGAAGCGAGCTATACCTAAACATAAATTTTAGGAGGCTTGTTATTCGTGTCTCTGCGATAAAACTTTTTCAGATTCGAAAATTTTCAGAGCTGAGTCTGAGTGATTTTGATCCACGATTGAACGTGATTGTGGGTCCCAATGCTCGCGGTAAAACAACGATTCTCGAAGTTCTTTCTCTCGCCACAATTTTGCGGAGTTTTCGCACAGCTTCTACACAGGAACTCATCATGAGTTCTACCCAACAAGCCTTGATGACCATTCAGATGGAGCGTCCGACCGTGACAAAGGTGAGCATTGGGTTGAGCGAAAAAAAGAAGACCATCATGGTCGATGAAAAGTCGATTACAACCAAAGCGCGCTATCCGTTTTTGGGAGGAAGCCTTTCTTTTTCTCCCGATGACCTGGCACTCGTAAAAGGAAGCCCCGACGAGCGCAGGCGATTTTTGGATCATTTTATTGTGGCTCTAGATCCTCAGTTTTCAAATTTTTTGCAAAAGTACGAAAAGGTTCTTAAGCAACGAAACTCGCTCCTCAGGCAGATCAAAGAGGGGCGCGCTCATTTTGAGGAACTTCCACTTTGGACGGAGAGTCTGATCGAGGCGGCGTTGCCGATCTATCTCGAAAGGCAAAAAGCGATTCAGATCTTGAACGAAAAGTTCCCTCTGACTTATCGACAGCTTTTCAACAGTTCGGAGAATATTGAGATTCAGTATATGCATCGTTTTCCAAAGAGCTTTGATTCACGAGAGAGCCTTGAGCAAATGATGATCGAAAAGCTCAGTTGGTACGCCGATGCAGAGCGGGCGAGTGGACATAGTCTTGTGGGACCTCACAAAGACGATATCGAGTTCAAAATTGATGGAATGGATGCTCGTACATTTGGGAGCCAAGGGCAGACACGAGGACTCGTCATCGCTCTCAAAGTGACCCAACTCATGCTGACAAAAGAGTTTAGGTCCTTCAGCCCAATTTTATTGCTCGACGATATCATTTCAGAGCTCGACGATCAGCGCGTTCAGGCCCTGGTTCATTACCTTTCAAACTATCCGGGGCAGATGTTTGTCACGACGGCTGAGATCGGAAAAATCAGCACTCTTCATCGCGAATTTTCGGGCTTTAAATTGATCGATTTGGGGGCCTCTAAACAGCCCGCAAAAGCCATTTCTGACAGGCTAAATGCCAATTTGAGCCCTTGCGACACGTCTCCCAAAACGCTAGGTTTTTGAGTAATTATTATGGAAGACAACCTCGCCAAAAAGGCGCTCAAAGAATCCTCTGGGTACGAAGCGGGTGATATCAAAGTTCTCGAAGGACTGGAGGCTGTTCGCAAACGTCCAGCGATGTATATCGGATCAACGGGGGAGCAGGGACTTCATCATCTTGTGTATGAAGTCGTGGATAACTCCATCGATGAGGCCATGGCGGGATACTGCGATACTGTGGGTGTCACGATTCACAAAGACGGTTCTTGTTCCGTTCAAGATAACGGCCGAGGAATTCCTGTTGGTCCCCATCCGACGATGAAGGGCAAAGATGCCGCCGAAGTCGTCATGACGATTTTGCATGCGGGTGGAAAGTTTCAAGAAGGTGCCTATAAAGTTTCAGGAGGTCTTCACGGCGTTGGTGTGTCTTGCGTCAATGCCTTGTCAAAACAGCTTCATCTCAAAATCGAGCGGGGCAACAAACTCTACGAACAAAAATATGCTCAAGGGCGTCCCACAACACCAGTGGAGAATACGGGAACAACTGAGCGTCGCGGGACCACTGTTCAGTTTTGGCCAGACGATGAAATTTTTGAAACGGTTGAATTTAGTTACGATATCTTAGCGACTCGGTTTCGCGAACTCGCTTTCTTGAATCCGGGCGTCAGAATTGTTTTTGAAGACGAGCGAACCGGAAAGAAGACCGAGTATTTTGCTGCAGGTGGTGTAAAGGCTTTTGTCGAGCACCTCAACAACAAGAAGCAGACTCTTCACGATATTATTTTTATCAAGACCGAGAAGGACCGCATGATGCTGGAGCTCGCGCTTCAGTATAATACGACCTACACAGAAACCATTTTTAGCTATTGTAATAATATCAACACGCATGAAGGTGGAACTCACCTCATCGGATTTAGAACAGCCCTCACTCGAGTGATCAATCAGTATGCAGAGCAAAGCGGGATGCTCAAACAGGGGCTCTCACTTTCTGGAGATGATTGCAAAGAAGGTCTCTGCGCGATTGTATCGGTCAAGATTCCAGAACCTCAGTTTGAAGGACAAACAAAAACCAAATTAGGAAACTCTGAGCTCAAAGGGATTGTTCAATCAGCGACTCAAGAGCATCTCAAATATTTTTTGGATGAGAATCCTGGAATTGCTCGCAAGATATGTCAAAAAATCGTCGATGCAGCCGTTGCTCGAGAGGCTGCCAAAAAAGCCCATGAGTTGGCTCGCCGAAAGTCAGCGTTGGATTTTCAGGGGCTCCCCGGAAAGCTCGCCGATTGTCAGGAAAGAAATCCCGCTCTTTGCGAACTCTATATCGTCGAAGGGGACTCAGCCGGAGGTTCGGCTAAGTTAGGTCGGAACAGAATGTATCAGGCGATTCTTCCGTTGAAGGGAAAGATCCTCAATGTCGAGAGAGCTCGCTTAGACAAAATGCTGGGTCATGATGATATCAAAACGATCATCACGGCACTGGGAACCGGAATTAGCGAAGAAGATTTTTCTGTCGATAAACTCCGATATCACAAAATTGTTTTGATGACGGATGCGGATCATGATGGATCCCACATTCGAACTCTGCTTTTGACCTTCTTTTATCGAAAGATGGCGCAAATTGTGGAGAACGGACATTTGTACATCGCTCAACCACCTCTCTATCGAGTGAAGAAGGGAAAGAAGGAGCAGTACTTTAAAGAAGAAGACTCGATGTTTAACTTCTTGCTGGGCGAAGGAATTGAGGGGATCACTCTTAAATTTAAAACTCCTCTCACTGGAGACAAGCTCAAAGAATACGTAAAGAAAGCCTATGCCCTAGGACATTCTATTTCAAAACTCAGTCAGAGATTTGATACGGACTTTCTTTCGCTTGTTCTTTGTCGGCTAGCCAAAGACGTGGCTCAGTTTGATAAGCCAAAGTTTTGGGAAGAACTTCAGCAAGCAGCCAACGAATTGTTTATCAAAAAGACGTTTAGTTTTGAGCTCAAAGGAAAGTCTGTTGATGTTTCGTGCTTTGAAGCAGGTTATCAGCGTGAGTTTAGTCTCGAAAAAGACGCGCTCACGGGCGGCGACTTATCCAAGCTCTTTGAGCAGTCCAAAGATATTGCGAGCTATGGAGACTTTCCCACCAAGCTCGAGACTTTGGAACAAGAAGAGTCGGATGTTCAGACCATGAACTTGCCCCAAGATGTGGCTCGAGCGATTCGGTCTCGAGGCGAAAAGGGAATTTATATTCAGCGCTACAAAGGTCTTGGAGAAATGAATCCTGATCAATTGTGGGATACGACAATGAACCCCGACACAAGAACACTCCTTAAAGTAAATGTAGATGATGCGGTCCAGGCGGATGCATTGTTTACAACTTTGATGGGAGACGAGGTCGAAGACCGAAGAGAATTCATCGAAACCAATGCGCTCCGAGTAAGGAATTTGGATATTTAATATGGTAACAACTATCGAAAAAGGCATTAAGCCGATCACTATCGAAGAAGAGATGCGTAATTCTTATTTGGATTACGCGATGAGCGTTATCATTGGGCGAGCGATCCCGGACATTCGAGATGGGCTTAAGCCAGTGCATCGGCGGATTTTGTACGCCATGTTTAAGGAAGATCTTCTTTCATCCAAAAGATTTTCGAAGTCCGCCGGGGTTGTCGGGGAAGTGCTCAAAAAATATCATCCTCATGGTGATATGGCAGTCTATGACGCTCTTGTCCGACTCGCTCAGGACTGGAATATGCGTTATCCGCTCGTCGAAGGTCAGGGAAACTTTGGTTCGATCGATGGAGACAATGCCGCTGCTTATCGATACACGGAGGCGCGCCTACAAAGAGTTGCTGAAGAATTTTTGAATGAGATCAATCAAGAGACGGTTGATTTTACGGCGAACTACGATGGCTCAACCGAAGAGCCGATCGTTCTGCCCACCACGATCCCCAATTTTTTGGTGAACGGAACAACAGGGATCGCCGTGGGGATGGCGACAAATGTTCCCCCCCACAATCTGAAAGAAGTGATGAGCGGTGTGATCGCTCTGATCGATAATCCAGAAACAACTGTAGAAGAGCTTATCAAATTGGTGCCTGCCCCAGATTTTCCTACAGGCGCGCAAATTTGTGGAACGGACGGAGCACATCAAGCTTATCGAACGGGTCGTGGATCTGTGATGATGCGAGCGGTGACGACGATTGAGGAAGAGCGGGGACGCAATCGAATTATTGTGACCGAGATTCCGTATATGGTTTCTAAGCAGCGACTCGTTGAGCAGATCGCCGAATCGGTGCGAGATAAAAAAGTCGATGGAATCTCGGATATTCGAGACGAATCCAATCGAGAAGGAATCCGAGTAGTGATTGAGCTGCGCAAAGACGCGTCTGCTGACATTGTGCTCAATCAGCTCTACGAGCGAACGCAACTTCAAGATTCTTTTGGCATCAGCTTTTTGGCGATTCAAAACAAGCGACCAAAAGTTTTTAATCTTCGCGAGATGCTCCAGGCTTTTATTGGGCATCGAAAAGAAGTCATCATTCGTCGAACAGTTTTTGAACTTAAGAAGGCACAAACAAGGGCACATATTTTAGAAGGATATGAAAAAGCCCTCGATAAAATCGATGCTGTCATTGATTTGATTCGAAAGTCTCAAACGGCCGAAGAGGCGCGTTTGGGCTTGATTAAAAAGTTTGAGTTTACGGTGGAGCAGGCGGCGGCAATTTTGGAAATGCGCCTCCAGCGCTTGACGGGCCTTGAAAGAGAAAAAATTCAGGCAGAACTCAAGGACCTTCGAATTCGAATTAAAGACCTGAAGGGTCTGTTGGGTTCGAATGAAAAACTCATGGCGACGATTCGAGCAGAGAGCGACGCCATTCGAGAAAAGTTTGGCGATGATCGTCGATCGAAGATCATGCCGGCAGTTGGAAAGATTGCGACTGAGGATTTGATCCCTGAAGAAGAAATGGTCGTTACCTTTTCTCACGCGGGATATATTAAGCGCGCTCCAGTTGACACTTACCGGGCGCAAAAGCGTGGAGGAACCGGCAAAATTGGAATGACGACAAAGGAAGAAGACTTTGTCGAAAGAATATTCGTTGCCTCAACACACTCCTATCTCCTGTTGTTTACGGATCGAGGGCGACTGTTGTGGCTCAAGGTCTACGAGATTCCTTTGGCAAGCCGCACGGCGAAGGGACGCCCGCTGATTAACTTGATCAAGCTGGCTCCAGACGAAAAGCTCTGTGGAATTTTGCCAGTCAGAAAGTTTGAGGAAGGCCGATTTGTGTTGATGACGACCGAACAAGGAATCGTCAAAAAGACAGACCTGATGCAGTTCTCTAACCCGAGAGCTTCGGGAATTATTGCGATTAGCCCAGATGATGGAGACCGACTCATTGGCGCTGCCTTGACGAATGGAAAGGATGAAGTGCTGATTTCGACGAAGGAAGGAATGAGCATTCGCTTTTCGGAAGAAGATGTTCGTCCGATGGGACGCGCGGCGCGCGGCGTAAAGGGAATCGAGCTCGACGGAAAAGACAAGGTTGTTGGACTGGATTTGGTGGACGCAAAAGCCCAGCTTTTGACGGTAAGTGAGTTTGGTTATGGCAAGCGAACGGATGCGGAAGAATACCGGGCACAGTCTCGCGGTGGAAAAGGCATTATCACGATGAAGACCACCGATAGAAATGGTCCTGTGATCGCGGCCCTTCAGGCGCATGAAAATGATCAGGTCATGATCGTCACGAGTGGGGGCAAGCTCATTCGTATCAAAGTTGGAGAGATTTCTATCGTCGGCCGAAACACACAAGGCGTGCGATTGATTACGATGGATGAAGGGGAGCGTGTCACGTCGGTGACTCGTATCAATGATGAAGACGAAGTAAATGCCTAAGACGCGAGCAGCATCAGCATTTTTTGTGGTGCTGCTTGGCTTGGCTGGAGTTGCTTGCCAGCGTTCGGCCAACCAACTGGTTGAAGAGGCAGAACGTGAGGCGCTTGAGCAGCGCTCTCAACTGGCCCAGCACCTTTATTCGCAGGCACTCAAAGCGCGGCGAAGCGCTCCACTCGATCGATTGCGTGCTTATGTGGGCCTTGTAGACCTTTCCTTTAACCAGCTTCACGACTACCGGATGGGCGTTGCGGCCGCTCTAAAAGCCAGCGAGGAATTCAAAGACATCGTTTCGGAACCCAAAAAAATGTTGAGGGATGTGCAGTTTCGAGCGGCGCAAGTGGCTCGTCTCCAACTTCAAGACGAGGAAACGGCTCAAAAATTGGTGGCCTATTTTGAAGGTGACGCGGGGTTGACGGCCGAGATGAGTTTAGAGATTGCGAGATCGTATATGGCTTCGCAGAACTGGGAGAGGTCTGAAGCCGAGCTTCTCAAGGCTTGGGAGAGCGCGAAATCAGAGAAGTCATGCTTGTACCTGCAAAAAATCCAATTGGATTTGATTCAACTCAAGGTTTTGCAAAAGAGCTTTCAGTCAGCGATTGAGTGGGGCACGAAAGAAGAATTGATGGAAGGATGCAGGCGCGACGAAAGTGCGGTGCTTTTTGAACTCGCACACTGCTACGAATTGACGGGAGAGCCACTGAAGTCGCTTGAAATCTACGGCGAGATTCTTAAAAAATCAGACGATAAGGCCCGAGTGGAGTTTTTGATGGAAGGGGTTCGTAAGCGAATGAAAGAGAAAGAGGTTCGATGAAGTCTCAAAAGTCTCAAGAGATCTTTTCCAGAGCCAAAACTGTAATGCCGGGGGGCGTGAATTCACCCGTCCGCTCGTTTCGCTCTGTGGGCGGGAATCCCTTTGTCGCGAGCCATGGGAAGGGCCCCTATATTTATGACGTCGATGGAAATCAGCTGATTGATCTGGTTTGTTCATGGGGCGCACTCATTCATGGACACTGTCATCCGAGAATTGAATCCGCTATTTTGGCAGCACTCAAAAGCGGAACCTCTTTTGGAATTACTTGTGAGACAGAAGTAAAACTCGGCGAAGCCATCAAGCGGTCAGTGCCCAACCTTGATTTGGTCAGGCTTGTGAGTTCAGGAACAGAGGCCTGCATGAGTGCCATTCGTGTGGCGCGGGGATTCACGAAGAGAGATTTAGTGTTAAAATTTGACGGACACTATCACGGCCACGGCGACTCCTTTCTTGTTGGCGCAGGGAGCGGTGTGGCGGCGCTTCATCGATCGGAGTCAGCGGGAATTCCCGAAACCACGGTCAACAATACGATCGTAATTCCGTTCAACGACATCGAAGCTGTAAAAAAAATCTTCGCAGAGCATGGTTCGCAAATCGCTTGTACGATTATGGAAGTCGTCTGCGGAAACATGGGAACAGTGATTCCGGACCCACTTTTTTTGATGGAACTCAGAAAGCAATCAGACAAATTTGGTGCAGTTCTTATCTTTGACGAAGTCATGACAGGATTTCGAGTGGCGCGAGCTGGAGTTCAGCAGATCTATGGAGTGATTCCTGATCTCGTGACTTATGGAAAAGTCATTGGCGGCGGGATGCCCGTAGGAGCGTATGGGGGCAAAAAAGAATTGATGTCGATGGTCGCTCCGCTGGGCTCGGTCTATCAGGCGGGCACTTTGTCGGGCAATCCATTGGGAGCTGCCGCCGGACTGGCTTCACTTGAGATTATTGAAGAGGCGGGCCCGCTGTTTTATCAGCAGCTTGATCATTCGGCGACGGAGTGGAAAACGCAGCTTGAGTCGTACATTCGCCTCAAGAGCTATCCCGCCTGTGTCGCTCAGATGGGAAGCATGGTGAGTGTTTTTTTTCGGGCGGAGCCTCCCAGGAATTATTCGGAAGCAAAAGAGTCTGATACCGAGAGATTTAAGAAGTTTTTTTGGGCCCTGATGGAGCGCGGAGTCTATTATCCTCCGAGTCAGTTTGAAGCCTGCTTTTTGTCGAGCGAGCATAAGGGCGAGGTATTGGAGCGAGTGATTGAAGCCAGTCAGGCGGCACTCGATGAGGCTTTCAAATGAGCGAGCGATTGGACCCCCAAAATTCTGAAAAAAAGAACCCCTGGGTCATGGCCTTAGGCGCAAGTCAGCTCGGTATTTTGGTGGTCACGGGCCTGATGGGGGGGCTGTGGTTGGATCAAAAGCTAAACTCCACCCCTTTGTTTGGACTTTTGGGTCTTGCGTGTGGGTTTGGTTCAGGCATTCTTTTTTTGATGAAACTCGTGAAGGGAGCTCGTAAAAATGCAACTTAGGCTGACTCTGAGCATGAGCGTTCTTTTGATGGTCTCGGGATCCATTGCTTTTTACTTTTTAGCGGGCCTAAAGCCCATGCTTTGGTTTTCTTTGGGCGCTGGCCTCGCCCTGATCAATGTCTTTGCCGCCGCCTTTGCCGTTCGATTTGGCCTTCAGAATCTGAGAAAAAAGCCCCTCTTTATTGGTCTCCTCCTCCTCAAAAGTCTGACTTTTTTTGTGGTCGTTGCCGTTGTCTTAGTCTTCTTAAAACCCCTGGTTTTGCCCTTTACCTTGGGAATTAGCGTGGTTATCGTCGGAGCCACTGTGGCAGCGCTCTGGGAAGCAAGACGCTATCGAGCGCCACTACAAGTAGGTGAATAGAACAGATGGCAGGCGGACAGACATTTTTTGATATGATGGGCGTAAGCCACCACCACGCACATGTCGTGGGAGGAGCTGTGACCGCCGTTGCTTTGACCGGAATTGGTCTTCTTGTTCGCGCGAAAGCCTCCGACACAGAAAAAAACATTAAGCCCAGCGCAGGAATCAGCGTCGTCAATGTGGCCTGTTCTGTCGTCGCGTATATCAAGGGTATCGTTGATTCGATTGTCGGCCATGGACACGACAATTTGATTCCATTTATTGGCTCCATCTTCTTGTTTATTTTGCTCAACAATATTTCAGGTCTGTTTCCGGGCTGGTTGCCAGCGACAGACAGCTTGAATACGAATGCAGCGATTGCGATTTGCGTTTTTGTTTTTTACAACACCCTCGGTCTCAAGGAACACGGCTTTCATTATTTTAAGCAGTTCACCGGAGGACTTCCTCCGCCGGGATATGGAGCGGGCATTACTATTGTGTTGGCTCTGATTGCGGGCCTTGTGTTTGTGATTGAGACCATCGGTCATATTTTTCGTCCACTCTCTTTGAGTTTTCGTCTCTGGGGAAACATGACGGGCGATCATATTTTGTTGGGAACGACATCAGGACTGGTGCCGCTTATTTTACCCATTGTGGCCATGGCCCTCGGACTCTTTGTTGCAGTCGTTCAGGCTCTGGTCTTTTCGCTTTTGACGACGGTTTATATTAAGTTAGCCGTTTCACATGATCATTAATGAAGGAGAAAAAAACATGACACGCACATCTATTTCAAAGTTCACAAAATTGGCCACAGCTTTCGGGCTCTGCATGATTGCCGGCGTAGCCGCAGTATTTGCTGAAGAAGCTGCTGCAGCCACAACAGGTTCTGCAAATGCCACGATCCTTCAGTGGTTGGCTTTGGGCGCACCTTTGGGCCTAGGTCTTGCAGCAATGGGTTGCGGTTTGGGACAAGGACGTATGGCCGCTCAAGCAATGGCAGGAATTGCCCGCAATCCTGGCGCAGCAAAAGATATGTTTGTTCCGATGATCTTGGGATTGGCGTTTATCGAAGCTCTCGGTATCTATGCTTTGATTTTCGTCTTCTTGTTCAAGACGGCTTTTGCTCTCTAATTTTTAGTTCAAAGTTTAAACGAGATTAAGCCCTGGCTCAAACGCCGGGGCTTTTCTTTTGGAGGAGCGACTTAAAGGTACTTGCCGGTTTTGGAATTCTTGCTTTTGGAGATTTGATCGGGGGCGCCCGTTGCAACAATCTCTCCACCAAACTCTCCACCCTCTGGTCCAAGATCAATCACATAATCCGCCGATCGAATGACATCGAGTTGGTGTTCAATCATCACAACAGTGTTTCCGAGATCGACGAGTTGTTGAATGACTTGAAGCAATCTCTCCACATCCACAAAGTGTAGTCCCGTGGTGGGTTCATCCAAAATGTAGAGAGTTTTGCCGGTGGATCGCTTAGAGAGTTCTCGAGCAAGCTTAATTCGCTGGGCCTCACCACCCGAGAGCGTCGTAGCGGCCTGACCCAGTTTTACATAGCCGAGTCCAACATCCAGCAATACCTTGAGTTTGGATTGTAGGCTCGGAATGGCCGAAAAAAACTCGCAGGCTTCGGCAAAGCTCATTTCCAAAACTTCGTAGATATTGCGACCCTTGAACGTGATTCCAAGAGTTTGCGAATTATATCGATGACCTCCGCAGACCTCACAAGGAACCGAAACATCTGCCAAAAAATGCATTTCGACATCGAGTTCTCCCGCACCCTTACATTCTTCACAGCGACCACCCTCGACATTGAAACTAAAACGACTGGGAGTAAAACCAAGCACGCGAGCTTCTTGAGTTTGAGAAAAAAGCTCGCGGATATTTCCAAAGAGCTGAACATAGGTCGCCGGATTTGAGCGAGCGGTTCGACCAATCGGAGACTGGTCCACCTGAATGACCTTATCAATGAGATCCATGCCAATAATTTTTTGGCAACCGACGGGGTTTTGAGTGGATACACTTGCTCCTAAAACATCGAGAACCAGACTTGATTTGCCGCTACCCGAAACTCCCGTCACAACCGTAAAACAACCGAGCGGGATCTCAACATCAACGTTCTTGAGATTGTTGAAATTTGCTTTTTCAATTTTGAGCCAGCCTTTTTCGGCCTGACGCCGCGATTTTGGCGGGAGAATTTTTCTTTTGCCCGAAAGAAAGTCTGCGGTGACTCCTGTTTTGAGCTCGAGAGGCTTTCCTTGAGTAATCAAAAAGCCGCCATCTCTTCCGGCACCAGGGCCGAGATCAATAATTTGATCGGCGGCAAGCATCGTGTCTGCATCGTGCTCAACGACAAGAACGGAGTTGCCCTGATCTCTCAGGCGCTTGAGAGCAGAAATCAATCGATCATTGTCAGCTTGATGCAAACCAATGCTTGGTTCATCAAGAACATAAAGAACTCCCGTGAGGCTGGTGCCGATTTGAGTGGCAAGCCGAACACGTTGTTCTTCGCCCCCACTCAAGGTGGCTGCGCGCCGATTGAGCGAAAGATATCCCAGACCGACCTGAGAGAGAAACTCTAGCCGCTCCGAAATCTCCGCCAAAATCTTTTGAGCAATCAAAAACTTTTTTCCCTTAAACGCGAGTGTGGAGAAGAAGCCCTTGAGTCGATCAATCGACATTTCATGCAAGGTCGCAATATTGGTTTCCGCAATTGTCACAGAGAGGGCTGCTTCATTGAGTCTCTTGCCACTACATCCGGGGCAAACTTCCGCTCGCTCAAGAACAACCTTAATATCTTCTTCCTCGTCTTCGCCGCCTTCTCCCGTCTCGGTAATATATCCAAGACCATTACAATCTTTGCAGGCTCCGACGGGAGAGTTGAAAGAGAAAAGACGTGGTGTGAGCTCTGGAAAGCCAGTTCCACATTCTGCGCAACTCAAGCTCTGATTGAAGACGTGAGTTTTTTTGCGGTCGATCTCTTCGACCTTGATTTGACCGCCCGAAACACTCGAGGCAAGTCCAACGGCTTCTGAAACTCTCTGCCTTTGATCTGATTTGATGATCAGTCGATCGACATAAACATCAATATCATGCGGCTTTTGCTTTTCGAGTCTTATTCCTCTTTCAAGAGCAACCTCTTTGCCATCGATGCGAGCGGAGACAATTCCTTGTTTGATGAGATCTGTAAACTCGGCTGCAAACTCTCCCTTTTTGCGTCTTGCGAGAATCGCAAGGAGATTAACTCGAGTTCCATCGGCAAGGTCCATGATCTGGTCCACGACCTGAGCCTGAGTTTGCGAAACGATTTTACTTCCACAGTTAGGACAGAGGGCGTCACCTACGCGACAATAGAGCAGTCGCATAAAGTCATAGACCTCAGTTAAAGTTCCTACAGTCGAACGAGGATTCTTTGAAATGCCCTTTTGTTGAATCGCAATAGAGGGGCAAAGACCCTTGATGGACTCAACCTCGGGCTTTTTGAGTTGCTCAACAAACTGTCGCGCATAGGCCGAGAGACTCTCGATATAGCGGCGTTGGCCTTCGGCAAAAATCGTATCAAAGGCGAGCGTGGATTTTCCGGATCCGCTTGGGCCCGTGATCACCACGAGTTGATTGCGGGGAATCGTCACGGAGATGTCTTTGAGGTTATGCTCTCTGGCGCCTAGAACCTGAATGACGGGATTTTTGCCAGCGGTTTGCATATTCAAGTGCCCTCAAGAACGAGATATAGGAGGCCCTGTCCTTTCCGGCAATATCAAAAGCCGTTCCATGATCTACGGAAGTCCTTAAAAAGGGGAGGCCTAATGTGATATTGACGGCTTCATAAAACGCAGCCGTCTTAATCGGGATCAATCCCTGATCGTGGTATTGGCAAATAATGGCATCGAACTCCTTGGATCGATGAAACACAGTGTCGGCGGGGTGAGGACCCGATATGGCAGCGCGCCCATAGTGACGCTTGAGTTTTCGAATCGCGGGAAGGATTGTCCGAGCCTCCTCATCTCCAAAGAGCCCATGATCGGAGGCGTGCGGATTGAGGGCACAAATAGCAAGACGGGGGCGGCGACTAAAAAACGAAAGAAAGTCCATCGTGCGTGCCGCAGTGGAGACAATCTTTTCTTCGCTGAGAGCCTTGGAAACATTCTTGAGCGCTATATGCGTTGTCACGAGGGCGACCGTGAGATTGTCGGAGGCCAAGAGCATAGTCGTTCCTGAAACTCGACAGCGGTCTCTCAAAAATTCGGTGTGGCCGCTAAAGCCGGGAATGATTTTGGCGCAAAGACTCTTATCGACCGGACCTGTGACCAAAGTCTTCGAAAGCCCCGAAAGACAGAAGTCCGTTGCCATCGTCAGACAATCGAGCGCTAATTGAGCGGAGTGCTTTCCAGCCTTTCGGGGAGGGGGTGAATTCCTAGAAGGGTCTACAACTACGAGCCGCCCACTCTTGAAGTGCGGACGTAAGCGCGAATACTGTGACTGGTTCGAAAGGCTTCGTAGCGCTGCAAAGCAAACAACGAATGTTGATTTATTCTTTGAGAGAAACGAAGCAAGAGCTTTGACGGCGACTTCGGGTCCAATGCCGCAAGGATCACCCACACTCACGGCAATGGGTTGAAATCTAGATTTGGATGAATGTCTTGGTTCGGAGATCGGCGAGCGTGCGCTGGATTTCTTTTTGGATGATTTCATTCTCTAACCTTTCTCGGATTTTCTCTCGAACAGCCTCATAAGACTGAGGGCCCTTGTTCTTGAGATCCAAAACTTTCAAAAGTTGTATCGCACCATTGAGCGGGATCACCGCTACGCCACCCTTTTTGAGAGAAAACACCGAGGCTTCAATATCCTCTCTCAAGAGACCAGATTGAAACTGACCAATCTTTCCATCGTTTTCTTTGGAAGGGCTTTGACTCTGCTTGATACACTCATGAAACAGTTTTGGATTCTTTTGATAGTAGGAAGCCTTTTTCTGAGCCTCTTCAAAATTTGAGCTCGTGCTGAGCACACACTCTTGAAGCTCTACTTCTTTGCTCTCCGAAAAATCACCCTTATGCTTTTGAAAATACTCTCGCAGATCCTTGTCCTCAATAGTTCGATCGGACTGACGTCTCATGACGTTCATAAACTGCATGTTTTCGAGCTGAGCACGAATCTGATCTTTAAATTGATCAAAAGTGATGCCTTGGGAGGCGAGCATGGACTTAAAATCTTCGTTCGATTGAATTCCATTCGAGGCTTTAATGCTCTGAATGCGTGTCTCTAAATCTCGATCTGTAATTTCTACGCCAAAGTTTTTTAGGTATATTCGTACAAGCGCTCGATCAATGAGGGTTTCGAGTGCCTTCTTTTTGATAAATTCTGGTTTTTCGTCTTGATGAAGCGAACCCAGCGCTTGGGTCATGACTTGCAAATCACTCGAGGTGATAATTTCTTTGCCTACTTTGGCTTCGATTCTCTCCGAGATCAGTGGCGCTTTGGTGACAGCTGAAGGATCGTTAACTCCAATGAGACCAAAGAGAATGAGGTGGTTCAACATAGGCCGTCTTTATAGCAGATATCGGGATCGAGCGGGAGGCTTATAAATATTCGAAATAATTAGAGTTTTTTGATGAGGTCCTGATTATATCGAATATCCGCCGCCCGAATCAGCCGCTCCTCAAATTTGAGTACCCACTCCGCTCGGCGCTCTTGCTCAAGGCGACTGATGATCAGGTTTTTGACTTGGTGAAAGTCTTGATTGAGAGGAGGTGTTCGCGAAAGCACTCTAAAGATATGGTAGCCGTATCCTGACTGAATAATAGGGGAGAGGCTTCCGATCTTTCCTTCAAAAAGCGCACGATCAATCTCTTCAGGCATAAGATCTTTTTCGATCTTAATCACGGCATCGGTTTTGCCCTCGGGCCCCTGACTATACTCACGAGCAAGAGCGACAAAATCTCCGGGCCGGCGCTTGAGTTTGGCCATGACGTCTTGAGCAATCTGAAAGTCGGTGACAAAAATTTGAAGGGCTTGAGCGACCGCGTTCTTTGTAAACTGCGGACGATTTTTTTCGTAATATTCGAGGGCCTCTCGTTCGGTCGGTGCGGGAATGGTGGGCTTGGACTGAGTAAAGAGCTTATCCATCAAAAGATTTTGTCGAACGCGCTCCTTCCAGCCCGCCTCATCGACCATTTGCTCTAGGAGACTCTGCTCAAACGCGCTCGAGGTATATCCAGATTTAAAGTTTTCGATTCCCATTTTGAGCTCTGCTTCTGTGAGGCTGATTTGACTTCGTTCGGCTTCGGAAAGAACCACTTCGCGTCTCACGAGAGTTTTGAGCGCCAGATTTTTGAGATCCCTTTCGGCCTCCGGAGTGGCAGCGAGATCTTTGGGCTTGAGAGTAGACATGAGGTTTAAATAATCCGCGACAATGATTTGTCGCCCATCCACCGTGGCGATCACGTCATTTTGGCGGGGCATCGATGAGCAGCCCAGCCCCAACACACAAATGAGAGCGGCTAGGGATTTTTGGGCTTTTGAAGTTTGTCGACATTCCATTGCAAATTCTCTTTTGGATTTTGGTTCACAATATCTGGCAGGGGCGAGAGCTTGGCAAGATTATCCTCGAAGACCTCTATTTTACTCGTGGCGCGCAAGCGGGCGATCTCAGAGTTTACAAAATCTCTTTGTCGATCCTTAAGGACCCTATCGCGAACAAGATCCTTGTGAAATTCAAACCCGCGTCGATCACCAGTAAGTTGTATAATGTGAAATCCAAATTCGGTCTCGACGATCGGAGAGATTTCTCCGACCTTCTTGAGAGCAAAGGCAGCCTTTGAAAATTCTGGCACCATCATTCCCTTAGAAAAGTATCCGAGTTCACCACCGTTCTTGGCTGCCCCGTCTTCCGAGCTTGATTTTGCGACTTCTTCAAACTGATTGGGAGATGCCGTCACCCGCGCATAGATCTCCTCCACTTTCTTTCGGACTTCTTTGATCGCAGATTTTGTGGCTCCCTTTGGGATTTTTAACAAAATATGTCTCGCTGAAATCTGATCAATTTGATCGCGGTTTTCGGCATATATTTTTTTTAGAACTTCCTCTGTGGTTCGTGCGCGTTCAGATTGCGCCAGATCTCGCACATAAAGATCTACCATTCGTGATTTGAATTCAAATCGCTTATCAACACCCGCCTTGAGAGCTTCTTGGTACAAAAGCTCAATGTTGATCATTTGATCGAGAAGGGCCTTTTTTTGAGGGTGTGTGGCAAACTTTTGAGGAAACTCGGCCTCGGCGCGCTGGATCGTCGTGAGAATATCTTGTTCGGAGATGACCCTGTCGTTGAGACGTGCGACGGCGAGACCACTTTCCTGGGTCGCTGCCGGTGGTTTTGGCTTTCGTTCGCAGGCCACAAGACTCACGAGCAAAAATGCGCTCAATGGTATAATTCTTCGCATTTGAATATCATTGCGGCAAAGCGCGCTGAGCTCAATATCTTAATTGGTATCAGGCGCGAACTATCTGCACGCCCGCGAGCTCACAAAGGCGACTTAAGAATTTGCGGCAAGTTTCAAAATCCTTTGGTCCGGCTTCATAGCTCAAGGAGACACGGCCCTTGGGATCTAGACTTACGTTCTTCCCAAGGAGAGGAATAATCTTGAGGGGGTCGAGTGGGGTTTTTGTCGTGAGAAGGATAGCGAGTCGACCTGGATAGATATCCAAGGAAGCGGCGTGGAGAGCTGTCGCCAAAGTTCTCAGGCCAATCAATCGGCAAAAATTTTCGACTTCTGGGGGATAAAGCCCAAATCGATCGAGGAGTTCTTCCTCTAGATCTAAAAGCTCCGCGGGCGTCCGAACACGATCAAAAAGTTTGTAGATACTGATTCTTAGCGCTGGATCTGGAATATAAGTCTCCGGAATATAGGCTGTATACCCGGAGCTAAGTTCGGGAAGTGGATCTTGAGGCTCTTCGTTTTTGAGTTCGGCAAGAGTTTCTTGCAACATTTGGGTGTAGAGTTCAAGACCGATCTCGGCGATCACGCCACTTTGCTCTTCTCCCAAAATATTTCCGGAGCCCCGAATCTCAAGATCGTGTGTGGCAACATTGAATCCACTTCCTAGCTCTGTACAAGACTGAATCACTTGGAGGCGCTTGCTCGCCTCTTTGGTGAGCTCGGTTGTTTCGTGAATCAAAAAATAAGCCGACGCGGTGAGGTGGCTACGGCCGACTCTGCCCCGCAACTGATAAAGATTAGAAAGCCCGAACATTTCGGCATGATCTACAAGAAGTGTATTGGCTGTCGGAATGTCGAGACCGTTTTCGATAATAGAGGTCGAAAGCAAAAGTTGTGAACGTCCCTCCAAAAACTCGAGCATTTTTTCTTCGAGCTCTGTCTCAGACATTTGACCGTGGGCAACCGTTGCCTTGATGTGCGGCATCCAAGCCTGAAGTTTTTGAGCCATCGCATCGATGGTTTGAACGCGATTGTGAACAAAGAGGACTTGGCCCCCGCGATCGAGCTCCTTTTGGATCACGCTCTTGATCAGGCCCTCATCAAATGTGGCGACGTGAGTTCTCACCGCCTCGCGATTGTCGGGGGGGGTGACAATCAGTGACAGCTCTCTAATTCCATTAACGGAGAGCTGCAGCGTTCTGGGAATGGGTGTGGCAGAGAGAGTGAGGATGTCAACTTCGGTCCGAAGCTTTTTGAGCTTTTCTTTGTGCTTTACACCAAATCGCTGTTCTTCATCGACGATGAGAAGGCCGAGGTCTTTGAACTTGAGATCAGATCCAAGCAGTCGGTGGGTTCCAATAATTAAATTTACCGCGCCTGCGGACAAGCCCTCAGCGATGCGCTTTTGCTCAGACGCCGAAACAAATCTTGAGACGTGTTCGATTCTAAAATCGTGGCGATGGAATCTTTTCTTAAAATTTCGGAAGTGCTGTTCGACTAAAATTGTAGTGGGAGCCAAGACGGCGACTTGTTTGCCCCGAAGGAGGGTCAACATGGCGGCGCGCATGGCGACTTCGGTTTTTCCGAAGCCCACATCACCACAAACCAGGCGATCCATCGGAGTACTTGATGACAGATCTTTTTCGATTTCCAGAATTGCCGCCTCTTGATCTGGAGTGGGCTCAAAAGCAAAGTCTTCGGCAAACTCTTGATAAGCGCGCTCATCCATCAAGGGCTCTCGCGTCACTTGAGTTGATTTGCGCGCTGCTGCGATCGCGAGGAGCTCGTGTGCAATCTTGAGAATGTCTTCGCGGATGCGAGCCTTCTTCTTTTGAAAGTGCTGCGTGCCCAGGCGGTCAAGGCGCGGCTCCCCGTAGCCCTCACTGACATAGCGCGAGAGTTTGTCGAGCCGATAGACGGGCAGATAGAGCTTGTCGTTGTCAGCAAACTCAAGGCTCAAAAACTCTGTCGAACCTGATTGAACGGGGAGTTTTTGCAGACCTCTAAAACGTGCGATCCCGTGGTCTTCATGGATCACATAGTCCCCATCCTTGAGATCCGAGAACTGTTGCAAAAAATCTTCTTTGGTTTTGGTGCCCATTCGGGCTGCTTTTCGCTTTACGCCAAAGATATCTCTCTCTGTAATAAAGGCTCGGCGAAATGTAGTGGAGGAGAATCCATCAAAGAGTGGGCCCGGGGTCCATTCGATATTTCTTCCGCGGTCGCCGAGAGATTCATAAAGGGCCTG
>CAZUTA010000004.1:2160-130635 GCA_964622975.1 uncultured Bacteriovoracaceae bacterium | reverse complement strand
ACGGCGCTTTTCGCTCTGAACAACGAGCGTTGTGGGAATTCCCGCATCAGAATTTTGGGCTAGAATTCGCTCGAGAGGTCCAAATCCCTTGGCAGTCACTAGTTGCTCTCGGAGGTTTTCGAAACTCTGTACTTCGTATCCAAGCCCCTTGCCCACGATCTGACTCGAAAGTTGGTGTTGGGGAGCTTCGCTCGCTGTCCAGATATCGATCGGACCGTGGAGCTCTGAAATAGGAGCGCAGAGTCGCTGCAGCGAATGAAAGGCCTCAGCATCATCCTCTCTCGATTTTTGAAAAAGCCGCAGTGCTTCGGGGCGATCAATATAAATGCGGGGGATCTGGGGAGATAAATAATCTGAAAGATCTACGAGTTCCGGGCTAAACAGAGGAAGCAACCATCGGGGCTCGAGGACTTCCCTTTGGTTTTCGAGATCAAAAATGAGGCGCTCTCGATCAACGAGGGACAGCCCTTTTTCGTCACCTAAGTTTTTGATTCTTTCTTTTGCTTTGGGCCATTTCTCGGGTGTTGAAAACAGTTCTCGCGTTGGAAGAATCTGAATTGATTCCATTTCTTCGAGAGAGCGCTGACTGAGGGGATCAAAACTTCGAATCGAAATGAGCTCGTCTCCAAAAAACTCAAGCCGAAAGGGGTTGGGGTGATACGGAGTATAAACATCCACGAGATGACCGCGCACACTAAAAAAACCTTCGTCCTGAGCGAGATCTTCTCTCTTATATCCGAGCGAGTAGAGGCGAATGATTAGGGAGTCGCGTTCAATCCAGTCTTTTTTATTGAGCACAAAAATATGTTTGAGCAGTTCTTGGGGGGAAACCGTCTTTTGCGTGAGTGCTTCAAAGTTAGTGACAATCAAAACATTCTTGTCGGCTTTGGAGCAGAGGCGATGCTGTGTGTTTAGTCTCTCAAAAACAATAGCGGGATCCTGACGAAGTGGCTCAAAGAGTCTTTCGAATGCGGGATAGGCGAGCACTTTGGCGCGGGTGTTTACAAAAAACTGGAGAGTTTCTTTGGCTCTCAACACATCCATGCTCGATGGAAGAATGACAAGGCCCGAGCTCAAATGCTCGGCTACAAAGTAGAGTGAGCTCGCTGCGGAGAGCCCATAGACTTGAAAGCTCTTAGTCTGTGTCACGGCGCGAAAACCAGGATGCCCGAAACCTATTCGATGGCAACCAATTACCCTCTCTATTAATAGAGGAGGTGGGCTCGGCGCTGTCTTTTGAATATCGCCTCATCGGCCGTCCAAGATCCAAACAGCGCTTTGAGGTCGCTCTGAGAGTCTACCGCCTGGCGCAAAGCGGGACCACCCGCCAGAATGTCGATGGGGAGTTTGTCGAATTCGTATTCGTACGGAGGACTCTTCCAGTCCCACTGCTTTTGATAGAGTTTTCGAAAGACCCACAAAAGCAAGGTCATGTGTCGCAGAGGCAAAAACCCTTTGGGTTTAGGGACAAACTGCAGCGCGCCTCGACACAGCTGAGTCGAGAATTTATGAAATGTCGGCATAAAGCCCTGACGGTGAAACACGACAGGCGGGAGCTTGAGCCGCTTGGCCTCTTTAAAATATTCGGATTGGATTTTGTCCCAATCAAAAAACGGAGCGCCGATGAGTTCAAAAGGTCGAGTTGTGCCGCGGCCCTCGGACAGGGTTGTGGCCTCGAGCAGACACATCCCGGGATAAACAAGAGAAGTTGTATAGGCCGGCATGTTGGGAGAGGGCAATGTCCATGCGACTCCCGTTTCGGGCCAGTGCATAGACCTCTTCCATCCCCGCATCTTGAGAACCTCGAGTGGGGGCTTTTGTTTGAGTGAAAAATTAAAAAACTGAGCGAGCTCACCAATCGTCATCCCGTGACAAACGGTTAGAGGAAACATTCCCACAAAGGATTTGTAGTTCATGTCCAAAATCGGTCCTTCGATGAGCTGCCCCCCGAGCGGATTGGGACGATCGCAAACAATGACGGATACACCGAGTTCGCCACAAACTTCGAGCATGTAGAGCATTGTGTAAATAAAGGTGTAGTAGCGCGCACCCACATCAAAGAGATCGATAACAACCACATCGACTCCCTTGAGGGAGTCGAGAGTGGGCCGACGGCGCTCTCCATAGAGAGAATAAACTGGGCGACCCTTTGAATCCAAAGTGTCTTGCCACTCAATCATATTGTCTTGAGTTTCCCCGTGGATTCCGTGCTGCGGGCCAAAGAGCGCCACGAGCTCAGCACTTTCCTCGATAATGGATTCGAGATGTCTGTGCTGTCGATCCACCGACGACGGATGGCAAAGGATCGCTACGCGCGGCTTACGCTTGAGCTTCAGCTTTCTGCGACGCAGTGCGCCAGAAAGTAAATCAATTCCGAGTGTGATCTGTTTCATATTGACGCACCTCAATGGCTACACGTGTAATAAAGATGGGGGGAAATTGGGATGATCTATGGGGCTGTGTCTCGTCGGCGGCGAGAGCGTTTCGTCGCAACCTTTGGACTAATGTTGTCAGTTTTAACGTCCACGAATCTATCAGCGCAAGAGCGACCACTGAGAGAAGTTAAACCGTTTTTGCTCAGTTTGGAAAGTACACCCTACAACCTGAACTATTATCGTTTGGGTTTGGGCTCGGTTCATGCGCTTGAGTTTAGTGACGGAATGGAAAACAAGTATCAGCCGTTTTTTAATCGGATCGTGGTGCAGCGATCAATGAATGACGGAATTGATCGTCTTAAGCGGATGGAGGCCTTGAGTTCGGGCGACTTTGGAACTCTTGGTCACGAAGCCTTTCACGCGTTCAAGGCAAACTATATCGAGATCTCAAACTCACTCTCTCATATGAAGAGATTTATGGAGAGGCGAGCTCAAAACTTGTATCGCAGTATTCCCGAGGGCAAAAGAGCCGTCACACTTGAAGAGGCCTATGCTTCCTTTATTGGGTGGGTGCTTCAGGGTCACGTGAGTACTGCACAGATGATTCGGAAGCAAAACCCAGAAACCTGTGTGGAGGGAATTGAGCGGCTGAAAAGAATTTGGAGCGTCACTTGGAACTCAAAAGTCACGGGCTATTGGTACCGAGACAGTGTTCCTGAATATTGGATGGATCAATTTAAGGGAATCAAGATCCTTCTGACGGAAGGCTCAAAGAGCTATCGAGACTGGAACAATCGAGATGGCGCTATCATGGTGGAAGAGGACTTGGGGTCTCTGGATCGACGATGGATTAGCTTTAATATTCTGGCCGGAAAAATCAGTGAGGACTTTGATCGAAGTTTTGCTGAAGAACTAAAAGCTCTCAATTGTGAGGCGCAGACAAACTGATCTGATTTTGGAGTGTCTCAAACCAGTTGTTGTAAGAGGCCTGCCGAAGCGCAGCCTTGGTGCTCGGCTTAAACTCCCGATCAAGGTGCCAAGATTTTTGAATTGTCTCGAGATCAATCGCTTGAACTTGATGTCCGGCAAGCAGCGCTGCACCCGAAGCGGTCGCTTCTAGATTTGTAGGACGATAGAGCGAAGCTCCCAATGTGTCCGCTTGAATCTGAAGTAATAATGAATTTTTGACGGCACCGCCGTCAACGCGCCACTCGAGCTTGCTCAAGCGAGCGTCTCTGGCCATGACGTCGACGAGAGTTCGGTTCTGAAACGCGAGAGCCTCAAGAGACGCATGCGCGAGATGCGATTTGGTTGTGCCGCGCGTGAGACCCAAAATCATCCCGCGCATTTCTGGCCTCCAAAAGGGCGCTCCCAATCCCGTTAGCGTTGGAAAGACTTTTACTCCCTCCGAAGAGTTCACGCGCTTGGCGAGTCTTTCTGATTCGGAAGAGTCCTTAAACAGACCCCACTGATCTCGCAAAAATTGAATCCAAGCGCCACACACAAAGACGCTTCCCTCAAGCGCATAAAGCGCGCGACCATCTCCCCACTGCAAGGCCACTGTCGTGACGAGTCGATTCTTGGATTGCACAGCGGTTTCGCCGGTGTTGAGCAAAATAAACGAGCCAGTACCATAAGTGATTTTGCCCACGCCTGCGCGCCAACCGAGCTGACCAAAGAGCGCCGCTTGCTGGTCTCCTAAGATTCCTGAAATAGGAATCCCATCTGGCAAAAATCCCAAGCCCTTCGTGCGCAGTTCAGAGTTTTGCGAGCGAATCACGCGAGGAGCTAACGACAGAGGAATGCCGTACAAATCAAAGAGCTCTTGTGACCAATGGAGGCCCTCGAGGGAAAGCAGAGAGGTGCGAGAAGCATTAGTGACCTCGGTAACATCTTGCCCCGTCATTTTGTGAATCAAAAAGCTTTCGATGGTTCGAAACCTCAAGTCTCGCTCTGGCTTATTGATCTTGAGATGATCCAGAAGCCATCGAATCTTGCTCCCACTAAAGTAGGGATCCACAGGTGTTCCGGCAATTCGAACAATTGTTTGCTCTGACTTTTGAAGTTCGCGAGAGCAAAAATCAGCCGTCCGACGATCTTGCCAGACAATAAAACGATGAAGGGCTTGATCACCTCGAAACAGACTGACGGTCTCACGCTGGTTGGTCAGTCCAATTGAAACAATTTTTTTGGGATTGATGCGGGCGGTTTGAAGGCAGCGCTTAACGGCTCGCTGAACAGTCAACCAAACTTGTTTAGGATCGTGCTCCACCCACCCGGGCTTTGGAAAATGCTGCGGCACGGCAATAGTCACTCGGGCCCTGACTTTGCCCTTGAGGTCCATGAGGAGGGCGGTTGTACCGGTTGTTCCCTGGTCGATTCCGAGCAACATCCCTCATTGATAGCCAACAGATTTCTTTCTGGCGAGCAGAGACAGTGGCACAATAAAGTTTGTGATTCGAAACTACTTTGCAGATCTCGAGCTCGAGGTCTCCGCCGGTCTCCAAGAAGTAAAAAACGCCTACCGACGGCTGGCAAAAAAGTTTCATCCGGACCTCAACCCGGAAGATCCTTTGGCGGATCAAGCGTTTCGCCGAATTCAAGAGGCCTACGAGCACCTCAACACGGGAACAAAAATTTCGCGTCTGAAGGGCCGGCTCTCAAAGATTCGCTCTCTCGAAAACTCAAGCATTACCAAATGGAAAGAGCGTCGCGTAAGCGAAGCTCCAGCTGAGAAAAAGGATCGCGGCAGAACGACAGCAGCGAAAGCAAAACGTCAGGAAGACTTGGACATACGGATTCAACTCACCGTGCAACCCCGCGTCTTAGAAAACGGCGGCAAAGAAAGATTTCAGTTTGTCTTTGAAAAGCCCTGCTCTGTCTGCGATGGCAAGGGGGGCTCGCGCCATTCTGTCATGGCCACCTGCAAAAAATGTGCAGGTCTTGGAACAACGATGATCTCTCGCGGGGCACTCCAGTGGAAAAAAACTTGTGACGGATGTTACGGAAAGGGCTTTCAAGTGATCGACCCCTGCGTGGGTTGTTCGGGCAAAGGCAAGGTTGCCGAGCGCCAAGCGGTGGAGGTGCAAATTCCGAAGGGTATTGATCTCCATCAAGAGGTGAGGCTGTCTGGACTAGGACATATTTCGTTTGATGGAAAAAAGCGCGGCGATCTTTGGCTCACTCTTGCGATCAAGGTTTAGAGCCACTGCCGTCGCGGCAGTAGTCGCCCACCCTAAAGCACAGCTCGCAAAAATTCTGCCGTTGAGGTCTTTCCTTTAGCGACATCATCGGGAGTTCCATCAGCGACGATCAATCCTCCGCCCTCACCCGCCCCGGGCCCGAGCTCAATCAAGTGGTCCACTGATTTAAGAACGTCCAAATTGTGTTCGATGACGATGACGGTATTGCCGGAACTCACAAGGTCTTGAAGGAGTTTGATCAAAAGCCCAATCTCACTGATATGAAGACCGGTCGTGGGCTCATCTAATATATAGAGAAAGCCTTTGCGCCGACGGTCCATGAGTTCTGAGGCAATTCGCAAGCGCTGCGACTCGCCGCCCGAAAGCGTGTGAGAATTCTGTCCGAGCTGAAGATATCCTAGGCCCACGCGCTCGAGCATGCTCATACGATCAACGAGGCCTTGTGATGACGAGAAGAACTTTTTGCCCTCAGAAACCGTCATTTCAAAAACGTCAAAAATTGATTTGTCTCTGTAGCGCACATCGAGAACTTCCTTTTTGAACCTCTTTCCTCCGCAGTCGTCGCACATCAAGAGGAGGTCTTCGAGAAAATACATTTCGGTTCGGACAACACCTTCGCCCTGGCAGGTGTCGCAGCGTCCCCCGGTCAGGTTGAACGAAAAAGCTTTGGGCTCAAGTGCCTTGCCCGATGCTTTTGCGGATTGAGAATAAATCGATCTCACCTCGTCATAGGCGCCAATAATTGTGAGCGGAATACTGCGAGTGCTGCGAGCAATAGGAGACTGATCAAGCATCACGACTCCTTTGATATACTCCGTCCCAAATATTTTTTTGAATTTTCCGATAGGCTCCACAGACTGGTGCAAGAGTCGCGCGAGAGCGTTGTAAAGAGTTTGGTGAATGAGAGTAGATTTTCCACTGCCACTTACTCCCGCAATACCGACGAATCTTCCCAGAGGTATTCGGAGCGAGACGTTTTTGAGATTGTTTTCGCTCGCTCCTTGAATGGTGAGCCAAACGCTCGTGCCGGTCCGTCGAGTCGTCGGTGTGGGGAGGCGTTCTTCGCGTCTCAAAAATTTGGCCGTGAGAGTTGAGGATTTTTGAAACTCTCCTTGTGTTCCTTGAAACACAATCTGACCTCCTTCGCGTCCGCTTTTGGGCCCAAGCTCGATGACGTGAGTGGAGTGGCGGATTGTATCCAGGTCGTGTTCGACGACAACGATCGAATTTCCCATACCAACCAGGTCTTTGAGTGAGTCGAGCAATCGATCTCGATCACTGGGGTGAAGCCCAATGCTGGGCTCATCCAAAACATAGAGTGTGCCAGAAAGTTCGGCGCCGAGCTGATTGGCCAAGTTGATTCGCTGGGTTTCTCCTCCTGAGAGAGTTTTTGAAAGCCGCGAGAGGGTCAGATAAGAGAGCCCCATTCGATTGAGAAAATGAAGACGACTCGAAATCTGTCGAAGAATCTCTCGATTGATAAGTCTTTCGCCGGGTGACCACTGCAGAGTACGAAACCAGTCCTCTAAATCTCCCAACGACATCTGAGTGACATCAAAAATAGTTTTGCTTTTGATCAGGACGTTGAGCGCATCCGCTCTCAATCGAGAGCCTCCACATAGCGTGCACAAAAAAGTTCCCTGATAGCGTCGCAAAAAGACTCGAACATGGAGTTTGTACTTTTTGTCCTCGAGCTTTTTGAACGACCCAAAAATTCCCTTATATTTGCCTTCGCCGTTTAAAAGAAGCTGCCGATCATCCTCAAAAAGATCCTGCCAAGACTTGGTGGTCGATATTTTTTTGGTCCGCGCAAACTCCATGAGTTTTTTGTGGGCGGCCTTCATCATAGGCTTGGTGAAGGGATCGACGGCGCCACGATCGAGACTCAGTCTTGGATTGGGGATGATGAGCTTTTCGTCATAATTGAGTGTGTTTCCAAATCCCTTACAGTGCTCACACGCGCCGAGCGGTGAATTGAAAGAAAACAAAAGGGGTGTTGGCTTTTGCACAGGAATCTCACAGGCCGAACAAACAAACTGAGAGCTAAACTTAAAAGTCTTTTGCTTTCCAACGAGAGAGACAAAGGCTTCTCCTGCGCCCTTACGAAAGCTTCCCTCAAGGGCTTCGATCAGGCGGTGCTTTTCGCGTTGTCCAACAACAAAGCGATCAAACACGAGAGGGGACTTGCTTTTAACTTTTTGGCCGCGCTCGGTCTCGAGCTCAACAACTTCGCCCCCTGAGAGCGAAGTGAGTCGTCTCAAAAATCCGCGCTCGATCCACTGGTCTGCAAGCAAAGTCTCGTTTGCAAAAAACCCGACATAACCGCGATCTTCCTCTGACTTCAAAAAACCCAAAACTTCATCGGCAGCGGACTGGGGGGTTTCGGCTTTGATTTCTTTTTTGCATTTGGGGCAGTGAGTCTTTCCGAGTTTTGCAAAGAGCAGGCGCAAATAGTCATAGACCTCCGTCGAGGTTCCCACACTTGAGCGAGAATTTCGAATCGGATTGGTTTGTTGCAGAGCAATAGCGGGAGGAATGTTGTCGATCGAATCCACGTCGGGCTTGGGAACTCTTTCAAAAAACTGGCGCGCATAAGTGCTCAGTGATTCTACATACCGCCTGTAGCCCTCGGCGTAGAGGGTGTCGAACGCGAGAGAGGATTTGCCGGAGCCGCTCGGTCCGGTGATACAAACAAAAGACTCCAGTGGGATCTCCAAATGGAGATCCTTGAGGTTGTTCTGCTTGGCCCCAGTAATTTTTATAGTCGTGGGGAAACGAATGTAGTCCGACACGGGTCCGACGCTAACTCAAAACTTTTTGCGTGGCGAGTCATCAGCCCCGATCTTTTAGAAAAGCATTATAATGAGGCTTGTGAGCTTTGATCAGTTCTTGATGCTGTTTTATGGTTTGGTCGGAACGGCGGCAGTAGGATTTTTTACTTACAATTTGATGCGCATGGTTTTGCCGGATCAAAGCCTGCTTGCAGCCCAGCAGCGCTTGGGGATTGAGTTTGCCACGCGCCAGTATCGACACTGGATTCTTAAGTTTTTGTCCCCTTTTTATCGGCTCCTTGTTCCGCGGGTCCAGCAAATGAAAATGCCCATTTATCGTCAAAAGCAGCGGGCGACCTTTGTGGCGGCGGGGCTTTCGGATCAGTTTGACCCCGATGAGTTTGTAGCTCTCAAAATTGCCTCGGCGGTATTGGGCCTCTTTTTGACCGGCTACACGCTTGTTTCTATCGGAAAAGAAATGACCCTCAATTGGGCGATCATCGGAACGATGGTTGGATTTTTTATTCCTGATTTTGCGGTCTGGGATACCAAACAGCGCAGGCAAAAAAGTATCTTGAAGCAGCTGCCTACTTTTATGGATTTGCTGACGCTTTCGGTGGAGGCGGGTCTTGATTTTATGGCCGCGATCTCACGAGTGGTTTCGTTTGCCAAAGATGGACCCCTCAAAGATGAATTTAACCAAATGCTCAAAGAGCTTCAGGTGGGAGTGGTGCGGGCGGACGCGCTTCGCAACCTCGCTGATCGAGTGCAGCTTACCGAACTCTCCTCGTTTGCCACGATTTTGATTCAGAGCGATCAGATGGGAAGTAGTATCGGCCCCGTCCTCAGAAGCCAGTCCGATCTCTTGCGCCGGTCTCGGTTTCAAAAAGCAGAGCGGGCGGGCGCCTCAGCGACGCAAAAGCTTTTGATCCCGCTCATTTTTTGTATTTTACCGGCAGTTTTCATTGTGATTCTCGGCCCGATGATCTGTGACATTGTTTACAATCAGGGCTGGCTGAAAAATCTCTTTGGAGGCCAATGATTCGTCACAAAAAATCGCAGGCGGTTTTGGCGCACCAGGTGGAGATCTTTGATCGGCCCGAGCAACGCGCGCTCGGCCTTTTGAAGTTCGCTCAGGCTCCCACAGACTACGCTGCGGTCTTTAACCTGCCTTTTTTTGGGGTTCTGCCTCTGGTTCACACATTTGGCATGAAGTTTCCGATTGATATTGTTTTTTGTGATTCTTCAAAGCGAGTGAGTTTTATTTCGCGCGCAGTTCCGAAGGGCAAACTGGTGATGCCCTGGAAGTTTTTGCTCGGAGGCTGTCGATATCTTGTGGAGTTCTCACAAGCTCCTACTGATCAGCTTGCTGTGGGAGATGAATTGGAGTGGGCGGCGTGAGTCTCAAACTCAAATGTGTCGCTGGCCCGCTTCGGGGGCAAACGATTGAGGTGACCGAAGCTCGGGGGCTTGTTTTGGGGAGAGAGCCTCAGGGCGATCAAGAGGAAACTCGCGTCCTGCCGTCTAAGACTGTGTCTCGTAGCCACTGCAAGATCGAGTTTGATTCTGGTGAATTTAAAATCATCGATCTTCGCTCGAGCAACGGAATTAGGATTAATCGAAAAAAGTCTTCGGCGAGCTCGCTTCGAGCGGGCGACCTGGTGGAAATCGGAGAATTTTCGTTTTCGGTCGAGATTGAAGGCTCCCAAAAGACGGGACATTCAAAAACAAATCGGAAGTCTCCGACGAGTCAGGACCTGAGCGCTGCGAGCCCTCGAGCCAAAGCGGCACGAGCAGGAGAAGCGTTGATTCAAAAGCTCGAGCTCAAAAGGCGAGGAGCAGAGCTGAGAGAAAAATTTGAAAGACTGGATTTTCCGATCAAGGTGATGAGTTATGTCGTGGTCGCGGCCTTTGTGGGGCATTGGTTAGCGGCAACTTCGTTTATTGCTGACTCCAGCAAGTCTCTCTCCGAGCAGAGTTTTGAAACCGCTCGCGAACTGGTCAAAAACCTGGGAGACTCCAATCGATCGTTTATGGGAGAAGCGTCTCCTGTTTTGCTTGATTGCAATTTTGTTCGAAAGACTCTTGGAGTGGTGGAGGCTTACATTCTCGACGCTCAAGGCCGCGTGATTTGTCCGATTTCAGCAAAGCTCGATGAAGACAATCTGACGAGGAGCGCGCTGCAAAATTCAGAAGCCACGGACAACTGTCGACTTCGAATTTTGGATCACGGGCTTTCCACTTGTGATCTGATTTTTCCGATCAAAAATTGGAGCCAGGAAGAGGGTCAGTTTAAGACGGTGGGCTTTTCGCGCCTTGAATATCGGCCTCTAAGAGTCGAAGAGAGTCTGCAAAATTTGCAGAGCCTCAAATGGAAGACTCTGCTTGTTTTACTGGGCTTGCTCGGGGGCCTTTGGTTTTTGATGCGCCGATGGCTTCAGAGAGCCGCTATAAACCTCACCGAAGGCGTGCATTTGGCAGTGACGGGTAACGCTCAAAATCTTGAAAAGATTGAATCTTTTGCGGCCCTCGACCCCCTGATTGACGAGATTAATCGATTGATCGCTCAGGGAATTCAAGGTGTTAAGGCGTCCGGCGGGGCCAATCCCGCGGAGGCAAGCTTTTTGCAACCTCTCTTCCAGCAGGTCCTTGTTTTGGAAGAGAGACCGATGTTGGTAGTCGATCATGAAAACCAAATGATTGCTGCCACCGGAGCACTTCCGGGAGTGATTCCGATCGATGTGAGCGATGGACAGTCTCACGTGACGGAGTTCATTACTGATACTCATCTTCAGGGAGAACTGATGAGTCTCCTGAATGATTTAAGTGTCAGTACGACCGCGATAGATCGGGCGTTATCGATGTCCGATCGAATTGTTCAGGTTCGAGGTTTGCCCCTTGTCCTGAATGAGGTTCATATCGCTTCGATCCTGGTCTTCGCTTGAGTCGGTCTCGGAAGAGAGAACGAACGTGGAAGCGATCATCGAAAATCCGGCAACGAGAACGCAGTTTCAGTCCAAAGTGGCGTCGGAACTCTGGCTTCGTATTGCAAACAGAGAGTTTAGATTGATTGGAAAGCTCATCCGAATTGGTCGAGCGCCGGATAATGACATTGTTCTCGATGACAAAAGCATCTCTCGCTATCACGCCATGCTCTCCATCGCTGCTGATGGAGTTGTGCTCGAGGATCTCAAAAGCCGAAACGGCACCAAAGTCAACGGCTCTCGCGTGAAGCGCGCAGAACTCGCCGACGGAGACTCTCTCGAAATCGGAGATTTGCCTGGAGGGTTTAGTCATCGGCTCAAAGAAGCCTCAGTCTCAATGGGGGGCACAAAAAACAAGCCCCGCCTTGCAGAGGTTTCAAAGATTGTTCGCCAGCTTTTAAGTCTCAAAGAAAAATTTGAACGCACGAACAAACGTCAACGAATGATCGCTCTTGCGTCTGGCGTTGCGGCCCTTTTTGTTCTTTTGATGATCATGAGTGCCGCATCAGGACCGTCGATGGCTCCTGCGTCTACGACTGCGGCTCAGCAAGTGGGAGCGGCCAAGATTGTGCAAACGGAGATCAATCAAAAATCCTTTGAGCGTTGTCGCGAACTCGAAGATCTTGGAAACCTCAGACAGGCTCGAGCATGCTTTAAGGATTTGCCACTCACTCTCGAAGTCAAAGCATCGCTCGATAGGATCTATCAGATGCAGGATGTTTTGAGTCAGGCGAGGTTTTCGGAGGGCAAGCAGGCTTTTGATAACTATTACTACGATATTGCGATCCAAAAATGGCAAGAGGTCGTCTTGATCGCAGATGATGACTCCAAGTTTTTAACCGGAGCGATGCAGGGAATTGCCGAAGCAGAGCAAAAGAAGTTGCAACAATGAGCGGACGAGAGAACGAATCATTTTTAAAACTCATTGGCCTCGAGAACACCGAGGCGGCTGAGGACGCTGTCAACGAAGCGGTCGAATCCGCTCCATCCAAGGAGCCAAGTTGGACCGCACTTTTGCCTGGATCTGAACAGCACAGCACCAAAGCCGAATGGGAATCTCCTCAAGCCGTAGAGCCGGAAGTTCCAGAAAATTCAGAGATCCCAGAGAGCTTGGAGAGTCCTGAGCCAGACTCCTGGGAAGTCCCTGAAGAAATTCCGAGTGACACAGATTCTTCTGAGCAGAGCCACGCAGAGCACACTCAGAGCGTCACCGAAGAAGACCTCGCGCGAATGGAGCTCAGTCAAAACACTGAGCCCGCTGAACCAACCGAAAAAACCGAAGTCTACCAATCCGACGAGAATCCAACCTCCCGACTAAAGGCCCTCACAGCAAGTATTCGAAAAACTGTTTCTCATGCAGCCAAATCGCTCACGCTGTCTCAGTTTCGTAAGGCAACGGGCACGCGTACCGGCGGCACTCGACCGACGGTTGCGTTTGACTATGATCAAGCGGCAGAAAAACGAGACGGCGAGCGAACCGAGGCTTTTGCTGCCGCGGAGTCAACTGATGGGACCGCTCATTTTGATTATTCAAAGGAAAAAGCCGACCATCGCCTCGTGGTCCTTGAGGGTAAGGTCAATGCGCTTGCGTTTCATCTAGGAAACTTGCCTCTTCGAATTGGGCGAGACCCAACGAATGACGTGGTTGTCGACGACGTCAATGCGTCGCGCTTTCATGCAGAGATTCGAGAGCAAGAGGGCGGACTCGTGGTCGTGGATCTGGGCTCTACCAATGGTGTCAAAGTCAACGGAGAGCTTGCTCCGCAAAAGCCACTGCTTTGCCATGATGTACTGCAAGTGGGAGACACCCTCTTTGAGTTTTTGGAGCCCGGTGTATTGAGTCGGGGTAAGCCCACGCAGAATGTTGTTTCTCAGGAGGCCTCAGGCTCCTCGACGCTGCCGAGAGTGACAAAGCATAAGCGCAAGCTTTTGATTGCAGCATCGATTGCAATCGTGGCTGTCGGAGGAATTTACTTTTTGAGCTCCGGCACCGAGGAGCTTGTTCAAAAAGCAAAAACAGCGGCGGCGACCGAAGCCGAAAATTCTCTTACGACCCTCAAGGCTGCACTTGAAAAAAACACATCCAAGTCTGTGATGGAATTGGCTCCTGAAGAAGTTAAAAAGGCGGCCATTTCTCAAATGGAGAGCTCTGGATTTTCGAATCTTGTTCCGCCCGAAATGAGACGGGAGATCGAGAGCCTGCCGGCGCAGCTTGTTCAGTATTTTGTTTCGGAGCCGAGCGCGCTTGGAGAGGTGATTCGCCTAGGCGCGACGCTTGGATCCGTAAAGAGTGTTCTGCGTCGCAAAATCAACGAGCAGATCAAGGCGCGTGATCTCAACAAGGCTATTTTGATTTCGGAGCTCTATCTCCTTGTGGATCCAGAAGACAAAAACGTTGTGGAGGCGCATCGTCAGATCAAAGAAATCGTCGCGGCTCAGGGGTCGTCCTCGGCCTCGGGATATACAGCGGAGGAACAAAAGTTTTTTGAGTATATGGAGCAGCACGAGAATTTTGTAATCAAGCTCGTGGATGAAGGGCGCCTCGAGGACGCGATGCAGTTTTCGGGTGTTGTCGTCAAAAACCTGAGCGATCTTTTGGCGCAAGACCAGGGATATGCACGCGTGGCCCAGGACACAAAGATGAGATGGGAAGAGCGGGCGGAATCTCTCAGAAAAAAAATTGAAGACAAGGCTTTGAAGGCCAAAGAAAAAGAGAAGGCGAGAGATGATTCGGATGTGGCGCTGCGAGAGATAAAAATGTCGATGGACATAGGAGACATCGAGACCGCTCGAGCCAAGATTGATGAGCTTTTAAAGACCGATGCTGACGAGGAGTCTAAGAACGAGGCCTTGGCCTTACAATCTCAACTGGGAGATATGGTCGGGCGCAGCTTTGAAACCACTCGCCAAAAAATTGAGATGCTTGTGTCGACCGAGTCTTTTGAGAGTGCGTGGAGAGAGCTTTATAAATTTTTGGATGTGATGCCAAGTCACGCGGACGCCAAAGAGATGAAGTCCAAACTCGAAGAACAAACACGCCCAAGGGCATCTCAGTTTTATAATCAAGCGCGTGTTTATGAGTTTGAGGCCGACGATCTTGTCGCGGCAGAACAATATTACAAAAAGACCATGGAAGTTGCTGATCCCAAGAGCGATCTCTTTGATAAGGCCTCTCGCCGTTACGCCGAAGTCAAACGCCGCAGCGTTCATTGATTGAGCCATAAGCCCCCATCTCCTTGCGGGCAGCCCTGCATAAACATTCGTAGTTTGCATAGTCCGTGCCAGGTTAAAGTGGGCAGAAACGCCCGTAAACGCTGGTTGCGCCCGGGAGAGGGACTGTCAACTCTCGGACCAGCCTAAGGCATTGAACTTGCAATCTTTTGAGGGTGATGACAACGCCACTCTTGCGATTGATTGCGCCTTCACGCGGAAATTTGCAAATTGGAGCACTCCCATTTTTGCTCGTTGCCTTCTTTAGTTTGATGGGCGCCAATAGTTGTGAAACCACACCGGATAATATTCAGGGTGTAGACGCAACAGCAGAGAATGGAGATCAGGTTTACAACCGGCAGTCACTCGATTCTGCCGAAGCCCGCGCCAACGAAAGCACAGCTGCTCAAGCGTATGCTACTCGAAAGAATGCGGATACTGCCGCGATCAATGCGTCAAACAATGCTAAAAATCAGTTTGAAGAAGAAGCGAACAAAATAGAAGTTGAGAGAATCAAAACCGCCTCTGCCGAACGCATCGAAGATAAAAAGTGGGCGGGTCAACGCTCTGTCGAGGCTGAGCGACAAGGCGGCACGCTCGGAAAAGTCACAAAAATCCTCGATACCGGCGGCGCCGAAGCCGTCCTCGAGAATATGTTTAAAGACACATCAGACGCAAAGGCGCGCCTCAAGCGCGAAACTCGTCTTGAGGAGAGAGAACAATCGCGCCTGGATGCTCAGGCCAATGCAATGGAGCGAGCCAGCAATTTGGAGTGGGCCAAGTTTGAAGCCGGCCTCGACCCTGAAGCCAAGGACAAAATGAACTCAAACCTCTCCGCTCGGCTGAGCCGGCAGTCTCGCATGGCCAATAAGTTTGCGGCGGATTCTCAAGCTGCTGCGACAGCTTACACAAATCTCTCGACTTTCGTAGGCACAGAGGGAGGGATCGAGGATATCAAGCCCCCTGTGGGAGCAAAGTTTACAGATTCAGAAAGCCGAGCTCTGCAAGCGGCGAAAGCGGATCCCACACTCGGTAAATTGAGGGGCAGTGATTTGCAGTCTGCACTTTCAGCGCGTGGCTCCGCCTTTCAGCAAGATGCTGTAAAATTTCAGGGCCTTTCTCAAAACATTCAGGGCGATCTCGAGGATTTTAGAACTCGTGGAGAATACATGGACTCTGGTGAGCTGAAAGAAATCATGGCTCGATCCAATGAATACGATGCCGCGCTGCGAACAGATGCAGGGCGATATCAGCAAGCGGCTCGAGAGGATTTTGCGGCACTGAAGGCAAATGGTACTGCTCGATCCTTTTGTATGAGCGGGGGCTCACTGCTTGTAGGAAGCGAGGCCTGCTCCCAAGTAAAAGGAGGCGCGATTCAAGAAAGCGCAAGCGAAGATGCCGCGTATGCAGAAATGAAAAAAGCCCTCCTTAGTTTGTTGGACCCAGCAAAAGACGCAAACGTAAAGCAAGCTCTGAGTACTTTAGAAGCGCTCAATCAAAAGTCGGCGGGCGGCGCTTTTAGTCCAGAGGATTTTGATGCCTACTCAGCTGCAATAGCCCAACTAAAGACTTGGGGCGCAACAAACCTCCAGGCTATCAAGAACCTCAGTCCGTCTGAAGAGGCGGATCGATTGGCTAAGAATTATTTTGTTTCTCAAATTGAAAAGCGAAATGCAGCACTCGCGAAACTAGAGGGTGATCTGTCAGCAGATAATATCCGAGAAGCACATAAAGTTGGGCAGGCATCGCCCATTCAAAAAGGGACCTTGGCTCTGGGCGTTGCCGCAGCCTCTACCACGACCGACACCGCCCTGACGATGGACACAGATCCCGCGGACATTATTGGAACGGGAGACTCACTCTTTGGATTGGCGCTCAATCAGAATCAAGATTTTTCAAACGATGGAATGCAAATCTCAAGTGCGGCTCGGGTCGCAGCGCGGGGCAGCTCAAAGACCAGTTTGATGAGCCTTCTGGACCAGGAGCGGTTTGCACGCCAGGAGTGAATTGCTAAATGAAGTTTTTGATTCGCCAGCAGAGAGGGCAAACGCTTTTGGAATATGTGATGCTCCTCGTTGTTCTTGTGATTCCTGTGACGGCGGCGATTCGCACAATGATGGAAGACCAGGACGAGGAAGGCAAAAAAAAGAATCTGCTCTTTCAGGTCGTCAGAGATTCGTATGGTGAGAATGGTCGCCTAGGAGCGATCGGGAGACCTTATCCATGAAAAATTTGTTAAACCAAAGACAAACAAAAACAAATATCTGTAACCCAAGGAGAAACATACCTATGACATCTTCACTTTCGATCATCAAACGTCTCGCCACCAAAAAGGCAAACGCCAAGGGCCAAACCGCTCTTGAATATGCGCTCGTCGTCGTGGCGATTTCACTCGTTTTGATGGCGGCATGGAATACCGTTGGTGATCGAGTCCAAGGAATGATTCGCGGCGATATGCTCAAGCGAATCGAGGACAATATGACCAAGGGCAATGCGACCGTTGGTCGATAAGTCTCTGGCCTCTCGTTAGTTGTTTATTCAAAAATTTATGAAGTCTCCGTTCAAGCGTATCGCCCGTGGACAGGCGGTGGTGGAGACGGCGGTCGCCTTCACGATGTTGATCTTTTTGACGTTCTCCATCGTGAATCTCGGCGTCCTGCTGCACACCAAAATGATTGCGAGTTATGCCGCCTTTATGGCGGCGCGCTCGTTTCAAGTTCTTGGGGACGAGACGTCAGCCTCTCAGTTTATTGAGACGCACGATGATCGCAATCAGGAGCTCAAACCATTTTTGGACGAAATGCGAAACTCCAAATATCCCGCGTTCTTTAGAGTGGCCGAGGATATTTTTACCTGCTCGCTCCCATGGATGACGGCGCCGGAGGATGATGTCGAGGAGAAGCTCGATTTGTCTGAGCCCGACAAGGTCACCCTAGACAAGCGATGTGCCGCGGGAGCTCGCAAATATGACACGCTCAATATTGGGTTGCCGAGCTTTGCTCCCTTTAATCCTGAGGCGGATCTCAATATCGATGAGTCCAATCCCAACACAGGTCTTGAAGTGGTGGAGGGAGCGTTTGCAGAGCAAGGTCGAGCGCCGTTGAGATACGGAGTGCTCAAGGTGGCGTATCGCACACCGATTGTCTTTGATCTCATGAATTTTTTTGGCGGGCAACTGCACGAAAACCAAGTCTATGTTCCCGTGCTTCTCAACCCCGGACTCAAGGTGCAGCTCAAAGAAGCTGATAAAGACGGCAAGGAGACCTTTAAGGACTCAGCCATAAAATCCTCTGGAGGTTCCGCGGGGGCGGCGAGTGGTGCGGGGAGTAGTAGTGCCCCGATTGGGACAGGAAACTAAAATGGCGTCGATGAATTTTTTCTTAAAACAAAAACGTTCTAGGGAGACCGAGTCCGGTATTGCTGTCATCTTTGTTGCAGCTGTCTTTGGTCTACTCCTTGGCTTCTTCATGATGGTTGCCAATACCGGACTCCTGATTTACCAAAAAATCCGCCTGCAGACCGCCGTCGATCTAGGCGCCTATTCTGCGGCCAGTGTGCAAGCTTCGTACTTGGGTAATGCAGCTTCGGGCGAAGACTCGATTCTTGGAATGAATCAAAAGATCATCGCTCGCTATGGTGATCTGCTCGATGATTTGCAGTTTGGCACTGCCGCTCCTTGGCCCGTGGGGTTTCCGGAACCCATCTCTTGTATGGCCGCGTGCCAAGCCGCCAATATTGCGAACGGCATGAGGGTCGCAAGTCTCTATGAGGGGGCTTCTAAAGATCTCGAAGAAATGCGTGCCAAAGTAGCGGCCATGCTCGCTCAACTCCCCGAGGCCTCGCGCAAGGCTGCCGAGCAAACGATCAAACTCAATATTCCAGAACTCGATGTCGACGGGGGCCGCTTGGGTGGACTCGATAGCGAAACCACCAATGAGGCTTCGGATATTGCGAGTGAATTTAAAAGCGGCATTGACGCTGAGGGAGCCAACCCAAGATCATCGCGCAAAAAAAACGCGGTGCTTAGTTTTTCGAGCAAAAAAGGAATCTACCTCGCCAATGTTGTAGCGAGTGTGCCGCATAGCTTTGCGTATTTTGGACCTGCTTGTTTTGATCTCAATTACGAAATGGGGAGTGCCACTCGAACCGGCCCGCCGAGTTTTTATTGTACGGTGAATGGTGCGGGATTTCCGGGAGGAGCGGGAGGGTTCATGGCTGCTTCGGTCGCATTTGCGCGAGCGATCGCGCTTCCAGAATTTTCGGGCAACATCGGACATATTCCATCGATCGCCGATAGTGGCGCGCATGCGCTTCGGTTGCAATTTGTTCCCAACGTCCACAAACCCTCGCCCTTTGCCGTGGTGTCCGCCGAATGGAATCCCGAAAACGGTACATTTATGAATATGGAAAACTCCCTTGGAGCTAAAGGGAGTTTGTTTCCCAAGGCCACGCGTCTTGTAGCGGTGGCGGCGGCGGAGCCCTTTGGCGGAAACCTCGCCTCCCTCGATAGCGAAAACCAATTTGGCGTAAAGCTTCAGAGCATTCGCCGCACTCTCTTGGATCCGCGCATGACCCTGGTGCGAGACGACTATCCGGATCTCTACGAATACTTTTCGACCCTCGGACCTCGCGACGAAAAAGGTGAGCTCATGGAGACCGCCCACGAGACGATTAGGAGGTTTTTACACTGAGCTTAAAGCGATCAATGTTTGAGCGCGCATCAAAAGGTCAGACCATCCTTGAGATGGTCCTCGTCACTTTTTGGCTCATGAGCTTTTTTGCGTCGATGTATCTGGTCGCGACGGTTTTTGAGGTGGGACAAAAGCAAACCATGTTGCTGCGAACCCAAGCCTTTATTGAGCTCGGAAATTTTTCTTATTTTGGGAGCACGAGTCACGGCGAAGACAAAGTCGACAAAGAAGACTCTCAAGTCACTTTTGCACTTGGCGAAAAAGCCGGCGGAGTCAAAATTGATATCGAGAAGATAAAAGAGTTTCACGATGCGACAAGTGGGGATCTGGATCTCAACCTCACGGCGTCCATGGAGCGAGACAAGTTTTGGGACACCTATCAGTTTCCCAAGTCCACCACGCGAATATTTTGGCTGCAGGGAGACGAGCGAGCAGATCCATTACTTGTGCTCGGCCCTCAACAGGTTTTGCACATCGCACACAATCGATCGATCGATCTCAATCGCGCCATGAGTGAGTCAGAGATCATGGACACGGGATTGTTCTCGGGCTCCATGAGCTTTCAGGATTATGCACGACTTTCTAACTTCAAGCCCCCGGTGGCCGAAGGCGTGGAAGACAATATTGATTCTGTCAAAGATGTGATTCGCCAACTCGTCAAAAACGATCCTTCGCTCGCCGACGAAGCCAAAGCACTCGAAGGGGACATGAATATATTTGAGAGTATTTCGGGAGGAGCGCAAGGAGCGCTTGTGTCGATGGCGATCGCAGCGGTTGTTCAGCTCGGCCTGGATGCGGTGATGAACTCCATCGGCAGCGAGCTCGCCTCTGGGGCCACCAATACTGGCGCGTCTCAGGCGGGAAGTGGGGGCAATTATTTTAGCAATTTGTTCAAGCAGTACGCGCAGCCTTATCAAGCGGCGAGCGGATTCATGGGAGAGAATTTGCTCAGCGGATTCTTTGATGCTTTGACTGCACCGATTCGAATCCCTGTGCAAGGCTTTGGAAATTTATTCTCTGGGCTATCCGATATGGCCACGGCGGATGCGGGAGCGATCTCGGCAAGTATCACATCGCAAAGCGGAGGATTTGTTCCGTCGGCGGCAGCTGCCAGTCAGATGGCTGCTGATCAGGCGTTTCAGGGATTTATGAATGTTTCTCAAGGGCTCTCTCAAATCGGCCAGGGTGTTCAGATGGTGGGCTCGTTTGCAGGAATGGACATGGCGACTTTGCGAGGAGTGGGCATCGCGACTTCGGTGGCGGGATTGCCCTCAGCGATCAATGCGGGTCTCGAAAAGATTGATTCGGGCATGAATTATAGTGATTCGCTTGCTTCGACACAAAACGACGCGGTCGGCGAAGCGGTGGCGCAGTTTGGAAGCGGTGTAAATTTATCCGAAGTGATGTCGGGAGTGCAGCAAATCACAACATCAGTGACGGGCGTGTTGGCGCAGATTTCGCCGGAGCTCGCAATGCCCGCAAGCTATGTGAATATGGCTGTCGGGACAGCGGCCGGTCTTTCCAATATTCCCACAGGACTGAACAGGGTTTTGAGTGGAGAAACTCTCGGCCAAACACTGAAGGCCGCAGGAAGCTTTACTCAGAATCTCGGATCGGTTTACTCAAACGTCGCGACGATGATGGGAGAGGACGCCACGGGTGGACAACTCATGATGCTTGCCGGTGGAATCACGAATATGGCGGGTAACGGAATCACCACTCTTCAAAATCTCAAAGTTAAGTTTGGGGAGGTCAATACTGCACTCTTTATCAAGGAGACGGTGGCAGGAAATATCTCAAATCTTCAAAACTCAATGCAGAACTTTGGCGACACCATGAAGAATAATTTGGCGATGATCGATGCAGGGCTCAAAGACCTGACGGGGAGCAATCCGCTCAAGGATAATGCGCAGGCACAGGTCTTGATTGGGACGATGGCCAAAATGTCTCAGATGACGACGAGTAAGTTTTCAAACGATCGCGTGGGTGTAGCCCTCTCAAATGTAAACTTGGTTCGGGCGCAAAACTTTGCGTCCAAACTCTCGGACAATTTGGCGCTCAACTTTCAGCTCGCCGGCGCGAAAGGGGGATCTTTTGCAGAAGTTTTTGGGAGCCAAGAAATGGCCGATCAAGTGGTCGCTCGTCTAGAGAAGCTCGCGAGCATGGCTCCCGCACTCGAAGCCGCCAAAGGCAATCTCTTAGCATTTTCCAATGGAGAGTTCGGCTTGGATGAAGCTCCTTTTATGAGCGATGAGATGGTGGCACTCTTATCGCAAGAGTCCGAGATTATGCAGGCCAAGGTCTCACTTGAGACCATCCGAATGGCTCAGGAGAATCCAGGTTCTATCTCCTCGAGTGATTTGAGTGACGCTCTGGTTGCGGGGTTGAGTACGGCGCAAAACTCTGCGTTTGGCGAAATGCAACAAGCGATCAATATGATGGGCAGGATTCGATCGGGAGAACTCAAGCAGACCGAAGCCAACTCGGCGCAGATTCTTGCTGTTCTCAATCGCGGAACTGCGGCCGCAGGAGAAATCAATGCACAGCTTGTGCACGAGTTCAAAACATCGGACGGCAAATATTCTGAGTTTAGCGACGCGACTTTGCAGCAGCGGCAAATCAAAGGCATGATGGCCGGAGGCGCTCAGGCCGATCTCGCTGCCAATCTCGCGGCGAACGGAAACTCCTATGAAGACGCGCGCCGCCTCGAAAAGGAAGTCAATGCACGAGAGGCTTTCAGTGGCATCTCTGCAAGAACACAAGGAGTCGGCCGCAGTGTTGAGGTTTATGAAAAGGAGCTTGAGCGCGCCTATGAGCTCCTGAGTGAGAGTCAGGCTCCCACAAAAGAGAGCCCGGGCAAAGGGCCAGACGGAAAGCCACTTCCAGCGCCACCCGAAAGTCCCGAAGAGCAAATGAGTCGAGCGCTCAAAGTCGCACAACTTGCCGAGAGCATTCCTGCTTACTCGCCGATTTACACTTCGGATGTGGGATACCTCAAAGAGGGTGTGGGCAAGTCCAAAGAATTTTTAGAGGCGACGATCCAGAGTAAAATTGACAATGGCACATGGGCTCAACTCGACAAGTCAACTCAGCAGCGTCTGACGTATGCGGTCTATCGATTAGAAGCAGTGCAGAGTGATTACTATCGAACACCCGAAGGCGAGGTGAGTAATCGCTTTATGACTCCGCGAGAGGTTTTTCACAACATCGAGTCCGAAGTGCGCGATCGAGAAGCAAAGTATCAGCGCATTAAGTCAGCACTCGAAGCCTGCATCGCAGGAAAATGCCCTGACAAAAATACCAATTAACTGCGGCTTTCCGCATCGGGTCAGAGCGTTTAAGCGCATTAGAATAGTCTTGAGAGGGGATGCTCTAAGTTATGGAAAATAGACGAGCTGTTGTCTGGTCGCTAGGTGCCGCGCTGGTCGCGATCATGGCGTATTGGCTTTATATAAACAAAGCCGTCGATAACGAAACTCGCGAGCTGCGTGACAAGCAAAACATCATTGTCGCCGCTCAGGACATCAAGCCCAATATGCGCATTGATCGATCAATGCTGCGCGTGCGAGCGGACTTTCCGAAGACACTCACGCCACCAGAAACCGCGCTTGATTTTGCGGAGGTCGAAAACCAAGTGGCTCTTGCGACCATCAAAGAGGGTGAGCCCATCATGAAGACCAAGCTCATTCCGTTTGATGAGAGCGCGCTCAATCGTCGGATCCCCGATGGGATGCGCGCCATCACGGTGGGGATCAGAGACGACCAAGACGTCGTTGGCGTGGGCGGACATCTCAGACCCGGAATGTTTGTGGATATCTTGGTGACACATTTTATCAGCACCCGAGAGCTCGAAAAGGGAAACAGCTCCGCGATGGAAGCTCTAAGTAGCGCGCAGGATCGAATGAAGGCAGAAACTCGAACAATCTTTCAGAACGTTCAGATTCTGGCGGTCGGGCGAGACGCCCGCTTAGCCACAGCCAATGTGCAGCGATCGACGCCGATTGATGAGGACTTGGTAAACAAAAACATCACAGTGGCGATGCGTCCGGAGGATGTTCAAAAGTTAGTGCTCACTCAGGCTACAGGACGAATCACTTTAGCACTTCGCAAATTTAATGATTCTCAGATTGTCGCCATGGACTACATCGATGCGTTTAGAGCGTTTGGAATCAAGCTTCCGATTATTTCGGGCCCGCCGCCCGCTTATCGCGAAATCCGAGGAGGACAGGTGTTCAATGTTCAACCTTTCTAAATATTTTCTTACTATTGTTTTGACGGTTCAGCTCTCGAATCATCTGATTGCGCAAGAAGCGGTCAAGGCAGATGTCGACGGAGCGCGCGCAACTCGTGAGATTTTTTTGGTCAAAGATGTTCCTCAGACGCTTACGTTTGAATTTGAAATTGGCGAGATCGCCGTCGGAAACCCAGGAATTGTCTCCGTCGTCGCAGACCGGCCTCGACGCCGCATCGTGCTCTCGCCTTTGACAACGGGCGAAACTGCCTTGTTGGTTTTTGATAGTTTTGGAAAGCAGCGTGAGAACGTTCAGACTACCGTCACTTCCACAGACCTCGACCAGTTCGTCAAAGACCTGAGCTTTTTGTTGAGAGACATTGAAGGCCTCTCCTATCGTCGAGTCGGACGAAAGGTCGTCATCGAAGGCGAAGTATTTTTGAAGAGCGATCTCGATCGGATTAGAGACATCATTCGAGGCAATGAGTTTGTCGTAGACCTTGTCACACTCTCTCAAGACACCCAGCGAATTTTGGCCCGTAGAATCCGCGACGAAATCAATATTTCGGGAGTCGAGGTGGTGACCGTCAAAGACAAAGTGGTTTTAAAGGGAGAAGTTTCTTCGGAGCAAGAATCCAAACGCGCCGATAAACTTGCCTCCATTTATGTGAGCGCCGATCAAGTCGTAAACGCCCTGACGGTCAACACCGCTAAAGCCTCTGCTCGTGCGGCACGATTAATTCAGGTGACTGCGTACTTTGTCGAAGTGAACAAAAGCTTTTTAAGAAACTTTAACTTTAAGTGGACTCCGATCGCTAATGTGCAGCTTGGATACTTTAATAACAACGGGAATGGTGGCTTTAATCTCTCGGCACTTCTGACAGACTTTTTGCCAAGTCTCAACACAGCCAAAGCACTCGGTGTCGCTCGGCTCTACGAAAATCCCACTGTCTCTGTAAAAAGTGGTGATAGTGCCAAGATTTTCTCGGGTGCAAGAGTGCTCCTGCCTATTGCTCAGCCCAATGGCTTTGTCACTGTCGGTGGCGGCGAAAAAAACGACGGCGTGCAGACTGGTGTGACGCTTGATGTGACCCCTACTGTGGATGAGCGAGAATTTATTGATCTCAAAATGTCGATCGAGGTGAGCAAGCTCGGCTCTTCTGTTGTTCCGCAAGCGATTCAGACCAATCAATCTTCGGTCTCAACAACTCATTATCTGAGATCAGGTGAAACCGTTGCTGTCGGGGGAGTCTTGCGATCAGCGTTTACGGATGCAAAGGATGCCCCTCCGGGACAGCCTTTTGCTTTTCAGGCTGGACAGCAGAGTTTTGAAAGCAGCCTTGGAAATATTTTTCAGATCTTTAAGTCGAGAGCCACGACGGCGGATCGAACCATGTCTATTATATTTATCACTCCCGAGGTTCTCAATTCTGCGAGAGATGCGAGTAAGAACCTAAGAGAATCTTTGAATCTCGAAGCTGTTGAGCCCAAGGTCCAAGGAGTCGAAAGTCTCGAGTAAAAATATGGGATCGATGATTACGATTGCTGGTGCCAAAGACGGAGTCGGCAAGACAACCTTTGCTCTGCACCTTGCTTTTGGACTGGCGAGACAGAATAGTCAAAAGTCGATTTGTCTCGTAGAGGCCGATCTCGCGAATCTCGGTGACCTGCGCACAATTCTCAACACAAAGCAAAACAAGACGCTTGCAGAATTTTGTAAGGCCGCTCCTCGCATGGATGCCAAGCTCGCGCTCAATTGGATCGGAAAGCATGCCTCTGGACTTCATCTCTTAGACGCCGCGGGATTCGTCACTGATTTTCACGGAGTCGAGGACTCTACGATAGATCGTGGACTTAAACTTTTGGCAAAGGCCTTTGACATTGTCATTGTCGATGCGGGACGAGATTTTAATCCGCTCGCGCTCAGAGTCTTTGAAAACTCCTCGATGATTTTTGTGGTGACGAGTGGTGACATCTTGGCCGTCAACCAAACAGCGGATTTTTCGAAGCGTTTGAGATCCCTGCACTTTGGAAGCGAGTTTCAGCGAATCATTATCAATCGTCTGGAGCAAAACTCTGTCGTTACGCCTCAGGTCGTGCAGCAAAAGTTTAATATCACGCTTACTGCTACTTTGCCGGATGATGGCCCCGCCCTCGCACAGTGTATTTCTGCTGGAAAGCCATTGCAGATCTTGAATCCCAAGCATCCTTATCTCAAGGGCATTGAAGACTCGATGAAGGCGGTCGCAGCACTCGATGCGGGTAAAGAAAAGAGCCGAGTCGCTCGCCCCGTCGTGAGTCAGCCGCTTGACGTCCTCAAACCCATGGTGGCTTTTACTTTTGGTGATGGCTCGGCGGGGAGTGGAAAGGTTTTGCCCTCAGGCTCAACACCCAAAAACATCATGGATCGCAATATTGCGATTCGCGCTCGAGTGCATGAGAGACTTTTGGAACTCGTGGATCTGCGAGAGATGGACGCCGTTGCGCTCGAAAAAGACCCTCGCAAAAAAGAAGAACTCCGCAATAAGACGGTTCAGGCCATTCAGCGTTTGATGGAAGAAGAAGCCAAAGAGCTTGAACGTGCAGAACGTGCAGCGGTGGCCAAAGAAATTTTGGATGAGGCACTCGGCCTCGGCCCAGTGGAACCTCTGCTCGATAGTACCGAAGTGAGTGAAATCATGGTCAACGGCAAAGACCAGATTTTTGTCGAGCGAAAAGGAAAAATTATTTTATCCGATTATCGATATACTTCGGACAAGCAGCTCATGGGAGCGATCGAAAGAATTGTAGGACCCATTGGCCGCCGTGTGGATGAAAAGACCCCCCTTTGCGACGCACGACTCAAAGACGGCTCTCGTATCAATATTGTGATTCCGCCGCTCTCTCTGCGCGGGCCCATGATTACGATCCGAAAGTTCTTTAAGGATCGTTTGACGATCAACGATTTGGTTAAGTTTGGATCGCTCACTGACGATATGTCGGACTTTATGCGGGCGGCGGTCGAGGCGAGACTCAATATTATCGTCTCAGGGGGAACGGGTACTGGTAAAACAACACTCTTAAATATGGTGGCTTCGTTTATTCCCGATGATGAGCGAATCATTACGGTTGAAGATGCCGCCGAACTTCAGTTGCCGCAGACGCACGTGATTACGCTGGAGACTCGTCCCGCGAATTTGCAAGGTGAGGGCGCCATACAAATTAGAGACCTTGTGAGAAATTCACTGCGAATGCGACCCGATCGAATTGTGGTGGGAGAGTGTCGAGCGGGGGAAGCTCTCGATATGCTTCAGGCGATGAACACGGGTCACGATGGTTCGTTGACGACGATTCACTCCAATAATCCGAGAGATTGTATTCGACGACTCGAAACCCTTGTGATGATGGCAGGATTTGATCTGCCTATTCAGGCGATTCGAGAGCAGATTGCAGCAGCGGTGAATTTGATTGTGCAGCTCAAGCGCTACAGCGATGGCTCCAGAAAAATTTCGCATATCACAGAAGTCATCGGCATTGAGGGCGACACGGTTGTCACTCAGCCGATTTTTGAATTCAAGCAGACGGGGGTCGATGACAATCAAAAAGTCAAAGGACAGTTTCAGCCCTCTGGCTTGATTCCCAAATTTGTAGAGACCCTCAAAGCCAAAGGAGTCTCGCTGCCAAAAGGTCTATTTGCGGGCGGAGCAAGATCTGGTGGAGAATCAACGAGCTCGCAGAGCACTCAGACTGCACAAGCTCCTAAGGCGGGTCTACCTCCAAGCAAGCCCTCAGCGGCGCCGATCATTCCTCACAAACCTCAAGGAGTGAAGAAGTGAGTGTAATTTTTGATGTCGCCCTCGAATGGATGTTTTTGATCGTGGGAGTTGTTGCCATTGGAGCAGCCGCGTTCTCAGGGATCTTTTGGAACTACGAAAAAATTGAAAACTCAATCAAAGAGAATCTCTCTGCCTACGCGACCGAGATCTACGATTATCTGGATCGAATGTTTAAGCGCCGCACACTCAACGAGTGTTATACATTAATTCTGGTGCCCACTTTGTTTTTGGGATTTGTGGGCTTTGTCATAGGCGTAGGTGCAGGACTTTTTAGCGGTCTGGCGCTCGCGTTTGTTTTTGGATTTATGGGGTTTAAGATTCCGGGAAACATTGTCAGGACAATGTTTCAAAAGCGAATCGAACTCTTTGATAAACAGCTCGTGGATGCGCTCAATATGATGTCGAATGCCATTCGATCAGGCCTCTCGTTTTTGCAGGTGGTTCAAGTGATTGAACGCGAAATGCCAAAGCCATGCTCCGAAGAGTTTGGAATGGTTCTGAAGGAAAACCGAGTCGGGATTGGGCTCAACGATGCTCTCCTCAATATGACCAAGCGAATGCCCTCAGACGATTTGTTTATGATTGTAAACTCGGTGGTGACTTTGTCTCAGCAGGGCGGAGATCTGTCGGAGGCTTTTGAAACCATCGCCGAAACAATTCGCGAGCGTCAGCGTGTGAGCGATAAAATTCGCACTCTCGCTCAGGCCGGTATCACTCAGGCGTTTATTCTGGGATCCTTACCCATTGTAATGTTGGTGCTTCAGTATGTGATTCAGCCCAATTACGTAGTACTTTTGTTTACTACTCCTCTAGGAATCGCATTCTTAGGACTCATGGTGGTGATGATTGCAGCTGGAGTCCTTTGGATGAAGAAGATCCTGACAATCGACATATAAGAGCGAAGCCCGCACTTTCATGAATTTGGGGCGCAAAGCTCTCAAAGATGGGGCATGGGACTCCCAGAGCGGGCGCCGGCAGCCCAGAAAACTCTTGTTAATACAGCTACTTACACTGACACCCTCTGACGAACCCCTGGCACCGAATATGCATAATTAGAGTCCAAGAGTCCTCCTTGGGGGAGGGCTTAAGTATGCAAAGAGAGGATATAACGACTATGAAACGAGCAATTTTTACCGGACTTTCAATTGTATTTTTGGCTGCCAATGTCATCGCTGCTGAGTCTTCAGACTTGGATCAGTCTTCTGATCCTTGCAGCACAGGAACAAGTGCTGATGCAGGTTCAGACACGAGTTCAACTGCTTCGAAGGTCGATGCAAAAGATCTTTTGGGCAAATAAGTTTTTTTAGAACATCTTTAAGTGTTCTAAATCATTGTCGTGGGCGCTGAGTTCCAAAAGAACTCGGCGCTTTTTCGTTTTGAGGAGAGAGCTGTCTATTCACCTCCTCAAAGACTCGCTCATCGATGAGGAGTCCCCCGTGGCCAACAGGAATGCTCAGATTTTTTGCTCCTTCCAACCGGCAAGACTTGGGAGGACAAAGTGCATCATAGCGAGCAGCAATAGAAATCAGTTTGGTCTCATGCGCTTCTTCTGGGTGTGCGCTCAGTCCCTTTAAAAAATCCGAGTCTGGGAGCATCTGCCACAAGCCACGAGAAAACGCACCAAAGGGGACAACTGCGAGCAAACTCGCCCACGTTCCATGAAATGGGGCGCCAAGCCCAATGAGGCGACTGACGACGCGATGACCTCCCTGATGCTTTATATAGTGAAGGCCAATCAAGCCCCCCATGCTGTGGCCGACGATATCTATTTTTTCAAATGCGTGGTGGTGACAAAAACGCTCCATCAGCTTTTCGAGTTTTTCTGCCAGAATTGCCGAAGAAGTTCGGATATCCGCAACATTAAAGAATCCTAAATCGATGGAGATGACGTCTCGCCCCTGCGCTCGCAGGTATTTTTCGAGCGGGCCGAGAACTCCGCGAGTCCCCATAAAGCCTTGAAGCAAAACCACCGGAGGATATTGAGAGGTTCCCGAAAAATATTTTTTTTCGACTCTGTTGCCTTTGAGGTTGTGTCGCCAATAATGAACACTGTTCACCGCGTCAAACGAGAGGTCTTTGACGAATGACGAGAGGTTTTTAAGGCGTGCACGGAGGCGACGCTTGTTGACCCCAAACTCCACTTATTAATTATACTTCTGCGGCGCTTCTAGCGCAAATCTCACTTCCCAGAGGCTGGTTTGGAGATTTTTGTAGGGGGAGTGGTCGTGCTCGGAGAGGGTGAAGGCCGAGACTTTTCTTGGGCTTCTTGTTGTTGTTGAGACGTAGGCATCATTTCAAAGGCATCCCAATTTGTGTCGCTGGTCGAAGATATTCCAGACACTCTGAGTGAGAAGTCATCTGGGTTCGAAGCTTGTCGAACAGCTTCGTCGAGCGAAATCAAATCCTGTTTATAAAGCTGCATCAGCGATTGATCAAAACTCTGCATCCCCCAGGAGGTAAAGGACTCGTTGATCGCCTGTGGGATTTCTTTGGTGCGATCAGGATTTTCGATGAGCTCTCGGATGCGCGCATTGTTGATCAATACTTCCACAGCAGGTACTCGACCTTGTTCGTCTTTTCGTGGGACTAGGCGCTGTGACACCACAGCTCTCAAAATAGAAGCAAGCTGTAAGCGAATTTGCTTTTGCTGATACGGAGGAAACACAGACACAATTCGATTGATCGTCTCCGTCGCATCCAAAGTATGCAGAGTACTAAATACAATATGACCTGTTTCGGCCGCAGCAATGGCGGTTTCCATAGTCTCGGCATCCCGCATTTCACCAACCAAAATCACATCAGGATCCTGGCGGAGAGCGGCTCTGAGTGCGAGATTGAATCCTACCGTATCAATTCCGACTTCGCGCTGATTAACGATCGATTTTTTATCTCTAATCAAATACTCAATGGGCTCTTCGATGGTGACAATGTGACTCGCAGAATTCTCATTGATATAGTCCACCATCGCGGCGAGTGTGGTGGACTTTCCGGAGCCAGTGGCGCCGGTGACGAGAATGAGACCGCGCTCAGCCATCGAAACTTTTTCGAGACTGGGCGGAAGCATAAGCTCTCGAGTCGTACGAATTTTGGTAGGGATCACTCTTAAGACCATCCCCATGGTTCCACGCTGTTGAAACACATTCACTCGAAACCGACCCAATCCCGGAACACCGTAGGCAAGGTCAACTTCGTTGAATTCCTGAAACTTGAGCTTTTGCTGCGGCGTCATGATTTCGTTAGCGATCTTAGTGATTTCTTCTGGCGAAATTTTGGGAGCATCGTCGAGCGGAACAAGCGCCCCATCAATTCTGAATGTAGGAGGGAGACCCGCTTTGACATGAATATCAGAAGCGGAGGCTTTCACTGCGATTTTGAGAATATCGTTAAGTTCCATGACCTTCTTCAGTGTACATGGCGCGGGATAATGCTGCGGCGAGGCAGAGATGAAATCTTTTCATAGAGAATGGCGCAACCAGCAAATTTTTTGGTGCTTCGCGTGCGTTTCAGGACACTGATAGACTGGGGTGTATGTCCAATGATCTCGACAGCCTTCAAATACCAGATACGCTGCCTCTTTTACCCGTTCGGGATGTTGTGATCTTCCCCTATAGGATCCTTCCTCTTTTCGTCGGGCGAACTTCATCAATCAATGCGGTGAATGAGGCACTCAACAAAGACCGGCTGATGTTTTTGTCAGCGCAAAAAAATATGGACGATGAATCACCGTCTCCAGAATCCATCAACAAGGTGGGTTGTGTGGCGATGATCATGAAGATGAACAAGCTTCCTGAAGACGGGAAGATCAAGATTCTTGTTCAAGGACTCGTGAAGGCAGAGATCCAAGAATTTGTTCAAGAGAATCCCAATTACGTCGTTCGGATCAAAAAGATTTCGGAGCCCGCGTGGGAAGACCGCGAACTCGAGAGCGAAGCACTGATTCGCAACGTCAAAAACCTCATCGAGAAAGTCATCGCGATGGGCAAGGTTTTGTCTCCGGATATTCTTGTCGTCTTGGATGAGATTACGGATCCAGGCCGACTGGCAGATCTCGTCGCCAGCAATTTGGATCTTAAAGTAGGAGAGAGTCAGGGTATTCTCGAAACAGTGGACCCCATTGCTCGTCTGCGCAGAGTCAATGACGCTCTCACGCGCGAAGTCGAAGTTCTCGACATGCAAGCGCGCATTCAGACTCAAGCCAAAGATGAGATGACGAGATCTCAGCGTGAGTACTTTTTGCGTGAGCAACTCCGCGCGATCAAATCAGAACTCGGTGATTCGGATTCAAAAGGCGAAGAAATCGAAGAGCTCAGAGCTAAAGTTCAAAACGCGAATATGACAGAGGATGCTCAGCGAGAAAGTCTCAAGCAACTCAAACGACTTGAGAATATGCACGCTGACTCAGCCGAAGCCTCAATTATTCGAACCTATTTGGATTGGATGGTTGAACTGCCCTGGAATCGAACCTCTCAAGACAGTTTGGATTTGAGAAACGCAAAATCTGTCCTCGAGGAAGATCATTTTGGGCTCGAGAAAATCAAAGAGCGGATCTTGGATCATCTTGCCGTTTGCCAACTCAAGAAGAATCTACGCGGTCCGATTTTATGTTTTGTTGGACCTCCTGGAGTGGGAAAGACCTCTCTTGGAAAGAGCATTGCTCGCACCATGGGACGCAAATTCGTTCGTATGAGTTTGGGCGGCATTAAAGATGAGAGCGAAATTCGCGGTCATCGTCGTACTTATGTGGGCGCTATGCCAGGACGAATTGTTCAGAGTTTAAGACAGGCAGGCACTAATAATCCCGTGATCATGCTCGATGAAATCGACAAGTTGGGACAAGATTATCGAGGCGATCCAGCTTCGGCACTTCTTGAGGTCTTGGATCCCGAACAAAACAATTCATTTAGAGATCACTACATTAATTTGCCCGTGGATTTGAGCAATGTGCTCTTTATCTGCACTGCAAATATGTTGGATACGATCCCTGGCCCACTCCGTGATCGTATGGAAGTGATTTCGGTTTCGGGTTATACCCTTGAAGAAAAAGTTCAGATCACCAAAAAGTATTTGATTCCCAAACAGACCAAAGAAAACGGTCTGGTTGATGGAGATATTAACTTTTCGGAATCAGCGATTCGCTTTTTGATTCACGGTTATACTCGCGAAGCGGGCTTACGAAATCTCGAAAGAGAAGTCGCTTCTTGCTGCCGCAAAGGCGCGCGTGAGCGGGCGACCGAAGGTGCAGACTTTAAATCGATCACGATTACTCCAAAGCTTTTAGCCAAATTTTTGGGACCCGTGCGCTATGTCGAGGACGAAAAGCGCGATCAGTCCGAAGTGGGCGTGACCACCGGGCTCGCATGGACTCAGTCGGGTGGAGAAACTCTCACACTCGAGGCCACTTATGTGCCTGGCAAAGGAGCGATCGAGCTGACTGGTCAATTGGGTGACGTCATGAAGGAGTCGGCTCGAACCGCTCTCTCTTATGTTCGCTCCCGTGCCGAAGAGCTTGGACTTCCAAAGACTTTCTTCTCGGACAATGACTTTCATTTGCACATTCCTGCTGGGGCGATTCCTAAAGACGGACCGTCTGCGGGGATTACGATTGTGACGACATTGATTTCATTGTTGTCAGAGATTCCTGTGCGACGCGAAGTAGCCATGACCGGCGAAGTCACATTGCTCGGAAAAGTTCTGCCGGTGGGCGGGATCAAAGAGAAGGTTCTTGCGGCCGTGAGACAGGATATTTCGCACATCATTTTGCCTAAAGCAAATGAGAAGGATCTTGTGGATTTGCCAAAGGCCGTGCGAAGCAAGCTGACATTTACTTTCGTCAGTGAAGTGGACGAAGTTTTGGCAGCGGCTTTGACTCGCAAGCCCCCCATTGTTCCGGGTGGCGGCAAAAAGTTCCGCAAAAAGTCGCACACTCAGCCCAGCGCTGTGCACTAGTATTAAGGACTGGTGACTGAGGCAAACAAGTCTTTGGAATCGGTCGAGTCTACGCCGACCATTCGACTTCGATCATTTGAGTAAAGACTCGCTACGCCCTTTTCCTTTTTCAGTTCCTCAATTGCTTTTTGCAGTTGCTGCATTTGTTCTAAGAGACGGCGGTTTTGTTCCTTGAGTTCTTCGACTTCATCTGATTTTTTGTTGGTGGACGCTTCAGGGGTCTTTGTGGTCCTGGCGTCGTTCAAGTCTATTTTCAAGTTGAGTCTGCGAATAAACTCTTGGTTCGAAGCGCTGAAAGCTATTCGATCTTTGATCTCAGCCATACTGATGAATTTTATGCGTTTAATTGAACTCAATTCAGCGGCAGTGGAATAAGCCTTGGTCGTGCCTTCAGGATAGTTTTGGTACGTAGAGAGGTTTTCCGCGTCTCTGACATAAGTATTGGTGAGAGCCTGTCTCTTTAGATTGGCCAAACTCGTTTCTTTTGATTTGACGCCTGAAATGAATTCTCCGGCTCCCTTGGGTTTAGAAGAGCTCTTTTCATTCTCCTTCTTGTACTCAATGAGCTCATCATCAAGATAATCAGTGACAAGTTTTTGATTCGCCACTTTGACTGCCTTTCGGTCCACGCCAAAAAGTCCTCTTACCCACCTCTGCTCCGTAATCTCACCGCTCTGTGACTCCTGTTTGATGACAATTTGAGCTCCGGTTGCGAATCCTATTTTTTGGATTTTGCCATCATTGCCGACAAGAAGAATAACTCTTCGATCTGGATGCGCTGTGCCTGCAGGAAAATCATAGGCCGTTTTCTCTTCGTATCCATAAACCTCGATGACGGGACTGGTATCACTCAAGTTTTCCTGCGCATTGATGGTTGAGGTGGATGCCAAAAGGAGGGAGGGGAACACGAGGCGTCTGAGCATAGAAAATCCTTTCAATGCACAATCGCCCGATCGCTGGACTACCAAAGGAGCAAGTTCTATGCCGGTGCTATAAGTTGTGGTGCCCTTCTAAAAGGCGCGCAGAAGGAGGTTCCAAGTTGAGATCCTGCGCCCTTATGTCGCAGCAGCCTCAATCATTTAGAGGGCGCTACGACCAAGCAACCCCCTCAGTAATTGAAATTAACCAGATGTCTGTTGAGCTTACACAAGCACAGAGATCTGGCTCAGATGTTCCGAGGCTAGGCGCTTGAGCTCTGCTTCGGTGAGGTTTTTGGTTTCGGAACCACCGACCTGTGCAAAATTATCCTTACCTCCACCTTTTCCGTTGAGGCTTGTAGAGAGCTTCTCGACCAACTTTTTCATCTGAAACTGTGGTGCGATATCATCCGTCACGGCTGCAATGACTGTGGCTCGACCATCGATCTCTGCACCTATGAGCACGAGACCCGATTTGATTTTTTGTCGGTAATGGTCGGAGAGGGGTCGAAGCTCCTTAGCGTCATCAACCTTTCGGACCTCGATCAGGGTTTTGACTCCATGAATATCCTGAATCATCGAATCAGCATCCTTGGATGCTCCTCCGAGGGCCTGCTGAGAAATCTTTTTTTGAAGCTCCGCCTTTTCTTTGAGGAGCTTCTCGACTCGAGACAAAACTTCGGCTTCAGAACTTTTGAGCAGATCGGCGACGCCTTGAAGAATATCTTCTTGTCTCAAAACTTCTTGATAGGCGCGTTCTCCGGTGACCGCCACAATTCGGCGCACACCCGAAGCAACACTCGATTCTGATGTAATCTTAAACAAGCCTGCTTCTCCAAGACGCTCGGCGTGAGTCCCTCCGCAAAGCTCGAGAGAAAACTTTCCGATCGAGAGCACGCGCACTTTTTGATCATATTTATCATCAAAAAACGCTTTAGCTCCCGCTTTGATCGCTTCATCCAGATCTTTGAGCTCAGTCATGACGGGATGATTGGCGCGAATGCGCTCGTTAATCACGCTCTCAATTTTTCGGAGCTCTTCGGGAGTCACTGCCTTAAAATGTGTAAAATCAAAACGCAGTTGCTCAGACGTCACCAAACTTCCGGCTTGTTTGATGTGATCTCCGAGGACCTCTTGCAGTGTCGCATGCAAAACATGAGTGATGCTGTGATTGATTCGGGTCTTCAAACGAAGCCCCCTATCGACCCGCGCCGAAAGTGTCGTACCGACCTTTAAACTTCCTGATTTGACCATCACGCTGCTCACGAACAAATCCTTTACGGGCTTACGTGTGTCGCCCACTTCAGCCTTTATGCCCGCGCCTTCAAGGAGGCCCCTATCTCCCATTTGTCCGCCGCCCTCTGCATAAAAAGGAGAGCGATCTAAAATGACTTCGCCACTTTCTCCGCTCTTCAGCTCCGAGACTTTTTGCCCAGATTTCAAAATCGCCAGTACTTTGGAATCTGACTCGAGATCCTTGTAACCCACGAATTCTGTTTTGAGTCCCGAAGCCGCAAGCTCTTTGTAAACTTCAGAAACTCCTGACTCGCCGCTGCCCTTCCAGGAGGCGCGTGAGCGATCTCTTTGAGCCTCGAGCTCCTTTTGAAATCCCGCATGATCAAGAGTGAGCGAATGTTCTTTCAAAATCACTTCGGTCAAATCCAGAGGAAACCCAAAAGTATCGTAGAGCTGAAACGCCACCTCTCCGGGCAAGACGCCCCCTTTTTTGAGGGCCTTGATTTTAGAATCCAAGAGCTTGAGGCCGTTTTCTAACGTCTCAAAAAACTTTTCTTCTTCATGAAAAATAATATTTTTGATGGCACTCAGGCTGGTGCGTATCTCGGTATACACAGCGCCCATTTCTTGATCTACAAAATCAACTCCCTTATGAAAAAACGGCTGATTGCAACCGAGCTTTTTGCCATAGCGAATGGCGCGCCGTAATATCCGACGCAAAACATAACCACGACCCTCATTACTCGGCTGCACTCCATCGGCTATCAAAAACGAACAAGCGCGAATGTGATCGGTCAAAACACGAAGTGCAGACTCATCTTCGGATGCGAGCGGAGTCAGCGGCTTGCCGAGTATCCGAGCAAATCCATCTCGGATTTTTTTGAGGCTATCGATCTCATAGTTGGAATCCGTCTGCTGAATCACACTCGCCAGGCGCTCAAGTCCCATACCCGTGTCCACCGAAGGTTTAGGGAGCGGCACCATTTTTCCATCCGCAAATCGTTCAAACTGCATAAAGACGAGGTTCCAGATTTCCAAAAATCTCTCCCCGCCATCAAAAATCGTCTCGCCCTTTTTGCCAAAAGACTCGCCGCGATCGATATAAATCTCGGAGCAAGGACCGCAAGGACCGGTGTCACCCATCGCCCAAAAATTATCCTTTTCGCCCATCTTGACGATGCGCTCTTTGGGCAATCCCGAAACTTTGAGCCACAAATTGAGGGCTTCGTCGTCGTTTTCAAAAACAGAAATCCACAGCTTGTCTTTGGGCAACCCAATCCATTGGGTGAGATACTCCCAAGCAAACTCGATTGCCTCGGCCTTAAAATAATCGCCGAACGAAAAGTTTCCGAGCATTTCAAAAAAAGTATGATGCCGCCGAGTAAAGCCCACGCTTTCGAGGTCGTTGTGCTTGCCACCTGCGCGCACACATTTTTGGCAAGTGGCGGCGCGTTTGTAGGAGCGGGATTCTTTGCCCGTAAAAAGATCCTTAAACTGAACCATTCCCGCGTTGGTAAACAAAAGTGTGGGATCGTTTTGAGGGATCAAGGCACTCGCACGCTCGCGATGATGTCCTTTGGATTCAAAGTACTTCAAAAAACTTTCTCGAATTTCGGCAACGGTCTGGGGGCTTTTTGTCATAGCGTCGCTCTAAACATAGCTTGATTTCTTGGGAGCGTCAGCTGAATCTCCAGCAATGAAACAGCTTCTTTTGGCATTTTTGTTGGCAGTCCCCGCCCTCACGAGGGCCGGAAACGATGAACCCAAGATTGATTTAAATACTTGGATTTTGCAGCAGGAGCGAGCCTCCATTCAAAAGCTATTGGCTAATATTTCGCCTGCCGGAGCGGCCAAAGGAGCTGTGGTTGCTTCGCCATCCAAAGAAAAGCCCAATTATTTTAAGCACTGGGTGCGAGATGCGGCTTTGGTGATGCAAGAGGTTTTTGATCTCTCAAAGGCGGGCAAGATTTCGGTCGCCGAAATGGAACGTCTCTTTATGGACTACGTGGACTTTTCGGTCACAAACCAGGCCACTCAAACTCAGGCGGGTCTCGGCGAACCTCTCTTTTTGGCGGATGGAGCCGCCTTCAATGATCCTTGGGGCCGACCACAAAACGATGGTCCTGCATTGCGAACGTTGGTGCTCATTGAGTTTGCCGCCCATATGATCAATACGGGGCGAGCCGATTACGTCAAAACCAAGCTCTATGATTCCAAGCTTCCCTCAGCGTCCGTGATTAAAAATGATCTTGAGTATCTCTCTCATCATATTGATCAGTCTTCGTTTGATGTGTGGGAAGAAGTGCGGGGATTTAACTTTTTTACCATGCTCGCTCAGCACCAAGCCCTTGAAAGAGGGGCACAGTTGGCAGCCTATTTGGGCGATAAGGGAGCGGCCAATTGGTATATCGGCAAAGCCGCCTCTTTAGGGGATTTTTTGCGGGATGGGTTTTCGACTCCTGTCATGCAAAAGGGTGAGCCTCGATTTGAACTCCAAGCTCAAGCCATTCTCAAACTCAACGATCGAAAGCAGCTCAACAGCTTTTTGAATCAAGCCAAAAGCCTTTCAAAGTTGAGTGCTTCTTCAAACGGAGCGGCCGCTGATTTGATGATTCGCCCGACTGTTTTGCGCGTCGACGGTGTGGACTACAAAAATTCTGAACTCGATACTGTAGTGATTTTGGCTTCACTCTATTTGCGACCGCTCGATCTCAAAAAGAGGGGATATAATTTTTATGAAGTCTTAGACCCTCGAATTTCAAATACTATCCAGACGATGCTTTTGGCGTTTAGCGAGTCGTACGCCATCAACCAGGCCGTGGATTTTGACAGGATCTTCCCTCTGATTGGCCGCTATCCAGAGGATAAATATAATGGGATTCCAGAAGATCAAACAGCGGGCCGTAAGGGCAATCCCTGGATTTTAACCACAGCAGGATTTGCTGAGTATTATTATCGAGTCGCCTTTTTTCTGAGTTCTCGAATCAAAGACATCGAAGCCTATCGGGCCGGCCAGATTCCGCTTCCCTCATGGACAACTGCGCAAGAGATTCAGAACCTAGATGTCGCAGCTCTCAAGAGCACCAAGGCGGATATGATCAGTATCGGCGATGCATTCTTAGAAAGAATCAAAACTCATGGTGGGCGTGACGGCTCACTCTCTGAGCAGATCAATCGAGATTCCGGCCAGATGCAGGGCGCTGAGAACCTGACTTGGAGTCATGTCAGCGTGCTTCGCGCATTTAGGACGCGGGCGAGCGCACAGTAATCAGATATTTAAATCAAGTTGGCGTAGGCTTTGGCGATCGCGTTTCGAGGTTCAACCTCGAGCGCTTTGGCCCAAGCCTTTTTGGCTTCTTTGCGTTTGTTTTTGGCGTAGTGGGTGACGCCGAGAGAAATCCAAAACGGTGCAAACTTTCCGGCGGATTTTTTGACCTTCGAAAAAATCTTCATCGCCTTAGCAATTTGTCCTGACTCTCGATACACGGTCGCGAGCTTTGTTTGGATATCCACATACTGGGGACACAGATCAACCGCGGCCTCATATTCTCTGATGGCTAATTTGTTCTCCCCGACGGAGTGGTACAAGTCCCCTGTTTCCATATGAAGATTGGCGATTCGGCTCATGAGCATGGGATCCATGGCTCCACGACTTTTGGCGCCGTAAGCTTTGAGCTTTTTGTATATCTCTTTAGATTTTTGTCCGAGCCCTAGATTGTTGTAAACGACAGAAAGGTTGAGCGCCGCTTCCATATAACTGGGGTTGATGCTCAACGCTTTTTTAAAGGCAATTTCTGCAAAATTGAACTTTCCTTGATCTGCATAAGCGAGTCCGAGCGCATTGTAGACATCGGCCAATTTGTGCTTCTTCAAGATCTTGAGCAAGATCTCTTCAGCCTTCTCATATTGGCGCGTGCGAAGAAGGTTTTTTCCTAACTGAATTTGCTTTTGCAGTTCTTCTTTTTCGAGACTCATGGCTCGATCATAGACATGAATTCGCTTTGAGGAAACTTTTCTCGAAATTCCTTTGCAAGAGCCTCGGCAGTCTCGGCTTGGCCTGCCTGACGAAGGCAATAGACCTTACGAGCCGCGGCTTCTTCTGTAAGAGAGCTGTCAGGATACTGGACCATCAACTCCGAATATCTTCGCGCAGCGGCCTCCCACTTTTTGTTTCGCTGATAAAAGCGGCCAATCTCGTAGACCTTTTGAGCCAACTGAGCTCGGGCCTCATCAATGAATTTTTGGGCATCTTTGGTGTATTCAGACGACGGAAAGTCCACGATCAGTCGCGTAAAGGCATCGATGGATTTGGCGGAGGGTCTGGTATCGCGCTGGGGAGTCTCGGGCATCTGGTTGCGGTAGCTCATTCCCAAATAAAAGAGAGCTTTGGGAATTTCCGCCCGACCGGGATACGTTCGAATAAAATCTTCAAATGAGCTGGCAGCGGTGGGGTAAGATTCTTCCAAAAAATAAGTTTCTGCGGCTTTAAAGTCTGCGTCGATTTGAAGTGAGCTTTGAGGAAAGTCAGTTTTAATGCGCATGTATTGCTTTCGAGCTTCCTCAAAAAATTCATCGCCCTTCAACCGATCGGCCTCAGCCATGGTTCCTACATCTGTCGTAAGATCCTTTTGGTGAGCTGAGCAGGCAGCCAAAACAATTCCGAGGACGACCAAAAACAAAAATCGAGGCTTTAAAATCACCCTCATCTTTTAGCGTCGCTTGAAGGCTGATGGCAATGGGGTTTCAGTCTTTGATCAAGTGCTGACCGACAAAGTAGATTTCTTTGGAGTCTTTTTGAACTGCAGGGGGGCGGTAAAGCTTTCCCATTTTAAACTCCTTAATCCAAGACTTGGCGGCTGCCATAGTTTCGGGAGATTCAAAAAGTTTAACCACAAAATGCCCCCCCTTTTTAAGGTGCTTTTGAGCAATTGTATGAGCCGCTTCAATGAGCTCTAAGGACCGAGCACAATCGACAGTTCGATTGCCCTGAGTCGAGGGAGCCATATCAGAAACCACCGCATCCAAGGGGGGAATCTCAATCGGTAGCTCATCAAAAACGGACTGCTGAAGAAACTGAAAACTCACTTGTGACTTCTCGATTTTTTGGAGCGCACCTATCGAAAGACCCTTCAGGTCAAGGCCCCAGAGCTTGCCTTTGGCTCCTAGGATCTCACAAAGATATTCGGTCCAACTCCCCGGAGAAGCGCCCAAATCGAGGACTTTGTTTCCCGGAGCAAAGAGATGATACTTGTCTTGAATGTTCTGAAGCTTGTAAACACTGCGAGCCGAGAACTTTTCTTGCTTGGCTTTGTGAAAATAAAAATCATGGATTTTGCCGCGCTTCACAGTCTTAAAACCTTACCACAAAGTGTTTACATCCATTATCCGCTTTGTCGACACCATTGTTCTTACTGTGATTTTAACGTGTATACCTCCGAAAAAACTCTCAGTGTGGAGCCTCAGTTTGAGCAGCGGTTTATAGACGCCATTAGCCGAGATCTAAGACTCTGTGGATCCATTCCCGCTCAAAGAGTCCCTCTAAATTCTCTTTATTTAGGGGGAGGCACGCCCTCTCTTTTGAGTGTCAAAGGGCTCGAGCATCTCAAGTCACTCTTGGATCATTATTACGAAGGCTTAGGCACCAAGACCTGTGAGTGGACCCTCGAAGCAAACCCCGAAACTCTGAGCGAAGACAAACTACGCGCATTTAAAACTCTGGGAATCAATCGACTCTCTGTGGGAGTTCAGTCGTTTTCAGAAGTTCAGCTCAAACGATTGGAGCGCCTGGCCACTCGCGAGCATCTTCACAAATCCCTCTCGGCCGTCTCAAACACGTTCGAAAACTTTTCGGTAGATCTGATGATAGGGATTCCCGAACAAACATTTGACCTCCTCAAATCAGATCTAGAGGAGTTGATGAAATACGATCCTCCTCATATCTCTGTTTATTTGCTGACTCTGAGCGACGATCATAAATGGCTTCATCATCCAGCGATGAAAGATCGAATGGTAGAGGCCGAAGTCGCAGCAGATTTTTATGAGTTTGTTTGTCGCTATCTCAAAGAGCGAGGATATCGGCATTATGAAGTCTCTAATTTTTCGAAGCCTGGATTTGAGAGTCGCCACAATTCGATGTATTGGACGGGGCGAGATTCTTATATGGGGCTTGGTCCGGGAGCTCATGGATTTTTGGTGGGCGATGGGGCGGTGCAGCGTTACGAAGTTGAGCGAGACTGGCACAAATGGCTTTTGGGTGAGTCGATCTCTTGGATTGAGACTTTGTCCGCCGAGCAAAGAGAGCTCGAAGACTTTTATTTTCGTTTAAGAACTCGCCAACCCATCAAGATTCCGAAGGAAGCCGGCGCGATTCAGGAATTGATGAACGAAGGACTCGCCGAAAGGCGTGAGGCCTCAGAAGTCGTCCTGACGGATCGGGGTTGGCTGATGATGGAGTCGGTGGCGGCTCGATTGGTGCCACGCGGCTAAATTGTCGCGTCTTCGCTGCGGCGCGCATCTGCAAATTTCAAGTAAAATGATGTGATTAGGTTATGGGGGATAAGAAGAAATCTAGCCGTCCGTCGAAGGCCGATCTTTTGATCGAAGAAGCTGTGAAGGCCGTTGAGAGCTACGAAACCGAGTCGGCGCAAAGCCCCCCCTCTGACGAAGTCCGGGAAAAAGAATCCTCCTCCAAAGACACGGGCGCGATTGCGCGCATTGATCTTCAACAGGTTGTCGACAAGGAAGCCTATCTCAGACTCGCGGCAGATTTTGAGAACTTCAGAAAACGAGCGATCAAGGATCGGCAGGATTCTGAACGAGCAGGCAAAGAAAAAGTTCTGAGGGGATTTTTGGATATCCTCGACAATCTAGACCGTGGAATGGGCCCCGCACTCGAGCAGGGCGGTCCGCTCGCCGACGGAATCAGAATGATTCTTTCTCAGATTGAGAGCTGGCTCAAAACCGAAGGCCTCATTCGTATTGAGACACTCGGCCAGGCCTTTGATCCGAATTTGCATGAAGCGATCTCGCAAATCGAGACGACTGCTGTGGCTCCCGGGCATATCGTTCAGGAGATTCGTCGTGGCTATCGATGGAGCGATCGATTGATGAGAGCGGCAACGGTCGTCGTCAGCAAAAAGGCGGAAGGGTAAAACATGGGACGAGTCATTGGAATTGATTTAGGAACGACCAACTCTTGCGTCGCTCTTTTGGATGGCGGAAAGCCTGTCGTGATTCCCAACTCTGAAGGGGCTCGCACCACACCTTCGATTGTGGCGTTTGCCAAGAACAACGAGAGACTCGTCGGCCAGATTGCCAAACGACAAGCGGTGACCAATGCGCAAAAAACCATCTATGCCGTTAAGCGCCTCATCGGACGAAAATTCGAAGACGAGATGGTTCAGCGTTCGACACAAGTTCTGCCTTACAAAGTAGTCAAAGCGGACAACGGAGATGCATGGGTTTCGGTTGACGACAAGTCTTCAAGCCCGAGTGAGATTTCGTCCATGGTCCTCAAAAAAATGAAAGAGATTGCTGAAGACTATCTGGGCCACGAAGTCAAAGACGCGGTCGTGACTGTTCCCGCTTACTTTAATGATGCGCAAAGACAGGCGACCAAAGACGCTGGTCGCGTCGCGGGCCTCAACGTTCTTCGAATCCTCAATGAACCTACGGCCGCGGCCCTCGCGTACGGAATGGACAAGCAAGGCACCGAAAAAATCGCGGTCTTTGATTTGGGCGGAGGAACTTTCGATATCTCGATCTTGGAACTCAGTGATGGCGTGTATCAAGTCAAGTCCACGAACGGTGATACGTTCTTGGGCGGAGAAGACTTTGATCATCGCATCATGCACCACTTGATCGATAAATTTAAAGAGCGAGAGAAGATCGATCTCAGCAAAGATCCTCTCGCTGTTCAGCGCCTCAAAGAGGCGAGTGAAAAAGCCAAACACGAGCTCTCATCCGGTCTCGAAACCGAAGTCGAGCTGCCCTTTATTACCGCTGAGGGTGGTACGCCTAAGCATCTCAAAGAAAAGATCACCAGAGACACCTTGAACACACTTTGTGCTGATCTCATTGAGCGTCTCGCAGCTCCCTGCAAGATGGCGATGACGGATGCCAAGCTCGAGGCCAACCAGATTCAAAAGATTCTGCTCGTGGGCGGAATGACTCGAATGCCAGCAGTCCAAGCGAAGGTCAAAGAGATCTTTGGGCAGGACGGTGACTCATCGATCAATCCCGATGAGGTCGTCGCGGTAGGGGCCTCCATTCAGGGCGGTATCATCACGGGCGAAGTTTCGGATGTGATCCTTCTCGATGTGACACCCTTGTCACTCGGAGTGGAGACGGCGGGTGGAATTTTTACGAAGATCATCGAAAAGAACACAGCCATTCCGACACAAAAATCCAAAGTCTTTACCACGGCTCAGGACAATCAATCCTTCGTAAGCGTGCATTGTTTGCAAGGGGAGCGAGATCTCGCTCAGTACAACAAAACCCTGGCGCGCTTTGACCTCACCGATATTCCTCCCGCACCTCGGGGGGTCCCTCAAATCGAAGTGACATTTGCCATCGACTCAAACGGAATTGTTCAGGTCAAAGCCAAAGACCTCGGAACCGGAAAAGAGCAGGCGATCCGAGTCACTGTGTCGAGCGGACTTAACGAAAACGAGATTCAGCGTCTGATTGCGGATGCCAAAGAAAACGCTGACGCTGATGCGATTCATCGCAAGATCGCTGAGCTCAAAATTGAGCTTGAGAGCTTGGTTTTTACTGCCGAAAAGTCAATCAATGAATTCCAAACAGACATTCCACCAGACCTCGCAGAGAAGGCGATCAACGCATTGGCCCAGGCCAAAAAATCTCTTGAGTTGGATGATCTTGAAAAAATCGAGGCCGCGAAGGTAGAGTTGAACGATGCAGCTCACGCGATGGCAGAATATATTTACGGCAACCTTTCCTCTGACTCCGGTCAGTCTTCAACTCCGGCCTAAGAATCGTCAGACAATTCTCTTAGGATTTTTGATTCTGGGTTTGGCCGGCTGCGCCGCGCAGAAGGTGAGCACTCCACCACCACCTCCTCCCCAAACTTCGAGTCTTGATCTTCTCAATCAGGGGCTCAATTTTATTCGACAGAATCCGGCGGCAACTGAAGAAGAGCAAGTTCAGCGTTACCTATGGCTCGATCAGTGGGTTCATGTGCTTGTACAAAAGCAGCGACTCACACCCGAAATGGCGACGGAGTATTGGACGGATTTTGATTCCATCTTAAAGTCTCCTGTTTCGACAAAAGGAAGTTTGGAGCGAATCACGGCAAAGGCTCAGTCAAAGATCGGAAAGAATGTTGTACTCTATGCGGCCTATCAGGAGCTTCTCAAGAACCAGCAGCTCGAAGCCGGACTTAAGTTTTTGGAAGGCGTCGAAGAAGATGGTACGACAGACATCGCATCGCGCGCTCAAGAAATCCTCAAGCTCAATGTTTTTCAGCCCGGCGTGACGGCGCGAAAAATTGGGGTCCTCTTGCCGCTTTCTGGTGATCTCAAATCGTTTGCGCAAGAAGCGCTTTTGGGAATTCAAATTGCGGGTCGCATGGCCTCATCAGAGGGTGTCGAGTTTGTGATCGAAGACACGGGTACCAATCAAGAGCAGTTCGAGCAGGCCTGGCAAAATTTGGCCGCGCGAGAGAATGTCACGGCGATTTTGGGACCGCTGACGGCCAAAGAAACGGAATGGGCTTTTGAGCGCGCAGAGATTCAGCGCGTTCCTGTGTTGTCGCTCGCAGCCAAAGAGGATCTCAAGAGTTATGGAGCGTATTCGATTCGTTCGCTCCTCACCATCGAAGATCAAGTGCAGGCGCTCGCGAGATTTTTGGCCACGGATTACAAGTCCAAGCGGATTGGGGTTTTGATGCCCGACTCCAACTACGGTTGGGATGTGATGGATCGTGCGACCAAGGCCTTTGAGGCCGAGGGGCTCACCATTTCCGATGTGCAAATTTATCCCGCCAACGGAACAGACTTCAAAGAGCAACTCAAACGCATGACTCGCTTGGATCAACCCAAACTGAGACGTGACGAGCTTTGTCCCAAAGATCCCTTGCCCGAAGGAGAAGTGGCAAAGCCCTGTGTAAAAAAACTAGCGGATCTTCAGCCGGCGATCGACTTTGATACGCTATTTTTGCCGGATTTTGCAGATACGGCGGGCCTGATCTTGCCGACGCTTCCTTATTTAAAGATCTATGGAGTTCAGGTCGTCGGCCTCTCAGGAATGAATTCAAAAAAGCTTTTGGAGCGAGCAGGTCCCGCAGCAGAAGGGACTATTTTTGTAGACAGCTATTTGGCAGCTTCTGAACGCCTTCCCAATCGCTATTTTAAATCTGAGTTTCTCAAAACGGCTGGCCGAGAACCCACTCGAATTGCGGCAGAAGCATTTGATGTCGCTCTGATTGCGATTGATGCCATGGCGAGAGATGATCGCAACGTCAATCGGGATCTCTTTTTGGATCGATTGCGTCGAACCGAAAACTTTGATGGAGCCACGGGTAAGATTCGATTTGATCAGCAGTTTTTGCGTAAGACTGCAGAGCCGCTTGTGGTTCGCGATCAAGAGATTCGCTCACTTTGGACTCGCTAATCCCCTTCGGGGTCGAGTTCACTCGAATTGTGGTGGATAAGAAGGCGACTCTTTGAAGAATAAGTCAAAACTCCTCTCGGCGTGATTTTCATCCACGTAAAGGGAGCGTTTTGTGGATGATGAGCAAATCGCACTCGAGAGTGCTCGAAGCCTTTGTAATCAAACCTAAAAAGATGAATGTATGAGTCACCATTTCGAGGAATAGCCGCTGCAAAATAGTCCCGACCATCAGCGTAAAAGGTTCCGGTAGAAACCGCTCCACGGATTTGCTCATTCAGCTTGTCAAAATTGGTAATAGTTCCTCTGTTCAGATCCATTTGTGGCAAAAGCAAACCATTTGCAAAAATGGCCGGAGTGTTTCCTACAAAATCTGCACCTCTGATTCCGCCGGTAGGATATTCAAGGGTTCCGAGTTGTGTACTATCCCAAGTATTCAATGGCACCACCTTGTAAGGAGTGACCAGCATGAGCTGCGAATCATCCATACTAAAATAAAATCTCGGCCTAAATGGGACGCGTGGGTCTAAGAATTCGCGAGGACTTAAGATGCCGACGAGGTTGCGAAAGTTCAGCAAAGTTCCTGATCGCGCATCTTTGATGTTGAGCTGACGAGTCTCGACCTCAAACTGAGCTTCGAGCGTGTGGAGAGGCGAGACAAAACTTTCAAGCTTACTTCCCTCGTTCATCTCACTTTTGAACTCGTGAGTTTGGTTCTCAAAAGTGAGAGTGCGACTATAGGGTTCGTAAGCGCTGTCACCATACTGAACTTCGATTTGATCCTGCCCCGGCTGGTGAGATTTGCTGATAAAGGCGTCGTGTAGCGCCCCCGGTAGCTGAATGATTCGAGCCTCCCAAATTCCTTTGTGGCGAATCACGGCACGACAAATGGGCTCTGATTCAGCCCAAAGGGATGTCGCAAACAAGAGCCCGCCAATGGAGAAAAGTAGTCGCTGCACCACCTGGAGAAGTGTGCAATCCTCATTCCACGAAAACAGTGCTTAAGTATATGATATTACTTCTGTTTTAATTTAACACTTCGGGACTTTGAGTCTCAGCGCTCGGTCCAATCGCCAAAATGAATAGCGGGGCGAGTTTCACCATAATCCACATCCATTTGAGCGAGCTGCAGTTTGCCCGCCAAATCCACGTTCACCGCATGCCACCGAGTATAAGAATCAATCACCCAAATGCCAGACTCGCGCGTGCCATTTCCTGAAGCTTTGATTCCTCCAAAAGGAAGATGCGCCTCGGCTCCTGTCGTCGAATTGTTGATCGAACTCATTCCGGCCTCAATCGTCTCTTTGAACTTGAGCATCGTATAAGGATTGTCCGTAAATATTGCCGAAGAAAGTCCGTACGCATGTGCGTTCGCCCACTCAAGCGCTTGATCAATCGATTTGGCCTTACAGAGATTTACACTGGGTCCAAAGATTTCTTCCTGAAATAATCTCATGCTGGGATCAACACCTTCCCACAGAGTAGGCGTCACATACCATCCGGCATCGGGATTTCCCGAAAAATTTGGATAGGGATTCTTTTTTGTAATCCGCCCCGACCCGGCCAGTAACTTGCCGCCGTCCTTTTTGCCCCAATCCAAATGCGAGACAAAGTTGGTGAGATATCTCTCCGCAAAGAGGGGTCCATACAAAACCGAATGATCCTCGTTTGGATTTCCGATTTTGATTTTTTTGAGAGCAGTCAAAAACTTATCTTTGAACTCATCATAGATATTTTTGTGAATGATTATGTTTCCTGTTGAAGTACAACGCTGGCCAGCGGTTCCGTAACAAGAGACAATCGCAGTAGGAATTGCTTTTTCAAGGTTTGCTGACTCATCAATGATCAGAGGGTTTTTCCCGCCGAGTTCAAGTGAAGGATTCTGCAAGGCGCGTCCGCAGAGTTCTCCAATTTTTCTTCCAACAGCAGAACTTCCGGTAAACGAAACCTTTTGAATCTGACCCTTCTCCACGTGACTTAAGAGCTTCTCACCGACTTCACCATCTCCAAAAATGAGTTGCAAAGTTCCGGGAGGAAGTCCGGCCTCCTCAAAACAAAGCGCAAACGAAAGAGCTGTCGCAGGAGCGTCCTGCGAGGGCTTCCAGACGGCTGTGTTTCCACAAAGCAAAGCGGGAATGAGCTTCCAGGAGGGAACAGCAAACGGAAAGTTACTCGCCGTGATCATCAGACAAGTGCCGAGAGGTCTTCGGTATGTCATGAGTTCTTTGTTCGGCAATTCTGAGGGGACTGTTTGACCGTAGAGGCGTCGTCCCTCGGACTGAAAAAAATGTGCCGTATCAATAGCCTCTTGAACTTCTCCAAGAGATTCTCGATAGGGTTTGCCGATTTCGCGCGTGATAATGCGCGCAAGCGCTTCCTTTTCACGATGGAGAACCACAGCCAATCGGCCGATGAATTCTCCACGCACGGGTGCGGGAATTTTGCTCCATTTTTTAAAAGCTTTATTGGCCCCGACAACGGCCGTCTCGATTTCTTTAGTTGTTGCCGTAGGAAACGTTCCCACAACATCTGTCAAATCAGAGGAGTTCAGAGATTTAAAATGCTTGGTGCCGCGCACGAGTTTGCCGTCGATCCAGTGTCCCCCAACAATCTCTGGCCCGTAGGGCCGTTTGGAATCCTTGAGAAGATTTTTTGATACCTTAGTTTGCGCGGGCTTCATAGGATCGGCCTCCTTGTGAACTTTGATTTACGGGCAAAGACTGCAAAGTCTTTTTGAGGATCGCCAGTCCCTCTTCGGCATCTGTCTCTTTGAGATCAAGGACAGGTCGAATGCGTACGCTGTGATCGCCACAGGCAAGAATCACGAGTCCGTTTTTGAAACACTCTTTAATAAAAAGGTTTCGAGCTTCTTTGTTGGGTAAATCAAACGCCATCCAAAGGCCGAGCCCTCTCACGTTGGTCATTCGCTCATCGCTGTCAGCGATGGCTTGCAAACTCGTCAGCATTTTTTTGCCCATGGTGGTGGCGTTTTGAAGAAGACTCTCTTCCAAAATAATATCGATGATCTGAGTGGTTCGAACCATATCCACAATGTTTCCACCCCACGTAGAGTTGATTCGGCTTGCCACCTTAAAAACATTGTCCACTTCGTTGAGTCGGTTGAGGCGAGCCGCAAATCCGCAAGACTGCACTTTTTTTCCAAAACTCATGAGGTCGGGCTGAACGCCAAAGTGTTCCCAGGCCCAAAATTTTCCGGTGAGTCCCATCCCGGTTTGGATTTCGTCAAAAATAAGAAGAGCATCATACTGATCGGCAAAGCCGCGCAGCTTTTGCAAAAACTCTTTTCGGAAAAAGTTGTCTCCACCCTCTCCCTGAATTGTTTCAATAATAATCGCGCAGATTTCATCAGGTCTTGCTTCAAAAGCTTTTTTAATTTCCTCACAGGTTTGTGCTTCGGCCGCCTCTACCTCGCGAATACTCTCTGCGGTAATAGGAAAACTCTGTTTGGGGTTACTGACTCGAGGCCAATCAAATTTTGGAAAATACATCACCTTTTCAGGGACTGTATTGGTCAGAGACATAGTGTAGCCCGTACGACCATGGAAAGCGTCTTTGAAGTGCAAGATCTGTGTGCCCTTTTCGCCCTTTCCGGCTTTGAGGTTTTTTCGGACTTTCCAGTCTTGAGCGGTCTTGAGTGCGTTCTCCACGCCGAGCGCACCGCCTTCAATAAAAAAGAGACGATCAAACATGGGAGCGCAGTTTTTGTGAAACGACGCCACGAATTCGGCATAGCCCACAGTATAAATGTCAGAATTGGAGACCTTGGTCCGCGCGTAAGTCAAAAGCTTCTGTTCAAAGGCCTTGTCCTGCATGCGGGGATGATTGAAGCCCAGCGGATTGCTTGCAAAAAACGAAAAGAAGTCGATCAAAGTTCGGCGGTTTTTGGCATCATAGATGCGCGCTCCTCGGCTCTTTTCGAGGTCGAGAACCATATCAAATCCATCCGCTAGGATAGAATTCTTCAGTGTTTGGATGACTTCGTTGTCTGCAATCTTCAACATTCTATTTACCCCCGAAAGGCCGTTTTTTGTGGCCTCTGCACCTCAAAAATGTCAAAATTAACATGAGATGTCATCAGCATCTAAGGATTTTAGCGCTTTTGGAGATCTTCTGAAGGGTGTCAAGTTGCCCAAGTCAGTGAAGGATCATTTGAGCGCCCATGGAGTTTGGGCCAAGTGGGCAGAGATTGTTGGGCCAGAGCTCTCTCGATTAACAAGTCCGATGGAGCTGAAGCATAAAGTTCTGGAGATTCAGGTGGCTCATCAAGCATGGGCTCAGCAACTTCAGTTTTTGAAGCCCTCTATTTTGGCCAAAATTCGGCTTTTGTGTCCCAACCTTCAGGTCAAAGATTTGGAGTTTCGTGTGGGCCGAATCGAAAAGCGCGGAGAAACAGAAGACGAACAAGCGGCTTTTGCTCGTCGTCTCAAACTTCGTCAGGCACGACTCACCGAAAGACAAGAGCTGACTCTGAGAGGGATCGAAGATCCAGATCTTCGATCGATCATTCGCCAGGTCATGGAAGCTGCGTCCAAACGGACCGCGTGATCCTTAGATTTTACCAAGCTCGTAATTGATCAGTCCCGAAGCAATCTTTGGATAAAAGTAAGTTGATTTTTGGGGCATGCGCTCACCGCGCTCTGCTCGCTTCATCACAAGCTTTAAATCTGTGGGAGGCAAAAAGACTCCGACACCTCGATCGAGTGTGGCCAATGTTTTGTTGAACTCATCAAGCTCGTGCTCGTACTTCAAAACTCCATAGGAAGTTTTTGAAACATCCCACCCAAAGATTTTCTCAAAGATTTCGTTTTGAACCACAAAGATCTCGGCATCTTCATCATTTATTGATTTACGAGTGAGTAAATAAACTTCCTTTGTAGGTTCAAACTTAAGATAGAGCGCGACTGAACCCCCACTGCGCAGCTGAAGAAGTTGCTCGGGATCAATCTGCGGTACTCGTTTGATTTCAAAAGATTTGGCGAGCTCTGCTCTCAAGCTTTCTGGAGTGTGAGTGGCCGGTAAAGAAAACAGTCGATGAATCGGCTGAATCGAAAATCCAGGGGACTCGAGATTGGTCAAATACACTTGAACATATTTAGACTTATCCGTTTGATCAAACTCTCGAAACGCCAGCGAAGTCTCGTAGCGATGATGTCCGTCTGCGATCAGTGTGGGCCGAGAAGCAATGAGCTGGACAAGGGCCCTTTGGTCCTCGGGGCTTGTGATCTTCCAGACTTTGCGAGCGACATGATCCACTTCGGGGATTGTCAGATCGGGTTTTGAGTTGCGAGCTCTCTCAAAAATTTTTTCAAAAGTGAGATCTCGATCTTGATAACACAAAAACACTTGAGAGAGCTCCGCTCCCATTGTCTTCAAAAGCTCAAAGCGATCTTTTTTGGGCCCCGCCAATGTGTGTTCATGGGGCAGTACTTGCTTGTCTGCAAACGGGCTGGTTTCGAGCAGCGCTACAAAACCCAATCTCCGAGCGGGCCTGCCCGCGACCGTAAAATTTTCTTCGATCGCATAAAGACAGGGCTGCGCATCTTGTTCAAACGCTCCGCGTGCCTTCCAGTCTTCAAAGCGGGCTTTCATTTTTTGATATCGCTCTTCATCCTGAGGGTCATCGACGAGAGAGAGTTTGACGGCATTAAATTCATGACGGGCTCTTAAGGCCTTTAATCCATCTGCTGAGATAACGTCGTAAGGGGGAGCGATAAGATTGACCAAATTGGAGTGATGTTTGGCCGAATAAAAAAATGCGCGAAACGGGCGAATCGTTGGCATAGGATCGCCAGAATAGCCATGCACGCCGTCAGAGGTATAGGTGATTTTCAGGTCTTCAAGAGGTGTTTAAATGCGCGCACAGCAATGTCGCGTCGGAAAGTAATTTTGTCCTGACACTGTAGCGACTCGATCCAAGGATAAATTTTTTGCTGGCACTCGAGGAGACTGGATTGAAGAGCATTAATCGAAAATAGCCGCCCTCCGTTCGCAACCCACCCACTCGGAGTTTTTTTTGTTCCACTGTGAAAAACCAAACAGTCTTTTGGAAGAGCATTCTCTAGACCCGCGAGAACAAAATTCTGTTGAGGAAAATCAGGATATCCTTTTGCGGCCACCACCACATTGAGACTCACCTCATGAGAGAGAGAAAGATTTTGGGGCCGACCTTCGTGCAAAGACTCGATCGCCACACTGAGTGGAGTCTGAAGCCTGAGCATCAGGGCTTGAGTTTCGGGATCTCCCATTCGGCAGTTATACTCAAGTAGATAGGGCTCACCCGCACAGATCATCATCCCCAAAAAAACAAAACCTCTAAAATGGACACCGTCTTTTTGGAGGCCCGCGACGGTGGGCTTCAAAACCTTCTCTATAATTTTGGCTTCAAGGCTCGAGTCCAAAATGGGAACAGGGGAATACGCACCCATTCCACCCGTATTGGGACCACGATCGTTTTCGAGAAGGCGCTTATGATCTTGAGCTGCTCCCATCAAACAAAAATGCGGACCATCAACCATGGCAAAATAGGAGAGCTCTTCCCCAATCAAAAACTCTTCGATCACAATGCTCGGGTGAGATTTGAGAGCGTCTGCGACAAAAGTCGTCGCTTCAGAGAGGTCTTCCCCAATCCAAACGCCTTTACCAGCAGCCAAGCCACTCGCTTTGAGAACATAAGGAGGAGAATAAGTGGAGAGCGCTTTTTCGAGCTCTTGCGTCTTAGTGATGATCTGAGTTCGAGCGACGGGGATTTTGTGCCTGAGACAAAAATCTTTTGCAAAGGCTTTGTCGGATTCGAGTTGAGCAGCCTTCTTGGTGGGACCAAAGACAGAAATTCCTTCAGATGTCAGCGCATCAGCGACGCCCTCGGCCAAATATTTTTCGGGTCCAACAATCACAAGCTCAATTTTGCGGGCCTTGATCTTACTTGCGAGATCCTGGAAGTTTTCAAAGTTCCAGCAGGGAATGCCCAAAGAGATGCCGTCGCTTCCCGGAGCGCACTCTACATCGAGGCCAAACTTTTGAAGATGCCAGCAAAGGGCGTGTTCTCGACCACCGCTTCCGAGTACCAGAATTTTCTGAGCCTTCGGCATGGAGTGAATCTCCAACTTAATGTGAAAAATGTCGAGCTTTGGTGAAGATCATTGCAATGCCTCTTTGATCACAAGCTTCAATGATTTGAGCGTCTCGCACGCTGCCGCCCGGCTGAACGATCGCAGAAACGCCGGCTTTCTCGAGAACTTCGATGCTGTCCGGAAACGGAAAAAAGCCATCGCTCGCACAAACCCTCAACCCTCCAGGGAAGTTTGCTGCGCGTTCGGCCGCATGCTGGCTCGAAAACTTGCGATTTACTTGTCCGCATCCAATGCCAAGCGTCTGATCCGAATTGGCAATGACGATCGAATTACTTTTTGAATTTTTGGAGACCACCCAAGCCAGTTTCATGGCCTTGAGCTCTTGTTCAGACGGAGCTTTCTTTGTGACCACTGAGGCATCGGGTCCAAGAATTCCGTCATTAAAATTTCCAAACTGATCGGGATCTTGAACCAAATAACCCCCAACAAGCTTTCGAAGATCGACTTGCGAAAGATACATTTCTCGTTCCACGGCTGCCTCCGGGATCAAGACGAGGCGCAAGTTCTTTTTGCTCGTGAGAATTTCTCGCGCCTCAACCGTAAAAGACTCCGCGCAGATAATCTCAAAGAAGGGCTCACAAAGGATTTTTGCTAATTCGTGATCGACTTCGCCCGAGATGGCAACGATCCCGCCAAACGCGCTTTCGGGATCGGCGGAAAAAGCTCTCTGATAACTCTCAAGCGTGGTCTGACCGACGCCGACACCACAAGGATTGTTGTGCTTGATAATCGCAGTTGAGTTTTTTGGGAGCTCCGAAATAATTCTCCAGGCGGCATCACTATCCAATAAATTATTAAAGGAAAGTTCCTTGCCCTGAAGACTCTCAGAAAGCGGAGACTTTTCGTGCGGCATTTCGATCTTATAATAAGCGCCTCGTTGATGCGGATTCTCGCCGTATCTTAAAGACTGAGAGAGCTTGCCATGCACCGAATGGTAGAGCGGCCAGGTGTGGCGTTTGAGCTCGAGACCATCCCACTCAAGTTGGCTCAATGTCTGAGCGATAAAAGAGTCATAAAGAGCAGTCGACCGAAAGGCTTTGACGGCCATTTTGTATCTAAAGGCGGCATCAAATGGATTTTCTGGGTTCTCTTTAAGCTTCTGAATCACCTTGGGGTAATCTTTGGGATCCACGATGACTAGAACTCGATCATGATTTTTGGCCGCCGCGCGAATCATCGTCGGCCCGCCAATATCGATGTTTTCGATCAAATCATGAAGCGCTGGATTCTTGGAAGCACTCGCTACCTTTTCGAATGGATAGAGGTTCACAACAACGAGGTCGATCCACTCGATTCCGTAAGTACGGGCTTCTTGCACATCTTTTTCGACAGACTCGCGACCCAAAAGGGAGCCATAGATTTTGGGATGGAGAGTTTTGAGACGTCCATCCATCATTTCAGGAAATCCCGTATAGTCACTCACCGAAGTGGTTTTGATCGTCGCATCGGCGAGCATTTTTGCTGTACCGCCTGTCGAAAGAATCTCAACCTGAAAATGCTTGAGCGCCTTACCGAGTTCAATGAGACCGGCTTTATCCGAAACTGAAATGAGGGCTCTTCGAATCATTCCTTGAAGGCTACTTTGTAGACGTCATCAAAGCTTTTGGCAAAGTGGAAGCGCAGACCTTTTTTGACCTCAGAGGGGATCTCCGAGAGGTCTTTTTTGTTTTCAAAGGGGATGATGACGTGTTGGCAGCCAAACTGACGCGCCGCGATGAGTTTGTGCTTGAGCCCACCGATGGGCAGAACCTGACCCTTGAGCGAAATTTCACCCGTCATGGCGAGACCCTTTCGAACCGGCACTCCTTTGAACAAAGAAACAAGAGCTGTGCAAATCGTAATTCCCGCAGAAGGACCATCCTTTTTGATGGCTCCCGCCGGAAAATGAATATGAAGATCGGTTTTATCGAAATCAGAGATGTCGACATCAAAACGCTTTGCCGAAGAGCGCAGATAAGAAAGAGCGATTTTTGCACTTTCGCTCATCGTCTCTCCGAGCTTCCCTGTGAGCTGAAGATTCTTTGCCCCTGGCATTTTGGTGGCTTCAATAAACAAGCCCTCTCCACCCACCGATGTCCAGGCGAGTCCGAGAGCCACGCCCGGTCGTCGAGGAATCAATGAGTCTGCCGAATATTTTTCGACTCCCAAAAATTTGCCCAAATTTTTTCGAGTGACGGAGACCTTCGCCTTTTTGCCTTGAGCCACTTGAGTGGCTACCTTTCGGCAGACTTTCTCGATTTCTCGCTCCAGGTTTCTCACCCCAGCCTCACGCGTATAATCGCGTACGAGTTTGAGAATCGCTGTCGCATCCATTTTGAGATGACTTGGTGTAAGTCCTGTTTCTTTGAGCTTTTTGGTAAACAGATATTTTTGAGCGATCGCTACTTTTTCGCTTTCGATATAACCAGAGAGTTCGATCACTTCCATTCGATCGCGCAGCGGCCCCGGAATCGTATCCAGCACGTTGGCGGTACAAATAAACATCACTTGAGATAAATCAAACGGGAGGTCGAGATACTGGTCCAAAAAGTTTTTATTTTGCTCGGGATCCAATACTTCCAAAAGCGCAGAGGCGGGATCGCCTCGCCAATCGGTTCCGACCTTGTCGACTTCATCCAAAAGGATGACGGGATTCTTGGAGCCCACTCGTTTGAGAGTCTGTATCAATCGGCCAGGCATCGAGCCCACATAAGTGCGGCGATGTCCTTTGATCTCGGCTTCATCGCGCATTCCTCCGAGCGAAAGGCGAGCGAACTTTCGTCCGAGGGCATCAGCGATGCTGCGACCGAGAGAGGTCTTACCCACTCCAGGAGGCCCCACAAAACAAATGATGCTTCCGGCAGAATCTTTTTTAAGGCTGCGAACTGCTAAAAATTCCAAAATTCTTGTTTTGATGTCCTTGAGTCCAAAATGATCTCGCTCCAAAACTTTTTGAGCTGTGCGAAGCGAAGATTGATCTTGAGTGGTGATGGCCCAAGGAAGCGAAGCCAGCCAATCTAGATAGTTTCGAGTCATCGAATATTCGGTACTCTCCGGCGGCATCATTTGAAGGCGCTTGAGCTCTTCATCTGCTTTTGTCTTGGCTTCTTCGGGGAGTTGAGCCGCATCGAGCCGCTCCTTGATCTTTCGTAGGTCTTGCGAAAAATCATCTTTGTCCTCACCGAGTTCTTTGCGAATGATCTTGAGCTGCTCTCTCAAAAAATATTCCTTTTGAGAGCTTCCAATCTTGGACTGAATCTCGCCCTGAATTTTTTGACCCAACTTAAGAATTTCAATTTCTTGAGTGAGATGTGAGATGCACTTTTCGAGGCGGACATCGAGCTCGACGGTTTCGAGAATTTGCTGTCGCGAAGGAAGATCGATACGCTTGAGATGTGCCGCAATAAAATCCGAGAGTTTCGCGGGGCCCTCTATATTGAGAGCCGCGAGTGAAAACTCCTCTGTGAGCGTGGGGGAGAGCTGAATGACCTCTTGCAGGAGCGAATGTGCAGAGCTCGTGAGAGCCTGGATTCTTTTTTCATCGACGACTTTTTCTTCGAGATAAGTCACCGACGCTCGGATCACGGGGACGGACTGAATATATTGATCCACTTTAAAGCGCTTGAGTGTCTGGACAATGATACTCGTGGATCCCTCGGGGAGTTTGAGGACGCGCAAGATTCGGGCACAGACTCCGATTTCAAAAAGATCTGACGGCGAGGGATCTTCGCCGCTGCCTCTTTTGCGAGCTACAAACCCAATGTGATCGAGGCCATTTTTTTCGCGGTGGAGCATGTCCTGCAGCCGACCCTTGGGCACGACAATCGGAAGAATCATATGAGGAAACGCGACAAAGTTTGTGAGCGGAAAAATAGTCACATCTCGCGGAAGGGGTCGAGGGCCTTTGCTCGAATCAATGAGCAACTCATCCGCGGGCGGGGGAATTTCTGCATTGGGCGGAACCTGTATGATCTGAGACATTGGTCCCAATATAGGGTCAGCTTTGGGTCTCGGCTAGGATCCATGACAAATATTCTTGATGGCCTCCAGAAACAGGAAGAATAAGAATTTCGGGTACTTGATAGGAGTGAAGGCTTTTGAGTCTTTCTACGGCTTTGAGTGAGGCTTGCGCTGAGGTTTTGATCCAAAGTTGAACTTCGGCTTGCTCTTCGATTTTGCCCTCCCATTTGTAGATGGATTTGATGGGGGAGGAGATCTGAACACAGGCGGCGAGCTTATCGCGCACGAGAGTTTGTCCGATGCGAGTGGCTTCGTCTTCGGTCGCTAGTGTTGTGAGAATTATCACGGCGCTCAAGAATTCTTGATTCCTTCGATCGTCACGCTTTCGACTTGGGCGCCCAAAATCTTGGCTACCTCTTGAACGGTCGGATTGGAGACGGCGACTTTACGAGCCTCGGCCATAAAATTGCGACCGGCTCCCGGTGATTTGGGCGCTGCGGACGCGGCGGCACCCGCGGTCTCAACAACTTGCGAGCCTTGAAATTTGCCGCCAGAGACTTTTTGGATGAGTTCATCGAGCTCATCTTTGAGAATTTTTTCGCCGAGTTGCTTTGTCGCAAAGTGCCCTTTGGGATACTTGATGATCAAAACTCCATTACTGAGTTCCTTGGATTCGGCGCACTGAAGAAGAGCGTGCAAACTGGGGCGTCGCTTTTTGATTTCTGCCAAGAGGTCAGCGGCAGAATGAATCGTCGCAGTCCCGATGGCAGCGCTCGCCTCACTCGGCTTGATGGGCGTCGAAGGTCGCGCGGCTGTCGTTGCGCGGGGACTAAAACTGGGGCTGGCCGGCGTAAAACTTGGAGTGGGTTGTGGTGCAGGGCTGGCCGTAGGTCTCGGTTGTGGAGCCGCCCCATAGTGGGGTGGAGGAGTCAGGGCCTGTGCAGGTCCTGTGGATGGAGCAGCCACTGTGGCGCGCAGAGCGGGCGAATTTGCAAAAGACAAAATGCGAGCCACCCTCAAAAGAGTGGTTTCAAAAGTAAAACGAGGAATCTCAGATTTTTTGAGGCGCTCCTGACCGGTCCACAAAACTTCATAGAGCAAATCGAGCTGGTCCACGCTCCACTTTTCAAAGGCCTTTAGTGCTTTGGATTTGTGGTCGGCCGCAAACTCTTGCGCCAAGATCTCAGACTGTGGCGCCGCCTTCCAAATCAAAAGCGCGCGTGTCCAAGCAATCAGTCGCTCGATGAGTCGATGAAGATCCTTGCCGGAGTCATAGAGATCCGCCGAAGCCTTGAGGAGTTTGTCCACGTTTTGTGTGGCAATATCTGCCAGCATTTGCAGCTCGGTCTCTAGGCCCACCGTTCCCAAAAATGTTTCGACAATCTCAGGAGAAATCTCGGATGAGCCCGAAAGTAAAACCAACTGATCCAAAAATGTTTGTGCGTCACGGAGGCCGCCATCTGAGGCTGCGGCGATTCGCTCAAGTACATCTCGCTGAGCAGAAATCTTTTCGTTCTTACAAATCATGGTGAGGTTTTCGACGACCTCAAGATCTGTCAGGCGCTTAAGCTGCAAGCGCTGCACTCGAGACAAAATTGTGGCGGGGATTTTTTCGGGCTCCGTGGTGGCAAACAAAAACAAAACATGAAGTGGCGGCTCTTCAAGGGTTTTGAGAAGCGCATTAAACGCAGCGTTTGAAAGCATGTGGACTTCATCAATAATATAGACACTGCGTTTGCTAATGTTGGGTTTGTAAGCCACGCCCTCGATGATTCGACGAACATCATCAACTCCGGTATGCGAGGCGCCGTCGATTTCGATGAGATCCATGGATCGCCCGCTCAAATAAGCCAAACAGCTCTCGCACTGATCGCACGGGCGCTCGGCGAGTTTGTCACTCAAGCAAGAAGCCGCTCGTGCAAAAATTCGGGCACAGGTTGTTTTGCCCACACCCCGTGGTCCCAAAAAGAGATAGGCCGGAGCAATGCGATCGGCCTTCAGAGCTTCGAGCAGGTTTTTGATAACAAGGGCTTGGCCACGCACTTCCGCCAGCTTTTGCGGGCGGTATTTGCGAGCAAGATTGAGCTTAGGATGGGGTGATCCAGATCCCACAATGAACGAGACTTAGACCTCTTCAGGGGCGAGCGTCAACGAATCCGAGACTATTGGTTCACTTGAGCATCTTTTTTCATCACAGAGACCAAAAGGGAGCCCGAATTGTCGACGGTTCCTGTATCCCCATCGTTGGCTCTAAAGCAAATGTTGCTTCCGGCGGGGGTAGATGCGGGGACTGTGAGCGCAGTTTGCTCGTACATTTTGCCTACATCAAAAGCGGGGACGGTCTTGGGATCGATTCCTAGAGGAACAATTTTGCCAATGAGCCTGTTTTTGGCAATTGGCAGACAATGATTGGCGGGAAACATCCGATTGGGCGTGCCATAAAGGTAAGTTTGAATCCGATCTTTAGAGCTACAAATAGGGCCCATATTATTATTGGTATTGAGATTCATCGGCAGAGTGGTTGCCGCGTCAGGCGTTCCGGGAACTGTGACAAACAAAGCACTCGCGGGACTAGATCCATTACATTTTTGAGCAGCAGTAATGTTGGGGATCGTGACTTCGAGCGAGGCATCACAGTATGTCCCAGTTCGAATTCCGACGACATTACAGGGAGCGGCTTCTTCACAAAAATTAGGGATCACTTGCGGCGCGAACGAAGGGCCGTCGATGACCTGACCCAAATTATTATAAACTTTTCCGTTTCCTCCGTTGGCATCAACGATCAAAGGAAGTGTGGGTTTGCCTTGTGCATCCAAAGCTCTTTGGCCCCCTGACCATGAGCCCGTCGAAAAAATATAAATTTGATCTCCACCTTTGACGGCAAAGTCCATGCACTGAAACCCCGAACGCGCCTCTATATATCGAGTGGCCTGAGGTCTCGATGTCACAGAATATTTTGCGAGATCAAAGCCAATCACCGCTGATGTGTTTGTCGCATTGCCGTTGGGCCCAAGCGTATTGTCGCCGTTAAAGTCTTCGCCTCCTCCACATCCAATAAGGAGCATTGTATTGATCAATAGAGCGGGGGTTAAAGAGCGCGCATGAATCCACATCATAGAATGGGATTTTGCAAAGATCATGCCCGCCTCAGGAGGGCATTAAAGGGGTGCCAGTCCTTGTCCGGCGAAGATAATTGCGGGGTTTTAGAGTGAGAGCTCAAGTCGACGGCGAGCACTGCGAGAGTGTTCGAGCCAGAGATAAAGAGAAAGAAACAATCCAAACGCCAAGATAAATGAAACCAGATCAAATCGTGCCGACTGAATCTCATAGCTCAAAGCAAACGGAAGAACCTTCGGCTCCAGCGTAGCGATCTGAAAATCACTCTCTTTGAGAGGGTTCACTTGAGCATAAAAGCACTGCGAATCATTGATTCGCATCATCAAAAATGCGGGGGAGAAATCCTGAAGCTTAATCTGAGTGGGCAAAAAGTTTTGTCCGCCCATCACTTCTGTCACCTTATATGAGCCAAGGCTTTTGATGGCACCACTCGCAGCCACGGCCGACAAATCTACTAATGCATAAGAGGTCTGAGATTTCGAAACAAATCGAAGATCCACAAGACCGTCTCCGGCAAGAGCTTGAATCTTGGGTTGGGCCTTCAGTTGTCCGGTAGAGGACTTTTCGCAGGGGCTAAAACGAAGGACCGAAGCTCCTTCAGCGAAAGAGGGCTGCACCGTCAATAAACTGATAAAAAGGAGCCCGATATTTTTCATCCACACCATTCGTCCCTTTAAGAGAGCAAGGATAATGCCGGTTGCCATGCTGCGCTGATGCATCGTTTAAAGCGGTTTTAAAGTCAAGGAAGTCGTCTGAAACCGACCTTGAGCTATGCAAATATGAATTGTTTATATGTCAAAAACCCAACGCTTTGAGCTTAATCTGACGTTGCGCGCTGCCGCACAAAGTTACACCCCCCCCGTAAGCCCCGAATGACCCTTGGCCCCAGTCTCCTGGGGCCGTTAAAATTTAATCAAGTGAATGAAATCTTTGAAAAAAATCTAAGAGCTCTTGAGGCAGATGATCGGGAGTTTCTGGAATTTCTCAAGCCGAGCATCGCGGAGTTTAGGGCCAACCCCCAACCGAGTGACTATCAGGTGGTTCATCAAAACGGCCTGATGAATCTGAACGTCAGAGGACAATTGGTTGAGGCTCCTGATGTCGTGAGTTCTGTTCAAGAATTTTTGAGAGTACTTGCTCCACACGAAGCATCGAGCCTGGTCTGCTTTGGTGGAGGTACGGGTTATGCCACGGCGACGGTCATGCATATGCCGCTTCCTTATCTGAAGGGCGTCTTTGTCTATGAGCCGGACGTTCAAATTCTTTTGAGATCCTTTTGTGTGCACGATTTTAGTTCATTTTTTAGCCCACAAGGCAAACGTCTCTTTTTTGCGACGGGAGATGCAAGCCAACTTCGAAAGCGCCTGCTTCAGTATTTTTATGCGGTCAAAGACGCCGCGATCGAAACAAAAATTCAGGCCACGAAGTATTTTGAGCAAAACGTTCCGCAGCCAGTCATCGACCAACTCAAGGCGGCCGTGATTGAGCAGCGAGGACTTCTAGCGATGCTTGTCGGAAACGATTTTGAAGATTGGATGCTTGGGTTCAAAAATGCGATCGATAATCTTGATCTTGTCTTGCACAGTGCGGGGATCAGGCCGCTTCAAAATTATTTTGCAGGAAAGACCGCCATCTCGATTGGATCAGGTCCTCAAGTCAACGAAGCGATCCCGTATCTCAGACAGCTCGTCGGTAAGGTACCGATGATTGCTTCTGAATCCTGTTTGCGTCCTCTCTTAGAGGGCGGAGTGGTCCCGGATTTTGTGACGGCCATTGAGCGCACGCCGATGGTCACTAAGTATTTTGACCAAGTCAAAGGACTGGTTCCAGAGAGATGCTCGCTCTTAGCTCCCAACTTGATTCTCAAAGATACGTGGGATGCGTATGAGCGGCACAAAATTCCGTACGGACACCAATCGAGTTTTAATACGCATTTGGGAATGAATTTTGTGGGAGATTTTTTTGCGGGTTCCTCCACGGGAAATCTCAATATTACCTCTGCGATCTATATGGGGTTCAAGAACATCATCCTTGTCGGGCACAATCTCGCATACTCTTCTGCGGATGGAACTGAACATGTGCAAGGTGCGATGCTCAAGGATCGAACTTCTTCAAAATCAAAAGAAGAACTCGAAAAGCTTTCGCATGGATTGCAGTTGCCCACACAAGATGGAACCGAAATGGTTTACTCAAACATCGATCGATTCTTGCCGTTTAAAATGCAGATCGAATTTACAATCACGCAACACAAAAACGATGTTCGCTTTATCAACACGGCACTTAAAGGTGCTCGCATCGAGGGTGCCGAAGGCATGAGCCTCGAATCAGCGATTGCTGAATGTGTCGGCGAGCCCGTGGATGTGTTTGAGATCAAACAGCGTTTGCTTTCGAATCCCAGTGAAGAGACGGTCAAAAGGCGTGCAACCGAAACTCGGCAGAATGCTGAGAAGCTCAAGGCTCTGGGAGAGCGGCGGTTGATTCAGGTGCATGAGATTCTCAAAGCGATCTCTCGTTGGCCCAAATCTTCGGAGTCAGTGGTGCAGAAGATCAATCAGTTTCGAGAAAATGCCTTTAAGGGAGATCCTGTTTTTGCAGAGATCTTTTTGGACAACCCTCAGCACGAAGGCTTTGAGCGAGAGCTCCATCAGAATCTCGTGAAGCTGCAGAACGACGGGGCGAAACAAATGGAAAGCTTTGTCCGCACACACCAAAAGATGATGCACTCTCTCGTATCCCTCATCCCCCGGTTTCTTAAAGAATTCGAACGCACCATTAAAACCTGCCGCGACATCGAACGCCAATCTCGAAAGAAGCCACTAGAATCCAAAACCACTTCCGAAGCGGAAGTGGTTGGATAATCGAGACATAGGCTCTATCAGCTCTTAGCGGGAGATTTCGGCCTCTTGTCAGGCCTGGGCATATGGCCTAAAGACTCTCCCATGAATAGGTGCCTCGTTCTGGTTGCATTCCTCTCTTTTTTTCAGCAATCCGCGTTTTCTCAAACGCTCAGCCGCTTGAAGCGGAGTGAAGTAATGACGGTTGAGATGCAAACCTTCAAAAACTTCCAAGCACAATACTGTCGAGACGGGATGAACGAACTCTGTGCAAAGCACGTTCTCTATTCGGACCGTGCAAAGAGAATGATTCTTCAGAACAACGATCTAGGAATAGCAGCGGCAACGAAAGCCGCCGTGGATGTCATGCGAACTCGTTTTAAGAAAGGCCTGTCTGACCTTGAGACCGACGCCGAAATGCAAGGGATGGGAATGATGATGAATTCGATCATCAGCGACTACAATGCGGCAAAAGAGAAGGCTAAAGGAAACGGTGGAGCTTGGAATGACGATGCTTCTGTCGGAATCCTCTATGAGGTCGTACAAAAAGCTGATCCTACAAAATATGGTGTTGGCTCCATGGCCACTGAGTTTTTGGCAAACTTGATGCATCAGCAATTGGCGCCATTTGTTCAGCTCGACTCTCAAAAGGAGCTGGTGGCTACTCATAGACTTAAGACTGAAATGCTGGCCTCTTTTTCTGAGAAGAGCTTTCTCGATGAGTCGAACCCAGCGTTTAAGGATGTAACGGATACGGCGCTCGCAGCTTATGGCCTAGAGAGCTATGACTCATTGGAAGAAGCGTTAGACAATCCTGATGCCGTGAATGATCAAATGCTGGCCCTCGTTTTGAAAGACATTCAAATCTTAAAGGGCAATTCCGCTACCGGCGAGCAACAGACTAATCTCTTAAAAAAAATGTATGGAATCATTTTAGAGGCTGATGCTCGGGCAAAAAAAGAACAGGAAGAGAAAAAACAGATGGAGCTCATCAATGATTTTGAATCCGGCGTCCGTCTTTATAATTCCCTCAGTTTTTTCTTTCCCACGCCTCAGGCTCAAAAGTTTTTTAAGGTTTCGTCTACAGTGGCTACCGCCACCCTTACAGTTTACAAGACCAGTCTCAATATTGGAAAGATAGGTAAAATGGCTGCCACTGCCGATGTGGTTGGAGCCATTGTTGCCGTTTTCTCGTTGTTCGCTGGAGGCGGACCTTCCGAATATCAGATTATTTCAAAGCAAATCGAAGATCTTCAAAAGTCTGTCAACCAACTTCACGAAGACCTTCTCAAGACTCAGCAAGAGATCAGCAATCAAATTAACGATTTGTTCAAATTCATGGCCGAAGGCTTTGAGCAAATCCAAAAAAATCAGAGCGTCACCATCGAAATGCTCAAAGATCTGCAAAGTGCTTCGAATCAAACATTGAGACATCTGATTGAGACGAATGTTCTTTTGCCTGATTATTTTGAAGAGCTTGCAAAGATAGTGAGTGAAGACAGCCTCCCCGTTTGCCTCAATAAAAAGGGATGGTTCGTCCGACATATTTTGTCTGAAGGTGATTTCAAAAAATGTGCAGATTCGTTTTTGAGATGGGCAAAAGAACGTTCTGTCGGGCTGGCAGCCTCCGCAACAAAGCCCGAAGACTTGGAGCTTGCATTTGATAATCCTGCGGCTCTTTTAGGAAGGCGACAAATCAATATTGAGGCCATTCAGTTTCCTGACCGGGCATCGTCGGGCGTTTCTTATGACCTCGATCAGGCTTTTCAGATTCTGGAAAAAGTGAATCCATTAAAACGTGTCAATTATTTGGGTGTTTTGACCAAGATTCATTTGGGCACATCGATTTTTAACGAGAGAAAAATGATTCCCTCACCCGTTATTTACATACAAGCAGCGCAGGCATTTTTGGATCTCTATCAAGAGCAGCCAGAGCATCGCAAAGTTTTGAGCGCAACCCCGCGCGAAGACATGCTCCAAGTTGCCGAAGAAATTTTGGCGACCTCTCAGAAACTGAGATCGAATGAGTTTATTGAAGCGCTTTTCTTTCAATTGAAGGCGTTAGCCGAAAAGCTCCCCGCTCTTGCTACTGCAGCATCCAACCAATATTTGGGCGAAGGCCTCAAAAATTTTGCAGGCAATGCGATTTGGCAATCGCCTCCCGAGACAACGAGCGTCGATCTGCCAGTCACAGACTCGATCTCGCGAACGTATTTTAAAACTGAAAACGACCTGGCCGTGAAGATTCCTCAATCAGCGATTCATCCGCTCGGAAAAGTTCTCAACCAACTGCGCGGGGGTGGGCAAGTGACTTATTCTGCCAATTGGGCTGGGAAAAAGGATGAAAGTGGATTTGTGTGGGCAGATCATATTCATCAACACAAAGGACAGCGAAACTTGAGAGATGGAGTAAGAATTACCAACGGCACCTGGAAAACAAAAATCCAGATCCTATGGACCGTAGAAGTAGCGGGTCACGTTGTGAGCCGATGCGAGTCAACCTCACGAGACTGGCTCATTGCTGGAGATTATCGAGACACTCACAGAGGAGGGAGGGTCATTGATCGCAAAGTGAGCACTCGGAGCCCGTCGGACATTCTGAATCAAGTTTGGGACGACAAGAGCTACAGAATGAAAGATACATTTGAATGTCGGGCCACCGATGAAGCTGCTGGAGAATTGCGAGCACTCATTGCTAAAGAGTGGAAGGCTCATCAGGCCTCAGCTCTGCAAAGAATTGTCGATGTTTTTGGGGCCCAGTCCAAAACCGAACTTGATTCTGTTCAACGAACGACTCATAGCGAATTCATCACCCTCTGGAGAATGCTTGAGAATGCGGCCCCCTGGGGATTTGCTACGATCACCGAAAAGAACCCAGAATTCGTGGATTTACTTTTGGGCGACGCCAGTCCAGTTTCCCTTCGTCGCTTGATGGCTGAAGTGCGAGCTCTGCAGAAAACTGCAGCGAGCGGGACCATGCCCGCGATGAGCGAAGGAAGCCCCATGGATGCTGTCTTCGTTGGGTTTAAGAAAGAACTCGATGCTGCGAAAGATCTGACTCTAAAGGCCGCATCTCAAATGCCAGTGGAGGAATCAATTCCTGAAGTCGATCGGATTCGAATCAAATTAAAGACGTTGCAGTAAAACCGGCGGAGAACAGACACCACAACCACTGCCGCTACGGAAGTGGTTGGGTAGAGTTTGACTGTACTCTGATTTTTTATTCTCAGAACTTCAGAGTCACGCCTGCGCTAAGCCCGTCTTCGGGAAGTGGTGTAACAAATACCGATAAATTAGGTTTCTTTTTGGCATCCTGTTCTTGGGTGTAGGCCTTCAAGGAGTCTGCTGCATATGAGTTTGTGAAAACGTTCCATGTGCCTAAAAACAAAAACGGAGCCGATAAGATCAGGCCTTGCTCACGCCATTTGCCAGGCGCAGTCCAAGCGATAACTGCTCCGGCCGTTGCCAGTTCTAGACCCGCAAGAATGAGGCGATTGCGTTGAATCGAGTGTACAGTAGATTTGAATCTCGCTTCGGCCTCAGAGCTTGAGATTTTTTTGGACTGATAGTCTAGGCGGATTTCTTTGAACTCTCGGGCTCGCGAGCGATCCGTAAGACCTGAGGTTAAGAGTCCTAGTCCAACGCCTACACCTGTGAGCATTGTTGAATAGGCGACTACCCCTCCAATCGTTCGTCCAAATCCAGCACTCTCGTCGCTTCGACTGGGTAGAGTCCCGAGAATAATGGCCCCGCCAATGACTCCTGTTGCGGCCGCGATTCCGCTGCCTACAAACTCTCTGCGCGCCAATGCAGAGTGTGCAGCTTCGGCAGATGTTAAGTACTTTTCTAGACTGTCATAGGGCTGGGATTCCTCAGCGCTTGCGACGCTCGTGCCTCCGACCGTTGCAGCGATGATGCGAATCATGATTTTTCTAAGGACCGCAGGGACTAATTTTATTTGTTTCTGTTTCATATTTTTGAACCTCCGTAAAATCAGATTAACGCAGGGCGGGGTGTTCGGGCTCAAAGCACTCGTTACAAGGTTATGATAGGGGTCAAGACTTGCAGAATAGACAGCATTTCTGTGTATAAGCGCCAAATTCTGCTGACGCAGCGCTGGCAATTGTTTGTTGCATAGTAATTTTTCGGAAGATCTCTCCGAATAATTTGTGCTTAGCCAGGGCAGTACTTTATACTTCTTGTTATGACGAAGCGAATCGCAATGAGTGTGTTGATTTTGGTGGTGTCGTTCTTTGGTAGCACAGAGACTTCGTGGGCGAATGAGGCCAAGGTGTCAGTTGAAACGCCGCTTCGACTGTTTCCGGATGAAGCTTCTGAGGTTGTAGCGATTGTTGCTTCGGGCAAGTCGGTAACAGTTCTACAGGAGGCAGGCGATTGGTCCCTGGTGCAAGTTGAGACTGCCCCTGCGATTACACAAAGGGCTGGTTAAAGAGTTCGCAGCTGAGTTTATCATCGACAGGGATCCTCAGGAGAGAGCCGAGCTCTGCTCCCAAAGAGAAGAATTTTGATGACTATACGCAGACCTCGGATTCTTCGTTTTCGTTTTTGTTTCCGACGGCGCTTCAGTTGAAACCAGGATCAAAGCAAGCACGCGGACTCTATTTTTTGGGATGGGAGTTTAATTATACTGCGAATGAGAGCGCTATGTATGGCGCCCGCATCATAGCCCCGCTTGGGTTTTTGGCGGGGGGAGTGCAGGCTAAACAAACGTTTGGATTTGAGGGCGTTCATTTTGGGGTCTTTGGTTCTGCCGGTGGTATCGCATCGTTACGAGACAACAGAGATAACAACAGTGGATTTTACTTTACGGGTGGGGCGCTTGTTACGATTGGTGATGAAGATGCGGCCTTTACAGCAGGCGGATATATTTTTGGGGGCCGATGGAATCACTATGGGCATGCCTATGTGGCCAATGCGAACGCGTTTTATCGAACCTCAAAGAGGCTCAAGCTCATTATCGATGCTTTTACTCCAGTCGCCACTCATCGCCACTCGACGTTTGGAAAGTGGACCGCACTGAGCTATGGAATTCGATATGGGGGAGCTGACATGAGTGGTGATATTGGATTTGTTTTGCCCATTCACGACGACATGGGGGACCTGATGAAGTTTGCCCCGCTGGGGATTCCGTTTGTCACATTTAATATTCTGTTTTAAGCGCTCCTCTGCACCTACAAAGTTTCTGAGTAATAAAAATATAAACCGCCACGGATTGGTTTTAAGGCTTAATCTGCCCGATTTGGGCCGCAATCATCAATTTTGAGTCACTCCGTAACAACACAATAGCCACGCTATCGCGATTGAGTCGGTATTCTGGGTTCAGTGGTGAGCAGGAACGCTTGCTTCAAAAACAACCCATAAGGAGTTATCAAATGAAATTCATCCCCTCAAATCACCTCAGTCTTGTCGCTCTCAGCATGGCATTGGTTGCCTGTGGTGAGAACAGTGACAACAGCCAATTTCAAATTCTTCCATTTTCTGCGTTTGAAAGCATCAAAGGAGCTCAACCCGTTGAACTGAGTCCCAGCGAGAAGTTGGTCATTTCTCATGGCAGTCAATACCTTGCCCCAATGATGTTTTTGCTGAACACATCGAGCGCTGGGGGAGACGTCGATGCTCTCGGTCAAGAGATCAATACTCAAGTAGATACGGTTTCGGCTGAACCACAAACAATCAATCGCACTGTCTCCCAGAATTATTCTTGTTATGTGTCGGGCAGCAGGACTTTGACGATGACAGTGAACAGTCGCGTCCAAAGACCGAACGAGAATCAAATCGCCGTTGACGTATCAGGCGTGGATATTACCCACCAGATCGACGCTTGCGGCAGTCCGAGCGACCAAGTCTCGGGAGCACTTAATCTCAAATATCGATTACATGTGGATGGGCAGCGCGCATTCCATGAGAATCAAGAGACGGACTTGCGCAGTTCTGCCCTCAACTGGGACTTTGCCATGCTTTCTTCGGGAACCATGACTTATACTTCAAGCTCCGGCGCACAAGAGCTTGAGTTAAAGGACTTTGGATTCGCCATTAAGCTGTCTGCTGACGATCACCGTGAGCTCGTCGAGGCGTCCGCCGATCCAATGGGAGTTGCTCAAGGTCGAGAGCGCATTCGAGAAGTACTTTTGAGATCGATTCGATGTAAAGGATCGCTTGTCATCGCTGGCAGAGAAGTAAGTTGTGGTCAATATATCGTCAGCCAGCTTCCTCGGCCGTAGTCTCACTTTATTCGAGGGCGAACATCAGCCAGGTGTTCGCCCTTTGCGCGACAGGTAGGAATTTTTCAAATTGCGATCATGCTGGTGATTTACTTCGTCCCTGAAATCTACTGCCGCTACGGAAGTGGTTGGATAAGTGCTCGGTCTCGACATCAGTCGTGGGGCAATTTTAAGTTGAGCATATGCACAAGTCCTCGTGCAACCAGGAGGAGTCGATCGCTACGGGGCGAAAAACTAAAAGAGCTCACTGACTCGATATAGGGAATCGGGACGAAACGGCCGCCTTTTAAATCATAGAGATGTACTCGATGAGATTCATCAATGGCGGCAAGCCAGCGAGCGTTTCGAGAGAGTGCTACGCTCATAAGATTAGAACTGAAAGTGATCTTGCTCGTGGGCTCCATAAATGCCCGGCTCGTCGAGAACTGAGCAGACAAATGGTAAACATCCACCACTTTTTTGTTTGATCCGCTCGATATCGCTGCAAACACGGGTCTTGAAATCTCGTCCGTTCCAAAATTAGAAAACGAGCCGTAGTATGCAGACTTGATACGGTGACGGATCTCCTGATTGCGAAAAAGCGAGAAGAATATGATATCAAATCCCTGATCGGCTCGAGTCTCAATTCGCACAACGCTGTTTTTCCAAAACGAAAACCAAAGACCAGGACCATGACCGTGAACATACCTGGCGAGTTCAGTGACGTTGCGTTTGCGAAAGTCGATGAGCTGTACGTGTTCGCGCACAGGAACTCCACTCTGAATCGCGTCGTCGAGTCCTCTGAAAATCAAGAACTCTCCAGACTCCGAAAGTTCGGAGTCCTTCCAAACATCTATCCCCAACTGACTCTGCGAATAGGTGGACTCAACTCGCCCGTCGAGAACCGACACGATGTCGAGGCTGACGGGTGAATTTCGTCTCACAAGAATTCTCGGAGAGGCTGGTAAAACATTTGCGTCGGCAGCGGGGTGGCCAAAAGGAATTTTTTGAATCTGTTTGGGGTTCGAAAGATCGCGCCGATTAAAAATATCGTAAACGGCGCCCTCGGTGACCGAGAGCCCCGCGCCATTGGGATTGGTCATCAGCCACAATTCAAGAAAGCTGCCTGTGGGAGATATCGCCGCACGTCCAACGGGGCGCTCCGCTGCAAATGTTGTAAGATGGGGTTGCGAGGCGAGAACAAGATCCATTTGATTTTGAACGCTTTCCACGAGGACCCTCAAATCCCAGGGGCTCAGAGTGTGTTTAGCGCTCGACTTAAGGAGGTCCCAGATCGCTTGCATTTCGGCATTGTTTTCGATCCAGCGCGGAGTGACATTTGATTGCATGCGCATATCCCAAAGATTGCTCGGCGGGATCTCAAAGATAAGATGATCAAATGCAGCCACAAAGCCATCGATGGGTTTGGCGAGATGAGTATGTTCAGCCAGAAGTCTCAGCGCATGATCACAATTTGACAGAGAACCTGGTGAGGATCTCAATGGCGTCCCTTCAGACACCGGCAAACTCAAAATAAGTAGGGACAATAGTGATGCACCCATAAACACTCCTGCTTTGGTTTTGATTACCAAAGGCATCATAGAATGCACGGGTGAACCATCGGGCTTAAAAGATGTTATGAAGACTTTCGGTCTTCTATTTTGAATCGTTGCCCACCCCCCACAATCGCGGTTGCTTGATTGATCGCTTGAGCTCCTTTACGAAAGGCGATGGCGAAAAGAATACTGCCTTTTTTCTTCAGCATTGCCACGCTTCTAGCGCTTCCAGCGTTTGGAGCTACTCACGATACAAATGTACGAAGTTGCTTCGCCATACTGAGCCAATTGTCGGACCGACTAGAGAGCCGCTCTCCTCGAGAGCTCGTAGCGATTAGAGCTTTTGAGTTTTGGCAAAAGGTTTTTGAGGTGTACTGGCAAGATCCGATCAATATTCGCTCTGCAGAGCTCAATCAAATTGAGTACCCTTATGCTCTCGACAGAACTGCGGCTTATAAAGATGTGGTTGATACGTTTGACGAGCTTCGACTGGCGCTTTCAAATGGTCATTTGAGTTTCTATGAAGCGAAATTTCTTCCCTCAAAAAAGAATGATCTCAAAGATCAACACAAAATGACGGCGCTCAATCGCTTAAAGAATGAGATGCCAGGCCTGCGAGCAATTGATCAGAAAGAGATTGTTGATACTACCAATCGAATTCTTCAGAAACTCAATGCCGTCCAGACTCTGATGGAGAGTCTACTTCGTCTCGATCGAGCCACGGCAGCTGACATTTATTCGATCTTAGTGGCGACGGGTTACGATGGGATAACGGGAGATCAAGTGTTTCGAGGCGGCAAGGTCCCGCTCAGTTGGGGCGGAAAGAACCTGCTTGAGTACGCGACCCAGGTTGCCGAAGCTAATATTCAGAACATTGATCTGCTCTCTCAGTTGGAGAGATCGGTAGACAAGTTGCACACTGTACTTTCTGGGAAGGCATCTTACTTTTCGCCATTTAATCTGACGTTCATTGTACCGGGAGAATTGACATTTGAGGATTTTTACTGGGTTCGTGCGCTACCTGTTTTGTACGAGGGGTTTGTCACAAGCGAATCTCTTTTGTACGCGGACCAACGCACAATGACTCGAAGGCAGTTTAGAAATCACGACAAGGCTCATAACAGAGTCATAAACAAAGCCGACCAAGACCAACTTTACAGTCTAGAACAGGCATTTATGGATGCTGAGACGATCGAAGCAAAGAGAGAAGTGCTGAGTGAGCTTGCGAAGAGAGTGAGAGCGCGATTGATATTTTTGTTGAGGCTTCAAAGGAAATCAAACAAATTGAGTTTAGCAGCCCAAAAGATGTTTTATAGCGCGACGTTTTTTCCGATTCACGAGGCGCCCATGCCCCTTTCTCGTAAAAACTTTTTCGCTCGGATGGGGGGCTTTAATGAACGCCGCTTTGTTGTTGGTGATATGGGAGAGCTTCCAGCAGACATTGATGTTTCCGCAGTTCGACAAGAGTATGAATCAATGAGTTACTACCACTAGCTGGATCTTGATCCTTTCAACAAAAATAGATCTGGTCAGATAAATTGCGCCTACTATAAAATCGTACCCGTTATAAAAAATGAAGAGGTAGGGAAAATAAATGTATAATTCGCGAGCTTGTAGATCAATTTGCCGGATTTTGACGCCTGGGATGCTCCTGCTGCTGGTGGCGTGCGGTGACGAATCGAGTACAACGATTATCTCCCCAACGTCAGATGAAATTGCGACTCAGACTACATCTCAAATTACAGCGGCGACAACGCTTACAGCGACGGATTGGACAGCGGCGTGTCAAACTGGAGATATAGATTCAGCAAGTGGATGCTATGGAGACGCGGGTTCTGAAGCTTTCGCCAAAATAAATCGATTAGGGGGTAACCCTCTCGGATACGCCGGAGTAACAGGTAGCGCCACAAGCTCTGTGTGGATTCGGCAGATTGGGACTGGGACGGGCTGTGATACGACAAATGCCCAGCTTCGCATCGTAAATACATCCTCAGGTGCAAATTCTACGATCTGGATTTGTGGCGCCGAATTGACAGATGGATCGCCTGTTTCTTTATCAGCTGGTTTAGGCGCCTTAGGAGGCGGCCTGTCGGTTGACCCATCTAATAACGCCACTGGCATACTTTTCTCAACGATATCTGTTGGTAATATGGGTGCAGGAGGCGTTACACCGATCACTAGTGGCATACTCTATTTTAACGCTAGTAGCGTCCTGCCAACGGTATACTTGTTTTGTATCTCTACGGATAATGCCAGTACTGCGACGACGTTTGGCGAAGTTCCACAGGCAAGGCTCGGTACGAATTGCTAGCGTGGCATTTTAGGTAAAACTCTCTGCAACTATTTCCTGCCGGTAAGGAAAGTATTTGATGACGGCCGCAAGATAAGGCGGCTCATTTCGAACAGAAAGATAGTCACGAATCGAGATAACTTCTTTGTCCTTAATAAAATCTTGAATCAGTGAATCGTCGAAGTCTCCCGACGCAGAGCTGAATGTAAGAGAAAATCGAAGGGGTATAGCCAAGTGTTACTTGGCTGTCCTCACTAAGCGGAACCCCACATTGCCGAGACGGCCGCCAGGGATGTCGAAGTAACGATCGGCAGAGCGCAAGAACCGCGGGTTGACGTTGAACCAGGAACCGCCGCGAAGCACGCGGTACGAGCTAGAATCATCCCCTGTTGGGTCTTCATAGCCTTTTGGAGCGCTGCAATAACCATCCTTACACCATTCCCAAACGTTACCGTGAACATCATAGAGTCCAAGTGAATTGGGTTTTTTGCTTGCCACTTGAGCTGTCGAACTGGTGTTGAAAACAGCGTATTCTTCTAAATTCGCCTTACTATTTCCAAAAGAATAAGCAGTGGTCGTTCCCGCTCTTGCGGCATATTCCCACTCCGCTTCCGTCGGTAGACGATAGGTATACTTTGAATCTTGTTCACTCAATCTTCGAACGATTTCTTGAGCATCATTCCAAGAAACATAAACCATCGATCGATTGGCGTTGATCTGAACACCATTGACTTCCATATAGTCGGCAGCGCTTCTATCGGCTTGGTAATATTTTTTGAAATCGTCAGGAACGGTTCCCATAAGCGTGAGATATTGAAATTGCGTAAACTCGGTCTTACCAACTTCATAAGGCTTTGTGATTTTGACCATTCGTGGCGCTTCATTCAAATGTCTTCCTTCTTCAGCGGGTTCACCTTTTGAACCAACAGAGCTTCCCATTCGGAATTCCCCAGCACTCACGGAAGCGAAATCCATCGAAATATCTTTCACTTTCTTCAAATCATCGTCGCTCACACCACTTTTCTTGGCGAGAGAGAGCATCAGATTTTGATAAGTACCACGCGAACCAGAAAACTCTCGAATGATCTTCGCGCGCTCTTCGTCCGTCGCTCCCTGATTCCACTGTTCAGAAAGATCGGCAGCTTTTTGGGCTCCCACCACAGCCGTCAGTTGATCCTGAATTTGTTGATCCAAAGCTTTGAGAGAAATTTCATCCAGATCAAGCTGATCCCGAATTTTTTTGATGGCGTCTTGTTTAGTCGAAATAAGAATGACGAGCTTTCTCAACTCTTCGAGATATTTTTTCGTTGTAATAGTTCCGGCGTCCTCAAACTCACCTTTAGATTTCGCCGCTTCCTGGGTCAAAACCTCAATCTTCACTCCATCAGAAGAATCTCGCGGAGCGGGACAAGCGGGATTTGTCTGGGCGAAAACATTCGAGGTAAAAATTGTAATATAGAGCGAAGGTATTACCTTCCAAAACCAGCGGCTCCATTGATTCTTTTGTTGTTGTTTCATAGAAGATTCTCCAGGGGCTTGATTTTCTAATCGATCGTTTTAAATTTTATCTCCGTATATTCGAGTCCTTACCCAAGTATTAGCAATTTTCATGCTGTTCTTGGGCAACAATTACTAACCTATTAAGCTATGAAATTTCCTTATGATTTAACTGAGAAGCTCAGAATTTACTCGTTAAAAGTCATAGACAAAACGTGACATCAATGTCGCAACGGGTGAGGCGAAGATTTATCATTTATATCGATGCGCGGATTCCAGAAAAATTCACGAAAAGAAAACTTATATATCTGAAGAAAAGATTTGGGCGCAGTTTGAGTCCGCAGGCGATGCGTGCAATGTTTCGGAAGACTTTTGAGTATCAATAGAAAAAACCATTCGCGAGACTTGCACGCATGAAGGAAAATTCAAAGTGGCGGAGAGAGAGGGATTCGAACCCTCGATACGGTTTGACCCGTATGACAGATTAGCAATCTGCTGGTTTCGGCCACTCACCCATCTCTCCGCGAAGTAGGATTGCCGAACGCCCTCAATCAATCAGAGGCGCGTTCGGGGATCAATCACTGACTTCTGCAAGTATTGATCATTGAGGGCAGATAGAATCTATCAACAATACAAGGCTGGCTGCGGCGTCAGAGCGGTTCTCGGTAAGGTTGTTGCCTTCGGCCCTCAGAACGACCTTTTCGGGCTGGCCCGAGTCTTTGTTCTTTCGAATTGCAGTCCAAGTATGCTGGCCGCCATCTATAGCAATTTCTTTAATGACGACCTCACCCAAAAACGCCTCATTGATTTTCTCATAGACGCTGGCAGTGATGTCAATTCGGCTGCGTTTGGTCACTGTGACTCCAGCGATCTCTCGAGAATCTTCGACAAAATAAAACTTTTTGTCGGCGTCAGCATCTGACGACACATATCCCAGCCAACATCTTCGACTTTGTTGATGGGAGGGCAGGGTAAATCCAGAATGAAACTCAAAACTCAAAATACCAGTGTCCTTAAGGCCTTTGGCTCCCTCGGGCGACACTTGAGACACAAACAAATTTGCAACAAGAGTACTGATAAGCATAACCATAAAATTGGCTCTCCTTCTGGGCCCCAATCTAGCCGATAGGGGGCCGCACTTCGCAAGTTCAGATTGATGGCGACTTGATGTAGCGGCCGTTTACCGATAGGTCTTTAGTCCTGGTGGCCGGGAGGTCACTCGGAGCAAGCCCGCTAACCCCGCCAGGTCCGGAAGGAAGCAACGGTACGTGGTGTCTTCTGTCGACGTGGCCCCTCCTGGCTACCTTTTTTGACTCGCCTGTTTTTGGCGCAATCCGCCAAAAAATCGTGAAAATGCTCGGTTTTTGCCCACTTCAAAACCTCAATGACAACAAAAGTTGAGAGTGGTTTGGGCTCGCTAGCGAGAGGGCCCTGAGGGCACGCCTTTTGCAACTTCAAGGGCTGAGACAGGTAATAAGAGGGAAGGGGTACGGTCGTTTGTGCGTGTCTTTAAAGCATACCCCCTACTTTAGAGAATCCCCTTAAACGTACAGCACCTGCCCCCCTTTTTTCTCTGTCTTTAGCGATAGATCTGACCCGCGACCTGCGGATTTGATTTCAGACAAAATTTTTGATCGGGGCTCGCGCTCAGCGAGTGCTTCACAATCGCCAGACTTAGTACTTTGGAATTGAAAACAAACTGGGTGCCGGTCGTGACTCCAACGACTTCTTGTGTGCTTTGCTCGAGCAGCTGATCTCCAGCATTTGCGCGCCCATTCCATTCCATGGCCACGAGCTTGCGCGGTCCGTGCCCTGCACGAGTGCGGAGTCTCTCCACGACTTCTTGGCCAATGTAACATCCTTTGTTGTGGTCACAGAGATCCTCTATCCCCACATCAAAAATCAGAGTTTTATCAGTAAAATCCTCGGGAGCTGACGGAATAAGATTTTGGATCCGATGCTGAGTCCAGAGGGTTTCGTCCCCCTGCTTTGAGGGCGGTGAAAACTCAAATTCGAAGAGAGTATTGCGCCAAAATCCGCGGAGGCCTTGAGCGAGGAGGTTCCCTTCGCCAGAAGTGGCGCTGTTTGGGGAGGGGGTCCAATATCCTTTGATAGGTTCTGCAGGCAAAACGGAGAACTTCTCGGCAAAATGGAATTTTTCGACGTTCGTGCGAAAGGATTCAGCATCACATTGTCGCAATACGATCTCGAGTCCGTCAGGGCGTTTGGCGACCCAAAAAAAGTTTTGGGCTTGAGCTTCGGCCGAAAGAAAGAGGGAGAGCCTTGCTTCTCCGACCGAAAGGGACTTAATGTTTCTACTAAACATTCGGTGAGCAAAGTCGGAGGCATCCGGACCAATAATCTGAATCCGACTCCAGGACCAAGAATGTGAAAATTCATTTTTCATTTGGAGAGATCACTATGGCGAAATCCGCAAAACGCACCAAGACAAAAACAAAAACCAAGATAGCCGCTCGAAAAAAGACCAAATTGCCCAAGCGCAAAGCTAAGGCCAAAAAAGCGATCAAAAAGACCGCAAAGAAAGCGGTCAAAAAGACGACTGCCAAAAAAATCACAAAGAAGCAGACAAAAAAGGCTCCCGTGGCGCTCGCGACAACAGCTCCTTTAGCGGTCAAGTCAGTTGAGCTCCAAGTGGGTGAGGCGGCTCCAAATTTTACGTTGAACAATCAGTCCGGCCAGCCTGTGACGTTGTCGCAGTTTTCGGGTCGCAAGATTGTTCTTTATTTTTATCCCAAGGACGATACGCCGGGATGCACCAAAGAAGCCTGCAGCTTTAGAGACAACATCGGTCACATCGATACAACAGATGCGACGATTTTGGGTGTGAGTTTTGACGATCAAGCGAGTCACCAAAAGTTTATCGAAAAATACGGACTCAATTTTCAGCTTCTCAGCGATTTGGATAAATCTGTGGCTCAAGCCTACGGCGTATATGTGCAAAAAAACATGTACGGCAATATCAGCTGGGGAATTCAGCGATCGACCTTCATCATTGATAGAGAAGGCAAAATTGCAACTGTGTTTCGTAAAGTGAATGTCGACGGTCACACCGAAGAAGTCCTCGCAGCGCTCAAGGCGATTGCCTAAACTTTCTGCGGACTTAGTGGCCTAGAGCCCTCTAAAGAGGCTCTCTCGGCAGCATAATTATTGCATCAAAAAGGGGGTCGTGATCGGCCCCCTTTTTTTGATGGTTGTCTCTCTGACGGATACGCAGTGGACCTGTATTCAAAAAGCCGCATCCTCGCGACCCGAACTCAAGGATCACCAAAAGATTTTGGACGCCATCGCTCAGGATCAAAACCTCAAGCAAGTCACCGGCATTATGGAAGAAGCCCGCATGCAGTTTTTGGAGCAAGCGAGTCCTGTGGCTAATATGCCCTGGCTGCATCGCAAAACCACAGGCCCGAATGGCGAAGTCCAACACTTGTTCAATCTCCCCAACATCCCGGCCAAAGAATACGCCAAGCCGGAGACTCAAGAAGCCTTGAGTCAGGCGGCCTGTGCGGGATTGTTCCCGCAAGGAGGAGAGCAATTGAGTATTTGTCAGGTGGGGGCAAAAAATCGCCTAGAGAATTTTGCGGCGTTTCATCGCCAGTATGCAGAAAAGTTTTCGGCTTTTGCAAAGACGGCCTTGCAATCATCCAATCCAGAATGGAATCAGATCATCAAGCCCTCTGACTTTTCGGATGTTGATTCTGTGACTCGGTCACACTTCAACTTTGGAAGGCATTTTCAGATTCCGTTTGCAAAGCTTGTCGACTCTTTTGGAGCAGACGCGCTTGAGATGTTTCCTTTTGTGATGAATCCTCAGGGGCAGCCGATCGGAGTTTTGACACCCGTCGTATCCAATGGCCAGACACTCTTTGCCGTCGGCAAATTTGTTGGAGGGGGTCCGGACTTGCTCTCCATTCAGATTGAGTGGCCATTTCCTCATTTGTTTAATCAAGGGAGTGAAGCCTTTGAGAGATGGAATGAGGCTGTAGCGGCGCAGTACGGGGGCGAGCTTTTTGTGGGGGGCAAACCCATTAAAGAGTTCATTCGTGACTCTTCAAATCGATAGATTCAGACCTGCTCCTCTGGTAACTCTCAAATCGTGGGGTTTGAGGGAGGATCTCCGTTTAGTTTTTGGCGAATTTTGCTCTGTACGACATTGCTGTCGATGGAGTCTCTCTCCGCAGAGCCTCAATCACTTTGTAGCCGATTTTTGAGTGCTCTTCGGCTCGATCACCAACTCATGCAGCCCGAATTTTTGAAATCTCCAACTGGCAAAGATGTCTTGTTCTTTAATCGAGATCTCGCGCAGGTCCTTCGTAAGAATCAAACTGTTGGGGGACTCATCGAAGGAGTGAGGCGGCTGCAAGCGGAGGGCAGTTTTGACATCAAAGTGAGCGAAGAAGGCTATGTCGTTGCGGCGGATAGTCGGGGGACTTATTCGCGCGCGATCTGGGCTCGAGATACAGCGAGGGTCATTGCGTCACTCGAGCCCGAGCCTCGCAAGCGCGCCATCTCAAGACTTCTTAAAATCATGATGAACCCCCTCAACGTCGAGCTCTTTGGCCTCAATATTTTGCAAACGGATATTCATCGCGAGAGTTCAGAAAAAATTGAGCAGATCGTCAAAGCCAATTGGAATCCATTGTTTGAGGGGCTGCCATTTGAGAGCACGATGTTTGTTCCTCACATTCGGTTTTTGGTCGCTCAACTCAAAGATCCATCCGTCAAACCCGAGCGATGGAATATGAAGCAAAACGATGGGCTCGCTCTGGTGATGCTTGAGGGCCTGCGCGCTTTGGATGAAGGGATTCTCAAATGGCAAGACTTGGAACCAGATCAGAGAGCTTACTTTGCGATGGCGACGGCTTATGCTTTACGAACACAGTACTGGGAAAAGTTTGATGCGGGTGCGTGGGAAGAAGCCAATGGCCGACGGACGTCATCGATTGGACTCTATGCCACAGCACTCAGAAAGTTTGTCGATAGCGCCGTCTATACGGAAGTCGTGAATGATGTGGCCTCCAATCCGATTTTTGCGAGACCAGGACTGAGAAGCATTTTGGCCGAAAATTTAAAAAAAGAGGCGATCGAAAACGCGATTCGTGCGGGCGAAAAAATTGTCCTCGATCAAATTGAGCGAGGGGAGGTCCCGGATCGCTACGATGACAAAGCCAATCAGGCTAAGCGATATTCGGACGCAGCTCTCGCACATTTGCTTTGGTATATGCCGAGCTTTTTATCCGAAGATAATTATCGATCGATTTTGAAGCATCTTGATCAATTGAGGCGTGCAGCGGGCGTGATCCGATATGAGGGCGATGTGTATCTGACATTGGGTCAGTTTTTTCCTCCCGATGAGAGTCTCCCCATCGAACTCGAACGAAATCGTGGAGCGAAAGGCCCTGTTTACTTGAAGCAGATTCATCAGGCGTTTTGGGAAAAAAACTCCGAAAGCATGCGGGAGATTTATGGATCGCAGTACGAAGCTCAGTGGTCGCTGGCAGATTTGATCGAGATGCAAGCACTGCCCCGAATCATGGAGTTGTTTGCGGACTCCCCATATCGTGCGGAGTATGAGGGCCGCCTTATGGAAGTGACCTGGAGATCGTTGGGGCTTGTGACGGGGGTCAATCCGCGCACGGGTACCGGACCCCTCGCTTTGGACGGGCTAGCGGTAAACCCCTGGAAGTTTGCAGAAGCCTGGATTCCGGCCCGGATTTACGAAAAAGATGGCCGAATCGAGACGGCCTGGGTGGCGAGTAAATTTACACCCCTCAATTGGGCGACGGCCGAGGCAAGGATTGGCTTTGAGAGAGCGCTTAGGATCTATGAGAACGAATCCCAAAAGAAATGATGGATTCGTAGGTTTGATCGTTTATAAAAGTGGCAGTCTTTTACATAAGTGCACCCGTAGCTCAGCTGGATAGAGCACATGCCTACGAAGCATGGGGTCGGACGTTCGAATCGTTCCGGGTGCGCCATTTTTTCTGATTAGCCTGTAATTTTTTTGACAAGCGTTTGAATATCGCGGACGTCTTCGGCGGAGAGGTTTTTAAACTGCATTCCAAATCCGCGAGGGGTTTCGACGCTGCCCTCTTCACGCTTCCAGCGACAAATTCCTCGTCCAGCGATTTCTCGTTCAAGACCACCTTGTTTGAGAATCCTAAATTCAACTTCCTCTTGTACGTTGGGCATGGGGTAGGCGGGGATTTGGACAAACATCCCACCATCACTGAGGTTGAGTGTGTGAGTGCTGACTTCTTGCACTCCGGCGCTTTCGGCGGATTTGGTGCTGACTCGCAAAAAGCATTTTACGCGCGCATGGATACGAGGAGATCTCGCAATCTCGTTTCGTGCGCAGCGCTCCATAAATGCAAAGACACTTTCAAATTTGAAGGGCTTATTAAAGAGTGCGTGAGCACCTAGTTCCAGTGCGTGGGCTTCGCTGAGGTCTGCAAAGGCGGTCATGAATGCAAAGTAGCCTTCGGATCTCAGTCCTCGAATATGTTTGAGAAGCTCGATTCCATCACTTCCGGGCATGCGCACATCGCTCAAAACAATGAGGGGAAGCTCCCTTTCGTAGACTGCGATTCCCTCTTGGCCGCTTGAGGCGCAGTAAACTTGAGCTCCTTTGTCTGCAAGCTCTGAGCTAATAATGTCGCGGAGGTCCGGCTCATCATCGACAACGAGAACTTTAATGCCCTTGAGGCTCATGACTCTTAAATTGTAACTTGTTTCTTGATTGCCGCCCTGCAGTGTAGAATGCTGCTTTGCGATCGAGGTTCCCGATGGAGAGATGGGTGAGTGGTTGAAACCGCCAGTCTCGAAAACTGGTATACCCGCAAGGGTATCGAGGGTTCAAATCCCTCTCTCTCCGCCAGTATTGACTCAATCCAACTCTTTAAACTCAATTTTGCTTTGCAAAAGCTTGAAAGAACCTCAAGCAGCGATCGCTCAAACTTCTTTTGGTCAATTTCACGGACAAGCGTTTTGATGTCTTGCCACTCTCAGCGTCCACGTTTCTTTCGATGCTGGTTACTTCGACCAGATGAGACTTGAGCAATTTACTCCCTACGATGCGCGGGATCAGAGAGTGATCGATTTCAAGGCCATGATCCTTCATAAATTGAGCAATGAGATCTGCCTCTCTTTCGCGTCTTCTCTGCTCATAAAAATCGTTCGGTCCAAAGGTCTGCAGTGGTGGCAGGTCTTTGAGGAAGCGCTCAAAACTCATGCTCAAAAGTTGAGCCTGCATTCCTGTTCCTAAATCTTTGTGAGAGGCTTTCAGGCTCGCCAAGGCGTACTCCAGTACTTTAGGGAGAATTACCGATGTGTTGGCTGGTGAAAGTCGCCCCAATATCTCATAAAGGCTCAGCCAACTATCGATGGTCAAGAAACCCAACTGCCGCGCGTAAACATCGAGATGCCGCAGAATGAGCATTCTTGTGACATCTTCATACCGGTCCGAACCGATAGCGGTCTCATTGACGAGGTCTGCGTAAAACTGAACAAACATGCCCTTGGTCGACAACCGGCGCGTAAATCGACTCAGTATAGGAGCAACATAGTCCGCAACGCGAGGGCTTGATGGAGACAGCTGTGTATTGTCCATCGATTTTTCTATGTCGAGATAAGCATTGAGCACAGCTGTCTGTAAAAAAGAAGTCTCAACAACGTGTTTGCGCTTCGTACTCCCCCGAACCCAGATGCCAAACTTCTCACGCATGGAGAGTGAGGTGTTTGAGGTCATCTGCAAAAAGCTTTCGAATGTGTTCAGGCCCTCGGCGACTCGATCTTCGTAAATCAAAATCGCCTCTCTTTGCCAAGCGTGAGTGGGGAGGTAAAGTTCTGCATTCAACAAAGTGATTCGATCGTTGACCCAAGAAAACTTAGAAAGAAGAAATTTAAAGTACTCGTAGTAAAGCTTGTAATGGAGCGCATCGCTTTCTCCCAAAGCCAATTTTGAACCCAATGCCTTGAGATGCTCTTTCGCTTCGTCAATATTAGAGGGCGTCGTTGATGCGCCAAGGGCAAACCTAAAGACTTCTTGCATCATGGGTCTCTTCCCTGGGGACTTGGATTGTTCGGCGTGAAAAAAATCCCTGACTGCCTTTGCATATTCGACAGGCAGATTTTTTGTCCTAACAGAGATAATCATTGAATCAATCTCTCTGTAGTTATCGCTCGAGTGAAGGTCAATTTGCACCATGCGATCGAGGAGCGGGTCTTTTCGAGTTTTGATATAGACTATAAACTCTTCTCTCAAATCAAGGACAGCCTCACTCGTCAGGAGAGTGTTCGAAGCCTCTGTCAAAAAGGCATTGCCGAGATCAAACAAGAAAATTCTCGAAACATAGGGATCAGCAGGTTCTGATTCCACCGACCACCTGAGGAGTGGGGCAGACAGGAGGATCTTGAGCTGATCACTACTACGCGCCTTTTTTGCCATGGCGCTCAATATCGCATTGGGAATTCGCGACTTGAGAGCGTAACCATTTATCGCGCTCTCGAGTAAGGATAACTCGATTTGGTTTGGAAACGATTCTGCGCCACGAGAGAGTCGCTCGTAGTACTCCGCAAGGAGTTGTTGCACAATCGCAGATGAACTATGCATTTTCATTTCAGGCACCAAAAACGCACTGGGATTCGCTGAGAGATCTCTCAGTTGCCTGTTTTGTATTAAAACGCTTTGGGCCTGATCGGCTATCTGTCTGGCTTTAAGGAGCCTCTTCCAATAATCTTCTTTCTTCGACGAAAGCAGGGCTGACCACTCAAGAATCTCTCGGCGATAGGCCCGACGAACTTCTGCCCGCTGCTCAGAGGTCAACGCCTCGCTTGTGGGGGGCTCCAATCGTAGACTTTTAATGAGGGCGTCTACGGCATTCGATCGATAGTGTGAGAGACGAACAGAAACAGGATCCCTTTTAGATGCGGGGGCCTCAATATCTTTGAGGGCCCCAGCAAAACGCGTGTTCACAAACCGCTCTTCCAATTGATCACTGATCTGCTGGGCAAGGCTAGGATCAGTGATAGGAAACTGCTCTATGAATTTTTGAAGATCGGCCACGGTATGAATATCATCAAAGGTAGAATCGATCACGACTATCTGATTGCTCGAGTCGGACTGCTCTTGCGAAAGCAATGACCCAAAAATTGAAAAATATAATGCGAAGGAAAAAATAATTTTTTTCATAAAACCTCGCACCCCTCATACATCAAAAATTTTGAGGAGTGTGTAAGGTTTTAAAGAGTGCGCATTGTGCGCAAACAAAACCTCCCGAAGACAATGAGTCTTCAAGATATAACGCAGTGCGCAACAACTCGTTGACCCCAATTTGAGCGAGCCCAATAATTTTGAAGCGGCAAATATTTTTTGTTTGTCGGCCTTGAGGAGGGGAAATGCTGCACTCTATTTTATCGTTTGTTATTGGTTCTGGGTTTTTGCAACCGCAAGTCGATCAGGCAATTCAAAAATTCGGAGGCAGTTTGTCTCTCAAAGAGGTGCGCACAACCAAGGATGAGCGACTTGATGTCTATATCTATGAACAATCTTTTTTGTATCAAGGAAGAGTCGTGCCTGTTGAATACGGGAGTCTCAAGATTACTGTTCAGAGGGGCCTTCATAACGGAATCAATCATCCTGTGGTGCTCTCGAGCCCACGGCTTGTGGCACTCCCAGAAAACATGAAGCACGGTCGGCGGATAATTTCTGAAGCCAGAGCGATTCAGTTTGCTCAGAGGCACCCAGGCTACGATTTTTTGACTGATTGGTCTGCCAAACCAAATCTTGTGATAGCGCGAGGTGAGGGAGGGCGAACACTTTTTGCACCGGCACTCGTTTGGAAGGTACGTGCGACAGGAGTTGAGTTTTCGTCAGCACTTCCGTTGAGTGGTGAGAAGGTTGAGGGCGGCACTGCGCCCCAACCTCAGTTTGCCGGATTGGCGTTTTATGTGGACGGGATTTCTGGAAAAGTTTTGCAAGTTCAGGACGAAGTGCATCACGTTGATGTCGAAGGCAAAATCGAGGGTTTTGTAACGCCCGGGCTCGATGCGGGTACGGCAAGTAACCCTCCGATGTTGCTTCCTCTTGAGGGCATGCGAGTGACGGCGACGGGTCCTGGAACACAGCAGAGTGTTTGGAGCGACTCGAGCGGGACGTTTGTGTTTTCGAATATCAGCGCTCTTGCATCGCAGGTGACTGCAGATTTGGTAGGGCAGTGGGCGAGCATCATTGATGTAGGGGGCCCTATTTTGACGCCTCAAACTTTGATGCTCAATCTTAACGAGCCACCGCTCTTTGTTTTTAATCAAAATCCGCAGCCGACAGAGTTTGGCACGGCTCAGCTCAATGCATTTAACTGGGTCAAACGATCACATGATTATATTCGGCGCTATATTCCTACAGGTCTCCCTGATTTGGATACACCGCTACCAACTACCGTCAATATGGACCAGGCTTGTAATGCGTATTACTACGCGCGGTCGATTTATTTTTTTAGAGAGAAAGATTATTCGCCGACGTTTCGATGCGCAAACTCCGCGTTCAGCAATATTATCGTTCATGAGTATGGTCACAATGTTGTTCAGAACCTCAACCTTGGACAAAATGCTTTTGGCGAGGGTTACGCAGATTCGCTGGCACTCCTACTACAGGATGATCCCGTCATGGGACGCGGATTTTATATCGGGCGCTCTCCTGTCAGGGATTATACGACAACGCGCGTGAACTTTCCTTGTCAGGGAGAGATCCATCACTGTGGCATGGTTTTGGGGGGCGTATGGTGGGAGATGCGCAATCAGTTTGTGGCAAAGTATGGCTCTGTCTTGGGTCTCGAAAAAATCCGCCAGCTGCATATGGATTGGTCGCTTGTGACTCAAGGGGGGCTTTTGTTTAACGCCGCTCATCCAGATACCGCCGTCGAGGTGCTTACTGTTGACGATGATGATGCCAATCTCTCAAACGGAACACCTCACTTTGATCAGATCTGTGCAGGATTTTTGAGTCGTGGGATTCGGTGTCCCGAACCAAGTGCTTACACCATTGAGTTGGCGATTAATTCGAAGTCGCAGGTTGAACTCCTGAGGCCCGGCGTGACCAACAGGGTTTCGGCCAGTATTTTGCCACTCCCTGATCATTTGAGTCCGGAGCGAGTAGACTTTTGGTATCGCCTCAACGACGGAGCGTGGACGGTGATCACGGCGCAATCTACCGGTTCAAATTCTTATTTTGTCGATCTTCCCTCGATGAACTGTCTCGACGAAGTAGATTATTTTTTTAGGGCGATCGAGAATGCTTACAGCGCTCAGACGTTTTTTAAGCGAACTCAACCTTACAAAGCTATTGTTGCGGGCCAAAAAATTGATGTTGCCGAAAATTCTTTTGAAAACTCCACAGAAAGTCAGGGGTGGTGGTCCGAGCCTCCGGCGCTCTGGTCGATGCGCACTCGGGCATCAGATGACTATATTTGGCAGGACTTTTTTGGGCAGACGATGGCTTGGTATACAGGGACTGTTGTTGCCGACAGCTTTGTTCCGCACTCGGGATCTTTGGTGAGTTTGTATTCTCCAGTCTATAGCGTGCCTGTTTCGGATGCGGTTTTGGTCTCCTATGTTTCGGCCAATGGACCCAACCCCAATTATATGGGTACCAACTCCTTGCTGGCCTCGTACTCGAGAGACGGCGGAGTGACTTGGCGAAACTTTGAGGTTCTTCACGATACTGCTGACGTTCTTTGGCTTGAGAGAGAGCATCTCGTGCTCCCAACCAGCACTCCCAGCGACTCAATTGCGATTCGTATGAGGCACTCCACTCCCTATATCGACTATCCATCGGAGTCAGGATTCGATGATCTCAAGATTTCTGCGATTGTTTGCGCGGAGGCCTGCCCTGCAGATCTCAATGCGGATCAGGCGGTCGATGTAGATGACTTGCTCTTATTTCTCTCTGGGTTCGAGAATGGGGCGGTGCTCGCGGATATCAATGAAGACAGTGCTGTGGATGTAGATGATCTTTTGGACTACATCGCTGCTTTTTCTAACGGTTGCTAGCCCAAAGACGGGCTAGAATTTTTGCGAGCCGTCCCTCATACTATTGATCTTAGGGGGACCGCTTATGGCACTCACAGCATTACTGGGATTTTTTGGAATCATTTTGTTTGTCGCTCTCATTGTCATTATGTGGGGCGTTGGAATTTACAATCGACTTATTACGCTGAGAAACAGGTTCAAAAACGCGTGGGCTCAAATCGATGTGCAGCTCAAGCGGCGTCATGATTTGATTCCCAATATGGTGGAGACCTCAAAGGCTTACCTGAAACATGAACGCGAAACTCTCGAGGCGGTGATTGCGGCTCGCAATCAAGCAATGACAGCAACAAGCCGAGCGTCTCAGGCTCCCGAACAAGCGACAAATATTGCGCAGGTCATGCAGGCCGAAGGACAACTGATGGGTGCTCTTGGTCGCTTGATGGTGGTGGCGGAGCAGTACCCCGAACTCAAGGCCAATCAAACGATGAGTCAGTTGATGGAAGAACTGACATCGACAGAAAACAAAATCTCGTTTGCGCGTCAGGCCTATAATGACTCGGTACTCGAGTACAATACAGCTCGCGAGGTCTTTCCGAATGTCCTCATTGCTCAGCCCCTTAACTTTCAGGGAGCGCAGCTCTTTGAGGTCACTCAAGAAACAGAACGTCAGGCTCCCAAAGTCTCCTTTGGATAGGCATGAAGTTTTTTGATCATCAAATTCGAGCTCGTCGTAACACCACGACCCTGATTTTTTTGTTTGGGCTTGCGATTCTGGCCCTCGTCCTTCTGACCAATCTTTGCGTGGGACTACAGATTTGGCATTGGAATACAGCGCAGATCTTTAGTGAAGAGCATCTGGTGACTCATTTTTGGATCTCGATTGGTGTCGTCGCATTTATTCTCGGGGTGAGTGGATTTAGGTACTTGGTGCTGAGTCAGCGTGGAGGCGTTTCTGTCGCTCTCGAACTGGGGGGAAGAAATATTGATCCGAGCACAACTGATCTCGATGAACGCCGACTCCTCAATATTGTGGAAGAAATGAGTATTGCTTCTGGTGTTCCTATGCCCGAAGTTTTTGTCTTTGAAGATCAGGCGATCAACGCCTTTGCTGTGGGCCTCAAACGGGAGGACGCCGCGATCGGCGTGACCGCAGGCACGATCAAGCTACTCAGTCGAGATGAGCTTCAGGGAGTCGTAGGTCATGAGTTTAGTCATATTTTGAATGGAGATATGCGCTTGAACACCATGATTCATGCGTGTCTCCATGGGATCATGGCGATCTCGACCATCGGACGATTGCTCCTCAGAGGCTCCGGACGCAGAGACCCATCCTGGGGTTCGGGTCGCCGGCGCAGGGGTGGTGGCCTTGTCCTTTTTGGACTGGGTCTTTTTGTGATCGGATCCGTAGGAACTTTTTTTGGAAAACTCATTCAAGCGGCGATGAGTCGCCAGAGAGAGTATCTGGCGGACGCTTCGGCAGTGCAGTTTACGCGCAATCCTGATGGGCTTGCGGGCGCACTCAAAAAAATCATGGGACAAACATCACGAAGCTTTGAAGGCGCAACGTGGGCAGCGGAGTTTCAACATATATTTTTTTCGCCCACCGTGACTTCTGGATTTTTTGGATTAACGGCCACACATCCTCCACTTGAGGAGCGTGTTCGACGAATCCAAAACTTGCCGGGCAACTTTCCTGTCAAAGCTGAGCGCACGGAAGCGATGAGTCAGGCGCGCTTGCAATCCGCTGGGCTCGATCAACTTCAGAGTTTGAGCGTTTCGCAGCTGGCGAGCCCGCAGGATCTGCTTGGTCTTTTGGCGCAAACGCCGCGCTTGGCTCTACAAGAAGTCTATAGTGTCCGCGCCGTTATTTATGCTCTGTTTTTGAGCGATGATCCTGAGACTTTTAAGAATCAAGAGCAGATGTTTTCTCAACGCAATCAAAAACCCCTCTTTGCGATGGCTCAGAAAGTAAAAATGGATGTGGGAGTGCATCGAGAAGCGCTACGACTTCCGCTCATTGAGATCGCAATGCCGACATTACGGCGGATGTCGGAGGCTCAGAGGCAGCAGTTTTTTGTTTTGCTCGATGATCTCGTTGGAGCTGATGGCGATCTGGCGATTTATGAATATGCCTTGATCAGGATTCTAAAGACTCATTTGACGGGAGGCGCGCATAAGCCACCACGCAAAGCCCCTTCAAAGACAGAAGCTCAAAAAGCGATTCTTCAGTTGCTCTCAGGGTTTGTTCATATGGGGGGAGCCGATGAGGCTTCGCGCCGCGCCTTAGCCGCGCAGTTTGAGCAAAAATTAGGATCCAAAGTCAGCGACCTGATGAATTGGCAGGCCCACCAGATTCGAGATCTGGAAGGAGCTTTGGATTCTCTGCAGGGGCTCCCCATGAATATGAAGGAGTCACTTTTGGGCTGGATCTCGGAATGTATTCTGTTTGACGGCCAATCTCATCCCCGCGAGCTCGAGATGCTCAAGGCTGTAGCGCTTTCCTTGGGGGCTCCTATCCCTCGAGCCATGAGGGCCTCTTATCTCAAGGTGGCATGAGCGAAAGACTTGCACTCACTACTTGAACCTCATCCCTCGCCCGAGCTAAACAGAGAAGTCACGGAGAGATGGGTGAGTGGTTGAAACCGCACGCCTGGAAAGCGTGTTAACCCGAAAGGGTTACGAGAGTTCGAATCTCTCTCTCTCCGCCAGCTTTGTCAGCTTCCTCGTTGCGGTGCTCATGTAGTATCTAACTACATTCCGCTCCTCTCATTGTCGCTTTCGCGCTGGAGTTAAAAATCGGTAACAATATTTAAGCGACAGGGCTGATACCCTTCGACATCAAGCTGAACTTCATTTGGTGCAATTTGTCTCAGTTCAGGTTTTGCGTTCTTCAGATCAAATCCTTCGGCTGTGCAGATCCCAGGCTTTAGTTCGCGCGCAGGTTCGTATCCCACATCAATTCCTGTCCGCTGCCGGTAGAGCCGAATTCTGGAAAAATACATATCTGCACTTTCTTCGTGGAAATGGTCTAAACACACGACTGATGATTCTATTTTAATCCGAGCATCACAAAAGGGCTCAAGCGAGCGAAAATAAATCCAGCCTGAGACGATCAATGTGGTTGCGAGACCAAAAAAGGCGAGAGCAATTCTTGTGACTCTTGAGTTCATGCAAAACCCCTTAAAATTGTTCACTCTCAGAGGGTCAAAAACCAAATCTAATCCTGACAAACCCTCGCAGGCAATAATCTACCATAACTCTGAATCCTCGAGGACTCGAATCTGGCCAGTTCGCCATTTCTGCAACGCTGTCCTACCAGAAAAACATGGGCGTGGTATAGATGCCGAGAATGTGGCTTCGGGTTACAACACTATCGCTTTTTTTGGTGGCAGGTTCGTTAAAGATCTGGGCGAATCAAAAGCCTGCCCAATGCCGTGACTTTTTTGCTGCGCCGACTTGGCAATCTTACAACCGTGCCAAACGCGGTATGGGCCCTTCGGATTTTTTGAAGGAAGTTTTAAGGACCAAGGGGCTTCGAGTTGGGGAGGCTTATGATTTGGGAGCGGGCTCGGGCAACGAGAGTTTTGAACTCGCATCGCAGGGATGGACTGTGACCGCGATTGAAGCCGACTCTGGTTCTGCTAGGGATCTCAAAGCCGACAAAAGATTTGCAAAGGTTTCAGGAAGTTTGAAAGTACTTGAGCTTCCATTTGAAAAAGCCAAACTGCATCCTATAGATCTGATTGTCTCTCGTCAGGCGATTCCTTTTTTGACACCGAGTGAATTCCCTAGAGTGTGGAGGTCAATGGTAGAGAACCTTCGTAGGGGTGGATTGATGAGCATCGATTTTTTTGGGCCCAAGGACTTTCGCGCGAGCCCCCTCAAAACAATTTTGACATTTGAGCAAGTCGTGGCCTTGGCAGGCTCAGACTTGGAGGTGTTGGAGGTCTTTAAGACAGAGGGATTGCACGGGGAGGCCTTTTGGCAAATGTATACTCTTCACGCCCGCAAAAAGTAGTCCCACTTGCTTCTGGGGGCCCTTCGGGCTAAGGCTAGGCATAGCCCATATATTTTGTTTAGGGGGGACCTCAACAATGACCACGGATTTAAGAATTCTTTCCGAAGCGAGTCGAATCAAATCGTCTCTCGTCGAGCGCGAAGCCTTGGAATGGATCCCTTGTTCAGAAGAAACTTTGAGTGTTGAAGGGCACTGCCAGGTCAGTCAGGGCCATGTGCGGATTTTGAGTTGCCGGAGTGCTCAAGAACTTTCGGCGTGGACAGAAGCCTTAAGTCTCAAACAAAAATCGCAAACCAATATTTTTCTCGATAAAGTTTGTCTCAACGATTTGACCGATCGCCAGGTCAACTGGGTTCGGCATTATAAGATTTCTGTTTTGGCAGGAGGTTTTAAGTTTATCGATCTCCTCAATTCCTTTGAAAATGTCGAATATGCGCTGAGTCCTTTGGGGATGAGTCTCAGGGATCGGCAGGTCGCTGCCGAAAAAGCGCTGAGAGCTGTAGAGCTTTGGGAGCATCGGTTCAAGCGCCCGCACCAAATGTCTCTCGAGATGAGATTTCGAGTTGGTCTGGCACAAGCCATTGCCAAGTCACCACGCCTTGTTGTTATTGAGGATCGATTTTTAACCGACGTGAGTTCCTTGAACTGGCTTGAGCGAGTGGCGACCCTGTACGGATGTGTCGTCTTGGTTCTTCAGCTCGAGGCCTGAGAGTAGGCTGTAGACGGCCGGCACCACAAAGAGCGTCAAAATAGTCGAAAGCGCCACTCCACCAATCACCGCCACAGAGAGTGGCATTCGACTTTCATATCCTTCGCCAAAGGGCAGTGCTCCCGGGAGTGCTCCGACCATCGTCGCAATCGACGTCATCAAAATTGGTCGAAGTCGCACAGGACAAGCGCGCCGAAGCGCCTCTGCCACCGAGAGCTTTTCATCGCGGCGAAGTTGATTGGTATAATCGACCATCAAAATCGAATTCTTTTTCACGATCCCCATCAAAAGCAAAATTCCAATAAAGGAATAAAGGTTGAGCGAGAGCCCCGTGACCCAAAGACTAATGAAAGCGCCTGTGATGCTAAAAGGCAGAGCCGTCAAAACCGTCAAGGGATGGACAAACGAGTTAAACTGACTTCCCAAAACCATATACGCGACGAGGATCCCCAAAATCAAAGCGACGAACAAAGATTGAAAGCCCTCCTTCAAACTCTTGGATGAGCCTGACATGACAAGGCGATATCCTTCGGGGAGATTCGCTTTGGCAATGGACTCAGCTTCTGCGATTGCTACTTCTTGCGAAACTCCTGGCGCAACGTTTGCAAAGACGCTGAGCGCTCGTTCGCGGTCTTCACGATTGATTACACTCATGGTTTCGGCGCTTTCCATTTTGACCACTTGAGACAAAGACACGAGCTCGCCTCGGTTGTTTCGCACAAAAAGATTCTTAATCGCTTCACGCGCATCTTTTTGCTCGCTGTCTTTGACCTGCAATCGAATATCGTATCGACGTCCGCCTTCCGGAAATTTTCCAGCGATCACACCATTAGTGAGCGCGGCGACGGTTTCGCCAATAGCGGTAATGCTGACTCCTCTCAAGTTAGCTGCCGCACGATCAGGCACGATCTGTACTTCGGGGGCTCCGGCGTTCAAATTAGAATCCACATCGACCACTTTGCCCGATGAGCTGAGGTCTTTTTTGATTTGATCGGCGAGGGACTGGAGAGTTTTCCATTCGGGGCCTCGAATCGTAAACTCCACAGGAAAGCCTCTTCCGCTCCCTGCAAATCCTCGCGCAGAGAGGTCTTGTGCAAAGGCTTCAACATCCGGAATCGTTTTAAAAAACTCTCGCGAGAGATTCATAAACTCCTGCTGGCTGAGTTCTCGTCCTTTCTCGGGGTCAATGCCGCGGCTTCCCTTTGGATTGAGACTGACGAAGAGCATCCCTGTATTGACTTCGCCTCCCCCAAATCCACCGACAGCTGCATAGTATCGGCTCAACTCGGGACGCTTCATCAAAAAGTCCTCGAGGACCTTCATTTTTTCATTGGTAAACTCGATCGAAGAGCCTGTGGGGGTTTTCACACGAATCATAAACCGCGACTGATCCTGTGCGGGAGCAAACTCCTTCTCCACCAAACGCATGGGTATAACGGTGAGAGCCATAAATCCTAGACTCATCAAAACAACTTTCCATCGATTCTGAACACTCCAGTCGACGCCTTTTTCGTAAGTGGTGTTGAGAGTGTTAAAAAATCGATCCAAGCTCATGCCCCATCGGCTTGAGCGATGTGCCTGCTTGGGCATCAGTTGTGAGCAGCGCATGGGTGTGATCGTCAGAGCTTCGACGAGGGATAGCATGACGGCGACGCTGATGGTGATTCCAAACTGATAAAGGAATTTTCCCACAATGCCGTCCATAAATATGACAGGCAAAAAGATCGCAATAATCGAGATCGTCGCTGCGACGGCCGCAAAGCTGATCTCTCTCGCTCCATCGATGGCCGCCTGTACTTTGGTCTTACCCATCTCAAAATGCCGCGTGATGTTTTCGAGAACCATGATGGCGTCGTCGACGACAATCCCAATCGATATCGTAAGGCCGAGGAGAGTAAACGTGTTCAGCGTGAAGTTCGAAAAATAGAGAACAATAAACGTCCCGACGATCGAAGTGGGGATCGACAAAATAACATTAAAGGTCGAGGCCCATGATCCCAAAAAGAGGAGACAAACCAGCGAGGTCAAAATTGCAGCAGCCAAGAGCTTGAGATTCAAACCCCGCACAGAATTTTGAATAAAGGTCGTGCCATCAAAATTCACTCCGATTTGATATTCGGGCGGAAGAGTTGAGCTCACTTCGGCGAGTTTGGCTCGGATTTCTTTGGCGACCGCGACAGCATTGCTTCCGCGCTGCTTTCGGATGCCGAGTCCAATAGAGGGATTGCCGTTGGTACGACTCATGCGGCGAACTTCGTTCATTCCTCTCTCGACACTGGCCACTTGAGACAAACTCAAGGGAGTAAAGTTGGGCTGACCTCCTCGAGTCGTGAGAGCAAGAGCCTTAAGATCATTGAGGGTCTTGGCTTCACCAAGTCCTCGAACACTAAACTCCTTACCTCCTTCGCTAAACTGACCCGCAGGAGTTTCTTTGTGTTCGGTCTGAATCGCAGAAAGGACGTCTTTAAAGGTCAGCGCATATTGGTCTAGCTTTTTGCGCTCGAGATCGACGCGAATATTGGGATCTACAAATCCGCCCAAAAAAACTTCGGCAACGCCCGGAAGTCGCCCAAACTGATCTTTGAGATTGGTGCGGACATAATCGGCAAGTGCTCGGACGTCTCCAGTTTTGCTTTCGACACTGAGCCAGAGAATGGGCTGGTCTTCAGGATTCGCTTTAAAAATAACCGGAGGATCCATGTCTTTAGGCAACCGTCTTTGCGCTTGAGCAATCCGTGCCTGAACATCCTGAAGCGCCGTATTAATATCTCGATCCAAATCAAACTGAATCACAATGCTCGCACTGCCTTGGCGCGAGCTCGAACTGACCGACTGAACCCCCTCCACAGTCATGACGGCATCTTCAAGAATATCGACGACATCGAGTTCGACAACTTCGGGTGCGGCACCCTCAAGATTGACCGAAACTGTGAGCACAGGAAAATCAACATCGGGGAGTTCGCTCACACCCATTCGAGAAAAAGAAATCGCTCCAAAGATGATCAAAAAAGACATGAGCATCCAAGCAAAGACAGGTCGTTTGACAGAAAGTTCGGCGAGACTCGTACTCATTGCTGCAAGCTCCTCTGAAGGCCCGAATAAAGTTCAAGTTGGGTCATATTAAGTTTGGCACTGTAGAGCGCCTTTTCTCGAGATCGTTCAACATCGGTTTGAGAATTAAGGGCGGCGAGCACGTCGAGATTGGTGACAAGCCCCAATTCATACTGGCTCGATTGCTCTTTAAAATTTTGATGAGCGGTTTTTCGCGCCTGATCGAGTTTTTCAAATTCCTTGAGTGAGCCATCGAGGCGTAGATACTGCGAGCGAATGGTTGATTCGAGTTCACGTTTTGCCGCTAACCACTCGAGTTCAGCTTTGCGTTCTTGAGATCGAGCCTGCTGAATTTTTTGCCAAGTCGTTCCACCCTCAAAAAATGGCAGGGTCACTTCGATTTTGAGATCCCAATCGACGTCCTTCAAAATCCCTGAACGCTTGAGATAATAGTTTCCGCTCAAATCAGCGGTGGGCAAGGTTTCGCCCCACGCTCCGCGCCTTCTAAATTTAGCGGCATTCAAAGCCTTGCGCTTTGCAGAGAGAGAGGGGTTCTTGTCCACACCATCCAAAAATTTTTGGACCTCAGGTAGGTTTTGAGGAATGGACTCCGTATCCCTTAAAACAACAGGTCCTTCGATCCGCGTGAGATACCTAAAGTTTTCCGTCTCTGCTGCGAGTTGTGCTTCGATGAGGGCCACTTGGGCAGCGAGAGTCTCGAGGCTCACTTGAGAGGAAAGCAGATCGGATTTCTTGGATCTCCCGATGCGCACTCGTCGAGTGAGATCGCTCACACGCTCCTCGACCGCTAAGTGTTGGCGCTTCAAAAGGGCTCGCTCAGCACTCAACGTCAAGATTGCGTAAAAGCCTTTGGCGACGACTCCATAGAGTTCGAGTCGACTCGCTTGTTTGAGCAGGCTCTGTACTTGAACAAGTTCGTCTGCTTCATGGACCGCCATCCATTCTCTCAGTCCTTTAAAGAGGGGCTGAGTACCAGTGATCCTCAATTGAGATTGGTTTCCTGATCCGCTCGTCGATGAAGTCGTCGAGTCATCTTGCCATGTATAAGATCCAGTCCCTTTGATTGAAGGCAGTGCTGTTCCGATCGCTTGCCAATACTGAGACTGAGCCTGGGTGAGGACCTCGCCCTGGATGCGCAGCGTTTCTTGCGAAGCCTCCGCTCGCTCAAAGGCGCGAGAGAGATCAATTTCGGATTCGGGCAAAGCTAAAATGGAAAGATTAAAAATCGTCGGGATCAGTAGCATCCCCAAATCTTTTCATTTGATCTACGCGCGATCAAGCGGCAGGCGCAGAATAAATTCGGCTCCGCCTTCAGCGCAGTTTTGAGCGGTGATAGTGCCTCCGTGTGCCTCGACAAGGCCTTTGGCAATGGAGAGACCAAGCCCGCTACCCCCTGAGCCTGTCTCGCCCGCACCTCTAAAGAACTTGCCAAACACGGCGGAGGGATCCTTTTGCGGAAGTCCCGGCCCATTGTCGCGGAAAGTCAAAACGACCGAATTGTTATCGATGAATGCACCTACTTCGAGCCACGATCCGGGCGGAGTATGCATGACAAAATTATCGAAGATGTTTGACACAATTTGCTCAACGGCTCCTGGATCTACTAAGACGTCAGGCAGGGTTTGATTGATTTGAAGTTTGACTTTGTGACTGTTCAAATCAGGCCCCATCTTCTGAAGCGTACGCGAAATCAGCGCGCGGATATCTTGGCGGGATTTTTTGAGCTTGAGTTCGCCGGCTTCCAACTGACTCATTTCCAAAAGGTGATCAACAAGGCGGCGAAGTCGACGAGAGTTTTCGCCGACGCTCGCTGTTAAATTTCCAAGCTCTTCAGGCGTCCACTGACTTTTTTGACTCATCCCGTGAGCGATTTGTTCGAGCGCATGCACTGGTGTTTCAAACTCATGAGACACGGTATTGAGAATAATTCGGGAGAGTCTGTCGGATTCTTCTTCCATGACGTTTTTGCGTTCGAGTTCGTGAAGGAGCTCGCGTTCGATACCACTGACGAGTTGTTGCACAATGGTATCGAGGAGAGTCTGTAACTCAGGCGTCCACTGACTTTCGGTGCGAGGTTTAATTCCAAGAGCTCCGAGTGTTCCGTTGGGAGTAGAAAGCGGGATGTAGAGCGCGCTCGCAGAGGGGAGTGTGTCCGTAAATCTCCCTGCCGGGCGATTGTGCTCAATAACCCAATGGGCGACACTTCGCTCTTTATCATCAACGATCAAACTTCCGGAGGGATGCTCTACGATTTTCTGACTTCGTCTCAAAAACACCGCTACATCACTATTCAAAAGCTGCGAGACTTCGTGAATCGTCATTTCGACGACGCGATCAAGAGACTGGGCCGACAGAATTTGTCGAGCCATCGAGTAAAGAGATGAAGCGCGATGCTCTCGAATGGTGAGGATCTCTTGATTGCGCCTGAGTTTGGCGACGAGTTGTCCTGTAATCGCGGCCGTTGCGACAAACATGATAATGAGGAGGTAGTCTTCGGGTTGCGCCAAAGTGAGTGCAAAGGACGGTGGCACAAAAATAAAGTCCCAAAGCAATCCACTCAAAAGTGCTGAATACCAAACGGCCGAACGTCGCACAAAAAGCGCGAGCATCGCAACGGCGAGCAAAAACAAAATTCCCACTGAGCGATAGCCAAGGTTAGGAAGCGCAAACATTCCCAAAACCGAGACGAGCAAAAGAACCACAGAGACAATACCGTAGTCTCTAAAGTTTGGTGTTTGAATGTGAGAGCGAACTGCTGTTGAGTTTCGGATCGAGGGGGTGTCATCGCCCGTAACGACGTAGACATCGATGTCCTGACTCTCTCGCATCAAATATTCAACAAGCGAGGTAGAGTTTCGAAGACGATTCCACCAAGGTTGTTTGGATCGGCCCACGACAATCTGAGAAATATTATTCTCGTGCGCCATTCGGAGGAGGCCTTTGGCCGCGTTTTCGTCCATGGTCGTCACGACCACTCCGCCCAACTCACGGACTAAGGCCAAGTTTTTGCTTAAAAGCGTGCGCTCATCTTCTGAGAGAGCTCGTGGCGTCTCTACAAAGGCTCCAAACCACTGTGCGCCCATCGCTGAGGCCAAAATTCGAGTCCGTCGGATGAGTTTTTCGGAATAAGGACTCGCAAAAACAGCCACCATGAGCCTCTCCGCCGCTCGCCAGGTTTTTTCGACATGATGAATTCGCCGAATATCCTGAAGCTCCTGATCGACGCGCTCAGTTGTTGTGCGCAGAGCAAGTTCTCGTAGAGCTGTCAGATGACCGACCTGAAAAAAATGCGATGCCGCTTCTTCGGCCTTATCGGGAGAGTAGATTTTTCCTTCTCGAAGGCGCTTCAAAAGCTCTTCGGGATCCAGGTCAATCAGAACAATCTCGTCGGCATTGTCCAAAAACGAATCGGGCAATGTCTCTTGAACTTTGACGCCGGTAATCTCGCGAACAATCTCAGAGCGGCTCTCTAAATGCTGAATATTGAGAGTGGTATAAACGTTGATGCCGGAGTCGAGGAGCTCGAGAACGTCTTGAAATCTCTTTTTGTGTCTTTCGCCGGGTGCATTGGTATGAGCCAATTCATCCATCAAAATGAGCTGAGGTTTGCGTGCGAGAGCAAGATCGAGATTAAACTCCTCAATCGTAATGCCGCGATACTCAACGGATTTTCGAGGCAAAACCTCGAGCCCTGAGAGCAAGGCCATGGTCTCGCTTCGTCCATGAGTTTCGACGATCCCTACCGCAACATCGACGCCCTTTTGCTTAAGGTCCTGCGCCTGACGAAGCATGGCGTAGGTCTTTCCGACTCCGGGGGCCATTCCCAAAAAGACCTTGAGCCGGCCTTGCTTTTCTTCGGCGGAGTGTCTTTCGATTGCTTGAAGAAGCTGATCAGGATCCGGCCTCTGTCCCATGGGCGCCATTAATCTTGAGAATAGACGAATAGTGATTTGCAAGGCTTGCAAATTTTCATAATTTCTAGACTTATGGCGCATCTCCCCACTCGTATCGACCGAGCTTCAGAGGATTATCGACTCAATTTTGAACACCATCGACAGTTGGCCTCGGAGCTTCAAGCTCTCAAGGCCAAGATCTCGCAGGGCGGCGGTGAGGACATCAAAAAGAAGCATCGTGAGCGCGGAAAGCTTTTTGTGAGAGATCGCATTCAAAAACTCATTGATCCGGAATCTCCTTTTTTGGAAGTGGGAGCCTTTGCTGCGCAAGGGCTCTATGACAACGAAGCTCCGAGTGCCGGAGTTGTCACGGGTGTTGGTCGAGTGTCGGGCCTTGAAGTCATGATTGTAGCCAATGATGCCACAGTCAAAGGGGGGACCTACTTTCCTTTGACCGTCAAAAAGCATTTGCGGGCGCAAGAGATTGCTCTCGAAAACAACTTACCCTGTGTCTACCTTGTGGATTCGGGCGGTGCGTTTTTACCCATGCAGGCCGAGGTGTTTCCGGATCGAGACCACTTTGGACGGATTTTTTATAACCAAGCTCAAATGTCGAGCCGCGGAATTCCTCAGATCTCAGTGGTGATGGGCAGCTGTACTGCGGGCGGCGCTTATGTGCCGGCGATGAGCGATGAAGTCATCATGGTCAGAAATCAAGCCACGATATTTTTGGGAGGGCCTCCACTTGTAAAGGCTGCGACGGGCGAAGAAATCGATGCGGAAGCTCTGGGAGGAGCGGATGTTCATACACGTAAAAGTGGCGTGTCGGATTATATGGCCGACAATGACGAAGCTGCATTAGAGCAAGCGCGCCGAATTGTTGCAAACCTGAATCGAGTGAAGAGAGTTTCTCTCAATATCCGAAAGCCTCAAGATCCTGATTTTGATGCCAAAGAAATCTACGGCGTTTTGCCCAGAGACTTACGAACTCCCTTTGATATTCGAGAAGTGATCGCACGCTTAGTCGATGCTTCAGAATTTGACGAGTTTAAGCCTCTCTACGGAACAACTCTCGTTTGTGGGTTTGCTCATTTGCATGGCTATCCTGTCGGAATCATCGCCAACAATGGAATATTGTTTTCGGAGAGTGCATTAAAGGGCGCTCATTTTATTGAGCTCTGCGCTCAGCGCAAAATCCCGCTCTTGTTTTTGCAAAACATTACGGGATTTATGGTTGGCTCTCAGTACGAACACGGCGGGATTGCGAAGGACGGAGCAAAGCTCGTCGCGGCGGTATCAAACGCGGCGGTTCCTAAACTCACACTCATTGTGGGCGGAAGTTTTGGTGCCGGAAATTATGGAATGTGTGGGCGGGCTTATCAGCCGAGGTTTTTGTTCATGTGGCCCAACGCAAAAATTTCGGTCATGGGCGGTGAACAAGCGGCGCATGTGTTATGGACGGTGAAGTCAAAGAACGACAAAAAGTCCGAGAAGGAATTTAAATCCGAGATTCTCAATAAATATGAGACTGAGGGTCATGCATTTTATTCGTCGGCTCGGCTTTGGGATGACGGCATCATTGATCCTGCTCAAACTCGGCAAGTCTTGTCCCTCGCATTGTCAGCAGCACTCAATGCCCCCCTTCAAGACACTAAGTTTGGCGTCTTTAGAATGTAGAGATCAACGCTTTCGTCGAGCTTGAAGTTCAAGCCAGTGGAGCTGAGTCATTTGCGCGTTTTTGTCTCCAATCAAAACCGCGCCTTGAACTTGACCATCAAAATACTGAACGACCTTGCCTTCAGAGTTCTTTCCTTTGCGAAGCACTCCATCCCAATAAAAGTCGACGCCCATTAACTCGTGGCCTGCTCCAAACAGATCCATCTTATTATCGAGGAGCTTTGTGAAAGTGTTGGACTCATTATTAAATCCAACGGCTTCGAGTCGATCTCTGTAGGCAATCACAATAATGGGCTCTGTGGGATGAACCGCCGTACGCACAAAACCATCGGCTACGGGATAGGATTGCTTTTCTGAACCTAGTGAAAACGAAAATGTTGTCTCAGGCGCAGCTTCGGGGGCGGCTGTTGTCTTTGCCTTTTTGGATCGAGATTTCTTTTGAGGCTGAACGACCTCTTCAGTAAAAAGAAACGGAAGCAAAATCCATTCTCCCGTGGGCTTTTGAACGCGGGCATATCCAGAAGCACCTGACTTAAAAAACTGCACCTTTGAAATCGCTTTGATCACTGTTGGATCCAGAGAGATCGTCAATTTGGTACGAAGGCCTTGCTCAGGATCGACCTCGACAACCGTGAGGCGAGTCCCTCCATCTGTAATCCAAAATTCAGAGGTGCCAGGTCGAGGGCTTACAATCAGATGTTCGCGAGTATTCTGAAGCTCAGCGATTTCTAAACCTCTTTTGGAGGTCAACTCGAGCTCGCCAGTTTCGTCGTTTTTTACTTCTGCGAGTTTTAAAACAGCGACGGATTTTTTGGTTTCGGGATCCGTCATCACAAGTGTTGCGAGAAGATGCTCATAATCTCCCGAAAAGTCCAAACTACGCAGTGTCACATGCTGTGAGTCGGAGTCCGTCAAAAAAGTAAATTCTTCGATGGGAGCTACTTTATTAAATCCAAAACCACGATTCCCTTTTTTGATGACGGTATAGGACGTTCCAAGGTCTGGGCGGCTCAACCAAACAAAGGGGATGACGGGATTGCTGGTAAAGTGGAGGGGGAATCCTTTCACTCGTGCAGCGACTTCGAGTTGCTGGGGATCAAAATCAACAGACTGTCTCAAACGAGCGGTTTCGAGCCGCTCCACTAAGCTTGCGCATTTGCTTGTCCCGCGAGCGGCATCGGCAGAAACTTCGGTAGCCATTAAATTAAGAGTCACGAAGGCCAAAAGCAGCCCCAAACTGCGATTCTTCATAATAAAATTTCCCTTCCCCTAATTGAATATTTTTTAACATGCTGCGTCAGGGGGCGCTAGAGAAATCGACCTGGCTCAAAAAAGTACGTAAATTCAGGTTCATGAAGTCGATCTCTGTCGAAGTGAAAGGTTCTGTATTGATCTTGTCTCTCCATCGCCCGGATCTCAAAAACGCTATGAATTCCGAGATGATGCTCGAAGTCCCAGAAGCACTGAAGGCGATTGATTCCAAGATTCGCGCCGTCATCTTGCGAGGATCCGGAGAATTCTTTTGTGCGGGGGGGGATCTCAATTGGATGAAGGCTGGTGCGACAAAAACCCCTCAAGAAAACGAGGCTGATACCCTCATCTTGGCGAAGATGATCCGAGCTTTGGATGAATGTCCGGTCCCTGTGATTACGCAGGTGAAGGGGGGTGCATTTGGAGGTGGCGTGGGTCTCGTTGCGGCGAGCGATATCGTCATCGCCGAAGAGTCTTCGATTTTTTCGTTATCAGAAGTAAAACTCGGACTCATCCCTGCGACAATCGGGCCTTTGGTTATGCGAAAAATTGGACTCAGTCATGCACGACGACTGTATCTGACGGGAAAGCGGTTTGGAGCCCATGAGGCAAAAGCGATTGGTCTCATTCATGAGGTGGTCCCTGCGGGGAGTTTGCTGAGTGTGACCAATGATTATCTCAAAGAACTTGAAACCGCCGGGCCCGAAGCGGTTCGTGAGGCCAAGAAGCTGATTCGAGAAATGCAAGGCGAGGATTTGTGGACTCCCGACATCGCAGAAAAAACCTCTAAGGTTTTGTCGAGAGTTCGAATTGGCTCCGAAGCTCAAGCGGGGATCTCTGCATTTTTGAATCGACAAAGTCCCCCCTGGAAGAAGAGCCTAACGGAGTCGTGATACTTTACGTTGCCAATCGAGGAGAGATCGCTCGACGAGTGATCAAAACTGCCCAGCGCATGGGCTTCAAAACGGCGGTAGGTTTTGCTCGCCAAGATGAGGACATGCCTTTTGTGCAAGAGGCGGATTTGCGAATCTCTCTCGAAGGCGAGGAAGCGCTCGAAACTTATCTCAATGCCGAAAAGGTCATCTCGGCCGCAAAAAAGCTGGACGCCACACACCTTCATCCCGGATATGGATTTTTGAGTGAGAACGCGGACTTTGTTGAACGAGTGACCAAAGCGGGCATCGAGTTTGTCGGGCCCCCAGCGAGAGCGATGCGGCTTTTGGGTGACAAAGTGGGCGCACGAAAGTTTTTACTCAAACATCACATTCCACTCTTGCCCTCCTATAATGGAGACACTCAAGAGGAAGGAGCGCTCCTTGAAGAAGCTCAAAAACTCGGATTTCCTTTATTGATCAAGCCGTCCGCGGGAGGCGGCGGAAAGGGAATGTACAAAGTCTATCGCTCCGAAGATTTTGTGGAGGCGCTCAGATCTTCAAAGCGAGTGGCGGCGTCGAGCTTCAAAGATGACCGAGTCTTTTTGGAAAAGCTCGTGGAGCCCGCTCGGCATATCGAAGTTCAAATCCTCGGAGACAAGTCTGGGATTGTGCGTGCGTTTGGCGAAAGAGAATGTAGTTTGCAGCGACGCCATCAAAAAGTTTTTGAAGAAGCACCGTGCGAATTTTTGACGCCACAAGTGCGCAAGCGACTGCACGAGGACTCTGAGCGCATCGCGCGCGAAGCAAACTATTCTTCTGCCGGGACTGTCGAGTGGATTTGGGACGGGGGCGAAGGCATGTACTTTTTGGAGGTCAACGCTCGCCTCCAGGTCGAGCACCCTGTGACAGAGATGATTTTTGGAGTCGATCTTGTCGAGTGGCAACTCAGAATTTCGCAGGGTGAGACTCTCAAAAATCTGGCTCCCTTAAGCCCCAAAGGTCATTCGATCGAGGCGCGACTTTGCTCCGAAGAACCCGCTCAAGACTTTTTGCCTTCGGGCGGCAAGATTCTTCGTCAGGCGTTTCCACAGAGTATCCGTGTGGACGCAGGATTTTATGAAAAAAATTCTGTGCCTCCTCAGTTTGATTCCCTGATGGCTAAGGTGATTGCTTTTGCCCCCACACGTTCAGAGGCCATCTCTCGCCTGAGAAGGGCTCTCGAAGAAACTCTCGTCTTTGGCCCAAAGACCAATCGCGCGTATTTGATTCAGGTTCTCAAAGACGCTCGCGTGACAGCAGGAGAGTTATCAACAAGTCTTCTCTCCGAAATCAAACCCGAGTTTGATGTGTTTCAGGGCGTATCTCTCATCCAAACTTTGCAGGAAGGGATGACGAATTCCGAAAGCTTAGAAGACTCTCTGGATTGGCATTCACCTTGGGGGGCCTTGCCGAGACCTACTCGAGGACTTTACTTTGAAGATCACGGTGCACTGAGATTTTTTCATACAGCCTTTGCGGATTGGTCGGAGAAGTCTCCTCTTAGGCGACAAACATCTCAAGAAGATGGACCTTCGGCGTCGTCGATGAATGAGTCGAGTCTCAAGAGTCCGATGCCAGCAAAGGTGATCAAGGTTCTCGTCTCCAAAGGTGAGAAAGTTAAAAAGGGTCAGGTCATGGTTGTGCTCGAAGCCATGAAGATGGAACATCAACTCAAAGCACCACGAGAGTTAGTGATTCATGCTGTCCATGTGAAGGAATCCGACCGAGTCGCATACGATGCGCTTTTGATGGAGTGGGAGGTCTCTGAGTGAGCAGTGTGTTTTCGGATACAGTGAAAATCGTCGAAGTCGGTCCGCGCGATGGATTGCAAAACGAGGCAAAAACACTCTCTGTGCAGGATCGTGCGGAGCTCATTCAAAAATTAGTATCTGCGGGATTAAAATGGCTTGAGGGCGGAAGTTTTGTTTCGCCCAAAGCCATTCCTCAAATGGTGGACTCCGAGAAGGTTTGGGACACTCTCAAAAATTCTCTGGACGAAGTTGATTTGAGTTTTTTGGTGCCCAACGAAAAAGGCCTCGAGCGAGCGCTGAGTTCTGGAGTAAAAAGTATTGCAGTCTTTACTGCGACTTCGGACTCGTTCAATCAAAAGAATATCGGAATGACGGTTAAAGAGTCGCTCAAGCTTTTGAGGGATCTCGTTCCCCAAGCGATCGAAAAAGGCCTGCGCGTGAGAGGATATGTTTCGACGGCGTTTGGTTGTCCTTACGAAGGACCTCAAGATGTGGGGCGGTTGGTAAAAACCTGTCAGGAATTGTTGAGTTTTGGCTGCTATGAAGTTTCTGTGGGCGATACGATCGGAGTTGCTCATCCCAAGCAGGTCAAAGACGTGTTTGAGACTTTGCAGTCCGAAATGAGTATCGAACAACTCGCCGGGCATTTTCATGATACGCGAGGGGCGGCTTTGGCGAATATTCAAACCGCACTAGAGCTTGGAATGCGAACGTTCGATTCGTCGGTGGGAGGGCTAGGCGGTTGTCCCTATGCTCAAGGATCGAGCGGAAATGTCGCCACCGAAGAAGTCGTCTGGCTTATGGAGGGGCAGGGTCTCAAATCCGGTGTGAATTTGGATTCTTTGCTCTCGGTGGCGGGATGGGTGGAGTCCAGAATTGGGCGGCCACTCAAATCCAAGCTCTATCTCTCCAAGCCCTCGCGTCTGTACTTTCATCAATCTTAAGTCTTTCTTGCGACGAAGCGTCAAATTGAGAGACAATAGGCGTCATGGAAGATCAAAATCGCGGCGGTCACCAGGACCGAAATTTTCACAATCGAAACAGACATAATCGGTTTCATCGCCACGGCGGTGGAGGCGGCGGAGGTCATGGTGGAGGAGGCCGAGGAGGTCGATCTCAGAGACCCCTTTTGACGAGTTCAATCAATGCCGCGGGTTTGAGTTTTGTGGCCTTGGTACTGATGCTTCAGGGAATGCGTGAACAAACAGACCAGATTTGCCTCATCGGCTGGTCGGTGGTCTGTTTTGGGATTTCTGCGCTGGTTTCTTATGTTTCTCAGCGAGTTCAGGCCAGTTTTGTCGAAAAGATTTCGGACTATCTCTTTATTATTGGAGTGGTCTTGATGATCTGGGTCGCCATTCACTTGAGTGGCATCTATACGATGATGTAAGACCAGGGAGCCTATGAGTCGGCTCCTCATTTTTGATCTCGACGGAACAATTGTAGATTCGCGTGACTCCATTTTGGCGAGCATAGCCTTTGCTCTCAAACAACTGGGTCTTGCACATCTTCCGCTTGATCAAAAGCGTGCGGTTCAACTCGATCTGGCATCTTCGCTCAAACTCGCAGCTGCAGCGGGTAGTTATTCTCTTAAAGATTCTGAGATTCAGGAGTTTATTCGGCTTTACCGAAAGCACCACTCTTCGGATCCTTCGGCAACGATGACTCTTTATCCGGGAGCAAAGGAGACGCTCGAGCGGTTGCAAGAGAGTTATGAACTCGCAATTGCGACCACCAAGCATAGTGCGCAAGCCGAGCATGTTTTAGAATCACTGGGAGTTCGGATGCATTTTGATTTTGTTCAGGGCACGGATCCCGGTATGCGGTACAAGCCCGCTCCAGATATTTTGCAGGCCGTCTTAAGGCGCCTTGAGCGCGAAGCCGAAGAGGCCCTTTATATTGGAGATTCGGCTCATGATATGGAAGCCGCACATGCCGCGGGCATGAAGGCCGTGGGAGCGGCCTATGGATTTTCGGATGAAGCGGCGCTGAGAGAGGCTCGAGCTCATCATCTGTTGTTTCAGTTTTCGGAGATCGAAGACGCACTCGTAAGTCGTCTCGGAGGTAGAGCTTCGGTGACTCATCCAGCGTTTAGACGCCGCCCAAGCCCCGAACGTAAGCGAAGCGCTTGGACCGCCGCACAGCTCGCCATGCACTCTTCTGTCGCCAGCCGAGACTAAAGCATTCGCTGCCGCTACGGCAGTGAATGGTTCTGACGAGCGCGACATTTGCAAATTTCTCAGACCCGCAATCACGAAGGTCTCGAGGCGCTGAGGGGCACGCCAAAAGTGAATCTATCAAGTCAGCAGTCCAGTTTGCCTTCTTTGAGCGCAGGACATTCTTGAGCCCACCGGTTTCACAGCGCGCTCAAAAACCCCTCAGCGCCTCGAGACCTTCGTGATTGCGCTCCCCAGAAATCGAATTTTTTGCATCCCCCCAGGCAGATCACTCCCGCTACGGCAGTGATCCACTGGCTGACGTCATAAATAGTTTCGCTGAGAATCAAAGTATGGTTTAAGTTTCGAGTCATCAGGTCACTCGCGCTCGGATGGCGGAACTGGCAGACGCGCAGGTCTCAGAAGCCTGTAGGGGAAACCCTGTGGAGGTTCAAGTCCTCTTCCGAGCACCAACTTAAATCATCGAGATCTTGAGTTCGATCAAATCCGCAATTCTTTGGGCTGAGTTTGTCGGAATGCCTGCGGCTTCAAAAAGAGACGAGGCGGGGGGAGGCTTTTGATGAAGGCATCGATCGAGCGCTGCTTTGAGCTGATCAAAGGTTTGCACTTGAGGAGACCAGCCGAGCTCTATCGCAAGATCCTTATAGCGTGCAGGAAACGGATCGAGATAAACAGTGGGCTTTCCAATAAAGAGCGCCTGCATTCCCACAAGGGATCGATGACTCATCACAATATCCGCAGCCACAATCGCTTCAGCCGTTGTCATGTCTGCTGGCAAAAGGCGAATTTTGTCTTGAAGTCCAAATGCCTTGAGGCTCTCTTGCTCTAGCTCGCGCGTTGATCGTGGATGAGCGGCCACACAGATTTCAAAATCCTCGATCAAGCGCCGACTAAAATCCAAAAACAATCTCAAGCCCTCTGGAAAATCCGGACCATAACCGCCTGCATAAATCAAAAGAGGGCGATCTCTGAGTTCTACTCCTGATTTTTTCAAAACATCGGCGCGTGAAATCTGACTCGCCGACTGAATCCATTTTTCGAGGCTCGGTTGTCCGACGAGTTCCACGCTTTGGCCCGGCCGAAAGGATTTAAAAAAATCCAAAATCGGCAACGAAGTTGTCAAAATCAGATTGGGTTTGGCATCAAAGTACGCATGGGTAAAGTGAGCATAGTTTTCGCTAAAGCTCTCAAAAATAGTCCATGCCGGGACTTTTTGGCTCTGGAGTCTGGCCAAAACCTGCGACTGAATTTTGGAAGCCATTCCCGTCAAAAACAAATCGCAGTCCAGAGCATTACAGACTTCTTGCACCACCGCTTCGTCGTAAACCTCTTCTCGGGGCCAAGATTCTGCAGGCCGCTTGAGGAGAGGGTGGACGTTCGTCTCAGCAACTCGTTGCGGATGATCCACAAGAATTTTGGCCGCTGTGGTGATCGCGTAGATGCGATAATCAATCTTTCGCACAGTCAAAAGTTCAAAGACGGGCAAAAGGGCGCCGGTCTCTCCAGCATCATACAAAAAAAATCCTATGCGCGGCTTTCTCATAACTCTGATTGTGGACAAATTCGCTGATAGTCGCAGCCCTTACAAACGATGCGGCTCGGCTTGGCAGTAAAGGATTTGGATTGGATGGACTGGGCGATCGCGAGGATTTTTTGTCGGGTCTCATCCATTTGAGAATTGTTTCGAGTGGTTTTCAGAGTCGAGTTGTCAGAGAGGTACTGGAATTTGAGTTCTTTGAGCGACCACTTAAAAAACTCTTTTGCCGCCAAGGCATAAATCGAAAACTGCAAACTTTCGTCTGCAAACTTTTGATCCTTCTCATCCTCAGATGACTTGGCCTTTCCTGTTTTATAATCCACGATCACAATGCCTTCGGGTTCTTGATCCGCGCGATCTATTTTTCCGACGACAAAGTGTTCCCCAATCTGAATTCTAAATTTTTCTTCGAGTGCGAGGGGTTTTGGAAAGTCTCGATGAAACGAATCGTAATAATCCGCGAGTTGTTTGGCGCCGAGGGCCTTGAGCTCTTGGGGCAAATGTGGATTCTTGTGGAGTTCCTGTTCATAAGCCTCTTCAAAAGCTTTGACGAGATGGCTTTGGGGGGGGACTCCATTCTTGATCCGCTCCTTAAAAAACATTTCGAGCGCATCATGCACAGCCGATCCAAAGGCGAGCGAAGCTGAGGGGAGAGTAGGTATCTTGAGTTCGTACTCAAACCAATAGGCTTGAGGGCAGCGCTCAAACCGATCGATCTGAGTAAAGGAGAGTGTGAGAGGCTTTTCGCTTCGAGCCGAGGTGATTGCCGTCGATGCGGAGGCCGATCGTTCAAACGGACGAGTGATCTGAGCCTCTAGGAGTTCGTTCAATGAGCGAGCGGGGACCTCTCTCCATACAAAATCCTGAGATCCCGAGAGTGGGAGCTTAAGATCAGCACTCAAAAACAAACTCGGCTTTGTTCCTTTTTTGTCGATGGTTGTGAGCGAGAGGCTATGGCGTGCGCGAGTCATCGCCACATAGAGAAGCCGCCTTTCTTCATCGATATGAGCTTCTTTGGTTTGGGGCTCGTCCTTTAAGAGCTCTGCGGGAATCTGCCATGTAGGCTTTTGAAAGTTGGCCGGAAACCGTCGTCCCACCAAACTCAAAACAAAGACGTGGTCAAATTCGAGCCCTTTGCTGGCATGAATCGTCATCAGCGAAATTTTTTTGGGATCTTTTTCGGCGTCTTGAGTGTCGAGATGCAACTCGTGCTCAAACAGCGCCTCCAACAATGGCAAAAGGCTTAAGGCATCTCGACGATCCTGAACTTGCTCCCACTCAAACACTTGCGCATGAAAGCGCGCGAGTTTTTTGAGATCATCTTCGCCCTGAGAGGTCATCAAGCGCTGGACAATCTTTGTCATCGCCCAAAACTCGGTGAGAGTTTCGGAGAGTGTGCGCCGTGCTGCATGAGCAAGAACTTCCTTAAATCCACCATTAAATGCTTTTAGCTTTTCGCGCGTCGTGGCGGAGAGAGTGGAGGGCGCCGAATCCAGTTTCTCTAAAAGATCCATCCCTTGAGCTCTTTGTTCCTGAGCCCATCGGCAAAAGGCGTAGATTTCATCAGCCGGCAATCCCAAAAAGGGCGAATCCAAAAGCCGTAAGAGATCCACAGCACTGCGAGGATTTTGCAAAAGTTTTAAAAAAGACAAAATATCTCGGATGATCGGTTGATCCAAAAGTGTCTCTGAGTGAGAGGAGTGCACCAAGATATTCTGGCGTGCCGCTTCTTTCAAAAAATTCTGTGCGTGAGAGAGCGAGCGCACCAAGACGGCAATCTGACTGGGATCTGTTCCCTCCTTGAGGAGCTGAGCGATTTGCTCTGCGACAGAGAGAGCTTCGTCTTCAAAAGAAACATACTGATAGGCACAAACAGGAGCCACACCGGAGCCATGAGGTTTGAGAGTTTTATCGGCTCGATAGCGACGAGCCCCATTGGCTCGAATGAGTGTCGAGGCCGTTCGCGCGATCGAGGGACTGAGTCGGTACGTTTCCATGAGTTCGACGACTTTGAGATCGCTAAAGGCCTCTTCAAAAAACTTAAATGCCGAATAACTCGCTCCCCGAAACCGGTAGATCGACTGATCGTCATCTCCCACAGCGCAAATGTGAGTGCTGTCTTTGCGAATGAGTTTGAGCAGCTCGATCTGAGACCAGTTGGTATCCTGAAACTCATCGATCAACACGACATCATAGGTCGATTGGACTTCGGTGCGAACGGTCTCGTGTTCTTGCAAGAGCCGAAGCGCAAACAAGATCGCATCTCCAAAATCAATATAACCTCGCTGCTGACAACGAGCTTGATAGGCGTTGAACACATCTCCGAGCGCCTCCCACTCCGTTCCCGTTTTGGCACCATACTGAATGAGATCCTCTGGCCAAAGACCTTGATCTTTGCACTGCGAAAACAATTCAAGAAGTGGACCTAATACCGAGTCCAAATGGGCCGTCTTCAAAAATGGTTCGAGCGGCAATTGAAACGCCAGCTGTCTAAAAAACAGCTGTGTCTGCGCCTCTGTCATCAGCCGAGGTGTTTTGGCAAAGCCAAGCCTAAACGCGTGCCGACTGAGAAGATCTAAGCACCAAGCATGAATGGTCGAAATCTCTACGCGTTCGGCCAAATCTGAGCGGCGAGCCGCGAGGCGCTCGCGCATTTCTTCTGTCGCTCGATTAGAAAATGTGAGTGCCAGGATGCGCTCCGCAGGCACCGCCCTTTGTGAGACCAGACGTTCGATTTTAGAAATAATGACGCGGGTCTTTCCGGTTCCAGGGCCTGCCAAAACGAGAAGGGCTCCTTGGTCTGTTTCGATGGCGGAGCGCTGGGCTGGGTTAAAATCCACTAGGGCCAGTAAAACCGGTAATGGCTGGGATTGACAAGGTGGAGATCGAGACTAGGTTGATATTCTAGCTATGAATAATGAGGCCCAAACTGTTGACCCAAATCAGGAGAGCCAAGCCTCTTCTCAGACGGAGACCGAAGCGTCTCCAGAACCCACTGTCGTTGAGTCTCTCGATCAAGCCCGAGAGACCAAGCAGCTGCAGCGCGAGCTCGAAATCGCGCGGGCTCAAATCAAAAATCTCGAAGCCAAAGTCAGCGATTACGATATCAAATTTATTGAAGCTCGCTCCTATCTCAAAAAACTCGAGTCAGAGATTCAGGATATCCGCCAACGCTCTGAGCGCGATGCCCAAAAGACCGTGGATTCCAAAGTGGGCCGTTTAGCGCAAGAACTTTTGCCCATCGTCGATCTCTTTGAACTCAGCCTGCGCTCGGCATCGGAGTCTCAGACCAAGGATTTTGATTTGTTTGTCCGAGGCGTTCAGATGATTCAGTGGCAAATGAATCAAGCGCTCATGGGACTCGGCCTCGAAAAAATCGAAACCAAAGACCAAGATTTTGATCCTCATTTGCATGAGGCTGTGTTGAGCGAAGCTGTTTTGTCTCCTGACCTGGATGGCAAGATCATTCGCGAGTTGAAGGCGGGCTATCGACTATCGGGCCAGGTTCTCAGGCCGGCTCAGGTTTCTGTAGGAAAGGTTCCCTAGTTGTGCCGGAGGCGGCATCTCCTAAAGCGCAAAAAATTCTCATTTATTTGATTCGTGAGATGATCACGGATCGATTCAAACGCTTGGCTCGCGACGAAGCGCTTTCCAAGTTTATCTTCAACGAAATCGACCCCGCCGCACTGATTGATGTGTACCTTCAGGCCGAAAAAGAAGCCCTCCAACTCTCTCAAAAAACTTTAGGTGAACTCCATTCATCGACCACATTGCAAAAGAGCCTGCTCGAATCTTCGGCGAGAATTCATGAGAGACTAGGCGCTGTGTACGGCAGTGATTTTGAATCGGGAATTTCCTCGAGCGCGGCCCTCGAGTCGCGAGCGCGATGGCTCAAATCTCGGATGGAGTTTTATTCGCAGTGGATGAGTGTAGAGTCTTCGTCTCATACGCCGGAGACTTTGGCGCGCGATGCATTTAAGACGGCCAAGAACTTCAAATCCAAAGTCGCTTTGGTTTTGGACTCTGAGAAGGATTTGCACGAATCTCTCCTTAAGACTGTCCCGACGACTTATCGACTTTTGTTCAAAAAGCAGTGCGAGCACGAGCTCGAAAGGGCTCGTGATTTGTGGGAGGAGTTTGCGGGAGAAGTCTTTAAAGAGGTAAAGCAGTTCCCTGAGATCTAGTTGTCATTATTTTGACGGACTTACGGCGGCGCAGCAGTTCATGATAAATTAAATAAGCGTGAAGAGTTTTAGATCCTGACCGGTGCAGTGGCAGGAGAGAACCATGTCCTCAGTCTTTGAAAGTCGTACTGGAAAGCGAGCAGTTCGCCAGCCTCGCTTTATTGTAAATTCCGCAAGCAAGTTAAAAGTGACCATCCCGCAGAGTTTTGGAAAGCACCATCCTGTCGCGACGATTGGTTATGGGGGCTTTGGAATTTATTGTTCGCACAAAGAGGCCAAACTCCTCAAAGCAAATGAGATCGATATTCAAGTCGCCATCGAAGGCAAGAACCTTAAGGCACGCGGAACGATTCAGTATTTTAAAATGGCTCCCGCCAATAAATCTGATTTGATCTACTACGTGGGGATTCGAATTGCTTACGATATTGATCAACGTCAAATCTGGCGTGACCTTGTCGACATCGCTCGCGAAAAGGGCTGGGCCGAAGCTCGTCAAGCGACCGTTGAACTCGCAGAGTAGCTCAATCTTCTCCAAAATTTGATCTTTAGAAGTCTCCTTGTTAGGGTCTGTGGGTGATGGCCAAAGCTCCTTTGAGATTTTTGACTGCAGCAGCGCTCTTTGATGGGCATGACGCCGCGATTAATGTCATTCGACGAGTGATTCAGGATCTAGGGGCCGAAGTCATTCACCTTGGACACAATCGATCGGTGGGCGAGATTGTACGAGCGGCTGTGCAGGAAGACGTCGATGGAATTGCCATTAGTTCTTACCAGGGCGGCCACAACGAGTATTTTCGGTTTTTGATCGACTCGCTCAAAGAAAAGGGCGCCGGTCATATTCGAGTTTTTGGAGGCGGTGGAGGAGTGATTCTCCCCGAAGAAAGACTCGCGCTTGAAGCGTACGGAGTAGCGGGTATCTACCTCCCCGAAGACGGGATGAAGCTCGGACTTGAAGGCATGGGACGAGAGATGCTCCAAAAATGCGAGCAGGCTCGCTCGACTCGCGCAGCGGCTAAGTTTGAATTTGACCTCAATCATTGGGGTCGATCTGTGACCGCGCTCGAATTGGGCGAGGCACTTCCAAAAATTTCAGCTCCCAAAAAATCGGCGATCCTTGGAATCACCGGTACCGGGGGCGCCGGAAAGTCTTCGCTGACTGACGAACTCGTGCTCAGATTTTTGTACGAGTATCCGCAGATCAAGATCGCTATCTATTCGATCGATCCTTCTAAGCGAAAAACAGGCGGAGGCTTGCTAGGCGACCGCATTCGTATGAACTCGATCGACAATGATCGCGTTTTTATGCGGTCTTTGGCGACGCGTGGCTCGGACACTGAGCTCACGAGCGAGCTCAGCAAGATTGTCGAAGCGTCCTCGCATTTTGAATTTGATCTCGTGATTGTGGAGACCCCTGGCATTGGCCAGGGAGCGAGTGGGATAACCAAGATCTCAGATCTTTCTCTCTATGTGATGACATCGGAGTATGGCGCCGCCACGCAGCTCGAAAAAATCGACATGATCGATTTTGCGCAGTTCATTGCAATCAACAAATTTGATCGAAGAGGCTCTGAAGATGCTCTGCGGGATGTGCGAAAGCAGTACAAGCGATCACGAAAAATGTTTGATGCCGCCGATGAAGGGCTCCCGATTTTTGGCACGCGCTGCAATATCGTCAATGATTTGGGAGTGACCAAGCTCTACCGCGCCCTCTGCGAAGATCTCAAAGTCAAAGCCCCTCAGTTTGCAAAGGCTCAAAAAAAGATCGATGTGGAGTTTGGCGACGAGGTTCATATTGTTCCACCCAGTCGCGTTCTTTACCTCTCAGATATCGCCCGAACAGTCAGAGCTTACAAAGCAAAAGTCGGTGAAGACGAGGTCAAAGCCCGCGAGGCCTTTGCGCTCCAAGAAGCCGGTCGGATTGTTGGAGACTCTGTTTTGGGACAAAAAGCGGGGACAAAAAAATCCGAGCTCTCTCCTTCTGCGCGAGAGGCGATTGAAGGCTGGGAGACTTTGGTCAAAAATTATTCTCAGTCTGCTGTGACCTATGAAGTTCGGGGCAAGAAGGTTCAAGCCCCTCAGATTTACAAATCGCTTTCGGGATTGGATCTCAAGCGAGTGACAGTTCCAAGGCTTTCGACCTGGGATCAGATTGTAAGATTCTGCGGACTCGAAAATCTGCCGGGCTACTTTCCCTTCACGGCGGGTATTTATCCTTTTAAGAGAACAGAGGAAGATCCCCGTCGCCAATTTGCGGGCGAAGGCCCTCCCGCTCGGACGAACAAGCGATTTCATTATTTGTGTCGCAATGACAAAGCGAAGAGACTCTCGACGGCATTTGACTCTGTCACTCTCTATGGAGAGGATCCCGATTTACGACCGGATATTTACGGCAAAGTAGGGGAGTCGGGTGTAAGTATCGCCACTCTTAGAGATATGGAAGTTCTCTATGATGGCTTTGATCTCTGCGATCCCATGACGTCTGTTTCGATGACCATCAACGGTCCGGCCCCCATCATCTTGGCGATGTTTTTTAATACGGCCATCAATCAGCAGATACAAAGATTCAAGAACGATAAAAAGCGTGATCCCTCAGTAGAGGAGCGCCGAGAGATTTGCGACAAAACTCTCGAAGCGGTGCGAGGCACAGTGCAGGCCGATATTTTAAAAGAAGATCAGGCTCAAAACACCTGTATTTTTTCGACAGAGTTTGCGCTTCGTATGATGGGGGATATTCAAGAATATTTTATCCAAAAGAAGGTTCGTAATTATTATTCGGTGAGTATTTCTGGCTACCACATTGCAGAAGCTGGCGCGAATCCCATCTCGCAACTCGCCTTTACATTGGCCAATGGTTTTACCCTTGTAGAATATTATCTTTCGCGAGGAATGAAGATCGATGACTTCGCTCCCAATCTTTCTTTCTTTTTTAGTAACGGTTTGGATCCCGAGTACACAGTGATCGGCCGCGTGGCGCGTCGCATCTGGGCTGTTGCGATGAGAGATCTCTATCGCGCCAATGATCGGTCGCAAAAGCTCAAGTATCATATTCAAACCTCTGGGCGCAGTCTTCATGCACAAGAGATTGAGTTTAATGACATCCGGACAACTCTTCAGGCATTGACCGCTATTTACGACAACTGCAATTCGCTCCATACAAACGCGTATGACGAAGCGATTACGACTCCGACCGAAGAAAGTGTCCGTCGAGCGATGGCCATACAGATGATTATTCAAAAAGAGTTTGGGACGAGTCGCACCGAAAACTTCACGCAAGGCTCCTGGGTACTCGAAGAGCTCACTCACTTTGTGGAAGAAGCCGTCCTTGATGAGTTCGAAAGAATTTCTCGTCGGGGAGGAGTTTTGGCGTCGATGGAACTTCAGTATCAGCGCGCAAAAATTCAAGAAGAGAGCATTTACTACGAAAAGCTCAAACACACCGGCGAGCTCCCCGTCATTGGAGTAAATACATTTTTGTCCGAATCAGGAGCGGTGACAGGAAAAATCCCCTTAGCGCGCTCCAATCCTGACGAAAAAAATCAGCGCCTTCAAGATCTCAAGAATTTTCATGAAGTGCATGCCTCCCAATCGGAGCAAGCACTTGAACGGCTCAAGGAAGTGGCGCTCAGTCGTGGAAATATTTTTGAAGAACTCATGGAGACCGTTAAGCACTGTAGTTTAGGCCAGATTTCGGGAGCGCTCTACGAAGTGGGTGGTCGATATCGCCGCAATATGTAAAAAGTTTTAGGGCTTCGAGGGGGTTCCTTGGAGCGCCGATTCCATTCGCTGGATTTGAAAGCGATGTGCGGGCGTTTTGGTTCCATCGCCGACCACCTTGCTCATCATTCGCGAGCAAGCGAGAGGCCCAGCGGGGATCGCTCCTGGAAAACTCATGTTTACGCCGTGTTTGTCGTAATATTCTTGAATTCGTGGATCGCCCTCAGGATCGAGAGGAATGCTCAACGAAATTTGGCCACCCGTAGTTGCATCATGAAATGCGGTGCGTGCCACTCCATCGCTTTCGAAAATACTTACCCAGCCGCGGCCCGGCTCCGGGACGTTTTGATCAAGAAACGTCGGAGGGACTCCAATCACGCGTTTGATTTCTCGATCTCCAGTGGAAGTATTGCGCACACTGACAAGAGACTCATGACCCCGATGTGTATGTGCATGAAAGATAGCTGGCACTGTAGTTTTGACTGGCCAATCATAACGCATGGTCGCAAAAGTCTCAGGATCCCAAGAAGGCAGAGCTTTGAGACGTTCGATGAATCGTCTCGAAAACCCTCGTTCATCCTTTAAAAACCACTGGCCCGTTTTCTTGAACATCTCGGGCGGTACATAGCCTTCTTCAGAAGTTCGTCCGCGAACGCGATGATAGCCGCGTTGAACCAGACCCCATAGCGGGCGAGCTAAAACATCAGTGACCAATACCTTTGCGTTGGCTCGAATTGGAACAAGATTGGGAATGATTGTCACGGCGGCCAAAACTCCTGGTACATAGGCTCCAAAAAAAACAATTGGAGCGCCGATCCAATTGCGAAAGTTGATGTTTCTCCAAGCTGCGGGAGAAGCGCTCGATTCTGGATGAGCAGGATCTCTCATGAGCTCATGCACAGGTTTGTGAGATAGCGCGATTTCTGTGCCTGGCCAGAGTTCTAAATATCCGAGTTCATCATCGGGCATCGCTTTGACTTCATCTGACTTCTTATTCTTTTTGACGATTCGAGAGTGCTGCAAAATTGTTGCAGTCGTCAGCCTTCGCCATTCGGCTTCTTCGACTTTTTCAAAAATGGTGTAGCCTCTCCACTCGCTGTTTCCAGGGGTCATATAGCGATCGCGTCTCGGAATTCCAAATTCGCCAGGGAGCTTGGCGGTTTCGGCTACTTCTTGGAGATTCACACCATCGGATGCGTCACCGATGTGCAAAACTCTGAGAGGAATTTGATAAGCTTTTCCGTAGTGATCTCTCACGAGATCTCGCATCAGTGTCGCTTGTCTCAAGACTTCACGATACGCATTCAGATCACTGTGAGAATCCGCGACAATAATCCAGAGAGGTCGTTCGGGATTGGGCCAGCCCACGCTTTGAAAGTGGACTTCAAGAGATTCGAGGTATGCCTTTTCACTGTCAGAATGAGTCTGCGCCATCACCGCAATGGGACAAACTAAACAAAATAGAGCGAGCAACCCGCTGACAACCGTGCGCACAGACTAGTTTTGTCGCAAGAATTGTGCTCAGAAGCTCGTTAAGAATCTCAGTATTTTCGGTCAATTAACGGCTATGATCCCGATTCAGCTGCGACAAAAACCTACCCATTTCGCGGTGATAGGGCCCCAGAGCACGGACCAGTCTTAGCCAGTCAAAAGTAGATTTTAAGCCCTCATCAGCTGTGTCCAGAACGCCGCGAATGAAAATTAATTTATCTCTGAGGAGTGGGTTGAGTGAACTGAGGATCGCTCCCATCTCCATCTCAACCAATTCTGTTTGGTGCTTTTCATAGAGAGACTGCTTGAGAGTTCCAGACTTGATCAGCTTGTCAGACGAATACACGCGAGCGCTAGGGAGGCCAGGCAAGGGGTTGAGTGTAAACTTTTGGTCTTTATAGATCACTTCGCTGACGACAAAAACATCTCCCGCTTTGAGCTGAGGCTTGAGCGCCCCTGCACACCCAAAGACAACAATCGGAGATTGCGAAGTCTGCGTGTTGAGCTGTTGAGCCAAAGATTCTCCTGCTCGAGGGCCCATACCAAAGGTTTGAGTCTGGAGCTGAAAGCGAAAGGGGATTTCAAATCGAGTGGGGCAATAAAAATTCATAGGCCTATAGAATCTGTAGTGCTTCTTCTGCGAGTCTCGCCAGGATGACCACGACGCAGAGTCCAGTAGTTACAAATCTTATTTGTTTAGGAAGATACAGAATTCTTCCAGCCGGGACTCGAAAGACTCTAAAAGCCTGCAAAAGAATCCAAGGGAAAGCGGCCCCCGCGGCAAAAATCCAAATCTGAGATGTGGATAGAACAAGGGAGCCGGTGACAACTCCCGTCAAAAAAAACAAAAGCGCCATTTTCTCTCGAGGGAGATCTCGGCCGTCAAAAGCCTCTTTTCGATAAGGAAAAATCCACGAAGCCACCGCAAAAAACGCCGCGAGGCTGGCGCATGCGAGCGGCAAATAATCTTGAGCAAAGAGGGCAGGGATGAGCCAAAGGGCTGTACGAAGTAAGCCCCAAATGGAAAGCGAGAGCGCAATCGTCGCGATGATGAGGCCGTAAATCAGCATTCACACAAGGCTGCCAAAACTGAAGCCGGATCACAAGGGTGCGCTCGACGCATTTGAGGTTCTGCGCTAAATCCTCGAGTGCATGAACGATCGAAGCGTTGAGATCAAAAGTGGAGCCTTGGCGGGCCAGAGAGTGGATCTCTTGGTCTCTGGAGGCATTGCAGCGATAGAGTCTCCTCGCTTGGCTCGCGAACTGCGCCGTCACGGTGCCCTTGTGCGTGCGGTCATGACTCCGGCTTCTCAAAAATTCATTACCCCTCTGACTTTGGAGTGGGCGACGGAGCAAGCGGTGGTGACGGATCTCTCAGGTGGCGCTGAGCATATTTCGACTTCAGACTTTGTGGTTGTCGCTCCCGCGACTCTCGACTTTGTCGCAAAGTCAGCATTAGGAATTGCGGACAATGCCGCACTGACGTTTTTGCAAAGTGCTCTCGCACGAAAGCCGATTATTTTTGTCCCGACGATGCATGAATCTCTTGAGCAAAATCCTCTTTATCGAGAACACAAACTCAAACTTTCTCGAATCAAAGACGTCTATTTTTTGGAGCCTCGTCGAGAAGAATCCAAAGCAAAATCTCCCTCCCCCGAGGATCTCGTTGAAAGCATTTGCCACTGGGTGAGCCCTTCGGCCTTGAGAAGCAAGAGAGTTCTTGTGACTTTGGGTTCGACTCAATCGCCCATCGATGACGTGAGATTTGTTTCTAATTTTTCTTCGGGGGCTCTGGGGTCTTTGATGAGTAGAGAGTTTTTTAGACGAGGCGCTCAAGTTCGAGTGATTGCAGGTCCAGCACGAGTTTTACCTGCAAGAGAGGTTCCCACGGTGCATGTGCGGACGAATCTCGAAATGAAGTCTGCGTTGGCAAAAGAAGTCAAAACCTGGAAGCCGCACGCCGTTATATTTGCAGCAGCTGTTTTGGATTTTGATGTAGTGAAGGCGCGTCCTGGCAAAACGAGTTCTCAAGAAAATTTTAATATCGCTCTCAAGCCCTCTTCCAAGCTCATCTCGGCGTATAAGACGGCAAAATTTTTGAAAGTGGGATTTAAGCTTGAGTCCCAAGTCTCCGAAAAAGAATTGCTCAAGCGGGCGTGGGAATCGCTTAAGGCAAACAAAGCAGACTGGGTTGTGGCGAATCGTTTAGAGGATGTAAGTGCAACGGGTTTGCACAAAGCTTTTATTTTAAACTCAAAATCTAAAAAAGAAGTCACATGCAGCACGAAGGCTCAGATTGCCGAAAATTTAGCCGATCAACTGAGTGATTCTTTTTAAAAGTGCATCATTCCTTCGAGGGCGTATCCTCGTTTGCTGGATTCCTTGGTTTGATAGTACGCAAAATTGAGTGTCATTTTGGGAGCGGAGAGTGTGGCCCCGAGACTCCAAAACGAGTCTTCCTGAGAACGATTCCAGCGATAGCCACCGCGAACCGAAAAATATTCTTTCAGTAACAAATCGAGCCCAGATTGAAAGTTCCAATCTTGATTGGCTCCCTTCATGCGACGAGAAGTTTCTCCCGTCGCACGCAAAACCTCGGGCATCAGATAAGTAAATCCGACATGAAAAGAGGGCGGCAGAGTCGTGTCCTTTTCTTGGTCCAATAAGCTCTTGGCGTAGGCTCCAATACTCAGTCCTCCATATGCGGGAATATAAACCCCACTCGTTCCCGAAAAATGCCAACCCTCCTCAGGGGCGAGTTGTGACATTTGATACGCATTAAAACTCGCTCCGGCCCACGCCCAGGGAAAGGGATAAGCGGCTGCAAACGAATAGGTCTTTCGTCGCGGCTGGCCTTCATCCACCCATTGAAACTGAAAGCCTCCTACAACTCCCTCGCCCCCGTCTAAGACGGTTGTCGACCACGACTTGGTCTGTGAAGGGCCCCAATGATAACTGCCGCCTACGGCCGATCGGTTGGCATAAAAAGCCAGCGTGGCGGGATTTGTTAAAAATCCGTCAAGACCGCCGACGAGAGCGGCTGAGGACCCACCGAGAGCGAGATTGTTTGCCGACCAATCCACGCTTTCTGAAAAGGGAAGTGCGCAAATCTCCTCTCGAGCCAGAAAAAGAAAGATTCCAAGAAGATAGGGCAATATGCTGGGGGTCTTTACACGATAGGTGGTGCTCATTAGACTATCTGATCACAGCCGCCCACTGATCTGGCAACGGAAAAGAACGAGGCTGAAGACATAGTGGTGGAGGGTTTCGGCGGAGGGGCTTGGTCAAGTTAAGACTTGTTGGAACCACCAATTTAATTAGTTGATTCGGAAAACTTGAATCATTAAGTAAAGCCCGGTACTGGATTCTGCCCTGGAAGAGGTTTTCGGGGCGAGCAAGGATGGTGGAAAATGTTGAATAAGAAAAAGCTATTAGATTATCGAAAAGTGCTTCAGCAGAGACTCGGCGAACTTTTGAATGAAGCCGATCGAACCGTGAAGGATATTTCAGAAAACGAAGCTGACACTTCTTCTGATCCAACGGATCAAGCCGTCCAAGAACTCGATCGCAACCGATTGTTGAGATTCAAAGATCGAGAACGAAAGCTCATTCGAAAAATTGAAAAGGCCCTCAGCCGAATTGATGAGGGGACTTACGGACTTTGCGAAGCCTGTTCAGCGCCCATCAACGAAGCTCGTTTGAAGGCTCGCCCAATGACGACCTTGTGTATTGATTGTGCGACCGAGCTTGAAAGCGAAAAAGAGCGCAACAAGCTTTTTGGTGGCGAATCTCCCTCCGCCTCTGATTTTGCAGGTGAGGGTGGTGAAGAGGACGAAGCCAAAGAAGGATAGTCTCCTCACTCCAATTGGAATTTTGAAGGGCTCTTTTGGACAACAAAAGGGCCCTTTGTTTTTGTGGCGCTCAACAAAAAACAAAGGGGCGTTTTTGAAACGCCCCTTTGTGGGTTTAAGGTTTCGATCTGAAAAGATCGTTCTAAGAAATTCTGGCTTCGAGAGCTTGCAGTCGCTGAGTCAGACTCGAAAACTCAGCCTGAAGAGTGGCAGAGTTTGGACTCGTGCCGATCTTCTCTGAAATTTTTTGGTCGAGCTTTTTCTCAATGAGATCTTGATGGGAAGTGCTGACAGTCTGGATCTGATTTAGAAGAGTATTGGCTTCTTCTGCTGTAAGCTCACCGCGCTTCGCCAGTCGCTCCACATGAAGCTTAAGTTCTTCGCGTGCTTTAAGATGGGCATCCATCGCGCCCAAAACAAACTTTTGCATGAATTCAAAAAGGTTGTTGGTTCCACTTTTGATGATGTTCTTAAGAACCGCGACAGGCAGTACGCTTTGATGAGACTTTTCTTGCTCATAAAGCACTTGGGTCAAAATTAATGCGGTAACATCTTCCTTGGTGTTGTTGTCGATCACAACAATCTCTTCGCCGTCTCGAATCATCTTGGCGATACCATCGAGCGTGACATAGCAGCTGTCCTGCGTGTCATACAGTTTACGATTTTGATACTTTTTTACTATCCGGATCCCCTCAGCCATTTTCTCCCCCTGAAAAGACGCCAAAACCCTTGTTAAAGCGTTGATTAGCGTTCGTTAGCTATTTTCCGTTTCTAGATTTTCTTTTTTTACTTCTGCCTGGACCCCCCATCCTCACAGAAAAAAAGAATCTCAATCCTCTTGAGATATTACAGACGTCGATGGAGCGGCGGGTCAAGACTTTTTGAAAAACAATCTTTCGCGTCATTGACCCGCTAGAATTGTTTCTTTTAGACTGCGGCCGTGTTTTTGGGTGATTACGTTGGAATCCTGATTCTACTGGCCCTGGGAATCCTCACGGGAGTGGGGGCTCTAGCGGCTGCAAATATTTTTGGCGCAAAGCGTTATCATCCCAATAAAGATTCAGCCTACGAATGCGGCATTCCCAGCGAGGGAGCCGAAAACCAGCGTTTTAGCGTGAAGTTTTATCTCGTGGCGGTGTCCTTTATTCTTTTTGATATCGAAGCCGTTTTTTTAGTGCCGTGGGCTCTTGAGTTTAGGCCGCAATTGGAGGCGGGCGAGGGCTTTTTTATGCTCACGATTGGCCTCGTGTTTTTGGCGGTTTTGACTCTGGGATTGGTCTACGAATGGCGCAAAGGCCTGTTGGATTGGAATCAATCTTAAGGGTCTGCGGAAAGGTTTAATTCGTGTCAGAGCAGACAATTGCATGGCTTTTTTTGTTAGGAAAAATTCTTCTTTTATTTGGTCTGGCATTGGGAGCGATTGCGCCCCTCATGGTATGGGTGGAGCGCCGGGTTTGTGCGCTTGTTCAGGATCGAGTGGGACCCAACCGAGTCGGACCCCTTGGACTTTTGCAAACGCTCGCTGACGGGATCAAGCTTCTCTTAAAAGAGGACCTTCGCCCTCGAGAAATTCGACCAATCTTTTTTATTCTCGCTCCCATTTTGTGCGTGATTCCTGCCTGTTTGGGTTTTGCGATTCTCCCTTTTGGGCCGCCAACGACCTTGGGAGGGCTTTTTGCAGAGCCTCAGCGGCTGCAGATTGCGCCACTCAATGTGGGATTTTTGTATCTGCTCGCGGTGAGTTCGCTCGGAGTTTACTCAATCGCGCTCGCAGGCTGGGCGAGTAATAACAAATATAGTGTCTTAGGAGCTCTCCGGTCCTCTGCCCAAATGATTAGCTACGAGTTGGCAATGGGAATGGCCATTGTGACGGTGGTCTTGCTCGCGGGTTCAGTAGACCTTGTCAAAATTGTCGAAGCACAAAAAGATATGTGGTTTGTCGTCCCCGGATTTTTGGCGTTTTTGATCTTTGTGCCGGCGATGTTTGCCGAGACCAATCGTGCGCCCTTTGATTTGCCCGAGGCCGAAGCCGAACTCGTCGTGGGATTCCATACCGAATATTCTGGGATGAAGTTTGGGCTCTTCTTTCTGGCCGAATACATCAATATGACAACGATTTCGGCGCTCTGTGTTTTGTGTTTCTTTGGGGGCTGGGAATTGTTGCCAGGCTTCACTTGGGCGCAAGCAGGCCTCGACGTAAACGGACTGTTGTTTGGAATGGTGCCGGCCGTATTACTTCCGTGCGCATGGTTTTTTGCAAAGACGATGTTTTTTATGTTCGTCTTTGTGTGGGTCCGATGGACTGTTCCACGCTTTCGATATGATCAACTCATGGGATTGGGTTGGAAGACACTCATTCCCATCGGAATTTTTAATATTGTAATCACGGCTATTGTGATGACGGTAATGCGAGGAGCTTGATCCTATGCCGGTGGAAAACATTCTGTTTTATGTTCTCTCGACTCTGATTCTTTTAACTGCAGGCCTTGTTGTATTTCGCGCTCGCCCCATTGAAAGCGCGATGTGGTTGATTCTCAATTTCTTTTTGACCGCAGCACTTTATGTTTTGTTGGGCTCGCATTTTACGGCCGTCATTCAAGTTTTGGTTTATGCGGGAGCCATCATGGTTCTTTTTGTTTTTGTGATTTTGCTTTTGAATTTGGATCCACGCGAGCTGGGCTCCGAAGCAGGAGTTGCTTGGTCGAGTTTGGTTTTGTTTGTCACCACTTTGGGATTTATTCTCGTGGCGTTTCGCTTGATGACGCCCGAACTCATGCAGCCTTTGCCCGCACTGCCCGAAGGCTCGACATTTGGAAGCGTCGAAGGCCTGTCTCGGGATTTGATTCGAAAATACTATTGGGGCTTTGAGCTCGCGGGCGTGATCTTGTTGATGGCGATCATCGGCGTGGGAATGTTGGCCGCTCGCAAATCCAAAGTTTATGCGCGGCCCGCGCAGGAAGGGACAAAGAGCCTATGAGCGAAATTCCTTCAGCCTATTTTCTCATTTTGAGCTTGGGAGTTTTTTCTCTCGGGGCGTGCGGATTCTTGGTTCGAAAGAACGCTCTCTCGCTTTTGATTTGTGTGGAGCTGATGTTGAGCGGAGTCAATATGGCCTTCATCACTTTCTCGCGGATGCATGGGGGAGAGGCCGGTAACATTCTTTATTTTTTAGTGATCACTGTCGCGGCTTGCGAAAGTGCCGTGGGTCTTGCACTCATTCTCAATTTTTTTAGACTCAAAAAATCCATTCGTATGGAAGAGGCCAATCTGTTGGGAGCTGAAACATGACGGACTTTACACTTCAGGCCTGGCTTTTGGTTTTACTTCCGCTTTTGGGATCTTGTCTTTGGTTTTGGGTAGGACCCAAATTGGGAGAGAAGGCCGCGGGCTACGGTGCTGTAGCAGCGATTTTTGGGAGCTTTCTTTGTACCTTGAGTATTTTTTTGAATGTCGAAGGTCCCACGCGAGTTCACCTCATGGACTGGATTCGATTCAGTGCCACACAAGGAGTGTCATTTTCGTTTTTGTTTGATCCTTTGTCTTTAGCCCTGGGACTCGTCGTGACGGGTGTGGGTTCGTTGATCCATCTCTATGCCACTTCTTATATGCATGGAGATGCGGGCTTCGGGCGATTTTTTAGTTATCTCAACTTGTTTGTCTTTTCGATGCTCATGCTGACCTTTAGCGACACACTTGTCGGAACATTTCTGGGATGGGAAGGCGTGGGAGTTTGCTCTTATTTGCTTATTAGTTTTTGGTTTTCGGACGAGGCCAATGCCGCGGCAGGTAAAAAGGCATTTATTGTCAATCGAGTGGGGGACTTGGGATTTTTGTTGGCGATGTTTTCGCTTTTCAAGGCCTTCGGCACATTGACGATTCCCGAAATTTTGAATTTTGTTCAGGCGAGTTCACTGACGGCCGATCAGGTTTTTTGGACGAACTGGGCTTGTTGGGGATTGATTTTGGGCGCGGCGGGTAAGTCTGCACAGATTCCGCTTTATGTTTGGTTGCCCGATGCGATGGCCGGACCCACTCCGGTTTCGGCATTGATCCACGCGGCGACAATGGTGACAGCTGGGATTTATCTCACCTGCCGAATGCAGCCTTTGTTTTTGATTCATGCCGAAACACTCGAGGTCTTGGGATTGATCGGTGGACTGACAGCATTTTTTGCGGCCACTGTGGCGATCTTTCAAAACGACATCAAACGTGTACTCGCGTACTCGACCATTTCGCAACTGGGCTTGATGTTTTTGGCCGTCGGACTGGCCGCTCCCGTCGCCGCGTATTTTCATTTGATTACTCATGCGTTTTTTAAAGCCCTTTTATTCTTGGGAGCAGGCTCGGTGATTCATGGACTTCACCATGAGCAAGATATGCGACGCATGGGCGGCTTGAGGCATCAAATGCCGATTACTTTTTGGGCGATGACGATTGGCGTTTTGGCGATTGCGGGGATTCCGCCTCTTTCGGGTTTTGTCAGTAAGGATGAGATCTTGCATGCCGCGGCGAGCTCGCACAGGACGTGGGCTATATTTTTGGGATTTGCGACAGCGGTGATGACAGCGTTTTATATGGGTCGGCTTTGGGTTATGACTTTCTTTGGAAAGTTTAGAGGCCACCATGCGGCGCACGAATCTCCCTGGCAAATGACTGTGGTGCTTTCTGTTTTGGCCGTGGCTTCGGTGGTCGCCGGCATTTTGAACTGGCCAGAACTCTGGGGTGGGAGCGCTCATCTGCATCATTATTTAGGTACAGTGATTTCTCAGGCTTCTCACAGCGTCGAGGGTCACGATGCGTTTGCAGAATCTGTCAAACTCGCGATCATTTCGAGTCTCGTCGGATTGTCGGGACTGGTTGTGGCCTTTCTCAGGTATCGAAATTTTGCGGGCGAAGAATTTAAAGCCACAGCCTGGAATGTGTTTAAGAACAAATATTATATCGATGAAGTTTACGATGCGGTGGTGGTCAAGAATCTCAAGCGACTCGGCGATCTTTTGTGGAAGCGACTCGATATGGCGACAATCGATGCGGGTCTCAATGGTTTAGCCTCTTCGTCACAGCGCGTGAGTTTGCGACTGCGAAATCTGCAGTCGGGTATGACCCAGCAATATGCTTTTTGGGTTTGGGTTGGATTATTGATTTTGATCGTGGGGGCTTATTCCACGAGGTAGGGCGATAGATATGTTGAATTCAAATTACGTACTAGTTCTACTCTTGTTTCCACTGATCTCGGCATTGGTGGTGGCCTTCACCAAAGGGCGTGCAGCCTCTTGGGTGTCGATTTCTCTGGCGGCTGTGTTTTTTGTGATTTGCTTGGCAGGACTTCCTGTTGAGGAGCTGCGGTATTCGGCGGTTTGGTATGAGCCGCTTGGATTAAAGTACGGTCTCTTTTTGGATAGCTATGCGTACTATCTCATTTTGCTTTCGACTTTTTTGACTCTTCTTTGTGTTGGATATTCTCGAGGCGTGATTCAGCAAAAGGAAGTGGCTTATCACTCTCTGTTTCATTTGTTGCAGGGGACGGTTGTCGCTTGCTTGCTCTGCGATGATCTCGTCTTCTTTTATATCTTTTGGGAAGCCATGCTCATTCCCATGTATTTTATCATCGGAATCTGGGGAGGCCCTCGGCGGATTTATGCGACGATGAAGTTCTTTTTGTATACCTTTGCAGGATCTTTGTTGATGCTCGTCGCTCTCATCGGCCTCTATGTTTTGTATTATCAGCAGACAGGCCAGTGGACGGCATCCTTTGAAACTCTTCGTACCTATTTTCAGGCCAATCCGCTCCCTCTGACGACTCAACTTTGGATTTTTGCGGCCTTTGTTTTGGCGTTTGCCATTAAAGTTCCCCTCTTTCCCTTTCATACATGGTTGCCGGACGCTCACGTAGAAGCGCCTACCGCAGGCTCAGTGATTTTGGCTGGAGTGCTTTTGAAAATGGGTACATACGGTCTCATGCGGTTTGCTGTTCCTTTGATGCCCGAAGCCGCTGCCGCCTTTGCACCGACCTTGTGTGCTCTCTCTGTGATCGGAATTATTTTGGGCGCTCTCGTGGCCTGGCAACAGACGGACATCAAAAAGCTCGTCGCTTATTCATCCGTGAGTCATTTGGGATTTGTGACTTTGGGAATTTTTATGATGACCGAGACGGGCTGGAACGGCGCTTACTTGCAGATGATCAATCACGGGATTTCGACCGGCGCGCTCTTTTTGTTGATTGGGTTTCTCTACGATCAGACTCATACGCGTGACATCAATGCGTATGGCGGATTAGCCAAGGCTCTTCCGTTTTTTAGTTTGGTTTTTATGATTATCACAATGAGTTCTGTCGCTCTTCCTGGAACGAATGGATTCGTCGGAGAGTTTTTGATTTTGCTCGGAAGTTTTCAGTCCAAAGTAGCATCTCCCATTTGGGTGTTGGTCGCGGGATTGGGAGTGGTGTTGGGAGCGGTCTATATGTTGCATCTGGTTCAAAAATTGATTTTTGGAAAGACTCACGAAGGGGCGAGTCACCATGCACCGCTTTTTGATTTGAGACCTCGCGAGGTATTGATTTATTTGCCTCTCGTGATTTTGGTTTTTGTGATCGGATTTTATCCTGAATGGCTTTTGGGTCCCGTGCGAGAACGTACGGCCGAGATTTTTTCTGCGATTCCGGGGAGTCTGAGGTAACACTATGCTAAGCACGTTGATTTCTGACTCGATGATTGCGTTGCCCATCCTGTGGTGGGCCGGAATCGGAATCTTACTGGTGACGTTGAGATGTTTTTTGAGCTCTCAAAAGGTCTTTTTGTTTTTGACTCTCGCCTTGCTGGGAATGGGCTTGGTGATGTCTTGGAATGCCGTTGGTACAGCCACTCAAACTATTTTTGCGGGCACAGCGATTTGGGATCATACAGCTCAGCTCTTCACGCTTTTGACTTATCTGATTTCGATCGGAGTTGTATTGATGCTCGTGCCAGGAATGGCGAGCCAGGATTCGACATTCTCGGATGCGTACTCTCAACTTCCCGAGTTTCTCATTTGCTTGGTGTTTTCAAGTTTTGGGGTCTCGGTCTTGGCAGCGTCCTATGATTTGACATCACTGTTTTTGGGACTGGAGACGCTTTCAATCGGAACGTATTGCCTCTGTGGATTTTATCGAAAGGAACTCCGATCAACAGAATCTGCGTTTAAGTATCTGATGATTGGTGCTTTTTCGACCGCAATCTTTTTGTACGGAATCGCGTTTGTCTACGGCGTAACGGGCGCTACACAGTTTGAGGCCATTCAAACTGCACTGTCTCAGCATTCGTCTTCACCACTCGCGCTTTTGGCTGTTTTGTTTTTGATGGCGGGTTTGGCATTCAAGTTTGCCTTAGCCCCGTTTCATCTTTATACGGCTGATGTTTATGAAGGGGCCCCAACACCCGTCACCGCGTATATGGCAACCATCGTGAAGGTGGGAGCTGTCGCTGTAGGAGTGAGAGTTTTGTGGGGATTTTTGGATTCCCTGTCTTTGTTTTGGGAGCCGCTCTGGTTGGCGCTCTCTACGTTATCCATTTTGGTCGGAAATATCGGCGCGCTTCAGCAGCAAAC
>CAZUTA010000004.1:0-2060 GCA_964622975.1 uncultured Bacteriovoracaceae bacterium | reverse complement strand
CGCTCTCTACGTTATCCATTTTGGTCGGAAATATCGGCGCGCTTCAGCAGCAAACTTTAAAACGGCTTTTAGCGTTTTCGAGTGTGTCGCATGCGGGATTTTTGGGGTTGGCGTTGATTGCCAATGGAGCGGGCGGCAAGGATGCGTTTCCTCTCGTGTCTTACCTTTTTGTTTATTGTGCGATGAGTTTGGGAGCCTTTGCTGTCGTGAGTTTGCTCGAAGACCGTTCAAAGCCCTTTCGGTTGGAAGACCTCAAAGGACTCTGTCAGACCAAGTTTTGGCCGGCAGTGGCTCTCGCTATATTTTTGCTGGGGATGGCGGGCATCCCACCGTTCGCGGGATTTTTGATTAAGTTTTGGGTCTTTCAAGGACTGATCGAAAGTGGCCAGTGGCCTGTGGCATTGATCGCTGTTGTGGGATCTGTGATCGGCGCGGCTTATTATTTGAGACTTCTCATTTATATGTTCGTTTCGGAAGATCGGGGCGCGGCAGCAAAATGGCCGGGTCTTACGGATCGAGCTTTTTTGGTTCGCTTGGTCATTATTGCCACATTGGCGGTGACGGTGCTCGGCAGCATTCGCCCCAGTCTGTACGCGGATTGGATTTTGGCCGCTCTCGCTGTAAAATAAGAAGGCTTGGGGGACAATCCAAAACAACCCGGAGATGGCGGCGAAGACCTGCTATCTAAACTTTTTGAGGACGATCCGGAAGGAACGGAACTCGGCGTCGCGGGCAGTGGCGCGCAGCCTCCTTTTGGGGGCAACACTCGAGTCGATAAGGATCGTCTTTCTCAAACAGAGTTCCTCCATGCACCCAAAACAATATCGGGAGCTGAAGCGACACAAAGTGAGCAGGTCGATAGCGCGACGGATTTGCAATTTCAGCCTGAGCAACTTCAAAAGATGATGGATACAGGTCCATTAGCGGATGATCAGATAAGTTTTTTTGATCGTAAGCCGCCGGCAGAAGCAAACCATAATCCAGATTCGACGATGATTTTGGATACTCAGGATTTAGTAGAAGAGCCTTCCGAGGATCCCATTGATCAAGCGCTTGCGGGAGCGATGAATGCCCCAGCCCCCTCGCCTACTGACGATATTCTCAATTTAGATGCGCCTTCAGAAATTTCGAGTTCGGACTTTTCGCCCAGAAATTCGGATGAGTTTACCGCGACAGATGCAGGCCCCAGTGAAAAGAGTGAAGTGAAGGCCGAGGACTTCGCGGATGTTTTTAGTCAGGAGCCCATTCAGGTTGCAAATGTTCAGCCCAATTCGAAAAAGGGGCTCAATATTTCTTGGAAGCCTCTTGCCCGCGCTGCGGGAGTTTTGATTCCCGTTTTAGGTGGGCTTTATTTTTTGCATTCTACAATGAAATCCGATGCGGGCTTGATGGGCTATCGTCTCGAGGGCTTTAGCCTTGTTCGAGCGTATCATCCGCCTTCTGAGATTGAGCTCGCCGAGTTCGATAAGATTTTTCAGGAGAGTGATCGGGCCCTGCTCGAGGACTCACCTGCTGATTTGATGGCGGGGCATACAAAACTTCAGTCCATCATCGAAAAGGATGAGCGAAACGCACAGGCTGTGAGTCGGATGCTCGAACATGCAGCAGCTCTGATTTATTGGTACGGCACAGGGAGTTCTTGGGCGCGCACCTATGACGAAGACATGTCGATTCTCACGCAGGTGGGCAAGCACACCGGAAAGTTTGTGGATAATATTTTTGCGGAGCGGGCCAAAGCTCGACGTTCCATGGCGGTGGGGGATTGGCGCTCGGCCCTTTCAAGTCTCGAAAAATCGATTCCGCGTTTATCAGATACGTCGGATTTGAGCGCTTTGATGATGGTTCAGCTTGCTTGGGCGAATGAAGACCGCCAAGGAGCCCAAGCGTGGCTCTCCAAGGTAAAGGATCAAAAGTCAAAGACTGTTCGATACTGGTCGGCACTCGTAAAAGACAATCAGCAGGAGCTCATGGCTGTGGGCGCAGAGGGATATCTTCCGGCACGAGTGGAGGCGTTAGGACAAAAGATCGTGCGCGCGAAGTCCGATGAAAGAGCGCGGAGT
>CAZUTA010000003.1:57327-170406 GCA_964622975.1 uncultured Bacteriovoracaceae bacterium | reverse complement strand
CGGGTCCTAGTGACATACTCTTTATACAAAGCATGAAAGCACTTGTTTTTAAAACGGCGGACTTTGATTTCATGATGAGTCGGTGGACGCGTGCGTTTAAGGATTGTCATGTCGACTTTTCGGAAGTTGTCCTGGACCCAAAAAACAGACCTTCTCTGCAAGAGCAAATCAAAATCATCGAATCCGTAAAGCCCGACTTTCTTTTCTGCCAGAATTTGTACGCCATCGATGAGTGGGAAGGGTGGGGCCCGCCTCTCGAAGAAGTCTTAGAGAAGTTCAAGATCCCCTTGATAGGCTGGGCTGTCGACAATCCATACTCCAGCGGAACACCCGCTCATTTTTGGAGATTAGTGACGGGTCCTAAATTTAGTAGGAGAATTCTCACGCTTTGTATTGATGACCAATTTGTTCGGTCCTTTGAAGCGCATGGCATTCGTGCTCGGTTTTTTTTGCATAGCGCAGATCGCGACTATTCTCGGTGGGCGAATGAATCTCAAGTCTCCCCTCTCTTCGAGAATCAAATTACCTTTGCGGCTACTCCGCCTCCTCTTCACTTTTTGGAGGATCAGCCACAGAAGTCACCTGAACTAGGCCTGATCGAACAAGGCATGCACAGATTGCTTGGTGTGCTTAAGGCACACCCACAATTTCGAGATCACAGCTCTCAGCAGACCCTCCTCGCGCAACAGGTCTTTGATCTCGTCAGTCCTCATTGGTACTCATTTTTTGCTCGTGATTATCCCAAACCAGAGGAACTCGTCCGCGCAAGAGAGAGTCTTGCACTGAGAATCAAGGAGGGCTTGAGCCCCGAGTCTCAAATCAGTGCCATGGTACAGCATGGGCTGAGATCGATCGATTCTTACTATGGTCATGTTCAGATGTCGCTTTGGATAAAGGCCTTGCGAAGTTCGGGTTTGAAGGTCTTTGGCGGTGAGGGTTGGCGCAAGATTTTTGGGGACACTGAGACTTACCCACGTCTTAACCCTCAGGAACTCGCCGCTTCTTACCGTCAGTCTGCAGTGAGTTTTATATTTTGCAAACCTTCGCTACCCGAAACTCCCAGCGAGAGAGTGCTCGAAACATTTGCTGCAAAGGGCCTCCCTCTCCACAACACTCGCAAAGGGATGCATCGGTATTTTGAGGATTTGGAGATTCCCTCCTACGAATCTCTGCCTCAAGCGGCTCAAAAAATGAATGAGCTCAAAGACCACAGAGGGGATTTTGAAAGTCTCATTCAAAAAGGTCATGAGATCGTCATGGAAAAGCATACGTTTCATCAAAGAGTAAAAGAACTCGTCGCCATCATTGAGGCAGAGTGATTGAATTAAGACGATAAGTATGGATCAAATTCTCATCACTGGAGGCGCTGGATTTGTTGGTTCGTGTTTAGCGATTCAGTTGCGAGGGCTGTATCCTAAAGCCAAAATTCTTTGTCTCGATAATTTGAAGCGAAGAGGCAGCGAGCTCAATCTCGCAAGACTGAAGGCTGCGAACATCGACTTTGTTCATGGAGATATCAGAAATCCCGGCGATCTCGATATTGGCATGGCGCCGGATCTTTTCATTGAATGTTCTGCGGAACCCTCTGTCTTAGCGGGTTATGGCCATTCTCCCGCTTACCTGCTCCAAACCAATCTTGTTGGAACGATCAATTGCCTAGAGAAAGCACGGCAATGGAACAGCTTTTTTGTGTTTCTTTCGACAAGCCGAGTTTACTCGATCAATGCACTCTCTCAGCTTCCACTCAAATCTAAAGATTCACGATTTTCTCCTCAACTGGGCGGCACAAATATATCCGGCTTCACAGACAAGGGAATCTCCGAGTGCTTCACCACGCAGGGACCTCGATCGCTTTACGGAACCTCCAAACTGGCATCCGAAATGCTCATCGAAGAATATCGTGCGGCTTACGGACTAAAATCCGTCGTCAATCGATGTGGCGTTCTGACGGGCCCTTGGCAAATGGGAAAGGTGGATCAAGGATTTGCGGTTCTTTGGATTGCGTCTCATGTTTACAACAACGCACTCAGATATATTGGGTATGGCGGCCAAGGTCATCAAGTACGGGACATGTTACACATTGAGGATCTGTTTGATTTGATAAAAATTCAGATTGAAACCCCTCAAAAGGTTGACGGAAAAACATACAATATCGGCGGTGGACTAGTCCGAAGCGCCTCTTTGGCAGAAATGACAAAGTTCTCTGAAGATCTCACACAGACCAGAATCACAATTCAGAGTGTCCAAGAAAACAGACCTGGAGACATCCCCTACTACGTGACGGATACAACTCTGGCCGAAAATGAACTTGGGTGGAGGCCTCGTCACTCGTTGGAGTCCACTCTCGCAGATATTCATCAGTGGATTTTAGAAAACAAAGAAGTCTTGCGTCCAATTTTGGCAAGCTCATGAAAGGAACCACTCCGTGAAAACAGCGGTCATCACTGGATCAGCAGGTCTTATCGGAGCCGAAGCAAGTCGTTTTTTTGCGGCCCAAGGCCTGAGAGTCTTGGGTATCGACAATGATATGCGTCGAGAGTTTTTTGGCGAAGAGGCTTCAACACAAATGAGTCGGCAAAAACTCATGAGCGAGTGTCCACACTACGTTCATTTTGACTGTGACATCAGAAATATGACCGATATAGAGAAAATCTTCTCGGACTATTCTTCTGAGATCTCAGTAATTATTCATACTGCAGCTCAACCCTCACATGACTGGGCAGCAAAGGATCCCATTAAAGATTTTACGGTCAATGCCAATGGGACATTGAATTTGCTAGAGCTCACTCGCAAGTACTGTCCAAAGGCCGTCTTCATCTTTACATCAACCAACAAAGTTTATGGTGATGCCCCCAACTCATTGCCACTCGTTGAACTCGAAAATCGTTGGGAGATCGATCGGTCTCATCCCTACTTTGCCTATGGAATCGATGAGCAACTGACGATTGATCAATCAAAACATAGTTTGTTTGGCGCCTCTAAAGCGGCCGCAGACCTACTCGTGCAAGAGTACGGGAGATACTTTGATATGCACACCGCATGCTTTCGAGGTGGCTGTCTCACCGGTCCAAATCATTCCGGAACACAACTCCATGGGTTTCTCTCCTACCTCATGAAGTGTTGTATTAAAGGAGATGCCTATACTGTGTTTGGTTACAAGGGCAAACAGGTACGGGACAATATTCACAGCTTTGACCTCGTCAATATGTTCTGGCATTTCTACCAAAACCCCAAAGTAGCCAAGGTTTACAATGCGGGAGGATCTCGCCACTCAAACTGCTCCATGCTTGAAGCAATTCAGATCTGCGAAGAGGTGTCTGGTAAGAAAATGAAATGGTCCTACTCTGAAACCAATCGCATCGGTGATCATATATGGTGGATCAGCGATGTGAGACGATTTCAAAACGATTTTCCGAGCTGGTCGTACAAATACAACCTCAAAGACATCCTCTCAGAGATTCACGAAGAGATGAGCCATCGCGTTCAACGGGCCAACGCGAATCCATGAACCAATCACTCGTTTTCACTTTCGATGAATCATCGTCATCGCTGCTTGATCGGTGGGCATGACGACCATGCTCTGAATCGTCAGGTGCCTGGGCTGCGCGAGAGACCACAAAATGGATTCGGCAATGTCCTCCGCTGTCAGGGGTCGCATTCCCTGATAAACTTGCTTGGCCTTTTCTTGATCGCCCCCAAATCTCACCACGCTAAACTCCGTCTCTACCATGCCCGGACAAATTTCGATCACGCGAACATCCGTGCCCGACAAATCTTGCCGCCACCCTTGTGAGAGTGCATGTACTGCAAATTTTGTTGCCGAATAAACCGATCCCCCTGGATAGGTAAACAATCCTGCAATCGAACCCAAATTAACAACGTCTCCAAAATTGTTCTCTTTCATCTTGGGCAAAAATATTTTAGTGACCGCAATCAATGATCGCACATTGGTGTCGATCATCTGATCCACCTGCTCGAGACTAGTCCCGAGAATATCCGAACGCCCCGCTGCCATTCCGGCATTGTTGATCAAAAGATCCACTGCCTCCTTCTTGGCGAGCTCTTGCAATCCCGAGAGATCCCCTCGGACATCGGCGACCATCGGAACAATCTTTGAAGATTTTTTAGCCAAAGTCGCGAGCTTGTCCTCTCGCCTCGCCACCGCAAAGACTTTTACGCCTAAAGCAGCCAGTTTAAGGCATATCGCCTCCCCAATCCCGGCACTGGCCCCCGTCACTAAGGCCGTCTTGTTCTTTAATTGAAAGCGAAGAATTTGATCCATATCTCTGCCTAGATTAGTATTCGGAGCATGAAAAGCATCTTTAAATACTGTCTATGTCTGAGCGTTGTTTTCACCCTGACCGGCTGTGGAATCCAATCCATTCCCCGACAACTCAACGAAGTCGACGCCTCATGGGCCGAAGTGATGAATCAGTATCAACGACGCGCGGATTTGGTACCCAACCTCGTCGAGGCCGTGAAGGGTTTTGCCAAACAAGAAAAGGAAGTCTTCACACAAGTCACCGAGGCGCGTGCCAAAGCCACTCAGATGAACATTAATGTTAAAGATCTGAGCGAGGAGTCTCTCAAAAAAATCGAGGAATCTCAAGCCGAGCTCAAGTCCGCTCTGGGACGATTGATGGTCATTAGTGAAAATTACCCTCAACTCAAATCCGATCAAAATTTTAGAGACCTTCAGCTCCAACTCGAAGGCACCGAGAACCGAATTACAGTCGCTCGAAATCGCTACATCGAAAGTGTCAAAAGCTTTAACAATCTTGTTGGAGTGTTTCCGACGAGCTTGACCAATTCTTTGTTCTTTCATCACTCCAAGAAGCCTCAGTTTGCTCCTGAGAATCCTCAGGATTTGCAAAAGGCTCCGGCGGTTAAATTTTGAAGATCACTTTGAGAATTGGGATTTGGGCGTCTCTTTGGCTTGCTTTGGCTTCCGCAAGAGTGAGCGCAGAAATCGCTATTCCTTCTCTCACTGGGCCTGTTCTTGATCAGGCCCAGTTGCTCTCGCCAGACGAAGAGCAAAGACTCTCCGAGCAAATTCGCGCCGTCGTGAATCAGGTTCAGATTCAAGTTTGGACTATTCCGAGTCTCAACGGAGAAGCAATTGAGTCTTTGAGTATTCGCGCGACGGATCAATGGAAGCTGGGATCAAAGAAGGCTGACAACGGAGTTCTCATCCTCATCGCCGCTCAAGATCGTGCGATGCGAATCGAAGTCGGCCAAGGACTCGAAGGAGCCATCCCCGATGCGATGGCGGGACGAATTATTGATCGAGTTTTGATTCCCGCCTTTAGACAAGGTCAGTTCTTTGAGGGACTCCAAGCATCGGTTCAAAATGTCGCCAAACTTGCTGGAGGAGAAATCAAAGATATCGCGCCCGCCAAACAACGAGGGACGTCCTGGATCTTTACTCTCCTCTTTTTGGTGATGATCATTGTCCTCAAAGTTTTTGGTTCTGTTTTTGGAACCCCGCTCAATCCTCGCCGTCATGGGCATTGGTCGCCTTCTGCCCGAAGTCGCTGGGGAGGTGGATTTGGAGGAGGCGGATTTGGCGGCGGAGGTTGGTCCGGCGGTGGGGGCGGCTTTAGTGGTGGAGGCGCTTCGGGTCGTTGGTAAAACGACAGAATAGGAAGTACGATGGCACGACAACTCACCGAAGAACTCAAATTAAAAATCGAGGAACGCATCAAGCAACTCGAGACTCGCTCGAGTTTAGAATTTGTCTCACTCGTCTCGGATCGATCGAGTTCCTATCACTTTTTCAAATTGAGCTTGGCTTTAACCTTAGCCTTCATGGTTTTTGCCCTCTATGTATTGCGAGAGGCTGCTCAAACTTTTGAGTTGAGCCTCGTGATCTCCTTAGGAATCGGTCTCGCGTTTTATTTTTTGCTCAGCTGGGCTCCGCTGTTTCGCCTCCTTGCACCCCGAAGACTCCTGCTCAGTGAAGTCGTCGAAGCCGCGCACTCTCATTTTCTTTCGCGTGAGATTTTTGCCACCCAAAAACGATGTGGAATTTTGATCTATATCTCCGAGCTCGAGCGAGCGGTGTACATCCTTGCCGATAAGGGGGTCAGTCCCTATCTGCGTGCCGAGGAATGGGCAGCCTTAGGGAACAAATTGGCGATTGATCTCTCGAGCCACGGGGCGGGAGATACCTTTTTAAGGGCTCTAGAGGAGCTTTTTGACCGCCTCTCCCCAAACTTTCCTCCTCAGCACAACGACCAAAACGAACTTCCCAATAAGGTTGTTTCGGCCATCGAGAATTGATAGCGATTTCTCTTAACGACGCGTGCACTCATGAGAAAAGTCTATATTCAAACCTATGGCTGTCAGATGAACGAATACGACAGCACTCAGATGCTCCAAGTTCTTTCTTCAAAGGGCTTCGAAAAAACAGAACGAATCGATGATGCGCATCTTGTATTGGTTAACTCCTGTGCTGTTCGGGAGAAGTCAGAAAATAAAGCTGTGAGTTTTTTGGGTCGATTGGCCGAGCTTAAGCGACTCAATCCCGCGACGGTGATTGGATTTGGGGGCTGCGTCGGACAAACCGAAGGTCAAAAGCTCAAAGACAAATTCAAGTTTTTGGATTTTGCGTTTGGCACCACCAATTATCGTGATTTACCCCAAATCCTCGAGCCCTTTGAGTCGCGCTGGAAGCCCGTCGATGAGTTTGATGTCCTTGTTCCTGCGTCAAAGCCTGAATCCAAAACCCAGGCCTTTATTACAATCACCAACGGTTGCGATAAGTTTTGCTCTTACTGCATTGTGCCTTTTACGCGCGGTCGCGAGTACAGCCGCAGTCCCGAAGAAATCCTTGCCGAGGCCGAGGGCCTTGTCTCTCGAGGCGTTAAAGAAATCATGCTCCTCGGGCAAAACGTAAATTCGTACTGGGGCAAAAATCGTCATGGAGCCAATACTTCGCTCTACGATCTTTTGGTTTTGTTTCAGGAAGAGTCAGAGCACCGACTCAAAGGACTCAAGCGCTTACGCTATACGACATCTCATCCCAGAGACTTTGATGAAAATCTCGCGCGAGCATTTAGGGACCTACCGATCCTTTGCGAATACCTACATCTCCCCTTTCAAGCCGGCAGTGATACGGTGCTTCGTCGGATGCGAAGATTTTATACCGCAGAATCTTTTTTAAAAAAGATGGAAATGGTCCGAGCCTATCGACCTGATATTGCGCTCTCGACAGATATCATTGTGGGGTTTCCGGGAGAAACACGTCAGGATTTTGAAGAAACTCTCCGAGTTATCCGCACCGTTGAATTCGACAACATCTACGCGTTCAAATACAGCGCTCGTCCCTACACTCGATCCGCGGATTGGACAGACAATGTCTCCGAGTCCGAAAAGAGCGAGCGTATCCAAGAACTCCTCGAAGTTCAGCACGCCATTGGCGAGCGACTCTACGGCCAAGATGTCGGTCAGATCATCGAGCTGATGCTGGAGGGACCGTCTCGCTCAAATCCGGAGTCTTGGACAGGTCGAAGCCGAAAGAACCGAGTGGTCCATTTGCCGACGTCTCCGAACTTTGAATTGGGTCAACTCGTGCAGGCGAAGATTTTGCGTTCAACGCGGTCTTGGCAGCTTGGAGAAGTTGTTCTTTTTGATTCTGATGCATCTCACAACAATCACACATATGACCCCAGTTTGATGACGGCCAGTGCGAGCGTCCATTGAAAAAACTTTTTTTGAGATACTGGATTCCGTTTCTTTTGATAGCTGCCACCGTGTTAACGCTCACGTCATTGCCTGGAGATGAAATCCCCGAGTGGGAAATTCCTCACATCGACAAAATCGTGCACTTTTTGATGTATCTCGTTTTGAGCTTGAGTCTGGCGCGAGCACTCACGGGAAAAATTCGAGAAACAGTGTCTTGGACGCGATACTCGAGACGTTTGATTTTTTGCATTTTGTGTATTTTTATTTTTGGAGCCATCGATGAATGGCATCAACAGTTCGTCCCGGGACGAGAGATGAGCCTGGCAGACTGGTTTATGGATGCCTTAGGGGCCCTTTTAGGTGCTCTGCTGACGATTCAGTATCGCCGATGGGTTTTAAGACTTGAGCATCGCAACTTTCACTAGGCGTCGGCAGTCCTTTTGGCGAAGATCACATCACTATGGGTAAGTTTGTCGCTCTCGAAAGAGCCATCCTCACCAAAAACTGGCCAATTGAAGAACGATCAGCTCTCGCCCATTACTTGAAACACCACCATATTGCCGAAGGCGACCCTGTTTTCGTCAAAGGCTCTAAAGATCGAGGTCTCTATTTGATTGAGGCAGGAACGATCAGAATCCAATACGAAAATTTGAATGTCGATCTCAAAGAAGGAGACTCTTTTGGCGAGCTCTCACTCCTCGAAGAAACTCCAAAAGTAGTCTCCGCAACCGCAGGTCAAGTGACGGATTTGTGGGTATTGACGGATGAAAATTTCCAAGAAATGAAACGCCTCACACCTGCTGTGGCCGTACTTCTGGTCGAATCCATCGCCAAAAAATTGATTTATCAAATTGCGAACTTTAAACCGCCGCAGCGCACAGCGACACTCTCGTCCGCCACCGGCTCACAACCGCGGCCCCCAACCCTCTAGGCCTCTGTGATTTGATTTTTGAATCGTTCTACCAATTGCGAAATACTGACTTCAAGTCCCTGCTGCTCGAGTGACGTCATAATCTGAGAGTCAAAATCACAAGGTCGAATGCGTCCAAAGTCACTCAGATCGTTACTCACATTGAGGGCAAGCCCGTGATAAGTTACCCAGCGTCTTACCGCGATCCCAATGCTTGCGATCTTCTTATGCTCTCCCGACGAGAGGTCTTTGATCCAAACACCCGTGGGTCCAAAACGACCTGCGTCGAGCCCAAGATCGCACAAAACATTAATCGTGATTTGTTCGAGCCACCGAAGGTACTCGTGCAAGCCTCCCGGAAATCTCTCTCCTTTGAGATGAAGAAGTGGATACATCACGAGTTGACCAGGATTATGCAAGGTCACATCTCCCCCACGTTCAATTGGGTAGACCGAAACACTTGCGTGAGGATTTTGAGGGAGGAGGTTTTCTGATTTTGCACGACGACCGGCGGTAATCACTGTCTCGTGTTCACAAAAAATCAAAGACTCAGGTCGTTGTCCCGAAGCGATTTCTTCGACCAGAGATTTTTGAAAGTCCCAAATCCTTTGGTAATTGGGTTTGGCCCAATCCAAAAGATTGAGGACTTCAAGCTCCGCCTTAGGCGTGGCCAGCTTTGGCTGTCGATGAAGCATGAGAGCCTCCCGTCGCACCCGCTCCTGGTTTGGAATGTCCGCCTTGATAGACATGAATCGCGTGACCAAAATAGGATTCTGCCGCTTCCATCATCGCCTCTGGATAAGTGGGATGCGTATGAATAGTGAGCATCAAGTCTTCGACACTCGCACCCATTTCCATCGCGAGAGCGGCTTCGGCGATCAAATTGCCAGCCTCAGGGCCTACAATATGAACTCCCAAGAGATCATTAGTCTTGGCATCTCCAATAATTTTGCAAAATCCTTCGGATCGATTGTTAGAAAGGGCTCGTCCCAATGCGGCAAATGGAAATTTACCGACTTTGACGTTGAGACCTTTGGCCTTGGCTTCGGCCTCAGAGATCCCCACTGATGCAATCTCGGGATCTGTAAAGATCGCTGCAGGAATCACTCGATAATCCACTTGAGAATGTTTATCGCCGGCCAAATGAGCCGCTGCGATAATGGCTTCGTGAGAAGCGCGATGCGCGAGCATCGGCCCCGGCGTCACATCTCCAATCGCATAAAGATGAGGCACAGCCGTCTGAAGCGATTTATTGACGGGCAACAAGCCTTTGGTGTCAGTCTTTAATCCGGCTTTGTCCAAGCCCAAAAATTGAGTAAAGGGTCGACGTCCCACAGACACCAACACAACGTCGGCTTCGAAAGTTTGTTCTTTGCCTTGAGCATCAGTGCCTTTGACCACACCCTTTTTGCCCTTGGTCGTCGCGGTCGCTACTTTAAATCCCGTATGAATCTTTACTCCGCGAGCATTCAAGGCCTTTTCAACGACCTTGACCAAATCGAGATCCGTGCCTGGCAAGACTTGAGGGGCGTATTCCAAAACAGTGACTTCTGTTCCGAGCATCGAATAAAAACAGCCGAGCTCAAGTCCGATCACTCCTCCTCCAATCAAAATCATTTTTTTGGGGATCTCAGGAAGATTGAGAGCCTCTTTGCTTGTCACAACGATTTTGTGATCGATCTCAATCCCGGGGAGCGCTGCGGATTCTGAGCCGGTCGCGATGACGGCCGAACTAAAATCAATGATCTCTTTTTTCTTTGAGTCATTGAGAGTCACTTCCAGCTGATTTGCCGACTTAAACTGAGCTGTACCCATAAAGACTTCGATTCCGTGACGTTTGCAAAGTCCCCCGATACCCCCAGTGAGTTTGCCGACGACGCCATCTTTCCAGCTCTGAAGTTTTTTAAAGTCCACTTTGAGATCTTTAAAGCTAAATCCCATCTCGCCAGCTTCGTGCTGCATCGTCTCATATAAATGAGCGGCGTGAATCAATGCCTTCGAAGGAATACATCCCCAGTTAAGACAAGTTCCGCCGAGCGCGTCTCGATCAATGAGGGCTGTTTTTTTACCTAACTGCGCGAGCCGAATCGCACAGACATATCCTCCGGGGCCTGCTCCAATCACTACTGCATCAAACTTTGCCATAATCTATTTTCCCTTCGTTCAAAAAATCTCAAAACCTTTACGCGTAAAAAGCAATCTTGCCTGGATTCTCGATATACTCACTAAAGAGTCTCAAATATCCCGCAGCAATCGCCCCATCGACGATTCGATGATCACACGTGATGTTCACATACATCATGGGCCTCGCGACAATCTTGTCTTCGCCGTTCACTTCTTTAACCACCGGACGCTTTTTGATTTGGTACATTCCCAAAATCACCGTCTCCGGAAAATTGATGATCGGAGTCGCAAAGAGTCCGCCGATATTTCCTGGATTGGTGATGGTGATCGTTGACCCACTCAAATCCTGCATGGACGCTTTGCCACTACGCGCTCGATCTGCGACTTCTTTAATTTCTCGCGCCAACTGAAAAATATCCTTTTGATCGCAGTCTCTGACCACTCCCACCATCAACCCATTGTCGGTCTGAACCGAAATTCCGTAGTGATAATAGTGTTTGATCACGACTTCGTTGGTTTCGGTATCCAATGAAGAGTTGAGAATAGGGAATCTCTTCATCGCGGCAATCGATGCTTTAATAAAGAAAGGCAAATAAGTGAGCTTGACGCCCAAGCCCGAACGCTCCGAAAACGCATTGGCTTCTTCTCTCAAGCGAATGATCTCTGAAAAATCACATTCATCCACATGAGTAAAATGAACAGCTGTAAAAGCAGACTCAGTCAAATGATCCGAAATCTTGCGACGAATCCCAATAAAGGGAATTCGCTCTTCGAGAGCTTGAGATCTGAGCATCGGCGCAGAGGTCGAGCGAAGAGTCACAGCCCCTGCTGATGAAGGGCTCGATCGACTCGCTCCGGCGAGATCATCTCTCAAAACTCGGCCACGTTCTCCACTGCCTTGAACCTGCGACAAATCCAGACTCATTTCGCGAGCCATCTTGCGAACCGCAGGCGATGCCAAGACTTGCGAAGTTCCACCCTTCGACGCAGAAGCTCCAGCGCTCGCACTGGCGGCAGAGGGAGAGGTCGACGCCTTCGCTGCTTTAGCGGCTTCAGTAGGATTTTTGGACGCAGCCGCCGAAGAGGCTTGAGCAGATGTCGAAGCTTCGCCGGTGACTTCGATGTCCACCAGCGCGGCGTGCACTTTGGCCATTTCACCGGGCTTGTAATAAAGTTTTTTGACTGTGCCCGATTTTGGCGAAGGGACTTCGACCGTGGCTTTGTCCGTCATGATCTCACACAATGTGGAGTCCGCATTGATGCTGTCGCCTTCTTTAACGCGCCAAGAAACCAATTCGCCTTCTGAGAGACCTTCACCGAGTTCGGGTAATTTAAACGTAAACATGTCGAGACTCCTTAATCATTCCTTCAATAAAAACCTCGGCCGCGCGATAAGAACTTCGGACCATAGGCCCTGAGGCCACAAATCGAAATCCCATCTCAAGACCTTTGGTTTCGTATTCTTTAAATTCATCGGGATGTGCATACCTCACCACAGGATGGTGGTTTTTGGTGGGCTGCAAATATTGGCCAAGCGTAACAACATCCACTCCCGCGTCGCACAGTTCCTTCATGGCCTCAAAAACCTCTGAGGGTTGCTCACCAAGACCCAGCATGATGGACGACTTAGATATAATCGAAGGCATCAGTCTCTTTGCCGTCTGATGAAATCTCAGCGATTGATCGTGATCACATCGAGGATCTCTCACCCAAGGCACAAGGCGTCGCACCGTCTCAATATTGTGAGCGAGAACATCTACTCGTGACTCAATCATCCGCGCGATAGAGGTTTCTTGAGTGCGCCTAAAATCCGGCGTGAGCGTTTCCACTAAAATATTTGGATTAAGAGCTTTGATTTCTTCGACTGCTTTTGCAAAATGATCAGAACCTTCGTCCGGCAAGTCATCTCGATTGACACTCGTCAATACGACATAATTGAGTCCCAATGTTTTGACGGAATCCGCAATTTTTTTGGGCTCATCCTTATCGAGTAGCCCTTTTGGATTTCCGCCTTTGACATGACAAAATTTACAGGCGCGCGTGCAGACTTCGCCCATCAACATGAATGTGGCTGTCCCCGAATTCCAACATTCATAAATATTGGGGCATCGAGCTTCGCGGCAAACAGTGGCCAATCCATGTTGAACCACCAAACCTTCGATCTTTTTGTAACGATCGGATTCTTGAATTTTGACTTTGAACCACTCGGGCTTCTGAAGGGTCGTCTGAGGAACAACCTCAGGACGGGTTTTAAATGGCTTAGAAGGCCTCGGCACGGCTTTACTTAAGCATTTTGGATAGGGAGAAACAAGCTTCTAAGGGCCCTGAATCGCCCTACTGAGGAGTCTTTTGGAGGTATTCGACCAAAAACCCATCTCCCTTGAGAGAGGCCAAAATCTCCTGATACAGAGCGTCACTCATTTGGGGGTTACGACTCAAAATCCAGAGGTACCGCCCTTTGGGTTCACTCACGACCGAATAAGAATAATCAGGAGCGAGGCGTATGATCCAATAATCCCCTCCGCCAAAAAGCCCCATAAAAAAATTAAAGCTCACCTTGAGCTTGGCATTAGAGGCCGTATCCACGATCCACGCCTTACCGTGAGCCTCAGAAGCTTCGCCATCCATGGCTCCCATGCGACACGAATTAAAGACATCGATTTTGCCATCCGTCCTCAGACTATAAGTCGCAGTGGTCGCGTGGCATCCCTCCTGAATCGAAAAAGGAAATCTCGCAATTTCATACCAAGTGCCCAAGTATTTTTGCAGATCAACACTGGCAACTGTCTGAAGTGGCTGATCACTCTTACGCTTGGAGGACTCTCCACATCCAGAGATCCACACACAACAGCTCAACAACAAAAAAACAGTTGTCTTCACGCGGTCTCCTTTTGAGCGAGCTCAATCAATCCACTGAGAAGTTTGGCATAAGGAATCCCCGCCAGATCCATCAGCTTTGGATACATGCTGATGGGAGTAAATCCCGGAATCGTATTTACTTCGTTAAGCAAAAACTCGTTCTTAGCCGTCATAAAAAAATCAATGCGAGCCATACCTTTGCATTCGAGAGTCTTAAAAATATTTTTTGCGATCTCTTGTACGCGCGCCAAAGCATCTGCGGGCAATGTCGTTGGCAAAATCAACTCGGCCGCATCGACGTTCACATATTTGGCATCGTAAGAATAAAACTCAGCCTTGGTGACTTTGATCTCCCCTGCAGGACTGGCCACGAGATTTTTTCGACTTCCATAGACTGCGATCTCGATTTCGCGGCCTTCGATCGCTGGCTCGATCAAAACTTTTTGGTCCAACGCAAAGGCCTCATGAAGAGCCTTTTGCAAATCCTCTGGCTTTTTGATCTTACTGACTCCCAAACTACTTCCCAGAGTGGCGGGCTTTACAAAAACAGGATACGGCCAATCTATTTTTGGAGTATCCTCTCCCTTGTAGGCCTCTACAAAAGGGACCACCGGCAAGCCGGCGAGCTGGCACAATCGTTTGGTCATTCCCTTATCCATACAAATCGCACTCGATTTGGTGGAGCAACCTACGACAGGGATTTCTGCAAGTTCAAAGAGTCCTTGGATAGTTCCATCTTCTCCGCCCGGACCATGCAGGACAGGAAACGCCACATCAAACTCTACCCGTGTATTTCCGACCACGAGGCAAGGCTTTTCGGCTCCATGATAAAAGGGACGCAAACTCACGACCTCTCCTGAGGGAGTCTTAACTTCTTTGGGGTTATTGGGCAGTTTACTCAGCGCGGCTTCGGAACTCAGAGTCATCGATCCACTTTTTTGTATGATCAAGACAATGGGTTCAAAAACTTTGCGATCCAAAGCCGCCAGAATATGTTTGCCCGAGATCAAGGAAATCTCATGCTCCCCGGATCGCCCCCCCAAAACAAAAAGAACTTTCAGCGTGCTCACCCCCTTAGTTCAACGCGAATACGCAAACTTGTCATTCTGATTCTAGAAACCGAGAGATCAGGGATCTATCCAAAAGATTTTATTGGATGCATCGACCTCAAAGGGGCGGCCTACATACCACTGCCGACTCCCTCGCTTCTCAAACGAAAGTCTCTCATGCCCCCCACGGCCACGGACTTTGATCTCATAGTCAAAGGGAGCACTATAGAACCTTACAATTCCAGATCCTGAATGCTGAGGCGCAAAACCTTTTCGAATTGCCCGAAGCCACGCCAAGCCTCTGTGATTTTTATTGATGAAGACCACGGCTTCCTCAGAAAAACTAACTTCCTGAATCACTCCTGGTGTGGAAGCAAACTCAATCGGATAAACTCGATTTGCCTCGAGCTCCTTCAAGGGCTTCTCTTCAGAAAGAAAAAGCATAATTTCATTGCTCGACTTACTGTCGATGGACTGATGGCTGAGATCTGAATAATCAAAGTTTTGAACTCGCGTCTTCTTAGCAAGATACCGATCAACGGACGCAAAGATCTCAGTCTCTGCATCTGTTGCTGTCAGCCCATGCGCCTCCATTCTTCGGGCAATGGATCCCACTCGACTCAAGTACCAAGCCAAGGCGTCTCCTTCTTGCAACGACTCCTCTTCGATCCAAAGTTTGGTCGCCTCTCGAACAAATTCGATAGCCGATGGAGACTCTCTCAGATGGGATTGTATCTGTGCGGCAAAGATCTCTCCTGCATTGATCGACGAGAACCCTTCAAAGTCTGTGAACTCAAGTGGGACCAGAGGCAAAGTGGGTTTGGCGTTGTCCTGCGTTTTGATCGGTTCAGCGTATGGTTTGGAGGATTTTACTTCTACAGCCACCGGAGCGGGGGGCTCAGGACTATAAAAGCCTGCCTGGGCGAGAACCTCGGACTCACTGCGCTTGGCAAACGAGACTGTCGAAAGCTTTCCATCAACTCGTTTAAACACGATCTGAAATCCCCGAGATTCTAAAACCAGATCTCCCTGGGATTGTTTGCGCGGCTTAAAAATAAATGACTCAGGATCCCGAGCTGCCGCCTGTATGATTTGACCTACGTATCTCTGCAGCACTGGGGAGAGTGCCCGATCATTCAGAATCACTAAATTATAATTGCCTGCTTGCACTGACGATGTTGAGAACTCACGTTCTACCACTTGATTGATGACAGCCTCCTCCGCGGCCCCAGGATCACGCTGAAATTTTTCTGCCATCAAATCTTTGGTTTTTTGACGCACATAGCCGGCGAGTACAGTCTGCAAATAGACTTGAATCAATGGACTTTGAAAAAAGCCAAACTCTCTCAGGATTTCAGCCTGGAGAGACACGTCGAAGCTTTCGCTCGTAAAGATTGAGGGATCAATGAAGAGGGAGTCAGAGCGCACGTGTTCCACGAAGTCCAGAACTTCCTTTTTATAAGCATCGGAAGCTTGGCGACCAAACTTTGTTTGCCATTGGATCGCCGCAGAGCTTGCATCTTTAGCCTTGAGGATTGAGGCAATCCTCTCTGAGGTCTGACGGACTTGCTCTGGCGTTTTACTCTCGTAAAAGGCCCTCACCAGATCTGCATATCGATACTGCAAAAACAATTCATGAGGAGGAATGCTGTGACTCTCTAGGTCCACCTCAATGAGTCTCAAAACCCCATCAACAAATGAATTGTAAATATTACGCAGTCGCGAGCGATGAGCATCAGTCGATGGACCCTTACTGGCCTCGACCCCAAGTGTGCGCTCAGCAAAATCAAAGGACAACGACCTAAACTTGAGTCGAGAATCCGGCCCCACAAAAAAAGGAAAGATCATTTGAATATCAACAAGGAATTCATGAGTCTCTTCATGTGACTTTAGAAACTGAGCTTTTGACATCTGAATCAATTGGGCATTCGGCAGATGCACCAAAGGAGGCACCGGAGATTTCCATTTTATCATTTTACTTAACGCCTTCATCAGAGTTGAGCAGTGTGATCCGTAATAGGGAGACGTTTTGATTCTTTCGCTGAGGCCTTTAAAGTCCGTCGTCTGAGCGAAGCTCCTCCCGTTTGCAAAAATTCCCAGAATCAAGACTAAAACTAAAGCGCTCTGTCGCATGCCAACCGACTGAGTACGCAACCTTTGTACCAAGATATACTCACCAAGAAGATATTTTGTAAAAATTGCGCACTCTGCGCGCGCGCTCTAATCCACGAGTCCCGTGAGTTCGGCTTGCATGCGATGCGCGGCGACTTTTTGGAGCCAAGTTTCAAAGTCCGGAAAATATTTTTTGAGATGATCAAACGCCACTTTGCCGCAACGCAAAAATGTGACTTCGGATTTTGCCACCACCTGAGCAGAACGAGCCTGGCCCGTTAAAACTCCAATTTCACCCACCACCGATCCCGCACCTAACGGGCCAAAGGACTGCCCCTCGCGACTGACGTCAACCTCTCCCATGAGCAGGTACAAAAAGAACTCAGACTTTTGCCCCGCCTTCATCAAAACCTGACCTCTTTTGGATCTCTCGACACTGCAGAGGTAAAAAAACTGGGCGAGCTGATCCTCGGTCATCTGCGAGATAAAGGGATTTTGTTTCGCCATATACGCAAACAGTCGCCAACAAAAAAACTGATAAAGTCTCTGCTCGAGGGCCGGATAGGTTCCCATCAATCCAAACAACTTCTCGCGCGAAAACTCCAAAAGCTTGAGCTTTCCCTTCGCTCTTAAACTAAATGTTCTCTTGCCACCCGTGAGAAGTCCGAGTTCTCCAAAAAAATCTCCTTCATCGAGAGTTCGATGGACTTGACCCTTATCTAAAATCTCAACAGTGCCTTCGGCAATAATATAAAAAGCAAAAGCCTCATCTCCAGCCTCAAAGACAGATTCTCCTGACGAAAAATTCTTGAGGGTTGCTTGATTCAAAACCGCGCGGACCTCTGTCGCCGCAAGTTGAGAAAATAAAGCCACAGGTCTCTGAGGGCCTTCGATATTTGCAGAGGCCTTTAGTTCTGCTGGAATGGCTGATTGAATTTGTTCCGAAGATTTGAAGGTACTTTTTGATGGAGATTCTTTGGACAACAATTCTCCAGCCGCTTGGTCGAGAGATTTGAGAGCCTCCAAACTCTCGGGCCAAGGTTTGATGGCGTCCATCAAAGCCATTGCAGGTCCCACTCGCTTGAGCCGAAAATACAAAATCCCCGCCAACGTCGCATAACCAATGGCTTTGCGATGGCCTTGATCTTTAGAATTAGGAGCCTGCAAATCAAAAAGCCTTTTTGCTCCTGTCGCCAAGGCAAGATGATTGGCATCCGCTGAGGCCACTTGCTGAATGAGCGCCCACTGAGCGCTCCAGCCCTCAGACTCAAAACATCGATCCAGAATCCTCCAAAGATCAACAGCCTGCGGGCTCCGCATTTTTAAACCTTCCATTTTATACTACAGCCAATGGCTGAGGTTTGAGCAGGCTCAGGCGCCTTGTCACTCAAGAGCGCCAAAATGGCGGACTTTAAAAAATGGTTTTTGATTTGAGTGGGATCTTTGGGACTATCATCGAGTCGGCCATGATACCTCAGTTTACGTGACTGATCGTAAACATAAAACTCCGGCGTGCAGGCCGCCTTAAAGTCTCTCGCCACTTTTTGAGTCTCATCCCTCAAATAATCAAAATTAAACTGGAGACGGCGCGCACGGCTCTGCATTTCTTCAAATGAATCCTCAGGATAAGCCGTAGAATCATTGGCATTAATACAAACAAAACTTACGGGCTGAGATTTGAGTTCTGCGACCAGGCTCATTAACCGAGATTCATAGGCCTGAACATAGGGACAATGATTACAGGTTATCCCTACAACCAGGACCTTTGACTCTTTGTAGCTCGATAGCGAATGAAGTTTATTATCCACTCCTTTGAGTTCAAAGGGAGGACACGGTGTGTTGAGTTCAATGACTTCGGATTCCTTTGCCATAGGTTGTCAGCACACCATAATTCTTAAGCCCAGTGGATCTATTCTTTGATTTGTGTCAGGATTTTTCCGCTTATGCCGTTGATATTCCCCTTTGCAGAGTACTGGTCGTTTTATGGTTTTTTTACCCTTTTTGTTTTGTCGATGCTCGCGCTCGATTTAGGAGTGTTTCATCGTAAGGCGCACGCTGTCTCTTTTAAAGAGGCAGCCATCTGGACCGTCGTTTGGATTTCGCTCGCCTTGTTTTTTAATTTGGGCCTCTATTACTATCTGCTCGATCGCCTCCCCACGGATCCTACCTTTGTGGGCATTGCAGGGTTTGATGCCGATGGAACCGCAAAAAACATCGCTTTAGAATTTTTGACAGGCTTTGTGATCGAAAAGAGTCTCGCGATCGACAATATTTTTGTCTTTGTGATCGTGTTTTCCTATTTTGCGATCCCGTTGCAGTATCAGCATCGAGTCTTGTTCTACGGAATTATCGGAGCTCTTATTTTTAGAGCCATTTTCATCGCGCTCGGAGCGGTGCTCATGCAGTACCAATTCGTCGTTTGGATCTTTGGGGTCTTCCTCATTTTGACGGGTATCAAGATGATGATTGCTACCGAAAAGCAAATCAAACCTGATCAAAATCCACTCATTAAACTCCTCAAGAAAATTATTCCTATTCACCCACACTTTGAGGGCGATAAATTTTTGGTCAAAGTAGGAGGTGTCGTCAAAGCTACTCCCCTCTTAGTGGCTCTCGTCTTTTTGGAGTTTAGCGATATTATTTTTGCGGTCGATTCGGTGCCCGCGATTTTTGCAATCACCAAGGAGCCATTTATCGTTTTTACATCCAATGTTTTTGCCATCTTGGGATTGCGCTCGATGTACTTTATGCTCGCTGGCGTCGTCGACAAATTTGAGTATCTCAAATATGGCTTAGCCGCAGTTCTCATTTTTGTGGGACTCAAAATGGTTTGGCTTAATGAAGCCTTTGGCGGCAAGTTCCCCATTGGATTTTCGCTGGGAATCATTGGCTTACTCATTGGAAGTTCGATCGCGATCTCATTGATCGCGACTGGACGACGCAAAAGCTGAAGGAACTGAATTCGTTTTACGAGCGGCAGCCTCCGAAACGATCTGAATAAATCGCTTTGCTCTTGAGTCCCACGTGGACTCATGGATCTTGGCACGACCTTTTTGGCTGAAAGACTCAAAGACTTTATCGTCAGACAAAAGTCGATCCGTCGCGGCGATGAAGGCTTTATCGTAGGCTTCCGTGCCCGGCTTACCTTCGATGAGCACACCCGCATCACCAATGGTTTCGGGCAGTGCAGCGAGTTTTGAAGTCACAGGAACACAACCGGCCACCATAGCCTCGATGGCCGTGATACAAGAAGTCTCTTCAAATTCATTGGGATAAAACAAGATAGCGGACTTCATAAACTCTCGAGCGAGTTCGCTTTGTTTGACACTTCCATGCATGACCACTCCCGGAATCTGACTGAGTTCTTGAGTGACTTGCTCAAACTGCCGGTCCTGCGCCTGATCATAGACTTTGTAACTACTAAAGACATGAAACTCGAGATCAGGATGTTTTATCCGCAAGGCTTTAACATAATTGGGCGTGTGCTTGAGCCCTCGGTAAGGTGTGGATGAGTAAATGAGACGCTTTCGTGTGCGTGACTCCTCACCCTTAAAGTAAGAAGGCTCGATTCCGTTTCCTAGCTTAGAGCATTTTTCGACAGGAAAATTGGAGTACTGCGCGAGAGTCTTTGACTGCCATTCGCTTACAGTCAAAATCGAATCGATCTGACGAGCGACTCGCTTATCCCCAATACCAAATGTCAGATAGTGATCATAAGAATCTCCCGTCCAAACAAAGCGAAGCGGAGCAGATACCTTATAAAACAGTGGAATCCAATCACGGATGGATACAAACACATCGCAGGGCTCAGCAGATTCAATGAGCTTGGTTGGTAGATAGCGAGGCTTAGTTTCGGGAGGATTCTCAAAAGGAGTATACACCACCACTTCATGGCCCATTCGATCGAGGGCCTCCGCCAGGCGAATGAGTCCCGTCTCTGTTCCTCCGAGCGGACGCTCTTCGAGTGTCCGGCCGTGAACGGGGACAACGTTGGCCGCATAAAAGAGAATTCTCATCTCACTAGCCTGCAGCGAGCTTGAGCTTGTCGTCAATCTCTCTAAACTCGGGATCGAGCTTTTTGACTTCCTGAAACAGCGAGATCGCTCGGGAGCGATCGTTCATTTTGAGCAAAATGTCTGCAAGCTCATAGGTAATCGAGATTTTTTCTTGATTGGCAAGATCAGGAGCCTTGAGCGCCTCATCAAAGTAGGCTTTGGCTTTCTCGGCACTTCCGCGAGCAACTTCGCAGATTCCCATCTGATAGAGAGCCGAGGCGGCCTGACCTTTGGCCTTTTGAACGAATTTGAATTCCTGAATCGCATCATCGAGGAGGCCCATTTCTCGATAGGCAACACCCAAGTCAAAGTGTGTTTGCCAATCATCTTCAGAGACCACCTGCGACACTCCCGCCTTAAAGGCGTTGAAGATATCTCTCACTTCGGCCGGTCCTTCAAAGGATGCTTTAGGCTCGTTGGCTTCGAGTTCCTTATTGAGCTCACCGGCCAGATCAAAAAAGCTATCGTCTCCTAAACCGCGCTCATCTTCTTGAACAGATACCTTAACCTGGCGACCCAGCGCCTCGATCTGAAGAGTCTTTTTCTTCATTCGATCAGCACTCTTCAGATCGCTGCCCACAGGAGCTTTGGCAGCTTTGGAGAGTAAAAGTGGATGGCCCGGATGCTTCATCAGCAGCGTCTTCATGAGCTGATCTGCTTCCGAATCCAAACCTTGCTGCTTAAAGAAGTCATATTCTTCGAGCGCCTGCTTCACTTCAAAATCAGTATCCAAGACGGGCGGGGGCGTAGGTTTGGAAAACTGCACGGGCGCTGGCGCAGGATCGATTGCCAATTCCAAAACGGGTCCTGATTCATTATCAGGAGACGGACCTAACTCGAGTTCGTTCAATGGTCCCGGATCAGGAGCGAGCTGTTGCGAGAGCTGATCGAGTTCTGCTTGAGTAAAGTCATCTTCTGTGAGGAGTGCTTCGCCTCCACCGGATTCACTCACCTCGACAATCTCTGGTTCTGAAATTTCATTCAGAGGCATGGGCTCAGAGATCGCCTCGAGCGCTGGTTCTGCAACTTCTTCTTCCAAGACAATAGAAATTTCGGATTCTTCAAAGTCCTTAAAATCAATATTCTCAACCGCTGTGGTATCCGACCCTTTCTTAGCAGGCGCGATGTGAGCTTTTTTGGTCGGCTCTTCAACTTTTGGTTTAGGTTGAGGGGCTCCTCCGAGGCTTGGATGAGCAGGATCGACTTCTCGAAGCGCTTCTGTCGCCACATTCGTCCAGTCGCTCAAATTTTTTGATTTTGCCAAAAGCAAAATCTCGCTCAGAAGATGAGCAGCTTTTTCTACCTCGCCCTTGTCCAGGCAAATATCTTTAAGCCTCCAACGAATCACCAGAGATTGACTGAAGCGGCTTAAGTTTTGCTGCAAAACATCGAGGGCTTTATCGGCAAGCCCGTATTTCACATAGACATCGCACTCCGAGAGAACTTTTTTCTCGTCTGCATCTATCTTCGTAGCCTGAATAAGTTCTTCTACAGGGCTCGCACTGTCGTCCTTGTTTGCTGCAGATGACACTGTCGCCGATTGTATCGCTGCCTTTGAAAACTCTGGAGTTTGTCCTTTGAGCCGACGTTCAACAACATCAGCCTTTTCGGATTCGCCCGCCTGGCGATAAATCTTGATCAGCTCCATATCCACCGCTCGAGATTTTTCGGGCTGCTTGAGCGTCACAAAAGTTTGTGACAAGAGTTCCAAAACTTGAGGCTCCCGAGGATCGACTTTGAAGCAAGCTTGAATTCGCACCAGTGCTTTTTTGGGTTCGCCCACTCGGATGTACTGGTCTACTAACTCTTTGAGTCTCTGATAGTCTTTTGGAAACAATTCTGACCAGCGTTCATAAACTCGCAAAACATCAGGAATATGCCCTTTAGCATTCACCGTCTCGACAAGTCTTCGGAGAGCTTCTTCGGCTTCTTCAACTTGATTTTCACCGACAAAAAGCTCTGCCAATTTGAGTTGGCTATCCACATTGTAGGGATCCAGATCCGAAACTTTTTTGAGGACATTGAGCAAAGCCGCTTGATTCGCCGCCCGATCGTGCACATCTACCACGACAGCAAAGTGAGCCATCGCATCGGAGACGAGTCCAAGTTGGCCATAAAGCTCCGCGAGCTTTTCGTGCACATTCACGAGGCTCTCTTTGGTTCCTGCTCCATCTACCTTAAGGACACGCTTCAAAATCGCGACAGCTTTGGAATAAAATCCATCTCGAGAGTAGCTCTCCGCGAGTTTGACGAGGGCTTCGACACCTTTAGCGATTTCACCCTGCTTGAGATAGAGATCCGCTGCCCGATTGAGGACCTTTGAATCCATTGGATCAGCTTTCAAGAGCTGTTCAAAGGCTTCTAAAGCTTTGTCGTACTGACCTTTGACGACAGCTTTTTCCGCAGCAGAAAAGAGTTTTGCCTTATCCAAAACCTAAACCCCCTCAAATTCAGAAACTTTGACACTTTAATTGTAGCGCAATTTAAAAGAAACGCGGGGCGTCAGGCTTAGGATTTTACAAAGTTGGCCAGATAAGAAGTGTCGTAAACACCCGACTGAAAGGCTGCATCTTCCATGATTCGTTGATGGAGAGGAATCGTCGTCTTGACGCCCCGAATCATAAACTCCTGGAGAGCTTGAGACATTTTTTTGATGGCAAAATCACGATTGGCATCCCAGACGATGAGTTTGGCGAGCATCGAATCATAATAGGGTGGCACAAAGTAGTCGCTACACGCGACAGATTCCAGCCGCACGCCATTTCCCATAGGGGCATGAAACAAATCAATATGCCCAGGGCTCGGGGCAAACGTCACTGGATCTTCTGCCGTTACTCGACATTCGATCGAATGTCCTCGCATCTGAACATCTTCTTGTTTGAGTTTGAGCTCTTCGCCAGAAGCCATTCGGATTTGCTCTCTCAACAAATCTACGCCCGTCACCATCTCGGTAATGGGATGTTCGACTTGAATACGCGTATTCATTTCCAAAAAGTAAAATTTCTTATCTCGATCGAGCAGAAACTCAATCGTTCCCACCGTGGAATAATTAACAGCCTTCGCCGCTGCCACGGCTTTTTGGCCCATCACTTCTCGCAGTGCTGCAGGCATCACGGGGCAAGGGGACTCTTCCAGCAATTTTTGGTGTCGACGCTGCATCGAGCAGTCCCGCTCTCCCAAATGAATCGCGTTTCCATATTGGTCCGCCAAAATCTGAAACTCAATGTGGCGCGGCTCCACACAATATTTTTCAATATAGACTTCGTCGCTTCCAAAAGCCGATTTGCTTTCGGACTTTGCGACTTCAAGCATGCGAAGGAGATCTTCTTCCGCGTGGACGAGCTTCATTCCTCGGCCTCCGCCTCCCGCCGCCGCTTTGATCAAAACCGGATATCCAATCTCTCTTGCGCGCTCTTTGAGTTCTCTCTCCGAAAACATTTTTCCAGAGTCATCCACGACTTTGAGGCTGGGCAAGAGTGGAACTCCCGCCTTAGCGACTGTTTCTTTGGCATTAACCTTATTACCCATTCGCTCAATCGCATCCGCCGGAGGACCAATAAACACGAGACCCATTTCTTCACAGGCTCTCGCAAACTGAGCGTTTTCAGACAAAAATCCGTAACCTGGATGAACTGCATCTGCGCCCGTCACTTCGGCCGCCGACAAAATCGCATGCATATTCAGATAAGATTCTTTTGGCGAGGGAGGGCCAATACAAACCGACTCATCTGCAAATTTGACATGAAGAGACTGGGTGTCTGCCGTCGAATGCACCGCCACAGTCCTCAAGCCCAATTCGTGGCAGGCTCGATTGATTCTCAGAGCAATTTCCCCCCGATTGGCGATCAAGACCTTACTAAATTTCATGGCTTATTTTCGAATTCCAAAGAGAGGCGTATTAAATTCAACGGGAGTTCCGTTTTCGACAAAAATCTTTTCGATTGTCCCGGAGCAATCCGCCTCAATTTCGTTCATGAGCTTCATGGCTTCGACAATACAAAGCGTCTGGCCCTTGGAGATCGACTGACCTTGCTCAGTAAAATTGGCGGAAGTCGGACTCGGTGCCCGATAAAACGTTCCTACAAAGGGCGAGCGAATCAAATGCAAATCCGAATGAGCCTCTGTTTTGGGCTGAGGGATCGACGCCGTTGAAGGCGCCGCCTGAGGAGCAGCCGGGGAAGCCATCGTCGGCACCGTCACTATAGAGGGAGCCGCAAATGACTCTTTCGCACGGACGCGAATGCTCATTTTACTCGTGGAAACCTCAATCTCCGCAAGTTGCGTGGACTTCAAAATCTCGGAGAGCTTTCGAATCGTCTGCTCGGGAAGCTGCGCCTCATCTGAAGTGGGCTTTTGGGACTTTATCGGTCGTACTCGAAGTCGGCTCGCTGAAGACAAAGGCGAGGGCTTTTTGGTCTCTTTTGCCATTCTGAGGACCTAAAAAAGCCCTATTTCGCCTGAAAGTCGATCAATTTTTGGGTCTATTGTGGCTCCAAGTTAGAATCGCTTCCTGGCGTGGGGGCCGAGTTGCGATTGTCTGCAAGGATATAAGGAGTAATGAAGATCAAGAGTTCTTCACGACTGTTTCCCTTATCCTGCCCTTTGAACAACCATCCTAAGACTGGAATATCTTTGAGGCCTGGAACTCCGTTGACTGACTTGTTTTCGGAGGTCCTAAACACTCCTCCAAGTACTGCCGTACGACCACTCTTCACAAGCATTTCGGTATTGGCTTCACGAATCAAAATGATTCTGTTTCCACCCACGTCTCCGGATCCAGGTTCGTTACTCTTCGTAGAAACCTTCAAGATAACTGATCCATCGTTTGTGATCTGAGGGGTCACTCCGATTTCGATTCCTGCTTCCTGAAACGACACGCTCGCGCCGTCAGAACCTTGCGACAAGAAAGGAATCTTAGAACCCTGAATGATTCGGGCAGTTCGGTTATCCAAAACCGAGATGCTGGGACGAGAAATGATTCGAGCCATGGATTCGGCTTCGGCATAACTCAATCTCAAATCGAGATTAAAGAATCCGTTGACCGAGCCCAATCGAAATCCCAATTGATTTCCCGAAGAACCAGTGACCGCATCGACGGCAAAGTTAGAGACCGTCGAACCGTTTGACCCTGCAGGTGCTCCGCCCACTCCAATGCCATAAGGGAACTTCCAGTCGGTGGCATATCCATTGGTCGAATCAAGCGCCAAGGACGGTCCCCACTGAATACCTAAATTTCGAGTAAAGGTATCGTTGGCTTGAACAATTCGGCTCTCAATTCGAACTTGAGGAGTCTGAGTGTCCAAAACCTTAATCAGATTTTCGGCTCGTGTCAGATTCTCACGAATATCTTTAATAATTAGAGTGTTAGTTCTCGAATCCACATCCACAGTGCCGCGCTCTGAAAGAAGATTCTTGATTCGATCTTTCATTTCATCGCCTTTGGCATAGTTGATATTGACGAGCTTGAGCTTGAGCGGCTCGAGCTGCTTAGCGGCCTTATCATTGGCCAATGCTGTTTCACGTTCTTTTTTGAGTTTTTCGGCAGGAGCGACTCGCAAAATATTTCCGTGTTGAACTTTATCCATTTGAAGTGTCGTCAAAATAATATCGAGCGCTTGATCCCAAGGCACATCGATCAATTTGAGAGTGAGGTTTCCTTTGACGTCGTCTCCGACAATGATATTGAGTTTCGAAACTTCGGCAATGAGTCGGATGACATCTTGAACATCCGCATTCTGAAACTCGAGAGAAACGCGTTTTCCGGTATAAACTTTGGTATCGAGCTCGGCGAGAAGCGAGGTTCCTTCGGTCAAACCTGAAGTCGGAATTTCCTGAGTGGCCAATCGTTTGGGTGCTGAACCCGCGAGATCTCGGGGCGCAGGAAGATTTGGCTTTTCACGTTCGGGCGTATCTTCGGGCTTAGCTTCTGGCATGGGCATCGGAATAGGCATGGGCGCGGGTGCCACTTCGGCTTGTGCTTGAGGAGCTGCTGCTTCTGGCTGAGGCATGGGTGCCTCGACGATGGGTTCTAGCTTTGGAGTTTCAACCGGAGTTGCTTCTGCGATCGGAGCAGGAGCGGCTTCGGGTGCTGGCGCAGCTTCAGCGGCAGGAGCCGGCATTTCGGTTGCGGCCTGAGGTTCCGCAGCGGGAGCAGGAACGGGCACGGGAACCTCGGGAGTCACTTCCGGAACAGGCACTGGCACAGGCACAACAGCTTCGGGTTGTTGCGCGGCCATGGGTGCCTCTGAGGGAGTCTCACCGCTCGATGTTCCTATGAGACGAACACTCAAAGCATTGCCTTCGGCTGAGGCCAGATAATTCATCGATCCCGTCAAAAAAATCTCGACGCGAACAAGAGTCGAAAGCGAATCTTCCAGTCCTTGGACTTTGACTTCAGAAATTCCATTTTGGCCGGCAAGGCTCGAGGCCACTCCTTCGCCAAGTTTGGCATCAATCAAATCAATGACAACCCGCTCGGGATCTTGGAGTTTGAACACATTGTATTTAGGTTCTTGTGTGGATTCGATCTTCAATGTCGAATCCGCTCCGCTGGCTTCAAGAGAGATATTTGACACCACAAGGACGTTGGTTGCCCCTTCCGCTGTCGCTTCTTCTCCAGAGGGCTCTGACTTACTCGAACACGAGGCCACCAATGCACTCACAACCATCAGATTCAGGAGTAACATCCATTTTTTCATAAACTCTCTCCCCAAACTCATTTGGATTTCTTTTCCTTTTCTAGCTTCATGGAATATTCGCTCACCATGAGTTTTCCTAAAGGATCTCTAAATTCTTCTGCGACAATGAGTTCTTCTTTTAAAATTCGAGTGACTGTCCCGCGATTGCGACCGATGCGAGTGCCCCGAGAGATAATGTGTCCACGTCCGTCTCCATCTTTGACAATGGCCTTTGGATTGGCGATCCCCCAAAGAATCCCCGTCAGCGAAAATTTGGAGAGATCAAAATTGAGGAGCGGATCAGAAGACTTTTCACCACCAACGCCTTTTTCGGTAATAAAGGACTTAAAAGGATCTCGCTTTCCAAATGGATTGTAAGAATACAAATTGGGATCGGCGACAGGAGCTTCAAGCACATTGATGGGCTCCACTGGTGCTGCCTTGGGAGCTTCTGCTGCTTGCGAAACGAGATTGAAAGTTAAGAAGAGGGAAATCATGAACCACCTCCCAAGAACATGAAGGTTGTGGCTACACAGTCCACACTCAGCGACTGCCGTCCATCTTTGCCTTGGGCGGTACCAAGACTAATGTCGGAAATATTTACGATTCGTGAAAGCTTTCCGACTCGATCAAAGAACACGGCTACTTCGTGATAACTTCCCGTCAAAGAAAGCTTAATGGGCACTTCAGCATAAAGCTTCTTGGGCGTTTCGTTACCGGGCTGAAATGTTTTAAAATCCACGCCTGACTTTTTGCCTAGGAGATAAATATCTCTCAAAAGACTTGGAATCTCTTTTTCGCGAGGCAATTGAGTCAAAGCGACGCGAAGATTTTCTTCGAGTTTTTTGATATTGGCCTGAAAGGTCGCCAAATCATCTGCTATTGCCTTTTGCTCTCGATACTTTCGCTCCAGTGTTTCAAATTCAGAATCAAGACTCGCCAATTTTTGATCGAGTGGCTTCCAAGAAGTGAAGTGGAAGTACGCTACAACCCCGCCCGCGAGCAGAATCAGGACGACGATTCTGACAACGAGTGGAATTTTATTTATACGCTCAAAAACCTTCGACATATCTATACCGCCTTAAATGTCGTACTTCACCTGCATTGTGATCTGAAATTTATGAACTGGGGTCCCTTCTTGCTCAGCAGAGTTCACGTTGAGCAAAACAGGATTTACAAATGCACGCGAAACCTTGAGACCATCCAAAAAGTCCGCAATGATCATCCCGCTCTCCGCAAATCCTTCGATCTGAACCTTCTTGGCCGATTCTTTAAAAGAAGTGATCCAGAGTTTTCGAGGAACAATCTCTGTCAGTTCATCCATCACTTTAACTGGGCCCGAGCGACCCTTTTCCAAAGAGCGAATCACACCCAACTGCTCTTCAAGAACTTGGATCTGCTTTTTATATTTTTCTACTTCGCCGACCTGAGCCTTGAGTTGCTCAATCTCAGCCATTTTTTGCGAGTTGCGCGTCGTGGCCACATTGATCGCTTCCTGCTTTTGCTTGCCTACAAAAAAGCAGCCCATCGCCACCAGCACAAGCGCAGCGACTCCGACGAGAGACTGAACAATAAGAGCCTCTTGTTTGCGAACTTTGGGAACTGGCAGGAGGTTAATCTTAATCATAGCGGCTTGTCCCCCAAACGCCTCATGGCGAGTCCCGTCACAACAGAACTCATCGGTGCTAAATCTCTCAGATAATCGGGATCAAATTCTTTTGGATTAAATGACAGCTTACGAAACGGATCTGAAACTTCGACGGTCGTTCCGAGAGCGGACTCGAGAGCATCTTTGAGTGCTGCCACTTTGGCTGTGCCTCCACTGAGGATGACCTTACTCAAAGTCAAACCCGCGGCAGTCGCCAAATAAAAATCAATGCTTCGCTGAATTTCGACGGCCATAGATTCGGCCGTGTTGCGCAAGATCGCTCCCACTTCTTGGGGCACGACGGCTTCAGTCGTCGACTGAGAAGTCGAGATATTGCCGCCTAGCTTGAGGGCTTCGGCTTCTTCATAGCTCACATTGAGCTGCTTCTGAATTTCTTCGGTAAATTGATTGCCCCCGATATTGACGTCGCGAGCAAAGGCATAAACGCCATTATGAATAATATAAATATTGGCAATGCTCGCGCCGACATTGACGAGCGCAATCACTTCGCCGCCGGATTCATCATTGAGTTCGAAGGAGTTTTCAATCGCAAAGCACGAAACATCGACGATCAAAGGTTTAAGACCCGCCTCAGCAATGACGGCGGTATATTCCTGAATCACATCTTTTTTGGCCGCCACCAGTAAGACATCCATCTGACCGGTCTCATCTCCTTTATGAAGGATCTGTGTGTCGATATTGACGTCATTAATCGAAAAGGGAATATGCTGTTCGGCTTCCCACTGAATACTCTCAGAAAGTTCGTCCTCAGACATTTGTGGGAGTGCAATTTTTTTAATGATGACGGAGTGACCCGAAATACACGTCGTGACTTCGCGCGCTTTAATTTTGTGGCGAGCGATGAGATCACGAATTCCTTCAACGACAGCAGCAGAATTCATAATCGCCCCATCGACGATGGCTTCTGGCGGTAATTTATGAAGGCCGAACTTTGAAAGTTTCCATGTTCCGCCACGGCCCTCTTTGAGTTCCATGACTTTGATTGAGTGACTTCCAATGTCTAAGCCAACTATCCCTTTGGCCATGTCTCCACCTAATTCCCTGGCTAGTGATTCACGGTTATCCGGACTTTCGTCCCCCCATAGGATATCGCGCCAAGGAAAAGAAGGTCAACTTTTGCAGTGATTTCAAATACTTAGGAGCGGTGCATTAATCGCACTGCGTGGATGAGTTGCGTTATTGAAGGCGCTGAGTCTCAAGTTTGACGTGCCGCCATTTTCCGTATTTGTCCTTCCAAAGAACAACAACGTAGATTCGTCGATCTGTTCCCGTCCCACCCGTTGGTGTCACGGTACGATAGTAGCGAATATAAGGATGACCCGCCGGCGGACTGCTCGCATCGCAGACATCCGCCACTAAATCAAAATCCTCTCGATCCAGATAATTTCCCGCGACAGCATCAAATGTGACGGCATTGGTAGGATTGCCCATCACATTCGGAATCCCACACTCGGTCTGGTTGTTGATCCCCGGAGGCGCAAAACCATCATCCACATCCTGCCACTCTGTCTGAGACTTTCTGAGTCCCGACTCGGTAAAAATCTCACAGTTAGAATCCGAAAAGCTCAAGGCATTGGCCGCAACGCAATCGGGCAATGTCGTCGTACGGCGTAAATCTTCCATGAGCGCTGAAGCAATATTCGTGGCCTCAGAAATCTGCTGAGCTGTTGTATTGCTCTTCAGGACAACCACAGTGATCGCCGCAAGACCCAACAAGCCAATGGCGAGGACGAGCATGGCCACAAGGACTTCGATGAGAGTAAAGGCTTTAGACTTCTTTGAAGTTGATTCTGTGATCATGGATAACATCCGTTCGTGTTGTCACCAGTGCGAGAAGTGCCCAAATTGCAACGCGTTGTCTTTGCAGTTCCGCCATTGACCGGGATTGATACCAAAAAGCCCAAACAATTCTCGCTCGAAGTCACGACGCAGTCTTCATGCTGCGCTTGAAACACAATTCTGTACGCCAAACTCGTGTCGGGGACGAGAGCATTGGCCACCAGCGGACTATGGAGCTCACCTTCGGTATCAAACCAAATAGATTCGCCCGCGTCGCCCGAAACAGAGGAGTTCCAATCGGCATCCGAAAGATCTCCAAACGCACCCGAATAAATATTAATCAGTGCCACTCCCTTTGGAATCGGTTGCGGTCGACGATCAAAATCCCAATAGTCAAATCCATCGAGCGCATTGGCAACTGCTTCACTCGTAAAACAGGAGTCCGTATTTGATATATTTTGTGAATATCTCAAAATCGCATAATACTGAGCAGGAATCCCGCCTGATTGAGAAAGTACACAGTTAGCACTTCCTCCTGTCGGACACGCTCCGCTCGCCACAACATCGGGCGCTGTACAGTCGCGATTGTTGCAAAAAATCAGTCGAGTCCGACACCCTTTGAGCAATGCGGCGGATCGAGCGTAAGAGAGATCTGACTCCAACTGACTCGCCGCCTGTTCGAGGCTCGAGGCCTTCATTCGGGAGTTGAGCGAAACAAATCCTAAGACAGTGGCAATCGCGGCAATCGCGACAACGATCATAAGCTCAATGAGAGTGAATCCTTGGTCCTGACGACGCATGCCTCAATATTATCCCACGAAAACGGGAGTCATGAGGAAGCTAAAAGTGCGCCAAATTCAAGTATTTAGTCACTATTTGAAGGAAAGACCTGGATCCTTATCCATCATATAGCGCTCGAGCCCATAACGTTTGATCTTATAAAGGAGAGCGCGATGAGAGATCTCGAGGAGTTTGGCAGCCCAAGTGCGATTGCCGCCGGTCTTCTCGAGAGCCTTTTTGATGAGCTCCTGCTCCATAATCACCATCATTTTTTTGATCGAGAGCTCACTCGCCGCCGCTTTGATGGCGGGGTTGATTTCGACATTGCGGACATTGTCCGGCAAACTTTCGGGTCGCAGCTCTCGAGAGGATTCGAGCACCATCGATCGCTCGATGGTGTTTTCAAGTTCCCGAACATTTCCGGGCCATGAATAATCCGAAAAGTGCTGCAAGGTTTCGGCTGTGGCCTTTTCAACATTCTTTTCCATCTCTTTGTTGAACTTTTTGATAAAGGTATCCACGAGAAGTGGAATGTCTTCTTTGCGCTCTCGCAACGAAGGCAAATGAATCGGCAACACATTGAGGCGGTAATAAAGATCCTCTCTAAAACCTCCTCGTTTGATTTCTTCACCCAGATTTTTGAGCGTCGCCGCGATCAAGCGCACATCAATTTTGATTGAGCTATTGGCGCCCACACGACGAATTTCTTCCTCTTGAATCGCACGCAAGAGTTTGACCTGAAGCGCTAAGGGTAAATCCCCCACTTCATCCAAAAACAAAGTCCCACCGGAGGCTTCTTCAAAGAGACCTTTTTTATCTTTATTGGCTCCCGTGAACGCTCCTCGAACATATCCAAAGAGTTCACTCTCCAAGAGGTTCTCAGGAATTGCGCTACAGTTGATAGCGATAAAAGGTTTATTGGCCCGAGGCGAATTAAAATGAATCGCGCGCGCAATGAGTTCTTTACCCGAACCCGACTCTCCCGTGATGAGTACGGTGGTTTTGTAGTCAGCGATTTTTCGGATGGTATCAAAAATCTCAAGCATTCGAGGTGAGCGAGCAATGATGTTACTAAAGCTCGTTTCTTGATGAAGTACTCGCTTGAGAGATTGGTTCTCATGCAAAAGAGTTTCTTGCTGAGTCAATCGCTGGAGTCTCAATAAAATTTCATCGGCCTTAAAAGGTTTGCTGACATAGTCATAGGCGCCCTTTTTCATGGCTTCGATTGCCGTGTCTACATTACCAAACGCAGACATCATAATGACTGGCAGGCCCTTGTTCAGAGTTTTTGTGGATTCCAAAAAGCTCAGCCCATCCATTTCAGGCATGCGAATGTCGCAAAGAACTAGATCGTAGATATTGGATTTAATTTTATCGAGGCCTTCACGACCGTTTTGAGCGGCATCAATCGCATAGCCTTCACGCTCCAGAAGAACCGTCAGCATATGGCGCATGCCAGGTTCATCATCCACAATAAGGACCTTTTTTTTCTCTGAAGCAAACGAGACTAACGACATCCGATTCCTCCTCACCCTCAATTACGAACCGAAAATTCTGCGTATGAATGGAGTAACGCTGAAATTAGTTTATAGTAACGCTTTGCGTAAGACAACGGGGGGGCCTCAAAGCTCCAGAATATCAATAGCTTATGCCATCATTGGGCCTGGAGCGGGGCAGAAATATCGAGAACGCCGCGCCAAATCCAGCGGCACTGCGGACAACAATCGCTCCCCGAAAACTTTCGACGATGCTCTTGGTGACGTACAAGCCTAAGCCCGTTCCCTTTCCTGGGGCCTTCGTCGAAAAGAAAGGTTCAAAGAGTTTTTTCTGATCTTCTTCGCTAATTCCGATTCCATTGTCTTCAATCGTGACCACCCAGTAGACCTCAGGCTTGAGCGCTCGAACCACCGAAGTATCATAATCAGAACTTTCCGTCCCCGAGCGATACAATGGTAATTTTCTCAACGCACATTTTACTTTGAGAGTTCCGGGCTCTCGGCGATCTTTCTTTGCTTCGATCGCATGCCGCGCGTTCATGATGAGATTCAAAAAAATCTGAACAAGCTGATCTTCTTCTGCCCAAGCTTCGGCAGATTCGTCTTCAAACTCATATGACACATCAATATGAGTGGGAATCTGCGCCAAATTCACGCAACGGACCAGCAGTCCCTTGAGCTGCACAGATTTGAGTCGCTCTCGAGTGGGCTTGGCCTGCTGCAAAAGGGCACGAATGATCTTACTGATTCGATTAGTCTCTGCTTCGATGCGATCACAAAGCTCAATATCCTCAGGACTGGCATTGGACATTTTCTTCAGAGACCGACGAAGAATATCCACATATCCCGACACCGCTCCTAGAGGATTACCGACTTCGTGGGCCACACCCGCCGCCAATCGGCCAATCGAGGCGAGTTTTTCAATCTGAAGCTGTTCATTCTGCCTCATCTCGAGTTCTTCATTGGCGGCTCGGAGTGATTCGATCGTCAAAAAGAGCTTTTTTTCTTTCTCCTGAATTTTTTGCGCCATTTCGTTGAGCGCCTCACCAATATGTCCGAGTTCATCCTTTCGGTTGGTATCAAAACGCGAGGACCAGCGGCCTTCTAAAAAATCACGAGAGACTCGTGACAGCTCTCCTATCGGAAGCAATACATTGCGCCGAAAGAGCAAAAAATAAGCTAAGAAAACCAGGAAGACTTCAATGAGCAGTGTTAAAAAGAAAACTCGATACTTAAACTGAGTCAGCAAACTTTGAATAGAATCAAGTGACCACTTGTATTGGACAAATCGTCCGTCCCCCAAGGGCTGCGTCCACTGGATCCCTTGAGTATAAGGAATCAATCCCAGTATCTTTGACGTTTGAGTGACAAACTCTTCGCTCGTTGGCGTCTCCGAAAGTGAGAGCTTCAAATCTGTGGATGGTGAAATTCTTGCGAGCAAGGCTTGAAGATCATCTTCCGAGGAACCCTTTTTAAACTCATCCATCAACCGACGATGAACACCAGGAAGATAAGAAGGCGCAAAATGAGCCATTTGCTCGGGCAAATCTTGGCGCAAGATCACAATGAATATCGCTTCGCTCAATAAAAGTGCGCAAAGAGTCAGTAAACTGAGATCAAAGAGGAGATCGTTTCGAAGAGATCGCGACTTCAAGGCCATATCCACCGATCCAATCCAAAGGTAGTGACGAGCGCCCCTATGGCGAGAGCTGGACCAAAGGGAATCGGGAAGTGCTTAGTCTTACGCTGAAACAAAATCGCCACGCCTCCGACAGCGAGCGCTAAAATGGATCCAATCAAAGTTGTAGAAACCACTCCTGGTATTCCGAGCACGGCCCCCACAAGCCCCATCAGCTTGACGTCTCCTCCGCCCAAGCCTTCCTCTTTTCGAGCAAAGGCATAAAATCGACTCAGCGTCCAAAACAATCCATATCCAAAGATGGAAGAAAGAGCGCTCTGAAAAAAGAGCGGCATCTGTGGACCCATCAAGGAGCGATCAAAGAGAGGAAATCCGCTGAGTCCTAGTGCTGCCACCATGAGGGCCACCGCCCACCCCCCGAGACTCAAAAAATCTGGAATCAATCTGAGCTCCATATCAATAAAGGAGATCGCCACGAGAAGTCCCACAAAGCTCAGCACCAAAAAGAAAGTCGAATTCCATCCAAAGACATCCCAAGTCGCCAAGGCTAATAAGCCCATCAAGAGCTCCACAAAAAAATATCGGCTCGAATAGGGATGACCGCATTTGCGACACATCCCCGCCGAAAACAAAAACCCCAAAAGCGGAAGATTAGAAAACGTCGAAATCCGAGACCGACAAAATCCGCAACGAGAGCTCGGCTTGATCAAAGATCGCCCTCGAGGAAGCCGAATGACGACAACATTCAAAAAACTTCCGAAGCAAAGACCGATGAGTCCTACAAAAATGGCCTGAGTCCAAAAACTCAAATTCATTTAAAGTCCCTACGCGAAAAAACAAAGTAAGAGGCCAAAAGCAAAAGCAGAATCAAAAAAAATCCATAAGCCGCAGGATACCAAAAGTCCTCTACGTAAATCGGTAGCTTATGAACGGCGTGAGTTCTCAAATTGAACCCTTCGAAGTCCAATACCTTTCGCACACCTGTCGCAAAAAATCTAAAAACCTCGTTGCGACTTCGCTCTCCAAACTGTCCCAATTCATACGCAAGCCGCCCCACCAAAAAAACCCCGGCCGAAAAAAATCCACTCAAAAACGGGGAAGAAAAACTCGAAAAAAACACCGCAATCGCGGCAACCACAAAGAGTTCAATCAGCATCAATCCAATGGCGGGGAGCAAATACCAATCCACCTTGGACTCCATAAAGCTCGTAATCAAATAAAGATAAATCGTCATCGACACCACGACCGCCGTCAAAACAAAACACATGCCTACAAACTTTCCGAACATGATTTCGGGGCGCGTGATCGGCTTTGAAATAATCGTGTAGATCGTTCGCTTTTCGAGATCCTGATAAAGAGAATTCACTCCCAAAAAGATCGCGATAAAAACTCCCAAAAACGAAATACAAGCTAAGCCCGCATCTTTGACAACTTTTTCATTTTGAAAGAGGCTCACTTGCCCCATAAACAAAGAGAAAAAAATCAATGCCGCTGCAAATAGACCTGCAATATGAAGCACTTTATTGTGACGAGCTTCTAAGAACGTCATTCGAGCAATCATCAACGTCGGATGTCTATAAAATCCTCCCATTAGACTCGTGACTCCATTCTTCCTACTTGCCGTACAAAGACATCTTCCAGAGTTTCTTTTTTGGGGCTCAACGTATGAAGCTGTCCTTTCAGTTTTTGGCCCTTCTCCACAATAGATTGAATGCGGGCCTGAAACTCATCAGCTGATTCGTCAGAAGACTTTTCGATGGTAGAAAATACTCGTTCTTGAGCGACCACAGATCTCGAATCTACCTGGCTCATCATTGTTTTGAGTTCGCTACTCGCCTGATGCCAAATGAGATCAACTGCACGAACTTCCACTGAGATCAGATCTTCAAGGAATCCACAGGAGATGAGTTTTCCCTTGTTCAATATCACCGCCCGCCGACAAATCGACTCCACATCACTCAAAATATGAGTCGAAAAGAATATCGTCTTTTTTTGATCCCTCAGATGCAGCATGATATCTCTCACCTCACGCCGCCCCATGGGATCTAATCCCGTCATAGGTTCATCCAGAATCACCAAATCTGGATCGTGGATGATGGCCTGTGCGAGACCGATTCGTTGAAGCATCCCTTTTGAAAAACTCCTGAGACTCATCTCCGCCGTCCCCCGCATGCCGACGATCTCCAATACTTCGGGGATTCGAGATTTGAGCTTTTGAGAGTCCATCCCTAGGAGTCCGCCATGAAACTCCAAAAACTCCCGCGCTTTCATATAGTCATGAAAATAGGGATTCTCCGGTAAAAAACCGACGCGGCTTTTGATATCTCGATCTCCTAAGGGACGCCCTAAGACTCGAGCGGTTCCACTCGTCGGATAGATAATTTCAAAAAGGATTTTGATGGTCGTACTCTTTCCTGCGCCATTGGGCCCCAGGAATCCAAAAATTTCGCCCTGCTCTACCGAAAAACTGACGTGATCAAGGACTCGCCTGAGTGGCGTCCAAAAATGCTGCCGATAATCTTTAGTCAGCCCCTCGACTTCAATGACATTCACGAATCTAAGCGTAGCTAAAACCAAAGCTCGCCATCAAGACGCAAAGAAGTTGTAATAGGAAATAATGAGCCTGAACAAGGCAAAGAAGACAAACTCGGCCCTCCTATTGCTCTCCGCATTGAGTGCCCCCCTCTTGAGCCTCATTTTGCTCAGTTTGATTTTTTGGTTTCAGAGAGATTTTTGGGCGTTTTCTTCCGGATGGCTCGTGTTTCCTCATTCATTAGATGCTTTTGGCATGCTCGAAGCACTCCTTTCGGGCTCTCGATTTGTTTTACCCAGTAGCCTTTTGGGAACTTATTTGAGTGGCATTACATTTAGCCCGACTTTCTTCTTCTTGGTTTCGTTTTTGTGGGCGACGCAAGTCTTTCCTGGATCAAAAATGTTTGCACTCTTTAGCGCGTTTGCCATCGCTTGCATCTTGCTCCCCTCAGGTATTCCGGGAGGCTCGCCCTATTCCATCCTCGGAATCGCAACGAGCCTCATCTTTTTAACGCCACTCTTTAAGCAGAGCCGTCCTTTCAAGCGATGGCTCTTTTTGACGATCGGCACTTTACTTTCACTGCCGATCGGCAGTTTGAGACCACTTTTGTTTTGGATGGCGTTTAGCTTAAGCGTCTCCGAATCGATTCACTTTTCTCTCATTCAACGTCTCAGCCCGTCGCGACGCCAAAGACTCGAGAAAACTCGATTTGTATTAGAAACACTGGGGCTCCTCGCCTTGAGTGTGTGGGTTTTGATCACTTTGCGAAACTCAAGTATTGGACAGGCAAGCCTCGGGCCTTCTCCCTATTATTGGATCGCCTTTATTAACGCAGCTCTTGTTGGCCTGAACGCTTACTGTCGTCCTTGGGATTCTAGTCTTTGGCTCGGGCTCGCCACGTTTTCGCTCTCCCCTCTCCTCTTTAATAATTTGGATTGGGCAAACGGGGTCCTTATGATTTGGCTCGTTTTGAGTCTTCTTTGGATTTTGGTGGAAAGTCTATCCAAAGACCTCGTCACTGCAGCCAAAGCTCTGTTTTTGTCTTCGACCTTTATCTCAGCCCTCATTATTGGAGGATGGCTCGTTTCTTCTTATAAGACAGAGCCGCAACTGGATCCCAACTGGGGCTCGGCTGTTAAAGACCTCAGTACACGCGAGGGGGGATCTATGATTATTGGAAACGGACTTCAACTCGCTGGCACATTCGTGAAGGCGCCAATTGTCGTCAATCCCCAACTCCACTTCACCCAAACAGAGGATTCCTGGATCAAGTTCATGAGAGATGAGAATCTCTCGTGGATTCTGATTGATATCCCTCATGTCAAAAAAATCTGGGAAGAAACAATTCAAAAGAAAAATAAAAAATTGCCCGCCGAAGCCATCAATAAAACTTTTTTGGCGCATCTTGTTCTGTATCGAGGCAAAGAGGTCAAGACTTCGACTCTCAAAATCAAAGCCCTCGAAAATTTTGAAATCATCGACTCAAAGAGCCTCCCCTCTCGATTTTTACTTGTTCGATTAAAAGGAACAGCGACACCGCTTAGTGAATAAGCCAACCTAAAGCACGACTGCAAAAAGTCTTCGGATGGCTTTGAATTCTTTGCCTAAACAAAGGAGCAAAGTATCTCTTTTGAAGAGCGAGTCGACCCGTCGTCGAGAGCGCGACGAGTGCCTCAAGAACTAGACCCGTTCCATGCAAAAACGGCACAAGAGCCATCACTCTCAAAATGCGATGAGTGACCGAATAATTTGCCTCCATTCGATCCGCCTCATCGAGAGTCCAGCGACCCTGCTTTGCAAAATCTGCAATGAGTGCCGAACTCGCCAAACCAAAAGCAGAGAGTACGCCGACCAAGCTTAACTGAAGGGGATCAAATCCATCATACGAGGCTTTGAGACCTGGAAATGAGGCGACGACAGACGCTGCCAAAACACTCACCGTCGGAGTCAGAGCTTCGCGCACATGCTGAACCCAAAGACCTCGCTTTTCAAAAATGCGATTCCAAAAATCTCGTGCATAAATATAGTGCCACTCCAAAAGCGTGATCGATGTGGCAAATGCAAAATGCGGGATCAATTCGATCTTAAATTTCGAAAGAGGTGGCTCGGGTGAATGGGCTCTTTGCAAGGCCACCTGCATGATTCCAAAAATCAAGGCCGCCGAAAACACAAAGACAGGTGTGAGTTTGCGCAAATTCTGCGCGGATAAATCATGTGTATCCCTTGCCGACAATGTTTCGGAGGCCGACACCAAAACCACACCCTTAAACCCACTTTCCTGAAGAACTTGATTTGCAAATTGAAGCTCGGCCGGCGTCGCTGGGACCGCAAGGGTCGCTTTCACTTGATCGATCGCAATTCCTTTTTCGGCGTACTCATTGAGCAGGGTCTGAAGCGCCCAACCCTTTCCTTGCGGCCACTTTTCTGTCATTTGATCGATCAATCTTGCGGCGAGGACTTCTTGAGTCAGTTCCCCCACATCGTCAGCAAAAGTTGCCCCGGCAGAACCAACACTTAGGCTCAATAAAAGGAGGGCAAAGACTCTATCTCTTGCTTTCATCAATGACTCTCAGGCTGTAAGCTGTCGGTATCAACGAAAGCCGGTATGTTCAAGGTCGAATTTGTAGCAAAAGCCCTTAAAATCCGTACGGATAGGTCGGGTGAATTCAAGAGGATTTGGACGGATACAAGAAGTCTCCAATCGGGAGACCTTTTTGCCGCTGTTTCGGGAGAAAAGTTTGAAGGCCACGACTTCGTCTTAGAGGCTCACAAGCGTGGGGCAAAAGGCGCCATTGTCTCCCAAAAGGCCTTTAAGGAGAGAGAAAAGCTTCCCAAGAATTTCACCATTTTTGAAGTGCCCAATACGGTCCAGGCCTTACGTCAGATTGCTCAAGCCCATCGTCGTCGGCTAAAGGCGACGATCTTTGCGGTGGCCGGAAGTAACGGCAAGACGACGACGAAGGAATGGATCGCCTTTTTGCTTTCTCAAATTGCAGGGCCTGAAAATGTTTTTAAAACTCAAAAGTCCAACAACAGTATCCTCGGAATTGCGCTCAGCCTCTTGCAAATCAAAAAAGAAAAGTTCGCCGTTATTGAGATTGGAATCGATGAACCAGGATGGATGGATAAGCATCTCGAAGTCGTTGAGCCAGACGGTGGAGTCATCACAAGTATAGGCGAGGAGCACCTCAACCATCTCAAAACGATAGAGCTCGTTGCGCAAGAGGAGCTCAAGCTGCTGAGTTACCTCAAAAAGTCTCAAGGCCTTTTTGCAGCCAATTTGGATTGTGAATGGGTCAAAAAGTCCGAACTCCCCAAAAACACACTGACCTATTCTCTCGATTCATCCGCTGATATTGAAGGCCTCTACGAGCGCCCCAATCAGCTTCATGCTTTTGGATACGAGTTTACCAATCCTCTCGCGGGTAAACACAATGCACAAAATCTTTTGGCCGCTCTCACCAGCTTGAGACTCTTGGTTCCCGATCTGCAACTGGATCAGATTAAAATGCTCAAATTGAGCAGTGCTCTGTTTAGAGGCGAAGCTCATCGAGGCGTTTGGATGTCCTATGATCGCGGAGTCAGGGTTTTAGATGATTGTTACAATGCCAATCCTGATTCCATGGCGCTGGCGATTCAGGCTTTTTTAGAACTTTCTGACGGATGTCATCAAAAACTCATTTTAGGAGATATGCTCGATTTGGGAGCCGCTTCCGAAAAATCTCATCACCGAATTTTTAATCTCGCTCTTGTTTCTGACGTTGATGAGATTGTCCTCTTTGGCCCGAAGTTCGAAAACACTCTGCAATCATCTCAAGCCCTCCTCTCGGCGGAACAGTCCCGTAAAATAAAAAGTTTTATCGATTTAGAAGATCTTAAGACTCATCTTCGCACTTCTCTCAGACCCGAAGACAATTTTTTACTTAAGGGCTCTCGGGGAATGGCACTTGAAAAACTCCTAGAATGTTTTGGAGGCAGCCCCCAGCATGTTTGAACTCATCGCATTTGTAGGAGTGGGAGCGCTGGCAAGTTTTTTAGGTGGCCTTGTGGGGCTGGGAGGCGGATTCATCCTTGTCCCGCTACTGACGATTCAGATGCAGATGGATATCAAAGATGCCGTCATTTTCTCTTTGATTTGTTTGACGTGGGCGGGACTTCAGCAGAGCTTTCAAAATCGTCATCTCATTCAGAATCATGCCCCTCTTTTGCGTCCCTTGTTGATCTTGGTGGCCATCGGAGCCGCAGGAGCCGCTGTTTTGGGAGTCAAACTCTCTTCAGATTTTTTGAACAATCTTTTGGGAGTCGTCCTCATCTCTCTCGCCATTTATATGTATGCCGATCGTCACTGGGAAGCTGGCCCAGCGAGTGGAAGTCATCAACCACATAAAGTCTCTTACTTGTTTTTTTTGGCTTCGGGAAGTTTGGGGGGCCTACTTGGATTGGGTGGAGGGATCTTTAATGTGCCCGTACTTCACAAAATGTTTCGAATCCCGATCTACGAATCCACTCGATTAAATTTTCCACTCATTCTGATTTCCGCTGTTGCTGCTCTGAGCGTGTTTTACGTCGAGCGCAAAGAAGCCTTTCACGCACTTTCACCCGTACACGCATTCGTCCTCGTCATAGGGACAGCCCTTGGGGCATCCATGAGCAAAAAAATCAAGATTCAGGGCCATAAGCTCAAAATCACTTTTGCAGTCCTGACACTCGCCATGGGAATTTTGAAGATCGCCAGTTAAGCGGCAAATCCCCGTCTGACAGTATTTTCGGAATGAGTACGTGGCTCCATGAATTGCAACAAATAGTCCGTTCCACCCGCTTTGGACCCACATCCAGAGTGCTTGAATCCTCCAAAAGGATGGCGCTCCACAATCGCCCCGGTGATTGCGCGATTGATATAGAGATTTCCGACCTCCATCTCCGCTTTGACGTAATCAATATGCTTGGGGCTTCGTGAGTAAACTCCGCCCGTCAGTGCATAAGGAACAGAATTGGCGAGCTTTACTCCTTCTTCCACACTCTTGATTCGTTTAATCGCAATCACGGGCCCGAAGATTTCTTTTTGAAATATCGGATCCTGAATATCTTCCACTTCAAAAATCGTGGGAGGAACATAACTTCCCTCTTTCGGAATGTCTTTTACTTCGGCCAAGACTTTCAAACGTGATTTGCCCTCCGAAATGGTTTTCAAAATTCTTTGCTGTGCTTCTTCATCGACCACGGGGCCCATCTGAAACTCTGGGTTCTCGGGATTTCCCACTTTGAGGCCTCGAGCAGCTTCACAAAATCGCGCCACAAACCCATCGTAAACTGAGTCATGCACGAGGAGTCGGCTGAGAGCACTACACTTTTGTCCCTGAAATCCAAACGCGGAGTGAATGGCCCCCGTCAAAGCTTCATCCAAATCCGCGTCTTCATCAATAATGAGAGCGTTCTTGCCACCCATTTCGGCTACTACTTTTTTGACTCCTCGCTGATTCGGAGTAGGTCTCCTGGACGCAGTCTCAATAATCTTAAATCCCACATCTGCGGAGCCTGTAAAAACAATCATATCCACTCGAGGGTCCTCAACCAGCATCGGTCCGATTTCTTCACCCACTCCTGGCAAAAAATAATACGAAGAATCCGGAAATCCCACTTCGCGCAAGCCTTCGGCCAGCTTAGCCGCAATAATAATCGACTGCTCCGCGGGTTTAATGATGCATGTGTTGCCCGTTACCAGTGAAGCCACTGCCATGCCTGCCAAAATCGCGAGCGGAAAATTCCACGGAGCAATCACTAAGTTCACACCGCGAGGATAGTACGACAAAGTATCATTCTCTCCGGGAACGACTTGAGTGATCCGAGTTTCTGAGAGTCGGTTCATTTCACGCGAATAAAACCGACAAAAATCAATCGCCTCACATGTATCTGCATCCGCTTCGCGCCAGCTCTTTCCGACTTCCAATACCATCAACGCCGAGAGTTCGTCCCGACGTGCTTCCATCCAATCGGCCAGTTTTTCAAGAAGTTGAATTCGCAATTGAGGAGTCGTTCGCTTCCATTCGATCGATCCTGCATGGACAGTCTTTAGTGCGAGTTCGGCTTCGGCTTTTCCTGCCTGTTCCACATACCCAATCACTTGCTGAGGATTTGCGGGATTCGTACTCTTGAGTAGTGGCTTCGAAGAATTCGAAATCACTCGTGCCGTATGCAAGGCATAGGTACGGCCCAACTCTCCCTTTACCTTTTGAAGCGCATCCTGCATTCGCTTGCGATCTGCAGGAAGAGCAAAGTTGAGATAAGGAGCGTTCTTAAAGGGAGAGAGCATCATGTCGTAATCCTCCGAGGTGATTGCAAAAGCTCACGAACACCGGTCTTATCCATGAAGCTTTGTTTTAAAAATGAATCATTCGCTGAATTCTCGAGCAACCGCCGCACCAAATAACTCAAGCCAGGCAACATCTCTCCAACCGGATCGTACTCTCGAACTCTGAGTCCTCGCTTTACAAGTGCCGCCTTAAAGGGATCTGCCATCCCAAACAGCATCTGAAACTCAAGAGCGTTTGGAGGAAGGCCGCGATCTTCGGCATAGGCGAGAGCGTGCGAGATCGAACGAACGTTATGAGATCCTATCGCGAGTTCGATATGCGGATACGCATCGAGCAACGCGCGGGTGCATTCTTCATAGTTGGCATCCGAATCTGCTTTTTTCATAAAGACCGGTGGAGTCCACGCATTCTGTCCAGCCACGATCACTTCGTAGTCCCAGTAAGCCCCTTTCACGAGGCGAATCGTCAGAGGCGTCTTTCGCCAACGCGCAAATTCGATCCAATCATGAACATCATCGAGTGAGGTGGTCTGATAGGCCTGCACCACCGTACCAAAATGTCGATACGATCTGAATTCGTCTTGAGAAAGAATCCGCTTAAAGAGCTCACGCGTCAGATCCCGCAACGCAAACTGCTCCATATCAAAGTTAATAAAGACATTTTTTTGCATCGCGAGCCGCATCAGAGGTTCGATGCGATTCTGTAATCGTCGAATACTACTCTCATGCGCCATAGGGTCGATATGACAGTCGAGCGCAGAAACCTTGAGTGAAATATTGACCGCAGGAATGGGACCCAAAGCGGACTGATCGAGCTGAGCTATGGGGGTCCAAGTCTTTGCCAAATCTCCAAGGCCACGAATCAATTGATCGTAGAGTTTGAGATAGTACTGAGCATCGGCATCCGAAAAAACCGTTTCCCCCAAAATATCGAGAGTGAATGCCAAACCCTGTCGCCGAGCCTTCATGAGCTGGGGAAGCGCAGAATCCAAATGATGCCCAATAATAAAATTCTTCGCCATCTGTCTCACCTGGTAATCGGCCAAGGCCACGACGGCGCGATCTAAAAACGGCAATTTGAGCGCGGCCGTGACGAGTTGTAAGACGAGCGGCCATGACTCCTTCGAGCCGGCAGGTGGGCTCAAATATTCGAGCAAATGCTCTCTTTTTTGGGACACTGTCTTGAGGACAGGTAAAACATCCACAAACCGAAAGAGCTGGGTCTTCACTCGTGGATCAGAAGTGGAGAGTTCTAATATCTTGTTGTACCAGAAATTCTTTTGCCAAAGACTCAAACGACTAGACTCAAAGATTTCGCGTCCTATAGTCTGAATCCGGCTTTCTTGAGCAGGAGAGGGTGTTGGGTATTCGAATTCCAAAGCAGGCATGGTTTTCATCGGTTCTCATCGTTGGTCTTGGGCTCTATCTTATCTCCCAAGACCTGCGGTCTCTCTATCGTCGTTCTAAACTCAGTGTTGATCAGTCAGCAACTTCGCTCAGTCTTCTCATCCCTTCTGACCTCGTTTCAGTGTCTATTCAGACTAAGAATTCTCAAACTGAAGCCGATAGTCAACTGAGACAGGTCCTCAAAAACCTGCATCACCAGCTCTTTCTGACAGGGGTCTCACGGATTGTACTGACCGAGGGGGCCGATCAAAGAATTCTCGCCGCTTCTGATCCACATATTGCCAAGGGTGACCCCGTGGATATTCGCCCTTCACCCTTTGAGATCTTTAGCGAAAAGGCTTTAGTGTCTCCCCATGCTTCTCTCATTTATGAGGAATCCCCCCGTCTTATGCTCTTAGAAATGGGGAGCTTTATATTTAACTATCTCCTGCTGGCCGTCGGCCTCTTTCTGGTCGGCCTGATTTTCTTGAGGAAAAAGTCTCAGGAGATCCCCCTCCAAGTACAGGGTCCCTCTGCCACGATGAGCTGGATTCATGAGAGTGCGGAACCCGCCCTCATCCTCACTGATACGGGAGAGATTCTCGACCTCAATACTTCCGCCAGCCTCCTCTTTAATGTTCCCGTCAATGAGTTGATCCACAAAAACCTTTTTGATGAGGGATCACTTCCCTTTCAAATCACGAGCCTCGAAGGCTCTCTTGCTTTGTCACCGCTCTCGCTGAGGCGGAGTGATCCTTCGCGAGGAAAAATCAAAGTCCAAATGAGTTCCGAAGCCTTCCGATATGTTTCGTACTCCTGCAGTCCGTTGACTGAAAAAAATGGATATCTCGTGCTTCTTCATGACCTCACCCTTGAAATCATCCGAGAGCAGGAACTGACTCATACAAAATCCGCACTCCTCGAAAAGAATGAAATTTTAGAACAGCAAATCATTACAGACCCACTGACCAAGACTCTCAATAGATTTTATCTTCATCATTTTTTGGATTCCAAAAACTTGCGCTGGCTTAAATCAGAAGGCGCGAGTTTGCTCGCGATTGATTTGGATGGATTCAAGGAACTCAACGATTCACGAGGCCATATTTTTGGAGACACCGTCCTACGTTCTTTTGGGTTGTTTCTGAGATCATTTTTTAGACGATCGGATAAAATCATTCGCACAGGAGGTGATGAATTCCTTGTCATCCTCCCGAGCGTGCAGCTCAAAGAAGCAGCTCGCATTGCACAAAACTTGATCGACGCTCTTCGCAAAACCCCTCTCGACAGCGAGACACGAATCACTGTTTCTGTAGGCGTCGCGCAACTTGACAAGGCAGAGTCTGCGCGTGACTGGCTAGAGAGAGCTGATGCAGCTCTCTACGATGCGAAGCGATCCGGAAAAAACACGTACTGCACGCAGACCAACGAATCTCTCGAGATTCTCGAATCATAATTGTTCAGCAAGTCTTCTCAGTCGCACGATTACTTCGTCGAGTAACGCGCGTTCTTCGTCACATATTCGCTGCGATCCACTCAGAACCTGCAATGTAAACAATATTGGTAGGACCTCTTCCTGCCACTGCTGCATCGAGGAGCTATCAATCTTATTTTGTTTATTTATAAATATTTCTTGTTTTACATGCTCTGGATGCATTGCGTTCTCCCCCATCCACAGGTTATCAACAACGTATGTTTATAACTCTGCGTCAAACGATTTAGGACCATCATAATGGTATCTAGAGCAAGGATTGTGCCGCCTCTGAAACAGGAATGAAGTGGAGATTCAAGGGTAAAATGTGGGGATTTACCCACAGTGCAATGTGTTATGCCAACGATCCTAGCGCATTGCGTTACATCAAACTTTCCATGACCTCTGTCAACGCTGACCGAGCAGGCTTCAACTGATCCACCGTCAAAGACACCAATGGAGTTTCACAGAGCTCTTCGACATCGGCAAAAGGAACCGTATCGGGATTCACATAAAAGAGACCTGTGAGCAGTTGGCCCTTTCCGTGCGCTTCATGCAAAACATCGAGCGCCGCCTTTTTGTTGGTGGGATCATAATCTCTCGCCAGCTTTTTGAGTGTAATCTTTGCTCCATCCGGAAATGTCACAACTTGAGAGGTCCCTTGTTCGTAGTCCACATCGATAGGAGTAAACGAAGGGACGAATCCTATCTCATGCAAGACTTCGTCATGATCTTTTACAAACTTGTATGACTTTGTAGATCCCTCATGATTGTTAAAGGTAATGCACGGACTGATGACATCCACAAACGCGGTTCCACGATGAGCAAGGCCTCCCTTTAAAAGTGGAACCATCTGCTTCGCATCTCCCGAAAAACTCCTCGCGACATATCCAGAGCCCAGCTCAAGCGCCATCAAACAAAGATCAATACCTTCGAGCGGATTAACTGAGCCCTTTTTGAGTGCACTGCCTTTATCGGACGTGGCAGAAAACTGCCCCTTCGTCAGACCATAGACTCCGTTGTTCTCAACGATATAAAGGAGCTGAATATTTCGTCGCATGCAGTGAACAAACTGCCCCATGCCAATGCTCGCTGTATCCCCATCACCACTCACAGCGATATTCACCAGAGAACGATTGGCAAGTGACGCCCCCGTAGCGACTGACGGCATACGACCATGAACGGCGTTAAAGCCATGAGCACCCGCCAAAAAATAGGCAGGGGTTTTGCTCGAACATCCAATCCCGCTAAACTTTGCCACTCGATGCGGCTCAATATTTAAATCATAAAACGCTGAGATGATATGAATCGTCACAGAGTCATGCCCACATCCCGTACACAGTGTCGAAGCAGATCCCTGATACTCTTTCTTGGTCATTCCCACTTGATTGGGAGTGATCATCGGATTCAATTTTGATTCAGGAACAGACATTTAAGCCGCCTTTCTTTCACGCAAAACTTCGAGGATCCGGTTTTTGATGGAAGGGGCATCGAGCGAAAGTCCATCGTAGTTGAGAACAGATTGAATTTTATTTATCTCCGTACTGAGTTCGGGCTCCAGTTTGAGGAGAGACAAAAGCTGAGCATCTCGATTTTGTTCCACGACGATGATTTGCGAATGCGTTTTTACAAAACTCAAAATATCTTGATGAAAAGGAAACGCACGCACTCGAAGATAATCCACTTCGAGCCCGCTTTCCTTTTTGAGCAAATGCACGACTTCGCGCATGCAGTCCTGCGAGGATCCATACGCCACCAGTCCTATGGAATTTTTGCCAGAGCCAGTAACAATGGGAGCGGGAACAAACTCTCTCGCAGTATTAAATTTTTTGTTGAGGCGATTCATTGCCTGAACATAGTCAGGCCCCTTCTCGGTGTACTGTGCCTTTGCGTTGTGGCCTGAGCCACGCGTAAAAAACACACCCCGACGGTCCTTAATTCCTGGAAGAGTGCGATACGGAATTCCGTTTCCATCAGGATCTCCATAGCGTTCAAACTTAGCGAGCTCCTCGACATCCTTATCAGTCAAAACTCGCCCACGATCCCAGGCCTTTTCGGGATACTTAAACGGATCCGCCATCCAAAAATTCATCCCCAGGTCCAAATCACTTAACACAAAGACAGGAGTCTGAAATCTTTCTGCCAGATTAAAAGCCTCACCTGCCATTTCAAAACATTCTTCAACTGTTCCCGGCAGCAAACAAATATTCTTGGTATCTCCATGCCCCAAAAACGCCGCGAACAAAAGATCTCCCTGGGATGTTCGCGTAGGAAGTCCCGTTGAAGGTCCGATGCGCTGAATATCCCAAATCACCGCAGGAACTTCGGCAAAATATCCAAACCCGGTAAACTCCGCCATGAGCGAAATTCCCGGACCTGATGTCGCGGTCATCGCGCGAGCGCCGGCCCAAGAAGCACCCATCACCATACCAATGGCAGCGAGTTCGTCCTCTGCTTGCACAATTGCAAAATTATTTTTGCCCGTTTTTGGATCCTTGCGATATTTTTCGCAGTACTCCGTAAAATAATCGATCACACTTGTCGAAGGTGTAATCGGATACCAACTCACAAAACTACAACCTGCAAAAACACTTCCCAATGCGGCTGCCGCGTTCCCTTCGATGAGGATTTTTCCTTGAGTCTTATTCATTGACTCCACACGATAGGGGCACTGAATGGCCGTCAATTGTTCGCGAACAAACTTTCGTCCCGCTTCGAGAGCGGATCGATTGAGCTCGATCACTTTTTGCTTAGACTTGAACTGCTGAGCCATGGCGAGCTCTAAGGCCTCCGGAGTGATCTTCAGAAATTCTGCGACAACTCCGACATAGACCATATTGATCGCGAGCTTTCTTAGCCGAGGATCTGGGCAAGCCTCTGCAATAATTTTATTGAAAGGAACCGAGATCGAAGTCACATCCGAACGAATCGCTGTCACATTCATATGATCATGATGAATGATCATCGCTCCCGGTGGCGCCGCTTTGACATCATCGACATAGGTTCCGTCATTCATACACACGACGATTTCGGTTTCTACTCGACGAGCCGTCCAACCTTCTTGATTCACCCGAATCGTAAACCAAGTCGGCAAGCCTTGAATATTGGACGGAAACAAATTTTTGCCACTGACAGGAATCCCCATCCGAAAAATCGATCGCATCAAAACATTGTTCGAAGACTGCGAGCCCGAGCCGTTAACGGTGCCCACGTGGATACTGAAATCGTTTACTAGAGCCATAATGCGGCCCATTCTGCCCAGACGAAGTTGAGAAAACAAGTCTCAGTGAAATGGATTATTTCTTGGCGGTGACTCGGACTTGAGATTGAGAAACTTCACTCGCGCGCTCTATGCGCCCCTGAAGTGTGAGAAGCTCCAAAGCATCGACGAGGGGTTTTAGAAGTACCTGCGCTCCGGTCTCAAAAGCCACGCCAAAGACGATCTGCTGACTGCCATCTGCTGAGGGCATGCCATAGCGAATTTCTCCCGGAATTTGTAAGGGAGCATAGAGCACGCCCGGAAACTCCAAATTGATAAACAGAGACCGTCGAGTGAGCAACTGGCTGCTCGAAATATCTCCCAAAAATGCACAGCCCCCCATCCCCACGGAAATAAGGCGTACAAATTTGCGATGTTGAGGAGAATCAATCGGCGCAATGGAAGCCATCAGATCCGGCAGATTGGTCACCGTATAGCGCGGAAATTCACGCCTTTCGTCCATCTCTTAAGTTTACACCCCGCCCCAGGATTAAATATTTTCCAATGATATCAGCCGCCTAGGTAGGCTTTTTGAGTGTCTTCGAGGCGACTTCGCATTTCTTCAGCAGTGCCGGTGAGGGCCACTTTTCCCGTTTGAAGCACATAGGCACGATCAGCGACCTTCATGGCCATATGAACATTTTGTTCCACGAGTAAAATACTCACACCCGTCGATCGAATCTTTTGAATCAAAACAAAAATATCCTGAATAATTTTTGGCGCCAATCCGAGGGAAGGCTCATCCAAGAGCAAAAGTTTGGGCTTCGACAAAAGCGCTCTCGCAATCGCAACCATCTGCTGCTCTCCACCAGAAAGTGTTCCCGCATTTTGGTGAAGGCGTTCTTTGACACGAGGAAAGAGTTCAAAAATTTCTTTGAGCGAATCTCGCCATTCCGGGCCTCGATGGTAAGCGCCGAGTTCGAGATTTTCTTCGACACTCATCGTGCACAAAATTCCTCGGCCTTCGGGAACCAGTGCCACGCCCGATTTAACGATCTGATCTGTTCGCATCCGACAAATCTGACTTCCCGCAAACTCTATAGATCCTCGAGGTGACGGTGTCATATGCAAGAGGCTCCGAAGGAGTGTGGATTTGCCCGCGCCATTACTTCCGAGCAATGTCACGATCTCCCCCTGACGGACTTCGAGGCTCACTCCCCTGAGCGCGTTCACCGCGCCGTAGTTCACTTCGAGATTCTCAACTTTGAGAAGAACCTCTGCCATCACGCCGCCTCTTCTCCTAGATACGCTTTAATCACTTGGGGATTCTTTTTAATTTCTTCTGGCGTTCCATGCGCAATCAGACAGCCATGATCCAAAACATAAATTCGCTCGCAAAGCCCCATGATAAACTTCATATCGTGCTCGATGACCAGAATCCCCAATCGAAACTCATTCCGAATAAACTTCACTAGACTCAAAAGCTGCGCTGTTTCTTCATCATTCATTCCTGCCGCCGGCTCGTCCAAAAAAAGAAGTTTGGGCTTTGTACAAAGAGCTCTCACAATCTCAAGCTTTCGCTGCTCCCCATACGGGAGATTTTTTGCCAGCTCTTCGGACTTTTGATCGAGCCCAAATATTTTTAAAATTTCCATCGCCTCATGCCGAATCCTGGCTTCGGATGCTTTGAGCTTGGAGTTTTGCATGAGAATCGAAAACAATCCGTAATCCACCTTGAGGTGAGACGACACCAGGACGTTGTCGAGAACACTGAGATCCTTAAACAATCGAATATTCTGAAATGTCCGAGCCGCGCGACATTCGTTTGTAATCTCAAAGGGCATCATTCTGGCGATGGAGGTCCCGCCGATTTCAACTTTTCCGGAGTCCGGCTTATAAATTCCGGTCATTAAATTGAAGAGCGTTGTCTTTCCGGCACCATTGGGACCAATGAGCCCCACAAGTTCCATCTCATCCACATGGAGGCTGACATCCTGAACGGCCTTGAGCCCTCCAAATGAAATCGAAACATTCGAGACAACGAGAGTCTTCATGCGGCAGCTCGCTTCTTTTTCTTGAAGAGCGTCCAGTATTCATGACGACCAAACATTCCCACAGGTCGCGTCAGCATAATCGCAATGAGGACCAGAGCATAAATGACCATTCTAAAATCATAGCCAGTGATATCTTGGAGCTGCCGAAGCGCTTCGAGCAAAACCGTCAAAAGAATCGCTGCTGTAAAACTCCCCGAGATGCTTCCCATCCCACCTAAGACCACCATCGCAATAATTTGAAAACTGTAATTAAAGTCAAACATCGAGGGATTGAGGTAGGTCATATAAAACGTCATTGTCCCACCTGCGATCCCAGCCAAAAAAGCCCCCATCACAAAGGCCCGTACTTTGATTCGAGTCGTCGAGAGTCCCATCGCTAATGTCGCTGTTTCGTCATCGCGAACAGCCATAAACTGCTTTCCTGGAATGCTAGAAGTCAGTCGATAAATAAACACCACCGTCAACACCGCCAGTCCCACGGCCCAATACATGATTGTGTGTTCAGCCAACTGCGGGATTCCATAAAACCCTCGAGCTCCGCCTATGGCTTCAAAATTGAGAATCAAAATTCGGATAATTTCTCCAAAACCCAAAGTCACGATCGCCAAATAGTCGCCTCGCAATCTCAGAGAGGGAATTCCTACCAATATTCCCACCAATCCCGAAAGCACTCCTCCAGCAAGAAGAGACAAAAGCAAACTCAACTGGCTCAGAAAGGGATCCGAAACCCAAACGGGCGAAATCATCGGAATCAACAATGTCGAAACACTCGCTGCAGTATAAGCGCCCACTGCCATGAATCCCGCATGCCCCATCGAAAACTGCCCCGTCATTCCGATCACCAGATTGAGACTGACAGCCAACACCACATTAATGAGTGAGCGCGCGATGATCGTCTGCTCATAGGCCCCTACGAATTGCGAAAAACAAAATCCCAAGACGGCAACCACGGCAGAAAATATAAAAATATCCCTGAGCTGGCGCACTTTAGACTTTCTCCCGCCTCATTTTGCCCAGCAATCCCGACGGTCGAACTAACAAAACGGCGATCAAAATTCCAAAGGCAATGGCGTCTCTGAACGCACTCGAAAGATAGCCCACTGTTAAGGCTTCTGCGATTCCCATGATCAGTCCACCTAGGACGGCACCCGGCAAACTGCCGATTCCTCCCAAGACCGCGGCCACAAAAGCCTTGAGTCCGAGGAGCGAACCCATCATCGCATCCACTCGAGGATAAAGCATCGACGACATGATGCCCGCAGCCGCTGCCAAACAGCTTCCCAAAATAAAAGTAAAAGAGATCACCCGATTAACCGGGACTCCCAGCATTGCCGCAAACTCAGTACTCTCCGATACGGCTCGCATTCCTTTGCCCAGCTTTGTGCGGTAGACAATCCACTGAAGTCCGAGCATCAGCAAAAACGAAAGACTCAATGTCAAAACTTGCAAATTCGAAACGGGAACATCCCCAATCGAAAAAGCCACTGCTCGGCTCATCAATTCTGGAAACGCCTGAGGCGAAGCTCCAAACATAAAATCAAGCTGAGTGGTGTATTGCAAAAAGAGTGAAACTCCAATGGCTGTGATCAGACAGTTCATTCGAGGAGCTTTGCGAATCGGACGATACGCCAATCTCTCAATAAAAAATCCAATCACCGCGCAAACGGTCATGCAAAGGATGAGCACCTCCAAAAATAGTGTGAGGGACGGCTCAGTCCCTGCGAAAAGATGACGAGAAGAAACAAACGCAAACACAGCACCAAGCATCACGACTTCGCCATGCGCAAAGTTGATCAACTGCAAGATGCCGTAGACCATGGAATATCCGATGGCGATCAGGGCATAGACCCCTCCCAAGGATATTCCATTGATCAAATGCTGCAGGAGTTCTGACAATTCTCCTACGGCTCCACTCGCTTGACGAACTTAAGACTTCCCGCATCCGCGATCTTGAGCATTACTGCAGGCTTTGAAGCATTACGGTTTTCATCAATCGTGATGACTCCAGTAATTCCTCTAAAATTCTTAGTGGCTGCAATGGCATCTCTGAGAGCTTTGCGATCCGTCGGATTGGCCGAACGCTTGAGAGCATCGACCAAAACAAGAGCCGCATCATAACCCATTGCTGCCAAACCATCCGGAACTTCGTTTGCATACGTAGCTTTGTATCGCTTGATGAAATCCTGAATCATTGGATCAGGATCATCGACAGAATAGTGGTTAGAGAAATACGAACCCACGAGGGACTTTCCGCCGATCTCAAAAAGCTTCGGAGAGTCCCAACCGTCTCCACCGAGGAGAGGGGCTTTGATTCCAAGATCACGTGCTTGTTTGGCGATGAGTCCCACCTCTGTATAATATCCAGGCACCATGATCACATCGGGGTTTTTGGCTCTAAAATTAGTGAGCTGCCCCTTAAAGTCGATATCTCCACCGACGTAGGATTGTTCATCGACGATTTTGCCGCCGGCTGCCACAAAGGCCTTCTTAAAATAATCGGCAAGCCCCACAGAATAATCACTTCGCTTGTCGACAAAGAGAGCCGCGGTCTTTGCCTTGAGTTCATCCGCTGCAAACTTTGCAATCACCGTCCCTTGAAACGGATCGGTAAAGCAAACGCGGAAAATATGATCTCCAACTTCTGTCACTTTGGGATTCGTCGAAGACGGCGAGATCATAGGAACACCACTTCGCTGCGCAATCGGAGCAGCAGCCAGCGATCTTGAACTCGCCACTTCCCCCAATATCACATGGACTTGATCTTGATTAACAAGCTTGGTGACAACAGACACTGCATCCTCAGGTTTACCCCCATCATCATAGGTAATGAGCTCGAGCTTTTTGCCGCCGATCCCGCCCTGTGCATTGACTTCATCAATCACCATCTTGATTCCACGATGTGTCGAAATTCCAAAAGTGGCTTCGGTCCCTGTCATGGATCCAAATTCACCGACGCGAATGACATCACTGGCTGTCTCACCCGATTTCTTTTTGCAGGCTGACGCAAAAAACGCCAAGGAAGCCACCACTAAAAATGTCTTAAAATAGGTTTTCATCACTCTTTACTCCTCAAAAATTTTTCTAATTCAGTCGCTTAATGATGTGGAATCCAAACGGTGATTTTTGGGCATCAAAGTTTGCCATACCCACCTCACCCACTTGCAACTTAAAAGCAACATCTCCAAAACCAGGCACCATCTGCTCTCTGGGAAATGTTCCTGGAGCAGAAGTCACTTTGAAGTTTGTCATTTCATAAATTCCAGGAGGACGATCGCTCGAAAATTCCTTCACCATAGAATCAAAATCCGATCCCGTCGCTTTGGCCTTAGCCAACAAATCATTGGCGAGTTTTTCGGCTTCCTTTTGACTGCGCTCCACCGCTTGACCTGGAAGTGTGCCCTTAAAGGCGACAAGAATATGCTGAACTTTGACGCGTTCTGGTTCATTGGCCATCGATTGCTCTCCTGTTGTTGATGTGGAATCTGCCGTCTTCTTTTTGCATCCCACTTGAAGCATCAAGCCCAAGCTGAGGAGAACTACAGCACAAATATTTTTGGTTGCTAGAATTTTTCTCATTATAAAACACCCCCAGTTCCGAAAATAATTATCATCTGGAGAAACCCTGGCAATCAAAAACGATGCCTTCACACGGATTCGAGCAAAGGGACTGAGGCGAGACGTGACTTTGAAAGCCGCCACCCGATATATTTGCGATATGGGGGCCATCAAATTTATTGCCATCGACCCCGGTTCGGTTCGCACCGGTTTTGCGGTCTTTGAGCTCCATCAGGGGCCGCCTCGACTGATCACCAGCGGGACGATCCTGATGGACGCGAAGATGTCACTTCCAGAACGCCTCTCCTCATTGGCGAAGGACCTTCGTCAGATTCTCGAAAAGCATTCCATTCATCAAATGGCCTTAGAGTCCCTTTTTGTCGCAAAAAACGCCCGCTCGGCTCTCCATCTGGCCCATGCTCGAGGAGTGATTTTGATGCTTGCCGGTTCATTTGATTTGAATGTCTTTGAGTACACACCCGCCGAGGTCAAAAAAACCGTGACAGGGATGGGGAGAGCTCAAAAAGATCAGATCGAAAAAATGATTCGACTCATTTTGAAGATCCCCACTAATGTCAAACTTTCGAGCGCTGACCAGGCCGATGCACTCGCTATAGGCCTGACTCATGCGCAGAGTTATTTGTGGAAGGGATTTTCAGGGAGACAAAAAGGGGGCAGCGGCCGTGATCGGACATCTTTCTGGCAAACTCATCTCTAAATCTCCCACGCTTTCTGTCATCGACTGTGCCGGCGTCGGTTATGAAGTTCACCACACCCCCCATTGTGCCGAAAAACTCACCGAAACAGGCGTGAATCTCTTCATTCACACCCATGTTCGAGAGGATATCTTGCAACTTTTTGGATTTGCCTCTCTCGAGGAGCGCTCGCTCTTTCGCGAACTCTTAAAGGTCAGCGGCATTGGTCCCAAAATGGCACTGTCGATTTTATCAGGCCTCCCCTCCCACGAACTCATTCAGGCGCTGAGTAGCAAAGATGCTAGTCGACTCCAAAAGATTCCGGGTGTCGGCAAAAAAACAGCCGAGCGCCTCGTGGTCGAACTCGCGGATCGCCTCAAAAATCTCGCAGAAGTTCAGTGGAGCGAGTCTGCCGCTACCCCGTCGCTGCCTAAAGAGTCTGAGCTCGAAAGCGTCCTTCTTAATTTGGGCTACCAGCGAGCGGAGATTCAGCGAGTCATCAAAGTGGTTCGTAGCCGAGAATCTGGTTTTGAAACTCTTGCCCTCGAAACCCTTGTTCGCTCTTCGTTGCGCGAACTGACACAAGGACGACCCGTATGATTATCGAAGAAGCTCTTCCAACGACCTCGAATGATATTTCTAGTTCACGCCTCGTCAACGCAAGAGAGGCTAAGGATGATGTCCCCGGCTTGAGACCCAAGCGTCTGCAGGACTTTGTGGGACAAGAAAAAATCAAAATGAATTTGAAGGTCTTCATTGAAGCTGCCAAAAAGCGCAAAGAAGCTCTCGATCATGTTCTCCTCGATGGCCCTCCTGGACTCGGCAAAACAACTCTGTCTCATATCATCGCCGAAGAACTCGGCGTGAATTTGCGAATGACCACAGGCCCTTCTGTCGAAAAAGCAGGAGATCTTGCCGCTATTTTGACTCACCTTGAACCTTACGATGTTTTGTTCATTGATGAAATCCATCGACTCCCTCGCACGGTGGAAGAAATCCTCTACCCCGCGATGGAAGATTTTAAGTTGGACCTGATGGTCGGCGAAGGCCCCGCCGCTCGAAGTCTGCGCCTCGATCTTCCTCCATTCACACTCATTGGAGCCACCACTCGCAGCGGCCTCTTGAGCTCACCTCTTCGATCGCGATTTGGCATTCCGTTTCATTTGGAGTTTTACAGCTTTGAGGAACTCGCCCGAATTATTTCTCGGTCGGCAGGAATTTTGAATATTCAAATTGATGATGAGGCCGCTCTCGAAGTCGCAAAGCGCTCTCGTCGTACTCCGCGTGTGGCCAATCGGTTTTTGAAGCGCGTCCGAGATTTTGCCGAAACGTCAAATCAGGATCGCGTTGATCTCAAACTCGCAGACTATGCCCTCACCCAACTCGACGTAGATGCCAAAGGCTGTGACCCAATGGATCGCAAGCTTTTGAGTTTGATTATTGATCAGTTTCAGGGAGGACCGGTCGGAATCGAAACCCTCTGCGCAAGCCTTCAAGAGGAGCGCGATACCCTTGAAGAGCTCTACGAACCTTACCTCCTCCAAGCAGGATTTTTGGCTCGCACTCCCAGAGGACGTGTGGCTACAGATCTCGCCTACGATCATTTGGGACGACCACGGCCCGGCGCAGACAAGCAAGGTCGTTTGTTTAGTTAGGACTCTTCGCTTTTTTTCGAAAGCATTCATCCCCTTCATTCATCGTGCGGCAAACTTCGCGCGCTCGCTCCATGAGTTCATAGGCTCTTTCGGTGTCTTCTTCTTCGAGTCGATATCCTTCCATATAAAGGTCGCGTGCCGCGGCCAACAGTCGCCTCTCATAGACGGATGAGCGACCCTCTCTTGGTCCTTCCATCTGGCGCATTCGCGCCCACTCGCGAGCCGCTCCCAAAACATCATCATCTTTAAGGTAGTCTCCCATCAGCTTGCGACTAAACTTGAGCTCCATTTCGTCGATGGGAGCCATCACTCCGCACGCCGCTGGAGCTGTTAGAGTAGCTACCCCTTTACGCATCGCCTGAAGTTCTGCTCGAGCACGAACAAAGGCGCCTTCCTTGAGAGCTTCCTTAAAGCTTCTTGAAGATTTCTGAAGACTTTCTAAGGTCGCATTTTCTTTGGGATTGAGAAGAGCCCCTCCACCGGACCAGCGGCCGCTCGCGACGATTTTTTCTAAGAGGCTGCAATGGGGCTCGCTGGAACCGAGCGATGTCCCCATCCAGATTAGTGCCAATACGCTTGCAACCAAAGTCGACTTCCACAAAACCGCTGTATTTTGAACCGGATGATACGAAGACCAAAGAATGGCATAGGGCCCCACCTGAAAGATTCTATCTCTTTCGATGGCTTCGGGAGCATCTCGTTCGAGCCAGACCAGCTTTGATTCTTCAAAGTTGATCTGAGCTTCGAATCCGTGGATGCCGGACAATTTGAGATTGGCTTTGCGATCCGATCCGACAGTCACCTGTTTTCCAAAAAATACTCGAAACTTGATCTCTGCATTTTGTGAATTCCAGATTTTCAGAACATGAATCTTAAAATGTCGAATGGCGGACAAAATTGACTTTTTCATAGCATGAGCTCCAAAAAGTGCGGACCAACGAGGAGAAACATAGAAGCCGGAAAGACAAGAAACGAAAGGGGCAGCACACTGAGCGCACTGAGCTTTCGAATTTCATCTTCCCACTGAAGCGCGATTTCTTCCCCCCAAATTTCTGAGGAGGATTTGAGATAACCACTGATTCCTTGCCCCGACGACACGACCCAAGAAAGTCCCGCTAACAGAGGTCGCCAGGATTCGGGAGCCGCTTTTCGCTTTTCATCCAAAAAGTCTGCCATCGACAAGACGCGCGACGAACTCGGTTCAAAGGCAGTTTTGAGTGAGGGAGGAAACGGAATGATCTGAAGGGATTTTGTCCACGCGGAGACAAAATCCAAACCGCCTTGAGTCATGAGCGCCATGAATTGTAAAAAATAGACGGACTGAATCATCGAAGCCATATGGCGCTCGGGCCTTCGGCACATCAAATGGAGGCTATAGACCCCGAGCAAAACTCCGCAGACGCCCAGCATGAATAACTCCCATCTCCCCGAACTCAAAAATGAAGGAAAAAGCTCGGGCCAGAGCGTTGGCAAGATAAAGGAAAACAGACAGGCGACGATGAGTCCCACGATCGCCTGAAACTTTGGAACAAATAAGAGGCTCTTTCTTTGCTTTTCAAGTTTTGAAGTGATTCGCAGGGTCTTGAGGTAGTTTTCGAGAAGTTGAGAGAGGTGGTGAGTGCCTCTCTGAGATTGCTGCAAGATCTCAATAAACAATATTGTGAGAAGCTCAGTACTCAGAGATTTTTCTCTCTCTAAAGCCTTCTCGAGAGAATCCACTCGAGCACTGGTGGTGACGCGAATGCAAAAATCTCGGACTCTCACACTTGAGCTCTCCTGCGAAAGCCAGCGTAAAATCGTAGCGGTATCTCGCCCTCCCTTGAGTCCAAACTCAAAGGCCTGCCCGAGCTGCAGCAGATCCACCGGCTTCAGAGTCGTTTTAGAATTCATAAGAGCACTTCCATCAAGAGTCTCTCGCCATCAAGGCCTCGCACGAATCCAATTTCTTGAACCTTTCTTTGGCCATTGATCTTGGCACAATGAATCACCAGATGAATGTTTCGAACCACAAGATCGCGTGTGGCGGATTCAGAAAGAGATTGCTCCGCAAGTTGCACGAGACCTTCGAGTCGAGACACAGCATCACGCGAGGAGTTGGCATGAAGACTGCCCATGCACCCTCGATGCCCCGTATTCATGGCATGCAAGAGATCGAGAGCTTCTTCCCCTCGGACTTCACCAATGACAATTCGATCAGGTCGCATTCGCAGGCATTGTCTCACTAAATCTCTGAGAGCAATGGGAGGAAGTTCAGAGCGAACATCCAATCGAGTTCGCAAGAATCCCGTGTTTTTGCGAGACATCCCAAGCTCAGGCGTGTCTTCCAGAATAAGAATGCGATCCTGAGATTGCGTCCCTGCAATCAGAGCCTTGAGCAAAGTCGTCTTTCCTGAACCCGTAGAGCCCGAAACAAGAATATTCATTTTTTGATCAATCGCTTGATTGATGAGTCGCCGCTGTTCCTGAGTCATCATTTCGCGATCTTGCAAATCATCCAGAAGCCAAATCTGATTTCGAGGCTTTCGAATCGACAAATAATAGGTCTTTGGAGTCAGAGGGGGTGCGATGACATGTCCCCGCGACCCATCACGCAAAACAAAGTCTGCAAAGGGATGAGCTTCATCTACGGATTTGTGCAACTGACTGAGGAGGTTCTCTACATAGATTCGAAAACTCTCTTCGGAGGTAAATGCAACTGGTGCACGCTCAAGACTCCCCGTCCGCTCAACCCAGATAACATCAAAATCTTCGACCAAAATATCGGTGACTTCTTTGTCCAATAAAAGTCGCTCGATCGGACTCAAGAGAGAGAATTCTTGAAACTGGCTTTCGAGGTGATCCTGGATAGAGACAGGAAGATCTTTGGAAAAGAAAATCTCGGATTTGAGTCTTTGGAGAGCAATTTCCAAATCAAAGTCTTTGGATGATTTGAGACTCGATCGAAACGATTCGACAATTCGGCTGCGGTATTTTTCCCAGAGCGCATCTTCCTGCAGTAATTCGCAGTCAAATGGCCCCAGAGGAAATTTTTGCTGAGGAAGAAGAGGAGTCTCTCGATCCGAGACAAAATCTCTAAACACCCAACCCTCTTCGCGTTTGGTCAATTGTCCATGAAGCGGGTGAATCCCTCGGCCTTCAAGGACGAGGCCATTGGAAGGCGCTGTTCCCACAGTCAGTCGCTCCCCGACCGACGTCGCTTTGACTTTGGATTGATCTTGCAACACCAACCACATGACTAGAGCTCCGGGCTCGGCAGCCAAGGCTGAGTCATGAGTTTAGGCGTAATAAAAATATAGGCTTCAGAACGGTGCCTCTTAAAATCCTCACTTTCAAAAAGGCGTCCGATCCCCGGAATCGCGCTCAATCCCGGAATGGAGTCTGTCATCTTGGCTTGGCGATTTTCGACGATTCCTCCGATCGCCATCATCTCATCGAGCTTAGCGAAGATTTGCGTTCGGATGTTTTTTTTGAAGATCACAGGAATGCCATCCACCATCGAGCCCATATCGATATCGGACATTTCTGAGTCGATATTGAGATGCACAATATTTTTGCGATAAAGCTTAGGCGTGAATCCCAAAATGAGACCGAAGTTTTTGAATTCAACCTTGGCGACGATCCCACTCACCACTTTGATGGGAAACTCCCCTCCCGCCATGAATGTGCCTCGTCGACCATTTTGAGTGACAACAGATTGCTTGGCGTGAACACGCGCTTCACCCTTTTGCATCGCAAGATCCAAAAATCCTCGAAGTGGATCGCCAATGAGACTCGCAGTCTTGGCCGCCCCTTGCAAAAATTGCAGTCCTAGATTGCCCGTGACACCCAAAGGAGAGCCCACTCGAAGGCCGAGCTTACTGAGAGCACTCTTTTTGACTTCGATGAGCGCGACTTCCAAAAACACTGTGGGTTCGATTCTGCCTGCGATCGAGCTTGATTCGTCAGTTTGAATTTGAGGATAGATCTTTCGGAGTTCTTGCATCACATCACTTGAAGGCGATCCGGAGACAATAAAGCTTCTGCCTCGACGCTGAATCCTGGCACTCGGCTCAAGTTCTTGGAGTCGACGTCGGAGTCGTCCCTCTAGATATTCTCCCGCCTCAGGAGAGAGCGAGGTTTCGTCTTTGATGTCGGGATAGCGAGAAAGGAATTTTTTGAGCTTATCCACATCGCTCGCTCGTTCCACATCGCCCTTTAGGGTGATCTTGCCTTGATCGCTTTCTTCCATCTCAATGCCCTCAATCCCAGCCAAGTAAACAGCGGCTTCTTCGAAGGGATCAGACATCGCGGGTGACGGGTTAACGCTCAATAATAGAAGAGAGAATAAAATGCGCTTCATGCGGGGAGGTAAAAGCAAGCGGCAGGCCCCTTCCAGGGGGTTGTATACGCGCACTATAGGGCAGATTGAGGGGCCGAAAGGATTCCGGATCCGGAAAGGCTAAAACGAAAAGGTCACGCCGGCACTCAACCCAGAATGAGGCTGAGGAGTGACATAAAAGGAGAGCTTGTTCCAGCCGCTCGATGACTCACTTTGATGTTTGTTCCACCCGTCCTGAGCATGTGAATCTGTGATCATGTTCCAAGCGGCCAAAGCTAAGAACGGACTCGCCCCCACAAAACCTGAAGCCATATTTCCTTGCCTCATACTCGTAGCAAGGATGAGTGCTGCTACTCCTCCTTCAACGGCCGCAGTGATGTAGCGAGCCTTTTGTGCATTGGCAGCCAGCTCACTAAACTCGAGTTCTGCCTCTGGAGCGGTGATTTCGCCGGCCTCATATCTCAAACGAAGTCGCTTAAATTGATTGCCTCTATAATAATCTCCGGATCCTGCCAAAATCATTCCACCTCCAATACCAATGCCGAGCGCGAGAACTCCAGCCCCCGCCAACGCCTCGCCAAACCCATCCCAGCATTCTCCTCCACCTTGACAGCCCCTCTCTTGCTCCGAATTACTTTTTGCAAACAGAATGGATGACACCACGATCCCCGTTCCCAGAGCGATTCCACCGCCGACAAACTCGACAGTCGCTTGACCCTTATATTTGTTCTCCACCTCCCGAATATTTCGGCCAAGTGTTTGGGAAAGTTCCTGTGAATGAAGGGCTTGAGTCCCCGCAATGCAGAAAACAACCATGAGTGTGATGAATGGATAAAACTTGAGTCGCATATTTTGTGTTCCTTTCAATGACTTCACTTTATCTCACCTGAGAGTGAATTCACTCATTAAAATGTTACACAGTATGTATATATATCAAAAATGGTGTTATAGTGCTTCTTTAACATATCTAAATCTATTTATACTATTGAACTATATAGTTACATTGAAACTTAATCTAAAATAATCAGGCCTGAAGCTTTGAGGATTCTTGGTTAGAATTAATCCATGGGGCCCTGTCCTTATTGTGGCGAAAAGATTGGAGCCGAAGCTCGCCTCTGCCGACATTGTGATCGCACAGTCTTATACTCGGTGTTCTTGACCGCCAGTCTCAATGACAAACAAAAGCATGAATTTTTGCGACTCTGGAAAAACGAAGATCTCCTCAGTAGCAAACATACGGCCTTTGGAGGTTATTCTGAGGCGCGAAAGCTTCTCGATAAAATCCCGGTGCTTCTTGCCTGGGACCTCAATTATTACTCAGCGTCGAGCCTCTCTCAGAAATTTGAATCTTTTGCCGCAGAACCGCGACTCCAAGGAGGCCTTCCCTCGAGTTTTACTCCTGAGGCTCAAGCGCCAAAGACCCAAAGTTTTTGGATGAATGCAATCAATCTCGGAATCGCAGCAGGACTCCTTTTGGCGGCGAGCGTGCTGCTTTGGAATAAGTTCACACCTCAAACTACTTCATTGCTCAATGATCCGCTGCCAAAGCCACAAGTCAATTTGGATGTCGCCCCCTCGCTGACAATTCCTCCCATCGAAATCGTCTCAGCACCTCAGACGACCTCCCAAGATTCCGAAGATCCGCATCAGACAACATTTACCAAAGGCGCGATTGAATATGCGCTCGGAGCGACTGTGTTTATTTCTGGCGAAAAAACATTGGGATCGGGATTCATTGTGAGCTCCGATGGCTATATCGTCAGCAACAAGCATGTCACAGGGGACATGAGCCGCCCCATCGTCACGTTGCAAAACGGTCGACGCTACGAAGCCGAAAAAATAAAAGAAGACCCTCGTTATGATCTCGCGCTCATCAAAATCGATGCCCAAGATCTCAATTTTTTAAAACTCGGCGATGCCAGCTCTCTCTATCCGGGAGAGCCGATCATTACTGTCGGCAATCCTGGAGGTCTTGCCTTTACGATCACACGGGGAATTGTGAGCTTTAATGGACGAATTGTTCAGGGCGTCCCGCACATCCAAACAGATGCGGCGATCAATAAAGGAAATTCCGGCGGACCGATGATCAATTCGAAGATGGAAGTGGTGGGAGTAAATACCCTGACTTCGATTGGAGAACAGGGGATTTCGTTTTCGCTGCCGATCAATCTTGCCTGTGACCGCGATGGCATTACCGCAGGCCTGCGAACTGATCCCAGCGAGTGCAGCCCCTATCAATCCCCTCAAACGACAGCAGAATCGGCGAGTGTCCGAGGCCCCCAAAGCTCGAATGCCGAAAAGTATTCTCTCGAAGCTCAGGAGCTCAAGTCCAGTTTGCAGGCCAAGGAGCTCGAGCTCAGCCAGCAAATGAGCGCGCTCAATAGTCGATTAAAGGAAATTCAGGCTCAAGCCGCACAAGATCCTAACAACCAATCCCTGATCGAACGCCTCAATCAAGAGATTCAGGGGATTCAGGCTTCGGCCAAATCTCTGCAAAAAGCCCAAATCGAATACCGCCTGAACTATATGAATGGAATTGTGGATCTTTTAGAGAGGCAGATGAACGATCCTGATTATTTTCATGTCCGTAACCAGGTAGAATCTCAGTTAAACGAGGTTCGAAACTCTCGCGAACAGCTCAAAAACAGTCTCAATTAAAGCCCGATGGATCTAAGAACCGCTCGGCAGCTCGAGCCAAAATCTCGGGCGAGGCCTTTGACATGATTTCGATCAGCGATGAGTCCGAGGTAAATCACTCCGCCTATTCCTCCCCAGTAGAGTGAGAGGGTGTCAGGATCCATTTTGACAAAGGGAACATTGAGACCGAGCAGCTTGGCATTGAGTAGCGGGGCCACCAGAATCGCCAGAAGAAGGACTCCCACTTTTTCGACATGGTAGGCGATCTGTTCTCGTCCCGGATATTTAGCTTTGAGGACCGTTCCCATCTTTGCCAAAAAGAGATACCAAACTCCCTCCGTGATCAGGGAGTTCCAAGAACTATTGAGCACCCGCCCGGGTTCCACATGCGTGATAAAGGAGCTCACCATCTCCGAGAGATCCATCCCTCCCACCTGAGCCACCGCCAGGACCGAAGCCGAAATATAGGCGATATGCATTACTCCTGCGTAGAGCACTTGGAGCGAAAACTCCTTCCCTGCAGACTCCACAAATCGAGTGAAGAGATTGGGCTTAAGAAGGCCCTTTGCCGCGAGCTTCTCGTTGTAGCGATGGTCCTCGAGCCAATCCATGTATCGGGCGTTGTACCACATGAAACCGGAAGACATTCCCGCACCAACAATACTCACTCCCACAGCGGCCTCGGGAGAAAAGCCCTTCAGAATAGCGGCCTGATAAATAATCCAAAAATTCGCAGCTCCCCGTACGGCGAGATACACAGGATCCAACCAATGTCTCTGTTTGACGTTGCCTCGACTGGTCAGCCAAGTCAGTGCTGATCGCGCTTTAGAGTAAAACGTGATGTAAGGAAGTTTCTGTGGACCGATTTTATCAATTTGACCGAGGGCTGTTGAATCGCCCTTAAAGAACTCTTGAGTCTCTGCTCGAGCCCGAGCGGCTTCTTCGTCTTCAGTTTTATCGGCAAAAGCTGGGAGGGAAAAGCTTACGAGGAGAAATGAGGAAACAAGCAGCTTTCGCACTGCTTTCATAGAGAAATCGAATTTGCAAAGTCCCCACCCCTGCTCCTGATCCAATTCTTTATTTACTCCTGAAATTCTAGATATACGAAGTGGCCAACAAAAGAAAGAAAGACTAGGGCCCTAACTCAATTTTATTTTGTTAAAAACTCGTCGCGAATTTTCATGAGTGAGGCGAACCATCTCTTCGAACTTCATGCCTCGGAGTTCTGCCAAAAATTTTGCCGTATGCTCGACGAAGGATGATTCGTTTCGCTGCCCTCGGTGCGGGATCGGGGCCAAGTAAGGCGAATCCGTCTCGACCAAAATCTGCTCGGGTGGAACGCTCATAAAAACTTTTCGGAGTTCATCGGCCTTTTTGAAGGTCACAATCCCCGAAAAGGAGATCATAAAGCCCTTTTTTACTCCAAAATCCGCCAGCTCCTGACTTCCAGTGAAGCAATGAAAGACCGCGCCGCCCTGATAGGAAGCGAGCTCGGCCATCGTATCCGCCTCCGCATCCCGCGTATGAATCATCAAGGGCAATCCGCGCTGCCGCGCCAACTCGATTTGCCATCGAAAGACTCGAATTTGCTCTTCTCGTGGAGAGTGTTTGTAAAAATAATCCAATCCACACTCACCCACCGCCACGCACTTGTTGTGTTTGGTAGCAATTTCAATAGCTTGAAGAATATCCGAACTGAGTCCAAGCGTTTGAGCATCATGAGGATGAACTCCCGCCGTAAAAAAAATCCGAGAGTCAGACTCCGCAAGGGCCTGAGCTTTGGCAAAAGCATCGGGCGAAGTCCCCGCGCCAATATCGATGAAGGCATCACAAACCTGAAAGGCGCGCGTGAGGACTTCAGAACGATCGGCATCGAATTCTGAAGACGAAAGGTGGGTGTGAACGTCGATGAGCTTCACGAAAGTGAACCTTCGAGGCTACGAACCCAGGCCCGGTCCCAAATATTCTTTTGGTGAAGGTTTCGAGAGAGATCCTGGATGCCCGCATCCAAATGAGGAGCAAAACGCCTCCAGTGCCCTGGGTAACCCCGACGAGATGCGGCTTTGAGCAAAGAGACCCAAAGGAGGCGCGCTTTTTCGCGATCCTTAAAATAGGGCTCTAAGTCTTGAATCAAGCTCAGCTCGGTCTGAGAGCTCACGGACTCTAAAATTCTGGCTTCAGCCTCCGTGAGACTCTGACTTTCGTCATCGACGACCGTCGCCGGAGCCGAAAGATGAACCAACAAACATCGGGAGCGCACTGTATTGAGCAATACCCATCGCGACTCCACCGAAATGAGCAAAATCCAGCGTGGTGAAGGCTCTTCGAGAGTTTTGAGAAGCGCATTTTGTATGGCCACTTGTTGAGATTCCAGCCCCTCAAGGCACAAAAGCCGATAAGAGGCTTCAAAAGGACGTTGGCGGAGTTTGCCGAGAGCCTCTCGGACATCTTCCATCTTAAAATCTTCGGGCAACTGCAACCAGTCAGGATGAAAGCCCTTAGCCACCTTTTTGCAGCCGCCACAGTGACCGCAGCCTGAATGAGTCTCGCAAAAAATAGCCGCAACAAACTGAGACAAAAAGGCCCCGCGTCCCTCGCCTTCTAAGATCAAAGGAGAAGGCGGACGGCCCTCCTTTAGAAGCTGAATCAACTGCGCTCCCACTGCAGGCATTGGTGAATTGCCGAGGTTGGTCATCGCCGAGGCTTCGCTTTCAACAGAGGAGTTAAAGTCGCCATGATCTGACGATGAACAGTCAGTCGATCTTGATCCGCATCAATCACCTTCACGCGACTGTTTTGACGAGCGACCTTCAAAAAGCCAAGTCGGATTTGTCGATGAAACCGAGCTCCCGCCTGATCAAATTTGTCGCGCTTTGACTTGGCTCCAAGGCGCTGCTGCTTTCCGTCGAGCAAAATTATTTTGTCAGGCTTCAAGCCGGCGGTTGCGATCTTATTGAGGCGATGAACCAAGGGCAGGCCGAGACCGCCACAGATGCCTTGATACACCAGACTCGACTCCTGGAATCGATCCGATATCACCACAAAGCCCCGTTTGAGCGCTGGGAGAATCTTCGAATACACATGCTCCGCTCGAGAAGCTTCGAGCACAAAGATTTCGGTCAAAGGATGGCAGGGCTCCTGTTTGAGAATCTTTCTGAGCTTCTCTCCCACGGGCGTTCCGCCGGGCTCACGCGTGACAAAAGTGGCAATGCCCTGCTTTTTGAGTGCTTGAGCGAGAAGTTGGATCTGAGTCGATTTGCCCAGACCTTCGCCCCCTTCAAAACTAATAAAATAACCCCGTCGCATTCTTTGAAAACCTTAATGCGCTCAACGGTCTCAATCTACGGATTTTTTATGCGGCCAAAACAGCCAAATGAGACAGCCAACGACGGCCGCGACGGCAATGATCTGAGAGGTCGATAAGACGTTTTCAAAATAAACGCCTCGATCAAAATCTCCCCGCAAATACTCGATCACAAAGCGAAACACCGAATACGAAAGCATCGCCATCACCAAGGGCTCTCCCGCACGTTGAGGAGGCTTGGGATAAACTTTGTAGATCACAAATGCCATCGTAAATGCAAAAAGGGCTTCGAGTGCTTGAGTGGGATGAAGAGCGATATGGAGAGGGGCTCCGGATCGAGGATTCGTAAATACCATACCCCACCACCAATCGGTGGTCGCCCCATGACAACACCCAGCTGCGAGACAACCCATTCGCCCAATCCCGATACCGAGCAAAATGGGCGCGGCCGCGACATTGGCCCAGGTTCCCGGCGAATCCTTCCAATATCGAATGAGTGCACAACAGCCCAGGATTCCACAAATCAAACCGCCATAGAGGACAAAGCCTCCCTGCCAAAAATAAAACACACGGATGGGGTGCTGAATATAATACTGAGGGGCTTCGAGCAAAATATGGAATAAGCGAGCCCCTGCAAATCCAAAAACAAAAGAACCAATTCCAATGTCCACAGCACGAACGGGATTGAGGCCGTAGCGAATGGCGATTCGAGTCCCCAAGATGATCCCACCCAAAAATCCCAGGAGATAGAGCGCAAAATAGGTCGGGGTTTCTGCCCAAGTTCCTGGAAACAGAAAGGGCAGCATTAGGCGCGCCTCTTTCGCTTCATACTCGACCGAAAGAAAGGCAGGGCTCTCGCCAACAAAAGCACAACGCCGACACTAATGGCAGAGTCAGCCACATTAAAAGCGGGCCAATGATACTCGCCGTAGTAAACATCCACAAAGTCCGTCACCTGCTGAAAGATCAATCGATCCTTCACATTGCCAAGCGCTCCTCCCAAAATAAGTGACAAGCAAAATCGATGATATCGATCCCACGCCGGAGATGTCCCCAACGACCAAACCAAAAATGCCAAGCAAGCCAGTGTGACCATTCCAAAAAAGATCAGCCTAAAAGCCGGAGATGCATCATGAAAAAGTCCAAATGCCGCTCCCTTATTTTTGAAGTGCACCAAATTTAAATAAGGGATCAGAGGAATGCGATCGCCGATCTCGACATACCAAATCACAAGATACTTCGTTAGCTGATCAAAAAATACGATGATGCCCACGGTCCAGAGATGCAAAGGCGAAAGAGCAATCTTCCATGTAAAGGGAACCGGTTTATCGTGCACTCAGAACCACTCCTTTTCCGTTTTCAAACGGTCCAAAATCTTTTGATGAAACGAAGTGGCGAGAGCTTGAGTCTTCGTAAAACTCTTAAACTCCCTTACCGTTCCATCGCTCAATCTTAGTTTACTAACAGGAAGAACCTCCTTGAAAGTCGAAAGCGCAAAAATCTCATCCGCCTCACGTAAAGCCCCTTCATCGTACTCAAGGGTTTCTACTGGATGCGTCTCACAAAGGAGGCGCCGAGTAATCCCAAAGAGGATTCCTGAGTCCGTATGAGGCGTGCACAGTGTTGATCCCCGAAACCAACCGAGATTGCTCGTCGTAAGCTCTGTGACTTTCCCTTCGGGATTGAGCATCACCGCATCGTCAAAACCCAAGTCTTGAGCCTGACGAAGGGCCATAACGGAGTTGAGATAATTGCCCGACTTAATCGAAGGATCCAAAGCGGATCGAGGATTGCGCCGTACCTCTGGCACCGCAATCGTCACAGGCTTATTAAACAAGGTCGGATCATACTTCCAAGCCGCCATATAAAGGCGAGGCTGCTCGACCTTGCGGGTATTGATATTGAGAGGTCCTACCCCTCGCGTGATGATCATTCGAAGCGCCGAATGCGGCTCTTGAAGAGTTTTCAAAAGCCTCTGCATCCGATCCTCAATTTGAGGCAGCATGGGCTCAACGGGAATCCAAATGCGTTTACAACTCTCGATCAGACGTTCGCGGTGCTCCGCCCAACCAAAAATTTTGCGGTCATAGACTCGGACCACTTCATAAATGGAGTCTCCAAAAAGAAATCCATGGTCCATAAACGATACTTGAGGCGCTTCTGACGAAATTCGCCCATCTGCATCACAAAACAGCATAAGGTCTAAGACTTCGCATGGGGCGGCGCCGGGCGACAAGGCTTTTTGGGTTTTCTACACTGGAGTATGGTCGAAGTTCCTGCCCAAGGTGACGAACCCCGAATGCGCCTCTTTGAGTCTCTCGATGAACTCGCGGGCGAAACCGGACAAAACGTCTCGCACGGCTATTTTGATGCCACCCAAAACATGATTGTGGCGACTCTCGACTCCTGCGCGCACGAAGTGGGTCACTATCGGGACTGGAAATCCGGGCGAATGGCGTTTATCAAACCCGAAGACTCTGCACTGATTCGAGCCCAAAAAAGAATGCGCAATGAAATTGTCGCCATTCTCTTTGCATATCAAAAGGTCCCCTCGCATCCAGGCCTTTTGGACTATGAGAAGAACTTTTTGGAGTGGTTTTTGTTCACACTCAAGCGAAACACTTTTGAAAAATTCTCTCGTCCCGAAATCTGCCGTCGACCCTTCGACCAATGGATGCTATCGGATATCCAGGATATGGCCGAATGGCTGGTACGAGAGGACCATGGTTGGTTCGAACGGCTTGAGTTTATTTTTAGACATTACAATGTCGATACTCATCTGACTCTGACGTACGGCGTTCGCCCCCAACGAAAGCCCAACTAGAATGATCGATCCAAAAATTGAGTCCTATTGTTTGAATGCGAGTTCTCGTCCTTCTGTCGTTTGTGAAGAAATTTTTGAGAACACTCAAAAGAATCACCCGATGGCTGTCATGCTTACCGGGCCGATCCAAATGAGCCTGATTGGATTTTGGCTAGAGGCCACTCGAGCCAAGCGCGTTTTGGAAATCGGATGCTTTACTGGATACTCCGCACTCGCCATGGCGGAGCGACTGCCCGACGGCGGAGAACTCATCACTCTCGATATCGATCCCGAAACCATGGCAACAGCTCGATCCTTTTGGAACAAAAGTCCTCACGGTAAAAAAATTAAATCCGTCGTCGGACCTGCGGCCGAGAGTTTGGCGCAGATCAATGGCCCCTTTGATTTTGTCTACATCGATGCCGACAAAGAAAACTACCCGACTTATTTTAAAATGGCCCTTGAGCGCTTGAGCCCTCAAGGAGTCATTGGTCTCGACAATTCCTTGCGAGATGGCGAGGTTTTAAAGGACTCTCCGAGTGACGAAGGTTCTCGCGTGATCAAAAAACTCACGGCTGAGATTGTTGCAAATCCACACTTCAAGACCTGTTTGGTTCCTGTTCGTGATGGATTGCTGCTCGTGCAAAAGACTAAGGCTTAGAATTGATGAGTCCCGTGGACGCACCCTCAAAGCCCAATTGAGCGAGTCCCAAAAGCGCATTGGAATAATACACGCCTCCCTGACTGTTGAGCGCCAAGGGCTTATAACCTTCGCCCTTTTCGGCGACCAAGAGCTTGAGTGAATTGACGAGAGAGTTGCGTGCCTTTGTGAGCTCTTGTTTGGCTTCGGGCGTCTTTGCTTTGGTTTCGAGAAGATGAAGGGCCTCGGGCAAATAGGGAATCGTCCCATAATAGTAGTAAGGAGCGAGCCCATCAGGACCCGCATGCGCGCCTGGACGCTGAGCCTGAATCGTCAAAGCTGGAAGATGTTCCACATAATTTGTAAGCGCTAAAGAGAGATGGGCTAAATGCTCAGACGTTCTCTCCTGATTTTCATCCTTGAGGGCAAGAGCCAGATGAAACACCACGGAACGAGCGGCAGAATCTCGATGATTCCCCGAACGAAAGGTCGGAAAATACGGAATCGAAATCGGATCCTTTGATTCTTTGACAATCGTATTCATCGCATCGATCACGGATTGAGGCGGAGATTCGGAGGCCAGCACTCCCACGGCCAATGCATAATTGTTAAATAAACTTCCTTCGACTCCCGTCAAAGCGTCGGCATGACGTTCCAAAAATCGATTGAGAACCGATTGAGACTTTTTGTAATCCTCGTTCAAGACCTTGCGCTCTTGTTCAGTCACCGGCCCTTGAGCCAAAAGACGCTTTGTCACCAGAGATCGAAACATCAAACTGTAGAGCTGCATCGCTGATTTAGGGATCTCAAAATTTGAATCCAATTCTGCAAGGTAGGCATGATCAACGGCAGAAAGAACCTGCCCCAATTGGGCGCTGTCTTTTTGGCAGGTCAATTGATCGATCTGCCGGCGGCTCTCAAAAACTTCTTCAACCTTCAAAGGCGCCCTGCCAGCACTGGCGAGCTTGAAGAGATACTCGAGACTTAAAATTGCCGAACGCCAATCAGACTTTCGCGATTCGCCAAAGTTTGTTTGCTCCGTATCGGCTTCTCGAGATTCATCTACTTTTTGCAGGGTCGTCGAGAATGAGGGCAAAGAGCCAGGCGCAGACTTCAAGCGGCTTTCAAACAATGATTGAATATACAGATCTGATCCCTGATTGCGTTCAAGCTCCTTTTGAGTCGGAGGTTGCCAAAACTCCCGCTCCAAAAACTTGGGCTGACGGGCTGTCTTTGGGGAAGAGCCATCATCAAATTCTGTTTCGGCTCTCACTTGTTCGATCGCTTTAAGATAGAGAGCCGTCGCCTCGGCTTTCTTAAGCTTCATGACCGCCTCGGTAATTCGAATGGCCATGGACCCTCCATGAGAGGCGATACGTGCCAGAGCCTGTGCCGCGATTTCTGGCTTTTGCTCAAGGTCAAAATCATAGCTCTCGATCAAGTTGAGTGAATCAATCAAGTAGTTGACCATGGGCTCGCTCGGTTCGTTCAATAATCCTATGGCTCTCATCAAAACAAGACTTTCTGGCACGTATAAAGCTTTTGGATTGATCGCCACTTCTTCCATGACCTTAGTCAGTGCGCTCTCAAACGAAAGAGGAGGATTCGCCAAAAAGCCAGAAAGTCCCAAGCCAAAAAAGCGATCCTTTAAACTTTCGGATTTAAGATAAGATTCAATCTCGTCTCGGTACTTTGCCAAACTTTGTTTGCAGAGATCGAGCGGTGAAAATTCCGCTCGCAGCAACTCTCCCCAAAGGAGAATCCCTGACTCAATCCACTTCAGATCGCGCGAGTCCTTGGAGGCTTTCCAAAATCGATCGATCACGTCGTCACAGTTTCCCTCGGCACCCAAAAGAAGAAGCCAAAAGCTCGCTGCAGAATCTGGATGAGGCGACATGCTTTTGATCGCACTTAAATCCACATCACCTCGCGATAGCGCGTTGCCGTAAAACTCAATCGAGTTCAAATGGTAAACAATATCGCCCAAATATTTTTGCATATGAGGCAATGCGATTTTCACTCCCTCTGAAGATCTTGCGAGATGCCGTAACGCAAGTCCTTCGGCTTGAATGGACAATCCTGACGTCAAAAAGCGCTCCATCAATTTGAGAAGTCTCGGATCCTGTTCTACAACACTCGGAGCTTGACCCAAATACTGTGCTCGCTCCCTTCCTTCTGTTTCCCATTCATTCAAAACAAAATAAGCCGAAAATAGATTGTGTTCGGCGACTTCAAAGATCTTTTCACCAACCTCTTGATGATCAAAGCCCCACTTCCCTATCCATGAATCTGACAGCGACATGGCCAAATCCTTAAGGACCAAGTCCGTTGAATCTCTCAATTTTAGCGCTGAATTCAAAAAAGAGAGTTGCTCGTTCTTTGGAACATCCAGCCGAGCGAGAAGAAGCGAAATATCTTCAACTTTTTCTCTCGCCCAGGTTCCGTCTTCAAAATACTTTTTGAGTTCTGGCTCAAGGAGTGAAGTTCTCTCTTGATTGACCAACAAGACTTGAATGACTCGTCGACGATCTTCAGAATTTTTAGAATTAAATTTCTCTCGCAAGATCGCCTGAATCTGTGGCGCGAGCTCATCCGTGATGTCGGCGGCTTGGCCTTCTTCAAAAACAGCTTTGACAAAGCGAGCGACGTCTTCAGATGGCTCTTCGGCAGAAAGCCGCAGACTGAGCCCAAGAAAAATCAGACTCATTATTCGAATCACACCAGGCATTGCCCGGGTAAAATGCAAGTCCTGCACCATGAAGGCAATAGCTGAAGGGTAGTAATTTCATGCGCTTACATTGAATGGGGCCCGCGGTGAAAAGGCCTTATAAGCCGCGTCTGAGGCCGATGAGACTCAACTCGATTTTACAGTGCAAAACAAAGCCCACAAATCCCCTACGGTCTTCACGGGCTGCAACTGTTCCTGAGATAGTCGCACACCAAACTCTTCCTGAAGGCTGATGACCATTTCGACCAAAATCAAAGACTCCACAACTAGATCTGCCAGGGGAGTTGAGTCCGTCAATCGCTCGACGGGCTTTTTGAGAATTCTCGACATGCTCTGCTTAAAATTCTGTTCGACGAGAGGCGTGGCCATAGATTTACAACTTTCCTTTCATCAGTGTGTTGATGTGCTCTTCATGCTCTTTGAGAGTCTGACGATACACGGCTTCATCCGCTTGTGAAAAACGCTCAAGCGCCTTCTCAATATTTTCCGCACCGTAATCCGGGGCCATTCCATCAAGGGCGTTTCTTATCCACTCCAAATGCCACCGCTCATCCTTCATAATCGTGAGCAACGTCTCTTTGAGAATAGGATTGAGGCCTGGGACATTAGCATGGCGCGCATAAACGCCGACCACTCGCTTTTCAAAGACGTGAGTGAGCGCCAAGACTTCCATCAAGTTAGCGGGAATTCCCATCGCGGGTGTGTACTGATCTTGATACGTGTCGGGAAGCGCTAAGGGTGTCGCTCCAAGTTTTTGCATGCATTCGGTCCAAAGCCAAGCATGCTGAGCTTCGTCGGCAAAATGCTTGGTCATATCGATTTGAATCGGACCCGGCTTCAATGTCTTTGCCAACCGACCAAAAAAGAGAGCCCCTCCAATTTCGGAGGTGCGATAAAAACTCAACAACCAAAGTTCACTCTCACTCAATTTGATCGTCATACATTCGGTTCCCTTCCAAATTTGGACTTGGCCAAGTATTCACAAACGCGTCTCATCAATACTTTAGGTCCCAGCACTGGATAATCAGCCCCCAAAACTTTTCGCAGATTTGAATTTACAACGTCTTTTTTTACAAAAAGTTCTTCGGCAAACGGAGTCATCGATGCCAGAGCTTGCTGAGTAATATCGCTTCCAAATCCCTGCACTGCTTTTGACATCGTCTGAAACGCTTTCTGATCTACAAAAAGCGGCTTAAGCAGCCTTCGCGATTTAAAATCCTCACTCACTTCGGCAAAGACTTCAAAGACGAGGTCAATCAGCTCACTGAGCTTCAAGCACTCCGAAGCCTGATGACAAATATTGTAAAATGTCTGATTCGCACCCTTCTCAACCGCGGCAAATGCGCCCTTGGCGACAAAGTCCCCACTGACGAGATGCACAGGCGTGTTTTGATCTCCCGGAATCAATGAAATCAATCCATAATAAAAAAGCTTCAATGTATTATGAACCGCATTGTACTGAGTGACTCGCCCCGACTCATCATCACAGAGCAACGTCGCAATCCGATGAATCTGCCACGGGAGTTGTGAAAATTTCTTTTGCAAAAGCTCCTCAGCTTCCCATTTTGAGCGTTCGTAATGATTGGCAAAGCCAGCCTTTGCCGAAAATGGCCCCTCTTCCATGAGGCCCGCCTCCAAACCAGAAGCATACAAACTACTGATATGTACTAAACGCTCGAGTTTGGGACACTGATCTTGAGCAAATTCAAAAGTCTTTTGTGCACCTTCTTGATTCACTCGTCGGGCGGTATCTTCATCGACGTTGAATCGAATCACCGCTGCCGTATGAATGATCTTGGTGATTTTTCGTGCCTGAACAATCGACGCATAAGGCTTTTCATCTGTGAGCTGACCGCCTCCAATACTCACTCTGTCTTTATGGGGATGCAAAATACTCTGAAGGCGATCTTTTTTGGCGCTGAGCTCTCCCTCTGTACGAGCTCGGACCCATGCGACAATCTGCTCCTCTGTGTTTTTGAGGTACTGCTCGAGCAGTCGAGTCCCGATATAACCGTCTGCCCCTGTAATCAAAATCATCGCTCGACTCCCTCAAGCAAAATCGAGGGCCATTTCATCCACTCAGGTCCAAACGTTTCGAGTAATGCGGCCATCCAGCGTTCAAGGCCAAATGCTACACACGCGGTGTACGCTTCTTGGCCTTCGCACTGAATTTTAAAAGCGTCTCCAAAATAATTACGATGCAGATTGGTGGAGGCAATTGCCAAATCTCCTCCAAATGTCAGCTCACTTTTTACGGGATCCAATTTTTGCATCAGATACTTGGGATTTTGCGAGGGATTAAAAAATGGATCTGTCGCTGTGAGCCATGGCGCCTTCAGCCCAAGCAAAGTGGCAAACTCTGTCACCTTCTGCGAAAGTTCCTTCACAAAGGACTCCGTCGACTCCCGAGTCCCGATCGAAACAATCTCTCGCATATCAAAGTTCCACTGCCTGCGTAGAGGTTGATAGACCTTTTCGCGCCGAAAGCAACGACACTGAGTCGTAAAGTACTGAGGGCTCGCAAACGCCCTTCCCTGATGGAGAATATAGAAATGATAGCAAGCGGCTGGTGTCAGGACTTCTTTTAAGGGCGAAATCTTTTCGAGTTTTACATTTCCCTCAGCATCGGGATTCTGCCGCTCCGAAAACTTCTTAAGGTTATCGCTTTCGTCAGCAAGATTGACCGGAAAATTAATGAGATGTGGAAAAGACCTAAAATAATCCAGCTTTTGAATTTCTTGAGCAGAGACAAAGGTCCCAAACTGATGCGCGATCGGTTGAAATCCCCGACCCAAGCGTACAAAGGCTTGATCCAAATTGCGTAGGATCCCCGTCCACGGACCTGCAAAAATAGTCTGCCCCAGAGCAGGTTGCCAGATCATTCCCTCGGCGATGTCAGTCACCCTTGAGCTCCAAAAAAATGATCATGGATACTTTGAATATTCTGGAAAATGGAAGGCTTCAGGTCGGAGAGATTCAGTTTTTTGCCTGATTTTTTTTCTAAGAACAAAATTAAATCCATAATCTGAAGAGAAGTAATGATTCTCTTCTCAAGCAAAGGAGTCTCCACCGTCAATTCTTCTGAAGGAGGGCTCTTGGCCTTTTGCAAAATCCAATTTTTAATATCTTCTTTTGAAAGCCCGCCTTCACTCATAGTGCTGGCTCCTCAAGAATCATTTTATGGGTGAGCAAAAACTGAATACAGGATTTTGAAACTTCCTTCCGATGTGCCCGAGCCATCGGAGATTCAAAAGCTCGCTCCGCAAGATCGTAAGCCTCACTCAGGCCTGCATCTTCATAAACTTCTGGATTATAGTATTCCTTCCACGTGACGACCAAATAATCCGAAACATACTGACGCAATCTCTCCAGCGTCTCTGGCTTCCATTGCTGAGAATACTGGGTAAAGAGTTCTTTCACCATCTGTCGACCAAAGGCCAAATGTCGGGCCTCATCCACATGATGTCGGCGATTGATCTCGCGAACACTCATCTCAAGCCGCGCATCCTTTGCCATGGCCGAATTGTAATAATCGACGATTTCTTCAAAAATCATGACCTTTACAAAAAACAAAAAGTCTTCCTCGCCGGGTTCAAAGGATCGAGGAAAATTTAATTTTTTATCTCGATAAATTTTGCCCGCATATTTTTGGCAAAACGTGCCAAAATAAACCATATGGTTGTTCTCTTCGCCCAAAAAATGATGAAGATAAGAAGCCACTCCTGAGAAGCTTTCTCGATAAAGTCGATCGGCCAGCCCCTGGATCAACGGCTTCTCACCATGGATATTGAGACTAAAGAAATTCACACACTCAAAAAACGAGAGTCGCTTTTGCTGACTTTCTGAAAGATTTTTGAATTCGGGAAGTCCTGCCAGCGAGATAAACTCTGGACTCATGGCCCAGTGCACTTGAGGTTCAAAAGTTTCGGGCCAGACAAAATCTCTGTAGGGGGAGAGTTCGAGCTTGGTGGAGGCTTCACAAAGTTTGTCGACGAGAGCGAGCTTCATTAGACTTTCTCCAAAATAATTGAATGCCAATTGAGTCCAAATCCTGCCATGGGAAGCAAAATCCGATCTCCAGATTCAAAAACCCCTTGTTCATCGAGAGTTTTGAGATTCACGATATTGTCGCCACTGATCATATGCCCGACCTGACTCAATGTGGGCAAAGCGATTCGATCTCTCTTAAATCCCAAAATGCTCGCCAAAATATCCCAGGCCTTTTGATTCATATTTTGCGGCACAATAAACTGCAAATCCGACAACTTCATTTGAGCTCTCTGCAGACTCTCCAAAATCAACCGATGGACGTAATTAAAAAACGTTCCCACGGTTTCGTCGTCACTCGCTTGAGCCAGTGCTCCATTGGTAATCGCGTGCGCCGAAATCAATCGAAATCCTTGAGGATTGCGACTCACACGACAGGCCGCTGCTCCGTCCGAAATCACATTGTAGGCCTGCTCATAAAGCGCACCTTCGGGAAAGCGATCTGCCGTTACACAAATGACTTCAGAGAGGTCCTTTTCGGTCACCAGGAGTGAGTGCGCGGAGCGAATCGCAAACAAAAGACTGCAGCATGCCTGCTGAGAAAATCCCGCGACAAAGGCTTTTTCCATTTTTAACTCTGCTTGCAAATGGCTCGCCGGAAAATCCATCAGAGTTTTGACATCCCGAGACTGAGTGAACGCATCGACACTCCCGACATTGCCGTTTTGAGGCAAACAAGTGGCATAATAAAGTGCATCCACATTCTGAAAGTCCAAGCCTCTGCCCACAATCGCCTGGCGAGCCAAATCAAGAGCGGACTCACTTTGAGTGGCCGTACAGTGCTCTTTAAAACCAGCTTCGGACAAAAGATCCGTCGGTGTTCGCAAGAAGCCTTGACGATGACTCTCCTCGAGATTCAGTCGTCGCCCTCCCATCGCAAATCCTAGATCTTGAACAAAAATTTCGGATCCATTTACCATTTCGGCCAGAATCTCCCCGTGACTTTCTTATAGGCCAAGTACTCGGCACCGAACTGAGACTGAGAGAGCCGTGCTTCTTCTCGGCTTGCAGTCCAATTCAAAATGAACACCCCATAACCAAAGGCAATGATGCTCAAGATATGAGGACAATGGATGAGCGTCGCCAACAAACACAAAATGAATGAGGTATAAAAAGGATGACGTATTCTTTTATAGGCTCCAAAGGTCACAATCATCTGAGGGGCATCATTGCTTTGGTGCCATAGCGACAAGGGAATTCGATTGGTGCCGCAGGTAAACCCGATCAGAGTGATCGAAACAAGCGAAAGACCCAGAGCAACCCAATCCCAGTTTTGCGGCTGCTGGGCTACTTCAAGAATCCCAAACCATTCGAGGAGGAGACAAACAGAAGCCAACATAAAAGGGGCCCCCGTCATAAACCATTTGAGATTAAAAACTCCATCTCTTCGAAAAAATATAAACGGAAGCAGAGCAATAAAGATTAAATTGAACAATAAAACTGCACTTAAAGTGTGATCCACAAAATGTCTCCCTCGACGTTACGTAACACATCCTCCACTTGATGCCTTTTGATTTTGCGAGTGCTGCTTTTGGGCAGATCTCGCAAACAAATGGCCAACTCATGGGGCCTCTTAAATGACGCCAAATCCCTCAATCGACCCGTCACAGCTCCTACCATCTCTGACTTTAAGAGTTCTGTTTGTGGGCCAATTCTCTCCCTTATGGCATCTCCCGGAACAACCGTCAAAACAAGTCGCTGACGGCCATCAGGCCCTCGCAAACTACTCAAACAGGTCTCTTTGATTGAGGGTTCCCCACCAAAAAGATGTTCAACCTCTTCGGGCTGAATCTTTTTGCCTCCATCCAAAACAATCATGGATTTGGAACGACCCGTGACAAACAAAAAGCCGTCTTCATCGACAAAACCCAAATCACCTGTTCTCAAAAAGCCTTCCTCGTCGAAAGCCTCCCGCGTGGCCTCTGGATCCTCAAAATATCCCGACATAATATGAGGTCCGCGAACAAAAATCTCGTCGTTGACGATTTTGACTTCAGAACCTCTCAACGGCAGTCCCACACTTCCCATTTTTTGATGATTGAGATTATTGAGTGAGATGACCGGGCCGGCTTCCGTCATTCCGTAGCCTTCAAAAATCATAATCCCCAAATTGCGAAAAAACTTTGCGACCGACAAATCAAGAGGGGCGCCACCCGAAACAAATTCTTTAAAACCAAATCCGAACTTGAGATAAATTGGAAAGAACAAAAGCTTTCTCGCAAATGCGTTTCTGAATCTAAAAACTCCCTGGAGAGTTTTGCAAAATCCCAAATAGAATTTTGCAAAAAACTTCAGCTTAGCAAACTGAGTTTCCATTCCGGATTTCATTAGCTTTAAAAATAGCGGAACGACAGCCATACGCGTCACCCGACGCTCCCTCATCGCTCTCAAAATATCCTCAGGATAAAGACTCGGAGAAAAGCAAATCTCTGAGCCCGAACGAAGGCCACAAAGCAAGGTGCACGTTAATTCAAACAGATGATTGAGAGGACATATCGACAAAAACACGTCTTCAAAATTGAGATTCATTCGACGAGTGAGTTCTTCGACCTGAAATTCGAGCGAGCGCCGAGGAATGAGCACTCCCTTAGGACCTCCCGTCGTTCCCGATGTATAAATAATGACGGTTGTATCCTGCGCAGAACGGGGCTTCCAACTTCCTTGCTCTTGAAAACCGACTGCCGCCTCCATTGATCTGACGATATCGCCAAAATCCTTCAGCAAATCTGTGCGCTTCATTTGATTTGGACTACAAAAAATAAGACGTGGTCGAGCGCAACGCAAAATTTCAGACGTCTCTGAATCACTGAGCTTAACATCCAACGGAACAACCACGACGCCTTCCGCAAGGGTGCCCAAAAATAGGGCCACCCACTCGAGGGATGATTCCCCCAAAAGAACAATTCGATCTCCAGATTTTAGGTTTTGTGACGCTAGATAAGCAGCGACACTCAATGCCCGAGCGTTCAGCTCTTCATAGGTCCAAGTGCACCAAGTTCCCGCGATAAACTGACTCAAGGCAGGCTTAGAAGCGCGAAGCGGTGAAGCCAAAATTTGCCCATAATCAATCACTCGAATCAAACTCCCCGACTAGCAATCCAGGCGATTGATTTGCAAGAACCAGGCCATCTAAACCCTCACTTGCAAACAACTCACCACATCTTCTTTGAGTGCCGAACGTACAGGAAAGAAGGCCGCGACAACGGAGCACAATACAGCAGCGACAAAATTCCAAAACACCACATCCGTCCCTATACGAAGCATGACTTGGAGACCTTTCGTCGCACCAGGGCTCGGGGGCATGGGCACCCCTCCCAGCAAAAATACTTTGGCGACCAAAAATCCAGCTGTGACTCCCAAAACCCCACCAAGAACTCCGAGGAGTGCGTACTCTCTCAAAAATCCTCTGAGGACGAATTTGCGACCAAATCCCATGGCTCGCAATGTGCCAATTTCGGGACGACGCTCGTGTACCGTGATAATCACAGTATTTAAAATTCCCATGATCACGACGAGATAAATAATCAGACGAATAAACATGAACTGCGCTTCGAGCCATCGGACAGCGTTTCCGTAGTAAACATCATCGAGTTCGATAAAATCAGCGATTTTGAATCCTTCAATGGGATTCATCTTAAAGTAAGCTTGAGAGCCTTCCATTAGTTCTGAATTCTTAAGACCCACAACAAGTGTCGATATCCCTTGAGTTTGCAAAAGATCTTGAGCGGCGGCCAAAGGTAAGCGAATCAAAGTTTCATCAAACTCCTTTACGCCCGATCTAAAAATTCCACGGACCTCCAGATCTACAGCATTGATGGATCCCGAAAGCGTATTAGTGAGCAAGGTGACTCGAGAGCCAATCTCGAGCCCCAATGCCTGAGCCACACCTAACCCTATAATTGTTCCGCTTTGGTCTTCAGCAGTGAGCGCTCCCCCATGCAGATATTCGAGCTCATTAAAAAAAGCATTTTCTCGGGAGGGGTCAATCCCCTCTGCGATCGTCGGAATAGTCTTTTTGTCTGTCGTTAAGAGACCGCTTATTCTGAGACGAGGAAACACATCAAGCACATCCGGATTGCGTCTGATAACCTCCTCGATTTGCGCATTGCTTTCGAAAAGCAATTCCGCCACGTCGGTCGTCAACGCCCCTTCGGCGATCTTTTCGATCTGAAAATGACCAATCCTTGTATGAACAACTCGCTCCTGATACTCCCAGAGAGCTCCTTGATTAAAGCCTTCAAACAAAAGAAGGCACATCACTCCCATGGCAATGGTCAGCAAACAGATTCCTGATCGTCGCCCCTGACGCCAAAGATTTCGCCACGCGAGTGTCCACAAAAAACTCTGCGCAATCAGAGGGGGATGAGACTTAGGCATTTTGAATCTGCCCCTCCTTAATTTTCAAAATACGATCTGCAAACTTAAAAACCTTCTCATCGTGACTGGCCATGACGACCGTCGTTCCAAATGACTTTTTCATTTCGAGGAGCAATGAGGCTACTCGTTCGGCATTTTTTTGATCCAAACTCGCCGTGGGCTCATCTGCCACAATAAGACTTGGCTGATGAACAAAGGCTCTAGCCAAAGCCACCCGCTGCTTTTGACCTCCACTCATCTGATAAGGAAATTTGTGAGAATGATCTCGCATTTCAACTTGATCGAGAGCGCTAAGAGCTTTTTGCCGAACCTCATCCCTCGTTAGATCTCGTCCGAGGAGATTGAGCTCAATATTTTCAAGACAAGTCAGTGCTCCGAGAAGGTTGAAGCTCTGAAACACAAAGCCCATTTTTTGTCGGCGCATCTGATCGAGGGAATCTTCGTCTTCAAAATTTACAGAAGTTCCCATCAGGTTGAGTTTTCCATCAGAAGGGCGATCCATGAGTCCGATGATATTGAGCAGGGTCGTTTTGCCACTTCCCGAAGGGCCCACAATGGCCACAAACTCCCCCTTTTGAATTTCTAGATCGACACCCTTCAATACGACTTCTTCCACCTCGCCCCCGAGCGGCAGAAATGCTTTTTTGATCCCGTGGAGTTGAATGATTGACATACCCTTATGTCACTTTCTACCCGCTCGACACTCGAGAGCGCGAGAGCTAATTTGACGAGGATAATGCCCGTTCGTGACCTCATACTCGCCAAAGACCTTCAGGATCCTCGGGCCTTTTTGATCCGACACCTCAGCCACCTTGCTGGAAAGCCCTTCAGCGCCGACCAGCTTGTCAGAAATCAATTTGGCAAACTCGGTCTCCCCGAAAGCGGTGTTCATTTTAACTACAGCCATTCGGGGCGCTGGACGCTCTTTGCATTTGCGGACGCTGCCGTTGGAGTGGATATCGAGGTTATAAAAGAGCGAGAATCCGCCCGAAAGATATTAAATAGGTTTTTTCCGCCGGACTGCGCCCGCGAATTTGATTTACTCCAGGGTTCTCAAAATCAAATAATGTATTTTTACAAAGTCTGGACTTTCTACGAGGCCACCATCAAATGGCGAGGCGCCTCAGCATTTCACTTTGAACATTCCAAAATTTTGGCCGCATTAAAGCCAGACACTCAAAAAATAATCTCCGGAGATTTGTCGATTCACCAATTAGACTGCGGAAATCTCCCTTTGATCGCCGCACTCGCCACGGAAAGTACGTCTTCTCCAATTGCGTTTAATCTTCGAGTTCTGTGTGACGACCCTGCCACACTGCTTTAAACCTTTGGATCAAACTAAAATGTATTTGCGAGACTCTTGACTCTGAAATTTCCACAACTTTTCCGATCTCTTTCATCGTCATCCCCTCATAATAATAAAGAAGAATGATCATCTGCTCAGAGCGAGTGAGCCCTTTGAGAAGCAGAGCCTTCATCCCCCCGCTATGCACTTCGGACAATACTCCAGGCAGATTGCGGCTTCCAATTCGCGGATCGGAAATAAAATGCTCCTGCAGCATAGGTTTACCCGAAGTCTCGACGGGCTTTGAAAGCGATGTTTGTTTGGGCACATCTTTAGAATCCAATATTTTTGGAATCTCTCGAGCCCAATACGCTTCTAGCTCTTGCCTCTAGGCTAAATACACAGCATTTGTTGGCTCCACGCCAGTTTTAGACGTCGTCTTTTTTACAAAGGAGTCCAAAGATTTGTCGATCTCACCTTCTGCCAATATTTGAAGAGCCTCTTCGAGTTCTTGAAAATCGGGGGACCGTCCTTTTGAAAGGAAAAAGGCCTCTTTAGCAGCCTTCATTCGTGTCTCTCTCTGACGCACGAGTCGCGGAGCCCAATCAATCTCGCGCAAAAAATCCTTCATTCGCCCCCGAACGTTATAAGCTGCATAAGTCTCAAATTTCACTCCACGTTCGGGCTCAAAATCTCTGATGGACTGAAAAAGTCCATCAAGACCCGCAACAAAAAGATCTTCGACTTCGACCTCACTGGGGACTTTTGATTTCATTTGAACGGCTAGGTCTTCCAACATACTAAAAAACCGCTCCGCAATTGCATTTCGAATCTCAATGCCCTGCGACTCATTGTACATTTCAAACAATTTTTGGGTGGGGAGGTCTTTGGCCCATGCGGAGTCCAACTGAGAGTTGTTGAGACCTCCATAAATTTTGCTCACACGCTGACAGAGCTCTCCATGCGAACGACCAAATCTATGAGCCCAAACGTCTGTTTGAAGACAAAGAAATCCGACAAATAATAAAAAACTTCTCTTCATAAAGTCGATCTCCTTAAACCCAGGGGGTTATAAGGCCAGGATTCTTTGTCGCTGGCAAGTCGCATGCGCAAAAAACCCGTCTCTGACGTTTGTTAGAGTTTGAAAAATCTATGGGTAGATCTTCTCTAGTAGCCGAGGAAACGGAATCGTCTCTCGCACATGAGGAACACCTGTAATCCAACCCACCGTTCGCTCAATTCCTAGGCCAAATCCAGCATGCGGGACGGATCCAAACTTCCTCAAATCCAAATACCACCCGAAGGCTTCTTCAGGCAGTCCGTGCTCTTTGATTCTGGCTTTGAGCTTATCCAAATTATCTTCGCGTTGCCCCCCGCCGATGATTTCTCCGTAACCTTCGGGCGCAATCACATCCACACAGTTTGCAAGAAGAGGATTCTCCTCATTCTGCTTCATATAAAAAGCCTTAATCGCCAGGGGATAGTGATGAATCATCACGGGTCGATCAAACTGCTGAGAGATGACAGTCTCTTCATCTCCTCCAAAATCATCTCCAAAATTTGCAGGCTTATTGTTCTTATTGAGTATATCGATCGCATCACTATATTTGATCCGCGGAAAGGGCTTACGCACTCTTTCGAGTGGCGCAAGATCACGCTCGAGGACTTCGAGCTCCATTCGGCGATTGCGAAGGGTTCGTTGCACAATGTACTCCACAAAATCCTCGGCCAAATCCATATTGCCGTAGATATCCATGAAGGCCACTTCGGGCTCGACCATCCAAAACTCTGCGAGGTGCCGACGAGTTTTGGATTTTTCTGCGCGAAAGGTCGGTCCAAAGCAGTAGATCTTACCGAGCGCCATCGCGGAGGCCTCTCCATAGAGCTGCCCACTCTGAGTTAAAAATGCTTTTTCATCAAAATAAGGCGTCTCAAAAAGTGTAGAGGTCCCTTCACACGCATTGGGCGTAAGGATTGGACTGTCGACCAGATAAAATCCTCGGCCATCAAAATAGTCTCTTACCGCTCGAATGATCTCGGCACGAATTCTCAGTACAGCGACTTGCTTTGAAGATCTGAGCCAGAGATGACGTTGCTCCATCAAAAAGGCGACGCCATGGTCCTTTTTTCCAATCGGATATTCTTCAGTCGGTCGAGCCACCACCACAAAATCTTTGAGCCCCAGTTCAAAGCCAATTTTGGAGCGAGTATCCGATCGTACGCTTCCTTTGACCACCACCGAGGTTTCGATGGTGAGAGATTTGAGAAGATCAAATTTTTCTTGGCCGACGTCTTTGATATCAGCGACGCACTGAATGATCCCTGTGCCATCGCGCAATTGCAAAAAAGCAATCTTACCGGAGCTGCGCAAATTATAGACCCAGCCCCGCAGAACGATTTCTTTATCCACGAATTTTGAGACATTATCGATCGTAGCGTTAAAGGGATCTTCTCGACCTGAGTCCGTTGGATTTCGATAAAATGAAAGTTCAGACATGCACCACTCCTCTACGCGATTCCTGCACGTTCGATCCAGACCAATTTATAGGGTGATGACGCCTTCGTCAGAGAGTTTTTTGAGAATTCTAAGAGATTCGAGTTCGCCCAGCGGAGAAACCATCACGAGGCTTTTGATATCCCACTGACCGTTGATTCGAGAAGCCAAAAATCCCTCTTTGGATGTAAAAATTTTCTCGCTCAGCTGTGAAAAATCCTGATTGAGTCGAGGAACCGCCGTCGCCGGCATTAGACCACGCAACTGAGTCAAATAGGCTTCTTGCACTAATCGATAGAGTGTATGCGCCTCTTCGTCCTCGGGGTTTCCCTGGAGATAATGTTCGACCGCCTGAAATGCGGGTTCATAGAGCTGGCCTTTAAAAAAATCCATGGCTTGGGCCAATGCTGACTGTGGTGTCGCCTTTTCGGACGAGCGCATCACAGACTTTTTGGCCACCTCGGTCATCCCGCCCCAGTACATTTTGGCAAAGACCTCGGTCCCACGATACTCGGGCGCGTGGGTCTCGAGCAAAAGTCGACGCATGGATTTTTCGCCGTCCATCGCTTTGAGAATTTTGCGGGTGATAAAATCCTTTTCTTTGTCGATAGAGGCTTTGGCTTCGGGCTTAATTTTAAAGACCACATCATCCGTCGGAAAAGCCTTCTTGAACTCTTTCCATTCGTCCAAGCGACGTGCCCCTTCAAACATCACGTGATCAATCGTGATCGCTGTCTCGAGTCGATCGTGCATCGCCAAAAGCTCGATCCCCTCCTGAAAGATGAACTTTCCGTCTTCCCACAAAAATATATCGTAAATCGTTTCTTCGATTTTGATACGCAGCGCAGACATGATCTGTGTTTCTTTGAGTCCGTAGGACTCGCAAAGAATCTTTCCGAGAAGCTGCTTTTTTTGAGCCTGCAGTTTGAAGGCTTCGTTCAATGACTCTTCGCTAATCAATCCAAAGCAAACTAGAATCTGCCCTAAATATTCTTTGGGATCGTTGGAACTCGCCGAAACAATGAGTCCGGATTCGACAAAAACTTTTTTGACAACACCTCGACGTTCAAAAATCAACGTCCCGGTCTTTTGGCTAAACTTAACCCACTGAAGAAGTTCAGGAAGGTTCATGGTTTGCAGCAGACCGGAAATCGACATTCTGTCTTCTATTGTCCTTGAAGGCGGCGATCACCTCAACTTCTACCAAGACATCCTTTGGTAGAACCCGAGGTTCTTGCCATAAACCTCGTTAAAAGCGGCAAAATCTCCCACATTCTTCATGACGCACTCTGTTGGCTACTTTTGGGCTCGGTCCTTTCCTAGCCGTTCGAGCGTCCAAACATCGACATTGAGCTTATTGTTGATTTCGTACATCCTGCCTCGATCGAGATTTTCAAATGCACCGTGAAGCATCGACTGAGCCAGCTCAGGCGAAACTCTCTTACCGATAAACGCAAAATGTTGGTGTATTCTTTCAGAGTAAACAATCAATGAATAGCCGTGAGAATTTGCCTCAACCATTGGCGAAATACTGGCAAGCAAGTGACCTTCTGAAGAATGTAAACGAATTTCTTCAAACGCTAAGAGTTCTGGTTGCCCCAATAGTTTGGCAGAAATGGCAATGATCAATCGTCGGACCTCTTCGTTTGAAAGAGAATTTTCCGAAAGGTTAAGATGCAAATCTAACTCGGCAGATCCGTCGGCTTCAATTAAGGGCATTATGATTTCTCGGCCATTGCCTAATTCAATACGTGTCGGCTGAGTCAGCTTTGCTCGAGCGCTCTTGATGCTGGCAACACTTGAAAGCCCTGATTTTTTTGCATCTAATGCCTTAAGCTCAATACGCGAAAGAACCGTGGCATGCCCACCGAATGAATTGACGATGGTGAAATCGAGAGATTTTGAAAGAATTTCGTCTCGATGCAGTGGCCATTCTCGACTCATCACGAATTCAAAATTACTAAAATTAGACATTCTCGCTAAGCTCTGTTCAGCGATTCTAATCTCATTCCAGGCGCGAAGAACTGATGATCGATCTACCGTCGGAGACGGTTGGCTATATTTTATAAAATTGCCAGCGGCCCAAACCGCAATTGACCGGGGATCGGTTCTCAAATCGTCAATGAGTGATCGAGCGATTCCTAGAGCCTCAAGAGCCGAAGACCGGAGCTCCGAATCAGCCAGGTAATTGATCTCAATCTGTCGGTGAATTTCATCGATGAGCAGGAGGCTTGGAATAGAATCGCTTGGAACTAATTGCTCGCCTTGAATGTACCGGCTCTTGTAACGCACCCAGCCCGTTTGATCCACTTCTGCCGTGGCCTCAGCATGGTTGGCTGCATCATTCAAAAGCTTCTGAAAGGGGTCAACAAAAGCTGGATTCGCTTTTTGAGCCTCAGCCCAATGACGTTTGGCAGCCTCAATCGTTGGAGCACTCCCAATGACATCCAGAGAAGAGTCAGGTGTGTATGGAATATGGCGCTTGAACTCATAACGTTGAAAAAAATGCGAACCAAATCCAAACGCCCGTCCTCCGCCACCTTGAGAAAGAAGAGGCGTCGTCGTGTTCAATCGATATTTCAAAACGTCTGCTCTCTGAGAACGAAGAGGCAACCCAAGCTCTTGCACCAATTCTCGAGCTTTCAATTCTGGCCAACCCGCTGCCTTCAATAATTCGATTTTTGCGGAATCATGAGACAAACTAATTGCATCTCTAACAGCCAAAAGAAGTTTCTCAACTTCTTGCTCTTCCAACTGCCATTTCCAATCGATTCGAGACCGCGCTGCAAACAAAGTCTCAGCCGCTTCATAAAACTTGGGTGAATGAGGCTTCAGATTGAGCAAACTGGTGACCTCTCGAATTTCCTTATTGTGCTTTTCTGAGAGCAAGGCATAAGCCCGTGGATTCAACTCGGCCAATGCCCAAACACAAATGGGGAGAGCCTCCGTGCGATTAACCCATTCTTTCATGGTGGGACGCGAATGAACCTCATTCGGCTCGGCGTTTAATTTTGCAACGAGTGCAAAAAGAGCGAAGAGCCCAAGTTTCAATCGTAGCAGGATATATTCGTAATATCTCAAACTGAATACCATACCACTCGCTCAGAAGTTCCTAAGCTTCCATTCAGTGAATGATTGCAATTTGTAAACCAGAAATGATCGAGTCTAAGTGATTGAATTTCGCAGATTCTCACACTTAATGTCCAAGACTTGGGGCAACTTGGTCGCCTCGACGGCGACTTCAAAATCAAGAACCGTCATCGCAATTCAGAATCCAAGCTCAGGAACTCTGCGTCTTGCATGTCCCAGAACAGCCAAACAAAACTGATGTGCGCACTGGAAGGCGCGGAGATTAAGGGGAGCTCAGTCACATATGCCTGAGGCACCAGACTTGCAGACCCTAGCTTTATGAAAATCTTTCTTCTGTTTGCTTTCTTGGTTTCAGCAACAGCTTCGGTATCAGCCAGTTCGCCGACAGTTTCGACTCCAGCCGTCGAGACTGAGCTCGCTCAAACACTCAGAGAGACCTCGGGTCGATTCTCGGTAGGAATTCCTCGATTTGAGGTAACGCCGGCTGAGCTTCCAGAAGTGCTTCAGCTCTTGCAAGTTGCGACAATCGGAGAACGATCGGATAAATGTGAAATCCATTCAGGATCACCTCAAAGTCTTGCTCTTTGTATGAGCTTTGTGGATTTACGTAAAGAAATCGAAAAGTCTGGAAAGCGCAAACGCGCTGAAATTGTCGCAGCCTATGAAGAATCTCTAGGCGCGTATGAAAGGCTCAGGAAAAAGCTGGAGCCCTATGTTCGAGCTGCAGAACAAGCGGGAGATCATTATGTGAGGGAGCAGAGGTTGAGAGTGCTCCAGGAAAAAGCACGAGGATACGAACAGCCTTTTCGTGAATATCAATTGCGCGAAAAGGAGTGGTTGGAAGATCATCGGAGCGCGATGCATTATAGGGCGTCACAGGACATCAAAGAGATGAGAGAGTACCTACGTACTTCAAGTGATTTTGGATTCCTAAAGTTTAACGACAAAGTTCCAGCGAAGTTTTCACTTTCGCGCATTGTGACACAGTATACGGATGTTGCAGAGAAGGGCATGCTCGCGGCCGAGCCATTCATCGCTCCCACAGTCGAAGAGTTCCAAAAATTTTTGGCCGAGACTAGCGATTTGGATCTTGGACTAAGCCAAAATGACGCGCTTGACGAAAAACTTTTGGTTCGTTTTCAGGTTTTAGAGGACGATCTTCTTTTTGACGATGAACTCGGTCCGGACGCCACCCGAACCATTCCTATTGAAAAGTTTGTGAGAACTCTGCTAGCGACCATGCCTTCAAAGGAAGCGACTACTCTCGAAAGTGCTGAAATTAATAAGCTTGAAGTAGAAGACTTCGAAGATCCCATTAGCCACACGATTTTTAGAGGCAAGGGAGTGTTTTATCCTTCGATCAAGGTGGAGACTCTGAATGGCAGAGGGGATCAAGCGGCATATAATTCATCGACGAAAGGCAAGAGTGGCACAACACCAATTGAGCCAAAGAAATTGCTGGATTAGATGAGGCTTAAAACTCTGAACTCTGTCTACTATGTCCTAGAAGGCGGCGATCACCTCAACTTCTACCAAGACATCCTTTGGTAGACGCGCCACTTCAACGGTCGAGCGAGCTGGTTTCTGAGTTCCCAGGTACTTGCCGTAAACCTCGTTAAAAGAGGCAAAATCTCCCATATTCTTTAAAAAACAAGTCGCTTTAATGACCCGATCAAAGCCAAGTCCCGCACCTTTGAGCAAACCCTCGACATTCTTCATGACGCACTCTGTTTGCACTTTGATATCCCCTGTGACGACTTCCATCGTCTTTGGATCAAGTGGAATCTGGCCAGAGCAAAACAATAAATCTCCGACTCGAACGGCCTGTGAATACGGACCAATCGCATTGGGGGCGTTGGGTGTCGAAATTTTTGTCAGCTCTTGCATGTTCATTACTCCTTGTTATCGATTTTCTGGGGGCAGGATCACAATCTCGCGATACTCCCGATACAAATTTTTGTAATCCAATCCATATCCGACCACGAATTGATCCTCAATCGTGAAACCCAAGAATCGAATCGGAACTTTTTTGATTTCGCGGGCTGGCTTGTGAAGCAAACTGCAGATGCTGAGGGACTTTGGATTTTTGGACTGCAAATGCTCGAGCATCTTGGTCATGGTGAGACCCGTATCTACAATATCCTCAACAATGAGAACATCTCGGCCCTGGATATCGCCTTCAAGATCCCGAGCAATTTTGACAGTGCCCGAAGTTTTTGTGCCCTCGCCGTATGAGGACGCCCAGACGAAATCAATTTCTACAGGAATCTCAAGCTCCCTCACCAAATCAGCCAAAAATATAAACCCACCGCGCAAAATGCCGACGACGTAGAGCCTTTCGACTCCGGCCTTTTTGTATTCCGCACTGATCTGCCGTCCCAGTTCTTTAATGCGTTCACGAATTTTAGCTTCGGACAATACGACTTGCATGGCCCCTCTCCTATACGAATGAATTGTTTAATATTTCGCCAATGCCCCCGGCGCCGGGAACAATATACTGTTTATCGTTGAGGCCACGTTCCTGATCCCACTTTTCGCCCGGGATCGTCTTCAAAATTTCGGGCGCACTCAATCCCCGATCGAGTCTTAATGCAAAGATCTGCAAACGATCCGCCAAAGGTTTGAGCCGCTTGAGATACTCAGGCGTCACAATAAAATGAAGAGCCACAAACTGAGTGGGAACTCCCAATTTGAGCTCGGTGTAAAGATTGATCATTCTTTCAATCGAAGAACCTGTGGCTCCCATCGGATCAGGAAAAAACACAAACGAATCCTTAATCGGGCCGCCGATTTTGTGCCCAGAGATATTTACTCCCACCACGCGCTCCGAAGCATCTGTCGCTCGATTGAGGAGGATGTGATCTTGCCGTATCTGACTGGCAGGCAAAAACTCATGCGCCAGATCAAAAATCGTCTGGCTCGGCAAAATTCCAGCTCGCATCAAATCCACCACCACCACTCGCTGTGAGGGATCAAAAACTTCTTGGTCAATCGTGGCTTCGCGATGGACCTGAACCATTCGAGTCTGAAACTGCGTCCTCGTTTTGGGTAAAAGATAATTCATCGCTTGAATGGCCAAAAACTGACTCATCTGTCGCGCGAGGTGAGAAACAGTCGGCTGACGGGTTTGTTCCTGAGAAAACCGCGCCAACAAACCTTCGTAAAAGGGGTCACTCAAAAGATGAACATTCTTGCCGTAATGATGGCATCTCTCACTCAAAGTAAAACTGCTCATGGAACGAGCAGCTTAGACCGAGTGCCCCCACCTCAGTCTACTGTTTCTGCAAGCATCTCGCCGGGCTTAAGCTGACTCCCCGCTTTGACCTTCAAAAACAAAAGCGTGCTCACTGCTGAGACAATCACTGCAAAACCCAGTGCCAAACTCGCCCCCGACTTTTGCCAAAGCACCCCACAAATCAAACTTGCCGGCAGCAATCCCACACCCATCACCAGATGGTAAAATCCAAACGCTGTTCCTCGAAGGTGTTTGGGAGCAAGTTCAGTCACCAATGCTTTTTCTGGCCCTTCGGTGAGTCCAAAAAACACTCCATAAAAAATAAAAATGACTCCCATGATGAAAGGATCCGTCACAAATGCAAAACCAAGATAAGCGAGCGAATAAATAATCCATCCCAATATCACAGAAGTCTTGGCTCCCACTCGATCCGCAAAACCTCCACCCCAAAGACTGCTCAAAACTTTGACCAAATTGAGGGCCGCCCAAAGAGACGGAATCGCGTACTCAGGAACACCGACCTCTTTGAGCCTCAAAATCAAAAAGGCATCCGCCGAATTTCCGAGAGTAAAAAGAAAGAGAACGAATAAAAAATAATAAAAGCGCTTAGGCAATCGCGCTATGTCCTTAAACGAAATTTTTGGTAACGGCGCAGTCAAAGAAGCTTCTGACTTTTCGTACTTGCGGGCCTTGAACACAAAATAAATCACCAAAAAACCGGGAATCAACGTGAGCAAAAACAAAACGCGATAGTTTCCTGGATAAAAATAAAGAAACACGGTCGCAAGGAGTGGGGCGACGGTCGCTCCGACATTATCCATCGCACGATGAAATCCAAAAATGCGCGAACGCGACTGCGAGTCGGTATAACTCGCCAACCATGCGTCTCGAGGAGCAGTGCGAATGCCCTTTCCAAATCGATCCGAAAATCGAATCGCCAACACTTGCCACGGCGTGACGGCTAATCCAATCAGTGAGCGACAAGTCGAAATCGAATACCCCAAAAGAACCAACGGAAACTGACGCCGAGTTCGATCCGCCCAATAACCTGAGGCCAGCTTCATGAGACTCGCGATGGCTTCGGCGATGCCTTCAAGAACCCCCAGATACATCACGCTCATCCCCAACACTTGAGTCAAAAACAACGGCAAGATCGGATAAATTGTCTCACTAGCCAAGTCTCCAAAGAGTGATGCCAAACTCAAAAATAAAATTGCTGGAGGAACGGCCTTAAACACAAATAAGAATTAGCGCTAATTTTGGCTCCGGGCCAGGAGGAGCTCTGGGAAATTGATCAATTTTGTTTAGTCATTGCAGCAGCTTACACGTACGTGCCCACACCCCCCTATTTGTGCTAAATTCACACAACTTATGCACATCGAAATGCTCATCCTTGGCATTTTGAGTGGCGGAATGATCGGGGGAGCGGGGCTCGGGTCGATTTATTATCGACGCTTACAAAAGCAGTTGAAGAAAACAAATTTTCAACTGAATACGATCGAGCAACTCTACAACGAAGTTCAGCGCAGCTCATCGACCATGGATAAAAATGTGATTCATTCGATTGAGGCTCTTGTTCGAGCACTCGAAGCGCGTGACTCGTATACGCGCGGACATTCGGATCGAGTGAATCGATATTCGATGGTAATCGGAAAGCTCATGGGACTTTCCGATCGTGAGCTCAGCATTTTGCATGAAGCAAGTCTCTTGCATGATATCGGAAAGATCGGCGTCTATGATCGAATTCTCCTCAAGCCCGGAAAGCTCAATGACGAAGAGCGCAAACTCATGGATTCTCATCCCGAACTCTCTCAGCAAATTTTGCGCTCAGTACCGTTCTTGGAAGAACATATTCCGATTATCCTCCACCACCACGAAAGATTTGATGGCAAAGGATATCCTCAGGGATTGGCGGGAACAGATATTCCACTGGGGGCTCGAATTGTGCAAGTCGCCGACACCTGGGATGCCATGACGAGTGATCGGCCTTATCGTCGACGACTTTCCGTCCCAATGGCTGTGGAAGAACTTCAAAAAGCATCGCGTCATCAACTCGATCCCGACTGTGTTGAAGCCTTCTTGAATTGGCTCAAACAATCCGGTCGTTTGACGCCAGAGTTGAGTCACTAATTCTTTGCTTACGACGCCCTGCCCCTCTTCTTCTCAACGATAAAATAAGAGAGTGAAAAGACTGGGGGCCGAAGAAGTCGTCTACCGCGACATCGAAAAGTTTTATCGAGTCTTAGGCTACTACGAAGGTTTAGAAATAAAACCTCTCGAACTCCACGAAAAATTCATTGATCAAAATCTCGAGAATTCTCTGAGAAACGATGAAAGTTATATTCGCCGAATTCAGTTTTTGATTCGAATGACCGAAGTCATCGCGGCCAAACACGTCGTCTATACAACCGAGAAGCCCGAAGCGAGCCTCGTGTATTCACTCTTCAGTGAGGGAATTCAATCCCTAATTGCGCTCAGAGATTTAGCGGCCGTCGATATCAAGGATTGGGCTTCTCTTGTACGAAAAGCTTTGATCGATTTTGATTCCAGCGATAGCAAGGACCTGGCTTCGATCCTTTGGCGCAATCCCTCGCGAAACATCCGTGCGCGAGTCTTTAATTCCCTTTTTGATGCCGAAGGATTTTCCGAAACCGACGAGAGCACTGACAAAAAATCCAATTGGCATCGACGAGACAAAGACTGGGAGCTTCCCGATGGCGAAACCGTCGAGCGTTCGGAGAACGCCGCTCTCGGAATCTCAGCGCAAAAGCTCGCCGCTCTCAAATCCCAGATACTTTCTCCCAGTATTCTTGCGGAGCTGCCCGCGGAACTCAAACTCGAGACTGATGAAATCACAAGACTTGCCGATGAGCTCAGTAGTCTCGATCAAGATCATGTCGACTTTAACTTACTGAACTGGGCCATTCAGGTTCTGAAGGCTTCTGCCACCGCTGACACACTTGAGTTTCAAAACGCAGAGACCACTCTTCTGACACTGACAGAGGGAATCGTAGCCCGATTTCAACCCAGCCTCATTATTCTTTTGCTCAATGAACTTTCCCAAATGAGCTCTCCGCTTTTGACTCCGCTGCGAAGTCGCATGGAAAAGGCAATTGGCTCGACACTCTCACAACTTGCCAATCAAAAGCGGTTGATTTCATCGCTCGAGGATCCCGAGAGAGCAAAAGTTTCTGTTAAGTTGCTACCCTATCTGGATCCAAAACAATTTGCTCAGATCATCGACTTTTATCGAGGCCAAAAGGACTACGATGGCCTTGTTGAGTTTTTAAAGATCATACTCAATCGAGATCTCGCCCATGAGACTCTCTTTTTTAGTTGGGGAGAAGAACGTCTCGCGAGCATTCTGCCTCTGTTTCGGCGCTTGGATTGGAAAGGCAAGTATGAGTTTCTCAAGCGCGCTCTCAAATCACCCTACGCCAAGATCGTCAAAGCGGCCTCGCATTATCTTTCTAACATCTCTTTGGAAACACCTGCCGCACTTAAACTTTATGAAGGGCTCCCTGACGATGTCAAAGAAGTCTGGCTCAAAGCGCTTCTTGAAGCAGAAACCAAAGATCGCTGGAAACCTTTTGTCAAAACTTTGATCCAATCTGGAATCTGGGGCCGAGCCGAAGACAGGCTCATGAGTGGTCGATTGATGAGCGGTTGGGCTCAGCTCTGTTGTCGATATTTTGGAGCTCAAGGCCTCGAAAGTCTTGAGCCATGGATCAAGGCTCGCCGCTGGTTTTTTTGGCCCAAGTTTCCGATGGAGCGAGAAGCCAGCCTGAATGCGCTCATGTCACAAAAAGACTTGCTCAAGGTCTCCTCCGTCGCCGATCTCCTCAAGCAAGAGGCTCGAGTTTCAAATCAAGATGAAGCGCTCAAACAAAAACTGATGATCCATCTCAGGAGCTTGGGTCGATGAGCACCACCGAAACAAAAATTCTCTCTCTCGAAGAACTTGCCCAGTCAGACCGCGGTACCGTCATGACTAAGCAGCTTTTGGGGACAGACATCCTTCTCAGTATGCTTGGATACCTGAGAGCTAAAGATATTCATGAACCCGGCAATAAAATCTTTGTCGAAATCGGTGCCGTGATTCAAAAGTGCGTGAGCCAATGGCAGACAGCCTTTGGATTTAGCGTTCTCGATATCCAGATAAAGGGGGAGCAGTTCTTTTTGAATGAGATTCGAATTCGCCCCAAAGTGACTAATATTCGAAAACTCAAAACACTGATTGGGGTCTTACGAAAAATGGGAGTCACAGGCCTCACACTTCCTCAGGGAGCCAGTCCCGAAAACGTACAGGCATTTCTTTGGTTTTTGGCGACGCTCGATCGGGGCGTGACCGTCAATATTATTGCCGAGCGACTTCGAAGTCTTGGGCTCGAAGGTTTTGAAATCAAAACTCTCGGGCTCAATCTGAGTCAAATGAGTGCGGGAGACTCTCCTGCTGATATTTTGTTTAACGAACTCTACCAGTTTGTCGCTGAACGGCTCACTCACTCCACAAGTGAACTCGATTCCAAATTCAGGATTGATCAGATTCTCTACGAGCTCAACAATTTGACCGAAGAAGATTACGGTCTTACTTTCTCAAAAAATATTAATCAGCTTCGCGAAATGCCGTTGGCACAAACCGCCGTGCTCTCGGCCTGGGTCCTGCATGGATGGGGACGCTCCTTAGGTCTCCCTCCGTTTGTGGGAGTCGAACTCGCAGGATGTGGGCTTCTGCATCCTTTAGTCGCTCTCGCCAATCCTGCCGCCGCAACGACGGGCGAAACAGGCTCAGCGTCTCGAGCGCCCCTTGTGATGAGCCATCTCAAGCGCCTGGCTGCGACATGGCCGCACACTGAGCTTCAAATGCTTAGTGTTTTGGAGTTTCCGATCCCCTTTGGGCAACGAGGAGTCTATGCCTCGGGACCTACGAAATGTTATCTCCATATTTTTTCACGAATGCTCCGTATTGCCGTGATCTTTGTTCAAATGGTGGGCAAAGATCGACGCCGACCGCAGAACTCTCCCGCGCAAGCGATGGAGAAGCTACTTTCCGACGACCTCGGCTGTGATCGCAGTTTGGTCAGGCTCTTTGCGGTTTGGATGAGCCTCTCTCCTCTCGGAACAGTTGTAAAACTCTCCACAGGAGAAATCGGCGTCGTGTGTTCGGCTGGAGGAGATCTTTCGGCTCCCTATCGCCCCAAGATTCGATTGCTCAAAGACCGAGAGGGTCAAACACTTCAAAGCCCACAAGCTCTCGATCTCGCTGAGATCAATGACAAACTGGGCACATACCGCCACGCCGTTCGTGAAACCGTCAGTCTAGAATCCACCGGTCTCAAATCAGAAGAACTCTCAACTCTGCTTTCCACCATTAGCTTGGCGACAACGTAGTTCGAGTTTGGCGCGCGCTTCTGTTTCGGGCACGCCTGCTGCGCGTTCATTGAGGTAAACGAGATAGCCCTGATTGAGATCAAGCTGCTGAGAATTTTTGAGCTCCCCCGCTAACCAATTGCTCTTATCAAGCCAAGTCTTGGCCCACTCATTTTTTTGGAGCTGAACTGCCGCCACAGCCGCGTTATGAAGAGCCTTCATTTGATCAAAGAGATTGCCATCCACATCGGCGGATTCGATCGCCTTTTGAAAGCTTTCAAGAGCTTGATCCCACGATCCCAGACAAATATTCACAGCGCCTTGATTGATCAGAAGCTTGGTTCTCAAGGATTGCCCTCGCGCCCCGATCGCTAAGGGAAGGGCCTTTCGAAGAGTAGACTCGGCATCTTTGAATTTTTGAAGTTTGATCTGCACGACACAAAGATCATTGAGAATTTCTGCTGCCAAAACGCTGTCAGATATTTTCTGAACCTGCGAAAGCGCTTCTTCAAACAATTTTAGTGCCGCATCTGTTTGACCCGCCTGGATCTTGAGATTGGCTTTTCCTTTGAGAATTCTCACCGTTGTTACCAGCTCCTGAGTCCCCGAAGCCGCGTCGTCATAATAAGAAGCCGCCACATCAAAATGTTGGAGTTTGGATTCGACTTCCCCCGCTCGAAGGAGAATTTGTGATCGCAGATCTCCACTAAATTCTGCCAGATGCTCTACAATGAAGCTCTGCAGAGCTACAAAGTCTCCTCGCTTCGACTGAAGATCGATGAGTTTTAAGATCACAAGCTGACGGGCCTCGCTCACTATTTTTTGCTTGAGTGCGTCCTGCAATTGTTCGATCGCTGCGCTGAGATTCTTGAATTCGACTGAAGCCAAAAAGTAGTGGACCCATCGATCATAGACTTCGGCCTCTTTAAAATGATGGGCGAGAAGCTCAAACGACTCGGCTCCGCGGGAAATCTCGTTTTTTCGCAACAGCATTTCAAAGACTTGGGCCACATCGCGATGCATAGCCTTTTGCTTTTTGCGCAGAATCGATTGATAAGTAATCTCACGCGTTATGTTTTGATTGAAGATATATTCAATTTCGCCCTCTTTGACTTCAAATTCAAAAATGAGCTCTTTTTGTCTCAAAAACTGCAAGGACTCATCGAGATGCGGATGCCCCGTCAAAAGCTCTTTGAGAAGTTTGTAAGAAAATTTTCGCCCCATCACAGAAGCAGCTTCCAAAACATCTCGATCTGGCATGGGGAGTTGATCAATACGCGCGAGCACTGTCGATTGGAGTCCTTCAGAAACGACTCCCAGTGCAATAGGCCCCGCCAATGTCCATCCCTTTTCTGGCGAGCTAAGCAGAGTCTTTCGCTCGACGAGAGCACGTACGGTTTCCTCAATAAAGAGGGGATTTCCCTGACATTGAGATTTTATGAATTCCTTGAGCTCGGAGGGAATGGTCTGAGATTTTAAGAGAGCACAAGTCAGTTCGATGGATTCTGATTCACTCAAGGGTAAGAGTGAAATCAGATGAAACCCCTTGAGCGCAATTCGCTCAGCCGAGCGAGTCGCACCGGCGAGAATAAAATGTGAGGAACCCGCCGCAAGGTATTGGAGCGCTTCGACGGTGACAGAATCCGCCCATTGCAAATCATCAAAAAAGTAGACCGTATATTTGGCCTTAGCTCTTTGATGAAGAATCGACTTGAGACTGAGAAGCAAGGAGAGCTTTTTTTCGTGCGAATCAAAGGAGGCTGCTTCTACTTGTTCGAGCCATCGCTGCACGTCTTTGGATTCCCGGACCATCGTCCCCAACAGATCCCTAAACGGTGCGAGTGGAATATGTGCCTTCAGCGAATTACAAGTCACTTCACACCATTCGAGCCCCTGATTCTTTAGTGCGGAGCGAAGCTCCCATTTGAGCCGACTCTTTCCTATGCCCGCAGGTCCCGTGAGCACAAAATGCTGAGAAACGTCTTCTTTGATCGATCGCAAAATAGGTCTCAATGACTGAAGTGTCTCTTTGCGCCCAATCAGCTTGGTTTGGTTTTCTGTGAGCCCACGAGATTGGCTTTCTCTCGCTCCTTTGATCCCCCGAACAATAAACGCCTCGACAGGCTCCGATTTGCCTTTGACGCTTTTGAGGTCTAAAGGTTCAAAATCAAAGAATCCCCGAGCGGCTCGGGCCACGGATTTGCCGACAACGATTTGTCCTGGCTGCGCAGCCGACTGAAGTCGCTGAGCCAGATTGACGGCATCGCCCATCACGGTGAATTCGAGCTTAAGAGAGTTTCCTACACCTCCTGCCACCACCATGCCCGCATTGATTCCAATACGAATGGAGAGCTTGTTGCCTGTCTCCGCATTGAGTTCGCCCAGAGCTTGCAACATTTTGACAGCCGATCGAATCGCAAGCTCAGGATCGTTATCATGGGCAATCGGCGCTCCAAAGAGCGCCATGATGCAATCACCAATGTACTTGTCGACATAGCCCTCAAACTCATAAACAATTTTGCCGAGGCGCCCGAGATAGCGGTTCATGAGTTCTGTCACTTGCTCGGGATCCATTCGCTCACACAGGGATGTAAACCCCTGAATATCAGCAAACAAAATTGTTACAAACCGGCGCGTCCCCGACAGACCCTCCTGAGCGAGTTCGATCTTTTTTCGGATCTGAGTATTCATGTTGGGATCATCAGCGACCCACTCAGGACGGCGATGAGTCACCGTGATTTGTTCGGAGAATTCCTCAACGCGAGGGGCCTCAGCGAGTGCCTTGCCACACTCGTGACAAAACTTGGCTTGAGCGGCATTGGTTGTTCCACAACTACGGCATCGCATAAAAAAGTGCAGATTCCCCCGAGATATTCTAACATGATTGAGATGCTCACGATTTGCATGATCGTGAAAAACGAAGAAAGGTTCCTGCCGGAATTCCTGAGGCATCATCGCGCCCTGACTCCACACTTTGTGATTGTGGATACGGGATCGACAGATCAAACGCTCACCATTGCCAAAGATTTTGGGGCAGAGTGTCACACATTTCAGTGGGTCAAAGATTTTTCGGCGGCGCGGAATTTTTCACTCTCTCAGGTCAAGACACCTTGGATTCTCACAATCGATCCGGATGAACGTATTGCCCAGATTGATTTTGAAGAAATACACCGCCTCATCAACGGCGCTCCCGCTTCTGTCTGGTCCTATGGATTGCATTCTCGCAACTACGTCCTCAACCCCGCCGCACAGGGATTTGTGAGTGCCAAGGGTGAATATCCCCTCGAAGAGGGACAGTTTCCGGGGTGGATCCAAAACACCAAACTCATATTGTTTCGCAATCAATCCAACATTCGCTTTGAAGGTCTGGTTCACGAAACAATTTTAAAGTCCGTCGAGGGTCACCACGAAGTCTGCTCCATTCCACTCCATCACTATGGAGTTCTCCCTGACGTGGTCGCACAAAAAAATAAGCAGACTCTCTACCTAGAGATTGCAGAGACAAAGGCCGCTCAGAATCCTCAGGATGCTCGCGCACAATTTGAACTCGGAATGACTTATCTGGAGCTTAAGGAGTTTGCGGCCGCTCTCAAGGCTTTGGAAGCAGCACTCACTCTGAATGCAAACAATCCCCTGATTCTCGCCAAGCTTGCCACAACACATCGGCGCCTGGGTCAGTTCCCCCAAGCAAAAGACCGTGCGGCTCAATGTCTCTCGATCGATTTGCAGAATCAGGAATCTCGATTGAATTTGGGAATGATCGCCATGGAAGAATCCCAGTGGCAACGGGGAATAGAAGAATTCCAAAAAGTTTTAGAACTCTATCCCGACTCCCTCGTTGCGGCTCGCAATATGGCTGAGTGCTTTCGCCGTCTGGGACAGATCGACAGGGCCAAATCGACCCTGAAAACTGCACTTCAAAAATTTCCTCAACACTCTGAGATTTTAGCAGACCTGAAAGATCTTCAAGACGCTCTCTAGCGACGCGTACACTTTTTCCACAAAGCCGTGATGGGTGACCAAATTGTCCATTGATCATATGTCTTAAGTCCAAGACGAAGCATCCGAACAGAGGAGCGACTCAGCTCAGCCCCTGAAGATTCCAAAAATTCTCTCAAGATTTTAACTCCATCCTGAGGACCCCACAAAACACTTGGCCGAAGGACATTTCCTACAAATACTCGATGCCAATACAGGGCCTCAATGGGATCATGAATAAGCGCAAAGGCGGCCCGGGCCAGTAGGCGCTTGGCCTCTATCGGAGCATTTGCAAAATAAGATGTTGTTTCTACAAGGTCGACAAAATCGATCACGCGCTTGTTCTTGTCGTTGAGAATGGGCAACAGAAAGGTCTCCGAGATCGACTGAATGATAGCACGAGAGATTTTCTGATTCAGTTTGATCTCTGCGAGAGACAGAGATTTTGTACTTGCAATGAGTCTCAAATGCCTCGATGCACTTTCAAGATCAGGCCATGACCACTTTGAAAAATCCTCTAGGCCTGCGAGATCGTCCAAAATTCTGACAAGCTTTTCTGGATTCAAATAAAAGGCAATGCTTCCGATTCCTTCGCCCTTGAGAAAACTCCTTCTCAAAACGGTATCTGCATGAAGGTCCTGCCGTAAGCCCCAGCCCAAAGCACGATCGAGGCCCATGGCATGCTGCATTCTAAACAATTTGCCAATACCAATCCCCGAATCCACCACTGCTTGCCTCAATTGCCGGCCAAAATTTCCAGCAAAATGTGAGTGATCTTTAGCGACTATATCTGCAGCTTGATTGAGAGCTTCGATCAAATTGAGATTGGATGCCAATGACTGGGGCTCCACCAATAATTTGGCAATCAATCGATTGAAATCTGCAAAGACCATTTCTTGGACTAAAAAATCAAAATCTCCTGATAACTGAAGGGGTATATGATGCAATTCAAAGAGGGCCTCAAGTTCTTGGCGCCTATGGGGCCAAAGCTCATTGACCTTTTGAGACCACTTTTTGCGGAGAACTGGGTCTTTGTGAATCACCTGCACAATCGCCAACAAAAATTCTGCTGAAGTCTGAGTGACTCTCGAAAAGTCGAGCTGATCCGACTCTGCCTGGTAGGCAGCAGTCGCCTGATCTATAACATTGTCGAGAACTCTATCGCCGAGCAAAAGACTCGGATTTTTTCCAATTGTAAGCAGCGCCTCTAAAGCCTCTGGAGCGGGCGAGTACTGAAGAACTCTGAGACCGTCCGCGCGTTCAACAATTTCTGTGGTATGAGCGTTCAAAGCAAGGGCGAGTCTCATGTCCTGAGAGCTGTCTGAAGGGGGAATAAACTGAACTTGTGCGTAGACGGATTGTAAATAAAAAATGGCGACGACCAAAAGCTGGCGCATGAATGAGAGTCCTTAAATTGTCGCCCAATGAAAAACTCAGAGTGGATTATCAAAATCCTGAGGTGGGTCAAGCGATTCCAAGATTACTTTTTCTTGGGAGGCGGCGGCTCTTGCTTTTTAGGCGCCACCGGTGGCTCCTGGCCTTCGTGCCGAGGAGGTTTGTAGAGTTCGGAGCGGGTTTCTTCCATTTCATGGTTACGAAGCCACAATCGAATGCCCTGACCCTGTTGATCATTGATTCCCAAAAAGTGCGTTTCGGCAGCCCATAAAAAGGGATTTTCTCCTGTTTTCTGTGGCGCCAAGGACTCAAGCGGAGGCCAGACTCGCACAAACGGATTACGCAGATTCTGCTCTGTAAAAGCCTTGAGCCCCAACTGCAAATTGCAAGGCACACTGAGCTCAAAAGGAAACGCGAGCTTCACTCCCATCTCTCCTAAAATGAGGGTCTTCACTTGAAAGTTAAAGCTGCACCGGGAGTAATCGAGATGCTTCGAAAAATAAATTCTCGTGGGATCAGGAATCACTGGCGGAACCAAATGTGTTATTCCCGCCACAATCGCTTCCGATGATTGTGGTGCCACAAAGGGCTTGAGTGCTATTTGTGGAGCGAGTTTGATCTCATTGCCCGTCAGCATCCATCGAGACTCAAGTTTTGGCAAAAGAGTGAGTATTTTGGAACCCACAGAACCCGCCTGGCTCCAGATGTCTGAACTCACGACAAAGCATGCCGGCTTCATATAAGGGAGCGCTACGAGAGCTTCTGTAAGATCTTTGACTATTCTCAGACTATATTGAGACGCATCGAGATTTTTGGTGAGTCCATCTGCTTGTTCCCTGCTGCTTTGGACCAAAAGAATTTTACGCTTTTTGGGTGAATTTAAATTTTTGTGGACGACGATCCAACCCTTCATTCGATGACGGATTTTTTCGTCGCACCACTGAGCATCGATAGCAGAGGGATAATTGTAATAAACATCCGAACTCACCGTCTCTACCTCGACTTCGACATCACCAATATTCATGTCTTCAAAGATTGGCGAAGAAATCTTGAGTTTTTGATGGGGCGCCAGCTTGAGATGAGTTTCAAAATGTACGCCATTTTCACTCACATAAGAAATCCGTCCGAAGCTCTTGGCCGTTGTTTCGAGCTCGCCGGGAAGCCGAAAATAGAGGCTCCAGTCTTTAGGACCACCCGGGTTGAGAGCGGACTTTATCTTTTGCCGAAGTGCAGCGGGTTCAAATGGTATCCCTACATAATGACTCACTCCCGATCGAACAGCTTGTTCCACAAATGAGTTTGTGGACTCACGAGACACAATCACAAATGGAAGATTGCGAGAGACGGGGGAGTTTCTGATTTTATCGATAAAAACATAGGTCAAAAAATCCTCTATACTGTGATCCATCACCACCGCAGCAGGGAGCTTTTTTTTGAGAAGCTCGAGAGCTTCTTCGCCAGAGCTGGCATACAAGAGCGAAAACTCACCCTCCAAAGCGGAGGTAAACAGCTTTCGATTGACGTCGCTGAGAGTAATGATGAGGAGCTCATCTCTAGACACTCTCTTAGAGTATCAAGGGGTGAAACCAACTCAAGATCAATTCTGAACGATGAGTTGAACGATTCGAAATCCCACCGTCGCCATTCTCATCTCACTGCCTTGAGGATACGGCCAATCCGGAGAATACGAGGCCATGGGGGCCAATTCTTCGAGAAGTCCACTTTCAAGATAGTGATTGGGCCCCAACTGTTGGCCGACCGATGAGCGATAGGATCCCCCTCTGAATTTGCGACCACAGGCATTGGCTGCCATACACGAAACTTGTTCATTCCATTCGGCGACATTTCCATCCTGATCAAAAGTTCCCCAAGGACTCGGTGATCCAGCACTGCCTACGCTCGTCACATTTCCTACACTCGATCCATTCCAGTTGGCTCGCCCACCATAGTTAGCGGAGTTTGAACTCGGACTCGCAAACTCACCTGACCAAAGTGCCGAAGAAAGCAAATCAAGACTCCCAGGAGAGGGATTGTCATTTGATCGAGTGGAAAATGCCCAGTAAGCCGGCGCACATCCCGGGCAATATTTTGCTGCCTTGATCCACTCATCTTTTGTCGGAAGTGCGTATCGAGCTCCACTCCCTCTGACGGCTTCGAGATATCCCGGCAAACTTCCAAGACTCAAATCGTAAACCCCCGTCTCAGTGATCTGCACGCGCTGCTCTCCCACGGGTTGATTATTGTGAAGCCAGTTCGCAAAGCGAGCGGCTGATGGCCAACTCACATAGTTCACCGGCTTCTGAGCAAAATGAGGCTTAGCGACGTAAAGGTATCCAAAGGGACACTGAATCCGCCGAATCCCCCCTTGAGCCTGTGATGCCATCGCGGGATGAAACAACCCTTGAGGATCAGATCCGCGAGCGACAGCATTCAAGAAATCAACATACTGTGCATTGGTGACTTCATATTTTCCGATTCGATAAGCATAGTCCACTCGGCCATGGCCGCCAGAATTGGGAACATTAAAAGGAATCCCGACTCGAACCGTTTCGATCGCTACAAACGGAATCGCTGGTGGCCCGTCCAAACAAAGATCTGCTTGATTTTGTGTCGCTTCGGATTGGGCCTTTAGATTCTCACTCTCCAAAAACGCAATCGCAAACAAAGTAAACTGAACAACTAAACATTTCCACTTCACGCCTCAATCCTCCCATAGATGTCTCAATCGCAAAGTTTGCAACGCGAGATGTCAATCATGACTTCTGGTCCAAAGATTCATGCGCACTGGATTCGCACATCTTGATGGATACTTCATTCGAAGTGCTGCATCTGTTTTGGAACAAATTTTGCGTATTCAAACGAGAGCCAGAGTGGCAAAGGAGTTTTACGATGATCGCCAGTAAATTTTACATTTTTATCTTCATCGCCTTTTCAGTCTTCCAAAATGTTTGGGCGTTTAGAGAAGATGATCTCTCCTCGACTCACCGACTTCTCGTTTCGGCAGATATTCATTCTGACGATGTTCATCGCAAAGATCTCAAGGCAATCGAAGTCTGGATCCCGATTTGGATGAAACTTCCACAATCCAACATTGATCACTATCGCTTTGACGATCCTCATGCGGCTTCAGAAATCAAAGTGATCGAGGTCTTGCCTGACGGCTCAAAAACAACAATTACGCCTGGATTTTTCACATTGAGTACCAAATGGAGCGCGATAGAAGAGTTCCTAAAAATCGGTGATCATTTTCATTCGCAGATCAAATATCAAAGTGCGGCGATTCGGTTTCCCGGCCTTCCCGCTCCTCTTGTGAGTTTTACAATCAAAAGAAATTACCTCGATGAAAATAAAGTAACGATCGAAGCTGACCAATTAAATGTCCGCATTCCAGAAAACTTATCAAAACCTCGCAAGCCTTTTTGGGAAGAAGGTAATTCTCTCATTTCATTCGGCACGAAACTTTATCTTGCACCCAATTCAATAAGGACTGATCCTCTCTTCAGTGGGGATTCAATGGTGGAGGTCCCTTCGCTGGTCTCTGCCCACTCCAAAACGCCCTCTCCGGCGTCAGAAGGTCTAAAAATCGCAGATTTCAAAATTACATCCTACCAAATTTACGATTCTACTCGAGTGAATGCTCTCCAACACGGCGAGGATGCCCTTGCTGATCACCTCAACGACTTTCTCGAAGAGGCGAGCGCAAAAAGAGTATCCCGTGAACTCCACAGACTCATTCTCAAATTTGTCAGCTACAATCAAATTCTCGCGGAGCGAGAGCTCCTCGTTCTAAAGCAAGCCAATGATCGCGCTCGACTAAAAATTGCTAAAAAAAATCTGGAACTCAAAAATCAAGGTGCCCACTCTGAACTCCTGCCAGAGCCCCCCCATAAAGCGTTCTCAATCGGACACGGATTTGCTGAAGCAGGGGCCCTTGATGTGAACTTAAAAGTTTATCCCGAACAGACCCCCGGTGACGGAAAAGTCTTTCAACTGGAAGTGACGGCCAACCCTGCGGTGACAAAAAAAATAAAAGCGATTCTCGGTGATTCAACTCCCCAAGAAATATCGGATCGGGCTGTCTTTACGATCAATGAACAACTCGAGATTTTGGACGGGGAGGGATTACCCCTCAATCCACGCGCTCGTCCCAAGGACTACTGCCGCATGATCCTCACCGATCTTGGACAATCTCACGCAAAATAGTGCCCTAAGCTCGGCGGCTTTCAAAAAGTTTTTTGGCGCCTTCAGTAAAGGATTTACGGGACTCCTCCCACGTATAAAACATATGACCGCCTTCATAGGTGTCCAATCGGACTCGACTTGATTCCTCTTTGGGAAGTTTCATCAGATCAAACAGACGCTTTGAAGAAAAATAAGGTGTGATCAAATCATAGTACCCATGCACGATCCAGGCTTGCATTTTGGGATTGAGAGACATCGCATAGCGAAAATCATCCACGGCGCCCACGGCCCCTTCAAAGGCATGACGCTTTTCATCCACCTTCCAGCTTTCAAAGACCTCAAAGCTCAGCAAAACATAATCTCGCTCAGTGCTCACTCCGAGCCACTCCCTCAAGTGATGATTAATGCCCATGCTAAAATAGCCATCGATCGAAAACAGTGTCGGATCCGGCCCGGCATAGGACTCTCGATCCGGAAACGGATCATAGGTCGTCAGGCTGGCATCGTAGAGTCCGCAGTACTGTCCCTGGTCTCGCAAGAGCTCCCGGCAAAAAGTATTAAACGAAATTCGACCCGCCTTTGTCTTTACCAGATCACTCGACAGTCCAATGAGCTCCGCCATTCGATCTGAGAGCTTGCTTCGCTCAGCCGCTGGCAGAGACTTTCCGAGCAAAAGCAATTTGGGGAGACTTTCGCATGCAAAGGTCTCTGCTTCGTCCAAAAACTTGGAGCGAGCAGCTTTTTTGGCACCAGCCTTTCCGTGATGTAATGCAGACGCCGCAAAGCTCGGAAACACATCAAGCCACTGGTGCAAATCATAGTCGCTCGAATTGAGGAGATTGAGCTCGAGGGCCGGCGAAATCAAAATCGCGCCCGACAAAACAATGCCTGAATTTTCCTGAAGCTTTCGACAAAGCTTAGCCACCCTAAATCCACCGTAAGACTCTCCCGCAATCCAAATCGGAGAGGACCATCGTCCCGCTCGAGACAGATATCTTTTGATAAACTCGACGAAAGCATTGAGATCTCGATTGAGCTGATAAAATTCGCCCTCTTGGGGAGCGGCCGTCCCCGCTCTGGAATCCGCAGTGGCGTTTGAAGTTTGCGACGGCGAGTTTGAATCTGATTTTGCTGGAGCTTCGTCGCGCTTTGGCCGGCTAAAGCCCGTGCCGACGGGATCGACAAAAACCAAATCCGTAAACTCGAGCCACGATTCCGAATTTTGAACCAAGCTCACAGGAGGCGAAGGCAGCTTGCCGTCTTTTTGAAATTCGACGCGAAAAGGTCCCAAAGCTCCCAAATGCAAATACGCCGAAGCCGCTCCTGGCCCGCCATTAAACACAAATGTTAACGGACGCTCTGACGGCGCCTCTCCCTTGAGGGAGTAGGCAGTAAAAAACACATCAGCGATGGGCTTTTCTTTTTTGGGATCCTGAAGCGAAATCCAATCCCCCTCGGCCACAAAGCTCTTTGCCGCCGACTGACCACTGGCTTTCCATTTAAATTCTTTTTTGGAGCCCTTCATCACTCACCTACTTTCTTCACAAACTTTGCGAGAACTTTCTTTTTGCCAAGGCGATGAAACAAAATCGACAAGCATTCATCGGCACCGAGCATTTCGACTCTCTGGACGACGCCCTCGCCAAAGCTCGGATGCGAAACTCGCTGCCCCTTTGCAAAACTAAACTCATCGTCTGGCACTCTCTGATCAAAATCATAATCAAACGATTCGGTCTCTGAGGATCGTGACGCGGCGGCTTTTCGCGTCTGCGTCCACCCATAACTCCAAGATGCACCCGACTCGGCTTCACGCTGCGATTGATCGACAGTGACATCAAAGAGATCTTTGGAAATGTCTTTCAAAAACCGACTCTCGAGATTCATATTGATCGATCCAAACGTGCGACGTCGGAGAGCGCGAGTCATAAACAGTTTTTGTTTTGCTCTTGTAATCCCCACATAACAGAGTCGCCGTTCTTCTTCGAGGCGCTGCTCATCATCAAAGGAGCGAGACGAAGGAAACAAACCCTCTTCGAGACCACACATAAAGCAAAGATCAAATTCGAGACCCTTAGCGGCATGCATGCTCATAAAAGTTACTTGAGGTTGATCAAGTCCTCGGGTTCCGGTCCGATTGGAATCAAGCTGATCCACATCCGCAATCAGAGACACTCGTTCTAAGAAATCCATGACCTTTTGCACGAGAGACGTACGATCCGACGGAAGCTCTTCGCGCGGAGCCCAGCCTTCTTCAAACTCTTGAATCGCACTCATGAGTTCCTGCAGGTTGTCGACTCGCTCATCGGCGTCAGGAGTCTTTTCGGATTTCAACGAGTTGACATAATCAGACGCTTCCATAACTCCGATCATGAGATCCACAAAACTCTCATTGGCATCGAGGGCATCGATGCCTTTGCGCAGGATCTCTGCATAGCGCTTGAGTCCCTCTTTGCCTCGACCCACGCCCGGAAACACATCCGTCGCCATCAACCAGTGAACAACATTTTGCCCCGACTCTCGGGCCAGAGTTTCGATTTTTTCGATGGTCGTTTTGCCGATGCCCCGTGCAGGTGTATTCACGGATCGCCTAAAGGACATAATGTCCGCGGGGTTGATCAAGAGCTTGAGGTACGAAAGTACATCTTTGACTTCGCGTCGCTCATAAAATCTAAAGCCGCCAATGATGCGATAAGGAAGCCGCTGCCTGAGGCATTCTTCTTCAAAACCCCGAGAGAGCGAATTGACTCGATACAAAACGGCGACTTCTTCGGGCGAACCTCCCCCACGAATAAACTTTTGGATCTCTTTGATCACATATGAGGCTTCGCCGCGATCATCCTCAAGGGCTGCATAACAAATTCGCTCGCCTTTGCCTTTTTGAGTCCAAAGTGTTTTTTCATGCCGAAGAGAGTTTTTGACGATGACTTGATCGGCGGCTTTCAAAATCGTTTCTGTTGATCGGTAGTTTTGCTCGAGCTTTACGACCTGACACGTCTTAAAGACCTTATCAAAGTTCAAAATATTATCGATCTTTGCTCCACGCCATCCGTAGATACTTTGATCATCATCACCGACAACACACACATTGTGAGTCTCTGGATTTACAAATTCCAAAAGTAATTTGTACTGCAGTTCGTTAGTGTCCTGAAATTCATCGATGAGCACGTAACGCCACTGCTTTTGAAAGTACTCACGCACTGAGGCTTGTTCTTTAAAAAGCCAGTAGGTCTTGAGAAGCAAATCATCAAAGTCGAGCGCTTGAGCTTTGTTCATTTCTTTTTCGTAAAGTTCATAGACCCGGTGAGCCACTTCTTCGAGGCCCGATGCCGTATAAGATCCGGCTTCTTTGGCTCGCATGCCCCGATTTTTCCAATCCCCGATTTTTGTATGAACCGCATCCACCGAGTAATGACGATCGTCGATTCCGAGAGTTCCCATACAGTCCTTGATCATGGTGGACTGCTCACCTTCGTCATAGATGACGAACTCCGGCTTGACGCCCACCGCTGCTCCATAGACACGCAAAATCCGAGCTCCAACAGAATGAAATGTCGAAACCCAAGGAAGCGCATACTCAAAATTCATCAAATCTCGCACACGCTCCTGCATCTCGCGCGCGGCTTTATTGGAAAACGTCATCGCCAAAATCGCAGAGAGCGGCACTCCCTTGTCCTGGACGAGGTGAGCGATTCGGTAAGTGAGAACACGTGTCTTTCCTGATCCCGCGCCCGCCAGAACCAACAAAGGTCCTTCAGTGCTCGAGACGGCCTGTAATTGTGGGGCGTTTAAGTCATTCCCATGCTGATCCAAAAATCCCATGCAAGGCGGACGCTAACGTGAGATTGGCCGCGATTGCAACTTCAAGTCACAAACCGCTAAAGAGCCTCAAAGCTTGATTAGGATGCCAATCGAAAGGCTCTCATAATATGAGAAACAACCTCATCTTTGTGGTCAAAAAACTTTACTTCGACTCGCACAACACCTTTGCCTTGATATCGCTCGGGGATTTCCTGCACATAGGTTGTTTCAAACACCTCATCGGCCTTGTGAATTCCCTCTTTGGGAAGAATAAAGTGCCCGTTAAAGAATGATGTTCCGTCTTCTAAATGAATACGATACCGAATTGCAAAATGGGCATCCGGCGCATACTGCAAGTATCGAAATGTCAGCTTGACCGTATGTGTGTCCTTTGTGTCGACTTTGAAATCCGCAGAATCCAAAAAGAAGAACAAATCATCCTTACCCGCCCGGTCTCGTGCAAATCGATTCCAGATGGGCATGGAGTTGGGGATGGCATAGGAGATGTCGGCTTCTAGATTGCGGAGCTCTGAGCGCAGACGTTTTACTTCGGGGGCCAAAGGCCTCAAAAACGCTGCTCGACCCACGAGTTCGGCCGCCTTCGACATCCGATCTTGGGTGCGCTTAAAGTCGCGATTGTAGAATGCCTTTTTGGAAGCTTCATAAAATCTCTCCGCATCCAAAATACGCGTATAAAATTTGGCGCTCGGCAAAAGTTCCATCAGAGTCGCTCGAGCCTCGCGAGCCTCCTCTAATGCGGCTACCGCATCTGAGTTCAGCTCAATCTGGGCTTTCTGAAGCTCCCCAAGCATTCCGATATAATCCTTGTTCGCCAGCATCTCTTGAGCTTCGGCTAAATAAGTCTTTGCAAATTGAAGCTTTCGGCGAGCATCGATTTCTGTGAGTGCATCGGACGCTTCGGAAGATTCTCGTCGATAGTCACGCACCATCTCAAACATTTGCTCAGCTTCTCGCATCAGACCGGCCTTTAAAAGACCGCGACCTACCCGATTGAGAACCTGCACATACTCATCAACACGCCGTTGATCATGCGGTTTGGGTCGAGGCATGTTTCTGACGTTTTGATACGCTGCCAAAAAGTGATCCAGTTTTAGATTTTGGTAGAGTCGAGTCATCCAAGCGGTGAACTGATCTTCATATTCCTTCTCCGCTTCAAATTTTTTGAGTTCTAATTTCTCGATTTCTTTTTCATGAAGGTGCTGTTGAAGAAACCCAAACAAAAAAAAGAGGCCGGTAAAAGTCGTCGCGGACGATATGACGAGCCATTTGAACCACGACTTTTCATAGACCTTTGACACGACTTCTATTGTAACAGGCTTAGTTTGTGACGCGATGACGCAGAGTTCACTTTGAACCCTTGCGTTCTTAAAGCAGCCCCCACTATTATCGCGCTATGGCAAAAAAATCGGCGAAAGCGCCCAAAAAATCTTTAGAGGAACCCAAGGCAAAAAAGCCTGAGGTGACAAAAGTCCGAAAAAAAATCGCGCATGAAGATGCAGAATCAATGGCCAAACGTCAGCGCGAGATTTCGGTGTCTGAGTTCTTTGCCAAGAACCGACACCTTCTGGGATTTGATAATCCGAAAAAGGCTCTCCTGACGGCCGTCAAAGAAGCCGTCGACAACTCGCTCGATGCTTGCGAAGAAGCCGGAATTCTCCCCGAACTTGAAATTAAAGTGAAAAGAGTT
>CAZUTA010000003.1:0-57317 GCA_964622975.1 uncultured Bacteriovoracaceae bacterium | reverse complement strand
CTCCCCGCCATCACCGTCAAACTTCAACGGATCTCTGGACCGGCTGCACCCGTCGAAGTCGCAGCGGAGCCTGCCGAAGGAGAAAAGGTAAAGTCTAAGAAGGGAAAAAACCCAATTCCCAACGAGAAGTTTCATTTGATCATCGAAGACAATGGGCCAGGCATTGTCGCCACACAAATCGCCAAAATTTTTGGAAAGCTCCTCTACGGCTCCAAGTTTCACCGACTCAAAATGTCTCGAGGTCAACAAGGGATTGGTATTTCGGCAGCAGGGATGTACGGACAAATGACGACGGGTAAGCCCATGAAGATTACTTCTAAGCTGCCCAAAAGAGACAAAGCCTCTTTTGTCGAACTCGTCATTGATACCAAAACCAATAAACCCGAAGTCCTCGTCGAAAAGGAAGTCAACTGGAGCCCAAAGACTGAGTCCGGAACCATCGTTGAGATTACTCTCGAAGGTCGTTATCAAAAGGGTAAACAGAGTATCGACGAATTCATTTTGCAAAATACACTGAGCAATCCTCACGCCTCCTTTACATTTGTGGATCCGGCGGGAGAAAAAACTCACTACGATCGTCGAACCGAAGAACTTCCTGAATTGCCGCGAGAAATTCAACCCCATCCCTATGGTGTGGAGCTCGGACGGTTTCAGCAGATGGCACTCGAAAGCAATGCCAAAACATTGCGCCAGTTTATGCTCAAAGAGTTTTCGCGCGTCTCGGATAAAGTCGTGACCGAAATTCTCAAAGTCGCTGGACGAAAGGATTTTAATTTATCCAATGCTCACCCTGAAGATTTAGCCGAAGTTCATTCGGCAATTCCTAAGGTACAGATCATGAGTCCCCCCACGGACTGCGTGGTTCCTATCGGCGAAAAACTTTTGCAAGAGACTCTCGCTGCCCAGTGTAAGGCTGATTTTTTTACAGCCACCACCAGAAGCCCCAGTGTCTATCGAGGAAATCCATTTTTGGTCGAATGCGCTATGGCTTATGGCGGGGAGTTGGCGGGCGATGAGCCCATGCAAGTGTTTCGATTTGCCAATCGCGTGCCCTTGCAGTTTCAACCCGCGGCCTGTTGTACAAATCGCGTTCTGACAAAAATTGACTGGCGCAGTTACGGCCTCAGCCAACCCAAGAATGCACTTCCGGTGGGGCCCATTGCTGTTTTGATTCATGTCGCCTCCGTATGGGTGCCGTTTACTTCGGAGAGCAAAGAAGCCATCGCGGACTATCCCGAGATCAAACAGGAAATTCGTCTCGCGATTCAAGAGTGCGCCCGACAGTTATCACTTCATTTGTCCCGCAAACGTCGTGCCGACGAAGAGTACCGCAAATCGAGCTATATCGACACGTACATCCCCTTCGTGGGTGAAGCATTGCAGGAAATGCTCGAACTCACTGATAAACAAAAGGACCAGGTCATCGGGACCCTGCGTAAGACTTTAGAAAAGGGCCGAATCGAAGATAAAGGAGTAGATAGTCATGGCTAAAAAAACGGACAAAGCAAACAACAAGGCCCTCGCTGGTCTCGAGAAAACTGCACGTGATGTTTATGACAAATCCATCAAAGGGCAAAAGCCCCAGCTCACTATGCCCGTGCGCTCCTTGAGTAATGTGCGATACGAAAAGAAAGAGGGATTCTTGGCTCTCAAGAGTCAAATCAAAGTGCGAACTCTCACTTATAATACGGTGAAGAGTTTTGCGCAGACACTCAAAATGATGTCGATCTCCAAAGAACTCATCGAAACCAATGACCACGCCTCTAAGCGAGAAACTTACTATATCTCCAAAAACTGGGGACCCGCGCGTTTTGACGAACAACCTGAGTCCGACGCCGTGATGGATGATATCGAAGCCATGATGTGCGTAAATCGCGAGCAACTCAGATTTTTGCCCGAAGAAAAGGGCGGCGAAATCGCGGGCCAGCTCATTGTATTTGATAAGGATCGCGATACAGGAAAGCCCATCCGCATTGATTGCACGGGATTCGGTTCCGGTGCTTATTCGATTCCTATTTCAGTCGAGCATTTGGAATTTCAGACCAAAGCCAAGTTTATTTTGTGTATCGAGACAGCGGGTATGTTTCAGCGTCTCGTCGCTCACAATTATTGGCGCAAAGCCAATTGCATCTTGGTTTCCATGGGAGGAGTTCCGACGAGAGCGACCCGAAGATTTGTTCGGCGCCTCGCCGACTCTATGAAGATTCCCGTCTACACATTCGTCGATGGTGATCCATACGGCATTGCCAATATTTATCGCACTCTCAAAGTGGGGTCCGGAAACGCCGCTCATATTAATGAGTTCTTTTGCGTGCCGTCGGCCACATTTATGGGAATCACGCCTCAAGATATTATTGATTACAAACTTCCCACCCATCCTCTCAAAGATGTCGACATCAAGAGAGCAAAAGATGCGATCAAGAACGATCCGTTTTTTAAGTATCACAAAAACTGGACGCAAGCGATCGAGCAGATGGTTAAGATGGGCGTTCGTGCGGAGCAACAAGCGCTTGCAAAACACGGACTCAACTATGTGATGGACGAATATCTGCCGCAAAAGCTGAAGAAGCCTGAAAAGTTTTTGCCTTAGTAAAGAATCCATAGAATGACAAAAGAGCAGCGCGCATGGGTGATGGTGGATGTCGGCAATTCGGCCTTCGCCACAACAATCTTAGCCGCGCTGTTTCCGATTTACTTGCCGTCCCTGCTTCCTCCGCAAGGGGTTGTCTTAAGTTTTTTGGGTTGGTCTTGGACGACTTCGGCGATTTCAATTTGGGGCTACACGGTGAGTCTCAGTTTATTGCTGACTTTTTTTATGGCGCCGATATTGGGCGCCTGGGCGGATGAACGAGGATTACGCAAAAAGCTCCTCGGTGTGTTTACGATACTAGGAGCTGTGGCCACGTCCTCACTCGCTTTTTTTGATACCTGGCAAGCGGCTCTCAGTCTTTTTGTGATCGCCAATATCGGCTTCAGTGCCTCAAATATTTTTTATAACTCGCTTCTTCCTGTCGTCGCCGAAGAAAAAGAATGGGATTCCCTCTCCCTGAAAGGCTTTGCGTGGGGCTATATCGGAGGCGGAATTTTACTCGCCATCAACTTGGGCCTCATCATGAAGCACGAATTCCTTGGGCTCGAAAGTCGCAAGTCTGGACTCGCCATCAGTTTTTTTTCGGTCGGGGTGTGGTGGCTTTGCTTCACTCTGCCTGCCCTATTTCAGATTCATGAGCGAGCCGCTCGTAAACGGTCGGACCCCTTCACAGGAATTCATCGGCAATTTCATCTCTTTTGGAAAACGCTCAAGGATGTTGTGCATTCTCGAACCCTACTGCTCTTTATGATCAGCTTTGCTCTTTATAACGATGGGATTTCTACAGTCATTTCGATGGCGTCGATTTTTGGCAAAGAAGTCTTGCGTCTCCCAGAGGAAACTCTGATTGGTACACTGCTTCTTATACAGTTTTTGGGGCTCCCCTTTACGCTCCTGATGACTCGTGTCTCCAAAATCTTTGGGGCCAAACAGACGCTCCTTTATGCCCTGGCACTCTGGGTGGGAATCATCGCCTATGGGTATAGCATGCAGACCTCAGCGGATTTTTTCTGGATGGGAGTCTTTGTCGCGATAGTTCTTGGCGTTTCTCAGGCTCTGCCCCGCTCGATCTTTGCCTCATTGATTCCGGCAGGCCGCCAGGCTGAGTATTTTTCATTTTTTGCGCTCTCCGGCAAAATGACATCGATCATTGGCCCGACTTTGTTTGCTCTGGTTAAGGATGCGAGCGGAGATGCACGGCTTTCGATCCTGACCTTGGGAATCCTCTTTGTGCTCGGAATGATTCTTCTCAGTTTTGTTTCGATTGATCGCGCCCGGCCAGCTCGTTAGGCTAAAATCCTATGAAGATTAAAAGTCTCTCAATTGCAGCACTGGCTCTTATGGTTCTCGGATTTTCGGCGGGATGCAAAAGAAAATCAGGCAGTCTCCAAACTGCGGGGGAATCCTATTCCGGCCAAGCCGTCAAAGGCGATTGGCAAGTGGTTTGGCTGCAAGCCAGTCCCGAGGGCCTCAATCCCATCGTCGGCAATGATGGATATTCGAGAGACGTCACGTCATTGATTTTTGATACATTAATTTCTTACGATTCTGAAACCGGAGAACCTCAACCGCGCCTGGCCGAATCCTGGAAGATTGCTGCTGACCAAATGACTTATGATTTTGTGATCCGTAAGGATGCCAAGTTTCATGATGGCACTCCACTCACAGCCCATGACATCAAGTTCACTTATGATGCGATCATCAATCCCAAAACCGATTCCGCTTCGCTCAGAAATTACCTCGCAGACATCAAGGACGTGAAAGTTCTTTCGGATTACGAAGTTCGCTATACGATGAAGCGCCCCTACTATCGCAATCTCATTATCTTGGGGTTGATGGAAGTCCTTCCCAAACATATTTACTCCAAAGGCAATATCAACACCAACCCCGCAAATCGCGCTCCCATCGGATCAGGTCCTTACAAATTTAAGAAATGGGATACCGGCAGACTCATCGAACTCGAACGCAACAAAGAGTGGTGGGGAAATCAGTCCGACTACTTCAAAAATCGATACAATTTTGACAAAATTCTCATGCGCGTCATTAACGATGCTGCCGTCGCCGTCATGGCTCTCAAAAAGGGTGAGATTGATAGTATGGAACCTCTCCCCACGATGTATCTCAAGGACTTTGCCGACAAAAATTTTGAGACTAATTTTTATCGTCTCAAATATTCCACTGAAGACGGAAATGGTTATCGGTACATTTCTTGGAACCTCAAAAAGCCTCTCTTTCAGTCTAAAGAAGTTCGTCAAGCACTCGCTCATTTGATGCCCAAAGAAGAAATCAATTCTCGAATGTTTGAAAACCTGATGACCCCTTCTATTGGGCCGTTTCCGATGGGCAGTTCTAAGAATGATCCCGACCTCAAGCCCCTCGCATTTGATAAAGCCAAAGCCCTTGAGCTTCTGGCCACAGCAGGATGGAAAGAAAAAGACTCACAAGGATATCTCGTCAAAGACGGAAAGCGATTGAGCTTTCAGCTACTTTTTGCATCCGGAAATCCCGAAGTTGAGCGACTGGCGCTCATCTATCAACAGAGCCTCAAGGAGGCCGGCATCGATATGGGGATTCGCACTCTCGAATGGACTGTATTCCTCAAGCAACGCCAAGAGCGAAAGTTTGATGCTCTCATGATGAGTTGGACAGCAGCTCTTGATATGGATCCGTTTCAAATTTGGCATTCGAGCCAAGAAGCAGGTCAAGGAAGCAATGCGGGCGCCTTCGCCAACAAGCGAGTGGACGAAATCCTCGAAACCGCTCGACGAACTCTCGATCGGGAGGCTCGCAATAAACTCTACCAAGAGATGTCCCGAATTATTTTGGATGAGCAGCCCTATCTGTTTTTGTTTGAAAGACCGCATCTCTTTGTCGCAACCAAAAGATTTGCAGGTGTGCTGCCTGTCGGCAAACTCGGCATTGATTCTTCCAAATGGTTTACGCCTCCGGGCGCAGAAAAGTATAAGACAGCTCAAGCTGCACAGTGATAGGCTTTCGGGGTGAGGGCTTATTTTTTAAAGAGAGTGTTACTTCTTCTGGTGACTCTCTGGGGGATTAGCCTTGTTTCGTTTACGATTTTGCAACTCGCCCCCGGCTCTCCCATCGATGCCAAAATCAATGCGGGCCGTGATGGCGCTTTAGGCGAACGCTCTACCGTCACAGAAGAGCAGCGACGGCAGTTAATGGAAGAGTTCCATCTCGATAAGCCGATCCTTGTCCAGTACGGACTTTGGCTCAAAGATTTGGTCCAGTTGGATTTTGGGACATCGTTCATGGATCGCCGTCCCGTCTTAGAAAAAATCAAAGAAAGACTCCCCGTCTCCCTCGTATTTGGAATTTCTGCCATTGTGGTCGCTCTGCTTGTTGGCATTCCTTTGGGAATCTTGAGCGCCGTCAAAAAGAATTCGATTTACGACCGCATTACGGCCATCGCCGTTATTGCGATGTATTCACTTCCTACTTACGTCCTTGGAATTTTACTCCTTACGTTTTTGGGAGGTGGAGATTTTTTGGATCTCTTTCCTATCTATGGGATTCAATCTGATGATTATGAGAGTTTGAACGCCTTTCAGCAGATCTTAGATCGGCTCCATCACTTTATTTTGCCGTGCTTTTGCTACTGTCTTGGGACGCTTGCATTTATCACTCAGCAGCAGCGCGCAAGCCTCCTCGAGTCACTGTCCCAGGACTATATTCGGACGGCTCGAGCTAAGGGCCTCACCGAAAAAGTCGTGATCTTTAAACACGCCTTCAGAAATTCCCTGATTCCGATTGTGACTATCATTGGGGCGATGGTTCCGAGCATTCTGGGCGGCGGAGTTATTATCGAGAGTTTGTTCTCGATTCCAGGCCTGGGTCTGCTCTCTTTTGAGTCTCTACTTCAGCGAGACTACCCCATGATTATGGCCAATTTTACAATCTCGGCTTTTTTATCTCTGCTCGGTATTTTTTTGGCGGATATTTTTTATGTGCTCGTAGATCCACGCATTGATTTTGAGGGGCGATAGCAACGGATGAAGATTTCTAAGCTCACTTATCTCTCAGGAAGCATCGTGGCGCTTTTTGTCCTGCTCGCACTTGCGGCACCCTGGATCGCTGGGACTGGGACGGGATTCTTTCCGTTGATCAAATATGGACCTGAGTCGATTGATATCTATTCCCTTCAAACTTTGGCCCCTCCGGGAAGTTCACATTTTTTGGGCACAGATTATGTGGGCCGAGATATTCTTTCGAGACTCATCCACGGAATTCGAAATTCCCTGTTTTTTTCGGCGGCTGTCGTCTTTTTGTGCATGAGCGTTGGAATCATCATTGGCGGCGTGATGGGATTCTTTGGCGGCAAAGTCGATCTGATTCTCTCTCGCATCATGGAGATTATTGGAAACTTCCCGATCTTTTTGCTTCAGCTCACTTTGCTCGCGTTTTTTGATCAGAGTTATTGGATTTTGATTTTTGTGATGTTGATCGCAGGGTGGATTCCCTACAGCCGCTTTACCCGAGCTGAGTTCTTCAGACTACGGAATCAGGATTTTGTCATGGCCGCTCGCGCGCTCGGCGCTTCCCGCACTCGAATATTTTTCAAGCATCTGCTCCCTAATTCACTCACTCCGGTCCTCATCTACGTTCCGTTTGATCTTTCCTCGACCATCATTGCGCTCGGCGCACTCTCGTTTTTGGGATTCGGCGAACCCATCAACGTCGCAAGCTTGGGAGAACTCCTCAAGCAAGCCAAAGACCACTTTCAAGAAGCTTGGTGGCTAGCTGTGTTTCCGGGAACAATTTTGTTTTTGCTGACTTTGAGTCTGGCCCTTTTTGGATCTTCGCTCAGAGATCTTTTGGACCCAAAGTCTTAGAAAAAAAAGAACGAACGAGAGCTATAAGCCGGGTTCTGTCCGAAATTCGATAAAGAATTTCGTAGCAATCATCAATCTGGGAGCTTTGTTGCCAAAGCCCTCAAGCGACCTACCTTCGATCTCGACCCGAATTTCTTCGGACGCTGCAGCGAGTCCACTGCAAGGGAACTCCGTTCCCTGAGACGATTTCTTGGTCTTGCACCCCATAGGGTTTTGCATCGAGTCTGTCACCAGACTCCATCGTGAGCTCTTACCTCGCGTTTTCACCCTTACCTGAGCTTCTGACGAAGCCATCGGCGGTATATTCTCTGTGCCACTACTCCGTGGATGCTTTGAGTTTGACCCCATCACATCCCCAGGCCGTTAGCCTGTATGGCGACTCAAGTTTTCACACGGTGCCCGGACTTTCCTCCAAAGAGATCTCTTCTAAAAGATGAGATCCTCCAGCGATTGCCCGCTCTCGTTCGTCTATAAACTCCGTATAGCACAATCCAAGAAATAAAGAGAATTTTAGAATAATAGAGGCCTAGGCCGTTTGAGCTTGAGGAATAGAGGTTCCAGGCTCCAATTGATCTGCTGGATAGAGGATTCGGGAGCAGCTTGAACAGGTCACTATGCTCGCCATTTTGCTCAGCTTTAGTCGATCATGAGGAGAGATCGTCACAAAGCATCCACCACAAATCTCACTATCGACGAGCGCAATCCCGCTCCCTTTGCGAATCTTTTGAACACGCTCATAAAGCGAAAACACAAGCTCATCGACCTTAGCGATATATTCGTCGCGCTGCTTTTGAAGCACGACCATCTGATCCTGAAGTCCGCTCAAACTCGACTCTCGCTCTGTTTGCAATTTTTTGTATTCGGCCTGAAAGTCCGTCAAAACTTTGAGCTTCTCTTCACGAACAGTGGACTTTTGTTGTGCGAGACCCGTCTTTTCATCAAAAGCTGTTTTGATCTCTTGAAGGCGCTTGCGATACAAATCGACTTCTTTGCCGGCAGCAAATTCTTCCTTTGTATTTCGGACTTCTGTCTTTTTGCCTTCAGCTTTTTTGATATCTTGAGTCAGCGTGAGCAACTTGAGCTCAAGAGCGCGACGTTCACGATCGGCTTCTCTAAAAACTCGATCGGCCACTCGAAAATTTTTGTCCGCCTCTTCCATTTTCTTTTGGAGTTCGACCATTGGACTGGGGGGATGTTTGATTTCGGCGTTGAGCTTAAAAACTTGAGCGTCGATTTCCTGAAGCTTCACCAAGGCCGAGATCGATTGCTTGAGAACTTCTGGTTTAATCTCCACGTTTCGAAACTCCTTCTAAAAGATCAAAAGTCAGCAAAAAGGCTCTTTGATTGCTTATAGCCGATCCGCCTGGCCCCGAGACAAGTCGAAAATACTCTCAATTTAAAGACTCATGGACCCTTCGTTTAAGTGGTCTCTGAGAGTGACTGGTTGCTCGCGGACCACGGAGCAATCTTCAATAAAACGATAAAGCCAGGAATCGCCGCTAAGGCACAAACCACATAAAACCCCATCCACCCATAATACTCAGCCATAAAGCCCGTAAAGGCTGCGACAATGGTCCCCGGAACCGCCATAAGGCTTGTGAGAAGCGCAAACTGTGTCGCCGTAAAGCGCCGATCCGTCTGCATAGCGACATAGGTGGCATAAGCCGATTGCCCGAGCCCAGAGGCTAAAAGTTCAAAACACACAATTCCCGTCAACAGTGGCAGGCGAATCGTGGCCCAGTCTGGACTCGCGTGATCAAAGGAGACCAAAAGCGCAAAGCACGCAGTCGATGCAGCCTGCAAAATTCCAAAAATCCAAAGCGCTTGAGAGATTCGAATTCTCACCAGGAGCGCTCCCCCCAGGAGAGCTCCTCCAAAAAAGCAAAACATCCCCAGACCTTTGACCACGACCAAGTATTCTGTCTTTGAAAATCCCTGCTTAAGAATAAAGGGGATATTCATCGCGCTCGCCATATTGTCCCCTAGTTTATAAAAGAGGATAAACGTCAAAATCAGAAGCGCCCCTCGCCTCTTAAAAAATTCTATAAAGGGCTCAACCACAGCATCACGCATCGAACGAGGGGGCGGTACATCGACCTTGGGTTCCGGGACCAAAAATACCGTTACAATTCCCACGAGCATCATCCCGGCTAACAACAAATGGATTTGATTCCATCCCACTCCGGCATCCGCCGATAAGAACGACACACCGACGGAGACATACATGCCGAGTCTCCAAGCATTGGACCAAAGCGCTGTTCCAAAACCGAGTTCTTCGTCCTTGAGGTACTCTCTCCTAAACGCATCCAGAGCGATGTCTTGAGAGGCTCCAAAAAAAGAAACCGCCACGGCCGTCAAAGCAATCCACCAAAGGGATTGATGAGGATCCCACTGCCCGAGCAAAGCGATACTCGCAATGAGAGCCACTTGAGAAATCAAAATCCATCCTCGCCGTCGCCCCAAAAAACTCGGGGTAAATCGATCCATCATTGGCGACCAAACAAACTTCCATGTGTACGGAACCGTCACGGCCGAAAACAGCCCTATCGTCGAGAGATCAATATTGGCATCCGTCATCCACGCTTTGAGAACATCTTTCACTACATAAAATGGAAAGCCTGAGACAAATCCAAACGAAAACATGGCCAACATCTTCCACGAAAGAAGAGATCTCCATGTAGGCTTTGAGTGTTGTTGACCTGGCGCAAGCGACGACAAAAAAATATACTCCTTAGAACTCTACTTCTTTGAGCGTTGCTCTAGCGGATTCACAATGTCTTCGACGACTTTTAAAAGCTCTTTGCTCTGTGAGGTCGAAAGATCTTTGGTGAATACAACCTTCACATCCCATTCTCGCTGTAAGTCTTTGTTGGAAAACTGGTGCGACCAAACTTTACCGACGGGCAAAACTTCTCCCAAAATGTTTGATTTTTGAGTGGCCCATTCGAGTGGGGGTTTGGTGGCTTTTCTCCAAGTGTCCACGGACTTAACAAGGCGAGCCAGCGTCTGATCTGCACTCTGCTGTTCGAGAGACTCACTTTGATCCTGGCTTTCCTTATCGCGGGGATGGGCCATAAAGACGGTAGACGTTAATGCCACCGCTCCTTGTTGACTAAAAAATTCTTGTGGTCCACTCACCCAAGCGTCATTGGACCACAGAAGCATAAGGGACAAAAGCGAAAACAAACCACGCTTATTCATTTGGGAATTCTAAACTCTTCGAAAGGTCGCTGATAGCACAAATATGGGCCCACCAGGACTTGAACCTGGGACCAAGCGGTTATGAGCCGCCTGCTCTAACCACTGAGCTATGGGCCCTCACGTGGATTTCACAAGGTCCTACTCAAACAATCTTCGTGTCCTTAGAGCAACTGCTTTATTTGAGAACCTCATTCCAAATTCGACTTAACTCTCTCAAAAATTGAATGGAGCGAATCAAAGTCTCTTCTGCCCCTTCCTTGGTGAGGCCAACCGCTGGGTCGTAGTAACGATATCGAGTGTCATTTCCATTCAGCACTTTTGCCAATTCTTTGCGCTTTTCTTCACTCGCAGGCTGATGAATTGACTCAACGGCTTGGAGGAGAACCTCCAAATTATGAGTTTTATGCTCTTTCTGAATTTTACCCTTCAAAAGGATGAGGGCTTTCATCATTTTCTCAGCCGCTTGCTGTGCATGATAAACACTCGTCGCAAACTGATCCGCAGAAAACAAAACAACCGCCGAATCCAAATCATTCTTCATCGCAATCAGTGCCGTGCCCTTCGCTTCGTCAGGGAGAGCTTTTAGAGGATCTTCTAAGGTCTTCGAAATCCCTTCAATCTCTGACTCTAGCAGGGTAAGCTCCTTCCGAAGCTCTGCTGAGAGATGATCAAATTGACCAATTTTATGAAGATGCTCTGCAACTTTGAACTTCTTGGGCTTTGGGCCGCCAATAGGAACAGCTAAATCAACATCAACGCCCTGCTCGATCGCCCCCTGAGCACGATGCAGACTATTACTGAGCGCTTCCCAGCGAGCCCACAGTCGCCATGTCTGATACTTCAGTGTGAGTTCGGTATCGCTGAGTTGCTGTTCAAGCTGCTTCTGAAACTCGGTCTTCCATTCGCCTTTGCGGTAATCAAAAAGTTTTCGACGGAACAATGCATGATCATCCACCAAGCCAAACCGATCAGCCAAAACTCGTTCACTCTGGTCTAAAGATTCATAGGATGGAAGACGGCCGTTTCTGAAGATCCACTCAAAGAGTGCCAGCTCATCAGACGAGGTCGCAGCAAAACCCCTCAGAAGATCGGGACAACCATTTGGTGGGGGCGGCGTATTGTCTCCAGCATCGGCCGCGATTGCGACTCGTGTACTGATCAAGACAAAGAGAATGGCAATCCAGTGTTTCATAAGAACCAGCGAGATGAACCCTAAATTTTGCCCCCGCAAAAGGTGACGACTATTCTTCGTCTGTACCACTGCCCGCTAATGCGCCGATGCCTGCGACACTTCCAAGTAACGTGTCGACAAAGCTCTTAAGCTTTTTGGCACGCGAAGGATGTCGCAGTTTTCGTAGAGCTTTGGCTTCAATCTGACGGATACGTTCTCGGGTGACTTCAAAATCCTGACCGACTTCTTCCAAAGTATGGTCAGACTTTTCGCCAATACCAAAACGCATTCGCAAAACTTTTTCTTCTCGAGGAGCCAGTGTGGCCAAAACTTTGCGGGTCTGAGAGGCCAAATTGTAATTCACAACCGCTTCGGTTGGAGAAGTCGCATTCAAATCCTCAATAAAATCTCCCAAGTGTGAATCTTCTTCTTCACCAATAGGGGTATCGAGAGAGATGGGTTCCTTGGCAATCTTCAAAACTTTTCGAACCTTGGCCAAAGGCATTTCCATTTTTTCTGCGATTTCTTCTGGTGTGGGCTCTCGTCCAAGCTCCTGCACCAAATGCCTCGACGTACGAATAAGTTTGTTGATCGTTTCGATCATATGAACCGGGATACGAATTGTGCGCGCTTGATCCGCAATGGCTCGCGTAATCGCTTGGCGAATCCACCAGGTGGCATAGGTCGAAAACTTATAGCCTCGTCGATATTCGAATTTATCCACGGCCTTCATCAAACCGATATTGCCTTCTTGGATGAGGTCCAAAAACTGCAACCCGCGGTTTGTATACTTCTTGGCAATCGAGACCACCAATCGAAGGTTGGCTTCGACGAGTTCGTTCTTGGCACGCTCTGCTTTGAGCTCACCATTTTTCACTTGTTTGTGAAGGCGACTAATCTCCGTTGATTCCAAATGAACTTCGTCTTCGATCAACTTGATGCGCTTCGCGGCGCCTTTGTAGTTTTCGATCGCGAGAGCCAAATTTTCGGCATCGATCTTTAACTTCGCGGCAACGCGCTTTGGATCTTCTTTTCCTTTGTCCAAAGTAACGACGAGTTCTTTGATGTCGTCTTCTTTGAGATGCAGAGCCTTTTCGACTTGCTCGATTTGAGACTGACTCTTTTCAACACGACTGACTAAGTTCTTGAGCTTGGCCGAAATTTTGTTGATGAATTTTCGATTGAGATCGATTTCTTTGAGAATTTCAAAAATATCATCTCTAATTTTTTCGATTTTTTTGCGCGCTTCATCTTGAGCTTTTTTGCCCGCCTCGCGCGATTGCTCCCAGGCTTCTTGAATGTCCGAAAACTTTCGGCGTGCCTTGGCAATCAGTTTGAGAACACGATCACACTGGGTGTTTTCGTTAAACTGGCCTTGCTCAGCTTCATCATAGCCACGAATGACATCGGCCACTCGAATGGTCTTACGTTTGAGACGATCCTCAAGATTGAGGATTTCTTTAATTCCAAAGTCTGAACGAAGCACAACGGAGAGAACTTCTGTTTCGCCTTCTTCAATTCGCTTGGCGATCTCGACTTCTCCATCGCGAGTCAAAAGCGAAACTTGACCCATCTTTCGCAAATACATGCGAATGGGATCATTGCTTCGAGAGCTCGCATCTTCGTCATCTTCATCCTCATCCAAAGAATGATCTTCAGCAGCAGCTGCTGTTGCCGCAGCAGGCTTTGCTCCGGGCTTGGGTCTAAAATCTTCGGCTTCGTCGACAACCTCGATGTCCATTTCATCGAGCATGAGCATGACGTCATCGATATCCTCCTCGGAGGTCATATCGGCGGGCAAAACATCGTTTACTTCTTCAAACGTGAGGTAACCTTTTTCTTTACCCAAATGAATGAGCTGCTTGACCTCTTTGAGATCTCGCTGACCTTTACGAGTCGCAAGCTTTGACTTGGCCACAGGAGCGGGAACTTTTTCGTTCTCGACTTCTTTCTCTTTGCCCTTGGCAGTGGCTTTGACCTTAGAAGTTGCGACGGGCTTCGTCGCTTTCGCAGTCTTCTTGGCTTCAACTTTCTTTGCCGGCTTAGCGGCAGAAGGTTTCTTTTTGCTTGCTGTCTTTTGCTTTGTCTTGGCCTTCATTCCTTTGGTCCTCTCGTTTGGTTCAACGCAATTAAAATCAAATTTAGTCAGTCACCTTCATCAATTCGACGAGGTCTCTTTTTTCTGAAATGAGCTTCATGAGTTCCTCCCCGCTCCCTGATTTCTCGGCAGCAATGATTCGGTCTTGAAGTTCGCGGCTGTAACGCTGGTAATAACTTTTCTTGAGACCTTTCTTTAAATCAGCCCAGAGAGTTTGGAGATCTTGCTCTTCGATCTCTGGTGCTTGTTCAAAAATCCAGTGATTAATCGCCGCTTTCGTCTCCGGATCTTGCAAACGCGCATCCGTATCACTCATCCACTGAAGCGCCGCGATCTGTCTGGAATCACTGCCCAATTCGTTCAGCCTTAACAGGACCTGCGACCAACGGGAAGAGCTTAGGAACGGGATTATATCTGTCAAGGTAAAGGCCAGCTTTTCCCCGTATTGGATGGCAAATCTGAGGGTTTCTCGCTCCCAAAGGTCTATGTTTTGAGGCGCCCTATGGCTTGCCCCCTGAGGCACCGTTTCGCGTACCCGGTCAAAAGAGGCTCCTTGAGCTTCGGGCTTGGTGCCAAGCATGATGCTCTCATTGAGCTCAAAGCGCTTAGCCAGGTCTCGCTTGATATAATCGCGTTCTACTTCATCGGGTATCTCGTCCAAAATCCGGATCAGATCCCTAAGCTTTTTTGCCCTCTGCATCGGGGTTTCTTCTGTAAGGACTGAGTTTTTGACCAAAAAATCGACCGCGGATGTGGAGTTTTCAAAGCTCGTCTTGAGCTGAGATCTGAGGTCCGCAGCGGAAACTTGAGGCTGGTGCAAAAAGGCATCAGGATCCTTGCCCGTCGGCAAAATAACGACCTTGGCTTCTAGGCCTTCACGCAAAAAATTTCCGAGGTTTTTTTCGGTTGCGGCTAATCCCGCTCGATCGGCATCGTAAAGCGAAATCACGCGACCGGTCAGCCGCTTCAGTAAGCGAATTTGCTCGGCGGTTAAAGCTGTTCCCATAGCTCCCAAAGTATTGGTTACCCCAAATTCATGAAGCGCGATCACGTCCAAATACCCTTCGACGAGGACCGCGTATCCCTTCTTTCCTATGGGTGTGGGAGCAAGATGCATGCCATAAAAAAGTCGGCTCTTATCAAAGACCGAGCTTTTGGGAGAGTTGATATACTTGGGTTGTTCATTCCCCAGGGTGCGCGCGCCAAACCCTCGAACCCGCCCCTTTTCATCAATAATCGGAAACATCAAACGGCCTCGACAGCGATCCGAATAATCACTTCCCATTTTGCCGATCAATCCGAGGCTTGCCGCGAGTTCTTTGGAAAGCTTTTTAGAATGAATCAACTTCACCAAAAACTGATTGTCACCAGGATGGGATCCCAATCGAAAATCACTCCAAATTTTTTCAGGAATACGCCGCTGAGTTTTGAGATAGTCTCTAAAATGATCACCGGATTTACTTCGAAGATTATCTTCAAAGGCATTTGCCGCGAGCTCCAAAAGTTCTAAGCCCTCTTCCCAAAGAGGATCAGACTTTATACTTTCGACTTTGATTCCGGCGCGACGGCCGAGCTCTTCGAGCGCTTGTTGAAAGTCCCAGTTGTAGTAGCGCTGAACAAAATTAAAGACATTCCCCCCCGCATGGCACCCAAAACAATAAAAGAGTTGCTTCGTAGGGCTCACCGAGAATGAGGGGGTTTTTTCGCCATGAAAGGGGCACAGACCCGTATAGTCTCGGCCCCGCTTTTTGATCGGAACGACCTCATTGATGATCGCAACGATATCGACGGCCTGACGAATCTGTTCAACGACGTCCAAAAATTCCCCTTACAAAAATCTCAAATGTTTGACCGACTCACCCTTGTCTCTAAGTTCCATCAGGGCTTCGATTCCAATATTGAGATGATCTCGCGCAAATTCTTTAGTGATTTTTTTATCACTCGCCGCTGTCTTCACTCCCTCAGGCACCATCGGATTGTCCGAGACCAAAAGCAATGCGCCTCGGGGAATCTCGTTAATAAAACCAACAGTAAAAATCGTCGCTGTTTCCATATCAATCGCCATGGCACGAATGCGCTGGAGATAATCTTTGAAGGGCTTGTCGTGCTCCCATACGCGGCGATTGGTGGTGTAAACAGTCCCTGTATAATAATCGCGCTCAAATCGTTTGATGGTCGAAGACACGGCCATTTGCAACCGAAACGACGGCAACGAAGGAACCTCCGGCGGCATATAGTGATCGCCGGTGCTTTCTCCACGAATTCCTGCGAGCGGTAAAATGAGATCTCCGAGTTTGGTCGTCTTTTTGAGACCTCCGCACTTTCCCAAAAACAAAACAGCCTTGGGTTTTGCGGCCGCCAACAAATCCATGATGGTCGCCGCCATCGCTGAGCCCATCCCAAAATTGATGATTGTCATATTTTCGGCCGTGCAGGTTTGCATGGGATTTTTGCGGCCACGGACTTTGGCCTTGAACCTCTTTGCGAACATGTCGACGTATTTGGAAAAGTTCACCAAGAGGATGTACTCGCCAAAGTCTTTGAGCTCCGTGCCTGTGTAGCGCGGCAGCCAATTTTGAACGATTTGCTGCTTAGTTTTCATGTGAGGCGAAACTCTAGCGTTTCGGCTCTGAGGTCGCAAGAATAACGGTATTAGGCTCCCAGAGCGGCTTTGGTCAGGTCTGCGACCAGCTTTCCATCGGCCTTGCCAGCGACTTTAGCTTTGAGATCCTTCATCACTTTACCCAGATCTTTGATCCCCTGAGCGCCGGTGGCTTGAATCACCTGTTGGATGATCCCTTTGAGCTCCCCCTCAGAAAGTTGAGTGGGTAAAAAAGTCTGAATCACTTCGATCTCGAGTTTTTCCTTGGCCGCCAGCTCGGGTCTGCCCCCTTTTTCAAACTGATCAACAGAATCACGACGCTGCTTAATCATCGTCTGAAAAACAGCAATGCCCTCGTCCTCGGAAAGATCGCCTTGCTTTTCACCTTCTTTGTACATGAGAGCCGATTTCATGGCGCGCAAGCAGTCCATCTTGAGCTGCTCTTTGGCCTTGATGGCTTCTTTGAGTTCGGCGGTGATACGGGCTTCAAAAGGTAATGCCATACACCATCCTTCCCACGAATTAGAATCGTGGGCTGCTGGTACGAGTCGACGTACTGCGCTTTACCGCAGCAATCTGCTTTCGTTTACGTTTCACCGAAGGCTTTTCGTAAAATTCCCTTTTACGAAGCTCAGTCAATACGCCTGATTTTTCCACAATTTTTTTGAAGCGCTTGAGAGCTCCTTCAAAAGACTCACCTTCTCGAATTCGGATACTTGTCATAACCGGTCGCAGCCTACAAAGCTCATCAAAACCCTGTCAAACCTAAAACCCAACTTAATCACATTCTATGAGTCCTGGAGCCGAATCGTGATGGCCCGATCGGCGGCGACCAGACCCTCGGCATGGGCAATCTGAAGGCAATCCTGGCCTGCTCGATCCAAAGTCGATCGCCCCACCTCCACAAACGGAAATCTCCGGACAAACGAGGTTGGAGAGAGAGAAATCGAATAATCCGCAGACCCCAGCGTCGGAGTGAGTCCCACCGCCCCTCCAATCAAGTCCATCGCGATAGGCGTCGAATACGGACCAATCAGCAACTGGCCACAGGATCGGACCTCATCCATGCGATCCATGGGATTTTTTATGTGGAGGCAAAGAGTGCCTGGCGCAATTTGATTGGTGAGTTCAATGGATTCCTCAACGGACTTAGAATGGAAGCAGAAAAAATTGTTTTCGAGACACTTCTGAATCGCCTCGCGGCTGACCCCATCTTTGACCTCATCGAGGCCTTGAGCCATTCGAGTCGCCAACACCTGAAGCGATTTGTCATCTGTATGAAACACACAGATCAAGGCTTCGGAATCTCGATCGGCGCGACTCAAAATATCCGCTGCAACAAAATCAATATTGGCTGTCTTGTCGCAAACAAAAACGGTTTCGGAGGAAGCGGCTATGCCCTCCGTGCCGACGTAGCCAGACAAAAAAGTTTTGGCCACGGCGGTTCGAGCTCCACCGGAAGCAACGATCTTTTGGACCGGTGGTGAGTTTTTTGTTCCAAACGCCAACGCAGAGAGCCCCCCCACACTTCCGGCCAAAAGAATTTTGGAAATTCCCAAAAGTTTGGCTGAGTACAATACGGCGGGATCGATACAAACGGGCTTTAACTTCTTTTTAGGAGGAGTGGCGACAATGATTTCTTCGACTCCCGCCATGCGAGCGGGAATCCCCACAAGCAAAAGCGTCAAAAAATAATGCGCGCGTCCTCCGGGAACATAAATTCCTACACGATCGAGGGGCCGCAAACAGGTTCCCCAAAATAATCCTTCTTCTTCTTGAGATTGGATCGGAGTGGGTTTGAGTTCTGACTGAAATCTCTCGATTCGCTCTTTGGCGCGCTCGAGTGATTCGCGACTTTTAGAATCCAAAAGCTTGTGTGCGGATTTTATGGCCGCAGGATCCACCCAGAGTTCTGACTCTTTAAGTTCGATCCCATCCCGCTCTCGCGCACATTCTAACAAAAAAGATTCGCCCTCGGTGCGAAACCGACGAATATCGCGCTGAACTTCTTCGGCATACTCATCCAAAACTCGATGACGTCGATTTTTGAGAACTTCAAACGTATCTTTAAAATTGGGCGAAGATGTAGAGAGATTTCTCATAGCTTACTCTTTCTCTCTCCATACTTTTGCACCCAGGGCCAAAAGCCGAGTTTCTAAACCTTCGTATCCTCGATCCAAATGATAGATGCGCAAAATCTTGGATTGCCCTTTGGCTTTGAGAGCAGCGAGGACCAGCGATGCGGAGGCCCTCAAATCTGAGGCCATCACACTCGCTCCGGATAAGTCTTGAACGCCCGTCAAGACAGCCAAGTTTCCTTCCACGTCGATCTGAGCCCCCATCCGCCTGAGTTCGCTGACGTGATTAAAGCGATTTTCAAAAATGGTTTCGCGAATCGTGCTCGCTCCATCTGCGACAGCCGCACACGCCATAAACTGAGCTTGAGCATCCGTGGGAAATCCCGGAAACGGAGCGGTTTCAATTTGAACCGGCTTCAGGCGCACTGGCGCTTTGAGGGAGATCGAACCCCGGGTCTCCACGAGCTCGCATCCCATTTCTTGGAATTTTTGAATCACCGCGTTCATCGTACTCGCTCGATAAGGAGAGCACTCGATTCTCCCGCCTGTGATGGCGGCAGCAGCCAAATACGTAATGAGTTGAATTCGATCCGGCTGAATCATCCACGCGTTAAGACCTGACAAGCTCGTCACGCCTTGAATCCGCAACTGACTCGAACCCTGACCTTCGATTTTGGCACCCATAGCGTTGAGAGCATCGACGACTTCAACCACTTCGGGTTCGCGAGCGACGTTTTCGAGGATTGTATCGCCCTGAGCTAAGACAGCGGCCGTGACAATATTGATCGTCCCCGTCACCGTCGGAAAATCTAAAACAAAGCGGGTCCCTTTTAGATTCTTTACACTCGCTTTGATGTAACCATTGGCGAGTTCAATCTTTGCTCCGAGCGCCTCGAGTCCTTTGAGGTGAATATCAACAGGTCGCTCGCCGATCGCACAGCCTCCGGGCATTGAAACCTCAGCGTGACCGCAGCGTGCAATCAATGGTCCCAGCACCAACACAGACGCTCGCATTTTTCGGACGAGATCATAGGGAGCCACCGTAGATCGGACTTCAGCCATTCGAAGCCCTTGTTCTCCTGTTTTTTGCGCACCCATTTCTTGCAAGAGTTTTTGCAAATGCAAAATATCCGCAACCTGAGGAAGATTTGAAAACGACACTTCTTTATCGGTCAAAAGGCTCAAGCAAAGCAGAGGGAGCGCGGCATTCTTTGCGGAAGGAACTTGAATCTTGCCTTCTAGTCGGCGGCCTCCTTCAATCAGCAAAACATCCATTAACGATCTCCTTCAAGCCTTTCAAAAAACAAGTGCGGCCCGTGCTCAAAACTACCGCCTTCAGGCCCTAGGAGCCCACGAATTTTTTGTATTTGCTCAGTTCCACCGGTTTCGACCGCCCACAAAAGCGAACGATCCCAAGACTGATGAGTCCAAAAGGCGAGACTTCGGTAAAAATCCATCCCTTCGGGCCCTCCATCCAAAGCGAGTCGAGGCTCATAGTCTCGCACATCCACCTGAAGGTCAGATATTTCTTCGGATGCAATGTAGGGAGGGTTTGATACCAGCACAACGGGACCTTCAGGAAACTCCGTGAGGATTCTTTGAATACTCATTCGATCATTGAGCATATCGACTTGCCGAAATTCAATACTCTCTAAGTTCAAAGCTTTGGCATTTCTCTCCGCGATTTGAAGTGCCGCAGAGGATCGATCGAGACCGACAATTTTCCATGCCGGTCCAAGTTCCAATCCCAGAGTGATGCCAATACATCCCGTGCCCGTCCCCAGATCAATGATGAGTCCCGATTCAAAATTATTCTGGCTAACCCACTTGAGGATCCGCTCCAGAAGATCTTCTGTTTCTGGTCTCGGAATCAATACATCTGGATTCACAAAAAAATTTCGCCCAAAAAATTCCTTGAAGCCCTGCAAATAAGCAAAGGGCTCTAAAGCCTCTCGACGAGAGAGAACTTTTTCAATTGAAATTATTTCTTCGGGACTTAACAAGCGATCGTCCTGAGCAATGATGTCCTCGGGCTTCATTTTGAGGGAGAGCGCGATGAGGAGACGCGCTTCGACTTCGGGCCGAGCAAAATGAGCGAGACGAAGTCGCTCCGCCGCACGCGAGCAAACCGCTTTCAAGGAATCGGCTTTCATCCGATGGCAAGCTCTGAGGATTCTGCCAGCAAACGGGTGTACTCGTCTTGCTGAAGTGCCTGAATAATATCTTCGAAATGACCTTCCATCACAGAGCTCAACCGATGAAGCGTCAGTCCAATACGATGATCTGTGATGCGCTCCTGCGGAAAATTATAGGTTCGAATTCTTTCGTTGCGCTCTCCCGTTCCTACTTGCGAGCGACGATCGGCCGAACGAAGAGCGGCTTCTTCTGCGCGCTTTTTATCGTAAAGGCGCGTCCTTAAAACTTGCATGGCCCGAGCTTTGTTTTTGATTTGGCTTCGCTGATCCATACAAATGACTACTGTATTTGTCGGAAGGTGCGTGATCCGAACCGCGGACTCCGTCTTGTTGACATGCTGTCCCCCCGCGCCGCCCGCTCGCATTGTATCAATCTGAAGATCCTTCTCATCGATATGAACTTCCGTATCCGTCGCTTCGGGCAAAATAGCGACCGTCACCGTGGAGGTGTGAATCCGTCCTGAGGCTTCCGTCGCGGGGACTCGTTGCACACGATGAACTCCTGATTCAAACTTGAGCTGCCCAAAAACATCTCGACCCGCGATTTCGGCGATGACTTCTTTGTATCCGCCTTTTTCAGAAAAGGACTCGCCCACGATCTCAAGCTTCCACCCCATGTTCATGGCATATCTCGAATACGCTCTAAACAAATCTGCCGCAAACAATGAGGCCTCATCGCCCCCAGCGCCCGCGCGAATTTCTAAGATGACATTGCGTCCTTCCATGGGATCCTTGGGCAAAAGAGCAATAGTGATTTTTTTCTCTAACGCCGGAAGCTCCACATTGAGTTCTGCGATTTCCTCCCGAGCGAGATCTGCCAATTCACCCCCCATTTTGAAAACTTCTTCTGCCTGTTCTTTGCGGGAAACAGCATCCAAATAAGAACGCGATAACTCGACGACTTCTTCGAGAGCAGCCCGCTCCTGAGAAGTTTTGCGAAACAAATTGTTATCCTGGATTACTACGGGATCGGAGAGTTGAGCCGTCAAATGCTCGTATCGATCCAAAACTCTTCGCAAGCGCTCCTTCATCTTAAGACTTTGGATTTATCTTGAGTCTCGGCGACTCGGCAAGTGCTGTCGCGCTCTCGATTAGTCTTCCCTAAACGAAATGACTTTCAGCTCCAGATTATTGCTGTTTGGAGACGGTGGAGTTTCTGCGGCCTCCCCTGATTCAGGGGTAATGAAAGGACGCACAATGACTTTGGACCCTACCATTCGGCACGCCCCCGCATCTGCCGTCATGCTATAGCAAGCTTCAACGCCTCCCTCGACTGCAAAGGTTCCTGTCACTTCGATAGGAGCTGTTTCGTACATCGCTTGAGCCATACAAGTTAAGGCTCCGGGCGTAATCAAATGAGCCTGGATCGTCTGTCCCGGAATCGTTTCGGGCTGCTTGGCCGCTGGCATTAAGACGAGAGGATTATTACCCGCCGTCAACACATTGCCTTTATTGATGAGCGCCGAAGAATATTTGTTATTGAGATACATCTCACCCCAAGCGATAAAAGCGATTCGAGGTTTGGTGAGAAAAAGATCCGCGAGTGCGCCCATTCGCTTTTCGGAACTAGCGGTGTAAAAATCAGCCCCTTCCATTTGAACGCTTCCCCTAAACTCAATTGTTTCGGCATAAAAGGAAACACTGGCGTCAATGGAAGCTGGGTAAATAGACTCGTTAATGACCGCTAAACCATTGACGACATAGACAGTGCCCTTTTCCCATTTGTATTCAGTCCAATCCTTGGTTCCTTCGCCTCTGGCTTCAATCGCACCAGGATTCATTCGAATATTGCACATCAAAGTGGCATCAGGGCAAAGAGCGACCTTTTTGTCATAAGGAAACTGCGCGAACCATTCATTCACCACATTCGTCATGGGCGCTTGAGGGCTTACAGTCTTTTGTGCGCCACAGACTTTTTCGTATGAGATTGTCGAGGCACCTGCCGGAGTTGCAAACGTAACATTCACTTGATTCTCAGGGACGAGCACTTCTTCAGCAATGGCTTCGCCCTCAGCGACGGCTACGGCCTCGGCCACAGCCTCACCTACAGCTTCAGCGTCGGCAACCGCAACGCGCGTAATCACGGGTCGAGTAGACGTTACGCGAGAAGCCGTGTCTGCGACCTTTCCTACAATAGAGGCTGGGATCCCTGTAAACAAGTTAGCGACAACTTGACTCTCGGGCTCAAATTGATGGAGCACATAAATCGCAGCTGGTGAGTCTGTCGACATGGCTACAATATCCTTGAGCCCATCGTTATTCATGTCCGCCACGCGGATCTGACTAAAATCTCGGTCCTTTCCGTCGACATGCACATTCTGGATTCTAAATGTGGCATTGCCTTGATTGATGAGAATGCGCAAATGTCCCCGCGTAGATGGATTTGAAAAATGGGCTCCTGTTCCTGACGCGACAATATCCAGGTCCCCGTCGCTATCAATATCCTCAGCCGCCAAAAATCTCCCGTTCGTGCAACGAGTACAGATCGTTGAGTTTGAATAAGAGAGCGTGGTTTGGTCGGCTCTGAGTGCTCCCTTGTAAAGGACGACGGAATTTGCTCCCACTTCAGAGATCACAAAATCCCCCACGCCATCATTATTAAAATCACCCGCCGTCACGCCATAAGACGAAGCTCCACCGGAGACCAGGTTTCCCGTCTCACTCTCAAACAATTTAGTAAAACTACAATCCTTTTTGACTTCATAGAGAGCAGACCACTTCTCGGACAATCCCCTATTCGCTGAACACGCAAAGCCATAACGAGCTTCCGATCCCGGTGTGAGATTAAAGTACTCGCAAATTGTAATTCCCCGATCGAGCGCAGTCACAATAGGAGTTTCAAAAGCGACCGACGCACCACCAGAATTGAGAGCACAGACGGCGACGGGATTTCCGTTTGAGTCTTGAGCCCGAAAGAAAATATCCTGACGCCCATCCAAATTAAAATCCTGTGAGTAGATTTGAGCGGGAGAACTATAAGTATCTTCATAGAGCGTCGCCGACATTCCATATTGTTCAGCAGCCTTTTGTTCCATTACTGTGACATCATTCGTCACATCCGAGACGGCGATGACGTCCATATTTCCATCGCCGTTAAAATCCCTTAAAGCAGCGGAATCTTGCTGATAGGTGGGGCTACTTTTTAAAAAGTCTTTGCCTTCGAGGTAATCACCTCGATTAAAATAAAATCGAGTCGGACTGCCAGAACCTAAAACGCTGACAATATCCTTTTTCCCATCGTTGTTGACGTCTTCGACATAAAACTGAGTTCGCGACTCACCAGCCGCTCTGACTCTGGAGGCGACTTTAAACATTAAAGGAGTTTCTGCTTTTGCTGCGACGAGATCCGTTGTTGTCGTCAACCGAACGGGCTTAACAACAGTTCGGATGGGTTTTACATCGGATGGCAATGTTGCCCCGGTGCAGTAAGGGACTGCTAGTTTTTCTTCGACCCAAGCTTCAAACTTTACTTTGCCAAGAGCACACTGAGCTTCCATTCCAGTCAGATACATGGGTTGACCATTTGGATTGGGTTCGCTTCCGTCACCACCCAAAAGGACAGAGGGTTCTGCGGGAGGAGCGCCCATGAGTCCAAATCCTCCCACCATCGCCTGATGCTTCATGAGCATCTGAACAGAATATCGTCGCGCTCCTGTTTCGGGATTACTGAGCATTAAGCCAATATCTAAGTGACTGCCACCCACGAGCGGTTGACCGGTACTCGACAATCCTCGGCAAGGTCCTTTGCACTTGAGTCCGAGATTGAACAAAGTTCCATTGGATAACTCCGGCAAACTAAAGGCAACTTCAAACGGACGAGTCTCTGATCCATTCGCCGAATTCATCGCAGGAAGAGCAGTCCCCGCATGTCCCAAAAAATTGTAGTTGGTGATTGTATTCTGAAATCCAGCCTTCAGAGTATTCATGAGGATGTGAAGCGCTTCAGGGGTAAGTCCCTTCAGCATTTCGGCGGACATTCGCGCCTTACTCAATCGCTCCGTATCGGTGACCGATCTAAATGCCACCACTCCCAAACCAAAAAAGACAACGATGAGAGCAAGAACAACAACGAGCGCCATGCCCTTGTTCGTCACCTTTGTAACTCCTGCTCGAAAGCTACGCCCTACCTGCATAAAGACATTCTAAGCCATAACGCCTCGCTGCAATGTCAACTTTGGTTGCGCGCCAAAAAATTGTCGTTTATTCGGCTTCAGAAAATGACGAGGGACTCACTGCAAAGAAACTAAAGGATTTAATGCGATCATTGGACTCCCCCGTGTGAGGATTTTGACTCAATGTCCCTTCGCTCCCCCGATTGGATTCCATCACGATTTCAAAGCGAACTGATTTTAACAAATCCCAGCTGCAGTCCGAAGTCGATGCCGAATGATCAAACCACCTCAAACCCGACTTAAGCTGACAATCTGCCGCCTTCGCGCCCGCGGTTTCTGAGGTATCAAAGTAATAAAAAACTCTCATTGAGCGAATATCCTCACCCATAACTTCGGGGCCCGCTTGAGTCTCACGAAGGAGTTGGTATCGGCCTGCGACTTCTTCCACATGGTAGTAACGTCGGCCCACTCTGTAGACAGTGACTGAGTCCGGAGTAGTCCCACAAAGATGCAAATCTTCGTTCATTCCAAACTGAGACTCTGGATTTCCTGATCCCCCTAAGACCGTGATATTGCCCTCGACAGTATAGAGTTCGATATTACTCCCATCAGTAATCGCAAAAATATCCTCACTCAAAGTCTCTGTGGGCGTGAAGTCCCCCTGCACTCGAATCGTAGCCGCAGAGGCACCCCCGTTACAGTCCATACTGAGGAGCTGAAACGAAGCCTGCTTAGAAAACTCACTCTCTTCAACAAAGACCTGAATACCGTCCGAAATCCGAGTTCCTGGATCTTCAAAGGGCTTGGGCATGATTCCAAAAGTTCGCTGACCGCCAAAATGAATAGAGTTAGTCGTGACTGCGCCAAGCTCGAGCGCACCCTCAACATCGACCTGAATCTTTTTTTTGACGTTTTCGAGCAGGTTGAGCTGCTCGGCTTGAATTTTGCCTTTTTGAATTCGACCCTGAAGCTTTGAAAAGGCCATCAAGGAGAGTGCCGTCAGCCCTGAAAAAATCAGGAGCGAAACCAGCATCTCCACGAGTGAAAAGCCAGAACGCTTAAAACTACTTCTTACCGCCAGCCGCTGCGCCACCGTATTTTTTACGGAATTTCTCAATTCGTCCTTCAGTATCTACTACTCGGACCTGTCCTGTATAGAAGGGATGGCAAGCACTGCAAATTTCGATGCGAATTGCTGACCGCGTCGAGCGAGTAACGAAGGTATTGCCGCAGTTACAGACCACTCGGCAGGGAACGTATTCGGGATGGATGTCAGCTCTCATTGGTTCATACTCTCCAAAAATTCTTTGTTCGTCTTGGTCTTTTGCAGTTTATCCAGCAAAAACTCCATTGAGTCGATTGGCGACAAAGGCGCCAAAAGCTTCCTTAGGACCCATACCCTATGCAGAACGGTGGATTCAAGGAGTAATTCCTCCTTACGCGTTCCGGATTTATTGATATCGATCGCAGGATAAACCCGTTTATCGGCCAATTTTCGGTCCAAAACGACTTCCATATTACCGGTACCCTTGAATTCTTCGAAAATGACTTCGTCCATTCGAGAGCCCGTCTCGATCAAAGCCGTCGCAATAATCGTCAAAGAGCCGCCTTCTTCGATGTTTCGGGCAGATCCAAAGAAGCGTTTGGGTCGATGAAGCGCATTGGCGTCCACACCCCCGGAAAGAATCTTACCCGAGGGAGGCACAACTGTATTGTAGGCGCGAGCGAGTCGCGTAATCGAATCCAGCAAAATCACTACATCTTTGCCATGTTCCACAAGGCGCTTGGCTTTTTCGATGACCATTTCGGCCACTTGAACGTGTCGCTGAGCAGGTTCATCAAAAGTGGAGGACACGACTTCGGCCTTCACCGACCGACTCATATCCGTGACTTCTTCCGGTCGTTCATCGATCAACAAAACGATCATGAAGACTTCGGGATGATTTTGAGAAATCGAATTGGCAATACTCTGCAAAATGACTGTTTTACCCGTACGAGGCGACGCCACAATCAAGCCGCGTTGCCCCTTACCGATTGGACAGAGCAAATCCATCACTCGACCCGTCGTATTTTCTCCGTTGGTCTCGAGCTTGATCTGCTTTTCGGGATAGAGCGGTGTGAGGTTATCAAAGAGAACCTTGTGCATCGCCACATCGGGAGCGTCACCGTTGACCGAGTCCACTTTGAGCATGGCAAAATATCGCTCACCCTCTTTGGGATGACGGATTTCACCCGTAACCGTGTCCCCTGTTCGAAGATTGAATCGTCGCACCTGCGAAGGCGAAACATACACATCGTCTGGGCCGGGAAGATAATTGAAGTCTGGAGACCTTAAGAATCCGAATCCATCAGGCAAAACTTCAAGCACACCCTCGGCAATAATCGCCACATTTTGGCGAACAGAATGCTTAAGAAGCGCAAAAATCAAATCTTGCTTACGAAGTGAACTCGCATTTTGAACTCCCCAAGTCTCCGCAAGAGTCACGAGTTCTGCTGCGGGACGAGTTTTGAGTTCCTTCATTTGAATAATTTGAAGAGCTCCCTTGGGTTCCTCAGGAGGTTGATTTCCTGCCGGAGCGCTGGGTGCACTGGGAGCGCCTGGAGCTTGAGCACCATCGCCATTGTTGCCGCCATTGCCTTGGAAATTTTCTCCATTGGCACTTTGAACATTTTGATTCTGAGAATTTTGGGGATTTTGAGAATTCTGGGACTCGGAATAATTTTGCTGAGCGCCCTCATACTGCTCGTTATAATCTGAATACTCTTCTGCTGATTCCTCAGCTTCGAACGCTGCTGCGGCTTTGGCCTGCTCCATCTCTGTAGCCACCATTTCTTGGCTGATGGCTCGAGGATCTCTACGAATTCCACCTCGGCCTCCTCCACCGCCTCCTCCACGACCACCTCGGCCTCCGCGACCTCCGCCGCCATGACCACCACCTCGACCACCACGACCTCCGCCTCCGCCACCATGACCGCTGCGATCTCCGCGATTGTTATCTCGTGTTGGACGGGGTCCACGGGCTCTTCGGGCATCAGGGCCGATTTCGACTTCGACTGTTTTGCCGCCGCCGGGGTTCTGAGAGTCATTATTAGATTTCATGCTTAAATATTCCTTAACGATTTGCGGTGACCGCATTGAGAGGTTGGTAAGATAAAAAATTCCTTAAAATTCTTTTGGAGCCCTTTTTTAGTGGAGTTCCTTCAGGTGTGCGAAGCGATCGCTCAACCTAAGTGTAACCTGAGTACGGGCCAGCGCCTAGACTGTCAAGATTTTCTCCCGCTAATCCTTGGCTTAGGCACTAAAATTCTTCAATTTTTTGAGGCAAAGTTCTATGAAGAAAGCGGTGCCAAAATCTAAGGAAATCCCCTCTAAAGCCCTTCTTAGGGCTCAAGAACTCCGCCGACTTATTCAAAAGCATGATCGTCTCTATCATCAACTCGATCAGCCCAAAATTTCGGATGCGGAGTATGACAATCTCAAGCTCGAACTCAAGGAACTCGAACAAAAATATCCACCGCTCGCCTCGTCAGATTCTCCGACCCAAAGCGTCGGAGCCAAGGCTCGATCAGATTTTGCCAAGATCAAACATTCGGTCCCCATGATCAGCTTGGATAATGCTTTTGATCGCGCTGAGTTTTTGGACTTTCATGCGCGTGCTCTGCGATACCTCAAACTCGATACGGCTCCGTGGACCTATCTGGCGGAGTTTAAAATGGATGGACTGGCAGTGGAGCTGGTGTTTTCGAAGGGCGAACTCAAAGTGGCCTCGACCCGAGGGGATGGAAGCGTAGGTGAGGACATTACTGAGAATATCCGTGCGCTCAAAAACTTTCCGCTCAAACTCAAAAAGCCTTTGAACCTTGAAATCCGCGGCGAAGTGTTTTTGAAACTCGAGGACTTTGAACGACTCAATCAAGTACGAGAAAAGGCGGGCGAGCCGCTCTTTGCCAATCCGCGAAACGCCGCGGCGGGATCTTTGAGGCAACTCGATCCTCAAGTCACAGCGGAGCGCCCCTTGAGTTTTGTGGCGTATGGATTGGGACTCTCTTTGGATTGCAAAGCGAGATCGCAGCTCGAATTGATCGAATCATTGGAATCTTGGGGGCTTCCGATCAATCATGATTTTCGGCACTGCAAAGATCCCGATGCTGTAATGGAATTTTACGAAGCCGCGCTCAAAAAGCGAGCCAAACTCCCTTATGAAGTCGATGGGGTGGTCATCAAAGTAAACGAGTTTCGTTATCAAGACGAACTCGGCACCACCTCCAATCATCCCCGCTGGGCCATCGCATACAAATTTGAATCTCCGCGAGCCTCAACGACGCTGCAAAATATAGAGGTGCAGGTGGGTCGCACGGGAATTTTGACTCCCGTGGCTGTCTTAGAACCTGTCTTTGTCGGAGGGGTCACGGTCGCAAGTGCGACACTACACAATGAAGAAGAAATCGAGAGACTCGGAATCCAAATTGGCGATCAAGTTGAGCTCATTCGCTCTGGTGATGTGATTCCAAAAATTATTTCTGTCAAAACCGAAGCGCGAAAGGGCAAAAGGCTCAGAGCTTTTGAAATGCCGGACACTTGCCCTTCGTGTGGCACCCCCGTCGTCACCGATGACGAAATGGTTGGTCGCCGCTGTCCCAACTCTCATGGATGTAAGGCGCAAATCGAGGGAAGACTCATTCACTTTGCGTCAAAGGACGCACTCAATATGGAGGGCGTAGGCCCTCAGTGGATCGCTCAGTTTATTCAAAAGGGATTTCTTAAAGAGCCGAGTGATTTTTTTAAGATCACTTTTGATCAACTCTTAGGCCTCGATCGTATGGGCGAAAAGCTCGCGCAAAAGCTCGTCGATTCGATCGCAGCGCGAAAAAAAACAACCTTAGCCAAGGCAATTTATGGACTGGGAATTCAGCATGTGGGCGAAACCCTCGCAGCCAAAATCGCTCTGCGTTTAGAAAATTTGGAGGACCTTCTCAAAATTTCTCAGGAAGAGCTCCTTGAGATCGATGATGTCGGCGAAGTCGTCGCGGACTCGATTTTAAATTTTAGAGCACAAAACAAAGTCGAAATCAAAAGACTCGCCAAAGTCCTTGAGATCGAAAAGCCCAAAAAAATCTCTGGCATATGGACGGGCAAGAATTTTGTACTCACGGGAAGTCTTCAAAAATTTTCTCGCTCCGATGCGCACAAAGAAATCGAAGCTCGCGGAGGGATTCCTCAAAGCTCCGTTACCAAATCCACTCACATCGTTGTGGCCGGTGACGAAGCCGGCTCCAAGCTCAAGAAAGCCCAAGAATTGGGAATTGAGATCTGGGACGAGGCGAGATTTTTGAACGAACTCAAATAAAAAATCCCGAGGCCCTCCAAAAGAGAGCTCTCGGGATTTGTGTGCGACGTGTTCGGTTGGAGGACAACTTATGAAGGATCGTCGAACTGAGACATCGCGATCAAAAATCCGAGATGCCCAATTTTTGCGATCTTTTGGAAGTCGTAAGACTTTTCACCCACTTTGACAGAGCCCAAAGCGCTGATTCCTTGGAACTGCTGTTCAGACTCTGGCGAATTTAGAATCTCGAGAGCTGCTTGCTCCATCTCGGCCCTCTGCAACTTCCAATCCATGTTTAGAAGCGCATTGAATTTTTTCTGAAAATCCGCGGAGTTCGTCGGCTCTGGGAGTGGATAGTTCATCGTCACCTGCACCGCAAATGTCGATTCTTGTTCCTGGCTCAAGTCAATCGCACCCTGCGCCACAATGACAATATGATTGTTCTCAGATGCCTTGTCCTGATCAGAAGGAGTATAAGTGTAAACGTACTCTCTTATCACTTGCCCGCTGACGAGTGAGCGATCGCCCTGAAGTTCTTGGGGGACGACTTCTTCGACGATTCGACCCTTGTAGCGAATCCGTTCACTTGAGTTTTCTTCGATGGTTAACTCGGATGTAAAATGCTCTCCGATTTCTTGAATGACTGTCCCCACCGCTGCATCAGAGGGAACTTTGATCGTCAGGTAGTCATCGGCATAGGTGAGTTCCCAGTTGAGAACATGAGGACCATCAGTATCGAAGTCGGCGATTGAAAACAGTGCGACAGGAGAGTCCTCCGCAGCGCGAAAATCCTCAAGCGAGAATGTTGCGCCTACAGGTACTTGCGGGTTCACCGGAGCTGTAGCCGTCTCAGGTTTTGCAACTACCGCTTGCTCAGAAATTGCCGGCTCTGCAGTTTTGCTTTCTCCGCATGCCGTGAGGGCGGCTCCGACAAGTGCCAGAGCTGCGATCCATTGAAATGTTTTGGTTTCTGTTAATAGTTTCATTTTGTGTGTTTCCTTTCACAAAACGAACTACGCCGTTCACGCTCGGTTTCCGAGTAATCATCCATTACGCTGTGATGCAATAACTTCAGAACGGGCCAATAAGCTTTATACTAACATTTTAACTAGCTTTTTGATCTCACATTATTTAATTACAATGTGACTATGGCAAAGAGAGAATCCCCCATCGAACAGCACGAACCCTATCTCGCCGCTGCATGTATCTCTGCACATGCGACATTTATTCAGGATGGATTTAGACAGCGCGACGTCAAATTCATGATCGAGATGCTCTCCAACTGGATGGATTTTACATTTTCGGAATCCGCCCTCAGCATCCACAACACACAAGTGATGCGATACCTCAATAGCCTTCTCAAAGAAGGTTGGGCACGCCCCCTCGGTCGAGGCAAACAACCTAAGTATCAACTCACAGCGGTGGGGCTCTCCGGTCTCATTAGTAAACTGGTCAATCATAAGCCGGGATTTCCGCTCGAACTCTTTTATATGATTTTTCACTTTCTGCAGACTTATCGAGAACCCATCGAGGCACTGCTCGCTAGCGAAACCAAACGACTCCCGAGCGCCATCAAAATTGAAATCGACTACCTCTTAGATTTTAAGAAAATTCTCGAAAGTCAGATTCGGTTTTTGGAATTTGAAATCAAAAAACTCAAACAACGAATCGACGACTCGAAAGCAGTGACTCAGATTGTAAAACAAGCACGCGCTCAAAAAAAGATTTCGAAGGACATCGTCAAAGAGATCGAAAAAAAATTCCCCTATGATCTCAACAGCCAAAAGCCTCTCTCTGAATTTTACGAAGACATGCCAGAACAAATCAGAGATTTTATTTTGGATATCGCGATCGAAAAAAGAACCAAGCAAATTTGGATTCCAATTCTCTCAGTGATGGAAGAGCATCTCAAACAAGTCCACGCCATCAAACAGCAGTGGGGAACGAACTAACCGCAGGGACCTCATCTCTTGATGATCAGTCCAGTCTAGTGTGCGCATAAAGTGCGTACACGATTTTTTAAAATCAGAATGCTTGCCTTAGTGTCTGTAAGATTTAGTCTGATGAAATGAGATTTTTAAAATTTCTGTTAGCGATTGGGCTGCTCTCGCAGCCTCTGCTTGCTCAAACTCATATTTCAAAAACGAGTCATGCAAATCTGAGTAAGCCCCTCCCGGCGAATGGCAATTGCGCCTCTTACAATATTTCAAACCTCACTCGTACTGATGAGTATCAAAGATTCTGTCACCGCTGCTTTTTGGTGCGTTCAGAAGTCTACGATGTGAACCCCTGCACACAAGAGCGATATCTGAAGAGCTCCATAACAAATTCATATCAGGAATATCGCGCCTTCGAATCAGACACAGAAAACTGCTTTGCCCTGCAGATGGCAAAGACCGAACTCGAAAACAAAATAGAGTCGGCTTTTGTGACTCTAGACCCAGCAGGCGACTCGCGAGCCGCATGCGTGTATCACCTTACCCCGAGCAGACAGACACGACGAACTGAAAGAGTTTGTAGCGGGCAAGGCGCGACCGAACTCGCATCCTGGGCAGCCGCACTACGATCGGTCAAAATGAATCTTGACCATCTCTGCGCTGAAGTAAGATTGAACAACTACTACACCACGGAATCTGGCACATACGAAGGCTCTTATGGACAAAGCAAAGGATGTGGTCTGAGCTTTTTCTCATTTTCACAACCCAATCCGATGCCTGATCTCACGACAAGGGTTCCGCTTACCGTGGTGACCACCGATGCCGATGGTGTGCAACACTCTGCAACAGCAGATCAATGTCCGTCCTATTGAGTCGCGGCAGTGGCGTCAGTAGAATTTGGATTCTCTGATTCCAAAACTGCGGCCGGCGCTAATGTAAAACTGTTGATGGTCTTGGCCCGCATGGCCGTACGCGAGCCAGAGAGCCCCGATCTTTGTCTCCATACCAGCCGCTAGCGTGCCCGATTTTTCGAGGTGATCAAAATCCATATCCTCTCTTCGATCCCACGCATTGCCGGCTTCGGCCCATGCACCCAAAAACACTTGATTCCAAAAAATGCTTTTTTGGAGAGGCGTTTTCCAAAGCATTCCCACTCGCCCCACACCAAAGTGCTGACCTCGCAATTCCTCTTCGCGAAATCCTGACAAATTGCGAAATCCACCCACTCGGAACTGATCATAAAACGGCAAGGTTGAGGCCAGGGAGGCCCCTCCCAAAACTGAAACAAAACCTGTGAAGCGAGAATGACTCGCAAAAAAATGTGTCTGAAACGAAAACTTTCGATAGGCCTCATCCGCACCTAATTTTTGATGCGAAGACACCAAATCTGAATTCAAAAAGACCCCTGATCGAGGAAAATAAACCGAATCCAAATAGTCGATCGTCGTTTGTGCAACCCAAGAGCCGGTGTGATTGCTAAAGGTTGGAATCGTCGGATCGCCGAGACTTACTTCGGAATTGAGATAGCCGCGTCTTAAGCCCGCTCTGAGCTCCCAGCCATCGAGCACATTGAGCCCGATGTCCATTCCACCAGAAACCGAATCGACCTCGTACTCTGCGACTCGATTTTCGTTTTGATAGATGTCTTCGTCTTGCCGCCAGACACTCAGTTGTGGCGCTACAAATGCCAAGCCCGAATACGTCAAAGGTTGATAGAACTCAGAATCCAGAGACAAAATCGTCCCTACCTGCAGATCCGTTGTGGACTCCGCATTGAGAGCGTTGATGCGCGTAGATTTGATATTCATCAAAGCATTGCCGTCTTGTTTGCCTTGGATTTCACCATCCCAAGTGGCGGCAAATCGCACGTAAGTGGGACCCCAAGATTTTTCGACAGCACGAATTTGCAAATCCGTTTTGTCTCCCGCTCCGTCAAAACTAAATCTCACTTTTTCAAAATCTCCGAGACTAAAAATATGATCGACTTCTTCTTCGATCGTTTCCATTTTGACGGGAGAGCCCTCTTTGAGACTCAAACGAGACGTAATCGTGCGCGGATCCACACGACGAAAGCCATCAACCCTTATCTTTCCTAACACCCGAGGTCGCTTTTGTTTGGCAAGCAATTGGCTACGCCACTGACGATAATCGGAAGACTCCACTGAAAGCCTCTTGAGATTTTTTTCGGCAGCCCAAGTCGCTGTCGCGCCGGAGGCGAGAGTCTTTTCAAAATCCTTAAACTCAAAGGTATCAGCCACTAACGAGTCAGGCTGAATCACAATATCGGCCATTTTTAACTGCTTTTCGACAGAAGACTGAATCCCAACGGTAATGATTTGATTGGTGATTTCGACGAATGAATTGAGCTTTTCGCGCGTCGGAAAAACCGAATTGAGATCCACGGCAATGACGATATCCATGCCCATCGCTTTGAGAACATCGACAGGCATATTGTTGACCGCTCCGCCATCCACCAGCATTCGGCCATTGATCTCGACCGGTGAAAAAACACCAGGATAGGCTGCCGATGCTTGAACAGCCTCGACGATCTCACCTTGTTTGAGGACAACGGGAGTACCTTTTTCGAGATCGATCGCCATCGTGCGAAACGGAATTGGTAATCTGTCAAAATCCTTGATTGCCGAAACGGGTGTGAGGAGTTTGCCGAGCAAAAATCCCAATCGATGGCCGTGAATCAGCCCCGTTGGCAATTGCGCAGAAGTCCAGTTGAGGCCGAGTTCAAAATCAAAAACGTAGCGCTCGTGATCGCGTTTGCGCCGCAGGGGTTTGGATCGTCGAGGTACTCGATCATCAAATATCAGGACATTCCAATCGGCTTCGCGCGCAATGCTCTCGATTTCTGCGGCAGAGTATCCCGCCGCGTACATGGATCCCACGATGGCTCCCACACTCGTGCCCGCCACGGCATCTATCGGAATCTGCATTTGTTCAAGAGCTTTGAGCACTCCCACATGCGCAAGCCCACGCGCTCCGCCGCCACTTAGCGCGAGTCCGACCTTTGGTCGCGCCCAAAGCGATATGGGGAGTGAAGAACCAAACGCCATTAACACCAGTGCTAAAATCCATTCGCGACGAATCATCGAGCCTTATTTTTGACAGCTCAGGATGGAGAGTTCAATGAGAGACATGAGGGGACATTCAAACGTGTACGAGTTGACATAAGTTTGCTGCCGCTACGACATTGGTGGGCGAATTCCCCTCGTCTCCAAACTTTTGGAGGTCTGAGTCTCAACCAAAGGCAACTCGACGAGAAATCTCGTATGGCCCTGGTGCAAGGTATAAAGGAGGCGCCCATGATGGCTTTCGACAATCGAACGCGAAATACTGAGACCGAGTCCGGTTCCCACTCCAACGGGCTTAGTCGTAAAAAAGGGATTAAAGATTTTTTCTTGAACGTCTGCAGGAATTCCGCAGCCACTATCTGTCACTGATATGACGATCGATCCCTTTTGAACAAAAAACTCAAGGTTCACCCATTTTTCATTCGTAAGAGTTGCCGCATAGAGAGCGTTGTTGAGAAGATTAATCAACACTTGGCCGATTTGAGCCTCTCGACCCAAAATCTCAACATCCGGAACTTCGGCCGTCGTGAGCTTAACATCCATTGATTTGAGACGCTCCGTGCAAATGGAAAGTGTAGCCTCGACAATTGGAGGCAATTGCACAGGAAGGAACGGATCTGATTTACCGTCTCGGGCAATGGTTCGCAGGCTCTTGACGATTCTTGAGATCCGCCAGCCTGTATCTTCAATACGAGTTAGATCCTTGATCCCCGCATCCTTATCAAAGGTCCCCTTGGTGAGCTTCCCCTTCATTGATTCTGCTTTCGCCAAAATAACCATGAGGGGGTTGTTGATTTCGTGCGCAATTCCCGACGCCATTTCACCCAGTGCCGATAGTCTCGTCGACTCTACCATTTGAGATTGTGTCGTCAGAATTTCCTTCGATCTTAATTCCACAAGTGATTGTGCACGCTCATGACTCGTCTCAAGTGAGACAATGAGGCTCGTCAAAAGCAAAGTCGCAATGGCCCCCGCTAAGATAATCCAAATCATTTCGCGAGACGCTTGCCCCCCAAAATTCTCGTTGCGCCACCAGTCGACCTCAAAATCGAGCTGTCCGATTCTGATTACCTGCGAGCGCTCCGGGAGCAGTGAAATAGGCATGGTTTGTTCGGAGAATATTGGCACACGATGGCCAGAATCTGATCTGAGACTCACGGCCATACTGATGCCGTTGATCATCGGGATTCCTGCAAAAAAATCTCGATAGGTAAAGGGAGCATAGATGAAGCCCAAATGCGCGCTCCTTCGCTCCTCTACATTATTGAGGGAAGCTCCGTTTTTATAAATGGGGAGCATCCACAAAAAGCCCGCTCTCGATTCTTTGTCTTGTACAAGCACAATAGGCTCTGTCCACGTCGGTAAGTTTGCGTCTCGAGCCAACTCTGCCGCCTTTCGGCGAACAAAATCACTTCCGATATCCAATCCTAGAGCAGGACGATTTCGATCCTCAGGCTCGATATGCAGAATGACAAACTGATTGGGAGATCTGAGGACACTCTTATTGACTACCCCTCCCGGCACACTCCTGATTTTGAGCGATACGGCCTCCTCCCTTTCGAAACGAGTTACAAACTGAGCGGTTTCCTTCTTGGGGACATTCCAGATTACCCCAATACCAAAGAGTGATCCCACACGACGTACGAGATCGATCGATTCGGTATACGCACGCCACTCTGACCGACTCACAGATTGCGAGGCCGCGTACAGGCCCCTCCCTGCTCGGAGTGAGTCTTCTACCGAGTTCACCATCGATTCAATATTTTTCAATTCTTCATTGGTCATTTGTTCAAAGAACTGTGCGGACACATCTTTTTGGTGATCCTTAAGCAAATGCGCCGCCACAAAGGTTGCCGTCCATCCAGCAAAAATTGTGAGAAGTCCCACGCGCATGATTCCCACCCTTTTGAACCCCGCAAGACTCATCGACGTGAGTGAAAGAACACCTAAAAACAAAGTCAGATAAAGTCGGCTTGCCTCTACCGAAAATCCAGCAAAGGGACCTGTGCCTCTAGAAGTTCCCACCACACTGAGAATGGAGATCAGCAGTGTAAACAGGGGCGCCGCCTGAGGGCCCAAGCGAATAACCACACCTACTAAAAATGGAAGAAGCAGAAAGGAAAGTGTCGGAGAATACGTCTCCTGAAAAAAGATAAATCCGCACAACAAGAGAGCCGCAGCCAACCAGATTCCCTGCTCAAGTATTGTTTGATCAAAAAGCTTGCGATTCGATTTGCGGTCAAAACTTTTAACATAGAACATGAGAGCAAACGGCAGAATGAGGAGACCTCCCACAAAATCTCCTGCCCACCATCGAATACTCGCACTTACTTGTTGCGAACTTTCAATCACTCCTGCCTGGATGAGCGCTTGTACCCCGATCACAGCACTTGCAATGGATCCCGCGGCAGATCCAAAACCAACCGCCAGTGTCTCCGATTGAAAATCAAGTCGGAATTCTTTGTGTAACAGTCTTTTGATGACGAAAGCTCCCAAAAGAGCTTCGAGTGCGTTGCCCACTGCAATCCAAATTGAAGGGATCAGCGGTGTTGGAATCGTCCAATTGAGAACAAACGCTCCTACCAAAACGGCTGTGCTCATTCTCCATCCAAACAAAATCACTGCACTCATGGCGATGCCTGTGCATGGCCAAAGGGGTGAGACATTCTGATTGAGTGAAGCAAGCAAAAGCCCCAGCTTTCCAAAAGCGAGGTACACTGAAAACACCGCCAGCCAGATCAAAAGAATTCGCAACACTGCCATTCGATTGTGATTGCGGCCTTCCACACCACTAGTATAGCCAAACATATGTTTTAAGACGGCCTGATGCACAGCTTCCATTGTGAAAGTAGCGTCTGAATACCCGATGTCTTCAAATTCGACATTGTGCACTGAGCTTCATATCGCCCCCACCTCAATGGACTTGTAGTGTTGCGTCATGGAGGGATTGGTATGAAATTTAAAATTATTTTAGCTCTTGGATTCATCGTGTTGGGGTCTCACTCAACTTTTGCGCAGCCCCCTGAGACTAAACTCTACGACTTTTCGACACTCGAGCTTCTCATGAGTGATGAGATTTTTAAGGAAGCTACTGAAGAGCTCAAAAGAAATCCTCAATCCAAGTTTAAGAGTCTCATTCAAACGGGAACGTCTTTTCTCACTAAAACTCCCGAGGGAAAAATCATAGAATCGAGATATCGCTGCTACAATACTTGCGTGAACTTCAGACTCACGTACGAAAGCCCGATTTCAAAAGAGGATTCAACGTTACGAGAGTGCTTTGCTCAGTTTCAGATCACTCGAACAATTGATTTTGTATTGGTCGAAAAGCCAAATGGCTGGAGCGAATGGGTGGAAACTGAAAATTTTAGCTTTAGCCGAATTGGTACCCAAACGAGCTGTTTGTAACCCTATAGCTCTCCGCATAGCTTCATAGAGGACATAACCCCTCTATGAAGCTTCTTTCAGTGGAACAATTTTTGACACCTTTTATTCGTGTGGTTTCAATGGTTTAGGTCGCATCCCTAAGGCATAGAAATTGAACCTCCCACCCCATGGGAGTTCATATGGTTCGAAGGAGCGTCATTCGATTCTTGGCCTTGGCCTTAATGGGTCTGACAACTTTGTGGGCCCAAGAGAGTTTTGGAGCCTGCGGTCCACTGACAGTTAATCAACAACCCTATGATGGTTATGCCTATGTCGGCAATCCCACCAACCACGACTATCAATCTGTTGTGACAGCAACAGGAACGCAAGTCGGGCAGATTCTTTCTTGGTACTGGACACGAAACGGAGTCCAAATCACTGGACCCAATAATGGCGCTGGCTCTTACACCGTCAACTCAGCCGGCCAGTATATTATCAATTCTGTTTACACTTTGACTTCGGCTTCGGCGACGACAGCACTCGCCGGTGACTACCGACTGGTGGTGTCCAGCAATTGCCCCGGATTTGGAACCACACTCACTCAATCTGCAGTGGCTATCATGTCCGTGACGCCCACCATCAACTCGGCGCCTACCGATCTTCTCCGAAGCCTTGGCGGATCAGGAAATTTTACTGTGACGGCATCCGACGGACTTGGAGGCAGCTCGCTGACCTATCAGTGGTTTCGCGAAGAAGGTTACAATGAGATCGCACTCGCAAGCACAACAGGCACGCAGTCCGTCACACTCTCATCACTCGGACTGACAGGGCGATACTATGTCAAAGTCGGTCATAGCAATATTGGTACGGATCGCCCGGCATCTGAGTATGGTCAGACAGGCGAGCAATCTGCTTATTTAGTTTTGAATGTCCCTTCGCAAGCAACACTGGCATCACAAGTTTGCCGTGTTCCACACAACTCGACATTGAGCCCCCTGCAAATCAGCCCGAATACATTTAATCCCACCACAATGAAGTATGAAGTCTACGAACACGCCACTCTTTCACTGGATGGAGCGGATATTGTGGATTCTGGAATCGGAAATTGTAACGATGCCAGCTTTTCAAGCTTCAACGGATATATTTGTTATGATGACAACGCGAGTCGCGCGGCCGATGCACAGCAGTATTATATTTCGACAACGAGTTCGATTATCCAAACTCAATATCGATATGAACGAAACGCAGTCTCCTTAGGAAATCTATCCTCTTTAGATTCATTCAATCTGGATTATTACTATGACTATGATCCGACACTTTTGCCCGCCAATGAAGAAGGCGTTTATCGACTGAAAGTGACCTATCTCCCTTGTGAAGGAAATCTCGCAAGCCCCCTCCTGAGCAATTCATTTGATATCGATATTATTGCGGGATCCGTCACCTTCCCTGATGAATATTCAAAGGTCAGAAATCCCAACTCCGGATACTATACGGGAAATCTCGCAGGATACGAATCTCAACAGATCGACATTCCTCTTCAACCCACTGCGATCGTGAAGGGCGGCCTCTCACTGAGAGCCACAGCTGTCGCCAGCAATGGAAACTCCATCCAATCGCTTCAGTGGCAAAAGCGTGCCAACTCCCAGGCCCAGTGGGCTAATGTTCCTTCCAATCCCAATCGATACACCGGCGAAGACTACTCAGACGAACTCTATTTTTATCACGACGATCAATACAGTCAGCCGAGTTATGATGGATTGGTTTTTTCTGATGCGGGAGAGTACCGGCTCAAAGTCACTGACCAATCTAACAATATTTATTACTCGCAGACTTTTATTGTGGATGTAAAACCTCAGAGACCTTTTGAAATCTTGGGTCTCCCGACAAATCTTCCAGCCAATCCACTCCCGATCACTGCGGGCAATCCGCTCTCGCTCTTTCCAACCGTTTATCCTCTGGACGCCACAAGTTTGAATTACTCTTGGCAAATCAGCCCCACAGGACAAAACAATTGGGCCACCATCTCCACAGCTTCATTCGTGGTCTTTCCTTTTCAAGTAGGCGTTTGGGATGTTCGTTTGACGGTTCAAAACACTTCTAACAATCAGGTGACAGGCCAGTCCGCAACAGGTGGCCCGATTTCATCTACCTTTACAGTCGCGGCGACTAATGCACCTCCACCGACGGTCAGTATAGTAACTCCGCCGAGCTCCCAGACGGTCAATGATTACGACCAAGTGGCGTTTAGCGTTCTTTCAAATCCTGCGACCGGAGTCACTTATGCTTGGCAGCGCTGTGATGCAGGACAGCCTTGCGCTGCAAACTCTCCCTCTTGGACAACAATCCCTGGTTGCACTACAGCGATTTGTCAGTTTCAGGCACTTTATACGATGAATGGAAATCAATATCGCGTAACGGTGACAGGCAATGGTTCGGCGACATCGAATGCCGCTCTTTTGACCGTGACTCCTCGCGCGCCTGTCATCAATTCGATCTCCACTGTGCCGACTAACTTTACGGTGAGTGAAAATGGATCGGCGAGTATCACAGCTAATTTAAGTTCAACAACGACGATTCCCGTGACTTACCAGTGGCAACGAAAGGCCCCTGGCGGATCTTCCTTCGTCAACTTTGGAGCTGCCGTAAATACGAGTCAGTTGAGTCACACACTCAATCTCTCCAATCTCACATTTGCCTCGGACAATGGAGCTCAGTTTCGAGTGAACGTCATCAATACCGCGAGTCCGACTGGAATCCTCTCAGCCGCATCGACTCTCACAGTAACCGGAGCGGCTTGCAGTGCCCCTCCCGCAAGTAACCTCATCAATCCCGCTAACGGCTCAAGCAATGTTTCGCTTTTTCCTCTGCTTTCGTGGACGCCCGTCTCGGCACAACAAGGTTGCGGCGTTACATACAATGTCCGACTCGGAACAAACACGACCTGTAGTCTCAACCAAATTGTCGGATTTGGACTGGTAGGAACGAGTTTGCAAATTGCATCAGCTCTTCAACCTCTCACCGACTACCGTTGGTGCGTGAGTTCTGTGGTGAACGGAAATCCCGAAGTCTTTTCCTCCACTTCGCAGTTTACGACCACGACCGCCACCGCAGAAGCTCCCGAGAATCTCTATACTCTGCCTGCGACCACGGCCGAATCACCGGCCGGAAACCAACAGATAATTTTGGGCGCCTACAACGGCGAAGTCGGAGCAACGGGAATCTTTTATCTCAAACGCCCACAAGGTGATGTTGAGATCGGACAGATTCTGATTGGCTCCAGTCCGAGTGGTCAGTTTGAAATCGCTGTTGATGTCACCGCCTTCGGCACGCAATCGGGAGCGCGAGAGTACTACGCACGTCAACGCCGCCAAGGCTCTGCAGAACTGAGTCCTGCCTCTCTTTCAGTCATCTATTATTATGATTCGGGAATGGCTGGCCAACTCTTGCCTCCCGCGTTGCAAAAAAATGGCGAAAGTCTTGGCGCTCTCAAATGGCTTCCTGTCGGAAACTTCACCGCCTCAAACAACTATCGAGTCTATCGTCGAGCTGGGCTTGAAGACGTTGTCCAAAATGATCCACGAGTGAAGTTTCAAAACAAACCCTACTTTCTGATCGAAACTCCAGCTGTCTTCAGCAACGGTTGGATGACGTTTCAAGATCCCTCTGTGACGGCCAATGAGAATGGCGTCTCTTACTTTGTCACGACAGTGAGCAATTCTCTCGAGAGCCCACGATCAAATGCTGTTTCGTTTGGCGATCTCAAAGGCCCCAAACGCTCACTCGCTCAAGACGGTGGAACAGGACCCTACCAGCAGCGTGTCCAGTTTGTGAGTCTCCTCAATGGCGAAAGTGCTGAAGGCTACCTCTGTAATATTAACTCCGCAGGATATTTTCATCAGTATAACAATGCAGCGATCACAGATTATTACGAAAACTCTCCGGATATGATTGCGCTGATTCAGGTCAAACCGCGGACTCCTGGAGTCTTGTGCTCCAACGAAAACTATCAGCTTCAGTCTCAAGCGATTTCACGACCAGTCAATGCTCTGGCTCCCGTGACGATTCCTTCGCAAGGAATCAATAACTGTCTGCCCATCGGCACACTCAACAATATCAATTTGGGTGAAGACATTTGTATCAAAACTTGTCTCATGGATAATTCCGGTCGCTTTGAGGACTCCAATCCACTCAACGCTCCCAATCCCAATGAACCCGATTGTATCGAAAGTGGAAGTGCATTCACCTTCACCGCTTTTGATGGTGTCACGGCCGTCACACCTCAGGAAGACGGCACCTCTGTTCGCGTCGAGTGGCAACCGCCGCAGGCCAATGGCCAGTCGCAACAACCCTTGGCGTACATCGTCAAAGCCTCTAACGCATTTAATGCCGAAGGATCTCCAATTTTTAACAGTAATACAGACTCAAGACAAATTGACGCCTCCGAAACACAAATGGTTTTTGATGGGCTTCTGACCAATACAACATATTGCTTTAGTGTGACCGCCATTGACGAAGACCCTCTCGCGCAGGGCGGTGGGGCACAGTCACATCTTTGCACTCAAACTCTCAACAACAAGCCTGTGATCCAAAATCTCACGATTACGAATGATCCGAATGAAGTGAATATGATCAAAATTGATTTTCAGATCATTGATCGACAATCGGATGGTGTCAGCCTCACAGGACTTTCTTTTAAGAACTCCGAAGTCTCTCAGTGGATTTCTGTGAATGATCAGTCCATTAGTGGAAACTCAGACTTTTTTGCGACAACTGCTGGATCGGATTCGCCGCAGTATTCTGTCGTATGGAACTCTCTTGCGTACTTCTCAGGTCACCATCCTGATTTGCAATTGCAACTCAAGTTTGTAGATGTTCAGGGCAATGAAACTATGGTGGAGACCAATGCCACAACAGCATTCTTTGCCGGATCAAGGTCCGCCAGCTACGCTCGCAACTCCATCTCGGGTTGTACAACGATCGAAATGAGTGATCAGAGTCCTCTCCAAAATCAAAGAGGCGGCCTCATTTGGCTCGCTCTTATGGGACTCCTTGTTTCGGCCTTTATCTATCTGCGCAGAGGCTTGATCCAAAAAGTAGATTGAGATTCGCAAATCAGCCAACGAGACTCATCGTCTTGAGGGATCGATCCCGAATAACTCGTCGATCCCCGTTTGAGCTCGGTCCACTTGAGCATCATTCCTGATTTTCCGATGGTGCCACATTTGACAGCTTGGGAGCCATTGCCTGTCGCCGATACGGTGAGATTTGCCGAAGGAGCTCCTTGAGCTTCTAACACACTAAAGACACCCAAATGCCCTTCGACCTTCAAATTAATCTTTCGAATCGGATCGACCAAAAATACATTTCCTTTTTCATCCTGATACGAAACCCGCCAATATACAGATTGATTTTTTGTCCACTGACGCTGAATTTTGTAGGATTTTTCGACGAGGCTTCCGGAGAACAAGAGATTCTTGAAGCTCTCATCTGTCGCAACTTCGAGTTTAAATGAACCCGCCGAAGGCCCCGCACTCCAATCAAGTCTGAGTTCCTGATTCCACGGATTGATTTGAAGCTCCACATCATCAAATCGCGAAAGAACCGTCACTGCTCGTCGTGTTGGCCAGCTTATCTTTTTGTAATCCGAAGAAGTTTGAATCACCAAACTTCCCGACTCCGCACCCGCTCTCCAAAAATACTTTCCGAGTCCTAGTGTTCCAATTTCTCTTGCCTGAACCTGCTTGGCCGAAGTCACCACTGGATTTTTGAATTGGGCATTCGTGGCAAGATCAAACTTCGCCGGCTGATTCCAAGACCAGCGATATCCAGGAACATTCTTGAGCGACTCCGCAATGACGACCGCCCGCTTGGGGAGATTGAGTGCTGTGGGAACTGGCACATCTACAATTTTGGGGACAGACGTGACTTTTGGATTGGGCTTTGTGGGTGCTGGCACTGGAACAGCTTCTGGAACGGGATCAGTAGCATCCGTCTCAGCCACTTCAGGTTCGACGACTGGAACTGCTGGCTCTTCGACGGATTTTTCTACTTGAGGATCCATCGTCGGTGTCGGTGTGGCGACTTCGGTTTCGCTGGCTTGTTCTAAATTTTTGAGGGTGTCTTCTTTCATCCACCACAATGCGCCCAGACCGAGAGCGATCACAACCCCAACCCCCATCATCAATCGACCGAATGTTGTGGCTTTGACAGCCGGACCCGAGGGTTGCAAAAATTTTTCCGGAGATTTGAGGTAGTCTCTCAGCTTCGAAGCATAGGGAGCTAAACCTCTTTTTTTGAGAACTTCTTCGACATCCGCTAGCATCGCTGTCGCATTCGCGTATCGCTTGGCCGTATCCACTTGCAGAGCCTTATTAATGATCCGTTCAAAATCCGGCGATAAGGTTGGGTCAATATTGCGAGCCGCTTCGAATTTGCCTTTGACGATCTTGAACCAAACCGTCGTTGTTGAATCCCCCTTTTGCTTAAAGGCATGAGCGCGGGTGGCCAATATATAGAGAGTCAGTCCGAGGCTAAAAATATCGGTTCGTTGATCCACCGCACGACCTTCGATCTGCTCTGGGGAAGAAAAGCTCGGAGTCCCTACAAAAATCCCCTGCTTGGTCAGTCCATCATCATGAGTCACTACTTTGGCCAAACCAAAATCCGAAATCTTGACTCCCAAATCGGGATGCAAAAGTACGTTGGCTGGCTTGATATCGCGATGAATAATTCCCTTTTCGTGTGCGGCCTTGAGTCCCTGCAGAATCTCAGACGCCAGCATAAAGACATAGTCCTCAGGAACTCTCTCTGTCTGCTTAATGAGTGTCGACAAGGTAATCCCTGGCATGAACTCCACTACGAGGGCGGCTCGTCCTTGATAATCGAGGAGATCAAACACAGTGAGAATATTGGGATGCCTCATTTGTGCGATCAGCATCGCTTCTTTTTTGAATCGCTCACCAATTTCACGCTTGGATTCGAGGTGCTCATGGAGGAGTTTGACGGCGACCTCTCGATTGAGAACAGTATCCAAAGCTCTGTAGACGGTGCCCGTCCCGCCTTTGGCCACATACTCAAGGATTTGATAGCGACCGACCGTCTTTCCTACAAGAGGGTCTTCAACCTCGATCAAAGTCGGTTCGACAGAGGGATCCAGGACAGAATCATGAGATCCAGGCTTATCTTTTGAATCTTTATCTTTCATCGTCAAAAAAAGGCTTTAAAAGCTCCCTCTGCCAATTCTAAACTCTTTCTATGTTGAAGCCATGGATTTCTGTCGGTCTTGTATTCATTCTCACAGGTCTCTCTAATGTCTTGCACGCTGATTCAAATTCTTCCGAAACCTTGACCGCGCAAAAAGGACTGTTTCGTCTGCTTTCTGCCGACGTCAATGAACAAGATGAGTATCACTTTCGGACATCAGTTCAGTATTTTTACCAAAGAGATTTGCTGAAAGATTCTCAGAATTCGACTGTGGATGCTTCCGAGGCCACTTTGGGATTTGGATATGCACTACTTCCCGAGATTCACTTGAGTGCTTTTGGCGGATTCAAACGAACCACGAGCGAACCTGACGTCGGCTCTACTGGCCCAGGTTTGAGTGCCGGAAGTCAGACCATCAATCATGTTCGCGGTGGTGTGGCCGTGACGGGAACTTATGATGTCGGACAATGGATGTCACTCTCACCTCAGCGACTCACCGCAGGTTTGTCATTGTCCGTCAATCTGGGACAGCGATTGACTCGATTTTTAAATGCCCCTGATGTCTCCCCCACATTCATCCTCACCCACGATCAGTCCGATGCAAAACTATTCCCCTATCGAACTCATTTTAATGTGGGCTACCGCATGGCGAATGCGGATCGAATCTTTGATGACTCAGACACCTACGTGCTCGACTTTGATGCGCTGGCCTACGATATGTATTCATCGCAAGTCATTACGACGGGCCTTGGGATCGAACTTCCCTTTGAAGATTTTTGTCCAAGCTTAGAGTTTGCGATGAACAAGCCTATGGACCAGAGTCTTTCGCGAGCTCCCAAATGGGTGACTCTCGGACTCAAGGGCAATCCCTTCCCTCAAAAAAATATTGAGATCTTTGGCGCCGTAGACTTTGGAATCAGCTCATTTAAGGCTCATCCGATTTCGGTGATTGCTCGACCTGTTTCACCGGCAGTTCCTCTCTGGAATGCTGTGTTTGGATTTGGAATTTCTCAGTTTGGTCGACGTGCTGGAGAAGTCGGCGTTAATCAACGCGAATATGAAACGGTAAAGAAATCTCTGACAGAGCGCGAACGAATGATCTCCGGTCTCGAGAGAGATTTGGAGTTTAATACGGTTCAGGGTCGAGTCATCGATGCGCAAACTAAGTTGCCCATGGAAGGCGTTGAGATATCGATGCCAGAAAATGGAGACTTCAGAGCATCAAAAACAGCTGCCGATGGAAAGTTTGTACGTTACTTCAGAAGCTTGAGCGCCGGTCGAGTGGTATTTGCCAAAGAAGGATTTGAATCCTCAAGTAAGTTTTTGTCATTGAAGCCAGGTGAGCGAGTGACGGTCGATATCGAACTCAAAAAGGCAACGGGCGAAACATTGGCCGATTTTGTAGCCACTGTGACAGATGCGAGCGGAAGAGGCGTCGGCGCACGAGTGAGCCTCAAGCATGTCGACACCGGCGAAGTCACAGTGGGAACAGCAGATCCCACCGGACAATTAAATCTTAAAGTCAAAGAAGGCCGCTATCTCGTTGAAATCCGAGCCGATGGATATCGAGCGAAGGGCGATCAGATTGAATTTCAACGCGGAAAAACTGTTTTGAGGTCCTTTAGTCTTGACTCTTCGGGCCCATGATTTAGCCAAAGAGAATGATTTTCTTGGAAGTCTTTGAAGCTCTCGCCCTCTTGGGGGCTGCGACCTGGGGCATTATCCTCTTCTTGCCGTGGAGACCTTGGAGTACTCGCGAAGAAATCTCAAGCCTTCCGGACGTAGGGATCCGCGATGGGATTTCGTTATCCGATATTACTGTTCTCATTCCTGCACGAAACGAAGCGGATTCGATCGAGCAAACTCTGAAAGGACTCAAACGCCAGGGCGACGAATTTAAAATCCTGGTCATCGACGATCAAAGTACTGATCAAACTCGGGAGCTCGCCCTCAATGCAGGCGGTTCTCAAGTTGATGTGATCGGTGGGACACCACTTCCTGAGGGTTGGGCCGGAAAACTCTGGGCCCTCGAGCAAGGTCGAGCGCGAGTACAAACTCCCTATACATTGTTGATCGATGCCGATATCGATTTGCTTCCGGGGATCCTTAAAGCTCTCAAACTCAAAATGGAACGCGAAGGCCTGGATCTTGTTTCCCTGATGGTCGAGCTGCGAATGCAAGCCTTTTGGGAAAAGCTTTTGATACCTTCGTTTATTTATTTCTTTAAACTTCTCTATCCCTTTGCGTGGGGAAATCATCCTCGCTTTAAATTTGGAGTGGCCGCAGGAGGTTGCATTTTGCTCAGGACCAAATCCCTCGATGCGGTGGGAGGCTTTGGAGTTTTAAGGGACGCTCTCATTGATGATTGCAAACTCGCTCAGACTTTTAAGGTGCACGGGTTTAGAACTTATGTCGCTCTCACTCGCTCCGCGCGAAGCCATCGCTCCTATGAGAATTTAGAAACGATCTGGAATATGGTGGCGCGCTCTGCCTTTACTCAGCTTGGATATTCTCGAACTCTCTTAGGGCTTGTAACCGTCATTATGAGTGCCATGTTTATTTTTGCGCCATTAGGACTGTTGCTTCCATTTTCGGACTCTGTTTTTTTAACACTCCTCGCTGGGAATTTAGCCATGGCAATCACTTATACCCCCACTCTCAGATTTTATGGATTGAGTCGGGCCTGGGCATTTTTGATGCCCGTCATCGGATGTTTTTATATGGCGATGACGTGGAGTTCGGCCCTTCGCTACTGGCGAGGCGCTCGCTCTGTCTGGAAGGGAAGAGTCTACTCGCCCACGATGGCAACCAAGATTGCTAGTTCATCAAAGGGATAAAAGTACCAGAATCACATGCACGAATCCTAACGCATAAGCGCAGTACGCAATGGGCTTATGAATCAGCAACCATCGTTTGAGGGCTGCATTGGAAAACTCCAAAAATTTAATTTTTTGGCGCATTTGAAATTCTTTTCGAATGAGATCTGCTGCGACCTTTGCCCCTCGACTCCCCATTCCCAAATCTTCGAGCGAAGACTGAACCTGACGTGCCTTCAAAAACAAGAGAGGCCCCTGAATGAGATTGGCCCAAAAATTTGAAGGCACTCCCTGCGAAATCATAATGACGGATGTCTTATAAAGCTGATCATCGTGCAAAAGCATCTCTGCCTTTTGCTGGAGCTTTTGCTGCTCTCCTTTGAGTGAATCCAGCCGGAGCTTTTCACCGCGAATACTTGTTGGAATCTGAGAACTAATGAAGTGCCCCACAAATCCGGTAAAGACAGAGATCATCACCGCATAGTACGCCCAATAAGCGATGTTCACGCCCGAAACTCCAAACGCTACATGGAGGACAATGAGATATGACCCCAAAATTCCAAACATCAAATGAATCTGCTGAGACATCTGAAAATTGACCTTCCAGTGCCATTTGCGAATCCCCATTTTGACTAAGGTGTGCCCCATCGTAAGAATCACAAAACTAAAGCCCGCAATTCCCAAAAAAATATTCCAACGCGTGCCTGGCTGAAATTCTTCTAACCTAAAATACGGAATCCACTTCTCGATCCAAGAATATCCTCGCTCCCAATGTCTGAGCAAAGATTCGTACGTAAGCACTCCCGCAAACATCAAAACAATCGTCCAGATACCGACAAGCTTTGCACGCTGCCGCGAATCCTTGGCCTTTTTTTCGAGTCCCTGCAGGCGCTTTTTTTCGATGACGCCTACCCAATCTGAGAGAGTCTTTCCCTGATCAGGACTCACAATCCAATCTTGAATCGTCTTTGGGGCTGTTGGATCCTTACCAATCAGTTTGGCCCGTTCAAAAATGGATTCGTAAATCTCCTCGAGCATTTCGGCATAGTCGTGATTGGCTTGAGAAAGAGAAGAAAACACTTCTTTGGGGAAGAAAAACACAAGGGTGCCCTCTGCCGCGGCAATCACTCGATGGACCGGAGTATCATTCAGACTAAAGGAGCGTCCCAAAAAAAATTCATCTTTGATTACGACGCCAAGAGGTTTTGAGTCCGCCGCCAAAAACAAGACTCGGCCCTGAATCACATAGCCAAAATGCTTCTCGAACTCACGATCACGCCCGTATTGCAAAACGTCTTCACCGTTTTGAAACACACGAATCTTGATGAGAGAAATGAGCTTTTCAAACGCTCGCTCGGGGAGATTTTTGCAAAGTCGAGTCCGACGAATTTTATCGATATCGGCGTTCACAGTGACTATTTCTTAGGGCGCATGCTCCGAATCTTTTGAGCCTGCTCCGTAAGAGCCCCCTCTCCCCACTTTTCTACAATAAAATCAAATACTTGGCGAGGTCCTTTGCCCTCTGCCACTTGGGCCTCAATTGCTGCTTTGACGGCCTGAGCCGCGGGACTGTCACAATCAGCCAAAACTTTTTTGCCTTCGCAACCGTCGGGAAACCCTCTGACAGCTAAGAAAAACATATTTTGCCCCATCGGTCCTGCGCCCGAATTGACGGCAGGATGACCTCCTCCAGAATGTGGCATGGAAGATTCCGACACAAACTGAGGTCGAGGAGCACTGGAATTCATTCCGTTCTGAATCACGAGCACCAAAAGTAATGCGGCAATCACAAACAAAAGAATATTGGTCAATAAAGGATGGTTCGTCATAGCCCCCCTAGAATAACCAAATGCTCAAGAACGTAAAGCTCTGAGAGAGTTGCCGAGCACACTTAAACTACTCAAGGCCATCGCACCCGCGGCGATCATGGGATTGAGTAAAATCCCCTTCCATGAATAGAGAACTCCCGCGGCAACAGGAATGGCGAGAATGTTGTATCCAAAACTCAAAAATAAATTCTGCAACACCAAGGTCTTTGTCTGTCTCAAGATCTCAAGAGTCGCGGGAACCTGTCGAATATCATTGGAAAGTAAGACAACATCTGCGGTCGACTGAGCGAGTGATGATCCACTGCCCATCGAAATTCCAATATGAGCCTCCGCCAAAGCGGGGCCATCGTTGACTCCATCCCCCACAAACGCGACCTTTTGATACAAATAATCGAGACCTTTCTTTTTGGGCGTATGCAGACGCTTTATTATGGTTGCCTTTTCGGACGGCAAAACTCCGGCATGAATAAATTTGAGCTTGAGGGACTTGGCCATCGCTTTGGCCACCACTTCCGAATCCCCTGTGATCATTCCGACTTCCAATCCTTCGTTGGTGAGGACCTCGAGAGTTTTTGCCACCCCTTCGCGAATTTTATCAGCTAAAAAAATGATCCCTAGGATCTTTTTGTCCACGCCCACCCAAATAGAGGTTTCATGCGTTCCTTCGGACTCCCAAACCAGGTCTGCGGGGACCTGAGTAGAATCAAAATCGTTCTCGAACATCCAAACGAGATTTCCGACAACGACTTGATGAGTGGCCTTATCCTTTTGGACGCTCCCACAAACTCCTCGCCCCAATGCCACTTTGATATCAGTCGCCTGGAGCTCTCGCGCCCTTTCTTTGAGCGCATGAGTGCGAATCGCTTGGGCATAGGGATGTTCGGAATCTCTTTCTACTGCGAGCGCCCATTCCAAGATTTCGGTGTGACTGACATGATCTACCGCTTTGACTCGCTGAACACTGGGACGACCTTCGGTCAGGGTTCCTGTTTTATCAAAAGCCACTTGCGTCAGATCTCCCACACGGTCCACAGCATCCAAAGACTTGAGCAAGATTCCTTTGCGCCCCGCTCGCAGTGCTCCCGCAAACAATGCAGTAGGCGTCGCCATCCCGAGTGCGCAAGGACATGCAATCACAAGGACCGCAATCGTGGTCTGCACAAACAGATCTGTCTCCGGAGATTGGCGCCACCAATAATAACCCGCCGCTGCCGCGATCAAAACAACGAGCGGAACAAAAATCGTGGCAATCCGATCGACGGATTTTTGAATCTCTGGCTTCGAACTCAAACTCGTTTGTACTTCACGAACCAAGTTGGCATAAAGCGATTGGCCAGGGATTTGAGTGACTCGAACAAGAATGGGCTGCCCAACATTGAGAGCCCCTTGAACAGCATGACCGGATTTGAGTTTCGTCACAGGATTTGACTCACCCGTCAAAACGCTCTCATCAAAAGTTGCACCTTGATCGGACAAAATAATACTGTCCGCGGGAACTCTTTCTCCGACCAAAATTTTTAACTGATCACCGACGCGAATCTCCCCGATGTCGATCTCTTGCTCCGTGGCATTGTCGGAAATCCGCCGGACTTTTTTGGGAAGCAATAGCGCAAGCCCTGACATTTGGTGGTGCATCTTCCAAAGAATCCAGCCTTCGAGGTATTGGCCAAAGAGTACAAAGGCCGCAATAAAGGAGGCCGCTTCAAAATAAAGATGATGCAAATCCCCCTTCGACCAATTCCAAATGCTGAGTCCAAACGAAGCCAAAATACTGATACCGATCAGGGTATTCATATTGGCAGAGCGAAAAATCTTGCCGATAGCGAGAATGAACTTTTGGCCAAACAGGATCACCACAAGCCCCCCCGCAGCCGCGCTCACCCCCGCTGTCGTCGAACTCGGCTCAGCACTCATGCCAAAACCCATGGATATAAAGGAGAGAGACAAGGCTCCAAGCCAAGGCCATGGAGAGGGTTTGGGGCGCACGGGAACAAGGTTTTCGATCGTCATTTGAAAAAATGCTAAAGGACCACTCCAAAAGCCGAAAGGAAAATAATTTCGTTTTGCATAAGTAGAGCGATCCCAGTAAATCGGTACTGAGACCTACGCGACCAGCTATTGCATGTGAAGGCAGAGCCGAACGCAACAGAGTGGAGGAGTGGCCGAGTGGTTGAAGGCACCAGTCTTGAAAACTGGCATAGGGGCAACTCTATCGGGGGTTCGAATCCCTCCTCCTCCGCCAGTTTTGTCGAGGGTCCTGCCGTTCTACCGAAATCCGGCTGAAACGTTTTCGATCCAACAATAATCGGGCCTCTTTACTTTTTTTTAGGTTTTTCTCATCAACCGACTCAACGCTGAGCGACACGCACTCGTTGTGGCCGCCAAAGTCAGTCCTTTCCGAATAATGAGGTCCTTATCATGAAAAACTTCACCGCGAGCCAATATGATCGCGCGACCTTGCACGGCAATATAATTAAGTCGCAGAAGATTCCTCACAGATTCAATCGTCGCGAGCGGAACTCCTGCTAAAAGTGCCCAGGAACTTGCGTGAGCGCCTTCCAACAAAGGGATTGAAACAAGCCCAAGCGCATAAGCCACTAAAGCCGATCGAACCCCAATTTCTTGAAACTGGCTTTTAGCGCCACCCCATCCAATCACCTCCAGTTCAGTTTTAAGGGCCTTGAATATTCGATCCGTCAACCACGCCCGTCGCCACTCGTAGAAGCCCGCCATGCCGAGGTGCCCAATAAGTACAAAGTTCTCCAGTTTTGGTTTGTCCCCCGCCGTCAAGCCAACAAGTCCTTGAATGAGCTCACTGTCTAAGCCGCCGTCTTTGTCGGACTCACGATAAAAATTGGCACAGGAATTCGTATAAACAAACGCGGTATTTGCCATGGTATTGGCCTCCGCAACATTGAGAATGTGGCGAGCAATCTGCTGGCCGGAGAGCCTCCACTTCTCCTGCGAATCACCTCCTACAAGCCTCGGCATATAAAAGGCATCTGCACCACCATGCCCCTGAAGAATCAACCCCTGAAACGCTCTTTTGCGATCTAGATGAGAATTAATGCTCAATGAAAGTTCTCTTAAATCAGAAACTTCAATTGTTCTGAACTCTGTCTCCGGTGATAGTCTGCCCAAAATCTTTTGAAATCTTTGAGCTGTAAAGATCTCACTTTTGTATTCCAACTTACCTTCACCATTAGAATTTGCCCGCGCGCGGACTATAAAGACTATGGGCGCTGAAGAGCGCTTCTCTGTTAATGTCTCTGGATCAGATACGAGTGCGGAAACAATCCCAAGGAACAACATCATCATTCCAAGAACTCTTTTTTTTTAAAATAAGTCCGTCAATGGATTCAAAAAATAAAATAAAATGGAAGGGACTCCTGCCACTCAACGACCACAAATTGACTCTCTCAAACAATAGATTCTACTTTCGTCTCTGTTCGAGGAGTTGCTTGGCGGCTTTCTTGACGGGCGTAGGAACGCCCCGGTCTTTGCTGACCTTTTGGAGATCTTTGAGAGTCAAAAACTTGATAAATCCCATCGCCTGTTGAATCGGAGTTTTGGGATGCAGACTCAAGCAAAACTTAATGTCGTAATGCTTTGTAAACATCGGAAAACTCGCCATATACCGAATCACATCATCGCAGACATTTCTGAGGCGTGCGTAGGCGGCGACTTCGTTATCGGTTATTCGAGGTGACTTCAAAACCGAAACCGCCACGATCGCGTTCACATCTCGAATCAAAATCTGCCGCGCTTCTTTGTTTCCTTTTAAGGCGAGTTTAATTTTGCCACCGACATTCATTTTGCTGATGTACGTGGCCAAACTCTGTCTTTGGCTATCATCCAAACGAGAATTTGCTTTGAGGAGTGCATCGACGGCGGCGTCCTTTTGATCTTCTGGCTTTTCTTCTGATCCATCTGCTTCAAGCTTCGAAAAATCAAGCCCCTTAAGACTATCGTCATCCGCCTCTGGTGTCTTATCTCCCGGAATAAAAATTCCCGCCAAACCCAAGAAGTGTCGCAATCGATCCGTATTACTCTTGAGATTCTTGGGATTGGATTCGAGCGCCGGCACAATCTGGGGAGCTTGAATGATTCTCTCCTGGTTGTTAGCGATGAGCTGAGTAATTTTTTCAGTCGATGATTTGGCAGCAAGCACAAAGGCATCATCCGGAGTTTCTTGATTGAGCAAAATAGCCTCGAGAATAGTTTCCGAAGAAAGAAAAATCTCCGCGAGCAGTCCGAGCGTCCATCCTGCGAGCGCTCCCTGAATGACGGCCATTAGGTTTTTCTCGGGAAAGCTGATGAGCGTCTTTTGGGCCGCAGTTGCTAATGCGGGATCCGTTCCTTTGATGAGACAAACCCAAGCCTCTACCAGTGTCTGCGGAGGAAGCGGAGCCAAACCATTGGCGACAGCCATCAACATTTTTGGATTCTGAGGATTGAGAATCTTTTGAAGACTCTCCGGAAGTTCAGCTACCGCAGGGACCATCCCTTTATTGTAGCGAGTCTCTTCATGCCCTCAAAGATGAGATCTGGCTCTACCTTAACGCCTGGCCCCAAGAGAGACTTGTATCTCAGCCATCCTCCCCCCGTCACAATGAGCGTCACGCGAGACTTGCTCTTGTGACGCATGAGCTTGAGAGCACTTGTCACAATTCCCGATTGAGCTGCCAGAACACCTCTCTCCATACAAGTAGCTGTCGACACTCCTTCGCGCAAAGAAGGTTTGGATGACTCTTTCAGAGGAGGAAGAGCCGCCGTTCCGCGCGCCAAAGACTCAAGCATCAACTGAGTTCCCGGCAAGATCCATCCACCCAAATACTTTTTTTGACGACTGACAAACTCCACCGTCGTCGCTGTTCCAAAATCCACAACAACAAGATTGCCCCGATACAAATTCATCGCTCCAAAAACATTGAGCGCTCGATCCACACCTAAGCCTTTTGTATACGGCATCTTCATGGGAAAATCTGAGACTTTAATCTCAATGGCAGAGCGAAATATTTTCTCAAGCTCTCGCGTCAAAGAGGGAACCACGCTCGCAAAAATGATCTGCCCCCTTAGAAATTCTTTAAGGCTCTTGAGCCCCTGACGAGAAGAAGCGGCATAAACTTTTTGTCTGCCGCGCATTGCTGTCAGGCGTGAGTTGCCTATCTTGAGAAATGTAATCCGCTTACTCAAAAAGGATTTCTCCATCCAAATTAATGACTAACTTTCCACCGGACTCAGTCAAAAGAAAACCCATTTCATCGATCCCCATGATTCGAACCTTATGAACTTGGCCTTGAACACTGAAATCTACAACTTCATGAAGACGCCACAATTTGGATTCGTATTTTGACTTAGACCGAGCAAAACCCTTCGCTTCCAACTCCTTCGCATACTTTAAAACGGATTCGGCAACAGAAAGTGCTGAGACATTCTGCTCCAGCGATTTGTAGTCCGCACCTTCAAGCGAAAAGAGATTGAGTCCAATCCCAATGGCAATGTCCGCAAGGTTTCCGTGGCTTCGGGATTCGATCAAAATTCCGCCGACCTTTTGATCATTGAGCATCAAATCATTGGGCCACTTGAGTTTGAGGTTCTCATTTTCTAAAACCTCCAAGATCGACAAGCCAACAACGGCTGAGAGTCCCGGCATCGAGTGAGCGGGCATTTGGATCATCAAAGTCATTGTGAGTGAGCGCCCGGATTCGCTATGCCAAGTTCGCTGCATTCGACCACGACCCTTGGTCTGTCGATCCGCAGTCACAAAAAACGGAGGCGTCTCTCCTCTTTCGATGAGAGCAAAACCTTCATCTTGTGTCGAACTCAGTTCGTCGTATGGAAAAGACTTAAGACTCACAACCAGGAGTGATTTACTCCCGTTGTATGTGTTAGTCTTCAAAGATCTGCGGAATACTATCCGGTTGCACACAGCTTGCTGCACATATATTAAATCTCTCTTCAATCTCAGCATCTCGCTTGAATCTACGATCTACCGCATTTGAAATGCATTCATTGCCTTCATCCTTTGAGTATCTCCAGATAATGCAACCGGCAGTTGTGCTGTTTACACATTCTCTGTGCAAACAATCGTCCAATGACCGTTGCGTTTGAAAGCCCTGGCAGGCCACCGGTCTTTGTTCTTCTGGAATCTCTAAAATTCTTCTCCAGTGGTCATAGACACACTGGTTCCCTTCTCGGGAGAGTTGAATATCGCTTTCGGTAAGTTCAATGTTGCGCCGTTTTTCACATGCCGAATGACACGCAAGATCCGAGACCTCAGTATCATCAGTAGGCACCGTTGCTGCAGGCCGTGCACTGACACTGGTTAAAGTTGCGATGAATCCGAGACTGAGTAACAAAAGTTGATGTTTCATAAATCGTCCTCCCATGCTTGATCTGAGGTGCAAACTGAGTGCCTCTGAGTATGGCAACCTTCTCTCCCCCAATTTAATGCCACTTCATGCGGCCACTCATCGGCCACATCTTAATTTTCGACAAAGCAAGCTCCGCTCGCATTTGCAGCTTTTTGCATAGGGGATCGACGATTTATGCAACGGAAATACCCAAAAGAGTCTGTCGGTGATCTGAGCTTAGGAGTTCTTTGTCAGCTTGGAGATCTCTTCTTTGAGAAGGCGCTCAGCAAGGGGAGCCAAATTTGTCTGTAGCCACGCCTGAACTTCAGTTTTCACGAGAGCTTCGAGCTTTTCATCGGAGACAGGTGCGGCCCCCTGAACAGGAGGCGCGCTTTCCGCACGAACAGCATCTGTTTTCACTGGCTGCTTAAAATCCTCAGGCCTTACTTTGGCTGTATCTTCGTCAGTAAGAGGCTCGTTCTTGACGGACTCAACGGCAT
>CAZUTA010000002.1:163998-287510 GCA_964622975.1 uncultured Bacteriovoracaceae bacterium | reverse complement strand
GCAATCTCGCCCAAGGTACATCGAGCGCGTACGGCGCTGACAATTTTTTCGCAGACCTCAGCCGGTTCTCCCGCATTGAGCCTGACTGCTTCAGATCGAATCGCCTTTAATGCCGCATCAATCGCGGAAGCCTTTCGCTTTGCCTTAAATGCTTTCAATCGCTTCAGTTGGTCCTTCACGACGGCCTGGTTGAGCTTGTGAAGGTTCTTGAGCGGTGGCTCTTGCATTACATACGAATTTACTCCGACTACTTTTTGCTCGCCGGAATCTATTTTCTTTTGCGCTTCAAAGGCAGCATTTTGGATTTCTCGCTGAACATAACCCGTCTGAATCGCTTTGAGCATTCCGCCCAGTTCGTCGATTCGCTTGATATAACTCAAGGACTTCTCTTCGAGTTGACGGGACAAATCTTCCATAAAATAAGATCCAGCTAAAGGATCTGCCGTCCAAGTGACTCCCGTTTCATCTGCCAAAATCTGCTGAGTTCGCAAAGCCAACAGCGCACTTTGCTCGGTGGGTAAAGACAGTGCTTCGTCAAAAGAATTGGTGTGCAAGCTCTGCGTGCCTCCCAGAACCGCCGCCATCGCTTGATAAGCAACTCGAATGGCATTGTTGATCGGCTGTTGGGCCGTCAATGTGCTGCCCGCTGTTTGAGAATGAAACCTCAAAGCCAACAGATTCGGAGGACAATCAAATCGCTTTTGCATCTCTAGAGCATAGAGCTTTCGAGCAATTCTAAACTTTGCAATCTCTTCGAAAAAATTATTGTGCACGTTAAAAAAGAACGACAATCGAGGAACAAAAGCCTCGAGCGCCAGGCCCGCTTTGAGAGCCGCATCGACATACGCAAAAGCATTGCAAAGAGTAAAAGCGATTTCTTGCGCAGCCGTGCATCCCGCTTCGCGAATATGATAACCACTGATGCTGATCGGATTCCATTTGGGTACCTTTTGGTTGGCAAATCGAAACGTATCCGCCACGAGCTTGAGAGAAAATTCTGGCGGATAAATAAACGTCCCTCGGGCGACGTATTCTTTGAGGATATCATTTTGAATCGTGCCTCTCAGTGCAGAGGGCGAGATTTTTTTGCCTTCGGCGACAGCGACATAAAGTGCCAATAACGTTGCACCCGTCGAATTGATCGTCATCGATGTAGAAATTTCTCCGAGAGGAAGTCCTTTGAGGAGCAACTCCATATCCTCGATGGTCGAAATCGCCACACCGACTCGACCGACTTCACCTTCGGCCATCGCATGGTCGGAGTCATAGCCCATTTGAGTCGGCAAATCGAAAGCACAGCTCAGTCCCGTTTGCCCGTTCTTGAGAAGATAATGAAAGCGCTGGTTGGTTTCTTTGGCACTTCCAAAACCACTATACTGCCGCATCGTCCACGGACGTGTTCGATACATGGTTTTGTAAGGCCCTCGTGTGAATGGAAACACCCCCGCCGCTTCGGAGCCATAAATTCCTTGAACATCCACCCCACTTGAGGTCTTAAAATCCTGCAATTTTGTCTCTGCAGGACCATCAACATTAGCTTGGTTCGCTTTCTTCTTCATAATAGAATCAGGGCATGTTTCGTTTGGCGTTTTTTGTCCTTACTTTTAGCACACTGTTCTTGCTTAACCGTCCAGGATTTAGCCAAGACAGTTTTCAAGATCAACTAAAGCTCTATGATCGAGATGATATCCATAGCATTCACAAAAAGCTTTATACAAAAGAAGGTCGGCATGAGGTGGGGTTTAATTTGGGAGGAATCCTCAATTATGATGGCTATGCCCTCACCAACTTTACCTATCAGTACCATTTTTTTGAAAATGCGGGCATCGAGGCGGGCCTTGGTGGAATTGGGTTTCAATTTAGCGATGACGAAAAGCTCTATATGTATCAGGCCTCGCTGACGTTTTCGCCCCTCTATGGAAAAGTGAGTCTTTTTACTTGGGCAGTGATGAACTTTGACATCTATGTTTTGGGTGGCGGCGGAGTGGTGAGATATGAGGGCCTTGCCAACGGAACATCCTTTATGGCGAACCTCGGTGTAGGTCAGCGTTTTTTTATCAACGAGTGGCTGTCGGCCAAAGTCGAATTCCGAGACTATATGTACCTTCGCAACAATGCGGCAGGCTCTGTGTCGTCAGAATCTGTTCGCCACAATTATGCAATCACGGGGGGAGTTTCTGTCTTGATGCCATTCAGACAGAACTATTGATTTGATGCTCAAAAAACTCATCGCCATCTCAGTTTTGATGCCCACCCTCTTGTGGGCCAATGGAGACAATATTCGCGGGATGGCCCCGCTCACGGCTCTAGTGCTCGACGCTCGAGCGGGAAATTCCGGCCCTTTGAGAGAAGCCTACTCCAATGAGATTGATTTCTTTTTGGATATGGAGCCGGCTCGTCAGCGCGCGGTGATGGAACTCATCAATTTAAGAGACGCCGCTCGAGCGATTGAAGCCAGCGACTACGCCACAGCCGAGCAGAAATTGCGAACGATTCAAGGTTTTGCTTCCGAAAAAAAGTATCTCCGAGGAGCTCTCGATGCTGCCCAAGGCCGATACCAACAATCTCTCGAATCCTTTCGCCAACTCATCGACAATCGGCATGATCTTGACTCTCGACGACTCACGAACTTGGCCTTTATGGGAGCGGCGAGAGTGTTTCACGAGATTGAGGACTATACTCAGGCGATTTATCACTACAATCAGGTGCGCCAACTTGAGTCTGAGTTCTTTCAAGCTGTCTTTGAAAAAGGCTGGTCGTTTTATCTCAACGGCGACATGAATGGAGCGCTCGGCGCGACTTTGACATTTCAGTCTCCTTACTTTGAATCCGCATTTTATCCTGAGGCGATGGTCGTCAGAGCGGCGGCGTTTTTTCAGCTTTGTTACTTTGATCGCGCGACGGCCACAGCTCAAGAAACCAAAAGATCTTGGGAGCCCATTCAAAGACAAATTAAGGAACTTCAAAATCGAGATCCCAAATCGTGGCTCTTTGATCAGCGCATTTTGAAGGGTGTGCATCCTCGAATTCTCGGAGCTTTAGTAGCAGATTCTCGATTTCGTTCTGCACTCAGAGCAAAACTGGGACTCGAAGCAGAACTTCGATCTTTGGGAGGACGAAGAGAAGCGGCTCTGACCAGTCAAGCCTTGGCGCATGTCAAAACTCAGCTTGTGAGCGAAGGTTCAAGAGTCTTAAGAACGGCCGATAAATTGGTCTCCGATGTGCTCGCACAGATGGACATGATCGCCATTGAGATTCTTCAAGCCGCGGCCAATCAACTTTTGGGAATTCCTCCTGAGGAGCAAGCGAAAGTCAAAATTATCGACCTCGGAGATGTAGACTTTGATCGCATGGTTCAGTTTTGGCCTTTTAAAGGTGAGTTTTGGGTCGATGAATTGGGATCGTACTACTACGGACTAAAGTCGAAGTGCGAGACTGAAGCTCTAAGCCAAAGCAAAGTAAAAGCAATTGCTTATCAAGCCGCAATGCGGCGTCTGACGCACCAAAATATCTGGTGAATCGATTGACAGCGGCCCGAGAGAGCAGGAACTCTATAGCTGCAGTTTTGGGATTTAAGATTAACAAAATCAAGGTCGTACGGGCCCCCGAAACTCCCGTACTAAAAGGAGTCGTTCAAATGAAATTCGCTCTTGCGATTGCTGCTATTGCGCTGACCTCTAGCGTGAATGCTGCAACTCCCTATTATGTCGGTGAGAACTTAAAGCCCGACAACAACATCACACTTAACTTTCAAGACACCATGGTCAAATCAGGTGCGTTTGTAGCTGGAAACGACAAGGCCAATATTGCGGCTTTGGAAGTTCGCGGAAATTACAACATCACCGAGAACACACCTCTTGGCGTGAATCTTCCTTTCTTTATGTCTTCGGAAGAACTCACATCGAGCAATACCAAACGTAACGCTCTTGGAAACATTGGCATTACCTTGGGTTGGGTGAATGAAATTCCTACGGCTGATCGCGGCACGACATGGGGATATCATATGAGCTTGACGGGCTGGGCGCCGACATCTCGAAAAGATGAAGGTAACAGCGTTGCTTTGGCTAACCCCACGACGGATCTCTACAAATATGCCTCCAAGACCTGGACCGGTGCCGGTACATTTGGTGGTTATATGATGAGCGATCAGTTCACCATGAAGGGCAATGTGGGCTATGGCTTTATGCGCGCAAGCGAAGGTCTCCCCAACGCTGCGACTAAGAAAAACGGTCACACAATGACCGGACAACTCGGTCTCAGCTGGCACGCCACTCAGAGTGTTGAACTCAATGCTGAGTACAATGCTGCAGGTGGAACGAGCTTGGTGTTTGGTGATAAAAAATATCGCCACGCGATTGCTCCTTCGATTTCTGGCAGCTACGAGAATATGCGCGCCGCTCTTTACGGCAGCATTCCTCTGGATACCGAAAGCCGAGATACAACCTCGATCGCTTTTGGTTTGAACGCCGGTTATACGTTCTAATTTAAAGAATATCTCAGATGTTCTTGAGAACCCGCGGTGCAAAACACCGCGGGTTTTTTATTGCCGATCCTCAGGCCAAAAAAATGCCCAAGATGCGTAAACAAAATATTCCCCCAGGGCTGTTCATTGTAGCTCGACGAACATCACTGCCGTAGCGGCTGCGATTTACGCAGCAGTGGCTGACTTGACCCCAAAGTAGACAGCCTGCGGATGAGAAAACACAATTGCAGAGACTGAACTTTCGGGCGCCATCATAAAGCCGTCCGTGAGCTCGACCCCGATTTCTTGAGGCTTTAGAAATTCAAAGAGTTCTTTCTGATATTCGAGTTCAGGGCACGCAGGATATCCAAAGCTATAACGCTTCCCTCGATATCGAGCTTGGAATCGAGCCATCATCGTCATCTCAGGATCATCAGCAAATCCCCACTGCGCTCGAATTCGCGAATGCAAAAACTCTGCTGCGGCTTCGGCTGTTTCTAAAGCGAGCGAAAGGAGGGCGTGCGATTTGAGATACTCTCCTTTTGCTTTGTATTCATCACTCATTTCACGCGCAGGCCCTTGCGCAGATGTGACGAAGAGACAAATATGATCTGCGGCTGCATCAGCAGGATTTACAAAATCCGAAAGGCAATATCCTTCTCCTCCCTGCTGCCGCTGAAACTTCCACTCCACCTTGGACATCGACGTCGAAGGATTCCAAAATCGCAAAGAGTTCCCCACGGACTCTGCGCGCACATATTGATAGACGGATTGAGCACTCATCCACTTTTTGGATTCGGCTTTTACCTCTTCCATCAAATCCCTAATCTGCAGTGCCTTTTGAAACCCCGCATCTTCTCTGAGCTCTCTTGCTTTTTGAGAATCTTCAAACGCTCTGATGTGCTGACCGTTCACGCCCAAATGCTTGCCAAAGAGCATGAGCGGATTGATCCACGGCCAAACTTGATCGAGCGGAAGTTTGAGAATATGGCGATCAAAATCAGGGGGGCGCACTGGAGAATCGATAATACTGACAGAAGCCGATCGAGCCTCCGTCGCAGGTCCAGCGACCACAGCAATAGATTTTGTCGCTGCCAGCGCGATTCTTCGTGCAGAAATCTTTTTCTTGAGGCCTTCAAATTTATCATCCTCAACAATCTGCTTGGCGAGTTCAAGGCCATCCATCGCATCATTGGCGTATTCCACAGTCCCCGTCGTATAGGCAGGAGCAATTTTGCGATCCACAAAATTTCGAGAGAGCGCAGCTCCACCGACCAAGATGGGTGTTCCAATTCCCGCGGATGCCATATCCGATGCCGTCTCCACCATCTGCTGTGCACTTTTGACGAGCAGTCCCGAAAGACCAATGATCTGAGGTTTGTACTTTTTATTGGCTTCGATCAAATCAGCAGATGGAATCTTGATCCCCAAATTGATGACCTCAAATCCGTTGTTGGAAAGAATGATCTCGACAAGATTTTTTCCGATATCGTGGACATCGCCCTTCACTGTGGCGAGTACCACTCGCCCACGCAAGCTCGCCGCCGACTTCTCCATGAGAGGCTTGAGGTGATTGACAGCGGCTTTCATCGCCTCGGCACTTTGCAGGACTTCTGCGACGATGAGCTTGTTTTCGTTAAAAAGCTTTCCTACTTCATCCATTCCTGCCATCAGCGGGCCATTGATAATCTCTAAGGGCTTGAGTGTTTGGAGTGCTTCGTCCAAATCAGCAACCAACCCATCTTTAGAACCTTCGATGATGTAACGAGGCAGGCGCTCTTCGAGCTTGAGATTTTCTTTGGGCTCTCTCTTCTTCGTCGAACGCTGCCCAAAATATTCATTGAAAGCCTTAATAGGATCGGCGCCTCTATTGTAGAGCAAATCATCGCAGAGCTGGATCTCGACTTCGGGAATTTCTGCAAATCGCTCGAGTTTTTCGGAGTTCACAATCGCCAAATCAAGCCCTGCCTTGGTGCAGTGATATAAAAAAACCGAGTTAAGAACCTCTCGACCCGCTTGGGGAAGTCCGAAAGAAATATTTGAAACCCCCAATACTGTTTTGGTCCCCGGAAACTTTTCTTTGAGCGCGCGGACAGCGTTGATCGTATGCACGGCACTTCCCACATATTGAGGATCACCTGTGCCGCACGGAAATACGAGCGCATCCCAATAGATATCCTCTTTGGGAATTCCATACTTCGTCGTCAGTAGTTGAAAAGAACGCTCCGCTATCTCGAGTTTTCGCTCAAGGCTTACGCCCATTCCTTGCTGGGGATCATCATCGATGGTGCCGACAATCACTGCCGCCCCAAATTGCCGAGCCATCGGGCAAACACTTTCGAAGCGCTCCTCCCCGTCCTCAAGATTGATCGAATTGATAATGGCCTTGCCCTGAGAATAGGTCAGAGATTCTTTGATCACCGCCGCGTCCGTGGAGTCGATCATCAAAGGAGTGGTGATTTTTTTGATGAGAATTTCGAGAAATGTCTTCATGTCAGACATTTCATCTCGGTCGGGATCCGCGAGGCAGACATCAATGATTTGCGCCTGATTCTTGATTTGCCGTCTCGCGATCTCTGTGCCCTCTTCCCACTTTCCTTCGGCAATGAGTTGCTTGAACTTTCGGCTTCCGATCACATTCGTTCGTTCTCCGACAAGTACAGGACGAACATCTTCGCTGACTTCCAAAAGCTCGATACCCGAAAGAAATGATCTGTCTTTGAGATCAGGAAGACTGCGAGGTTTGAGCTGCGGCGCCAGGCGCGCAAAAGCCTCAATATGACTGACTGTTGTTCCGCAGCAGCCCCCAATCAGATTGAGCCATCCTTTGTCTCCAAACGCTTTGAGCACTCGAGACATCATCTCAGGTGTTTCAAGGTAGCGGCCTTCTTCATCAGGCAATCCCGCATTGGGCGCGCAAGCAATCGGCCAAGGAGAGAGATTAGCCAGAGCACGAATATGCTCCGTCATAAATTCGGGACCGGTGGCGCAATTGAGGCCGATGTACAACAGATCTCGATGATGAAGCGAAACGGAAAGAGCTTCGGCCGACTGACCCGCGAGCATAGTTCCCATGGGCTCAATTGTTCCGCTGACAGCAGCAGGAAGAGCAAAACCTTTTTTTGCGTTTACTCGATCAATAGCGAGGAGAGCCGCTTTGATATTTCGCGTGTCTTGGCAGGTTTCAATCAAAAAATAATCAATGCCGCCGTCATAAAGTCCCTCGGCTTGGACTTCAAAATTAGAAACGAGTTCTTCAAACGTGATTCCACCGGTAACTGAAATGGCTTTGGTCGTTGGACCAATAGAACCCGCGACCCATCGAGGCTTTTGGGCGGTCGAAAATCGATCCGCAGCCTGGCGTGTGAGCTCCGCGATTTTTTTATTGATCTGATAAGCTTTATCTCCCAGCGAAAATTCTGCCAGCACGAGAGGAGTCCCACTAAAAGTCCCGGTCTTTGCGATATCTGCGCCGACTCTCAAATAATCTTCGACCACCGTGGTCAAAATCTCTGGTCGCGTCATGGCGAGGTTTTCGCAACAGCCTTCCTGATCCGGACCGCCGTAATCCTCTGCTTTAAGATTCAATTTATGAACGGCGGTTCCTGTAGGACCATCAATGACCAGCACTCTCTGCCGAAGTGCGGCTTTGAGGGCGGAGATTCGTTCGCTTTTCATCTGAATTACATCAATCAATCGCGCCAATAATAGCAGTCGCCTCTTCGTCGGAGCACGAAAAGATTTCAGAGCTTCATTCCCTTTCGCGCCCGATCACATTTTGTGATCACCTGAGCGCTCCAAATTGTCAATTTAACATATTGATATTCCTATGTTTTTTGACAAATCCGGGCCTCCTAAAGGGCATAGTGATTGCAATCCCTTACCCTGCGAGGTGTTTTATGGGCGGTTCTGACCGATATTTTTTAAAGCTTCTGAGTCTTGGGATTCTGATTGCCGGTTGCGGCGGAAGTGTTCCTGTGACGTCTCAACAAACTAAGAATGCTCCTCAATCACAACAATTACCCAACCAGCAACCGACGGAAGACTCGTCCCCTCAAATTGAAATCATCTACACCTCATGGTCCGAGAGTCCGAGCAATCAGATTCTTGCGCAACGCCTTAATTTTGGGGGGCAGAATGTCACTGAGTATAAAGCGATTGCTTTAGCCGCTAATGATTGCACGAATGCTGATCCTTCCTCTTTGACGGCGCACGCCATCGCTGAAGAATTCACATTCACTCCTACCGAGGGCGCCAACATCGTCTGTGCTTGGGGGCTCTCACAAAGTCAGATTCAAAATTCACCAGTGGCCAGTCGAGTTTTGAGAATAGACACACAAAGTCCACAGGCCATTCAGATTCGAAATCAGGATTTGGGCGCCAGCCCTACAAATATTCTCTCGGCCCGAAGCGTGCAGCTCTCTGGATCCGAAATCACTCATTACAAAGCCATCGCTCGAATCGGAGAAGACTGTAGCTCAGTTAACTTTACGACGACACCTGAGCGACGGATCTCCGAACCCTTTTTGTTTACTCCAACTGCGAATACCTCAAACATTCTCTGCGCGATTGGTCGAGATGAGGCGGGAAACTACCAGACACAAATCAGTCAAAGTGCTGTGCTTGTGACAGATACGCTGAGCCCCGTTGTGGCGATTGCTGACTCATCCCTTGCTCCCTCACCGTCAAACAATCTCTCACCGAGAACAGTGAACTTTTCGGGCTTAGAGGTTGTGCAAGTGAAAGTCCTGCACCGATCGGCTTCGGATTGCTCTTCGGCAAACTTCTCTGGCGTCAACGCTCAAGCAGTCAGCAGCTCATTTACATTCACTCCTACGAATAACTCGCCAAACATCATTTGCGCTGTAGGTCTCGATGCGCTCGGCAATCAACAAGAAACTCCGACAGCGAGCCGAGTTTTGGTCATTGATACGATTTCGCCCGCTTTTGTTCAGATCGACTCTACAGGACTTGGTGCGAGTCCCAGTCGAAGTCTCACGGCTCGAAGCGTGACGCTTTCGGGAACGGGTCTCACTCACTATAAGGCCATCGCTCGCGCTTCCACCACCTGCAGTCTCGCTGATCTCGCGCAAGTCGCCGAACGAGAGATCGCTCTTCCCTTTAGTTTTTTTCCAACCACAAACTCTCCCAATGTTGTGTGTGCCATTGGTCGAGATGCGATTGGAAACTATCAAGTCTCAATCAGTCTGAGTTCTGTTTTGGTGATTGATACCATCGCCCCCAGTCTCACTGTGATGGACAGTTCCATGATGCCGTCTCCGTCCAATGATCTTTCTGCTCGCAGTATTCAGTTTTTGAGCAATGATGCCACTCACTACAAAGCCATTGCACGGTCTTCGGGCAGTTGTTCAGGTGCGGATTTCACGGGCGTTGCGACTCGAAGCATCACAGAAGCCTTTAGCTTTATCCCAACCGAAAACGCATCCAATATTGTCTGTGCACTTGGAATTGATGCTGCTGGCAATCAACAGACCACGCCGATTTCGAGTCGAGTTCTCGTGATCGACACCGTACCGCCCGCATCAATTGTGATTAACTCTACGGGACTTGGTGCGAGTCCTTCGCGCAGTCTTCTGCCCCGAACAATTAGCTTTTTGATGGGAGGCCTTACTCACTATAAGGCCATTCATCGCACCTCAACGCTTTGTACCCTTCAAGATCTCATCGGTGCTCCAGAAGTCGCGATCACCGAGAGCTTTACTTTCACACCTATCGCAAACGCTTCCAACATCGTTTGCGCCATCGGTCGAGACCAAGCCGGTAACTATCAAACTCAAGTGAGTCAGAGCAGTGTGCTTGTGATTGATGTCGCAGCACCCACCGTCATCATTGAGGATTCTTCTCTTTCGCCTTCGCCGTCACGCACCCTCTCAAGAAGTGTCAGCTTCTCTGGGACAGATGTCGCGACAGTAAAAGCTCGGCACCTCCCCAGCGATAATTGCAATGGCGCTGACTTTTCTGGCGTCACTGCTATTCCCGTCAGCCAAAGCTTTGCCTTCACTGCACAAGCCAATGGTCCCAATATTGTGTGTGCGATTGGACTTGATATCGCAGGGAATGAACAGGCTACACCCACGGCGAGCCGCGTTCTGGTCACAGACACGACACCTCCGGCTAATATTCAAATCGATGCGAGCGGACTCGGTGTCAGTCCAACAAACAATCTCTCGATGCGAACGCTTACTCTCTCCGGACCTGAAGTGACTCACTACAAAGCCATCGCTCTCAATGCAACTTCGTGCACCGTCGGCCAAGTCAGTGGTGCGCCCGAAAGAAGCATCGAAACTCCATTCACATTTACCCCCAGCGCCAATGTCAGTGTCATCGTTTGCGCTTTAGGGCGTGATGCCGTTGGAAACTATCAGACCTTGGTGAGCCTAAGTCCCGTCCTCGTCACAGATACAAATGCACCTCAAGCAGCCGTCGGCAACTTGGGAGTCAGCCCTTCAACAGACTTTTCTCCGCGAGAAGCGAGCATTTCTGGAGTGGACGTCACACACTATAAAGTGATCCTGCGCGAAGGCAGAAACTGCACCGGAGTCACTGACTTCTCGGCACAAGCAGAACGCAGCGTCTCTAGTTCATATCGTTTCACGCCAATCTCGAGCGATCTTTCTTTCACGGACAATGTCCTTTGTGTGATTGGCAGAGATTTGGCGGGCAATTGGCAGGCGCTTCCTACGAGAAGCAGCGTTTTGGCGATTGATCGACGAAGACCTCAACTAAGAGTGCAGATACAAGAGCCTCTAACGATTCTTGCACATGGCGCAAATATCCCGCGCCCAGCAGATCGATTGGTGGGGACGGCACCTGTTCAGCAAACTTTTCGAATAGAGAACACTGGCACTTTGCCAATGGAGCTCTCAGGTTGGACTTTGCCCAGCGGATACACGACTAACTCATCACTTCCCTCGTTTATCTCTCATGGTACCGGCGTCAATATAAGTATCCAGATTAATCCCCAAACAGTTGGTGATTTTGGAGGATTTGTTTCATTTGTTTCAAATGGTGCAAGCACAGTGGATCAGCATCGTTGGTCGACCGTCAATACCTACGCCACAAACTACACTCGGGCCCAAGGATGGTTTTCGTTTTGGAATCAACGCTATGTAGGCGATTTCGATGCAGACGGACGAGACGATATCGCCTTTCATGAAACAAACGGAAACATCAACATCTTGTCTTCGACAGGCTCGGGATGGAATCCCCTCGCTCCTCGACCCACTCCTCTTACAGCAGCGAATGGCTGGTTTATTTATCCCGAACAAAGATTTTCCGGAGATTTTGACGGAGACGGACTGACGGATATTCTCGCTCAAACCACATCAGGAACGCTTCAATACTTTCGCAATTCAGGGAGTGCCTTCACACTCACAGACCAGACCCCGACTTCCTTTAGTTTGATGAATGGTTGGTTTGGTTCTGCCAATCAAAGATACATCGCTGATTTTGATGGCGATGGAGCGGATGATGTCGCCTTTCACTATGCGAGCGGCTACATCGCAGTGTATCGACATACGGCGGCGGGATTTACCTTCTGGAGAGGGTTTACAACGGACTTGAGTGCCGCAAACGGTTGGTATCAGACGCAAGATCAGCGAATGGCCGGCGATGTCGATGCGGACGGACGCGCAGATCTTGTCACGGTAGATATGAGCGGAGGCGTTCGGGTCTATCTGAATACGATGACAGAACTAAGCCCTCAAATGGTCACGGCAACGGACTACTCTCAGACTCAAGACTGGTTTGATGGCCGTGGTCGAAGATTCTTAAAAGACGTCTCGGGTGACAACAGGGCTGACCTCCTTTTTGCTGATCAATTTGGCAATACGATTGTTTGGTGTTCAACCGGTGTGGCGTATCAATACTGCGGACGCACTTTGACCAATTACTCTCGAGCCAACGGTTACTTTGATCAAAATCAGCGAGCTCTCATCGGAAAATTCCGAAGTGGTTCAGCGAATGATCTCGTAATCTTCGATGACTCCGGAAATATTCACCACCACTTAGGGGCGATGGTGGCAAATGCAAATGGGCAAAGCCCTTTTGATTTTTACCTGAGCCTTCGTGTCTTTAATAACGTCCCCATTGCCCAAAATCAGAGTATCGAAGTCTACCGAGCAATTACTCATGCGATCACGCTGGGAGCGAGTGATCAAGACCTTCAGAATTTGAATTACGAAATTGTCAGCCCCCCTCAACACGGGACACTCACAGGAAGCGGCGGAAACAGATTTTACCGGTCTAGCGCCGGATTTATTGGCGCCGACTCATTTACATTTAGAGTGAGTGACGGCCATAGCTACTCCAATGTCGCCACAGTTCTCATCTCTGTTGTTTTGCCTTACGAATTGTTTCGAGTTCGTGCGGATGGAACAGAAGAACCTGTGACTTTACCGATTTTAGACCCGTTGGACTTGGGAGTTTATAGTATTCTCACGAGAGAACTATCGCCGTCTCAACGCTTGCGAGTACGACTGCGCAGCGGAGTCGCCAGATGGTACCTCGGCGGGAATGGTTGTACTTCCAGTGAAATCTCCGTCTACTCCCTGGATCTTTGGGGAGAAGAAGTGGGTGAGATTGAATTCAGAGCCCAAAGTCCTCAGGATGGATTTACCACAGAGGGTGTTGTTCAAAGTACCTGCATCCTTGATGGCGTCACCATTCCCGTTCGTGTGACTGGTTACCGTCCCGCAGCGGCCCCACAGGATTTTGCTGTACTCGTAAACGTCTATACTTTTACTCAGAACGGACAAGACTCCACCGGTGATGGACCTGCAATCCTCAACTCTGTCGTGAGCATCCTCAATCAGCGCTTTAATCGAAACGGACAGCAGTTGATTCGTTGGGGAGCGGGATCCGCAATCAACATCGATAACCATCCCTGCTACGAAGACGTCAACCAGTCCTGTCTTCTCACCTTGCGAGCCAGTCACGGTGACCCCACTCGCGCGAATATATTTATCGTCAATCGCTTGCCGGGATCTGTGGCCGGATACACTTATCGATTTCAGAATCCGGGACAATACGATGGTGCCGCCGTCGTGATTCGTCGAGGCTATGCGACCGCTCTCAATGGAGTCGTCACCACCCATGAATGGGGCCATGCCATCGGATTGCCCCATACTGCCGGAAACGAACATGGAGGTCCCCATTTGGAGCTAATCTACAATGACTACTGCCAAATGAATGCCGAATTCTCCGTCGGACCTTCAGGATATTCAACCAATGAGTGGCCCGCATCCGGCAACATCATGAACTGGATGGCTAATGGCTCTACCAATTTTTATGGGGGCAATTATGGAGTCCCGCTCTCGCAGATCTTTACCTGCTGGTCTAACGCCACTTACAATTATCTGAATCCATAGTCGGCACCGAGGGAGATGAGCGAGTGAATTGGATATTATTGATCGTCGCAGTTTTGATGAGCTCTTCGCTGCAGGCGATGAGCGATCTCGAAGTCGCGCAAAAACTCGATGATATGCATGGAATTGACTGGGGATTTTATTTTGAAGAAAAAGCCGAAGTCGCTCTGATTCTCCGTCGATTTGCTGATGACCCCGAATCCATTCCGACATCTTCCGAACCCACGCTCAGAACAAAAACTCAACTCAGCGAGCGCGCCCTCAGTGAGCTAGGGCATTTTGTCGTTTCAAGTGATGGAAGAATTCTTCCAAGCTACGAAGCGCTCTTTGAACGCCTTAAATCTCAGATTCGAGCCGCTTCTACTGTGAATGATTCTACATTTGCCGCCATGGAATTTCTCAAGAATGCCAACACCCCAGAGACAGTGAATTTTCTTTTGGAGATGAGTCTCAAAGGCTCTGAAAAGATTTCGCAGACTTCGTTGTCTCTTTTGCAAAATTGCCTCGCCGATCGTCCGCCCGTGCAATCCGGTCAGATGGATGCATTTGCGATTGGACCACACCTCTATAAAGATTTTGAGAGTCGTGGTCGCGCCGACGCCTGGCGCAAGGTTCTTTCAAACGCCGCGTATACATTTGGAAAGCTCCTTGAGCGCAAGAACTTGAAGGGACCTGAAGAGGCACGTCTGCGCCAACTTCAGCAGGCTTCTCTCACGCTGAGCGCGGGAGATCCCGAACAAAAAAGGTTCAACAAAACCTCTGCCAATAGTGAACAAACTGAGCCTGCGCTTCCTTTAGATATCGAAACTCCTCGGACGCCTGCGGGCTCCAAGAATTCTCCCAATGTGGACGTCACAGGAGCTACCCCGATTGGCAGCGATCTCAAATCCCAGGCTCAAAACGGCGACGCCGATCATGAGTCTTCCTGGCTAATTTGGGCGACACTTCTCAGTGCAACTTCGTTCTTAATATTCTGGTTGATTCGAAAATATCGATCCAATTGACCCGAACCAAAATCCCCACTAACCCTTTTTCTCATGATTTATGTCTTACTCGCATGGGGCCTGGCTCTCACTACGACGGAGATTGAACTCGTCCCTTTAAAGCGTCTGGGCGTTGTCCATTCCGAAAAGCGATTTGATCTTTCGGGTCTTCATATTCCGTCATTAGCCCTCAAAAAGCATTTGGGAATTTCTGGGGACATCCTGTTCGTCAATGACAAGACTTCAAAAATCTATCAGGGCAAAATTGTCGATCAACAAATACACGTCGAAGCATGGATGGATCTCAAAATCAAAGGCTCCGACTTTGAAGGCATCGACGGAGATGATTCCTCACTCTTTGTCGTTAATGAGTCCAACGCTCACGTGTATGAAATCCTACCGGGGAAAAAATTTAAAACTCACAAAGACTTTGAATCCATGACTCATCGAAAAGATGATTACAAGATCACCAAGGATTTTGGGATAGAGTCCCTGGCCGTCAGCCCAGACTGGATTCTACTCGGAAAAGAAAGGCCTCCGCTGGCTATCTTCCCCATCTCGCGAAAACCGAAATTCAAAACTCTCCCCTTGCGTCCCCGCAGTGGCATCGGCTCACAAACGGATTCACGCATTCGAGGCTCATTTTTGTATACTCTCGATCGAGAGATCCGAGGACTCTGGAAGGATTCCCTCAGTGATCTCAGCGAAAAGGGATTGGCGATTTTTAAGAATACCGCCGACAAGCCCGAGAATCGATTCAAGGTCGTCGATCGCTTGGGAAATGTTCATCCAGAATGGGGAACTGCCGAAGCACTCGAAATCACAGATTCTGAAATCTGGATTGGACTTGATAATAATGGAATGAAAACTGATACGGGCGAAGAACGGCCGCTCGTTTTGGTGTTTCAGCGACCTCAGGGATTTTGATTCTTAAGCGCGCTGAATGACTGTAGGCAAAAATACTACTTTGGTAGGGGCAGAAGCTTTTTCGAAGCGGACGATGGTCTTAAAGTTTTCAATGTCATTGTCTTGCTTGACGAATTCGGCGAGCTCATCAATCGCTTGAATTTCGGTCATTCGATCAAGTTCAGCAGCAGCTTCAGCGATGGATTGATCAAACTCTCGCTCAAAGGCCTTCTCTTCGAGATCCAGGAGATCTTCGAGGATCGCGCTATAGTCTGCGGCCATAGTTTCTGCGTCTTCGAAACTAAACTGAAGTGCTGTATTCATCTCAATCCTCCCACTCACACACTCAAATAGAGCAAGTCGCGTGCCATCGCAGGGGTGCATTTAATTTACCCATAAATATCAACTCATTAGCCCAAAAATTGGCCAAAAAGATCGTTCACAAAAACTAACGTTGTGCCAAATATTGTCCTTCACAACCAAAACGCAGTTTTAGATCTATATAATTGTTTTTATTAATGTTTATTAAAAATTGCCTCCCTCAGAATCGTTCACATTTTTAAAAAATAAATTTCGGGATAAGTGAATCTCAGTCAATTCAACCACTTAAGAGTACATCCCGAGATTGTCGCGTTCACATTTTGAAAGCGACAAATTTGGTCCCAAAGCAACAACCCCAGTCGTGAGAATTTAAATCGAATAATTATTTAATATTTTCATATAGATACAGACAAATTGGCTCCAGGAGTGGATTTTAAGTGTTCACTTCTGAGGCCCTCTCAAGTCCTGACGCAAGTGCTACCATGAATACAGGGGGAGTGAGGGAAGAGTGGAAGAGAAAAAACCATCCATTTATGACTATCTGGATTACCGAAAGTATCTTTCGGACCTCTTTCAGCATTTGAGATCGCGCGGAAAGTTTTCGGCGCGATCTTTTGCCGCACAAGCGGGCTTTGGAAGCATCGGTTATATCACCATGATCCTTAAGGGCGAACGAAACCTCACTGCCAAAGCCGCCGATCGAGTGGCAGATGCCCTCAAACTGACAAAAGGCGAACGCGAATTTTTTGTGAAGCTCGTTCACTTTAACTCCCTCGACAAACTCGAGGACAAGGACGCCGCCTATCAAGATCTTCTATCGTCAAAAAATTACCGAAAGATTCGCAAACTCGACGCCAGCAATTATGATTTCTTTTCGCATTGGTACTACGTTGCTCTTTTAGAAGTACTCGATACCAATCTTAAAGATGCATCGATCGACGAGATCGCAACTGCCATTCGAGTTTCGGCCCACGATGTCGAATCAGGCCTCAAGGTTTTGCAAGATCTCAAATTCATAGAGAAGACGCCCACGGGGTGGCGTCGCTTGGATACCATGCACCAAACCGAACCCCAAGTGAGGAGCTTGAGTGTGAGAAAATTCCATCGAGAAATGATCAGCAAAGCTCTCGAATCGATTGATACTTATCCTGCCGATCAGCGTGAACTCGGATCGCTGACGATTTCCCTCTCCAAAGAAAGATTCGAAGAAATGCGAAAGAAAATTTTTGAATTCAACCGGGAGATGAACGAGCTCTTTTCCAACGACCCTTCACCCGATCGAGTCTATCAACTCAACTTCCAGCTCTTTCCACTGGCTGTTCTCCAGCAGTGGGAGAAAGAACGGCGACAGGGCTCTTGAGCGATGAGAGCCACGCCGGAAAAAACACAATCGCGCTGATAAAACAGGCGAGCAGTCCCACAATCGCCACCCAACCCAGTGACGCAATTCCGTTGTGATTGGCAAATGCCATCCCTCCATAACCACAAATGGATGTCAGCGTGCACAAAAAGACCGTGGGTCCGACAGCAAAAGTGGCCGAGCGATCAGGTTGAGGATCCCCCTCATCTCTAAACTCTTTAAATCGATGAAACGTATGGATGGAATTATCCACAACCATCGCTCCCAATGAAGCCAATGCCACCATATTAAAAAAGTTAATCATTGTGCCTTCGACCACCAAAACAAATCCCGTATAGACAAATCCTGCCACTACCGGCGCCAGAGTTGTCGCCGCGTCTTTGAGATTTCTAAAATCAAGCCAGCAAATCAAAAAAACCAAGATAAACATTCCGAGGACAAGCCAGGGGCCTTCGCTGACGACGCGCGATACAATATCAGCAAAGATAATCTCATTACCCGACATCAAAACGGTAAGGCCTGTCGCGGCAATGAACTTTTCAACATCCGCTCTAAATCTCATGGCGCGTCGGCCGTCTGCGGCGCCTCCGTCATCAAACAAAAAGACCATCGAATCGCCACTGCCATCGCTCGCCATAAAAGGTTCACGAGTTTCTGGCGGAATGTCGGAGAGCTGAATGGGAACTTGATCGTAACCTTTGACCTTCATTTCTTTGAGGGCTTTACGCACTAAGGGATCTTCAAACCGATCAATCCACTCGGGCTCGAGCTCGTCTGCAACTGTTTGAATTTTTTCGATTCGAAGATTCTGATCCCGCGGCAAAAAGCTCGACAATCCAGACATCAAATGGATCTCAGGAAACGACTTCCCTTGCGCTCTATAAAATTCCATGAACTGAGCGGCTTCGTCCTCAGACTTAAAAACCGCCACAGCTGAGGGCGCTAAGCGCTCCGAAAATATCTCTCCTAAAGCTTCTCTCGCAGGACTGGTGATCCGCGCCTTGACGCTTTCTTCAAACGTATAATCAAACCTAAATTTTTGATAACAAGCGATCGCTCCTCCAATGACGAGTGCTGCCGATGTCCATCGCAGCACTGTCAGCAACGAGGGTGGCCAAAAATTGGTCGGATTTTTTTCGAGCAGCCATTCTGCAAAATTTAACGTCCAGGCTCGAGATCCCCGCAATTTTTCGGTCAGCAAAATCCAAGCCGGCATAAAAATCACAAAGGCGCCCGCTGCGGTCATCACCAATATAATTGCGACACGTCCAAATTGCGCAAATCCCTGAAACGAACTCAACGTCAGCAACGCGAATCCACAAAGAAGTGCCGTCGACGATGTGAGAGTAGCGCGCCCCGTCGATCGCCAAGTTTTTTCTAAGGCCTCCCCTACAGCGAGCTTTCGTCGTTCATCCGTAAATCGCGCCCAAAGATGAATTCCAAATTCAATGCCGACTCCAAAAACTACCAATACCAAAAAAATGGCGATAGAATTGAGCGCACCTTCAAAGAGTGCCACGAGTCCCATCCCGACGGACAAGCCAACCACGAGTGGAGGAACCGTTGTCAAAAGTGCCCAGGGAGTTCGAAAGTAAAGCGACACGAGGAGCAAAATAACAAGAATTCCTAACCCGCCGACCTGCACATCGCGCGATATCGAATCAAATCGACTGATATGATTGGGGATACTCCCCAAAATCTCGTACTTAATCTGGGGATCGAACTCACTCCAATTAAAGTTCCTCAAAAACAAATCCAGCTGTTTGAGAGTTTTTCGATTGGACTCGATATTAAAAGAAGTCCCCGCGGGCAGAATGCGAATGGCTAAGAATTTTTCATCCTTTGTTTGGTAATACGGAAGCATGTCTTCGAGCCGTTGCAGAAGTTGCTTTGCTTGATCCATCCCTTCATCTTCGGAGGCAGGGCTCTGCGGATTCGTCGCGGGTGTTGAACCCTTTTCGGCATCGATCGTCGCTTCGAGTCCTAACGGATCGACGACTGCTGCATTCTTTTTTCGTTCTCTCTCAATACGAGACAAAATCGAATCCAACGAATCCACGGGGATGAGCTTAAACTTATGCGTTTCAAAAAAGTCCTTAGGCGTTTTGAAGCGAACGGATTTGGCAAAAGGTGGATCTTGAGTTTCTAAAAAATTTTTAAAGGCTTCGGCAGCTTTGAGGCGATTTTCAAAACTCCCCCCCCAAAGGACGACCTTAAAGTCCCGGGTCCCTCCCGCTTTTTGATCAATTTTCTCGAGACTGACGACACTTTGAGCGCGCTTCGGCAGCAAGCTCTTGAGATCCGAATCGAGCTTCACTTTTTGGGCAAAAAACAATCCCACTGCGACGAGCACAATGGATGTTCCAATCATGGTCGGCCAAAACCGCAAATTCCACTGCGAAAATCGCTTCAAAAAGCGATCGACAACCCCTTGAGCGCTTGAGTCTGACATATGCCCTCGTGACATTAGGATGAGCGTTTTGTACAAGGGAATCCATGAATTTATCGCAGTTTGTAGGACCTTTTTCAGCAGAGACCTATCGGCAGCGACGATCGCAACTCATGCGAGGTCTTGCCAAACTTGAAAAGGATTTTGTTTGTATTTTTTACAGTGGCTTTGAGGCCATTCGAAATCACACGAGTCATTTTCCATTTCGCGCTCACTCAGATTTTCTTTACCTCACGGGATTTGCCGAACCCGAGGCGCTGTTGATCTTAGAATCCAAAGGCGGAAAATTTTCGACGCGCATGGCCCTTCGACCACGAGATCTCTCCCCCCATCGCGGCAGCGAAATCTGGGAGGGTGAGCGCCTCGGAGTCGAGCGAGCTCCCAAGGTCCTTGGCTTGGATGCAGCGTTTGATATTCACCACGCAGACAAAGAGATTCGTCACGCCCTCTCTCGCGTCACGACACTTTTTTGGAACCTCGGGGTCTATTCGGATTGGGATCGCAAAGTTCTGGATTACGTCACCTACGCCAATTCAATCAATCGGCTGATTCCAAACGTTCTTGCGATTCGGGATTCCCGTCCTGTCCTGCACGAAATGCGAAAGGTGAAGACTGCTGAAGAAGTCGAGGCCATGCGACGCAGCGGCAATATCGCATCGCAAGGTCATATTCGAGCGATGGCCACTACAAAAGTGGGACATTTCGAGTATCAAATTGCCGCAGAGATCGAACGCGAGTTTCGCCGTCTCGGCGCGCAAAGTCCTGCATACACATCGATCGTGGCGACGGGAGCGAATGCGTGCACGCTTCACTATCGCGCAGGGCCCGCGCGAGTTCAAAAGGGAGACCTTATCCTTGTTGATGCAGGAGCCGAACTTGACGGCTATGCCTCAGACATTACTCGCTGCTATCCCGCGAGCGGAAAGTTCACCAAAGAACAGCGCGCTATTTACGAAGTAGTCCTTGAATCCCAACTCGCTGCCATCGAAGCGGCGAAACCTGGAGTCAAATTCAATAAGCCTCATGATGAAGCAGGCAAGATTCTCTCCGAGGGTCTGAAGGCGCTCAAAATTATCAAAGGTCAATCGGCTCAGGCGATTTTTAAAAAGGGACTGTGGAAAAAATATATGCCTCATGGGACCTCTCACTGGTTGGGGCTCGATGTCCATGATGCCGGTCGATACAAAATGATTGATAAGCCTCTTGAGTCACTCCCGCTCGTGGAGGGATGCGTGATCACGGTGGAACCGGGATTGTATTTTCATAAAAGCGACAAGTCCGTACCCGCTCAATATCGAGGGATTGGAATTCGAATCGAAGACGACGTTCATGTGACACGATCAGGCCCCGAAGTCTTGACGGCCGCTTGTCCAAAAACGGTGGAGGCGATTGAAGCCGCATGCGGACCTCGACTTTAGACAAGTCCCCTACTGACGATCCTCGACTAGAAAACCATTGGAAGTGGAGATCGGCGGCAGATTTGCCAAAGGCCTCTCATAAAAACTCCATAGCGATCGTCAGTTATCCTGATGATGAAGGTGTGCGTCTCAATAATGGTCGACCAGGAGCTAACGAAGGGCCCGCGCGCATTCTTTATTTTTTGGGGCGAATGGTCAAAACGTCTGCCACTCCCGAAATTGTGATAGTGGGAGATCGATTTACTCAGCTTCGCGTTCGCGAGCGACACGATGCCGCCGAAGCCACTGTTACGCGTTGTTTTGAAAAAGGTTATCGAGTTCTGACTTGGGGTGGAGGCCACGACTACGGCTACCCTGATGGCGCGGCGTTTTTGCGAACATTTCCCAGGGGCAAAATCCTCAACGTCGATGCCCATCTCGATGTGCGCCCCGTGATTGATGAAAAGCTCAATTCAGGAACCGCATTCTCAAGACTCATCGAAAAATTCGGCGGCCAAAAAATTTGTGCCTGGGGCCCACAGAGACATTGCAATTCCGAAGCTCAATGGAATTGGGCTGCAAAACAAAAAATGAAGATTCTTAATTATCAGAAGCCACTGCCTCAAATGAATGGAACGGTGGGATTGAGCATTTGTTTGGATGCATTTGCAGGCATTCGAGGCGTGTCGGCTCCTGCGATTTTGGGACTGAGCATCGAACAGAGTTTTGATTTACTCAAAAAAATTGGCATTCGCTCGCCTTGGCTCGGAATCTACGAATGCGCGCCTCGATATGATCCACAAAACGAAGATTCGGCACGACTCGCAGCACTTTTGAGTTTTCATTTTATCCATGCTTCCCAACTTTTGAGGGCGTAACTCATGCAACTCATTTTAGGTTCAAAAAATGTTTCGACTTGGTCTCTAAGACCTTGGATTTTGATGAAGGAACTCAAGATCCCTTTTGAAGAAATTGTCATCGAACTCGATCAACCCAACACAAAAGCAGAGATCCTCAAACATTCTCCGTCGGGACGGGTACCTTGTTTGAGAGACGGCGACATTAGTGTCTGGGACTCACTCGCTATTATCGAATATTTGGCAGAATCAAATCCCAAAGTCTGGCCGCAGGACAAATTGGCTCGTGCTTGGGCTCGCTCGGCGAGTGCCGAAATGCATTCTGGATTTGCTGACTTGCGCAAAAATCTTCCAGGTCAATTTTTGAAGCGTGAATTGTCGTATCCAAAAGAGAATCCCTCAGTTCTTGCAGATATTTCTCGCGTTCAGGAGCTCTGGAACGTGGCCCTCCAAAAGTGGGGCGGTCCGTTTTTGTGCGGACAGGCATTTACGGCTGTAGACGCCATGTACGCCCCAGTTGCCCTGGGACGTTTTGTTCCTTATGGAGTACCCCTCGACCCTCGACTTCAAAAATATGTGAAGACATTGCAAGCCTTGGAATCCTCTCAGGAGTGGTGCAAAACAGCCTGAGCGTGGCATTAGACTTGCAGTTCTTGGTCCTTCATGCGATGTCTGGACCAGGGCTTAAGGGAATGAATTACAAAAATCTGGCACTTCGATTATTCATCGTCGGGACATTTGTCGTCACTGGGGCATTCGATTTGGTTTGGGCCAATGGTCCGGTCGTCACGATCGATCCGGTTTTTGTATTTAAGGACGTTCGCACTTTTGTTTCAAATCCCAAAACTTTTAATGCCCAATCCTGTGAACAGACTTTTAAGGGACTCGCCTCGATTGTTGATCGTCTCCAGCCAAGACGAATGAATCCTGAGTATTTTTCGTCCACGCCACCTTCCAGCAAATCACCCGAAGTCTGGATGAAAGGGGCTCTCGAGGAGCTGTGGCAAATTCGATTGGGCCTCAGAGATCAATGGTTAAAATGGACTCCCGCTGAGCGCGAGCAGTATCTTCCTTATTTTAGAACGGGTCTTCGTTATGTCCAAGGCATGTCCGCCTATTTGCTGAGCTACCTCTCGTCCAAAAAATCAGCACCCGAGAATTATTTTCTCCCTGGGACTGGATTCGAAGGCTTTGAACCTTCCAAGGATATCAAGGCCGGCGATATTCTCTTGAGTTCAGGCGCTGCCGTCGTAAGTGCACTGATTAGACGACTTCCCAATCACGCTCTCAGCTATTCTCACGCAGCGATTGTCGCCAATGAAAATGGAAAGCTCTTCGTTATCGAAGCTATCATTGAACCAGGCAAAGTTGTGAAGGTACCCCTCCAAGAGTGGCTTCGACATGAGCGCGCATCTTTTGCCATCTACCGAGCAGAAGACCAGACCGCCGCTTCACGAGCCGGAGAATTCGCTCTGAGTCTGGTGGGAAAGCCTTATGACTTTAGTGCCGATGAGAGTAACAATCGAATCAATTGCATCGAAGTCCCACGACTTTGCTATCAATCTGCAAGTGGGTTTGTGATTCCCGAGTTCAAGAGCGTTTTTTCAAACAATCCGCGAATTCGAAAGGCCCTCAGTCTCCCCGAAACGACTCCCGCACCAGGAGATATTGAATTCACCCAAGGTCTCGCCCTCGTCGGTGAATGGCGCGATCCTGCCAAAATGAGTAAGGCACACGAAACCGATGTCACGATCAGTGCTTTGCTCAAGTGGGACCAAGATGGCTATCGAGTGAAGACGGATTGGTTACTCAGAAACGATTGGCTCCTTTCGCTTGGAGTGCACACCGCGATCCTCGGTCGAAAGATTCCTATTTTTGGAGACCAAGCACTCGGCAAATCATTTCCAAAATCAATTCCAGCGGATGCTCTCAAAGTCATCGTCGAATACCGACGCATCTACTCTGAAATTGAACAGCGCCTCAACAAAAAGGAAGAGGCTCACCAAATAGAGTTTGGATTTCCGATGACCTTTTTTGAAAAAGAAGCCGCGCTCGAAGAAATCAAGATTGAACTCATTAACGCCGGAAAGCTCGTCCGCTAAATTTTTTACAATACGAATGTTTTGGCGACGGCCTCTTGGCTCTGACGATTAATTTTGGGAACAGATTGGTAGATGAGTCGAGCAGCCCTACAGGCTTCCTCGCCTGTGACAGGAGGAAACCCAAGACTCATGCTCTTCATCACACGCATGACCATTTCTCTGTCGGCATCTTCCATTTGAGCAGTGAGTTCCAAAAACGCGCGCTGCACTTGTTCATCTTCGGGAGGAATAAAGTCGACCTCGTCGATCTCCGCTTTGACGGCCTTAAAACTCAAATCAATCCACTGCTTTCGTGTATCTTCTGGGAGCGCTTCAAAGGCAGTCGAAAAATAAGCTGGGTTTTGTCCCAGTACAATTCCGCCACACGTTTCAACATCTGCAGTCTCCAAGATTTGTCCAACGATCTGCAACCGCGTGACCAATTCTTGAGCAGGCAAGCGCTTGGCTCCTGTGCTCGCGAGTTTAAAGGCTTGTTGATAGGCACCCTTCTCGTCGAGTCCCTCGAACTTCGCCTTATACTTGGGATTTGTTTGAAACTCTTCGATATAAGGTTTCATCAAAGGATCTACAGAACCTCCACGACCTTCCATGAGGTGGCCGCCCACATATCGGCCCAGCCCAATTGCTAAAACGGTAATAACGATCCCCGAGAATGACTTATTCATCCTCCAATTCTATCGAGTCCGAAATGCCACAGGCAGCCTGTCAAAAAAATGCCAAGATCCCACTCCGCACCCGTCGCGGTTGAGTATGCAAACGACAGCAGCAAATGAATATAAGTCGCTAAAAATACTCAGTTTTTTGATGGCATAGACCTTGAACTTTGAGAGCACAGATGGCAGTTGATTTCCAACGACACGGTCTCGATAAAACTCAAGGAAGTACGACTGTGGCGGATGGCGCTCAACATCCTGTTCACGATCTTTTGAAAGAACTCGGTTTTGACGTGAGTCGATTTCCCGTCGTGCGATGCGTTTTGGAAACCTCCGAGAAAGATATTCGCGTCGGACGAATGATTTTTCCTCTGCGAGTCCCCGCGCAACCTGGCTATGTCTACGATAGCATTGCCCGGATCACTCGAACTCTCGAAATCCCTCAAACAGGACAAAAGTCCCACCGAAAATTTTTAGAAATCGAATGGGTGATTTCGGAGATCCCCACCATTGATGAAGACAATCACGCCGCTCTTTCGTTTTTGGCGGCACAACTCGAATGCGTTTGGTGTCATGAGCCTTTTATTCCAGATCCCGAAGTCATTAACGAGAGTAGCGTTCGAATCTCCTGCCCTAACTGTCTCAATTATTGGTCAGTGAGTGTGGCGTCTCAATCCAAAAAGTCTAAGACTCCTGAATTGCTCCTCGATCTCTTTCAGAGAGATATGGCCAAACTCAAAAAGTTCATCTTGCGCTGGACCGATGGACCGGTCTCTTCGCATGACAAAAATTACTTTCAGTATTTTCCATTTAATTTTGAAGGATGGACTGAACAAACGTCTAAGGATCTCTTGTTTGAGGACAGCTTTGGATGGACATCGCTTTCGAATGGCGGAGCAAAGGATTTTGAAAGTCTGTTCAGGGGATTCATCAATAGTCTCAGCGTGGACTATCTAAGAACTCTCTTTGCCTCCATGGCGTCGAGTCAGCTCGAACAGACAGAAATTCAGCGAAAGACCGATGTCGCAAAAAAAGAAGAAGCCGCTCGACTCGCGATTCAAGAAATCATTCCCACAGCTCCACCCGCTCCTTCGGAACAGTTTGAACAAACTGAAAACACTCCGACTCAAAAGCAATCGGCAGCGATGGCAGGCTCTCAAAGATTTAGTTGGGCGCAGCCCACCACTCAGGTCAAAGAATTTGATCCAGCAACGGTTCCCCCACCTTCAGCTCGACCGGGGGTTTCAAAAAGTCTTCTGGCAGCCGGTCTCTTTTTTGCGGCCGTGCTGATCGGGGCCATTCTCGTTGTAACTCAGGAGAGCACTCCTGTTGCCACTTCTCTTTCTTCCAATGTCACCCCGAGTGCTCAAGCTCCTGAAGCCACGACCACTCAAGTTTTGCAAAATCAATCCGTCACTCCCTTGCCTGCAGAAGTGACTCCATCTGAGCAATCCACTGAAGCCATGAATCAGCAGATTCTGGCTGCGCGCGAAATTGTTCGTGATGACAATTCTTCAAAGTCCAAGGTGAGTGCCAACGCAAAAAAGAAGTCACAACGAGTCGCTCAAACGCTCAATCGAGAGCAAGTCGAAATCGTAGACTCAGCGTTTCGCCAAGGAATGTTGCATCTCAAGCTCCAGCAAGCTCGCGAAGCCATCTCTGAATTTCAAAAAGTTCTCGCTCTCAATCCTAAACATGCTGATGCACACCGAGGATTGGGATTGGCCGAGGTCTACGAACAAAACTTTGACAATGCGATACGCGCCTTGAGTCAGTATCTTGAACTTTCTCGAAACCCCTACGACAAAGACTCTGTCGAAGAACTCATTGCCACTCTCAAAGAGCGCACCACCAAGCAATAAGGCTCTGCATCGCACGAGCTCGATGCGAGATCTGATTCTTCTCTTCAAAGCTCATTTGCGAAAAACTTTTTGTCGAGTTTTCGGGACAAAAAATGGGATCATATCCAAATCCGCCGTCTCCCATGGGACTCTCCAGAAGGACCCCACGACATTCTCCACGAAACGAATGCACAATTTTTCGATCGGGTTGATATAAACTGAGTGCGCAAACAAATCGCGCCGCACGATGGGACTGATTTTGCATCCGACGCAAAATCTCATCACACTGAATTTTGGAGTCCGAAGTCCCCATGAATCGGGCCGAGTGAATGCCAGGCTTAGACTCCAGAGCTTCGACTTCAAATCCCGAATCATCCGCCAAGACCCAAGTATTGAGCAAGTTTCCTACAAAGCGGGCTTTGATTTGCGCATTGCCTTCATAGGACTCTGCGTCCTCGGGAGGAAGTTTGTGTGTGAATTGAACATCTAACAGAGAAAGAGTTTTAAAATGTCCGCCGGACAATGATTTGAACTCAGCGACTTTATGGAGATTCGATGTCGCTAAGACAATGGACTCTATGCGCTGAGGCCCCATTCCTTTAAATACTTTCTTTGAATCTCAAATAGTTCCTGACATCCGCCAGTCGCGAGGTCGAGCATTTGATTGAGTTCTGCTCGAGGAAACGAGTTCTTTTCTGCTGTCCCTTGGACCTCAATAAATTCGCCGCGCTCATTCATGACAATATTGGCATCCACATCGGCCTGGACGTCCTCCGTATATTCGAGATCCAAGACCCATTCTCCTGCCACTTTGCCGAGAGAGACCGCCGAGACTAAAGTCGTCGGTGGTTCGTTAGAAATAATCTTGGATTTTTTGAGCTTTGCCAATGCGAGCCGAAAGGCCAAATAAGCCCCTGTGATCGAGGCCACTCGAGTGCCTCCATCCGCCTGAACCACATCACAATCAATCTGAACCGTCCGCTGACCTAGTTTTGCCAAATCAATAGAGGCCCGGATACTGCGCCCAATCAGACGCTGAATCTCATGGGTTCGACCTGTAGAGCGAATTTTATCTCTTTGAATTCTCTTATCAGAACATCCCGGAAGCATGCCGTACTCGGCTGTCACCCAGCCGGTTCCCTGCCCCTGCATCCAATTGGGGACTTTTTCATCGATCATCACCGAGCAGATCACATGGGTTTGACCCCATTGGATCAAAACACTGCCCGCAGGATGCTTTTGAGGGTTAGGGATGACATGAATTGGTCTTAATTGAGTGGGGGTCCTTCCATTCGGTCTCACGGCTTCTTGCCTACCCCAAAAGGCTCCATTAATCTTCCAGTTTCTATGGCCAATCTTTCGGCACCTATGTTCGGCGAACTCAAAGTCATTGCAGGAAATTCTAACCGTAGTTTGTTTGAGAAGGTGGCCAAAAATTTGGGCACCCCCCTTTGCGATACCTTGCTCAGGCGATTTGCGGATGGTGAGATTTTTGTGCGGATCGAAGAAAACATTCGAGGCTCGGATGTTTTTATTCTTCAATCCACTTGTGCTCCGGCCAACGAAAACATCATGGAACTTTTGATCCTGATTGATGCTCTCAAAAGAGCATCCGCTCGTCGCATTACTGCCGTTCTTCCTTATTATGGATATGCGCGCCAAGATCGAAAAGACGCACCTCGCACACCGATTACCGCTCGCCTCGTTGCGGACTTACTACAGGCCGCAGGGATTCATCGCATCTTTACACTCGATCTTCATGCGGCGCAGATTCAGGGATTTTTTAACATTCCTGTCGATCATTTGTTTGCGGCCCCTGTGTTGATGAAGCGAATTCGCGAAGTTCTCGATGCCTCCGGCAATGAACCCGTCCTTGTGTCTCCAGACGCGGGCGGCGTTGAGCGAGCACGCGCGTATGGAAAGCGCTTAGATTGCGGGATTGCGGTAGTCGACAAACGTCGAGATGCTCCCGGACAGATTGCAGAAGTGAACATCATCGGGGAGGTCAAAGGCAAAGAGGCCATCATCTTGGATGATTTGGTCGACACGGCCGGTACCATGCAAGAAGTCGCTCGCGTCATCATGCAGCGTGGGGCTAAAAAAGTCTGGGCCTGTGCCACGCATCCTGTTTTGTCTGGGCCCGCGACTCAGCGAATTATGGATTCTCCTCTCGAAAGGCTTCTCATCACCGACACGATTCCTCTCAACGGAAAACTCGATCAGTGTCCGAAGCTCGAAGTCTTGAGTGTCGCGGATTTACTGGCTGACGCAATCCGCCGGATCCATCACTCGGATTCTGTCAGTTCGTTGTTTGTTTAGCGGCAGTGCACAGGCACAGCGCGCAGACGCAGATGCTTCAAAGATTGTTGCGCTGCCACTGAAGCAGCGCGCCCCCCCCTTAAGTGTGTTTACGACAGAGACTCAGTGCATCTGATGCACGGCTTTTGAGTTTTTGGGAGGTGTCAAAAGCCGGCGAACCGATCAATAGGATGTATGAGTTGGCCTTTTAAAAGCTTAGACGCATTGGGAGGTTTGGTTGCGAATTAACAGCAACATACCGAGCCTGATGGCGCAGCGCAATCTCGCGAATACAACGCGAGCGCTCTCTCGCGCCCTCGAACGTCTCAGCACAGGACGTCGCATCAATTCGGCACGCGATGATGCTTCCGGATTGGCACGCGCGACGGGCCTTGATTCGCAAACACGATCACTCTCTCGGGCGATCAAAAACGCCAACGAAGCTCAAGCTTTCTTGTCGACTGCCGATGGCATCTTGGCCTCTCAACTCGACCTAGTTCACCGCATGCGAGAACTCGCTCTCCAAGCGGCCAACGGCACACTCGCACTCGGCGATCGATCCAAACTCAATCTCGAACTCAACGAACTCCTCTCAGAAGTCGACCGACTCGCCAAGGAAAGTACTTTGAATGGAAGTACCCTCCTCGATGGCACTTTCTCGACTCTCAATATTCAAGTTGGAAGCGATAAAACCGATCGCATTGAACTTTCACTCGGAGATAGTCGAGCCGAGGCGCTCTTTACTGAAGAAAATATTCAGGGCCTCGGCACATTTGACGATCCGTATACCGTCACCATGCTGATCCCAGGCGTAACAGTGGGAGCTACCACCAAAGATCTTAACAATGATGGTTATGACGATCTCATTCATGCCCAAATTACAAATGGATACTCTGTCATTCGACTCAACAATGGGGATGGAACTTTCGCCGCTATTCAAACTTACGATATGGGAATTCAGGCAACGCCGAGTTTCGTCGACCTTAATGATGACGGGCTTCTTGATATGTACGCTCAAAACTCATCTTCCTCATCTTTCACTTACATGCTCAATCAAGGCGACGGGACTTTTGGAACTCGAATGAGTGTCAACGTTGGAACAGGAAGCAGTTTGTACATCCGTGATATGAACTCGGATGGTGTCAATGATCTCTTTGGAATTGATACGAGTGGCCGAGGGCGAATGTGGTTCAATGATGGCCATGGGAATTTTGGGGCCCGCATCACATCTGTAGGATTTACGAACGCCGAGAATATCGATTTTGGTGATTTTAACCATGATGGCTATACCGATGTCGTTTCATTGATTGATACCGCAGGCGATGGCACTGGATACACAGAGAACATTCATATGAGCAGTGGAGGGACATTTAGTGTATCGACTACATTTGGATTAGGAGACTTAACGACACTGACGACAGGTCGAATCACGGACATGAATGGAGATGGCTACTCGGATCTTGTTCGCACTTCAACGGATGGAACGAATATCTACACATACCTCGGCGGCGCCAGCGGACTGGCCTCGACGGCGGTAACAAGCGCATTCGGCCTCTCCCCCGTCAGCGACAGCTATACACAGATTGTCGACATCAATGGAGATGGGATCGAGGATGTCCTAGCCAATATCTCCGGTGGAGGAATCGGAGTGCGCCTCGGAACGTCCGCAGGTTCCTTCACCGTGGGTACGACTCTTTCAGGATTGACGGGGGCCCTTATACTGCAAGCCGATGATCTCGACGGTGATGGAGATATCGATGTCCGGGGAACAACTGGATCCGTGACCGGCATCTGGAAAAACAATGGTTCGGGAACATTTAACCTCGCCGCGACGAGCACCATTACTTGGGGTTCCCTGAATGTCGATCTCAACGGCGATGGAACTCTCGATGCGATTTCTTCGGGCTCCAATGTGACACAAGCGATCTTACAATCGTCCGACGGAAGCCTCCATTACAGTCCTTCCGTGGATTCAACAGGATTTGAAACCAATCCCACATATGGAGACTTCAATGGAGATGGAGCGCTCGACCTGATGATTACTCATGGATCAACTTTTACGAGTAATGGAAGTGTCCTCATCGCAGAACAGCTCACACAAACATCCTATGATCCTGCGACTCTCTCTCTTGAGACGCAAGCTGATGCCCAAGACGCTCTCCAAATCATTGATAATGCCATCGCTTCGATTTTGGATAAACGAGCCATGATTGGCGCTCAGCAATCTCGACTGGATTCTGTCACTAATACCCTCAGTATTGGTGTCGAAAACTTTGCCTCTGCACGGTCACAAATATTGGATGCTGACATTGCGATGGAGACCGCAGATCTTGTTCGTCATCAGATTCTTCAGCAAGCGCAGATCAGCGTTTCGCAGCAGGCGAATCTCAGCCTCCAAGCCGTTCTCAATCTTTTGAGATTCTAAACCAAAGACCGAATACAATCAGTCTTCGCACGTCTTGAGGCACAAAACTTGCTTCTTAATTAAATAATGCGGACGGGACTTCGATGGGCATGGTTCACAGCGATTCTGGGGGTGAGTTCCTTCCTCAAGGCATCGGCGGCCGAATCCTGTTCAAAAATCTCGCAGCAGCTCTTTAATCAAATTGAGAAGCAAACAGAACGTGGATCAGTTTTGAATCCGTTTGAACGTTCACTTTGGAACCTCAGCCTGAACCATCGATCCCAAGAGGTTTTTGGATTTGAGTTCAATTACGAAAACGGACTGAAGAAGAGATTCCCCTCCTTTGAATCTGCCGGCTCAGAAAAGAGCGTTCAAAGTCCTCTGACTCAGTTTGTAGGAGACTCCACTCAAGTCTCTGGAGGGCTTTTGACCGAGCGCTGGTATGCGGCTTTGGAGCAGCAGGAGCGAGAAGCCCCCCATCCTCTTTTTACGATTAGGTTCTTTCATACGCATCCCAGTATGATCGTAGGTGGCGCCCTAAAGCTGTACTCACCCTCAAAGTTTAGTCCTGAGGACATTTCTTCTGCACTTGCCATGAGAAGAGCTCTGGACCAACGACCCCTTCTGCGCGAGGCGATTTTTACAGTGACGCTCATTTATCCCCGATATGGGCTTTTTAAGCAGCAGCCCAGGACCGCCTCCTTTCATTTGGATCAAGGTGGGCAGGTGGTTCCGATCCTTCGATAACCGCTATTTTCCACAAAACTCGCTTTTCTTTGGTCGGGCTTCTGATTAAGAATTCACTGCTATGCAACAGGTTCAAGTGAACGTTAGCCCCCGTCAAGCGGGCCAAAAGAGTGAAATCAAAACCCTCCGATCTCAAGGCAAAGTCCTGGCCAATGTTTATGGGCCCGGAAAAAAGAACGAAGTCTGTTCTTTAGATGAGAAAGAACTTCGAAAAGCTTTCAATAACGACCTTGAGTCCAATTACGTGATCGAACTCAAGTCCAATGAAAATCATTTGAACGGCAAAAAGGTTATCCTCAAAGCCATCTCCCGAAATCCCATGTGGAAGATCGAACACATTGATCTTTACGAAATTGCGATGGATCGACCTTTTGATGCGCGAGTGCCCATTCACTATACCGGCACAGCCGAAGGCGTAAAAAACGAGGGTGGAATTTTGAATATCATCCGACGTTTTATGAAGGTTCGAGCTTTGCCTGGCGACATGCCGGACACCATCGAAGTGGATGTCTCTGCTCTCAAACTCAATGAGAGCTTGCACATCTCAGAGATCAAAGTTTCCTCAAAAATCAAAGTTTTGGATTCCGCTAAATTCGCTCTGGTCTCAGTCAATGAGCCTGAGAAGGAAGAAGTTGTTGCCGCACCCACTGCCGCCGAAGGCGCTGCAGCAGGTGAAGGTGCAGCAGCTGCCACTGCGACGGGAGCAACGGCTCCCGCTGCTGGAGCGGCCGCCCCTGCTAAAGATGCTGGTGGTGACAAAGGCGCTAAGAAATAATCCTCCTGAGGGTTAAAAGGATTATTCAATGGGGCGCCTGAGAATATGCGTGGCCGGACTTGGAAATCCTGGCACTCGCTATCAAGGAACCCGCCACAATATTGGTTTTGACTGGGTCCAAAGGGCTGCGGAAGCCTTCATCTCTGGCAGCGTCGATTGGAAAGAAAAGTATCACAGCCATTGGGCCATGACGGCTCTCACGCTGGGAGATCAAGACTTTGAACTCCATTTTCTGATGCCTCAGACTTTTATGAACGAAAGCGGCAAAGCCCTCACGGATTGGACTTCCAAAAATCAGGGCGAGTCAAAAATCCTCGTTGTCTATGACGATATGGATCTGCCTCTGGGTGGGATTCGTTATCGATCTTCAGGATCAGATGGGGGACATCGAGGAATTCGCTCGGTCATCGAGAGACTCGGCACGCAGAATGTTCCTCGGCTTCGGCTGGGGATCGGACGTCCATTGGTAGACGGAGTCCGCGAAGAGACGCTGGATCACGTCCTCGAAAAGTTCAACCCAGACGAAAAAAAAATCGTACAAAAAGTTGTTTCGGATGCGGGCGAACAGCTTAAGTTGTGGCTCACTCAAAACGATGAACAGGCCATGAACAAGATCAACTCAAAGAAATTTACAGCGTAAGGAATAAATATGGGAATCGAATGTGGAATCGTCGGACTGCCAAACGTTGGTAAATCAACTTTGTTTAACACTTTGACTGCCGCTCAAGTTCCTGCAGAAAACTTTCCTTTTTGTACGGTGGATCCACACCGCGGCGTGGTCAATGTTCCTGACAAGCGACTCGATGCTCTCTCCGATATTGTAAAGCCCGAGCGAGTCGTGCCTGCACTTATGACGTTTGTCGATATTGCAGGACTCGTCAAAGGCGCTGCTTCGGGCGAAGGGCTCGGAAATCAGTTTCTTTCTCACATCCGGGAAGTCAATGCGATTGCCCATGTGGTGAGATGCTTTGAAGACCCCAATATTGTGCACGTGATGGGAGGAGTGGATCCCAAGCGAGATATTGAGATCATTGAGCTCGAACTCTGTCTCTCCGACCAAGAGGCGGCCCAAAAACGCCTCGAGCGTGTGGAAAAGGGTGCCAAAAGCGGCAACGCCGAAGCCAAAATCGAAGCCGATCTCTTGCGTGAGATCATCGATGGCCTCGGCAAGGGGATTCCAATTCGCCGCATGCCGTCCGTCAAAGGCAAGATCCCTCAGGACCAGTTTTTGACGAGCAAACCCGTGCTTTATGTCGCCAATATCGCGGAGTCCGAAGTCAAAGCGCTGACGGATAGGACCAAGGCTTGGCTCGCTCAAGTTCAGGAGGTCGCCGCCCTCGATCAGTCGCTTGTAATTCCGATGAGCGTCGCACTTGAAAGTCAGCTGAGACAGATGAGCGATGACGATCGAGTGGTGTTTCAGGCTGAGTTTGGCATCGAAGAGCCCGCTTTAGACCGTTTTATTCGAGAGGCCTTTAAGCTTTTAGGGCTTCAGACTTACTTTACCGCCGGGGTCAAAGAGGTCCGTGCTTGGACGATTCCTGTGGGGTGCCTCGGTCCGGATGCCGCTGGCGTCATCCATACGGACTTTAAGAAGGGCTTTATTCGGGCCGAAACTATCGCTTACAAGGACTATATTGCCTGTCAGGGCGAAAAAGGAGCTCGAGAAAAGGGCCTGCTTCGCTCCGAAGGTAAGGATTATACGGTCCAGGATGGCGATGTGATTTTGTTTAGATTTGCTGTTTGATCTCGCCTTCAGATCGTTTACAACATGTCGGTTATGGCAGAAGCAGAAAACACGATTGAAACCACAAAGACGCTCTTACGCCCCAATGAAATTGGTGCTCGTGAACGTCATTACGAAACTATTTTTATTTTGAGCCCCTTGGTCAATGACCCTGAGGCCAAAGAAGTCGCCGAAAAAAACATCAAGGTGCTCACCCAGTTTAAAGCGACAATGCTGCGCCAAGATGAGTGGGGCAAAAAGCGAATGGCCCATCCGATGGAAAAACATCAGGTTGGTCGATATTACTACTTTCGATTTATTGGAACCGCTCAGGCGCTCAAAGAATTTGAAAGAAGTCTCAAGCTCGATGCTCGCGTGATTCGATTTAGTTCTGTTTCTCTGTCCAAACCTCTCTCAAAAACTGAGATTCAGGATCTGGTCGAAAAAGCTCCTCGAGAAGCCAGCTCTGTTCCTGCCCTCCGCCAAGAAGATGATGATGTGAGTATGGATGGGCCGAGCTACGCCAGCGCGTAAAGTTGCGCGCCTCGACTGGACGATTGTATTTTGTATTTTCGTCCTCGGCTTTGCTCCATTTTATTCCGTTTATTGGTATTTGATTCCCTGCGCCGTGAGTCTCATTTTGCAGACTCAATGGGTCGTGGGCTTGACGATGAGTCTCGCCTGTTTGGCCCTCACTTATTTGAGCCCACTTCTGTTTGGCACATCGATGACGTCACTCGACGCGCTTGGCACTCTGCACTTTTATTTGATGGGGTTTTGTCTCTGGCAACTGCGTAAGGCCAAACAGTCGTTTCTTCCTTACATCTTTTGGGCGCTCGCACTCTCAACTCTCGCCGTCCTGCTGCTGATTCTCAGTGTTTGGTTGGATTCAAAGGATTTTTCGTTTCGTCAGTGGGCAGAATCACAGCTCAATTCTCAGATCTTCCCCTACTTTTTTCATCGCCGCGTTTACCCCGTCGAACAAGTTTATATCTTTGATAGCTTCTTTAAGCCGTTTTTGATTTCGGGAATGGTTGGTTGGTATTCGGCGCTCATTGCCTCTGCGTTTTTTGTAAATGGCTTGATGGAGAATCTCCTGAAAAGCTTTAGAGCGGCCAATCTGCGGGGTCAGGCTCGGGTCTTTGATCGATTTAATCGTTGGAGATCGACCGAATGGGTTCTTATTCCGCTCGTGGGTGCTCTGATTTGCCTCGCTCTCGATTATGGAGCTTACCAAGGAACTCAGTTCCCCCTTCAGCTGATAGGCTGGAATTTGGCAGTTTTGAGTGCGTTTCCGCTCTTTGTTCAAGGAATGGCGCTCGTCTCCTACCTGATCCCCCGATTGAATTTTCTCTTTGTTATCCTGGTTCTTTTGGTGATTTTCTTTAATCCCATTCCTGTCCTTGTTTTGGCCGGTTTGGGTGATGTTTGGTTTGATTTAAGGGCCAAAATTGAGACGAATATCCAAAAAGACGAAGACAACACCATCTAGATGTAGGTTTTGGCGCTTGCGGCAGCCCTGTTTCTTTGGTTTGATCGGCGGTCAAGAGAACAAGCGAGGTTATTGATATGCAAGTTATTCTAAAAAAAGACATCCCTCAAATCGGACGAATTGGCGAACTCGTCAAAGTTCGTGAAGGTTATGCTCGGAATTTTTTGATTCCCCGAAATTTGGCTGTGGCCGCGAGCGCTTCAAACGTTCGACAAATGGACCATCAAAAACGTCTGGTGGATTTGCATAAAAAGAAGATTCAAAAAGAATCCGAAAAAGTAGCCGCCAAGATCAAAGGCACCGAAGTCACGATTCAACGTCGTGTTAATGAATCCGGCAAACTCTTTGGAACTCTGACAGCCGCAGAAATTATCACTGAGCTTCAGGCTAAAGAGATTGTGGTGGATCGCCGAGACATCGAAGTCGAGACGATCAAGGCCGAAGGAACTTACGCCATCAAAGTCCGTTTGCCTGGCGACGTCTTCACGGATGTTTCGCTCATTGTGAAGGGCATCCAGGACGCTAAAGAAACGAAGAAGGCAGCGAAGGGCCCTAAGAAACCGAAGGCTGCTGCCTCCAAGAAAAAGGATGAAGAAGCCACCGAAGAAACTGCTTCGGAAGAATAAGTTCTTCTAGCCTGTCACTCCTCAAAGCAACTACTGTCATTCCATGGAAGTCGAGAGATCAAGCGATCTACAGCGCGCTGTGAAAAAGCTTCCGCCTCAAGCGATCGAAGCAGAGCGAGCTGTTTTGGGGGCGATGATGATTGACCCCGCGGCTGTTGATGCTGTCCGCGAACAAGTTCAAGACAAAGATTTTTACCAGGGTTCTCATCAGACTATTTTTACAGCCGTCATCGAACTTTCTCGGCGAGGTAGTCCTGTGGATCTGCTCACTGTTTCTGATTATCTCAAAGCTCAAGGCCTTCTCGAAAAAGCCGGAGGGATTCAATACATCGCAGGGCTCGTGGATTCGGTCACAAGTTCTGCCAATGCAATCGCTCATGGCAAAATGATTCGCGAAAAAGCAATCTACCGAGATTTTATTACTCTGGGATCCTCGATGATCGAAGAAGCACATCAGGGGGCTTTGGAAGTCACGGACTTTGCCGACAAAGTGGAGAAGGAAATCTTTAATGTCTCGCAGCGAAGCTTGGGTGAGACTGTTTCTCCAATTCGGGAAGTCGTCAAAGATGCCTTCAAGCAGATTCAAGAAAGATTTGAAAAAAAATCTGCCATCACAGGGTTGGCTTCGGGATTTTATGGTCTCGATCGATTGACCTCTGGTTTTCAGCCTTCGGATCTCGTGATTTTGGCGGCTCGGCCATCGATGGGTAAAACAGCTTTTGTCTTAAACATGGCGTGCCAGATGGCCGTGCGCGAACATGCTCCGACGGCCGTCTTTTCGCTCGAAATGTCCAAAGAGCAGCTCGTACAGCGGATGCTTTGTATGGAAGCCAGAGTTGATGGACAGCGACTCAAAGGCGGATATCTCAATGACGATGATTGGCCCCGACTCACTCATGCCGCCGCACAACTCTCGGAAGCTCCCATCTTTATCGACGATTCTTCGGGCCTGAGTCCTTTTGAAGTCCGAGCCAAGTGTCGCCGACTCGCCAAAACCAAAGGCTTAGGCTGTGTGATTATCGACTATTTGCAACTCATGCGAGTCAAAGGAAAGATTGAAAGCCGCGAGCGAGAAATCGCAGAAATCTCGATGGCTCTTAAAGGCCTCGCGAAGGAACTCAATATTCCTGTGATTGCGCTTTCTCAGCTCAATCGATCGCTCGAATCTCGGACCGACAAGCGCCCTGTGCTCTCGGACTTGCGGGAATCAGGCGCCATCGAACAAGACGCGGATATTATTATGATGCTTTATCGAGATGATGTTTATCATCCCGACACGGACACGCCTGGAATCGCCGAAATCATCGTGGCGAAGCATCGAAACGGCCCCACTGGAAACATTAAACTCGCCTTTTTGAACGAATATACTCGCTTTGAAAACTTAGCTGAGGATGTCGCCCCAGGGGCTCTCTAATTTTTATGACATTTGTTTTACTCATGGCGTTTGCGTACTTGCTGGGTGGAGTTCCTTTTGGACTCCTTTTTGGTCGAATGTTTGCGGATGTGGATGTTCGGGATTTTGGATCAGGCAATATTGGAGCCACCAACGTCAATCGTGTCTTGGGACGAAAGCTCGGAGCTGCCACGCTCGCTGCGGATGTGATTAAGGGCCTTATCCCTGTCGGCCTGGCTCTCATTTTGCTCTCCGATCCACTCCAACAACTTTGGGTAGGGCTTGCCGCCGTTGTGGGTCATATCTTTCCGCTGTATCTCAAATTTCAAGGCGGTAAGGGGGTCGCTACAGCTTTTGGAGTACTCACTCTCTTGGTCCCTAAGTCAGCATTCTTAGGATTGCTGACATGGCTTGTCGTCGTAAGGCTCTCTAAGGTTTCTGCCTTAGGCGCTCTTTCGGCGTGCTTGGTGATCCCCGCTGCGACATTTTTTATTTATGCAGACTTGCAAATCTCTCTTTTGGTTTTGGGATTGATGATTTTGATTGTCTATCGACACAAAGAAAACATCCAGCGCCTGCGATCCGGCAGCGAAAGTTAAATTGCCAGTGAACAAGTACAAAAAAAGAGGGAGAGCCGTAGCTCCCCCTCTTGAGGTATTTTGACTTTAATCAAAATAATTAGAACGAGTACTGACCGGCAACCGCAACGGTATGGGTCTTGATCTCAGTCGCGCCATTGGTGGCTTCGACGTTGCTCAGAGTATAGTCAGCTTTCAGCTTCATTGCTGAATTGACTGCATACTGTGGGCCAAAAGCCATCAGCCATGTCGAATAATTGCTAGGCAGTTTTTTGCCCATTTCGAATTTGGCAGCGAGGTTCATGTCTTCGGTGGCAGAGAAAACGCCATTCAACAAAAATCCGTAGCCAGTATCCGTAGTAGCAACTGTGTTGTTCTTCAGAATGTTGAATTCTGCATCCACAGCGATTTTGTCAAATGTAGCTCCGGCCATGAAGTTCACATAGTGACGAACTTTTGCGCCGAGATCCAAATACACATAACCAAAGCTTCCGCGCATATTGTCTTGAGCATAGGAGAGTTGTCCGCCGAGCTCAAAATTGTCTGCGTTTTTGTTTCCTTGGTTAGCGGAGTTCGAAACAATTGCCTTAGCGGTGACCACACCAAGATCCGCATGAACCATGATACCGGTATGAGTCACAGGCGTACCAGACGAGGCATAGAGCAAGCCTTGACTGGTAAAGGTGTTACCAATCGAGTCATTCACTTCAAAGCCAAAGGGAGTATCAAATTGACCGAGGGTAAATCCCCAGTTTCCTTGATTCCAATCCATATAGGCCTGAGCCTTGTCTTGAGCCCAACTAAAGTCGTTGTTGTTAGAGCCGGCAGCACTGGTTGCTGTATATGCAAATGGTAAATCAAGCATGAACTTGGTTTCACCCATTTGTGATGACAAATAGATCGCACCGTCGTTGATTTCCCATCCAGCGACTCCGGTGTTGTTGGCCTCAGGGTCTACCTTTGTATAAATCCCTTGAGCATCCACAAATCCACCGAGCTTAACCGGTGAGTCTGCCGCTTGGGCGGTAAATGTAAAACCAGCCAAAGCTGTAATCATCGCAATTTTTGTAGCATTCATAGAAACTAGTTATCCTCCTTAAAAATACTTATATTCTTACTCAAGGAGGCTTAAGCCTCCCATAGAATAGGTTCTAGAAAGTCTAAACTCTTGCCAAGGAAAAGGTGGCTAAAGGGGCTTAGATTCTCAACAATTTAGTTTTTGACAACAAATCCGCCGCGAAGGAGTTTTTTGACGATTTCGGTGGTTTGAGCTTCGGTGAAAGGTGAATTGTCGAGGACGGCGGCAAACTTTTTGTGCTTCCAGATCGATTGAAAGATTGTCAATTCATCGGCGGAAAGAGTGCCAAGAGGCTCATCGGGCCTTACATCCAGCACATCGCTCGGAGAAATCTTGGTTTTGTGAGCCTTTGCCTCATCCATCCGCCGAAAACCTTCGATCAGGAGGGCTTCAATCGGCGTTGTAATGATCACAGGCGAAGAATCATCCTCCCCAAGACTAAAGAGCGAAAAAAATCCCTGATTAAAACCCAAAATTGCATAGAAAGCGTCTTCTCCCTGAACTCCATCAAAAGCTGCGAAATCGACATCTCCGTTTCGCATGACCAAAAACGCTGTGTCTGGATTCTCTTGATTGACGATGGGACGGTCATTGATCTTCTTTTTGGAGACGACCAAGAGACCGGTCTTTTTGGTCGTCGAGAGCATTTGGAGCAAGTCGGCGAGTGGAATCTCGCTCAGTTTGCCCTGAAGCATTCGCCCCCCGGTCCCCCCTGTTTGATCAAAGGGAATCTGTTCGATCTGACTCAGATACCCTCCGATCGGGCCCGCATCCACTTCTTCGACTAAGGGAGCGTGTTTTGGCTTTCGATCCGTACTCGATTTAGAAAGTTTTTCGGAGACGGAGTTTTCCGTGATCTGAAGTTGCAAAAGAAATGAGCCCACTTGAATTCGATCGCCATTCGCGAGGGCAATCTTTCCGGTGACTGCTTCTGAGTTTACAAATGTGCCATTCAACGAACCGAGATCCTCAAGCACAATCGAATCATTTTGCCCGCTCCAAACGAGGAGCGCATGCTTTCGAGAAACTTTTTTCTCGGGAAGGCACACATCGGCACCTTGATCTCGGCCGATGACATAGACTTTGTCAGCCTCCAAAATCAGCCTCTCCATCGCTCGCTCTCCACTGACTATGACGAGGGATGGCTTCATGGGGTCTTATCCCTCTCCCCCATCGATACCGATCTCAAAAATAGTCTGACCCACTTGAAGCAAGTCCCCAGGATTGAGCTGCTGATACGAAATCTTTTTGCCGTTTACAAAAGTGCCATTGGTACTCGCGAGGTCGCGTACAAAGACTCTGCGTCCTCCGACAATCTCGATGGCGCAGTGCTTTCGAGACACATCCAAATCACTGAGCCGAACATCCACATCCTTGCGCCCAAACGAAGTCGTGGCCTCTGTGCAAATGACTTGCACTGTCCCTTCAGGACCGCGGCGAGGTTCAAGTGTGACTTTTACTCGCGGAACCTGCTCCGCTTTGGATGTCGATTTCTTCACTGAGGGATGGTCCCATTTGGAGAAGGTGTCGAGTTCATCCGCAATCAAGTTGTCGATTCGCTGAATCCCCGTATCTCGATAAACTGCATCTTCAGCGGGTAAATCAAGCTCCGGAGCAGCCTCTGGTTTGCCCGAGGCTTTGACAGTGCCTTCGTTGTCTACACTCGAGGGCATTGCAGGAGTCGAGAGTGAGCCCTTGCGAGTTTTGGTCATGGCACTGTGTTCAGAGTCTTCGAGGAGACCACCAATCGCGGCATCGTCTTCACTCGAAAGATCATCTTCGAGATCGAGTCCTGCATGAACACCTGAAGTCTCTGTGGAGAGATTGTGTTCCTTAAAGCCTTGCATATCATCAATGATGGCGACCGAAATCTTAGAAAGCCCAATAATGATCTGATCCAGATTTTGGAGGGCCACCTTGGTCGTGATTTTTCGAGTTCCCACGAAAGTACCATTGGTAGAATTCAGATCCTCAATAAAGACCTGGTCCCCTTCGACAAAAACTCGGCAGTGTTTTCCAGAAACCTTTTTGTCTGTCAGAGTAAGCTCATTTTTTGCTCGACCCATTGTCGCTGAACCCGATTGCAAGTTGAAGGTCATGCCTTTATCAGAACCTTCGACGACGGTGAGGGAAACTTTTCGCTTCATGACGCCTCCCCTTCTTCAAAAGTCACACGGATGGTGGTATTTCCCACCGTAAACTCAGATCCGGATTGTACCTTCTCGGACTGAATGGGCTTTCCCCTTACTAATGTTCCGTTCGTCGATCCCATATCTCTCAAAAAAACAGCCTGCGCTCCCAACACCTCAAGGAGGCAATGTGCGCGGCTGACATCCAAATCAACCAAAATGACATCCGTATCGTTGCGTCCCACCGTGATATGCGTTTTCTTGAATTTAAACTTCTTGCCCATCTGAGGGCCGGAAAGAACTTCGAGGTGCACAATGAGCTGCGTGAGAGTCTTTGTGGTTGTTAGTGTTTTACCGGTACCCGGAGACTCTCCCTCTTCCTTATTTCGAACACTCGCTGTGGTCTCGTCCACGCTTCCGTGAAAGTCCCTGATATCTTCAAAGTAACACATCGTACTCGATCCAGACTCAATCACATCTTGATCCACCAAAACTCTCGAGGTCGCTGCCTCTCGATTGACGAAGGTCCCATTCGTCGAGCCCAAATCCTTAAGCACATAACGAGCCCCATCACGATGAATCTCAAAATGAGTCGAAGAGACTTTGGGATCATCCAAAATGATATCGGCCGCTTTTCGGCCCACGCTTGTGACATCTTTCGTCAATGGGATCATGATATGGCGCTTTTCCCTGAGCAATAGCAAACCAGCATGTGAATGGTGGAGCTTTGCCACCATTCATTGTACAATTTCCCGGAGGAACAGCAAAGAGACTGAAAATAGAAAACTGAGTCGAATCAAGAGCTTCGCGCAAAATGTCACAGGATCAAGACGATAAAACAGAAACCCTCAGTGAAGGCGCTCAAAGGCCCCGCAAAGGCTGGAGAGTTTTTATTCGCATTGCGGCAATTTTTTCGGCTCTGATCATCGCCGGGTTTTTGTGTGCAGCATTTGTAATCATGATTTACCTCAATCGTGGTCTACCTTCGCTCGACAGTTTACGAAACTACCGTCCCAAAGAAGTCTCACTGGTATTTTCGGATTCGGAAGAGGTCATTGGCGAATTTTACGAAGAAAAGCGTTACGTCGAGAAAGAGATACCGCTTCGCATCAAACAAGCGTTTATCGCGGCCGAAGATGCGTCGTTTTATTACCACAAGGGAATCGATTTCATTGGAATGACGCGAGCCGCCGTCAAAAACATAATGGCGGGGGGAATTAAACAGGGAGCTTCCACCATTACACAGCAAGTGGCTCGAGCTCTGCTACTCTCTCCCGAAAGAACCTTCGAAAGAAAGATTAGAGAAATCATCCTCTCCTGGCAGATCGAAAACAATCTCACCAAAGATGAAATCCTCAATTTGTATCTCAATCACATTTTTTTGGGAGCGGGATATGGTGTGGCAGCTGCGGCTCAAAATTATTTTGGAAAATCTCTCAAGGACGTAAGTCTTGCAGAAGCCGCGATTTTGGGCGGACTTCCTCAAGCCCCTTCTCGCTATTCCCCTCGAAGAAATCCCCAGAAGGTCAAACGACGCCAGCTCTATGTGCTCAAACAAATGCTCGAAAACAATTTGATCAGCCGCCAAGAATACGATGAAGCCGCCAATGCTGATGTATTCATTGAGCCACCTCGAGAGTTCAATAAAACAGTGGCTCCCCATTTTGTAGAATATGTTCGCCAGCGCTTGATGGAAAAATATGGAGCGGAGCGAGTGCTGAGAGATGGATTGAGAGTTTATACAACTCTTAATCTCGATCAAAACCGAGCCGCAGAAAATGCCCTCAAAAAGGGACTTTCCGAACTCGAAAAGCGTCAAGGCTATCGTGGACCTCTTCGAAACACGAGCCGGGACGAATATTTTAAGGATCGCGAACTTCGAGATGACGAAGATGCCTCTAAAGATAATGCGCTGGAAGTCGCTGCAGAAGAAGCCAAGGGACGGGGTCGAATTTTGATGCGTTCGCCTAAAGGCGTTGCCTCAGGAGATGTTTTGGAAGGCATCGTAACCTCAGTATCGGACGACAAAGGCGAGGCCCGCATCGAGTATGATCCAGGAAGTTTTGCTCGCCTCAAGCTCGATGAAATGAAGTGGGCTTATCGACGAATTGCCGTCGAAGAAGATGAAGATGTTGTTATTCCCGAAGTGCGAAAGGTTTCGGACGTTCTCAAGACGGGCGATGTGGTTTTGTTTTCGATCACCGCCCCTCGCGCATCCGCGGATCAACCTGACGAAGCCCAACTCGAACAACATACCGAAGTGGAAGGAGCGATCCTCTCCCTCGACACCCACAATGGATATGTTCGCGCGATGATCGGTGGTTATGATTTTGCTCGATCGCAATTCAATCGAGCACTCCAAGCCAAGCGTCAGCCAGGCAGCGCTTTTAAGCCATTGGTTTATGCCTCCGCTTTTGATTTTGGATTTACTCCTGCGAGTCTTTTGCAGGACACCCCCATTACGTTTGAAAACGCTGCCGACCAAGAAAAATGGCGGCCGGCAAATTATGATCAAAAGTTTTTAGGGGATGTCACAATTCGAAGTGCTTTGCTCGCTTCGCGAAACATTCCAACGATTCGGCTTTTGAACGAAGTCGGTCTCGATACGATCATTCGCTATTCGCGTCGAATGGGAATCACAAGCCCCCTCGAAAGAGATTTTACCCTCGCGCTTGGCTCCTCCGTGATGTCGCTGCTCGAAGTTCTTCAACCCTACGTTGTGTTTTCGACCGGAGGGTACCGCCAAGATCCGCTCATGATTAAGCGAGTCTATGATCGCGATGGAAATATTTTGGAAGAAAACGTGACTGAGAATTTTGATATCTCAACGATTGAGAGTATCCGGCAAGAGCTTGGAGACCTCAAAAAAGATCTCTCAACCATCACCTTTACTCATGATGATGCGGATGGCGAAAAAGAGACGGGGTCGTTTTTGCAAGAAGACTCAGCCAAAAAGTCTAAGAAAGAAGTCCTCACTCGTCTCAAGCCGGGGCAGGTTTTGAGTACTGAGGCTTCGTTCCTCATCACAAATCTTCTTAAGGAAAACATTCTTTACGGCACAGGTAAGCGAGCTAAAGAACTCAATCGTCCTGCGTCTGGCAAGACTGGGACAACCGACCAAAACAAAGACGCTTGGTTTATTGGTTATACGCCAGATCTCGTCGCAGGAGTTTGGGTGGGGTACGATGATTTGCGCGTTCTTGGTCGCGGCGAAACAGGATCACGAGCCGCGGTTCCTATTTGGCTCGATTTTATGGCTAAGGCCCTTGAGCCTTACCCTGTGACGGACTTTCCGGTGCCCGAATCAATTGAGTTTGCTCGCATCAATCCAAAGTTAGGAACTCTGGCAGGGCCACAGGACAAGAACGCTATTTTTGAAGCCTTTATCAAAGGGACCGCTCCGACAACGACGCAGTCTCCCGTTCTCAAAGATTCGGATCTATACTTAAGAGATCAGTAATTTATGTTTGGAATAGGTGGCACCGAGTTCATTGTACTAGTGATTATCCTCGCAGTGCTCATTGGCCCTGAGCAGATTCCGAGCATTGTCCGTCATGTTCAAAAATTCATTAAAGAGATTACCAAAGCTCGCTCGGATTTTCAGCAGTCAGTCCGTCAGGACGAAACCCTTCGTTCACTCAAAGACACGGTGGACGAAGTCAAACGCGGCGTGCGCCAACAGGTAGACGACGTTACCGCGGGTGTTCGAGCTGATCTCAAAAAACTCGAAGAAGTCATCGCCGAACACGAAGAGAAGGAGGAGAAGAATGACGACTCCTCCAAATGAACTCCCTCTTCTCGGTCACCTCAACGAACTGCGCCGCCGAATCGTCCACTCCGTTATAGGAGTGCTTGTGGGTTTTGGAATTGCCTATGGATTTTCCAAGGAGATCTTTTCATTTTTAATTGATCCACTCTGCAAGGCTCTTCAGCAAGCGTCTTGCCCACTCGTTTATACAGGAATTGCGGAGCCATTTATGGTTTACCTTAAGGTAGGCCTTGTCGTGGGGATATTTATTGCTGCTCCGTGGATCTTTTATCAGATCTGGGGATTCATACGCCCAGGACTGCATGCGCACGAGCGTCGCTATGTTGTTCCTTTCGTTACGATTGCATCACTCATGTTTGTGGGCGGTGCTTTTTTGGGATATTTCTTTATTTTCCCACCGGCGTTCGAATTCTTTTTACAAGTCGCGAGCTCGGAAATTCAGCCCATGATTCGCATGGACGAATACTTTAGCTTTGCCGCGGGTCTTTTGTTTGCCTTTGGAGTGCTCTTTGAGATTCCTGTTTTTGTGGTTTTGCTCAATTTTATTGGAGTGGTTTCGGCCAAAGCTCTGTGGAGCACTTGGCGACCGGCTGTGGCAGGAATCTTTATTGCCGCGGCAGTACTCACACCTGCCGATCCCTATACGATGCTCTTGCTGGGCACACCGCTCGCTGTCATCTACATTCTTGCCCTCGTCGTCTGCTCTTTGTCTGAGAAAGTCCGCTAACGAACGAGTTCAATTGAAGTAGGTCGAAAAATCCCCGATGATGCGTCCTCATCCCGCCGCGCCATCAAAAGAATTAGCGCGCTAAAAAGCAAGATGGTTGCCACCAACAGGAGTGCATTCGGCCCTGAAAGAAATGAGGGTTTTTCAGGCATAAAAACACTCTGCAGCAAGCACTCCCTCTTGGGTATCCACCAAGAGTCAGAGTGCGCTTCAAGTGTACTTTACGGCCACGTAAACCAGGAATTCAAATACTCCTCCTTTGCTTGCCAGAGCCGCAAGTGTCCGTGATCATGTGTGTATGAAGTTTTTGAGCCAATTATTGACTACTATTGTTGTTCTTTCGGGTCCTATTCTGGCAGCAGGGTCATCGGAGCAAAGTTCAAAGCAACAAGTTCCACCTGTGATGTATGAGTTCATGGGGACATTCTATCGGCTTCAGCCTTATATGTTCTCGTCAAAGGCCTTCTTAGAAAAAGCCAATGAGAAGGCGATCAAAGAAGGGCTTACAAACCTCAATTCGATTTCTCATCGCTTACCCCATAGTGCTCGTTTATCGACTTCGGCTTTTCAGGTTTCTGCCACTGCGCTTCAGCAACATCTCGACGAACTCAACAGTGCGTTTGGATCGGGTCGCAAAGAATATGCGCGTCGAATGCTTGTCGCGACTATAGATGGATGTTCTTCGTGTCATACACAAGTTCCAGGACGCAATCTTCCCGCATGGACTTTTAGACCTAACGAACTCAAAGGCAATCTCTTCGAAAAAGCTGAGTTCATGTTTGCTGTAAGGCACTACAAAGAAGCGCTGCAGACCTATCAAGAATTTTTAAAGAGTCCCGAAGCCAAGAATTCAGCCAATCTGGCACAGGAGACAGCGCTGAGACGCCAACTCGTTATCTTTGTTCGCGTCTTGAGAGACTACGCAGATGGAATCAAAACTTTTGAAGCCTATTCCAAAGACAAATCTCTTCCCAAACACATGAGAAGAGATGCAGCTGCTTGGGTAAAGGGATTGAGCCAAGTTTCGAAAACTCCACCGCCCAATCCAATGACGGCGACCCTCGCCGAGATTGAGGCCTACGCTGACAAAACGATCCAACCTTTGCTCAGTCAAAAGGGTGCACGATTTGAACCTCAGTCCTTTGTCGCCTTTCTTACCGCTTCGGGTTTGATCTTTGATTACATCAACAATCGTGAAGCCAAAGACGTCAGCCCCAAGCTGCTGCGCTTGCTCGCAGAATGCGACGCTCAGATTAGTCAGGGTTACTTTTTCTCACTCACTGATAATTATCTTCGGGAGTGTATTGTTCGCTACCCTACCTCTCCCGAAGCACGAAAATGCTACGAAGAACTCGAAACATCTTTGACAGCTTCGTATTCTGGATCTGCGGGAACAAACATTCCTGACGAAATCAGTAGTGAGCTCAAACAGCTGCAAAAAATGCTAAAGTAAACGTCTAGAAAGTTTTCATCCACTCAAAGAGAGCGTATCGGTCGGCGTCCATGGCGAGCGCTTGATACGTCTTTTGGGCCGGAAAATTCTCTTTCTCGACATAGAGTCTCAATCCTCGAATATCCCCCCTCGATTCAGCCTTATGCTTGATCTCTTGGTAGATGGCTCTAAAGACTCCACGACGACGCCATTCGGGAATGACATAAACACTATGAATCCACCAGACTTCCCCATTTCTCCAATCGCTCCATTCAGACTGAATGAGCGTTGAAGCAATCACACCGAACTGAGAAGCCTCGGCTACATAATAGTGCCCCCGATGAGAATCTTGGAAGACACGCGCCACACCCTTTTGCACTGTCGAAAGATCTAAAGAAATGTGTTCGGACTCTAGAGCCATGGCCAACTGAAACTCGACAATTTTATCGGCGTCTTCAGCCACTGCCTGTCTGATTTGAAACGAGCTTGATGTCATCACGGATTGAAACCAAACCAGCCCGTCCGCATATCGTCAATGGAACAAAACGAGTGTTCGGTTTAAGATCTCTCGATGCCCATGATCTTTGATCAATTTGAATCTCTTTTAGAGGCAAGGATACTAAAGGTGGCTACTCCAGATGATCCTGCACACGATATTTTGCACTTTCGAAGAGTCGTGGCCCTGGCCAAAAAGCTGGCTCGTGCCGAAAAGGCCGACCTCAATATTGTGGTTCCGGGAGCATGGCTTCATGATCTCGTCGTTATTCCCAAAAACGATCCTCGCCGGTCACAAGCTTCGAGGCTCTCTGCCGCAGCGGCAGAAAAGTTTTTGGACGAGATTGATTATCCTTCTGATCTGCAGGCCGAAATTTTGCACGCCATCGAAGCGCATAGCTTTAGTGCCGCGATCAAACCTCGCACACTCGAAGCGAAGATCGTCCAAGATGCCGATCGACTCGATGGACTTGGGGCCATCGGAATTGCCAGAGTTTTTGCGACGGCGGGGGTATTGAGCCGGCCGTTTTATGCCGATGAAGATCCTTTTTGCGATAAGCGAAAGCCAGAGGATCTCAAGTTTACTCTCGATCATTTTTATCAAAAGCTGTTTCGAACCGTCGAAACTCTTCAAACACTCTCGGGGCGAAAAGAGGGCGAAAAAAGAGCACAGATTATGCGTCGGTATTTGGATGACCTTGCGAAGGAGATCTAAAGAACTCCTCTCAAATTATTTCGTCATTCGATGAAGGCAATGAACAAAAACAATCCTGTTCCAAAAATGATCGCTAAAATAATGAATTCTAGGGGCAACTTAACCATAATTCCATCCACCTTGTAGAATCTGCAAAACACATTCCAATGCGGTCTCGGCGCCAGGCCGCATTAATCCTCACGTCTCTGGCATTTATGCCCGACAAAGCAGGTCCAAACTCCGAAGAGTTTATTGAATTGTGGCTTAAGGTCAGTCGCCTTTTGGGAGATCTGCCACAGGAAAAAATGAGAGGTTGAGCTGGTAGATCTTCTCGGGATGAGTCGATTGAGAAAACTCCTCATTGAGTGATTGAACAAATTCAAAGAGCTTTTTTTTGATCTTTTGTCGTTCTTCGAGAGATACCGATATGGTCAAGCTCTCATACTGTCGCTCCGCTTGAGGAACCGAGTCGAGAGCTCTTAACGACGCCTGAATCACGTCTCGATGAAAATTGTAGATCGAAACAGGCGCAAGGGTCGAAATAGTTTCGAGCATATGACTCGTTCGAAGATACTTGCCCTTCTCCAGTTGAACGAGCTTGAGTTCTTCCATAGTACTGAGGCTCGAATTGAGGTCTGCCTTAGAAAGCCCCAAGGCCTCTGCCATCGTCAATAGGCTTGCTTTCGTCTGAGGCTGAACTAAGGCTTCGTACAAAATAGGGGTAAGCCAGTTAGAGAAGAAATGATACTGATGCGCCTCGATGTTTCGTTTGGATTCAAAGGATCTAAACTGCACGAGTTCATCGAGGACCTTAGATTTTTCTTCGGATGAGGACGCTTGCTGCAGCCGAACCAGCCCTTTAAAGAAATCCGTCTCCTGCGCCCGAAGCTTGAGGGCCTTAGCGAATTTGAGAGCGGCTTTGGGGCTCAGTTCGCGCTGACCAGAAATTACCATGCTGAGATATCCCGAGCTCGCAAGTCCAGCGCGCTTCGCAAAGGCTCGTACCGTCAGGCGCTCCCGCTTCTTAAGATACTTGATCATAGCCGCGAGAAACTCCCGGTAGCTCAAAAAATCATAGATAGAGGGACGTTTAGGCTCCACCTTTCTATTGTACATGTGAGCATTGAGTTCAGTGTCTGAAGAAATAAATTATTTGATTTCAATTACTTAGGCGATCAGCGTTCTCCCTTAAAGACATGTCTTACAAGAGAAAGAAAGATTGAGTGAGCAGCTCCCTTGCCCATGGGACCCATGATATTCTTAGAATGTGAAAACTCGACTCGTTGTTCTCGTGGTTTTGTTTGGATCTTTGCTCGGCGTCAGTACGTTTGCAGGACTCAAAGGCCCCGCCGAGGAAGTGAGTTCGAATTCGCCGGGCGAGCTCAATCAACCCGTCGTCAATACGCCTGTGGTCAGCGAGTGTACCTCTCTCCCAACAGGTCAGGCCAATGTGGATTCTTCGGACGGCACGATATTTTTTAGTATGTTTTCTACGAGCGCAGTGCAATCAGCTGAGCTCTTGAGCGATGGAAGTTCTAGCGCCTTGGTCTATCAGTCGGTGCTGACGGGTAACTTTAGAAAGATAAAAATCACGTTGCCAATCGGCGCCTGCGGGCCCATCCAGCTTCGAGTGAGGCTCGCGAGTGGCCAGGTCTATTGCCCCGCCATCAATTATTCTTGCACAGGAGTCCATGTTTCGACGGGTGCTGATTCTTCCTTCGGGACTGACACTTCTCCCATCAAAACTCCCGGCTATGGGTCCAGCGGCGGATGCAGTCCTCAATTGCAATAAACGCCATTTGTTGACTGAGATTCTCAAATTCAATAGTCACCCGAAATGGAAAATGCGTTGGGTAAATCGGTTGCCGTTTTTTTGTGCATCAATTTAAGCGTTCTCGCTCAGACCTATGAACTCTCGCCCCCACCAGGAGCATCACTTCAGAGACCCGTGGGGGTGAACGCCGCCAGAGTTTGCAGTCGCATTCTCAGTTTTTTTCACTTGGGAAGGCCATTTGTTTCTAAGGCTCATGTATTCGGTCCAGAGACAGGCGTTAAGTTTGCGGGCAAATCGATCAGTGTCTTTCAGTTTTTTAAAACCAAGCAGTTTGTTCCTGCTGACATTCGGTTTTATTGGCAATGGATTCAGACGGGTCGATTTTTTTCGGGCTACACTGATGGTCTTGGGATGCCCTACTACACATCCACAGGTTACTACGAGCCAGGGCTGTTTCAGGCAAAAGCTTCGCACGAGATCGGCGCCCGAGAAGTTTTTATGGGAGAGGACAACAAACTCTATGTGGCCTATTGGACCCCCGAGAGCTTTGTTGTGCGAGGCACTTTGCTAAAAGTCGAAGACTCTACAATCCATATTCAGATGCGAAACGGAGAGATTCGAACGATAACCGCCAGCGATGCCAACGTCCTATTGATCAAACCCTGAAAAGCCAATCGAGGGTTCTTTGTCACAACGAAGCTGTGGCGAAAAAGGCGAAGATTGGCTGGGGAGGTAGGATTCGAACCTACGGATGGCAGAGTCAAAGTCTGCTGACTTACCACTTGTCGACTCCCCAATCCTTGAGAGAACAACTTGGGCAGACTAAAAAGCTTTTTCAGCTTTGTCCATTCTTGAGCCCCGAAAGTGTACGGCAAGCCACGGCCACAAAGCCGCGCTTCCGGAGAGCCCTGCAAGCTCGCTGAGTCGCCTCCCCATTTGCAAAGATCCCAAAAAAGCTCGAACCGGATCCCGACATTCCAGCAGCCAATGCCCCCACTTGGGCGAGCGCCACTTTGATTTTTCGAAGGCTCGGATGCCGCCGAAAAGCGACCGCCTCAAAATCATTCTCGAGAGCGGGAATGTTCCAGCCTCCCGCTTGAAGATAGTCTGGGAGGCCTTTAAATGTGATTCTTGAGCCTTTTCTAAGCCTGTCGAGCTCCTGATAGGCCCATCCGGTGGGTACTGGCTTCTGAGGCGAATGGACCAAGACGATCTCCCAATGAGGCAAGCGAGGAAGCGGTTTACAAATATCCCCTCGCCCGGTGCACCAACTGGGACTGGACTCAAAAAAGAACGGAATATCCGAGCCCAAACCTCGCGCGATACTCCATAGGCGTTTATTTTGACGGACCCTCATTCCGGCGGCTTCGGCCAACATTCTCAACACCGCCGCCGCGTCGCTACTGCCTCCGCCGAGACCTGCACCCGTAGGCACTCGCTTATGGAGCACAATACGACCCTCAAAATATTGCCCAAAGGCTTCGGAAAAAGCCTCGACCGCGCGGATCACGAGGTTCTTTTCGGCAGGCAAATTGAGGCGGGGTCGAACGACTAAATCAATTTTATTTGGGCCAGCGCTCCGTCGTGTGAGTCGCAAATCCAGCTGATCGCCCCAATCGAGAGGCAGCATGAGTGTTTCGAGATCGTGAAAGCCATCCTTTTTGGGCGGGCCAACCCTCAAAATGAGGTTAATCTTTGCCCCCGTCGTAAATCTTTTGTAGATCTTTGGGCCTAAACGCATGCGACCTTTTCGTACACCGAGTGGTCACCACCTGACTAGCCGAGTTTTTTCGGCTCCAATGGCGGGATACACGGATCCGCCCTACCGAATTCTCCTCAAAGAAATGGGAGCGCCTGTCCTTTTTACGGAGATGATTGATTCGCATGCTCTCATTCATCTCAACGACAAGACCATCAAAATGCTGGGTCGGCGGGATCCCGATCTGCATACTCAAATCGCGGCCGGCACCCCCATTCTTGCTGAGCGAGCAACGGATGTCCTTCTTTCCCAAAGCACCGCGGGCCTCAATCTCAATATGGGATGCCCGGCCAAAAAGGTGGTGAGTTGCGGAGGTGGGAGCAATCTCCTCAGAGCTCCCGATCTCATCAAAGATATTTGTAAGATTGTTCGCCAAAAAACCGAAGGTCTCCCATTTTCGGTCAAATTTAGATCGGGATGGAATTCTGAATCCCTCAACTTTGAGGAAGTCGGCAAAATCTACGAAGGTGAGGGCGTTGATTTCATTATGCTGCACTCCCGAACACGTGCGCAGTCGTTTTCAGGCAAAGCTGATTGGTCGCATATTCGACGGCTCAAGGAACTCCTCAAGATTCCTGTGATTGGTAACGGCGACATTGTGAGTTACGAAACCGCTCGGGCGATGGTGCAGGAAACAAATTGTGATGGAGTCGGTATTGGGAGAGGAGCCGTCGGTAATCCTTGGCTCTATCATCAGGCCGAAAGAGCAGTTCATGGTCTGCCCCCGCTCGTTGAACCCTCTCCCGAGGAGAGACTTCGAGTTATTACTCGTCACTACGAACTCGCCCTCGAATACTACGGCCCCTTTTTAGCACCGCATATTATTCGAAAGCATTTGGTTGGCTATATGAAGGGACTTCCTGGACACAAAGGAATCAAAGAGCAGCTCTTTCTTTCCAATTCCCTCGGGCTCGATCAGCTCAAAAATATCTTGGGAGATTATTTCGAAAACTTAATAAAGGCTCTTCGCCTTCCATCTCTGGAAACCGAAGAGCCTTGTGCAGTTTTGGGAGGAAAATAGAAAGCACTCTGTAGCACGGCACTTTCTATCCCGAAACATCCCCCTCATAAGTATCTGAAATAACTAATTATTCTCGATCGCCAAAGGGTAGGAACGGTACATTGGGATCAGACTTTCGGCGGCGTCGAAACAAGATCAGTTCTTCGACAAGGCCACCCAGAAAATAAAGAATAAACAAAACAAAGAGAGCTTCTTCTCTAAATACAAAAATCGAAATCAATCCAAACAGGATGATCAAAAAATACTGAAGTGGATGCTTATTAAAATCCATCTCCTTAAAGGTTCTGAATCTCACATTTGAGACCATCAAAAGAGCTAAACAAATCGTCACCACGAGAACTGCGTAAGAAAATGCTTCGCCCTCCAAAAAGCGCTGCAAAATGATCATAGTGACGCCGAGTCCTGTCGCGGCGATGGGCGAAGACATCCCTTTAAAATATTTTTTAGACTGAGGCTCTTGTTTGGTGACATTAAATCTCGCAAGGCGCAAACCCGCACACGTCAAAAACATAAAGGCTCCCAGCCAGCCCAAACGCTCAAGTGCAATGAGCGCAAATCCATAAGCCAAGACGGCCGGAGCAATCCCAAACGAGACCATGTCTGCAATGGAATCAAATTGAACTCCAAAGGCTGATTCCACGCGCATCAATCTCGCCAGTCGTCCGTCTAAATTATCAAAGACTCCGGCCAAGATGAGCGCAAAAACAGCGGGAGTAAAATAGCTCGTGCCATCTCTCACTCCTTGGAGTGTATAAATAATCGAATAAAATCCCAAAAAGAGAGCCATCGAGGTGACCAGAGAAGGAACCACATAGACACCTCGCCGAGGAGCTTTTCGCTTTTCGACTTCGCCAAATTCAATTTGTCCGGGTTTCTTTGTCACTCGGCTCAGATCTTAGGAAAAATGATCGTTAGAATAAACAGGAACAATCTCATTTATATCAGAAAGTTTCTCAAAATCCTGCGCACTCAAGAGCTTCAAATCAGGATGATCGGCTTCGGGCTGGGATTCTTTTGTCTTTTTGAGCAGATCCCCTGAAGAAAACTTAAACAATGGAATCTGCGCGGAAAAGGCCCAAATCTTAGCGACCGTCACACCAATTCTGAGGCCTGTATAGGATCCAGGTCCGATCCCGACGGCGATCTCAGTAATCTCCTTTTTGGGAATCTGATGATAATCCAAAATTTCCTGAAGAACTTCAAAGAGCTGTTTGGATTGCGACTGGGCCTCGGCCTTTTCTATCGTAGCGATCCAACCGCCTTCACCCAAAATTCCGCAGACGACCCATTCTGTCGACGTATCAAAAACGAGTCGCTTCATGAAAAGAGTTTCACGATCGAATCAATCCAACCGTATCGCTGAAAATCATTAAAAATGACGAGAGCAAACAGGAGGAGCAAAACAAAAACACCTACCTGCATCGCTACTTCCATGACTTTTAAACTCACGGGCCTTCCTCGAATCCACTCAATCAAAAAGAATGTCGCATGACCTCCGTCCAAGACGGGAATGGGAAACAAATTCACAATTCCTAAAGAGATCGACAAAAGTGCCAGCGTTGAAAAGAAAGAGATCCAACCATGTGTGCCCCCTCCCGCCATTCGGTAAGAATTGCCCGCCACTTTGTAAATCATGATCGGACTTCCGAGAAGCTTGATGGAGAGTTCTCCCGTCATCAGTTTAAACATCGCTTCCATCGTCATCGTGGTTGTGTCCCAGGTCTGCGTGACCCCGCGTTTGATCCACGCCAATGGGTTTGATGATCGTTCGATATAAAACTCTGTGTCGATCAGTGCTTTGGGAGACACGCCAATTCTAAAAGCCGCATCTCTCGCCAATGGATTGTCCTTGCCCATCACGGGGTCATCGACCGTGGTTCGCTCTGGCACAATGGATGCCTTGAGCATTTTACCGTCTCGACTCCACTCCACATCAATGGCTTTCCCCTCTGAGCTCTTAATGAGCTGAGAGACTTCGTCCCAGCGTGTGAGTTTCTTTCCATTGAGTGAAACAATTCGGTCATCCACCTGAATTCCCGCACGTGCTGCGGGATTATCTTTTTCTACATGTCCCAAAACCAGCAAGGGGCTCACGAGTCCAATGCGCTCAGAAACCGACTTTTTGCCCGCTGGAATAGTCAAAGTAATCTGTTTTTGCTCGCCACCTCTCGACACCAAGAGACGCACATCGCCCGTTTGAGATTCGAGAGCATCCACAAACTGATTGTGAGTTCTTAAAGGCACATCATTGATCTGAAGCACTCGATCAAATTTTTGGAGCCCGGCCTGAGCCACAATCGACTCAGTTCCTTCAAAGTAAATTTGCGGAATAATATATTCGGGTCCAACGCCGACTCTTCCAATTTTGACATCTTGTCCAAATCGATTTTTGCCATCCGAAAGTTCGGGCGTGACTTTGACATCCAGAGCTTCAAACTGAAGGGCTTTGGGATTGAGGCGTTCGATCTTAAAAACGAGTTCTTGATTAGCTGACTCCTGAACGGTCTTTTCGACTTCGCTCCATTTGACAATGGGACGGCCGTTGACCTCCAAGACCTTGTCACCCGTAACAAAGCCGGCACGACTTGCAGGCATCGCTTCTTGCAAAGTTCCAATCGTCGGAGCCACATGAGGGACTCCGACTGCCAGCATCGATCCAAAAATAAAAATCGGCAGGAGGAGATTAAATACAGGCCCACCAAAAACCACCAATAGCTTTGCAGGTGGTTTTTGAGTCAAAAAGCCACGCTTCTTTTCTTCTTCCGAATATTCTTTGGAGGGATCATCACCCGACATTTTGACGTAGCCACCGAGCGGCAAAAGCCCGATTCGGTATTCGGTTTCGCCGTAACGAAATGATGCCAAACTCGGCCCCATTCCAATCGAAAACCTCTCCACCCGAATGCCAACCCATTTGGCCATCAGGTAGTGACCCAGTTCATGAATGAAAACGAGTACAAAGAATAAAAGTGCAAAAAAGCCTACATCCAAAAACCAATTCATAATCAAAATCATCGCAGGTTTTTTAGCGAGCGTCGACGATGGAATTGACTGGCTGAGAGCCCAATAGAACCGGGGCTTTGGCGCCACCCCATGACCCCTCCACCCATCGTTTTACCGTGCGATCGAGCTCAATCACCTCGCTCAGTGAATAGGCAGACTGAGTTTTGAACTGCTCTAAAGAAGATTCGACGATCTCAGGAATCTCCACAAAAGAAATCTGGTCTTTCAAAAACAAATCCACCGCCACCTCATTGGCCGCATTCAATACAAGTGCGCCTTGGCTTCCGTAGCGATCAAAATTCATCGCGAGTTTGAGGCATTTAAATTTGTCGAGATCAGGGCTTTCAAAATTCAATCGACCAATTTTAACTAAATCAAACGGGGTCTCAAAATGAACAGCCAATCGATCGGGATAATTAAGAGCCAAAGAAATAGGAATTCTCATATCCGAATTTCCCAGCTGAGCCATAAAAGATCCGTCGACGTATTCCACAAGGGAGTGGACAATGCTCTCAGGATGAATAACGACTTTTAATTGATCGCGATGAATACGAAACAATCGTAATGCCTCAATGTACTCGAGGCCTTTGTTCATCATCGTGGCCGAATCAATTGTAATCTTAGAGCCCATCACCCAGTTGGGATGCTTGAGAGCTTCTGATTTTGTAATCTTCGAAAAACTCGATAGCTCCCGTGTTCGAAAAGGCCCACCACTCCCAGTCAAAATGATATTTTTGACTGACGAGAGTTTGTTTCCCATCAGGGCCTGAAAAATTGCCGAGTGCTCTGAGTCGACGGGAACGAGCGACGAACGAGACTGCTCGACCGCTTCCATAATGAAGCTCCCGGCCATGACTAAAATTTCTTTATTGGCGATACCCACGACTGGAACCGACTGGAGCACTGCCTGCAAAGTGGCTTCCAATCCATGCGTCCCCATCATCGCCGAGATCACCACATCAGGACGGGCCAATTCGACAATCTGGCGGTGGCCTTCCGTCCCCGCAAAAACAACGGGACCTGAGGACTTGGGCAACAAAAGTCGGAGCGCCGAGGCCAAACCCTCGTTCGCGACACTCACAAAACGCGGTGAAAATTCTTCGACCTGCTGTTTTAAAACTTCGATTGAGGATCCTGCAGAGAGTCCCACCACATCAAAGAGATCTCGATTGTCCCGAATCAAATTGAGAGTGTTGGTTCCTACGCTTCCGGTAGAACCTAAAATCGAGATTCGCTTTTTGTGTGGATGAACAGCCACTAAATAAAACCTCCGCGAACCACTATGTAAAAGAAGACGGGCACGCTCGCAAACAAAAGTGCATCAAATCGATCCAAAACTCCACCATGGGCTCCAAACCAAGTGCCTGAATCCTTCACCCCAAAATTGCGCTTGAGCATTGACTCAAACAGGTCTCCAAAAGTCCCAATGATTCCAACCACAAGAGCCAAAGCCATAGATTTGATCAATCCGGGGGTCTGATAGTCGAGATTGTGGAAAACCAAATGAAACACAGCACCCATCGCCATGGCCCCTAAGAGTCCTCCCCAAAAGCCTTCGAAAGTTTTCTTGGGACTCAAGTTCTGAAAAAACGCCGTCCGCCCCCAAAACTTGCCAAAAAAGTAAGCGACTGAGTCCGAAGCACCCACCACAAACATCAAAAACCAAATCGCTTCACGTCCTCCTGGAGTCGAGCGCAAGCTCCAAAACATCACAAACAGGCCAGTGAGATAAATGAATCCAAAAAAATAAAATCCCAATTTTTTGGTGAGATACTCAAAATTCTTTCGTCTCACCATACTCAAAATAACATAGCCCTGCAGGACCGCGGCCATCGTGGCGGCGGACCAAGTGACGGGATAGCCCAAAAAATAGAGAAGCGGCGGAGAGCTCCCGAGCAAGATCACAAGACCTCGCTCCCAAGCTTCTTTCAAGTCCTTGGGATCTCCTCGAAACTGCAAAAACTCATACCAAGCCCCCGCCAACAAGACGGTGACGACGAGTGTAAAGAGTCTGGCGTCAAACACGCTCAGCAACAACAGCGGAAAATAAATGGCGGCAACCAAAATACGCGCCTGCATTGGACTCATACGGCTCTCCCCTTCGCTTCGACTGGCGCCTGAAGTGCTCCAAAGCGCCGCTCTCGCTCCTGATAAGCCTGGAGCGCGAGATCTAAATCTTCAGTCGTAAACTCCGGCCAGGCTTTTTCTGTAAAATAAAGTTCTGAATACGCAGATTGCCACGTCAAAAAATTCGAAGTCCTAAACTCGCCACTTGTACGAATAATCAAATCCGGATCTGGCTGACCAGAGGTCCATAAATACTTGGAGACCAAGTCTTCGCTGATCTCCTCTGATTTCAAATCTCCTGATTGTACCTCTTTTGCGATCTGCCTCATCGCCTGAACCAAATCGGCTCGTCCGCCATATCCCAAGGCGAGCTGCAAAATCATCCCGCTATTTTTTTTGGTGAGTTCGATCGTGGCCAGAAGCTCTTTCTGCGCTGCCACCGGAAATCCCGAAAGATCTCCAATCACTCGCATTCGAATATTGTTCTTCATCAAAACCGCACGTTCACGAATCGCGTAGATTCTGAGCAGGGCCATCAAAAGCTCAACTTCAGCTCGAGGTCTGGCCCAATTTTCTTTTGAAAATGCGTAAAGAGTCAGAATCTCAACCCCAAGGTTGGAGGCATGAGTTCCAATTTTGCGGACATTCTTTGAACCCACCCGATGGCCTTCGATGCGAGGCAGGCGGCGACTTTGCGCCCATCGCCCGTTGCCATCCATAATAATTCCAATATGTCGTGGGAGGCGCTGGTTCATTTGAGTCAAATTCCTCCGCAGTCAGCGCCAAACTTAAATCGTCATGATTTCTTGAGACTTCTTCGTGGCAATTTCATCGACCGATTTAGTGGCCTCATCTGTATGCTTTTGCACCTGTTCTTGATGCCGACGAGAATCATCCTCAGACAAAGTCTTGGCCTTTTCGAGAGCCTTGATGCCTTCATTGGCTTTTTGTCGGTTTTGGCGAATCGCGACTTTGGACTCTTCGGTCATTTTATTTACAGATTTTACAAGATCCTTTCGGCGTTCCTCGGTCAACGCAGGAACAACGAGTCTAATAATCTTGCCGTCATTTTGGGGATTCAATCCCAAATCACTTTGATTAATCGCTTTCTCGATATCGCCCAAAATAGAAGTATCCCAAGGCGCAATGACGATGGTTCGTGCATCAGGCGTAGAAACATTGCCCACTTGATTGAGAGGAGAAGTCTGGCCGTAATAACTCACCCGAATTCCTTCGAGCAGCGCTGGCGTTGCCTTACCCGCGCGCACACGAGCTAATTCTTTTTTTAGATTGTCGACGCACTTTTGATTCGCATCTTTAAAAACTTTGATGACTTCTTCGACTGACATCACTCACCTCTTTTTGCCGTTCAAATCTCTCACGACAGTCCCGATCTGCTCTCCCAGAACCGCCTTCCGAATATTCTGTGGTTCATTGAGTCCAAAGACCAAGATAGGCAATCCATGATCCATACAAAGAGAGATGGCTGTTGCATCCATCACCTCAAGGCCTCGCTGCAAAACATCCAAATACGTGAGTTCATCAAACTTCACCGCATTCTTATGTTTGACAGGATCTTTGTCGTAAACTCCATCCACCTTGGTCGCTTTGAGTACGATGTCTGCTTCGATTTCCATCGCCCGCAAACTCGCCGCCGTATCGGTTGTAAAATAAGGATTTCCGGTACCCGCTGCAAAAATCACGACCCGCCCTTTTTCTAAATGCCGAATCGCACGTCGCCGAATATATGGCTCCGCCACAGCGTCCATCCGAAGTGCGGCCATGACTCGGGTATAAACATTCTTTTTTTCTAAATGATCCTGAAGCGCCAAAGAATTCATCACTGTCGCGAGCATGCCCATATAGTCAGCACTCGCTCGATCCATTCCGGCAGACGCACCCGAAATCCCTCTAAAAATATTGCCTCCGCCGATGACGATTGCAATCTCTACACCCGCTTCGAGTACAGTTTTGATTTCGCTCGAAATACGATCGATCACTTTGGGGTCGATGCCATAGGGCTGAGATCCCATAAAGGCCTCGCCCGATAGCTTCAAAAGGACACGCTTATATTTTAATTTTTGTTTAGAGCCTGACGATGAACCTGATGCAGCTTTCGCGCCCACAGATTTAGGCTTCTCCCGCTCGTCCCAATTCGAATCTGACGAAGCGGCTAATCATCATATTTTCGCCCAACTTTCCGACAGTTTCTTTGAGATATTGCTGAATCTTGATGTCAGGATTTTTGATGAAAGGCTGCTCCAACAAACAAGCCTCTTCAAAGAATTTCTCTACTTTGCCCTCAACAATCTTGGGCAAAACGGCCTCAGGTTTTCCAGACTGCTTGGCTTGATCCAAAAAGATCTCGCGTTCACGAGTCAAAATATCGCCGGGAACTTTTTCACGGCTCAAAAACCGAGGATTTGCAGCGGCCACATGCATGGCGATATCTTTGCAAAACGCCTGAAAGTTTTCGTTTCGTGCCACGAAGTCGGTTTCGCAATTGATTTCGACCAATACGCCGATCTTGCCGCCCGCATGAATATAAGAGGTAATGCCGCCCTGCTTGGCTTCTCGACCCGCCTTCTTTTCGGCAGAAGCGATTCCCTTCTTACGCAAAAAGTCGATGGCCTTTTCCATATCACCACCGGCTTCCACCAGGGCGTTTTTGCAATCCATCATTCCCGCGCCCGTTTTTTCACGGAGCTTTGCGACTTCGGTCGCGGTGGGCTGAGCGCTCATTATGCCTTATCTCCTTCTTTCGCAGGTGTCGTCTCTACAGAAACTTGAGGACGTCGGCCTCCTGACTTTTTGTTCCCCTGCTTGTCGCCGCCCTTATCATCACCCGCGCCACTGCGTCGGATGTGGTCTTCACGAACTTTGAGACCTTCCACAATCGCGTCTGCCACCTTTGAGGTGAAGAGTTTGATCGAGCGAATGGAATCATCGTTTCCAGGAACAACATAATCGATTCCTTGAGGGTCGCAGTTCGTATCGACAATCGCAAAGATTGGAATGTTCATCGCGCGAGCTTCATTGACAGCGATGTATTCTCGATTGGGATCGATCACAAAAAGAGCTCCAGGAACTTCGACCATGTCGCGAATTCCACTCAACTGAGCTTCGAGCTTTCCTCGCTTCTTCTCGAGGCTCAAAATTTCTTTTTTCTTACGAATGCCGTAGCTTTTTTCTTCGGCCATCTTTTGCAAGGTCTTCATCGTATTGATGGAGCGTTTGACGGTATGAAAATTCGTCAAGGTTCCACCGATCCATCGCTCGGTGCAGTAGTACTGCTGAGCTCGAGTCGACTCGTCTCGAATAATATCTTGAGCTTGTCGCTTCGTTCCTACGAAGAGAATTTTTTGACCAGTCGAAGCAATTCGTCGAATCGCATCCAAGGCCTCACGAAATTTGGTCGCCGTTTTCTGGAGATTGATAATGTAAACTCCATTGCGAGCATCGTGGATAAAGGGTTTCATTCGGGGATTCCATTTGGCTGTTTGATGGCCAAAATGAACACCGGCTTCAATCAATTCTCGAACTGAAACGCCTACTTTTTCATCACTTAAAGCGGTTGCAGGACCCATTTTTACCAGGACTCCTTTCGTCTACTGTTAACTTAAAACAGCTACAGAGCCCCTCCCGCGCTGTCAAAGGTCGAAAACCTCAAAAAATAATCCGGACCCGATGGGGAGCTGCCTTCGCCAAAAAAATGCTGAGGATTCTAGAGGCAAAATTGGAACGCCGAAGCGATCGCCCCCAGCTGCTTTTGGCTCCAAAAAACCCTTTTATTGGCCTTTGGGAGCCTGAGGCTTAGCGCCTGAAGGCTTACCTTCCGCGGTTCGAACAGACGAAGGTGCTTTGGTCGTTGACTTCGATGTCTTGGGGCTTTCCTTTTTGGGAGCCTCTTTGGACTTTGCTGCCGCATCCTCGAGTTTACGAATCTGGCCCCGCAACTCCTTAATCAAGTCTTCGTACGTACGTCGCAGTCGAGCTTCTTTGTCTGCAAAGTCCTTTTCGAGAGCCATAGTCTTGTCTGCATAGTCTTTGTCCTTGGCTTTAAACTCAGTTTCGACCACGCGAAGGCGAGCGACTTCTTTGGAAAGCTCGGTATTTCGATCGACGAGTTCTTGAGTCAAGAGATCCAAAGATTGAGACTGCTCCTTGAGCTGCAAAAAGGCATTTGGGTCACATTCTGACGCATTAGCCTCAACTTCTTTGAGCTTATCTTGAGTCTCTTTGAGGCGAGTCTGCTGATCATCAAATTGTTGTTTGGGAACACAAGCCCCAGCCAGGATAATGAGCGAGCACAATGCCCATGCATTTTTCATAGTGCTTCAAGATATCGACTGAAGGCTGCAAGGGGCAAGAGTAAATGGTTAAGGGGGGGCTAGTTCTAAAGATTCGCCTTAAAAGTCTGAATGTCGCTCCAAAGCTTGTGAGAATCAGTTAACTGAAACGCCTGCCATCCACGCTGGCGAGCAGCTTCCACATTGTCGAGACGGTCATCGACAAAAAACGTGCGCGACGGCTCCAGCTCAAATCTCGCCTCTGCCAGAGCGTAGAATCGAGCATCGGGTTTGATGAGCTTTTCGACGCCCGAAACCAGAATCTGATCAAAGCATCCAAAAAAACCATAGTGCGCTTGCGCTATGGGGAAGGTTTGAGCGGACCAATTGGTAAGACCATAGAGACGATGACCTTCGGCCTTAAGAGATTGAAGAACTCTGACATTTCCCTCCAGGGGCTGCGAAATACTCTCCAAAAATCGAGGCAAAAAGAGTTCTGCAGCGGAGCGATCCTCAAGTGAATGGTTGCTCAAATATTCTGCCCACAGATCCTCAAACGATTCTCCAGCATCTGCTCGCAAATTCCACTCGCTGAATCGTACACGAGTCAAAAAGCTCTCCATTTCATTCTCAGATCTAAAAATTTTTCGATAAAGATGCCGAGGATTCCAATCGACAAGAACTCCCCCAAAATCAAATACAAAACTTGGAGGGAGTTGAGACATACATCAGCGAGAAGAGACGAGGGGCGCAAGACCGATAAGACTCTTGAGATCCGAATCGGTCAGCATGACGCCGATCCCAGCAAAATAATTGCGACGACCGCCTTCGACAATCATATCATCCACTCCGCCTCGGATTTTGAGGATCTTCCAAAGAGTAAGAGCCGAATAAAGCCGTAAGTGTGGGTTGGTTTCTCGAGAGAAATCAAAAAAGTCTGCACCCAAACTCAAGTGATCACGAAACAAATGATACTCAAGCCCAAAACCACCCGTCGACTGCATGAGTCCTGCCTTCAACGTCAGATCATAAAACCGTCGAGCAAAGAGAGCTGTAAAACTAAACTGTGTTTTGCGCTCTTCTTCGATTCTTCTCGTTGTCAGAGGAGGATCCCCAGCACCGACATTGCCCTCTCCACTATCGGTAATCGTTGTCTTTGCCGAATTGAGTTCGAGAGGGCCACTGGTAAACTCGAACAGAAAGTACTTATCAAAATTGGGTTGGATTCTAAATGAAGCGGTCGACTGCAGTTGACTTGATGTTCCGAGATAGTCTCCTCTGAAACCCACGGCGACTTCGAGCTTTCGCACACGAGAGACAAAGTCGTTGATTCCATCCAGCGTGTCGTTGACCTTTTCAACAGTCGTATCGTCATTGATGAGCTTGCCGATCGTCCCTTCGCCACGATCAATTTTGGCCACGATTCGATCGAGGCCAGAAATCGTATTGTCGATCTTGTTGGAGAGCCCATTAAAGTCTTTGACGACATCCCGCAGCTGAGGATCTGCAGACTCGACAAAAGACTTAATCATATCGGACGTCGATTTGAGGTTTGAAATGGTGGCTTTGAGCTCACCGTCATTGAGCATTTTTGTGAACGTATGCACATTTTTGACGATCTCATCCAAATCCTTGCGATTGCTCTGGACCAAAGTGCGCAGATCCTCACTCACGAGTGTGACGTTTTCGATAATATCTTGAATGCTGGGCTTTCCTTCGCCCCCTTTGAGAAGATCTTTTACAGCCTGTGCCACATCATTGAAATTTTGCATCGCCGTGTCAAAGTCCCCCGCAGACGATTGAGCTTCTACCGATCCGCCATCCGGAATCTCGGGCATCTTGCCGCCGCCTCCAATGGCAATGATCTTTTCGCCCAAAATCCCGCGGCTCTTTAAAACAATTTGAGAATCTTGGTAGAGTTTGACGTCTCGATCGATCTTGGTGACGACATAGACTCTGTTGCCGTCCAAATAGATCCGATCCACGAGACCCACTCGAATCCCCGAGTATTCAACCCCTGTTCGAGGCAGGAGGCCCGAAACATCTGGAAAGAGCATCGTGATCGTCTTACGGCCCTTAAAGCTGAAACCTGATCGATTGATTTGAGTGGTTAAAAAAATCAGACCCGCAATAGCAACGGCCACAAAAATGCCCACTTTGGCTTCGATCGGAAACTTTTTGTCGCTCACGCCTCAACCCCCTCCACGATCGAAAGCCCGGGCTGAATAAATGCCCGAACCGTGGGGTCCTGAGAACGAATAATCTCGTGAGGCGTGCCCTCAAACACAATAACGCCATCGTGAAGCATTGCGACTTTATTGGCAATCCTGAGTGTCGCCCGGATATCGTGGGAGATAATAATCGTCGTTCCATTTAAGTGCTGCTGCGTTGACACAATGAGATCATCAATGGCCTTAGACATCACCGGATCCAAACCCGTCGTGGGTTCATCGTATAAAACGATCTCGGGATCCATCACGATCGCTCGAGCGAGACCCACCCGTTTACGCATCCCGCCAGAAAGTTCAGAGGGCAGCTTTCGCTCCACGCCGGGTAGTCCGACCTGTAAAAGTTTTTGCGCGACCAGCTCGGCCACTCGGTCTTCGCTCATTTCGGGGCGATGTTCTCTCAGAGGAAAGGCAATGTTTTCGTACACATTCATCGAATCAAAAAGAGCCGCATCCTGAAACAGCATTCCAAATCTCATGCGGGCCAACTTGAGTTCTTCGGGATTGAGCGTGAAGAGATTTTTGCCATCCAAATAAATTCCGCCTTCGTCGGGATGCATGAGGCCAATGATATGCTTGAGCATGACGGACTTGCCGCATCCAGAGCCTCCGATAATGACAGTGATCTGGCCTCTCGGAATTTTGAGAGTGAGTCCTTTTAACACTCGCTGAGCGCGAAAGGACTTTCGAAGGCCACGAATCTCAAGAACAGAGTCTCGATCTTGTTTTGAAATTCCTTCAGACCCTTTTGCCAAACTCAAACTCCCTTAAAACATCAGCGCCGTTAAGAAATAATCCGCCACCAAAATTGTCACTGAGGAAATCACCACAGCTTCGGTGGTCGCGCGCCCCACTCCTTCGGCTCCGCCACCCGTCAAAAATCCCTTACGGCACCCGACGACGGCCACAATGATTCCAAAGGCCGCAGCTTTGACGAGACCATTCCACAAATCCTCGTCTTTGACATAGGTCTGCATCTTGTCAAAAAAAGTAGCCTCATTGATTTCGAGTAGTCCCACACCAATGACATAAGATCCAAAAATCCCTGCGACATTGAAGAGAATATTGAGGAGCGGCAGCATCATAAAAGACGCCATGATCCGAGGCATAATGAGATAGCTCACGGGATCAACGGCCATGACTTCGAGAGCATCAATCTGCTGAGTGACTCGCATGGTGCCGATATGCGCAGCCATCGCACTTCCGCAGCGAGCCGCCACCATGAGACCCGACATGACTGGACCTAGCTCTCTAAATAAGGAGAGCGCCACAACAGCTCCTGTGATTCCTTCAGCATTGAGTAGACGAAAAGCCTTTCCGCTCTGAAGAGCCAAGACCGCACCAGTAAACAGACCCGTCAGCAAAATAATAAAGCTCGAATTGACTCCGATGCTTTCCATTTCTTTAAAAATCATTTTGCCTCTAAACGGCCGGGTAAAAACCGCTCTGACGCCGTCGACAAACGTCACAATGAAGCCACCGAGCTCCGCAAAAAAAACTTGAGTCTTGAGCACTAAACTCATCGGCGAGCCTCTTTGATCCAAAGACGAGGAATGCGTTTGGCGATTCGAAGATTGAGCTCATAGGCTTCTACGATATTGGATTGAAGAAGTGAGTTGGGAAACCGTCCCCAAAAGGCGACTCGATCGCCCCTCTTTAGATCTCCACCCTTGGCCCGCACCATCACCATATCCATACAAATCGCGCCGCAAACGATCAATGAACCTTTACGCTTTCCGCTTTTTGCTCTCCAATCCGGATGCAGATGAGAACGATAGATTTTTGAAATCCCATCGGCATAACCCAAAGGGACAACCCCATAGGTCTCCGACTTTTTGGGTTTGTACAAGTGACTGTAACTAATCCCCTCGCCGAGCGCTGCCTTCTTCACCAGCCCCACTTCAGAAACGAGTTCCAAAACCGGCTTCAGGCCCCATCGATCCTTAATGCCATTGGGAAGATATCCATACAGTGCAAGGCCAGGTCTGACGAGATTGGCGACTTCACTCATCAGTCCTTTTGAAACTCGATTGGAACCAAAGAGAGCCGCGGAGTTTTCGGTGTGAACATAATGAGGACGCACGCCTTCGGACCAAAACCAGCGCAAACCCTCTTCAAAAATGCGAACCTGGCGATGAAAAATTGCATCCGAACACGTCGCGTAGTGCGTGAGGAGCCCCTCAAGTCGACGAGGATTCTGCGAAAGCAATTGGAGGGCCTCTGGCCAAACATCCGGCTTAAGGCCCAAGCGATTCATCCCAGAATCGAGCTTGAGATGGAGAGGAATCGTCTTATGGGGCAAAAGAATTTTGAGCGCTTGAAGATCATTGACGGATATCTTGAGCCGGAATTTTTTGATGGTTTCGATCGTCCGAGGAGTCCATTCAAACGTTCCTCCTAAAACCAGAATCTCACTGGTTGAAGAAAGCTTACGAGCCTCGATGCCCTCTTCAAGGGTCGCCACGGCAAAGTGTTTGACCCCTTGGCGCTTGAGCTCGGGCAATATGAGCTGCATATCGTGGCCATAGGCATCGGCCTTCACAATCGCCATCACAGCTGTGTCAGAACGATGAAGCCTCGTTTGCGCTCGAATCTGCTCCCGCACCTTGCCCAGGTTATGTGCAAGAGCACGACGAGAAAGCTCTGCCATCGCGGGTCGAAGGAGGTGAGGAGAAACCATAAAGCGCTCTCATTCAATACGTCTTCAAATGGACTTGCAATGATTTGAAGGCATCGGCTTAAAGGTCATTACATGGCCACTCAGCCCCACAAAGCCGGTTCCGAAATCAAATATCACTGCCCCCGCTGCGAACTCGATCTTTGGCACACCGTCATTGCTGTGACTGGAGGCCAGCCTGCACGAGTTCGTTGTAATACCTGTAAGAGCGAAAGAAACTACAAAGCCCCACGATTGTCAGGCGGTAGTGACCGTCCCACACCTCGCGCCATCACTCGCACCAAAGTCGTGGGCGCTCATCCCGATCTCTATCAACAAAAACTGAGAGCGTTGGTGATGAAGTCTCCTAAGCCCTACCGAATTGACGCGGCCTTTGAGGTCGATGATCTCATCGACCATATCAAGTTTGGACGAGGGGTGGTTTTAAAATTGATTCATCCTGATCGAATGGATGTTTTGTTCCAAGACGAATCTCGCACACTCGTTTGCAAGCTTCCCGCTTAAGCCGCATGGCGAAACCTTGACTTGAGCTTAATCATATTGATGAAACCTTGAGCGGAAGCGCTCTCACACCCCCTTTACAATTGAGGATAAAGGGGGATTCGAGCGATGTTTCACAGAATATTTGATCCAGCTCTTATCAAGTTGCGAGCCCATCAAGCTCGCACAAAGAGATTTGAGCCCAAAGTTTCTATCGCCCTAGAAACTGACCGCTATCTCATCAAAACAGCCGAAACCGAATCCGAGTTTTCTCAGGTCTTACGACTGCGATATGAAGTTTTTCTAAAGGAAGGGCTCCATAAACGCTCTCCCATCACCGTCGATGTCGACCGATATGATTTTTATGCAGACCACTTATTGATTATCGAAAAGCACAGTCGACGCATTGTGGGAACCTACCGACTCCTGAGCAGCCTCTTCACCAAAGAGTTTTATTCGGAGTCAGAGTTTAAGATGAATTCCCTTCTCGCCCTCGATGGAAACAAACTCGAACTAGGTCGAGCGTGTACTGCCAAAGACTTTCGCTCCGGAATTGCCATCACTCTGCTTTGGAGAGGACTCGCCAAATACATCGCCGCGACGCAGTCTCAGTTTTTGTTTGGGTGCGCCAGCATCAAAGTCATGGATCCTGTGATCATTGCGCGACTCACCAAGTGGATGATCCTCAATGACAAAATGGATCGGCAGACCCTTGGCGTAGAGCCCATCGGCCGATTTCGAATTCCAAATCTTCATGCGCTCATCGAATCCGAATCTGTCTCGACTGAGGATTCTGAAATCGAAAAACTCATTCCATCTTTGCTGCATGCTTACTTTAAAGCGGGGGCTAAAGTTTCAGGGACTCCCGCACTCGATCGATCCTTTAAGTGTATCGATTTTCTGACCGTGCTCGATACAAAGCAAATCTCTGAATCATTCGAAAGGAAATACCAAATATGCTGAGAACGACCTGGAAAGCCTTTCAACTCGCTACACTTATCTTGAAACATTTTGCATACGGCCTTTATGCGTTTTCGATGTTTGACGATGAGCATGATCGCCGAGATTTTTTGATACGTATGCTTTCGCGTTCTAGCCGAGAAGCCCTCAAAATTCTTGGCATTCAAGTCACTCTGAGCGACCCCTTACAAAGCCTCAATCAATCTTCAAACTACGTCCTCGCCTCCAATCACCTCTCCTATCTTGATGTCATGGTGATCTCCGCGTTTATGCCAGCCGCCTTTGTGACATCGATGGAAGTTCGGGAGACGCCGTTTCTCGGAAAGGTATGTCTTTATGGCGGGAGCTTTTTTGTCGAAAGAAGAAGATCTCATCAGGTTCGCCGAGAGCTCAGGGACCTCAAGCGCAACCTGAAACAAGGCCTCAATATAGTCATTTTTCCTGAAGCCACTTCAACAGACGGTTCAAGTCTGCGTCCCTTTAAACGAGGTCTCCTTGCCGCCGCAAAACACTCTCAAGTTCCTGTTCTCCCTCTTTGTCTCAACTATCGACGGGTCAATGGCGAAGACGTCAACAAAACATCGAGAGATGTCATCTTTTACTATGGAGAAATGAAGTTTTTTCCTCACCTCATGCGCTTACTGGCGTCGCGATCGATCGAAGTCGAGCTCAAAATTTTGGAATCCATCCCTTGCCAGCAGCCGCTGGATGCAGACTTCGAGCCCACGAGCATAGCATTTGAACGAGTTTACTCTGCCTATGTCCCGATTGGAGCTGTTTGAGTTCGATAGACGATGCAATCACCCTCTTCGTCTGTGAGTTTAAGAATATTATCTACAAGTAGATAACTGATGCGCGTCTTGACACCGACCATGTTTGGCAAATCCCCTTCACAACTCAGGCCGGTTTGATCCACGGCACTGATTCGAGATTCAAAACTCTCGCTTGTGAGATTGTAAATGCTTCCTATCGTGGAGTATCGACAATCCCCTAAGGCGAGACTCGTAGAAATTTCAGATCGAGAAATGAAGAGTTCGACAATCGTAAGCGCTTGAGAGGCCTTCAGGCTTTCGAGACTTTGATCACAAGAACCCAAGACTTGAAAGTACCTCCCCTCAAGGGATGTCGAATTGGTGAGAATACTGGATCCTTCTCCGTCCCCACAGGCCGCTAAAAAAATGATCGCCACTGCCGAACACAAAATATCTCGAGACTTCATTTTGATCTCCTCCGTTTGCACTGGGTAAATCCATTTGCAAACAAAGTGCCACAACAAAGGACGGCTTATAGATTAGAACAAACCAGTGTACAGCAGGTGATTTTGTGTCATTGCGAAAGATGGATCATTCCCAGGTTTCGTTGACTCGAATCGAAGTCGCCGTAGACCATCCATCAAGCTTCTGAACAAACGAATGCGCCCCTTTGAGATCCAGTCCCATCCACACGACACCATGTTTATCAGTGTTCTGAGCAAGCGCCGAACGAATCTGGCCCAAGATGCCTTCCACTTTGATGATCTTGAGAGACGTTCCAAACAGAGCCGCGTCGATGATGTCCCAGTTTGAGAGTCTCTCAAACAAGAGTGAATCCATAGACTCAACCACCCAGTAAAATTTCACGGATTTTCTTCCGTCCCCTTGAATCAACATCTGCTTGGCACCCCTCGAGGCTCCTATGAGCCCATAAGATCTGGCGGCAATATCGGGAGGGAAATGATCTTGAAGGCGATTGAAGTAACTCGTGGACACCAAAAATGATCGAAACCACTGCTGACACCCTTCGTCTCTGGCAAAAACCTGGGGGCTCACGGCACCCAAAAACAAAAAAACTATAGTCGTTCTAAAACTAAGCATCCCACACATAAGAAATGGTCTTAAAAAGACTCGCGTCTGAGACGCAAGTTAAAATCCTTGCCGCGCTTGCACCTTCTGATAATTCGTTGACCATGAGTCGACGTATCCCCGCGAGTGGCATCAATTTGTTTCAGCTCATCTATATTTTGATCCGAGAATACCAAGAAAAATCAGGACTTTCTGCGCTCAATCTCTCCCTCGGAAACCCAGATGGGGTGCCGGATCCACGAGTTCTGGAACTTCAGTCTCGCTTTGCCCTCAATCCTGCCTTTGAGCTCCATACCTATGCCGAGGACAATAATATCAATCAGTTTGCAGAGGGCATGGTCAAAGCACATACCCATTTAAAAGTGAGTGACTACTCCCACCTCAAAGCTCTGCCAATCGCCGGCATCAAGACGGCCACAGCACTTTTGCCGCTCGCCTGCGGCCTTCACCTGCCCGATAAAAGTCGTCGTGAATCTCTGCGAGTTGTTTCAAATCTGCCTGCGTATGATGTGATCGGGACGTGGACGAACTCCTATCTCGCCAGTCACCGGATACCATGGCCGCTGCTCTCGCGCGACAATATGCGAATGAATATTCCTTTGCTCCGCCAGATTCTCAAAGACAACAAACTCAGCAAAGTGGACATGATTCATGTGATCCGCCCTGGCAATCCCGCGGCGGTGGGAGCCAACCCCGAAGAATGGAAAGCGCTGATCGAAGTTTGCTTAGAAACAGGTGCTCGATTGGTCTGTGACGGTGCCTATACGGGACTTGCTGGGCCCCACCACACACCGCTGATGCGCATTGCCAAAGATTATCCGGATCTCGAATGGGTCGAGCTGTTTTCTTGCAGCAAATCCTTTAACGATCCAGGAGCGCGACTGGGTGCGATGGTAGGGACCAAAGATTTTATCGAGGATTTTATTTTGATTAAAGGCAATACCGACTCGGGTCCGGTCCCTTCCGTCATGGCGGCCTACGGGGAGTTGTTTAAGAACGAGGCTCTCACTCAGGAACTTTTGACTAAGCTCACCCAAGTTTATGCTCAGAGAATTGAGTTCGTTGTTGCCAGTCTCAAAGAGGCGGGCTTTGAACAAGCCTGCCAAACTGACGCAGGATTTTTTACACTCTGGAAATGCCCCAAATCCATTTTGGGATTGGACCTCGAAGCCGAAGCCAAAAAAACTCAGACTCCACTCGCCGAAGTCGTCAATCGCAAGATTATTAGTGAGACAGGAATCGTCGGCGTACACTTTACCGGACAAAACCCGGATGGAAGTGCAGATCCTTTGCTTCGCTATGCGGTCTGCACAGATGTTTTGGCTCCAGAATTTCAGAAGCGGTTCAAAGAGCAACTCAGCCGGCTCAAACCCCAGTACTAAATCTCTACTAGGGATGATGAAAAATTATTCTCTATCAAACGAAAGAGACCGGGCTAGCCAATCTGCCCGGTCCTTCGGAGATTCAATATCGATTGCAAGCTTTCAGTTCGAGCTACCACCCAGAAACGCAAACGGGGCTAGCTTGAAAACATGCTTTCCCTCGGGCTGTGACTTCCGCTACCCCCCGAATTGAGACGCCCGAAATTTCGCCTGTACAAGAATATCCGCACATTAATGTCCCATCCCCTGAGGGGCCGCTGAACCTTGTCTCGCATTTAACGCTATTTTCAACAGTTTCGACCCCGCGAATGCGCGCGTCTTCCTCGAGTTCAAGCAAATCCTCTGATCGAATGTCACAGAATGACTCGGGAACTTTGCGCGGAATGCCCCCGGGACAAAGACCTTCTTTGACTGTTCGGGTATCACTGCCAGGATACGATGGTGCCTGACAAACCGGTGCAGAGTTTCGAAATCTTGCCGGGGTAAGCGCTATCGCTAAGCTGATAAGAGCCTGTGATTTTGCAGTCTGAAGTGCTTCGATAACTGATGGATGGGACCTAAGGTCAAATCCAAGTGCCCCATAAATTATGAGCGAGTTCAAAAGATCTTTTTTCCTAGTGGTGCACGCCGTATAGATATTTTGATTGATCTGAATCGGTGAATCGATTGATATTTTGAAGTCTGCATCTCCATGACCCCTTCCATTTTTTGTCTGCGGTACTGCATCACAGGTTACAGTCGATTGGTTTTCAGAATCACCGCCAATATCCAATGCACCTTCGAAAGAATATGCCTTTGCTGTCATTGATTGGATCGTCATGATCCCAGCAAGACAGGTCATTTTTAAAACATGATTAGTTGTTCGTAATAGTTTCATTTCATCTATCTCCCGCTATGTTTTTGTTTATTCAGAAACAGAACCTCGTCCTGCCCCTCTCATTGACATCGCAAGTCTAAGGCCTCAAATCACTGAACACTGCTTGAAGTGCGCACTTTACGGGCACAGTGACAGGGGGGGCCGGGAATGGGGCTCATTCGCCCTTGTACAGCCTCCCCGGCATTTGCGTAGCAAGATTGACAATATCTGCTCAAGTTAGTGCCGGTCGGCTCAAACCAAAGTATTGATTCACTATTTGGAGTTATATTTAAAGGTCCATCCCCAAGTGACCAGCGCGGGCTCCCCCGTTGGCCGTTTGGGAAACTGCCACTTTCGAATTTTTGCCGAGAGACATTTCCAAAGAGAGTCTTCCACTCCTTCGCCTTCGGCCAAGACGACATCAAAGGCGCGACCTTTGAGATTCACTTTCCACTGCGCCTTCAATCGCACAAAGTCCGCAGGCTTTTTGGTGACCTGCAAATGCTGTTCATAACAAGCTTGCGCATCCTTTTGATGGGCACGAACGACTCCTTGCACCTGAGCCGCCGAAAGTTCCGAATTTTTGGGTCTTGTGTTGTTTGAAGTGGTGCGCGCAGCGCAACCCGTCAGTGTCAAAACAGCGAGGCTCAAAACGACGAATTTTTGCATTATTTCTCCCAAGAAAATCTGGGCGCTGTAGGGTTCGAACCTACGACCCCCACCTTGTAAGGGTGATGCTCTACCAGCTGAGCTAAGCGCCCGTTTGTCGCAAACAAAGATCTGCCCGACAATTTGTGCTCGATTGCTTGGCGGAGGGCAATCTAATTTTCGATCTCTGAAGGTTCGGGCAGAAAAGACTCTCCCTCTTGACGGGGGCGCCCTCGGCCCAGGTCTCGATCCAAAGACGTATTGGCATTCATTAAAAACTTTGGCGGCGGAACCGCACCTGTTTGCTTGGCTCGGGCGAGAGCATGATCAAAACTCGCACCCGCGTCTCGAGATTTGGGGGCCTTGCTCAAATAAATCACGCCCTGCGAAAGGGCATAGTGACATTCGGGATACCCGACAAACTCAACAGCCGATTTGATGGCGTTCATAAGCCCAATCGCTTTGAGATCTGCGTTTCCAATATCTTCGGACGCAAAAATGACCATTCTTCTCGCAATATAAAGCGGGTCCTCGCCAGCCAGCCAAAGTCGCGCCAGGTAATAAAGAGCAGCGTCTGTTTGGCCCGCTCGCATACTCTTGATAAACGCGCTGACCACCTGATGATGAAGGTCTCCATGCTTATCGTGATAAACCGAACGATGCGAAAATATTTTTCGAACTCGAGCGAGTGAAACATCTGGCGCCAGTCTTTCGAGCACGTTGAGTGCGGCCCTCGCATCTCCCTGGGAGAGTGAGGCCACCTCTTCAAGCGCTCCTGGTTCAATGACTAAAGTATATTCGGTATCGAGGAGTTGTACCGCTCGCTTTAAAATTTCGAGCAGATCCAGTTGTGTCAAAGCTTCCATCCGAAAAACTCTGACCCGAGACAGGAGAGCTGAATTAATCTCGTAACTCGGATTTTCGGTTGTGGCGCCGAGCAAGATAATCTCGCCTCGCTCTACGGCTCCCAGAAGCACATCCTGCTGAGACTTACTAAATCGATGGATCTCATCGATAAATACAATCGTGTCTTGACGCTGAGAGTTCTTCCATAAAATGGAGGCATCAATCACCGCTTTCACATCTTTGACCCCCGCAGTTACTGCACTCAGCGAGACAAATCTGTTTTTAGTCAGGCGCTTGATGAGAAAGCAAAGACTCGTCTTCCCTGATCCGGGCGGGGCGTACAATATAAACGAGAAAAGTTTATCTTTGGCAATCGCGTCGTACACGGGCGAACCCGGAGACATCACTTCAGAGTGCCCTACCCAGTCCTCAAGCTTTTGGGGACGCAATCTTTCGGCCAAAGGCTGACTCATCAATTCTCTCTACTCTCTAATATAGTGACAGGTATATCCGTTCGGATTCTTTTGCAGATAATCTTGGTGATAATCCTCGGCCACAACAAAATAACTGAACGCGATAATCTGGGTCACCAGAGGCTTTTTCCATTTGCCGGATTGATCCACTTCGGCTTTTACTTTTTCGGCGATGCGCTTTTGCTCGTCAGAATGAAAAAAGATCGCAGAGCGATATTGAGTCCCTTTGTCATTGCCTTGCTGATTGAGGGTCGTTGGATCATGGAGTTTAAAGAAGTATTTTAAAATTGCTTCGTAAGAGGTCTTTCGGGGATCAAAAGTAATCTGAACGGCTTCGGCATGCCCGGTCTTTCCGGTTTTGACTTCTTCGTACTTGGCATTCTTTACGTCTCCACCGGTGTAACCCACCTCTGTGCCGACGACTCCAGGAAACTGCCGCAGCAGCTCTTCCACTCCCCAAAAACATCCCCCAGCTAATGTTGCTGTTTCAAGCTGTAGACTCACTGTCGACTCTTTTGCCATCAGCGATGAATAGCTGAACAAAACAAAGTGTAAACTGAGAATTAATTTGATCACTGTTGCCCCCTATCGCAATCTAGTCGCCAGGATTATTATAAGTAGAGGTTTAAGGAGAATCATTCTTTTGCGATTCACGCTTTTTTTGGTGGGGGCTTTTGGGTTGAATGCATTGTTCACTCCCTCCCTTTGGGCGCGCACGGCCTGTGATCGAATGCTCAGCCATTTGGAAGTCAGTACTCTTCAGAGCGAAGGCATACACTTGAGTCTCTTCGATACCCTCAAAGCTCGCAATCAAACTCATGCCGCCAAATTCATTGTGGAGTTTTACGACAAGTGTCTTTGAACGAAGTGATCCGACGCAGCCCGATCTTGGGCGATTGGTTAAAGCGTTGAAAGAGGATCCACGAATCCAGTTTGAACAAAGCGGCTCCATGATATTGGGCTGGGGCACAGCAAGCCCAGGAGCCGGAAAGCCCACGACTATTGCCGTAGCAGAACTTCTTAAACTACCCTGAACCAGCATTTTACGAGGCTAGGCAGCTTTGATAGCTTCCCCCAATGGCCTCGATTGCGGATACATTTCCTAAACGATACGAACCCAAACAGATCGAACCCAAGTCTCAAACTTTCTGGGCGGACAAACGTCAGCAGCTCTATGGTTTTGATCCCGCTTCTTCAAAGCCCGTTTTTTCGATTGATACGCCTCCACCGACAGTCTCTGGAAAACTGCATATTGGGCATGTCTTTAGTTACACCCACACCGAGATCATCAGCCGATACAAACGAATGAGGGGATTTAACGTCTATTATCCTTTTGGATATGATGACAATGGACTGCCCACTGAGATTCTTACCGAAAAAGACAACAACATTAAATCCTACCAAACAGAGCGAAAAAAATTTCGAGAACTCTGTCGAGCCACAGGGATCAAATATTCTTCTCTCTTTCAAAATCTTTGGACACAGATGGGGTTTTCTTGTGACTTTGATTCGGCCTATTCGACGATCTCTGACGAGAGCCGTCGGATTTCGCAGTGGTCCTTTGTAGATCTCTACAAAAAGGGACGACTCGAGCGTCGCGCCGAACCCGCACTTTGGTGCGTTCAGTGTTCGACTTCATTTGCACAAGCCGAAATCGATGACGTCAATCTCGGCACTCAGTTTGTTCATATGAATTTTGAAGTCCCAGGCCTGAATCCGATTGTGATTGCTTCCACCCGGCCTGAGCTTTTGTGCGCCTGCGTGGCAATTTTTGTCCACCCCGATGACGATCGTTATAAAAACTATGTGGGGAAGAAAGCTCGAGTTCCGCTCTTCAATCTGGAAGTACCCATTCTCCCCGACGAAAAGGCTCAAATCGACAAGGGCAGTGGAGCCGTGATGTGCTGTACGTTTGGAGACACCACGGATATCGCCTGGTGGCGTCAGCACAAATTACCGCTGCGCGAAGGAATTTCAAAGATTGGCAAAATGACAGAACTCGCCGGTGAGTTTTCGGGTCTCAAGATCAAAGAAGCTCGCGAAAAAATTATTTTGGCACTCAAGGATAAGGGATTCGTCGTTAAAACAATCGAGGTCGCTGCCAAGGATCGCGTCGTCAATACTCACGAGCGGTGCGGAACACCCGTCGAGTATTTGGTTCAGCCACAATGGTTTATCAAGGTTTGTGATATGAAGGCCGAGCTCATCAAGATGGGTCGTGAGATTCATTGGACCCCAGAGCATATGCGTTCTCGTTTCGAAAACTGGGTGGAGAACTTGTCATGGGACTGGGCGATTTCGCGGCAACGCTCATTTGGTGTGCCAATTCCTGCCTGGTATTCTAAAGACGGCCAACAGGTTCGCATTGCCGAGATCAATCAGTTGCCGATCGATCCCACCGAGCAGATCCCCACGGATGGAGAATGGGTGGCTGACCAAGATGTGATGGACACGTGGGCCACGAGTTCTGTCACTCCCCTCATCAACGCGCGATGGGCAGGCAAAGAAGAACGAAAGAACTTTTTACCCATGAGCATGCGCCCTCAGGCACATGATATTATTCGCACCTGGGCATTTTACACGATCGCTAAATCCTATTTTCATTTTGGTCGCATCCCCTGGAAGGACATTGTCATCAGCGGTCATGTTCAAAAACCTGGAGTAAAAGTCGAGGGCGCTCAACTCGAAGGACAAGAATTTGCTCGCAAAACAAAAATCTCTAAATCCAAAGACGGAGAGCAGTTTGCTCCGGACAAAATTCTAGAACGTCATTGTGCCGATGCGATCCGGCTTTGGACGGCGGGTGTCAGCCTTGGGAGTGATACAATCTTTGACGAGACGGCTATCCAAGAGGGAAATAAATTTTTGAACAAACTCTGGAATGCCACTCGGTTTGCACTCATGTCTCTCGAGGGCTTTTCGCCCCACTCACAAACCAAAATTGTGAATGCCGAAGACAAGTGGGTCCGTGGGCGGCTCAAGCAGGTCATCGAAAGCTACGTCAAGGCCCTCGATGAGTACGAACTTCACAAGGCAAGAATCGATCTCGATAAGTTTTTTTGGATCACTTTTTGTGACAACTATATTGAATTCGTAAAGTGCCGCGCTCAAACGGGCAGTGCAGAAGAACAGGCGAGCGCCTATCAAACCGTCTATGAAGTTTTATTGAGTCTCCTCAAACTCTACGCGCCCTATGTGCCACATATCACAGAAGAGATTTATCAATTGTATTTTAAGCAATTTGAAAAGTCTGGAAGCATTCATGAACTCCTGATTCCGAGTATCAGTCCGCTGAGCAAAGAAGAAACCGAAGCTCAAATGAGTGGAGAACTCCTTGTGAGCGTCATCAGCGGCATCCGTACCTTCAAGTCGCAGATGCAAGTCGGATTCAAAACACCTGCCGAATCTCTCAAGATTGTTACTTCGGAGTCTGGGGTTTCCCATTTGCAAAGTGTTGCTCGAGTGATCCAAAACTTTGCCTCCGCCGAAACTCTCGCGATCGAAGCGGGTAAGAGCCAGGAGGGCTTTACTCAAACACCACACCCAGAGACATTTATCGCTCTTAAAATCAAACTTGAAAGTTTGCCGGTGAGTCGATAACGCTTCGACCTATATGATTAATAGTCAGCTTATCGAGGACCTGAAAGAAGAAGGATTCAACACAGACTCATTGCGAGCTCTTTATTTGGTGCCATTGATTGATACGGCCTGGGCTGATGGAAAAATTCAGAATGAAGAAAAGGCTGAAATTACTTTGATGATGGAAAAGCGCGGTATTCAAAAAGGATCTACAGCACATGAACTGCTGACGGGCTGGTTGAGCAAAAAGCCCGCTGACGAGATTTGGCAAAAGGCAAAACTGGCTGTGGAACCTTTGTTCCAGGAACTCAAAGCGGCGCGCCACGGTGACACCCACTGGATTGTAGAAGCTGCAGAACGAGTGGCAAAGGCGACGGGCTCGGGAACGGATCACATCTCGAGTGAAGAAAAAGCCGTGCTTCAGAAGATTTCTAAACGACTCTAGCGGAACTATTTTTTTGGATAAAAGACGAACCCCTTTGAGAGCCACTCCGTAAAGTGAGCATCAGAAGGAATATCCGCCTGATTCAAGAAAACTCCGCCGCGCCTATCTGATAGATCCGGATAGAGGATGCGGACCGCATAAGAATTACGACCGGTCTCACTCGAGTTTTCTTTGACGAAAATGCTGAAGGGCCTTTGAAGTCTCAAAAAAGGTACGTTTGAAAAATCAAAATTCCTTGGCCGGCCCTTTCGATGCCAATCCAACAACGCATCCATCAGTCTCATCTTGTTCACCTCGGCCATCTGACCGGCGAGCGCAGCCTGTGGATAATCCTCCACAACAAAATTCAATAACTGAGTGCCATAACTGGGCCTTCCCTCGACTCCTCGATAGTTCTCAATAAAAACGAGGGGTCTTTCCCCCGCATAAAAATTCAATTTTTCTGGAATATTTTTGGCAGAGTATACCTGAAAGGAAATCGTGCCTTGCCCAATCGGAGTGCCGGCTATCTTCCATTCACCAGGAGCGGTGCTCATGATGGACCCTCGAAGGATTTGGCGACACGCCTCCTCCCTTATTCGATCCGCATGAAGTGACGAAAAAGCCGAAAGCCCAAAAAATAAGACCGCAACTCTTAGAGAGCTCCTCCCTCGAAACACCATAAACCCAGAAAATATTTACTGCTGAGAGCACTCGAAGGCAATTTGGATGCGATCTCTGAACCAAGCTTTACAGAATGTTAACTAATTTACGTGTGGAGCTGAAGGCTCAGAATCCACGGATTTCACCACAGTGGGCTGGTCCTTATCCCAGATATTCCACTTCATCCACTGACCATACTCATTCTTGACCCAGACTTTGGGAGACCGAAACTTATCCATGACTTCTTCAAGATAGGGCCGTGTCCAACCCACATACTCAAGCCATCGTGGAATGTCGCCTGGCACAACATGGTCATAAGCTCGAACCATTTCGATCCCTTGCTCGCGAGTCATGCGCCCCTGTCGAATCTCTCGACAGGCGTGATCCGTTGCACGACCGTATCCAAACTTGATGTACTTCATATAGTCGTGGATTCCATCATCGTGAATATCGTTCAAATTGGAATCCCGACTGAAGGATCTAAAAATTGGCGTCGGAGACTCTTCAAACTTGTAGAGTTCTTTCACTTTCTTGGTGTGCTCGGCTTGATTCCAACCAAAATAGTTAGAGATAAATATTCCTCTGAGTCCTTTTTCTTCGATTTCCTCATCAGTCGGATAGTGGGCCCAAAGCATATCCTGTTTAGTCAAGCCTTCGGTCGCCTCGCACATATCAAACCAATCAAACCCTCGGCACATATGCTCGGTTCGATACTTGCGAGTAAACTCCACAAGATCATTATAGGAATGCATCCCGCCGAGATTCATGAATCCATGCTCGCCATAATTGAAGAGCTTCACATTAAATCGAGCGGCCATTTGCACGGGATAGGTCATGATGCCAATATGCGTATGCCAATTGGGATCGCCCATTTTGAGCATCCCGAGGCGATTCAATTTTTTGAGTACATCCACCTGAGGAGTAAAATGCAAAAAGTCTCCCTTAAAGGACTCCTTCATTCTTTGAATGTTTCGCATTCCGACATCTGTATGATTATTTTCCGCATAGCAAACAAATAGAGCCTTGAGGCCGTACTCCTTCGTAAAGAGATGCGCTTGCCAAAACGAGTCCTTACCTCCCGAAACCGCAATCACCACATCGTAATTGCTGCCATCCTTGGAGCGATAGTCCTCGATCAATCGATCAAAGAGCTTGCGGCGCTTGGACCAATCCACCTGACTCTGCTCTTCAAAGGTTCGGCATCCAGAACAAACTCCCTTTTCGTCAAAGGTCAGCGGTGTGGCCGATACCCCAGGATAAACGCAGCGTGTGCAGTATTGAATCTTCGATGGCTTGATCATTGAAAACACTCCCTGTTTGTTTCAGTATCTCGCGATTCAAGGTCGAGCGAAAGATTTACAAAAAATGTCGATGCAGCAGCGCATCGAATCGCAGAAATCTCTCTGCTTTGCAGCAAGGTTTGCTTCCATGACACAGAGAATCATCGATACACTGATAGAGAATGTCGACCTTGAGCTATGAACCCTGCCAACTACGAGAAGAAGATGCTCGCCTCATTATGGAATGGCGAAACGATCCCACGACGCTCTCGATGGCGCTTCATCACACTCCCAAGGTTTGGGACTCCTTTTGGAAAGAATATCAATCTGACTATTTGAATCCTCGTGTCTCTTCTTGCGGATTCGTCAGGAGGGGCTCCACGCCTGTTGCGTTCTTGAGATTTCGCGCGCTCCCTGCGGATCCTCTCTCTTTGGATCGAAGGGCTTGTGATATCTCCATTAACGTCTCTCCAAAGGAGCGCGGCAAAGGTGTAGGAACTGCATCACTTAAACTCTCTCAGCAGATCGCTCACCAATATGGTTATCAGTTTGTACTCGCCGAGATCCGCCCTCAAAACAAAGCATCCATCGTGAGTTTTGAACGTGCCGGATTTCAGTTCATGGACCAAATCGAGAGGTTGATCCCCGATACGGGCGAGAACTGCAGACTTCTCAGATATGGCCTCGAAATTCGCCTTCCTTTAAAGGCGATCCTCTTTGATTTTGATGGGACACTCGCAAACTCCCTGGCCGCCATGAAGGCGTCTTATTTTGACCTCCTCAAAAGCATCGGCCAATCAGGTTCGGAACCAGAGTTTGAGAGTTTGAACGGACCCCCCTTGGCACAAGTTATCGAATCTCTAAAAAGCAAATACGGAATCACGCAGGATTCCAAAACTTTGCTCCTCGATTATCAGTCGAGAATTCAAAAATCTCTTTTGAAGATTGAACCCATGGCCGGGGCGCCTGAAGTTTTAAAGCTGGCAAAAGAAAGAGGACTAAAAGTCGCGATCGTGACTTCTAATTCTCAAAGTGCAGTTTTGAACTGGCTCACGGCTCATCAGCTCCAATCCACTATTGATGCCATCGTCGATCCCTCGCAAACAAAGGAGCACAAACCCCAACCCGCGCCATACTTGAAGGCTCTTGAAATCCTCAAGGTCAGCCCTGGAGAAGCCCTAGCGATTGAAGATTCTGAACAAGGCGCTCGAGCGGCAATACTTTCGGGAGTTCGCACCTACGCTCTCTCGCATGACCAAAAGCAAAAGTCTTGGCCCGGTCTCTATCGGACTCTGTTTGATCTCAGAGATTTAATGCCTGAGGTCCTCCACTACCGCGTCGAGAGCGTTTCAGAAAAGCTACAACTGACTTACCAGGAGAGCACTTTAGCGCTTTCTCCGGATGCTGAGGCGCAGATTGATCGAATCTGGAAGTCCGAATGCGAGAAGAAGCCTGAACTCTTTAATGGACAGATCCTTTGCGTAAAATCCTATGCGCGCGATGCAGTGAGCCTGACTTCTCGAGATTTCAAATATCTGTTGGCCCAGCACAAAGACTCTACGCTGTATGAGCAAATTCAGCTCATCAATCTCGGAGTCACCGGAATTGTAATCGCAGAAAACAAATTCGTATTTGGAAAGCGTTCTGATCGAGTCACGCACGATCCACTCAAGTGGGAACTCGTTCCCGCGGGAACTTTTGACAAAAAGTTCGTAAAATCCCCTCAGAAAGTGGACTGGCAGGCGCAAATTTTGGAGGAGCTCTTTGAGGAAGTCGGAGTTCACGAACATCATGCTGAGACTGTAAGAGCTTTTGGGATGATTCGAGGTCTCACTCAGTCCTTTATCGACCTCGCGATCGAAATCAAACTGCGAATCAGCGTTCGAGAACTTGAAGATCTTATAACTAAGCGCCCTAGCCGGGAATACATCGACTTTAAAATTCTCGATCTTTTGCAAACTCAAAAGTTTTTGAGTGAGAGTTTTGAAGAAATCTCAGAAACATCACAGATCATCTTTCAATTTTGGCGTTCCCACTCCGGGCGCAAAATCGAATAGCATTCAAAATCAACCATTCGGCCATCCAATTCAAAAGCCTCTCGCTTCACACCTTCTTTCTGCCAGCCGAGACGTGAGACCGCTTTGTTAAATCCTGGATTCGGAGATTCGGCCCAAACACGGTGAAGCTTCAAAACTTTAAACGCATGGTCTGTCAGGACTTTGATGGCTTCCCCTCCCACACCTTGGCCCCACTGAGACTTATCCCCCACCATGATGGAGAGCTCCGCAGATCGGTGCAATTTCTTGATCGAATTGAGACTGATGTTGCCAATATGCTTTTGCGAGGGCTTGAGACAAATTGCCAAAATCAAATCCGAAGAGGTCAACGAGTCTTGATAGAATTTCTGAAGCGACTCCATCGTGGACTTTGTGCCTTTACGGCCACTGAATCTTAAAACTTCAGGATCATTGAGCCATCCGAGATATGTCTCATTCAAATCTTGAGGCCGCAATTTCCTCAAAGAGACCCTTTTTCCCTCAATGACCAATTCATCAGACATGAATAATGATTATCTCAGAGACGAAGGGGCTCAGTCTACGAGGCTTACTTTTGCCGCGGCCAATTGCTGCAAGGTACTCTCACGACTCCCTGCAGGAAAGTTCACAAAGCGCGTCAGAGACTCCACATAATGGGTTTGAAATCCCTCTCTCTGAGCATCAAGTGCCGACCAGGCCACACAGTAATCTCCCGCAAGCCCCACAACCACGACTTGGCCAATGCCCCTCTCCTTTAAAAAGCCAGAAAGTCCCGTCGCACGACCATCGTTTTCAAAAAATGCAGAGTACGAGTCCGACTCTCGGCGAACTCCTTTGCGCAAAATCAAATCAGCACGCTCAAGCGGGAGACGGGGATCGAACCCCCAACCCTTTGTTCCCACCACACAGTGATCGGGCCAAAGTGTCTGAGTTTGACCGGGAGTCTTTTTGAGATAGGTTTCGATTTCCGTTGCCGTAAAATATTCTGATTTGATTTGTCCCGCCTTCAAATCCGCCAAATTCAGAATTTCAAATGAATTTTTTCCGACATACGAGCTCGCAAATGAAATATGATGAGCCGGATGGGAGTCTTGAGTCATCACGACTGTTTTAAATTCATACATCCACTTTGCGATGGAAGGCACCACTTCATCTCCCCCCGCAACTGCGAGAGCTCCCAAGGGCTGAAAATCAATCTGTTGATCAATGACGATCAGGGCAGCGTCCATTCGTTGAGCCAGAGCCCTCAAGTTATTTTGTTGAGTCACACGCCTAAATTAGACCGAACACCCTCAAAAACAAGTTCTTTCGGTCGCTGCCAATCTATGGCAGCTTCAGATGCCAAATGAGGCTCGGCCCGCTATTTACGGATCTTTATCAGCTCACGATGGCCCAGGCTTACTGGGCATCTGGAAAGCAGGATTCTCGCGCAACGTTCGAGTTGTTTTTCAGAAAATGCCCCTTTCAAGGAGAGTTCGCAGTCCTTGCAGGGTTTGATACTGTTCAGCAGCTCCTTCATCAATTTCGATTTGAAGCCGAAGACATTCGATACCTCAAAAGCCTTCCACAGTTTGCACACAGTCCCGAAAGTTTTTTTGAGGCCTTAAAATCTCTGCATCTCAACGATATCGAAATCAAATCTGCCCGCGAAGGCGAAATCGTTTTTGCACGTGAGCCCCTCATGCAAATCAAAGGTCCACTGTGGAAAGTTCAACTCCTCGAAAGTGCACTATTAAATGCAATTAATTTTTCGACCCTCGTCGCCACCTACGCTCGTCGAATTCGAATGCTGACTCCACAAAAGACTCTCGTGGAGTTTGGACTCAGACGGGCTCAAGGGCCTAATGGTGCGATGACAGCGACACGATCCGCTTTTTTGGGAGGTTTTGACTCGACATCCAATGTCGCGGGAGGCCGACATTTTGGAATTCCCGTTGTGGGAACAATGGCTCATTCTTTTGTGCAGAGTTTTTATGACGAGGGTCCCCTTGGGGCCAACCAGCCTAATCGCGGAGAACTCGCAGCCTTCAGAGCGTATGCTCAAACATTTCCGACTTCCTGCCTGTTGCTCATTGATACCTATGACACTCTCGCCTCAGGCCTTCCAAATGCTCTTAAAGTTTTTGAAGAGTTAAAGAGTCTGGGGCATCGACCGCTCGGTGTGCGATTGGATTCAGGAGACTTGGCCTATCTTTCGAGAGAAGCTCGCCGAACTCTTGATGCGGCTGGCTTTGGTGACGCCAAAATATTTGTCTCCAATGAACTCAATGAAGCGGTGATTCAGAGTCTCAATGACCAAGGAGCATGCATCGATGCTTACGGCGTGGGCACTCATCTCGTAGTTTCTGCGGACCAGCCAGCGCTGGGAGGTGTGTACAAACTCGTCGAGCTCAATGGACACCCCCGAATGAAAATTTCGCAGCAAACCGAAAAGCTCGTCGTCCCTGGTGAAAAAGTAGTCCACCGAATGTTTGGCAAGGATGACATCATGATTTGTGATTGGCTAACGACTGTTCAGGATTCGCCTCCCAAGGTTGATGAAGAGGTCACCGCGATCCATCCTTTGGATCCCTTCAAGCGCGTCCGACTTGCGGCCCGTCGGATCGAATCCCTCTTGAGTCCTATTTATAGTCAGGGAAGATGGCTGGCGGATGATTCGTTATGCGAAAGTCGCCGTTGGAGTCTCAACCGTATGGATCAATTGAGACCGGATATCTTTAGACGCCAAAATCCAACCCCTTATAAGGTCTCACTTTCACCCACACTCAAAGCTTTGCTTGATGATCTCTACAATAAAGAAGCCCCCGTCCCCAGAATTCATTAGAAATGCCCGACAAACTTGAGGGGGCCCTAGTCCCTTGCTAGGATCTTTGCATGTCAACTGAGGCCTCCCAAAACACCCCTCCACCGCAAATCAGCTTTCCAAAGCTTGAAGAAGAAATATTAGAGCGCTGGAAAGCCCGGGATGTTTTTCATAAATCCATCGATCCCAAAAAACCTCGATATAATTTTTATGATGGTCCTCCCTTTGCAACGGGTCTGCCTCACTATGGACATTTGCTTGCCTCCACGCTCAAGGACATCGTGCCACGGTATTGGACCATGCGAGGCTATCAGGTCGAACGGCGCTGGGGCTGGGATTGCCATGGAGTCCCGATCGAACAAGAAATTGATAAGAAGCTTCAGTTTAAATCCGGGGCTGAAATCGAAAAATTTGGAATCGCCAAATACAATGAAGAGTGCCGAAGTATTGTTTTGAGGTTCGTCAATGAATGGCAAAGTGTCATTGATCGCCTCGGCCGATGGGCTGATTTTAAAAACGATTACAAAACCATGGATCTCAAATTCATGGAGAGCGTCTGGTGGATCATCGCTCAGATCTGGAAGAAGGGCCTCATCTATCGTGGCTATAAGGTGATGCCATTTTCGACTTCGCTCGGTACACCCCTTTCCAATTTTGAAGCCGGATTAAATTATCAAGACGTTCAGGATCCCGCGATCACGGTGACTTTTCCGCTTAAAGATGATCCGCAAACTTTGTTTTTGGCATGGACGACCACGCCTTGGACGTTGCCCTCAAATTTGGCGCTCGCACTGGGGGAAGATATTGATTACGTCACAGTGAGCGAGCTCGATAAGCCTCAAAAAAAGTATATTCTTGCCGAGGCCTTGCTCGAAAAATATTTTAAAAAAGACAAAATTGAAATTCATAGCACCAAAAAAGGACGGGACCTGAAGGGCATTTCCTACGTCCCCCTCTTTGATTTTTTTGGACGCCTTCCTTCCCCAACATTTTCGACACTCCTCAGCCCCCATGTGACGACGGATGCAGGAACGGGAATCGTGCATATGGCGCCCGCGTTTGGTGAAGACGATTTTATTGCCTGCCAAAAGCTGGGAATCAAGGTCGTTTGTCCCGTCGACAATTTTGGAAAGTTCACTGCAGAGGTGCCGCCTTATGCAGGCCAATACGTCAAGGACGCCGACAAAGCGATCATTGCTGATCTCAAAAAAATGGAGAGGCTCTTTAAGCAAGACACGCTTCAACACTCCTACCCGTTTTGCTATCGGACAGACACTCCCCTTATTTATCGAGCTGTGAGTTCTTGGTTTGTAAAAGTCGAGAGCATTCGAGATCAACTCGTTGCCAACAATCAAAAACATACTCATTGGGTTCCTGAGCACTTGCGCGAAGGTCGTTTTGGAAAATGGCTTGAGAATGCTCGTGACTGGGCAATTTCACGAAATCGCTATTGGGGAAACCCCCTTCCGATTTGGGAAAGCTTTGAACTCCCTGAAGATCAAAGAGATTATATTGTCTTTTCGAGTGTAACGGAGCTCGAAGCCGCGACGGGCAAAAAGTTTAATGACATCCATCGAGAGCACCTCGACGGCATCGTCATCGAGCAGAATGGCAAAAGGTATCGCCGCGTTTCTGAAGTCCTCGATTGCTGGTTTGAGTCGGGAGCTATGCCGTATGCGCAATCGCATTACCCCTTTGAGAACAAGAAAGAGTTTGAAGAAGGATTTCCGGCAGACTTTATCGCTGAGGGGCTCGATCAGACGCGAGGTTGGTTTTATACTCTGTCTGTTTTAGGGACGATTCTTTTTGATAAGCCTCCATTCAAAAACGTCATCGTCAACGGAATGGTTCTCGCAGAAGACGGCAAAAAGATGTCCAAGCGGCTCAAAAACTATCCGGATCCCATGGATGTGATTCATCGTCATGGGGCGGATGCGCTGAGACTTTATTTGATTGATTCGCCCGTCATTCGCGCGGAAGAGCTCAGGTTCAGTGAGGCGGGAGTCAAAGATATTGTTCGGCGTGTGATTCTTAAATGGTGGAACGCCTATTCATTTTTTGAGTCCTACGCAAAGATTGATGGATTCCAAGGAGGGGCGGACTCTCTTAAGGCCGCTTCGAAATCCAAAAATATTTTAGATCAGTGGATCCTTTCGCGAATGCAAAGCTTGCTCAGCAATATCGAAAAAGAAATGGAACTCTACCATCTCTATAACGTGGTTCCTGAATTGCTGCTCTTTATCGAAGATCTCACCAACACCTATATTCGACTCAACCGATCTCGATTTTGGGACGAAGGCTTTACAGAGGACAAAAAATCCGCCTTCGAAACCCTCTACTCAGTACTTTTGGCTCTCACGAAGATGATGGCTCCTTTTACTCCGTTCTTGGCAGACAAGATTTATTTGCTGCTGACCAACGAAAAGGCCTGTGAGTCCGTTCACCTTGAGACGTTTCCACGCTCCCAAAAAGAACTCATCAAAAAGGACTTGGAGTTTGGCGTAAAATGTCTCGAAGAAATCATTTTTCTGACACGCAATTTGCGCGATCAACACAAAATCAAAGTCAAAGTTCCTCTCAAAGAGCTCCTTGTCGTTCATCGAAAAGGTGAAGTTCTCCAAAGTATCAAACCCCTCGAAAGTTATTTGCTGAGTGAACTCAATGTAAAAAAAGTCACCTATCGAAGCGATGAGCAAGCCTTTGTTAGTCTTTCGGTCAAACCCTTTGGCGCGACACTCGGCCCTCGCGTGGGATCCAAGATGGGTCTCATCACCAAAGCTCTTGGACAGCTCGCCTTTGAAGACATTCAAAAACTCGACAACAAAGAAACTCTCAAAATCGAGGGCTTTGAGATTTCGAGCGAAGATGTACGAATCCAGCGCACCCCCGTCAAGGGCCAATGGCCTTCGACGAGCTCGGCCCTTATTGTTGTCGCACTCGATGTGAGTGTCGAACGAAGTCAGGAGCTCGAGGGATTGGCCCGCGAAATCGTCAATCGAATTCAAAAGCTTCGAAAAGATTCGCGACTCAATTTGGATGATCGAATTCGCCTCCAAATACAGACGTCGGGCGATTTAGCCGAAGCCACTCAGACTTTTGAAACCTATATCCGAGAGCAGACTTTGGGCCTAAGCCTTCAGCTCAACTCGGGCGGCAAGCTCACACACCATCAAGTCTTTGATGTAGATGGTGCAGCCTTAGAAGTCTCACTGACCAAGGAGACCTCGGTCTAGAATTGACGTAAACAGGGTTTATAGCGACTAAAGGTCGTCTAAACCCCCTGCCGGCCATGGACTTTTTGCAGGATTTTTGGTGGTTTAGTGGACCTATGGAAGCCGCATTGAATCAGTCCCGTTCGTCGAACCCATCGGGTTCGTTTTCGATTCGTTCGTATCTCGAAAATCAAGAATCACGATTTGAAAACCACCTTCAATACATGAATCCCCAGCTTCCCCGAGTCCTCAAAACAATTGGATTCGACAAAATCTATGTGAAGGGCGAAGGCCAGTACCTCTGGGATCAAGAAGGTCGGCGATACCTCGATATGCTCTCCGGATACGGAGTTTTTAATTTTGGTCGATACCATCCAGTCATCATGCGCACAATGCAAGAGATGCTCGAATGGAAGGACGCCAATATGGTTCAGATGGACTGCCCCCATCTGACGGGTGAACTCGCCAAAGCGCTGGCGCTCAAAGCTCCTCAAGCTTCTCGAACTTATCTTTGCTCGACGGGGGCTGAGTCTGTGGAGACAGGCCTCAAGTTTGCCAAGGCTCATACCAAACGAGATCGATTTATTTTTTTGGATCATGGATTTCATGGACTGACAGTCGGAGCTCTCTCCGTCATGGGCAATGACGAGTTCCGCGAAGGCTTTGGCAACCTCCTGCCGAATTGTACAAAAATTCCTCTCAATGATTTGAACACCCTCGAAAAGGAATTAAAAAAGAAAGACGTCGCTGCATTTATTTTTGAGCCGATTCAGGGCAAAGGTGTGTTTACTCCCGAGGCCAATTTCTTAAAGCAAGCAGAGGAGCTCTGTCATCGCTATGGAACTCTGACCATTGCTGACGAAATTCAGACAGGAATGGGGCGCACCGGCACCTTCTTTGCTTTTGAGCCCGAAGGACTCAAACCCGATATTATTTTGGTCGCCAAAGCTCTCTCCGGAGGCCTCGTCCCCGCGGCGGCTGTGATCGCCAGAGAAGAAATCTTTCACTCTGTATTTTCGAGAATGGATCGCTGTGTGGTGCATTCGTCGACTTTTGGCAAAAACTCGTTTTCTGCGGCCATGGGACTCGCCAGCCTTTGGATTATCGAAAATGAAGATATGCTTTCTCGTGCGCGACATGTGGGAGAAAGAATTATTACCGGCATAAATGCCATGACAAAAGACTACGAAATGCTCGGCGAAGCTCGTGGACGCGGATGTATGATCGGCGTTGAGTTCAAATCCCCCGACTCATTCAAATTTAAAGCGGCCTGGCATTTAATTCACACTCTCAACAAAGGACTCTTCCCTCAGCTCATTACAATTCCGCTGATTCGAGATCATGGAATTCTCAGCCAGACTTCGGGCCACAATCAGGACATTGTTAAATTTCTCCCTCCGATCATTTTGACGGACGAAGATATCACTCACTTTCTAAATGGCTTTAGATCCGTGATGGATTTGGTTCATACCGTGCCTGGCGGTATCTGGGACTTAGGAAAGACGTTGGCAAAGGCCGCGATGTCCTCGTCCGCGCCAGGGCGGGCTTGAAATGAGTGATCTGGCAGAAAAGGCCTGCCTTCAACTAAAGACGCAAGGACTTCGTCTCACGGGGACTCGAAAGAAGCTCGTCAAAGCCATCCTCGATCTCGAAGGACATTGGACGATTCAAGAAAAGGCACCGTTTCTCCAGAAAAAAGTATCTGGCGTAGGAATCGCCACGATCTATCGAACCGTCCTTCTCTTAGCCAAGGGCAAGTTTTTGTCAGAGACCAGTATCGGTCGATCCGCGTCGCGATATGAAGTGACCTCGCGCGATCATCACGATCATCTCAGCTGTGTCAAGTGTGGTCATATCTTTGAGTTTGAAAATCCAAAGATCGAGAAGCTTCAGTCCGAAGTCGCCCGCCAACTGGGTTTTGACTTAGTGGATCATCGAATGGAACTTTACGGAAGTTGTCGCCGTTCGGCCTGCCCCTACTCTAAATAGAGCTCTTCGTTGACTTCGACTCGGAGCTCTTGAGTAAGATAGAAGCAAGATGAATTCATTGATCTCCGAAGTTCTCCTTCATTGCGTTCTCCTCGCGTCACCTCCCGAAGCCACTCGCGTGACTCCGCCAGCGACTCAAGAAAAAATTTCGCGCGAAGCAAAAGTCTGGGATGAGCGACATGGCGAGATTCGACAGCTCGGCAAAAAGCTCAATAAGATTTTGAGCCGGCACGGAAGAATTGTCAGGCGCGGCACAGAAAATTCTTATTTAGAAAGTTTGATCGTCAGTGCCATCAATTCGACGAACAAGTCGCTCAAGAATCGAGGGCTCGCGGTTCAAGTGGCGAAGCCGGGCGGAACCCTCGAGAATCAAACAGCTCTGACTCCTCACGAGATTCAACTCGTCCTTGGATCAATGGATCCTTATCGCCGCGAATATGTGGAGCAGAGTTTGGTCGAAAAAAACAAAATTGGAATCCTTCTAGTGGGACGGGCGTTAGGTCTTGTCGATTTGCCTGAGCGCTTGGAGAATACGGCATTTTTGGATCTCGAGTCTTACACCAAAGTCAAAGATCGAAAGTTTGATGAGATCATCAAGGACTTCATTCGACGAGCAGGGCCTCGCTATTATGTTTTGATTCTTCCAAAAGTTGAACTTCCTGATGCTTCGTTTTCGGCGAGCTCACACTTTACGGTGGAGCAAGTTGCAGATGGAAGTCTCAATGTTTATCAGGAACGACTGAAGGCGCGCGAAGAAGGAATTTTGGCCGTGCAGGTTTTTACTGTAGCGCCTCGAAATCTTTTGTTTATTCGTAAGGAAGATCTTCGTAAGCCACTCACAGAATCCACCGTGATTCGTTCGTTTGTGATGAGTTCATTTAAAGAGACTGAAGTGCCCGAAGAAGAGGGAGAAGCAGAAGAAGCGGACACAGCTCCGGAGCCTAAGGCGGCTCGGACTGTGCAGGCTGAGTGACACTCCGTCAGGATTTTGACTTAAAAAGCGTGCAAACCAATGCTCAGGGCATGGCGACAACAACTGTGTTTTCGGGGGCTTAGCGGCTCTAAGCGCTGTGGCATATTCCCTGAATAGATTTTAGGTGTCGGCAGAAACTCAAAGCCGACGGGAGGATAAGAAGATGGAAAACAAACAGAGCCCCAAAGCAAAGATAGCCCCTCAGATTCCTGTCTTTAATTTGCAAGCTCACCACGCGAAAGTCGAAGTTCCCACGGAATTTGATCTGCGTGATCTCGCAAGACGCTATTCTGTCTTTCCTCTCAAGGTTGTTGTTCGTGACGGACTCAAGCGTTTGCTCCTCGCGATGGTCAATCCCCATGATGCTCGAGCCATTTCTGATATCGAGTTTAGGTCTGGCGTCACCGTTCTTCCTGTTCAAGCCGACAAAGTCGATATCCACTGGCTGATTCAAACTCATTACTTTGGCCGCAAGATGAGTCCTGTTGCCCAGACCGAAGGGGCGGAGGTGATTCATGATACATTTCAGCAGCTCGAGATCACGACGGGAGAACAAGCTCGACCAGACTGGGTCCAAGATGGTCTTCAAGCCTATCAGATTGATGAAACTCAAAAGTCTTAATAAGAGAGCGGCGTAGGTCCCGGCACATTTTGATGTCGAATGTCTAAGCCCTTCACCGTAAAGACCACCTGCTCAGCAATATTTGTGGCGTGATCCGACATCCGCTCCAGATGCTTGGCAATAAAAAATAACTTCATCCCACGCTCAACGGCGTCGGGACTGCGCTTCATGATCTCGACCAACTCCAAATAGACGACCGAAGTCAATCGGTCCACTTCGAGGTCGCTCTTCAACACCCGTGCCGCCAATTCGGTTGATTGATTCACAAAAGCATCAAGCGCAGATCCAATCATTTGGCGCGTGAGCTCTACCATCCTCGGCAAAACCTCATAAGGTTTGAGAGGTGAGAGTCTTGAAAGCTCAATCACTCTTTCACAAATATTGACCGTCATATCCCCCATCCGCTCAAGATCCGTGCAGGTCTTAAAGGCCGAGGTCACAAATCTCAAATCCGAGGCCGCTGGCTGCCTCAAGGCTAAAATCTGGAGCGCAGCTTGATCGACCTCCTTTTCAAGAGCATCGACCTCGACATCTCGCCTCATCACTTGTCTCGCTAAGTCCGCATCGTTTTGGATCAGCGCATCGGCGGCTTCGGCCAACATGGATTCTACAGTGCCCCCCATGAGAAGGAGTTTCTCTTTGAGGTTCTTTAGATCCCGTTCAAATTCTAAGCTCGTATGCTTCATATAAACTAACCAAATTTACCTGTGAGATAATTCTCTGTCTCTGTGTTTTTAGGTCGAGTGAAGAATTCTTTCGTCTCTCCAGACTCGACGATTCGACCGTTCAAAAAAAACGCTGTCGTATCTGAGACTCGCGCCGCTTGTTGCATATTGTGAGTCACAATAATGATCGTAAAATTCTGCTTCAATTTGGCAATGAGGTCCTCAATGCGAGATGTGGCAATGGGATCCAAGGCCGAACAAGGCTCATCCATCAACAAAAGACTCGGCTCCATAGCGATCGCTCTTGCGATGCAAAGTCGTTGCTGCTGTCCCCCGGACAATCCGAGAGCAGGCCCATTCAGTCGATCTTTGACTTCGGGCCAAAGTGCTGACGCTTGCAAGCTCTGAACAACGAGCGACTCGATCTCGGATTTCGAAACACCCGCATGGCGAGGGCCCCACGCCACGTTCTCATAAATAGATTTTGGAAATGGATTAGGCTTCTGAAACACCATACCGATGTGACGTCGCACCAAAACAGGATCCACTTTGCTATGATAAATATCCTGTCCGTTAAAGAGAACACGCCCCGTCAATTTGCAATTGGGAATAAAATCATTCATTCGATTGAGGGCTCTCAAAAATGTCGACTTTCCGCATCCCGAAGGCCCAATCAGCGCCGTCACAGAATTATTCAAAAAAGTCTGAGTCACATTCTCGACGGCTAATTTGTCTCCATAGCGGATACTCACATTTTCTGTGGAGAGTTGGGATTTTAACAATGAATCATTCTTATGCATCTTATCCCTGTCACCTTCTCGCAGCTCGAGCCCTCAGGTAAATGGCCAATGCGTTCATCCCCAAAGAAACTCCCAACAAGACAATGATTCCGGATGCGGCAATGGCCCTAAATTCATCCTGAGGCCGACCCGCCCAATTAAAAATCTGAATGGCCAGAACCGTAAACGAATCCATCGGGGTACTCGGCAAAAAGGCGACGAAAGAGAGAGCCCCAATCAGAATAAGAGGTGCAGCCTCTCCAATCCCTCGATTGAGTGCCAAAATAATCCCCGTAAATATTCCAGGCAAAGCCTGCGGGAGAACATGAGACCAAACAACCGCCGAGCGATTGGCTCCCACCCCAAAGGCTGCCCATCGAGCCGAAGCAGGAACGGCCTTCAGGGCCTCTGTCGTCGAAATAATGATGATCGGCAAAATCATCAAGGCCGTTGTCATGGCCCCTGCCCAAATACTGCGACCAAGATTCATCCATCTCACAAAAACAGTGAGCCCCAAAATTCCATAAACAATTGCTGGCACCCCTGCCAAATTGTGAATGTTAATCACTAAGAACCGAGTAAAGAACCCAGCCTTCGCATATTCCTGCAAATAAACTCCTGTAAAAATACCGATGGGCACGGCAAACAAAGCCGTCAACGCCATGATCCATAGTGTCCCTGCAAGCGCTGAAGAAATTCCCGCTCTCTCTGGAAACCGAGAGGGAAAGCTAGTGAGAAAATTCCAAGAAAGCGAAGTCCAGCCTTCCTGGAAAACAGTTACCAAAAGTACCGCCAGCAAAATGAGGCAGAGAGCCAGCATGGCAAGGCCCCCACTCCGCACTCCTTCAGCTTTTATTTTTTGCCAAAAGTTCATTAAATATACTTCTCCTGAAACCGTCTCACCACTCCCTGAGCGATCAGATTGGTTCCGAGCGTCATGACAAAAAGGACGAGACCGACAGCATAAATACTGTGGTATTCAATGGTTCCAGCAGGCGTATCTCCTAAACTCACTTGAACAATATAAGAAGTAATCGTCTGCACAGACTCTAAGGGATTGAGAGTCAGCTGCGGTGTAGCCCCTGCCGCTAGAGTAACAGCCATAGTTTCTCCAATCGCTCGAGAAAAAGCCAAAATCACGGACGCTACAAATCCCGAGAGCGCAGCCGGAAACACGATCGTCATTGCGACTTGATATTTGCGAGCTCCCAATCCGTAAGCCGCCTCCCGAAGCTCTCTCGGAACAGCTGAAAACGCATCCTGACTAATGGAAGCAATCATCGGAATCACCATGATCCCCACAACAATCGAAGCACTCAGTGCATTAAAAAACTGAATCTCCGGAAAAAGCAGAGATAACTTTGGTGTGACATAAGAGATCGCAAAGAATCCATAAACAACCGACGGAACTCCCGCCAAGATCTCGACGATTGATTTGAGAATCTCTCGAGTTTTGCCTTGAGTGTATTCGCTCAAAAAGAGTGCACAGCCCGCTCCGATCGGGAGAGCAAACAATGTCGCTCCCACGCCAATCAACAAAGTGCCCGTGACAAGAGGGAGAATTCCAAAAGCCTTAGGCTCAATGAGTGCGGACCATTCGGTTCCAGTCAGAAAATCAAACCAAGAAACCTCATTAAAAAACGCGCCGACTTCTCGACCTAACGAGTAGATAATCCCAACTGTTGTAACAACGGAGACAGAGGCTGCTAAATAAATCAGCCCTCGAGTTAAAAGCTCACCCCACGAAAAAGACGGAGATCCCCAACGATAGCGCAAGGTCCTCTTTCGTCTTTTGGTAGACCCGACACCTAATCCAAATTCGAGATTTTCTACTCGAACCGCTGACATCTCCCCCTCCTCAAGTTCCTAAGGCTTAGATATCACGGTCGAAGTGAGCAACTTGGACAAAGGCATCTTACTACTGTCCGGCGCCTCATACAGACTGCCATCGGCTCTCGCGTTCAACCGCTCCATTACCGTTTTATAAATCGCATCTCCCAAAGAGACATAACCCACTTGACCCGAGAGAGTTCCCGCATTTTCGATATAAAACTTTGCAAATGCGGCCACTTCCGTGCGTTCGAGACTTTTCTTGGAAGCGTAAATAAATATGGGGCGAGAAAGCGGGGCATAGGTCCCCTCGGCAATTGCCTTCGCTGTTGGAATCATCACTCCTTTGCCCGCATCGACACCAACGACTTTGAGTTTTGTCTTATTGGACTCATAGTAAGCAACGCCAAAATATCCAAGCGCGCCCTTGTCTCCTGCCACACCTTTGACAATGACATGGTCTGACTCACTCGCAGTAAAATCCGTGCGAGAGGCTTTCTCTTTTTGATTAATCACCTTTGTAAAATAATCAAAGGTGCCCGAATCGGGTCCAGGCCCATAAAGATTGAGTCGGACATCAGGAAACCCTGCTCGCACTTGATTCCAATTTTTGACGACACTCCCAGGCTCCCAAATTTTTTTGAGTTCTGCAGTCGTCAAAGATGTTGCCCAAGTATTTTGTGGGTTCACGACAATCGCGATTCCATCGTACGCCACAGGAAGTTCAACAAAATCTATTTTTGAGGCGCGACAACTTTCAATTTCTGACGACTCAATCGGTCGAGAGGCCCCTGAAACATCAAGCTCGCCTTTGCAAAACTTTTTGAAACCCCCTCCCGTTCCTGAAGCAGCGACTGCCACTCGCGTTTGAGGATGCAGAATCTGAAACTCCTCACCGACCGCCTCAGAAATTGGAAAAACCGTCGACGAACCATCCACAAGTATCCGCCCCTTCAATGAGCTGCCACCGTCTGCGGCGAACATGGGATGACTCACCCCAAAAACAACTCCCATTAAAAACAATTTTGAAACCAGACCTGATTGAAACGAATTACGCATAAAGTTCCTCCGAAATCAGGATAAGGAGACTCTCCTCCCAAAAACACATAATCTTTGAAAAGTATTTGTTAAGATCAATTAAGACGCGCAGAAGACGCCGTCGTAGGAAAATAGAGGCTAAATGTAGCCCCTTTAAGCGGTTCGCTGGCCGCTCGGACAAAGCCCCCGTGAGACATCATAATATGCTTCACGATTGCTAGACCCAGTCCCGTTCCCCCCAAGGCACGGTTTCGGGATTTATCAGCTCGGTAAAACCGCTCAAAAATTCGAGGCAGATCATCAGGCCCGATCCCAGGTCCATTGTCCGAAACCACAAAGCGCGCATAAACTCGACCTTGTTCAGTCACCAATTGGGAGCTTAGCTCAATCTGAGTTCCATCTTGGCAATAGCGATGCGCGTTTTCGATGAGATTTCGGAGTGCCTGACCAAACAGCTTCTTGTCAGCAATCAGATCTTTGACAGAGTTTTTGATCGCAAGCACTTGTTTGCGAGCGGAGAGCGGATACTCAAAATCCTTTCGGATCTCTTCAATGACTTCATCCGGCTTAAAGGCAGTCGACTCCATATACATATTAGGAGACTCAATCTTGGCGAGATCCAAAATATCATTCACCAAATGAGAGAGCCGTTCGGAGTTTTCTTCGATTCGCTGCAAAAAACCTTCGGCCCTTTGAGGATCTCGAATCGCTCCGGATCGGAGGGTCTCCGTAAATCCTTTAATGGAGGTGAGAGGTGTTTTGAGTTCGTGTGAAACATTGGCAATAAACTCACTTCCCCGAACCTTGAGTGATTCAATTTCGAGATCCTTGGATTCGAGTTGTTTGTTGAGCTTGCGAATCGTCAAACCGCACCAAGTGGCAACAGCAAGGAACAGAACCAAAAATAAAAAAGTCATAAGATTAAACGATTCGAGGACCGTCTTTAAATCGATATCCGACCGCACGTATGCTCTCGATATGGGCTCCGAATCTTCCGATCTTTTTTCGGAGATTCGTAATATGCACATCGATGGTTCGGTCCACGACAGAAATATCTTTGCCTAACGCAAAATCAATGAGTTCATCCCTCGAAAACACATGGCCCAAACGAGTCATCAAACACTGAAGAATTTTGAATTCGGTCGTGGTGAGACGAACTTCTTTGCCTTCGACTCGAACCTCATGCCTCGGAATATCAATCGTCAAATCTTCGTACTTGAGCTCTTTTTGAGGCTCTGATGTTCGCTTCTCATCAGTACGTCTAAAGATCGCTTTGATTCGAGCGACGACTTCTTTGGGTGAAAAGGGCTTAGTAATATAATCATCTGCTCCCAGCTCCAGTCCCACAATAATATCGGTCTCAGAACTCTTGGCAGAAATCATAATAATGGGAATCGCCTCGAGCTCGACATGGCGCTTGAGCTGTTTGCAGAGTTCGAGTCCTGCAATACCGGGTAACATCAAATCCAAAAGTACCAAATCCACACGACTCTTTTTGAGATACGCCAGGGCCTGTTCGCCATCAGAAACGAGCTCCACGCCGTAGCCTTCTTGCTCCAGATTGTATTTGAGGAGCTCGCGAATATCGGCTTCGTCATCAACGACTAAAACGCGTTTTTTAGCGATTTTGGAGATTAATTCTGAAGGGCCGGTTGAGGATATGGTTGTCACAGCGCCGTCCATGGAAACCCTACTTACAGCCTTTTCAGGGAGGGGCCAATGGGTAATTCCAAGTTTCCTAAATGATTGAGATTTTACGAAGACTGGTGCAAATTTCTCCCATCTCTCTGGCCAAAAGGGGCGGCCCAAATATATAGAGGAGAGACCAGTTAAGTCGGGGTGTAGCTCAGCCTGGTAGAGCACCAGTTTTGGGAACTGGGAGTCGTGAGTTCGAATCTCGCCACCCCGATATCTTCAGCTCTGGCGGGAGAGCCCTTGAGTCTGGCTTTTTTGCCAGACTTATTTTTGACAATGCTTAATTCATCAATGATTTGAGTGACCTAAAAGCGCACTTTACTGGCCCGGGAACTGCAAGTCTTTGAGACGTGATGTATCGAGGTTGTCAGTTTTGGCGTCCCCTATTCTTACTCGCGCTCGTCTTCGTGGCGACTTCTTTCGACGCTCTCAGAGCGCTCGATGAAGTGACTGCGCGAGATCATGCGCTTCGATTGCACGAACGTCTCACGGGAGTTCCTCCTTCTAGCACTGAGCTGACTCTACTCACACAGTTACTGCGAGATGGAAAAGTTGCAGAGGCCACCTTTAGGGTCATGAACAATAATTACTTTTATAAAGAACTCGCAAGATCCTTTAGTGCCTTTGCCGACATTGATCAGCAGCCCAATGATACGCTCACCGATTTTTCGGCGGCTGTCGTCGGACTCACGATTTCCAATCGACGATTTGATGAACTCTTTTACGGAGATATTTTTTATACAGCCCCTGACGCTCTGATGACATATCAATTGGGAACTCCTCCAGCAAATGAGAATCATGATCTCAGTCCGTTAATTCGAGTGACTGGTGCTACGCCTCCTACAGGATTCGTTCGTCCCCCCTTTCGGTGTGAGACAAACGACTGTACCAGTTCCACAGTCAATCCCATTGTTGCGTATGCAGATAACAATCACTTTCGAGATCTGCAAACTCGATTTTCCGACTGGCCCCAACGATTGGTTCTGCGATCTCAATACTCCTCCTACCAACTGTTGAGCAGTGTTCAGAGAGTTCCAGCTTCTTCCGTCGCGGGTGTTTGGACTCTGCAAGAAGCCGGTCGCGAGGCTTTTGAGGCCGGAACAAATCGAAGAGTTTTGAGACTATTTTTAAGACTGCTTGGCTATGAACTCGAACAAGTTCATGATGCCACTCGACCTGACCTCTATGTTCGACGAGACGTTGACCGTCAACCCGGGGGCTCTGTCAGTGCTTTTCAACAAGGTTGCCGCGGATGTCATGCGGGTATGGATGGATTAGTGCAAGCCTTTGTCTATTTTAACTATGATGGGCGACTCCGCTACAGTGCTTCGTTCACTCAAAATGCTCCCAACGACTTTAAGATTTACCGCCAGCACAATATTTATCCTCAAGGCCATCTTGCTGTGAATGATCAATGGGTCAATCTTTGGACACAAGGACCCAATGCGTCTCGGCTTGGATGGAGAACTCCAAAAGCAATTACCTCAGACGTCACGCAAGGGTCTGGCGCCGCATCGCTTGCAGCGAGTTTTGCCGGTACAGAGGCGTTCTCAAACAATCTTGCCAAAGTTGTCTTTCAGAGAATCTGCTTGAGAGCTCCAACGACATTGGAAAAAGGAACGCTCAACAACAAAGCGCGAGCCTTTGAAGAGGGAATTTCAGACTACGAGAGCTTTTCCGCAAACGGCCCGTACAATATGAGAGCGCTTCACGCCTCAGTGGCAGAGATGTGCATCGGAAAGGTGATGCCATGAAGACATTGAGCTCAAAAAAACTCATCGCCCTTTATCTTACATCGCTTGTTTGGCTGAGCGCTTGTTCCACCAGTCTTTCGCCCGGCTACGTCCCCTCCTCTTCAACAGACACCGACTCTGGGCCTGCAGATGATGGAAAAATGGCTTTAGGAGTCAAAAACTACCAGCAGATCTTTGATTCACTCGTCGTGATGACGGGGCTCACCGTCAGTGATTCAGTCAACACCAATCTCTTTAACTACTTTACAACGAACAAGGCCACCCTGCCTCCGGATATGGATATTCAAAAATTTCTTCCTAATAAAATGAACTCCACCACAAACCTCGCTTATGAGTTCTGCGAAGTTCTGACATCCAACAATGCGACTCAAACCACTTTTTTTGCAGGAACGAGTTTTGGAGTTGTATTTACTAACAATGCCACTCAGAGCCCCGCTCAATTGATTGTCCCGCTCGACAAGCGAGCCGAACTCGTCGATCACCTTCTCAATCGATTTTTGGGACCCGACGATGGATCTAATTTTAGAGCCGACACTCGACAGTCCATGATGGATCTTTTGGGAGATCTCGCACAAGGCGCTCCCGCCAATACAGGTGAGACGAGACTTCTGATGCGAGGAGCCTGCACAGTGGCAGCCACAATTGCTGTTTCATTTATATAAGGACTTTCGGAGATAAATATGTGGAACAAACTTGAAAACAAAATCTTCCGACAGCTTGAGAAAAAAGAACAGGCTGAGATTCGCGCACGCGTCGAAAAAATCTACCAGCACGAAAATCACGCTAAGCCAGTGACACGCAGAGATTTTGTCGCGCGCAGCCTCTGGGCGAGCTCTGGAATGATTCTTGGCCCCAGTGTAATCCAGATGCTTGAAAACAGAGTCATGGCGCAAACCGTTTGCCCACCCATGACGTCGAGTGGCAGTTCGATGATGCCCTTTATCAGTGTTGACCTTGCCGGGGGGGCATCCCTCGCTGGAGAAGACATCATGGTCGGAGGCCCTCAAGGTCAGCTCGACCTGTTTTCTAACATGACCAATTATGCACTCCCCACAAACAAAACTGTTCCTATTTTTGGAAGCCCTGACACTCAGTTTGGTTTTGCCTTTCATCCCGAGAGCCCTTTTTTGAGAGGACTCCTCTCCCGAGTTCCTGCCGGAGCCATACCATCCATTGATATGTTCAATATCGCTGTGGCATCAAACGACGACACCAGCGCCAATAATTTTGGAGTGACCTATATGCTCTCGACCGTCGGAAAAATAGGCTCCGTCGTCAATTCGATTGGCACTCAGGGATCTCAAAGTGGAGGAAGACACACCCCCGCCATTGGTTCGGTTCACTCTGGAGGTGCACCAACTAAGGTCGACAATCGAAACTCCGCTCGGCAAGTGGGGGGGCAAGGAGATATCTTCACGCAACTCAATCCCACGCGTGCCGAAAAAGTCCTGCAAGCGATTAGCCAACTGGGGAGTTCAAAACTCCGAACATTCATGAATATGAACACCTCGGATCAGATCAAGGCGTTGGTCGACTGCCGACTTTTAGATTCGGTAGAACTCCCCACGCTTAAAACTCCTGACGAACTCTTTCCGCTGACGATTCCGATGGGCGATCCCTTAAACACGGCTTTTGACAACGATCCAACAGGAGCCGTTGCGGCTGTGTCGAGACTCGTTCAGCGGGGCTATGCAGGATACGGCGCGATTGAACTCGGCGGCTATGATAGTCATAACGGCTTTGATGCCGAAGGTGGAAACACTTCGAGAAATATCAAGTTTCTTGCAGGACAAACAGTGGGCCGAATTCTGCAGTATTTTATTTTGAATGATACGGATGTCTTTATCGATGTCACTTCTGACGGAGCGATGGGAGTCACAAGAGACCCCAATTCGGGCGCCCTCGTCTTGACCACCACACCTGATGTAAATGGATTCACTGGATATGCCGGAAGACCCGGCGATGGTGGTGGCTATGGATGGCGCATAGGCATTGCGTACAAAAGGAATTCCACTCGAGGAAGCCTCATCAACAATCCGGGACGGCAGATCGGACATTACACTCAAAATGGGGTTAATCAATCGGCGTTGCTCACATCGAACGATCCCACAAAAGCTGCTCAAGCAATGATTTACAATTATCTGGCTCTGCACGGAATGCAAAATGAGATCACCAAGGTGACGGGGGGAACAGATCCGTTTCGAGAAGATCCGAATTACTTAATATTTAAAAAACCGACCTAGGGGGACAAAGCAAGTGGATGGGTGGGGAGAAATGAATAAACTGATTTTGGCAATTTTATCGGCGTCACTTATGAGTGCATGCTCGGCTGAGTATTCTCTCACGGATTCCAATGCCAGTTCCGCGCGACTCGAAGGCTCTGCTCTCGCTTATTCACAAACGCTTTACCCCATTATTCAGGACAACTGTTCGCTTTGCCACGAAACGATCCAATCTCCCTTTTTTGCATTTAGAAATGATATCCAAACCTCCCATGACTACACACTCGAAGCTCACCTCGTAAATTTTATCGACATCCCGTCATCCGACTTGGCACGAAAGGTCCGAGACGGACACAACTGTTGGACCGCGAGCTGCGAAGGCGATGCGCAAGAAATCGAAGCGGCCATAGAAGAATGGGGAGAATTGCGAGGCGACACCTCTACGGGCACGACCTATCGCAGTGCTGCGGTTACGATTCCTTCAAATCTGACTTCCTCAAACACTACTTTGAGCTTGTCGCTCACTGGCATAGCAGAGGGAGTCCCCACCGGAGCTGTCGTAGAGATAGATGCTCGCCTATTCAATAGCACCCACTATCAGTTCTCAACGCCTCGGATTAAGACTTCGAGTCCCATTCAGGTCTCTGGCGTCAGCGTGATTATCAACTCGTTCAATCCTGACCCCACGAGTGCGTTTAGCCTCGTCAATACATCCGTTCCCGCGCTGGGTACCCCTCCTGGATCAACTGCGTTTACGTTGAGTAATAGCGCAGCCCTGATTGAACAAGCCTACGGAATCACGGGTGGCGGACCTGGAGTTGATCAAATTCAGATTCAATTTTCTACAATCGGAGATGTGGCCACAGCCGCGGAACAAAGATTTGCTGCGTTTTTGTCCGTTGTTAAGACTCAGTGTTCTCAATGCCACAATATCCAAAGAACATTTACGTTTAATGGCCAGGTACGGGTTGTGCCTCCGTTTGCTAACTTTACAAACGAATCTCAATTCCTCAATCAACCCCTCGGGTTTTTGCCGGATTCTTCTGCGCGATATTTGGTCACTTCTGGAAACGCGACAAATTCAGCGATGTATCGTGCCGTTGCCCAGGGCGTAAATGGGAATGCCTTTACTGATGTGAATCGGGCTATGCCCCTCAATATTCAAGCGGCTCAGCGCGCACCGATGGCTGCAACCATTCAGGCTTGGATCGATGGTCTCGATGATTAATTTTGCTCTTACTTAAACTCGCCGTAAAATGCTTGATTGAGCTTCGTCACAACTGCTCGATGCCGTAGCGGAAAGTCCTTTCGCTCAGCGGCAGTCAAAGCATAGTCATTGGAGTCTCGACTCCCCCGCCGCTCAATGGCTTTGAGCACCTTGAGACTGACAGATGTAATCTCAGGACTCCAATCAAAAGACTTTCGATTGAGACCGTTTCCGAGCGCTTCGCTTGAAGACATACTCACTTTACCCGCACCCTCTTCAACGACTTTGAGAAGCGCTTGGATCCCTGGGAGATAGGGCTCGTTCTTAATCCAAACTCTCATCTTGCCCGCCAGAACTTCAAATCCTTCTCTGGCTGAAGGCGCAGGAGGGATCTCCAATCGAGAGCGGCCATCTCCTTCACCTGGAGGCACTTCGCTCGGTGGAGGCTCCTCTGGCGGAGGTGTTTGGGGCGGAACTTCAGGTGGAACCTCCGGCGGGACTTCAGGGGGAATCTCCGGCGGTGGTGGTGGCGTAACCAGTGTTGTCGTCGCGACAGGACTAAATTCAGAAGGCCCTGCGTTGTTGCGAGCAAAAACTCTGTAAAAATAAGGAGTATCCGCGACGAGTTTTTCGTCCACATGAGAAATTTGATTGTTTCCGACTTCTTTAATTTTGACCCAATTGATATTGTCAAAAGAGCGCTCAATGACGAATCCCACTTCGTTGAGACTCGTATCATCCCAAACGAGAGTCACAGTTTTAGCTTCAAAACTTCCCTCAATCGTCAACGTTGTCGGACCGGTAGGAGCCACAAATTGAGTGAGAAAATCCTGAACTGCAATCTCGGCTGCTTCCAGATGATCGATTCCGTAGAGTTTCTCGGGTTGGCGAAGTGCTACGAATCTCTCAATGAGGTAATGAACCACTTCATCATTGGGAACAATGACCGCGAGATCGTATAAAAAGTTTAATCGATCCTTTTGAATCAAAAATCTTACGAGCTCCATATCCGGCAATGTCTTAGTCCCAACTGTAAATGCCTTAATGGTCGCTTCGATCACAGGAATCTCAGTGTCATCCTGAGAAAGCCGCATCAAAGTTTCGTGCGCCAGGATCACGAGTCTGGCTTCACCCAAAAGCTTAGCCGCTTCGAGGCGAACAAACTCACTCACCCCAGAGCCTTCGTGCGAAGATTCAAGAATGCGAACGATTGCATCTCTTAAGTTGAGGTTTTGAGAAAAATCAATAACAGGCCAAGTCGCTCCTCCAGCCATCAGCTTTCGCACTTGATCGATCCCTAGCTTCACGACATCCATATCCGAGAGATACTGAATGCGCTCGATTGCACGATCGACTCGCGTTTGAACTAAGGGATCGACAGTCGGAGGCGGTGGAGTCTCTTGTGAAAAAAGAGTCCGCGTCGCAAAGCCGCTTAGAATCGCAACCAAAAGCAGAGTATTCTTCATCATTCTCTCTCATTCTGCCTGAGCTAACCGTTCATTCCTACGTCCTTAATTCAATCTCAACAAATGTCGCCATGCGTTAGCGAATTTCTTAAAGTCATTGATGACGCAGCGAATATGCCCCCTTTAGAATGCAAAGCGGGGGTGGGATTTTGAATATAAAATCAAAAGGGCTCATTGCAGCCTTGTCTTTGGTCATAACAACAACTGTCAACGCAAATAGTAACGAATCCATGTCAGTCATGTTTTGGAATGTCGAAAACTTATTCGACACAATCGATGATCCAGATCGACAAGATACGGAGTTCACTCCGGGGGGATCTGCCAAGTGGACCGAAGAAGTATTGGCAAAAAAAATGCAGGCACTGGCCACTGTCATTAAAAGTGTCAAAAGTGATAACGGCAAAGCCTGTCCTGACTTTCTTGGCATGGCCGAAGTAGAAAGTGGAAGCATCGCTAAGCGGCTCAACACTGAGTATCTAAAGGAGTGTGGCTACACCAAAATCATCGCAGATCCTAAGGATCCAGACATTCGCGGAATTCGCGCAGTCTCTCTGACACGATTGCCGCTCGCAGCAAGACCTGTCAGTCACCAAACCTATAATGGAGGTCGATTTATTCAAGAAGTCTCCGTGAAGGTGGGAGACACGACGGCAATTCTATTTGTAAATCATTGGAAGAGTCGCCGCAGCAACGGATCCGATACGGGTGAAGACAAAAGAGTTGTCGCAGGCAAGGTCCTTCACGATCGGATCAATAAAATCATTGAGACAGATCCTGAAGCAGAGATTATGGCCATGGGCGATTTCAATGACGAGCCGGAGAACAAGTCATTCCGAGATGCTCTCGGATCTACAATCAATCTGCAAAAATTCATCGATGATGAAACTCACTATATGCTCTGGAATCCTAGTGCTGACCTCTTACGCGCACCCGCCATCATGAGCCTCGGAGAAGAGAGCGACAACCAAATGGCCTTTTATCGTAAGATTCGATCCACTTACTACTATGGTAAGGGGGATGATTACCTTGCATTTGATAACTTTCATTTTTCTCGAGGGCTCCTTGACGACTTAGGCCTGACCTATAAGCGCCAAAGTTTTGAAGTGGTTCGGCACTCAAGCTTTACCGATGCACAGCACCGGCCCATTCGATTTCAAAATTCAAATGGAAAGCGTGGCGCTTCAGACCACTTTCCGATTCTTGCTCGATTCAAAAACAATTCTTTCTAAGAATTCAAAAAGAAAGAGGGGGTGGAAAACCACCCCCTCTTTAATGAAAAAAATAATTTCTCGAAAAATTACGAGAGATGCTTAGAGACGAGCTTCGTCATTTCGAACATCGAAACTCGATTCTTTCCACCAAAAACAGTCTTGAGGTTTGCATCCGCGTTAATCATGCGTCGCTCAACCTTGTCTTGCAGACCGTTCTTCTTGATATAAGCCCACAATTTCTTGGTGACTTCTGTACGAGGCAAAGGCTTAACACCCACAATTGTCGCCAGGTTTGTCGACGGAGTCATAGGCTTCATGAATGCCTTATTTGGAGTTCTCGTCTTCATTTTACGAGCCGTCTTAGTGGTTTTTGCTTTTGTCTTCGTTTTCTTTTTTGTCGCCATTCTTAATTCTCCTCAAATTTTGACAGTTAGGTTTTGATCAATGCAGATCAAAGTCTGCACAATTTCCTAGCTCTCTGCAAAGAGGAATTTAGGATCAATTCCCTCTATGAGCTTCCACACCATGCGACTCCCCTCCTTGGGATGCATGACCGAGAGATAAATCGATCGAAGCTGAATGTTGGATTCATCCACAGAATCGCTCACTCCTCCATATCGAGTATCCCCGAGGATCGGATGCCCAATCTTTGAAAGTTGTGCCCGAATTTGATGAGGGCGCCCCGTCTTTAAAAGCACGAATACCTCACTCATTCCGTCGCCCCGCTCCTTCACCCGATAGACGAGCTCTGCACGCTTCGCCCCCGGAGTCTCTCGGGGAAACACCGTGACTCGATTGTTCTTAGGGTTTTTCTTGAGGTAGTGCACAAGCGTCTGAGAGTCCTGCCGCACTACACCTTTCACTCGAGCCCAGTAGATCTTTTGCACGCTTCGATCTCGAAATTGCTGACTCAAATGATCCGCGCCCTCGAGGGTCTTTGAATAAATCATCAGTCCCAAGACCTCTCGATCGAGACGATGGACGGGAAAGAGAGGGATTTTGAGCGCTCTTGAGATAAACTCATTGAGTCCTTCTCGTTCACCAGAGTCGGCTCGCTGAGATAAAAAAGGCTTCAGCTTCTCAATCACGAGTAAGTCCGAGTCCTGAAAGACAATTCTAAAAATCTGTGATTCCATAGGGCAATGCGCGGTTTAGGAGTCCTTTTGGCATATATTCTCGGTTTTGCACACGTCGCGCTAGCCGAAGATTCACGCGGCATGGAGGAGGTCAATTTTCGAGTGACGGTGACTCGAAAATCACAATCCCCACCCGCTTCCACCCCTCAAGAGTTCAAAGTTCAAGTGGATCCGCAGGTTTGCGGGGAGACCCGCACGGAGGACCCCTCCCCACATAAAGCAGGAGGCCCCTTGCATGGGACCATTCTTTGGCTCGAGGGAAACATCACCCCCCCCGAGAGAAACTCGGTCTCTGGCACGCAACTCATGGCGATCGACAAATGTAGCTTCGTCCCCGGTCTCCTCTTTGTTCATCCGGGCCAGGATATTTCGATTGTGAACCGTGACCCCATCCTTCACTCCATCCGAATCATGGGCCAAAAAAATAGGCCTCTGGTTCGAGTTCTTCCACCGCAGTTGAAGGAGGTGACCATCAATCTTAGCGAACCCGAGATTGTGGCGGTCACGAGTGATCTTCACCCCTGGATGAAGAGCTATATCTTCGTCATTCCGCACAGGCTCTATGGGCTAACCAATCGTGATGGAGAGGCTACTTTTAAATCCGTTCCGATGGGACAGTTTAAACTCAACCTGTGGCATCCCCTCTTGGGATTCCGACAAGATCCAGGACCTCTTGTTGTAAATAAAACTATGCGGGATCTCCGCATAGAATGGCCTTAGCAGAATCGGCGAGGATTTTCGTGGCGTTTGCGCTGCTCGAGCGCCTTCATCGAAATGGATTGGCCACTGCGAAGGACGATCTCTCCACGACAAAACATTTTTTTGCAGAGGAATTTGACTCCTTCAAGATCGTCGGTTCTTGAATGAGCTTCATAAGTTTCACTGCACTGGCTGCAGGTTCCGCAAAAGTAGAGTTTGTGAGCTTTACTGTCTTTCATGAATTCCTCCACTAACCTCTTCATTATAGCCTTTTTACTGTCGACGTAAGTCTGCGTGGCGTTAGCTCTAAGATGTGAATACAATGCACTAATGCCACGCGTACTTTTGCGCATGCCTCATGAGGGCCAAGTCAAAGAACTCGACGCAAACAAGAAAGATAATCTGCTGCAGTTCTTGCAGTCGTCTCAAATTCCGATTGGAAGCGCCTGCGGAGGGCACGGACTTTGTGGAAGCTGCAAAGTGATTGTCGTCTCTGGGCAGCAAAATTTATCTTCTCCCAATGATACTGAGATGGATCTGGCCGAACGCAATCGGCTGCCCGATCAAGAACGAATCGCGTGTCAGTGCAAGATTCTGGGAGATATCGAAATTACAACGAGTTATTGGTAGGAAGCTATGAGCCAAATAAAATCAAAAAAAGTATCAGAAACCCTTGTTGAAACGAATCACATCGTCTTGCCGTCACATACCAATGCGCTCGGCACCATCTTCGGTGGTGTTTTGATGAGTTGGATTGATGTGACCGCCGCCATTTGCGCCCAACGCCATGCGGGCCAAGTGGTTGTCACAGCCAGTATCGATGTTCTCCATTTTTTGGCGCCTGCGCGAGTGGGAGATGTTGTTAATCTCAAAGCTCGAATTATTTATACCGGGAGCACCTCAATGGTTGTGCGCGTTGACGCCATTGCTGAAAATATTCGAAATAAAAAATCACTTCGCTGCGTCACTGCAGATTTGAGTTTTGTGGCACTCGACGCTAACTCAAAACCCAGTCCTGTTCCTCCGATTGCTCCAGAGACCCCTGAAGAAAGAGATAATTTTTCTCATGCAGCAGAGCGTCGCAAGATGCTTCTTGAAGACTTGAAAGCTATAAAATCTGCGACAGAATCAGGAGCATGATACACTAAGGGGGTCTTATTATGCTCGTCTCATGCGCTAAATGCGGCAGCAAATATCAGCTGTCCGATGAAAAAATTAAGGCGTCGGGAACCAAAGTTCGGTGTCCGCGATGCCAAAACACGTTCAAAGTCTTTCCGACGCCCATTGAAGAAGATGAAAGCGACGAACGCACAGAGCTTTTTGCTCGCAAAGACGTTCCGGTCTCGCCCAAGAAGGAAATGGAGCCGACTGTTTCAAGGCGCCAGGAACCAGTCCCGACACCCAGTCATGCAGCCAGTCGGGCGATGACAGAGATCCAGCCGCAATCCAAGCGTAGCCCTGCGGTCGAAAAGGTCCCTGATGATGAATTTCCGCTGCCTAGCTTTCCAGAGAGAGTAGAGCCTACCGTCGCACGGCATCCGGTTTCTGACCCTGCAACCTCAAACAAAAAGTCAAAAGCTGTTGAAGAACATTTCGTTGAAGAAAGTGTCGAACAAAACGAAGAATCTGCCGCTCAAGAGGACGAAGGCCCACGGCCCTTTGGAGATGCCACATTTCTGGCTATTCAAAAAATGGGAAGCGGCAAGCAATCCAAGCGGAAGGCTTTGATTGCAGCTTCCCTTGCGCTCATTGTTGTAGCGGCATTCTTCCTTATTTCTAGAGGCCCCATTCAGCCGGATTCAGAATATTCAGAGTTGGAAACAAAATCGGTTGAGCCCGTCAAGCTCTCGCGCCCTTCAAACTGGTACGATGATGATCCCGAAGTCTTGCAGAGATTTTTGACCCAAATGGCGAGCCTCCCTGCGGAAGAACAAACTCAACCCAAGAATCGATCACAAATCGCAGAAGCCTTAATTTTGAACGGCTTACTCAGTGGAAATTTTGATCAAGTCGCTCAAGGGATGGGGTTTTCATCTTCGCTTCTGGCTTCGGACCCAGATCGTACTTATGGATTTTATGGTCTCGCCACTTATGCACTGTACAAAGACGACTTGGCGAGCCTGACAGATCTCGTCAATAAATGGCCTTCAGGAAACCAAGGCGATCCTGAATTCAAATGGAGCACGATTTATGTAAAGGGCAAAGGCACCAATCGCACTTCAGCCCTCGAGATGGCACGAGATCTCCTCGCCAAAAAAGAAAATGGCGGATTCCGCATGACGTTGGCTGTTCTTTCGGTCGGAGCCGAAACTTGGAATGAAGCGAGTCAGATCATAGGGGAAGATCAGATGGCATCTCTTCTCAGAGCCTTCAATCGCCGTAAGGATTCTCTAGAGAGATCGCAAGTTCAACTTCCCGCGCTGATGCGAAATTTGGATCGTAAACTTCAGAGGCGAGCTAAAGACTTAGAACAATCACCAAAATCTACTGCTGTGGCAGAAGGTCAACGTGTCAGTCGAGGCGCAAAAAAGCCTGAAGCCCCAATCGTACAACAAGCTCCAGCTCCTGAAGCCCCTCGTCAAGTCGATGTTCCCGTGGCGAAAGCCTCGCCCTCACCTGCCGTCCCCGCCCCAGAAGAACCGTCTCCCTTGCAAAAAAAGGTGGAGGATTCTGCGACAGCGAGTCTCAATCAGCGCGTGGCTGAACGAATGAAGGCCGCTCAGACGAGCAAGCCCAGTGCTAAGCCCGCGCCGGCGCCTGCCGCCAAGCCCACCAAACTTCCTAAGCCCTCCGCAGAACTCGTGGCAGCCAATAAGCAAGAAGTGAAGGAAGAATCTGAAGCCGCGAAACTCTTTCGCGAGGGAGAGAGATTTCTCGGTGAGAAGAAAGAAGAAGAAGCCATTTTGGCTTTTCAGAAGTCTTTGCGCTTTGACCCCGATTTTGCAGAGTCCTATCGCAAGCTCGGTGAAATCTATATGCAAAAAGCGGATAAAGAACGGGCTTTGCGCTCTTTAAAGATTTATTTGCAGCTCAAACCAGATTCCAGCGACAAACAGCTCGTCGAGGGCTGGATCTCTTCTCTACAATAAGACTCAGATGGCAAAGTTTGAAATAGTGACGGGGCTCTTTGTCGCGGGTGTCAAAGACTTTCGATGGACGAATGACCTCGAAAAATTTCTTAAGCAATATCCTCTTGCAGGATTGGCTCTCTTTAACTCCCCTTTTGATAGTCCTGATAATATCTGGAAGGATCGAGAGGCTTCTCTGGAAGCTGTTTATGAATTTTTGAAGAAGCTCCCTCCCACAGTAAAGTTCTTAGCTGCCGATCAAGAAGGCGGACGGGTCAGACGCCTCAGAGGTGCGTATCTTCCACTCCCTTCCGCTCAGAAGATCTTTGAAACTTGTGAATCGCCCTTGATGCAATCGAAGGCTCAAAAACTCTATCGCCTCGCCGCCCAGCAGATGGCACTCAGCCAGATTCATGTCAACTTTGCTCCCGTTTGTGATCTACGAACAAAGACATCCAGCAATGTCGTCGGAGATCGAAGCTATTCCGAAAACGCAGGTGACGTGATCCATTGGTCATCTTTGTTTATCGACGCTTTTGAATCACAAAATGTGCACACGACTCTCAAGCACTTTCCAGGACACGGTCCCAGTGAGTTCGATTCGCATCAACAGATCGCGGTTCTGACAAAAACTGCGAGAGAAATGATGGCATCGGATACTCAGATCTTTGTTCGGCTAGCAGCTCAGGCGAGTGCAGTGATGACGGCGCATATTGCATTTGCAGACGAGCCAGATCGGATATTTTCTATTGATTCTGAACTCCAAAAACCGTTTCGACGTCTTTTACCAGACCATTTAGCTTGGTTTACCGATGACTTGGCGGGCATGAAGGCTGTTTCAGATCGTGACCCCTGGTTAAAGGCATTTGATTGCCAATATGACCATATTTTGGTTTGCGGCTCTCTGGCAGATTCAGCGCGGGCGATCGAGGACACGATTCGCCACGCCGAAAAATCCATCTTAAAATTTTCGGACGAAGAGAGTCTCGAAAAGAGAATCCAAAAGAGTCATCATCGCTTTCATACACGCCAGCCTCTTGGCTCTTTCACCGAATGGAAAGCAAATCTCCTAAAGATTGAGAGAGAAGGATTGCAAACGCTTGAGGAACTAAGAATTGAAATCGCCTAAGAATTCTCGTCGTGCACGAATTCCTATCGCCGTCACATTCGATTTCGATCAAAAATTTGGCTATTTCTTAAAGGCAGACTTGATGGCGAGACTCCATTTACTTGGTTTTGATCCGATTCCACTCACCTACGAAAAAACTGAATTGAACAAGCTCGACCGAGCCAAGGGACTTTTGATTCCAGGTGGACTGAGCGATTTGGATCCGCAGCTCTACGGTCAAAAGAAGAGTCATCCCAAAGTCAAAATTCTAAAAGCGAGGGCCGACTTTGAGTTTCGAGTCTTAGATCGATTCCTCAAATCCAAAAAGCCACTCCTTGCGATCTGCTGGGGAATGCAGATGCTCAATGTTTATCTTGGGGGAAGCCTTCACCAACATCTGCCAAAAAATCGCCCTTCCGCGCTTGAGCATGAGCAAAAGGAAGCCAGTGACAAGCCGACCCACTGGGTTCATTTAGACCCCAATGGGGCTGCGGCAAAATTGTTTAAATCCTCCCGACTCAAAGTGAATTCGACTCATCATCAAGGCGTCGATCAGTTGGGAGATGGACTTATTCTCGAAGGAAGAGCCGAAGATGGACTGATTGAGTGTGCACGCCTTCAGAGGCACGAATATGCCTGGGCCGTCCAATGGCACCCCGAGAGGCTTGCGAGGGATCCGGTTATCCCCTCGTTTGGAGAAGCCTGTCAGCGCCGACGTTAACAAGCGCGGCGTTTTGAGATTCGAGGATCGAGACTCTTTCTTTGAGTCGATTGAGTTCGGACTCAAGGTCTTTGCGTTGACGTTTGAGAATCATAATCGCGCTGACCAGAAAGTTTGTTCCTTTGACAGGCCGATCACCGTCGAGGTCAATTTCCATGCTATCGATGTTTGAGTTCATGGCTCAATGAGTGGTGCAATCGTGGCGCCAGATAAAAATGGACTTTAAGGGCTCTAGACCGCTGTTTATGCAGTGCGCGATGTCAATGGGATGACTGACGCAGCGCTGAGAACGACAAAATCGTGACAGATTTAGAGCTTAGCTTTTTGAGACAACGGCGTTTCAAAAAAGTCCTTAAAAGATTTTCGTCTTTGCTCAGAAGAAAAATCCTCTCTCAATATCTTTCGGCAAAAGTTCTTCGCAATTTGATGGGCATCTCGATATCGACTGACTTGATCGGGGCGAACCCAATTGCCGAGTTGGCAGTCATCAAAGAGCACATCAAAAAGTCTATGCTTAAATTCCTCTTCGTTCTTTTCGCTCAGCCATTCGAGAGCAACTGCAAATTTGTCGACCTCGCCTTGGACTTCGAGCTCTAACTGAGAGAGGGGCTGATCTTCGGCCGCATTACGACAGTACGTATTGAAATGGCTGAGTTCTTCAATGACGATGCTGAGATCTGGAAGATGTCTGAATTCAAATTCGTGCGGAAGCCGGATGGATTCGTATTTTTTGAGTATCGCCTCATCCAAACAGACGAGAATCTCCGCGCCTTCTGATCCTTCCTTCACCAGAAGCGAGTTTTGAGCTTTTGAAGGTGACAAGAAATCTGTCACGAGATGCTCGTTTTCAAAACCATTGACGATCTGAAGCCTCGATTGAATCTGATGAAGGAGATCAAAGTACTTCATCAAAATTCTCTTTTACGTTTGAAAGGAATTACGCCTTGGGCTTTGAGCTTCTCTAGAGCTCGATCGGAGCCTGTTTTTGAATAGAGCTCAATCAATTTGAGCATGTCGATGGATCGGCTCGAGGTATTTTCTGCCACTTCAGAAACGAGATCGCTGACTCGATGAAACTGTTCACTGAGAACAGGAAACACAGATTCATCATGAGTAAGGCTGCCCAGATGAGAGTACGCCACCTCACCCATCCGTCGGTAATATCCCAAATCGACAGCACGTCGGGAGAGCGCTTCCGGAAAAAATCCAGAAACCATCAAAGACGTGTCTCCCATCTGCCTGAGCAAAGTCACTCGCCGATAGAAGTCCGCTTCCATGGCATCCGATAACATATCGGCCATGACGGGAACTCGAACTCCTGCTTGAGCAAAGAGCTTAGCTGTCTCATGAAACGAAACGAGGACCTCGGTCACATAGGTAATGACGGGGGGGCTGACAGACACCTTCTGGTGCGCAGCTGCCTTTTGAATCAGCGTGAAAAAAAACTCACGCAGATCACATTCCACAATGGAAGAATTCGTGGGCTCGTCCACAACTTCAATTATATCACAAGCTTAATGGAAGCGTGCTCGCCAGCCCTTTGACTGTAAGGCCTCGCGAATGCGCTCTACATGATCGGAGCCCTGCGTCTCTAAGGAAATCGTCGTATAAACCTCTTTGAGACTCGATTGGGCAAAAACCCTCTCATGATGAATCTGAACAATACTGGCCTTTAGTTCAGCGAATGTCTGAATGAGTTTATGAAGGGACCCTGGAGCGTCCGGAATCTGAACATCCACCATCGCCAACCGTCCACTCTTTACCAACCCTCGTTCAATAATTCGTGCGAGCAAATTGACATCGAGGTTACCCCCACTGACAACCACCACCGTCGGTGCGGTCACCACTTCGGGATTCTTGATAAGAGCAGCGACCGAAGCTCCACCACAACCTTCTGCAAAAACTCGCTCATTTTCTAAAAGCCACAAGATGCCCTGAGAGATTTCTTCGTCGTCGACTAAAATTGTCTTTTTGACAGTGTTCTTACAAACTTCAAAGGTCAAATCTCCCATTCGCTTACAAGCCATGCCTTCGGCAATGGTCGAAACCGTAGGTAAAGTAATGGGGCTTCCCTTTTCTAACGACGGGATAAATGTCGAACTCCCTGTGGCTTGGACAGCCAACATTTTACAGTCAGGCTTTTTGGCCTGCATATAAACAGCGCATCCCGAAAGTAACCCGCCTCCACCAATCGGCGCCAAAAACACTCCCACGTCTGGACAATCTCTCAATACTTCGAGCGCGATGGTCCCCTGACCGGCAATCACATCATTATCATCAAAAGCGTGAATATACTCGCGACCTTCTGACGCTTGGATCTCTTTGGCTTTCTCAAAGGCCTCTTGATACGACTCCCCAAAAAAAACAATCTCGGCACCCCACTGTTTGGTCGAATTGACTTTCACTAAAGGAGTTGTCTCCGGCATCACAATCTTGGCATGAATTCCCAATCTCTGTGCATGATACGCGACACCCTGAGCGTGGTTGCCCGCAGAAGCAGTGATCACACCCTTTTTTTTGGCGGTGCCTTCGACGGAAAGAAGTTTGTTCAAAGCACCGCGCGACTTAAACGATCCTGTGAGTTGAAGATTCTCAAGCTTAAAATAAACTGGAAACTTTGCTCCGATTTTTCGCTCAAAGACTTCTGATCTGAGAAGAGGAGTATGGCGAATCGATGAATGAATCTTCTTGTACGCGTGCTCAATTTGTTCAGCAGTGATCATGTGGACTGTTGAAAGTTATAGCGACCGACTCGCAAAAAGTCCTGAAACTTTTTGAGCCAGGGCCAAACACTAAGAGAATCCACGCAAAATCGTTGCAAATGGTCTTCCCAAAAGAAGTTTTCCGGAATTCCAGCCCCTTCCCAAAGTGCAAGCCAACTCAAACTGGCTGCAATCTCCCGAGGCCTGGAGGTTCGAAACCGAGACCCCTCACAGGCCGAGTAAGCCAGCCAAAAAGACTCTGCCCATCGGTAATGACGAAGATGAAAGGGTTGGCCATCGAGTCGCATAAAGGTGCGCAGATTTCTGAGGACCTGCCCTTCAAAACTTGCCAGAAGTCGTTTTTCGCACTGATCGATCAAACGCTCCATTCCGGGAGCACCCTGAATCTTGGCCTTCTTGAGAACAGCCATCGCATGGGAATACATCCGGCTCTGAAAGTAAACTCTCGCTAAACACTTGAGGCTGCTGACACTCTCCGGAGCAGCGGCCACAGCCTTACGAGCATAGAGTCGGGCTTCGTCTCGCCGACCCATCGCCAGTAAGAGCGAAGCATACTGACGCAGATAGGAAGGATTTCGAGGATCGAGTCTCACAGCCCTTTCAAACTGAGCACGTGCGACATCCCACTGTCCCCCTTGGATAAAAGCCTTTCCAAATGCTTGGTAATATCGAGGCTCCTGCGAATTCAATCGAATCGAATACTTGAGGTGATAGAGAGTCTTAAAATTATCTCTGAGTGCTCGATGGTTGAGGCCAAGTCGATAATGTATTGCGGCAAGGTCTGTGACATCTGCCGCAGGAGCAAGATGCGCTCGCTTGGTCAAATGATCCAAAAGGCGCTGCCAAACCTCGATCGCTTGTTTGTGCTGACCGTCCTTCTCAAAGCTTTTTGCTCGAGCCTTCAGCCACTCGACAAGGCTGACATCGTTTTTCTGACTTTTTTGATCTTGCTGCACTCTCATTGCTGCTTTGCAATATTCGAATTCATGGTCAACATGAGTTTCGAGTTTGGTACACTGTTTCTGTATGTCTCAAGTCATCGGAATCGATCTCGGTACAAGCAATTCTGCCGTCGCAGCATTTGTGGATGGTCAGCCTCAAATTTTATCAGACGACAATGGCCATCAACTCACACCCTCCGTCGTATCCTTTGGAAAAGACAAAAAAATTCTCATTGGTGAGGATGCCCGATCCCAGCTATTTGCAAATCCAAAACGTACGGTTTATTCGATTAAGCGGTTGATAGGACGAAAGATTTTCTCTCCCGAAGTGAGTAAAGCTAAGTCCCTGCTCCCCTTTAATCTCGTCGAAGGCCTTGATCAAAATGTTGCCATAGAAGTAGATGAGACTCAGTATCTTCCACAAGAAATCTCCGCGCTCATTTTGCGCAGAATGAAAGAAATTGCCGAAGCCAAGTTTGGCAAACCCGTCACCCAAGCCGTCGTCACTGTCCCCGCTTATTTTAACGATAATCAGCGCCAAGCGACTGCCGATGCTTGTAAAATTGCTGGACTAGAAGCCGTGCGAATGATCAACGAGCCCACGGCCGCCGCTCTGGCGTATGGATTTGGAAAAAACCTCAAAGAAACAGTCGCCGTCTATGATTTAGGGGGCGGCACCTTTGATATTTCTATATTGAGACTCAAAGATCAGGTTTTTGAAGTCATCGCGACTGCGGGAGATACGTTCCTGGGTGGAGATGATTTTGATGATCGAGTGATTGATCTTTGTGCCCAGCACTTTCTCAAGCAGCACGATATTGATCTACGAACCATTCCTCAAGCCATCCCTCTCCTCAGACAAAATGCAGAAAAGGCCAAACGCAAACTGAGTTATGCCGAAAAAACAGATGTTTTTATTCCGGCCATCATGAAGGACGAGTCACGGACTCTCGATCTCCATATGTCTCTTTCTCGCATGCAGTTTGAAGAAGCTTGCAGAGATTTGATTCAAAAGACATTTTCGGTTTGCGATGAGGCTCTTCGCGCCGCGGGAGTCCGAGCGCAGGAACTCGATGCTGTGATTTTGGTAGGCGGCCCCACCAAAATGTCCGTCATTCAGGCGGCCGCTGAGGCTTACTTTGGAAAAAAACCTCTTAAAGATCTCAATCCCGATGAAGTTGTTGCACTCGGCGCCGCTATTCAAGGTCGTTCGTTGAGCGAAGCTCCCACTCCCGCAAAAGAAAAATCTCTTTTGCTCGATGTTACGCCCCTTGATCTTGGTATCGCGACCGTCGGCGGATTCGTCGAAACCATGATTGATTCAAATACTCCGATTCCTGTTCAAGCGTCTAAGGTGTTTACCACCACTCGAGACAATCAAAAGACAGTCAGTATCCGAATATTCCAGGGCAAAAACCGTAAAGAAGAAACCTCGACGATGCTTGGGGAGTTTGAGTTTTCTGGATTCAAATCGGGCAAAGCAGGAGAGGTTTCACTCGAGGTTTTGTTCTCAATCAATACGGATGGAATCGTCGAGGTCTCCGCCAAAGACATGGCCACGAGCGCACAACAGACCATGACAGTCAAACTAGCGGCCACGATGGGCTCCGCTAGACTTGAACAATCTGCGGCCAAGGCGAGCGAGCACAAAGAAGTCCGCCTCAAGAACGAATTCAAAGACTACAAAAAGGTCATCTGTTGTCTCCCTTCCAAAGGAGGCAATGCGTTTGAAGAAGGTCTTTTGAAAGAATTTAATCCTGAAGCAGCGACTTTTGATCTCCTCATGGAAGGGAGTTCCACAAAAACAAAGTCGATTGATCGATCCAAGGTGGCCTGGATGGTGTTGGTCGAAGATTTTTTTAATGCCCCTCGCTATTTGCAGGCGATCACCGAAAAGCCTTCAAGATTTTTCACTCCTCCCAAATTACAGCTCTATGAATTCAAACTCAAAGATGGTCAGCGAGTTTTTGGTCAAGCGGACTTGCCCAAAATGCGTGAACTCGGATTTTGGATGGAACCGTACTTCAGTCAAGATCATCTTCCTGGAAAAATTTACCTCTACTCCTCTTACGTTCAGGAAGCGCTTCCCTTAAAACTCTAAGTGATAGAAGATTATTTTAGAACATGCTTTCCAAAACTGAACTTCAGGCTATTTCCAAGATCATTTACGAGGTTGATTTTTACAAAATTCTGAAAGTGGCGTCGCATGCGTCCGAAGAAGAAATTCGAAGCGCCTTTCATCGCGAAGCGCTGAGTCTCCATCCTGATCAATACAAGGCCGAAAAGGATCCGGAGATTCAGGAATTAGTTAAAATGATTTATTCTCGCGTGGTCGCGGCCTATCGAACGCTCAGTCACACAGAGCGCCGCGCCGACTACGATCGCGATCTCAAATCCAAGAATCAAAGTGGAGGAAGTCGGCCCTCTTCTTCGCCGGGCGAGGGCCCCGATGAAAACGAGATTACGAGCATCCGCCGTGTTGAAAAAACTTCAACGACCTCGGCAGGCTTGAGGTTTTTTAAGTTGGCTCAAGCCGCCTACCAGAAGAAAGATCTCAATTCGGCCAAAATGAATATTCAGATTGCGCTCAATACCGACTCCAAAAATCCGGAATATCTCGATCTCTTATCAAGAGTAGAATCCGAAATCTTAAAAAAGAAAAAGTAATCCAAGAACTCTATTTTTAATCTCAGGCAAGGCCTCGGGACTTATTGAATGCGTTTAGGAATCGGTGTGGTTTTTTGTTAAATTCTCAATTCATCCCGAGAGCTTGCCTCAAATTAATTCCAATAGCGGTGGAGTCCTATGACCTTTCCGAGAATCCTAAAATGAGGATCTCTGATCTGCTTGGGTTGAAATCGAGGATTCTCGGGCTTCAGCCATAGTTCTCCTCGTAAGGATTCGAATCTTTTAATAGTCACTTCTCCCTCAACCATCGCGACCACAATCTCTCCGCTCTCCGCTCCCGCGCTTTGGCGCACAATCGCAATGTCCTGATCGTTAATTCCTGCGTTGACCATCGAATCCCCCATCACGCGAACAGCAAAAATAGGTCCCCTGACAAAACTCGGGACGAGGACATCGGATTGATGAGATTCAATCGATTCGACAGGAACTCCGGCGGGGGCCGATCCCAATAGTGGAATCGCCCGAAAATCAGCGACATTTGCTAAACTCAAGCCTCGAGCCTTATGAGGGTCCCTCTCCAAAAAGCCCTTGTCGATGAGATGAGACACAACATCTTGCGCCGAACCCACAGCCTTCCAGCCAAAATTTTTACAGATTTCGCGGAGCGTAGGCATTGAGCCTGTGGAGAAGAACTTGTCCTTTATATATTTGAAAACTTTGGACTGCTGTTCGGTCAGTTCGTTCGCGGGGGCTTGATTAATCGGCCTCTTTCGATTTACCATACATATGTATGGTAAGCCCAAACCCACCCCCCGTTCAAGCAAATTTTATCCAGCTCATCGGAAAATCGGGCAGCGGCTGTCGGCGGCTCGCCCTCGATTTTATTCAACCCGCGCGTCGCATCCTCTGGATGAGCCCCCGCTGGCAGATCTACGCCCCACTGCTGTGGGAGATCGCTCGAGAGCGCCAACTCGAAGTCTTTGGAATCGAATGCCCTCATCGCAAACGCCTGAGGTTTTTGTTTCAGGAGATCGCCACCTCTCAGGTCTTTGATGGCGTCATTCTCGAGGGCTTCAATTTGAACGCAGGAGAAGGCTTTTTTATCCAGAGAGTTTTGCGCCTTCTCCAAGGAAGTCTGCGTACTCTCGTCATTGACGAGAGCCCCCACCATTTTTGCCCTCGACGTGCACACATCAGCCTCTCTCATCAAAACTTTAGAATTCATTGGTCAAAAGGCGGAAATCCCACACCTCAGTTTTTGCCTTTTTCTTATTTAAAGAATCTCAACTGTGAAATGCCATGTTTATCGTAGGCTCTCATTTTGAACCTCTCTCTCTCACGATCATGAGATTTTGTGATTTCTGGATTTTTGATCTCAGCACTTATCATGACTTTTGGAAGCGGCAGGCTCTCGAGACCTCCCAAAAAAATAAATGGGCTCATGACCCCCATATTTGGAGAGCTCTTCACAAAGCTTATGATCTTCATTTATTTTCACCAACGGACGAATTGCAGCGCTTTGCCCGAGACTTTCATTCTCATCACCGCCACCCCATCAGTTCTAAAAACATCCGAGACACCTTTGCGCACTTCCGGCGCCTCGGACTCGAAAAAGTAGGACACCTTCGCCGTCTTCCTTTTCAAGGCCTCCAAAAGAGATTTGGAAAACCTTGGACGGAATTTTTGAGAGGCATCGTTGATCCCGACCATACCCCTTGGGCTTGGCGCCCCTATCGATCGATTGAGCCTATTTTTTGGAGCGGAGACCTGGACGAACCCTCGTGGAATGCCGAGCAACTTCTTGAGTTTGTTCGCCACGGTCTCGAACAAATTGCATTGGAGCACTCTCAAACTCAATTTAATAAAATTGAAGTCGAACTCTGCCTGACCGACCCCGAAAAAATTTCTCTCGAGTTTCCCCATCCTCTTCATCTCCAAAGAGATCTCCCCTGGATTCGATATCTTCTTCAAGAAAGATTTTTTCAGCTCTGCCTGGATGCGACAGTCTTCAAAGTAAAAATAACTCTCCACCCTCTTTTTTCTTTTGAAAATATCCAGCTCAGTCTGTTTCCCGAGAAAAGAACTCAACAAGTCTCTCATCTCAAACTCCAAAATTTTTTGGAGAAGCTCGAAAACCAAGGTCATTTGATTTTTAAGCCCAGTCCAACGCCCTCACTTCTTCCCGAAGCGTCCTGGAAGCCCACCCCTGCTCGACTCTCTCTCGAGGAGAATCCAATTTTTTCTCGCGGGGTTTTTAGGCCTCTGGTTCAAAGTGAGCCTCAACCGATTCCCGCCCCTCAAGGCCAAAAAAGTCTGACCGAAAAAATTGAGTGGTTTGACGATGCCGGCTCTCGCCACAAGAGAGAGTATTTTGTCGTCAGGGATCGGGGCGCATGGATTTGGGTTTTTTGTAACGAGAACTCAGAGTGGTTTAGGCAAGGAGTCATCGAATGAGTCCGCGCACGGCTTCGAGACCTTTTGTCGATCTGCTCTCAAAAACTTCGTATTCATTTATGCACGGGGCCTCTCATCCCGAAGAAATGATTCAGACGGCCAAATCTCTGGGCTACCAGGGCCTGGGGATCGTGGATCACCAAGGATTCTATGGGATGGTGCGCGCCTACAAAGCGAGTCGACAACTTTTGTTTACAGTTTTTTATGGAGTTGAAATATCTCTAGAGTCCGCTTCCATAGCGGTTTTGGCGAGATCCTTTGACGGATACAAGCGAATTTGCCGGTTCCTCTCAGAGGCTTATCAGGGATCTTCTAAGGGCCAACCCAAAATCACAAGAGAGCTCCTCAAACGATGGATAGATCCACAGCTTATGCACAGCTTTCTTCTCCCTCGGAAGTTTCCTTCTCCAGACCTCCTTCGCTATCTCATGGATATCACTCCATTGACGCAGTTTGTAACACATCTGCAGCATCCAGATCGTGATCGTCCGCTGGCGGAGTGGCTCCAAAAGCTGCCTACAGAGATTCCAAAAATTTGGACATGGGATGCGCACTTTCACAGTCCCGAGAGATTTGAACTTTATGAAATGCTGGAGAGCATTCGAACCAACACGCCTCTCCATCAAAAAGCCAGCTTTCCAAATTCAGGAATATTTTTGCATCCTCTCTCCGATCTTGAAAAATGGAAGATCCCCGCCGCTTGGACCGATCATGCTCTCGCTCTCGCAGCCAGCTGCAACTTTAGTCCTCAACAAATTAAGTACGAGTATCCCCAAGAGTGGCTTCCGAAGGGAAAGACCTCTTTTGAGTTTCTGAAGGAGCTGTGTCAAAAAGGCTTACAAACTCGCTACTCTCAAGGAGCTTCTCCTCAGGTTCACAAACAACTCGCCCATGAGCTTCAGATTGTTCAAGAGCTCGAATTTTCGGATTATTTTTTGACAGTCTGGGATATTGTTCAGTTTGCGCGTTCTCAGAATATTCTGTGTCAAGGACGGGGGTCGGCAGCCAACTCCATTGTTTGTTATCTCTTAGAAGTCACCGCTATTGATCCCGTCCGCATGAATCTTTTGTTTGAGAGATTTATTTCGAGAGAACGAAACGAGGCTCCCGATATTGATGTCGATTTTGAGCACGAGCGACGAGAGGAAGTCATCCAGTATCTCTACCGCAAGTACGGGAGAGAACGCGCCGGAATGGTCGCC
>CAZUTA010000002.1:27216-163988 GCA_964622975.1 uncultured Bacteriovoracaceae bacterium | reverse complement strand
AATCTTCTCTCCGAGAGGTGGGCAAGTCCCTCGGGGCTCCTCCTGAAGTGATCCACCAAATCTCTCAAAGACTTTCGTGGCGAGAATCTGCCACAGAAATTTTTGAATCTCTCCCCTGGGCTCAGCAGAATCCAGTCCTGGCCCAAAGATGGCAGAGACTTTCTTCCCTGCTCAAAGGCTTTCCGAGACACCTCGGACAACATACTGGGGGCATGATTCTCACCCAGGGGCGTCTCGATGAGCTGAGTCCGATCGAGCCCGCGACGATGGATGATCGCTCCGTCATTCAGTGGGACAAATACGATATCGAGACTTTGGGACTTTTGAAGGTGGATATTTTGAGTCTCGGAATGCTCACCTGCCTCCGAAAGACTTTTGATCTTCTGAAGACTTTTCATGGAATCTCGCTCGAACTCCATACGATTCCAGCCGATGATCCCCTTACCTTTGAAATGATCGGCAAAGCTCAAACAATGGGAGTGTTTCAGATTGAATCTCGCGCCCAGATGTCCATGCTCCCGCGACTCAAACCCAAAAATTTTTATGATCTTGTCGTGGAGGTCGCGATTGTTCGTCCCGGTCCGATTCAAGGCGGCATGGTTCATCCGTATCTCCGTCGACGAATGGGGCTTGAAAAGGTCACTTACGCTCATCCCAAACTCCGGCCCATTCTCGAAAAAACATTGGGGGTTCCTATTTTTCAGGAGCAGGTGATGAAGATGGCGATCGAAGTCGCAGGATATAGTCCTGGGGAGGCTGATGAACTCCGGCGAGCCATGGGCGCTTGGAAAAAATCTGGCAATCTCGAAAAATACGCTGCCGATATGTCCCGCCGAATGATTGAGCAGGGAATCCCTGCTGATTTTTCACAACAGGTCTGCCAACAAATTCTCGGATTTGGAGAATATGGATTTCCAGAATCTCATGCCGCCAGTTTTGCACTCCTCACTTATGCTTCGGCTTATTTAAAGGCTCATCACCCCGAAGCCTTTGTCTGTGGACTTTTAAACTCCATGCCACTCGGCTTTTATTCTTTGCACACCATTACTTCGAGCTTTCAGAAAGAAAGTCTCCGTTTTTGGCCGATTCATACAGAATTCTCAGACTGGGATCATAAGCTCGAAAAATCCGAAAATGGAGAGGTCGGAGTCAGACTGGGGTTTCGTATTGTCACAGGTCTTTCTCAGCGTAATTTTGAGAAGTTTTTTAAAGCTCGCGCTCAAGGACAGCTCGACCTCTATCTTTTTGACCAAGATGAGCGATCAGCCATTGCCCTTGCGACCGAACAGATTCATCGAAGGCTCAAATACTGGCAAGCATTGGAACCCTCGCCCGATCCCTTATGGAAAAAATCCACAGAACCTCAAGTCTCGTTTCCCTCACTCAACCCTCTCGAATCCATATTCCTGGACTTGGAAGTAACTCAAACCACGATTTTGCAACATCCCACTCAAGTGCTCAAACGCTCTCATTGGAATTACCGAATGCCGCTCTCCCAGATTCAGGTCGCGGCCGAGCTCAAAAATACTCCTCGCAGCACTGTAAATGTTTTTGGAATTGTTCAGACTCTGCAGAGTCCGCCGACAGCACGAGGGATGACATTTATTACCCTCGAAGACGAAACTGGATTTTTGAATTTAGTCTTACGACCCCATGTCTTCAAAAAGTATCGCCCTCTCATTCGAACTCAGTGGGGGCTGCTTGTCTCAGGAAAACTGCAGAATCAGTCAGGCTCTATCTCTATTTTGGTGCAACATATCCACTCGCCTCAACCGGCTCGGGCACAAATAAACGACGTTTACCCTCGAGATAAATCCCGAGCGGGCTCACACCAGGGCTTGCCTGTGGAAGGGGCTGACCAATATCCCGGTAGTAACTCTTCCATGTGGAGTAAGACGCACTCTGAGGACTTCCAAAAAACATCGGAAGAGGCCTAAAAAAATTTCCTCCCGAAGAAAATCCAATGCTCACCAGTTCCGAACAATAAAATCGCGTAGGGTCCCACTCAAACGAATCGTCATAGGGCCAGCCCAAAAACTTGCGAATACGATCCACGGCCGCCACCCCGATCGCTCGGTGAGCCGGCTTTAACCGCCCCAAATAAAATCCATTTGCCTGATTGAGCCCCCCGCTCACGCGATTGAGAAAGTGCTCCAAACTCACTGTCTGAACACCACCCCTTGTCCAGGCCTCCAGTACAAAAACCTCGTTCCCCACCTTCTCTATGATTCCCACATGCGAAAGTCGCGGGCCCTTCACGTCAAACTGCTCGAGAGTAACCGTCTCGATTGCATCACAAAGCTCCCCGCAATCCAGATCCAAAAAGATCAAATCTCCCGTCTCAAGAGAAGGGAGCCCCGCCGTCTTAGGTTGTAAGGGCCTCTTTAAGCCACAACTGATGGCCATCGAGCCGATGAAACCGACCAAAATTAAATTCACAAAAAGGGCTTTCATGAGGTTCAATTGTTAATTAAAAGGGGTTTCAATGGCACGCGATGATTTGGTCAAAGTAGAAGGTGTTGTGCAGGACGTAGCTGCCGGCGGAATTTATCGAGTAAAACTCGAGATGAATCAGCAAGAGCTCAACGCCAAACTTTGCGGAAAAATGAGACGATTTAGCATTAAAGTCTTGCCCGGAGACCGAGTCACTATCGGACTCTCCCCTTACGACCTCTCCCACGGCCTCATCCTCTATCGAAACGAATAAGGCTCAAAACCGCATATAATGCGGTTTCTAGCGTCGGACCTCGAACTCTTTAAAACATGAGACAATGGAAGTGTGAGGAGAAAGGCTTTGAGCCTCATTCCACTTCTCGGCATTTTGATTTGCAGTCTATTAGAGTCGACACGTGCCACAGAACGAGGTCGATCGGACCTGGCAAATCAGTGGGCACCCATTTTTTTTCATGACGAAGCTGCAGAGTTTCTCAACTCAGAGTCTGGGTTCAATCCTGTCGATACCCCCTTGAGCTTCTTTTTTGATGACAACGAGAATCTCAGAGACAATGGAGTCAACGCCTTCCGCCTGACCCATCACCAAGAAGTCACACTCTCTCAAGAAGTCCCGATTTATTTTTCACTCATCGAATCCCGTTCGCACTATTACCTCAACTATATTGTCTATCACGCGGTGGACGCTAAGGCCGATGGCTATCAGCACGTCCACGATACGGAAAACGTCTTAGTCATTGTTGAAAAATCCCCTACAGGGGCCGGGACCTTAGTGGGCGTCATCTCAAATGCGCATGGTTTTGGAATGGCGTATTCTCCCTCTGAAGCGCGCCAAGAAATTTGGAGAACTCGCCTCGAAAGTCACGGGATCGGAAAGAGCTTTCTCAATGCGATCGATCCGCAAGGAGATCAACAAGACAAAGTCCCGGGCTTTGAACTCATTCACAGAAGTAAGTCCGTGTCTCCGTCATTTTTTGTTTCCGCACGAAGCCATGCGATCTACAAGTTTAGTACGCAAAACTGGCGACAAAGTGAGACTTCGGGATCTGGATATTTTCCTCGCAGCTGTCGAGAATGCACTGAGGCTCTAGACTCTGAACTCTCAAAATCCTTGAGGCGATGGACCGCCTATGAGCTCATTGACCTTGATTTAGTTCTTTCATCTGCCGCCTCTCAAAACGAAAACTTTTGGGTAGGAAAAAATAGAAAAAAGTCACTCAGCTCTTTTTACCAAGAGCGCAGTCTTCCGGGATTCTTAGCTCCTGGTTGGACCGAAGCCGAAGGAAAGGTAAATTTGTTTTACCGCGCGACATTCAAAACGGGGATCCCCTTGAGTGATCCCGCACGACTCCATCAATCTTTGGAGAGTGACGCTGCGGGAATTTCGTCAGAGTATCTCTACAATCCATTCATTGAAAGAAAGAGCCATCAAACAACTCTCTTGATGAGTGAATCGCAAAAGAAAAGCAAAGACCCCAGCCTGCTCTTTTTGGCAGATCAATTCTTGCATCGTCTCAATTTTTATTAAGGAGCCTGCCAGATGGATGAAGCTAAAAGAGAAATGAACAGGAATCTCCATACATCTCTGATCCGTCCATTGCTCTGCTGAACGGGATATGTTTGAGAGGCGAGAGAGTTATAAGACTCCGACACAAGATTCATGAGGGCCTGCAAAGTGGCAGGTGAGGGTTCTACGCCCCTGTAGACCAACTGAAAAGCTGCTGAAACTTCGTCCTCCGTCGGCAGCGAGAGAGAAGTGGGTACAATCGACGATATCGCCACCGGGCTCCCTTCAATGATCGTGCGAACATTCGCAATCGCCGTCTTGAGAGCGATCTCCTCCGTGCGAAACCAAATCAACCCATAAACAGATCTGAGAGAGAGCGCAGAACGCAGAGGTGTCGAGAGAGCAAATGAAGTCAGATTTGTATTTGAGTCATTATACGTTCCAAACGTAGTAGTGCCCGTTCCCGAGCAGCTTTCGGTACTACTATTGAAATAATCACAGCTTCGACCGAAGTTTGAGTACTGCAGAGTCACAAGAGCATTCACTTTATCAACCAGGAGTTGACGCTCATTGAGTTGTGGAGTCGTCAGCCCAGTCGTCGCAGGCACAAAAATATTTGTGAGCACGGAGGCCACATAAGTTCTGTCGCCAAATCTCAAAGTTGTCAGGGGCTCGAGAGTTGTTCCGGTTTGGGGAGGGTTATTATTTGAGTTGTTCTGCGTGCTGAAAAATGGATCCATCGCAGCCTGACAGCCCGTCAAAAGAGTCGAAATGATGAACAAAGCGTATATTCTCTTCATCGTTAACCGGCTCCTGGCTTGATTATTCCATTTCCAATTTTTGAAAGGAACCCACTTGAAGCATCCTCATAGACTAATGTCTCAAAGTTTTCTGTTGGCGATTTGACTCTGAGCAATGAGCAGACCGTCGAAGCGTAATGTCCCATCGTGATGATGGTGTTGCTATCACCCTCATGATTATTTCCTGCAGCAACACCATAGGTGCCCATATAGGTTCCCGCCAGTGCGCCTCCATAAATATTGCCAATCACTTGGGGGACTTTAACGGCTCCACTCACGAGCAGCATTGCATTGGCATCCCAGGCATGATCCATACCCGTGCCATCACTTCGTGGCGATCTCGTGAAGTCAGATCTGAAATTCATCACGACATTATCAAATTTGTTCCATGATTTGGCCCGCGCGATAAACTCATTCAAACACGCGAGTATAGATCGCGAGATAAAATTATTGATGGGGATTGAAACAGCAACCCCTGTGTCATGCTGATCATTTCCATGATCAGTCTGTGTACCCGTCGCAGTTTGCACATTCAAACCTGTGGCTCCAAAAAGCAGAAATGATGCGGCATTGGTCCTGCCAAACTCCACCAAATAATCCGCAGTCGCAAAGGCTCTCGCCAACTCGGAAGTAGATGTCGAAGCCGTAATGATTGATCTCAAATCCGCATTCGTCGCTAAAAGCGGGGTGGCATTAGGATTCGCCACTCGTCGTCTGGGGTCATTGGCTGCGGGACTGATTGCTTCGGCAATCACTTGATTGATCCCGGTTGCGCCAGAAACTTGAGAAATGACATCTTGATAGCGAGCCAGTCGTTGATTGTACTCTCCCACAAGGCCCGCAAAATTTTCTCGAACCAATGTCTCAGCTCCTGCAATGGAAGCTAAAATATCAAGTGAACCAGGTCTCACGGCGGAAGCATCCTGAGCCACGGCCTGGACCGCGGCATTAAAAGCTTGAGTAAAATTATCTCGCTTAGAAAGAAGCGCTTCCATCTCGGCCTCTGCATCAAAGGGAGAAAGCAAATTAAAGAGCGGGCCGCTGCCCCCGTAAGAAATCGATCGAGTACCGTATTTTTTGGACAAAAAGAACTGCACAGGAGCCGCCCCAAAAGACGCTGCCGGAATAGGATTGATTGTGAGGTTTGTAGCATCTGCAACAGCCCCCGCAATACTGAGCCCTGTTCCCGGGCGATACGAATGTTCGTATCCGAGTTCATGCGAGTTAAAGATGTTTTTTACACCTCTCAAAAAGATCGTATGCTTCAACACTTCGGCAGAGTCATTCGACGCCATTTGGTACCGAGGCAAGTTTGGTCCCCAAGCGGGTGGAAGATTGAGAGTCGATCCTCCTGCTGTTTTAGAAACAGTAGAATACACCGGAGCACCACTGACCCAATTGTTCGCAATTTGTTGATTGGCAATGAAGTTAGCCGCATCTCCTGCATAAGGTTTGAGTGGTGCATACAAAAACTGTCCGGGCCATCCGCCCGCAATATGGAAATCCAAATAAGTCCGAGGGAGAGCCCCAGAGCTCTCGGCCAAAGCCTTTGTAAACAGACCGTGGACCAACGTATGGAGGATCGAAAATCCAGTCGTCGTTCTAAAGAGGCTTGCACCTCCGAGACCCGATAGCCCTTGGAGAAAATCTCTGCGTCGAATCATTCGATCCCCTCCCGCCAGTAAGATGATCCTAAAATTTCAGAGACCATGGTCCGTAAGCTCTGATGAATTTTTAGACTATTGCCCAGTTGAACAACATAAAGTCTGGCCTGAATTTCTTCAGGACTCGCGTTTGGAACTTCTAGAGTGGATGCCTTAAATCCAGTCAGAAAGTTAAAGTATCTAGACGCGGCACACATATAGTAGTCATCAATATTTGAAAGCGTCGTACCGAGCTGCTCTACCCCCGTCACTGCTTCGTTGATTAAATTTCCGTTCATGTCTCGAATCAACACGCGACCTTCGGGAGACTGCCTCGCAAATGTATTGTCAGAATTGATTCCATAAAAATTGCTCGTTTGAGTGGCATAATTGATTTGTGAAGATTGGGGATGGTCTCGCTTGAGCTTTCGAAGTGTACCGCCCGAAGCGATCAATGCCGTTGGATGCTCAATCACAGACACAAATCGAGTAAAGGGCTCATACATGAGCGCGGTAGCAGGGGATCCAAAGTTGGTAGGTGTGACAAAGCTAAAGTTTCTGAGTGTTCCCGCCAATCCGTCCGTGGTCGCATGACAGGCCATACAGCTTGCTGATTTTTGAAATGGATGTGGTGGATTCACTGCCATGAACTGCGCGGCATCGCTCCCAGAAATGACCGGAATATCCCGACACAAAAAATCCGAGTAAATCGCTTTGGCCGCTCGTCTCCAAGTTCTCACTCCACCGTCGGATCTCGGATAATAAAATCCCTGACCGTGAGCTCCGAGATTTTCGATGAGGTAAGACTGCGTCCCCAAAAGACCCCCGCCATAGGGACGGCGAAACTTTACTTCGACATTATTTGAATAAGCTGAACCATCACCAATATCCGTATAGTTCACTCTTAAGGGATCATTCACATTATTAGGAGCGTTGGACTGAAATCCCATCACGAGAGTCTGATCGAGCTCAGTTGAATTGAGAGCGCGAAATCCACGAATCTCTCCGAGTTCCAAGAATCCAACAGGAGAAGGAAAGGGCTGAACGAGTGCCTTGTTCTCCGCGGAGTAAGGCTTCAAAAAATTATGCCTCAAATAGGAGAGATCAAAAAACCGAGTATCTCCTGAGCCATAAAGATGTCCAAAGCGAGTGTTGCCGGGCTGAGTGTCCCGACGAACTCGAACGCTTCGATTGCCTCGGAGTAAATCACTATAGGTCAAACTGGGTTGATGTAAAAAGTAACTCAGATGAGCGGCGCCCTCTTTGGAATCGACTAGCTCGTCATTGGCCGTGAAATCGTTTTCAAGAAGTGCCTGCTTAATCGATGGATGCATGAACCATGTGGCATGAAAGTCAAAAAATACTCTCAAAACCTTAAGTGCATCCTGAGTATCTGTCTGAGCATAGACGGGTTCGAGCTGACCTCTGGTCAAACCGGCGTTGGCACCCGTACCGATTATTTCCGCACGATCCAGAACCCATAGACACGCCGACAAGGCAGACATCTGGCCGCTTTTCACTTGCAGATAGAGGGGATGAGTGACGGCGGCCTGAGCTCCCGTGAGTTGTGAATAACAACGCTCAAATAAACTGACTTCCGAAGGAGCAGCCTGCAAGCTGATCTGAATGAAGAGCAAAAAAATAATTTGAGCGATCAATTTCAACTCGCTGACCTCACCACCATTGCACACAAACCCCACTCGAAATGATGCAATGCAGAGGCCAAAAACAGGCCCTCAAAAACACCCTTAAGTATTTGAAATTAAAAGAAAATTTAGTTGTTAGTCCGCTCTCAAATCTATTTCAGACTCAAGAATGCCTAGTTCTATGAAAGGTTTTCAGAGAGGGCACCCGCCAACCGATCTAATGAGATAGCCTTTTCGCTCCCCGCTTCCATATCTTTGAGCTTGGCTTGCTTGGACTGGAGTTCATCTTCACCCAAGATCAAAACCCATCGGTACTTTCTTTCTGAAGCAAATCTGAGTTGGTTTCTTATTTTTGCATCGTCGGGATAAACATCGACTTCAAATCCCTGACCTCTCACTTCATTTGCGATTTTGAGGACTGAACTACGCAAGTCCTCACTGAAGACAGGAACAAAAAGTCTTTTCTCCTGCTGACTCAAACTTTGATTCTTTTGTTCCTTAAAAAGTAAAAAGAGTCTCTCAAATCCAATACTAAAGCCGCAGGCTGGAATAGGCTCCTTCGAAAATCTGCCAATGAGTTTGTCGTAGCGCCCTCCTCCACCAAACGAATACCCCGCTGAGGCATGACGAAGCTCAAACACTGGTCCCGTATAATAACCCAAACCTCGAACAAGCGAGGGATCAAAAACAATATCCGACAAAGGAAGTTCAAGATCCTTGAGGGTTTGAATGAGCTTTCTCATTTCAGAAGTGACGACTGCATCAAGTGACTCAAACTGCTGCAGCGAGAATTTTTCATTTAATATGTCTTCGACGAGGGGTTTCATTTTAGAACCCAGGAGAACTTTCATTTCTGCCAAAAGGTCTGCCGGCTCTATCTTATCTTTTTTATCGAGCAAAATTGCAAAGGCAGTAAACTCGGATTCTCCAAGTCCCAAATGATCTCCAACTGATTTCAAAAGTCTTCGATCATTAATTCGAAGCTCAAAGCCCTTTTGTCCCAGTGCTGCAATAGCCTGTACCACCGTCTGAATCACTTCGACTTCGGCGGCCCAAGTTTTGGCTCCCACAATATCCACGTCACACTGAATGAATTCGCGAAACCTTCCCTTTTGCGCTCGTTCGGCTCTCCACACAGGACCAATATGAAAGACTTTCCAAGGAAACTGAATCTCACCACGATAGTTGGCAGTCACTCGAGAGAGAGGGACCGTGAGATCAAACCTTAATCCAAAATCCGCAATCTCACTCTCGCCTTTTGCGATAGCTTCTTTGAGCTTCTCGCCGCGCTTCATGACCTTAAAGATGAGCTTTTCGTTCTCGTCTCCACCTCCACTGCCTAACAAGACGTCGAGGTTTTCAAAGGCGGGCGTCTCAATCGGACGAAACCCGTAAGAAATATAAGTATCGGAAATTTTTTGAATCAGCTCGGCACGAAGCCGAGCCTCATCATTGATAAAATCTCTACAACCCGAAGGGGGATTGGTCGCCACCATAGTGGCGACATCCTACCTCAAAAAGAGCATTTCACGATACTTTGGAAGTGGCCAGAGATCGTCCGCCACCAGACCCTCGGCCTCGTCCGAAAGCGATCTGACCTTATCCATCGTCGAAATGACCTTGGCGCAAAGCTGGTCTGCCTTCTTGGTCTCATCGTGGATGCCAAGAACCCCTTGAAGCTCAGAATCCAGGCCCATTGTCGACTTCATAAGCCCTTCATACACAGACTTTAATGCTTCAAACCGGTCTCCCGCGAGTGACTTTCCTCCTGCTTTTACCGCAGAAAGCATGGTGCCCAGTCGCGAAAGCTCATTCTCACAAGCCGGCAGGACAACCGTGTTCATGAGTTCCACCATGGTCGCTGCCTCCATTTCGATCTGCTTGATGTAGCGTTCGAGCATAATGTTGTGGCGAGCCTTGATCTCATCTTTCATGAGAACCTTGGCGTCCGAAAGAAAATCCATGGCTCCTGGCTTCTCAAAAACCTTGAGAGTCTCAGGCGTGGTTCTGAGATTGGGGAGCCCTCGCTTCTCGGCTTCTTTGCGCCAGTCATCGGAATAACCATTACCTTCAAAGCGAATCTTTTTGGTTTCACCAATAACTTCCTTAATCAAGGCTGAGACGGCTTCATCCCGATTCTTGGTCGAAGAGAGCTTCTTCTCGAGTCTCTCAGACATCTGATTGAAAGCTTCAGCCACCGCGGAATTGAGGAATGTAATCGGAAACGCAATATTTGCAGAAGCTCCCACCGCTCGAAACTCAAATTTGTTACCCGTAAAAGCAAATGGCGAAGTACGATTTCGATCCGTATTGTCTCGTGCCACAACCGGAAGTTTGGACACTCCCAAATTAATAATGGCTTCTTCACTCGCGGATTCGAGAGCTTTGCCAGATTCGATCTTATCAAGAATTCCGCTGAGGGTTTCGCCCAAAAACACAGAGATAATGGCCGGAGGAGCTTCATTGGCTCCAAGTCGATGATCATTTCCTGCCGAAGCAATCCCCACTCGCAAAGCATCCGCGTGATCGTAAACAGCTTTAAGAACTGTCGCGAGAACCGCCAAAAATCTCAAATTCTGATGAGGCGTCTTACCGGGCTCCAAAAGGTTTTCGCCCTTTTGAGTCGCCATACTCCAGTTGTTGTGTTTTCCGCTGCCGTTGATTCCTGCAAAGGGCTTCTCGTGCAGCAAGCAAACAAAATCATGGCGCAAGGCCACTCGCATCGCGATATCCATCAAAAGTGAATTATGATCAACGGCCATATTGGCATCTTCAAAAATAGGAGCGACTTCAAACTGAGCCGGTGCAACTTCGTTATGACGAGTCTTTACAGGAACCCCCAATCGAAAGAGTTCATGCTCGAGCTCCTGCATAAACGCAAGCGCCCGCCCAGGAATCGAGCCAAAATAATGATCTTCAAACTGCTGCCCTCGAGTCGAAAGTCGTCCGATCAAACTTCGCCCCGTCATCATGAGGTCCGGCCGCTGCGCAAAAAAAGCGCGATCGATCAAAAAGTATTCTTGTTCCGCTCCGATCGTTGTCGACACATTTGTCACATCGACATCACCAAGGAGCTTCAAAAATTTTGTGGCTGACTTGGAGAGATAATCTACCGATCGCAAGAGAGGCGTCTTAGTATCCAATGCATGACCGTGATAACTCAAAAATGCCGAGGGTATGCAAAGTGTTTTTCCATTCGGTGATTCGATGACAAAGAGAGGACTTGTCGGATCCCAAGCAGTGTATCCTCGCGCCTCAAAGGTCGAGCGCATTCCCCCACTCGGAAACGAGCTCGCATCCGGCTCTGACTGAATCAGAGCTGATCCCGAAAATTTTTCGAGAACACTGGTCTGCCCCGCTTCTGAAGTCTTTGTATTGATAAAGGCATCGTGCTTCTCAGCCGTCAAACCCGTCATCGGCTGAAACCAGTGACAATAATGCGTGGCTCCCATCGAAATCGCCCAATCTTTTACAATATTGGCGATTTCATCCGAAACAGCTTTTGGAAGTCGCTGTCCTCGATGAACCATATTCATCAGTGATTCATAAGAATCCTTCGCGAGCTTTTCTTTCATTTGATCGAGACCAAAAGTGTGGCTTCCAAAGAAACTGCTCACTCGTTCGTTCTTTTCACTGATACCAGGAACTTTTCGAATATTTCGAGTGATGGCTGATGTGACAGCTTCGCGACGTGGCGATGCCGATGAATGAGTAGACATATGACTTTTCCTTTCTCTTTTAAAAAATCCCTCTCGGAACTCTTCAAAAAGTACTTGTTATAAGACTCTCAAGAACCGCATCGGAGTCACCTCCTTAAGCTCTGAGAATCTCTATTTATTAATATAACAGAAACTACGCTCCACAAAGAACCCTCACAAGCATTTTTGATTACTGATATTTTATGCGGTGCGCGATTGGGTTAGGGCCAAATAAAAGCCTTGTTCAAAATTCCTCGATCGCTTGATTCACAAGGCGACGAGTGAGAAGTTCCGGCAAGACAGTCTTTTTCTCTGCCGAAATGAGCATCGAAAACGGTATGGCCACTCGACCATGGGACTTTAAAAAAGTGGCAATTCGTTCATCGGGATTGGTCCAATCAAAAACTATCATCTCCAGATTATTTTCTCTGAGTAGGTCTTTAAACCAATCCGTCTCTGTCACCGTCGATTCGTTAAACTTGCATGTCAGACACCAATCTGCCGTCACCACAACAAAGAGCCTTTGGCCCTCGCTCAGTTTTTGGCGAATCAACGCCTCCGAAAACGGAGTCACGGATTCTTTTGTTGAGCCTTCTCGACGTTCTGTTTCTGCCAAACCCACACCCAGAGCTACGACGAGAGATATAAAGAGCCAGCGCCAACTTGTGCGGACAAGGAGTAAAATTCCCGACGTGACCCCGAACAATGCGAGGTTCAGATAAAAGGATGTCGCTTCCGTTTGATGACGAAGCACAAAAATCAGCCAAACCACCGCCGCAAAGAGCGCGAGAGCGAGGAGCTTTTTCATTTTATTCATCCAGGCCCCTGGCTTAGGAAGAATCTTCAAAAATCCAGGCCACAGAATCATCAGAATATAAGGAGTCGACAATCCAAGTCCCATCGAAAAGAAAGTAAGCAAAAATACATGGGCCGGTTGAGCCAGAGCAAACGTCAACGCCGTCCCCATAAAGGGAGCACTGCAAGGAGTAGCGAGAATCGTCGCAAACACCCCTTCTAAAAAAGAGTTTTTCTGCCACCGACTCATCTGTGTGGCGGTGGAGCCTCCTAAGGAAAACTCAAACACCCCCATGAGATTGAGCCCGAATATAAAAATCACAAAAGCCATGAGGGTTACGAAACCTGGACTCTGAAAATGAAATCCCCATCCAATATTCTGACCCGACAATCGCATGATCAAAAGCAAACCTGCGAGTACCAAAAAACTCGTCCATACTCCGAGTGTGGTCATGACGAGAGATTTTTTGACTTCGGATCGAGCGGCCGAAGAGAGTTTCAAAAGTCCGACGGTCTTCAGAATCACCACAGGCAAAACACAAGGCATAAGATTGAGAATAAGTCCGCCCAGAAACGCAAAGATCAGAGCGATCCACAAACTCAGCGGCGCTCCCGACTCCGGGTCGTGAGGGAGATCCACAATACGCTTTTCGCCCCAAAGCGCTGAAGACTGGTTCTTCGCATCAAACTTTAAGAGCCACTCAAAATCTTCTGCCGCGCTAGGAAATTGGATCAAGAATTTTTGAGAACTCGAGCGAGTCACTAAAACTTTAGCGCCGCGATCTGGACGACCTCCCACAAAAACAAACAAGTCCTTCGCTTTGTCACTTTTTGTTTCGAGCTCGAGTTCTCGTTCATTGATTCGCCGCCATTGGAGGTCCGAAGCCTGCTCCTCAGAGGCCAGTTGAGGAAAATTCTTTCGAACTTCTCTTAACGCATCAAAATCTCTGCGACGGACTTCCTTGTTAACCGGCAATCGGATCTTGAACTGCGCTGAAGCAGGTAAGCACTGAACCTTGCAAATGAGATAATCTACTTGAGCTTCAAAAACTGCAATGTCCTCGGGCAGAGGCTGACGCCCTTCGAGCAAAATCAGGTAAGTCACATTGTTCTCGTAGCCAAAACTGAGGCCCGTCGGACTCTCGATGCGATCCGGAACAGGAAATATAATTTCCTTTTGTGACCAGCCTGCTGGCAAAGTCTTCCAATTTACCTTAGGAGGAAATCCAACGAGTCCGGGATTCTTCCAGTAAACATGCCAACCTGGCTGAAGCCTGAATTCAAGACCAAAGAACAATCCACCGATGGTGTCGGCCGAATGGGGTGCAAGACTACTAAATTCAGAAACAAGTCTGACGCGTGCACCCACTTTGTCCGTCACCCAAGAGCTTGCTCCAGGATCATCCGCACCTTGCAAAAGGGGCACACCCAAAATGACTGCGATAATTGTTAAGACAGTAAACTTAAGAATTCGGGTGCGACTGATCATATTCTTGGCAGAGACGACGAACCTCTTCAGGCGTCTTCATCCTTTCCAGAATATCATCGGTGGGTTTCATACTTGTCGCAACTAAATGGTGATCCCCCCCGCAATCCATATAAATATTATGATCCTCAAAAGGGAAAATCAAAAATACGGCCCCACGGATCGTGCTCATCCTGAGTTCTGAGTTAATTTGATACGTATCATGAGTGCTAATCACCATCAGAGCCGTGAATATCATGAATGCGGCATCGACCACCTTCTCAACCTCTGAAGGCTCCCGCTTTTCAATCCAGGTCGAAGGCAGCTCTTTGTCTTTGACGAGGAACTTCTCTAAGACTTTAGGCTCTCGAAATAAAACTCCTCGATCTGAATCCCAATCAAACTCAATTTTGACCTGCTCAGTCTCTTTTTTATCGGTCTTTACAAAAAAATCTTGGGCCTGAGCCGAAGATGATAGACACACGACAACCAGGCCAAAGAGGCCTACGAACCGCTTAAAAGTCATTAGAATTTCCCCTCCGAAAGAGACTTTAATTCAAGTGGGGCCTTAAGATAAAGCAATGAATTCGATGAAGGTTCTCGTTTTAGGTTCGGGTTATACAGGAAGTCGACTCGCCCAGCAGGGGCGCAGTCTTCAGCACACCGTCTGGGAATCCCATCGTCAGGGGCCTGAACTCATTTTTGACTTACAGAAAGTTGAAACCTGGAAGAATCTCCCTCAGGTCGATCTGACTTTTTGGACGTTTTCCTGTGAACCCCCCGAAATCGTCTCTGACTTCTTGTCTCATACGCGCTCCCGTCTTGGCAAAGTTGTCGCGATAGGCACATTGAGTTCATTTGTTGTTACCGATCGTGACCAAGAAATCAGTGAGGACTCTGCGCTCTACGTAAGTGATCCTCGAGTCCAGGGAGAGCAGATTCTCCTCTCTCACGGAGGAATCCTTGTGCGAGCAGCGGGGATTTATGGACCTCAGCGCTCCCCGCTTAATTGGATACAAAAGGGAGCTGTGAGTCGTTCGGATAAGTTCGTCAATTTTATTCATCTCGATGATTTGACTCAGATTCTTTGGGCCGCTGCTGAACGAGCCCAGCCAGGAACATCTTGGATTGCCGCTGATGGCAAACCCCATCGCTGGAAGGATCTCATAGACCAATGGCAACGCGACTACTCTTTGCAGATTCCTACTGATGCTGCCCCATCCAAGCGAGCTTCTAAGCGGGCCAACTCTTCTAAAACCCTAAAAGAGCTCGATGTGAGATTGAAGTTTCCGGACGTTTTTGCTGGAGTGCGAGCGATTCATGACTGACGAGTATCTCAATCGCCGAACCTTTTGTATCGTCTCCCATCCTGACGCCGGAAAGACGACTTTGACCGAGAAGCTGCTGCTTTTTGGTGGCGCTATTCAGATTGCAGGAACTGTCAAAGCTCGCAAAGCCACTCGATATGCCACCAGCGATTGGATGGAGATCGAAAAAGAGAGAGGAATCTCGGTCACATCGAGCGTGATGCAGTTTGAATATGCGGGCTGTCATATCAATTTGCTCGACACTCCTGGCCACAAAGATTTTAGCGAAGATACTTACAGAGTTTTAACGGCCGTGGATTCTGCATTGATGGTCGTCGATGGAGCTAAAGGAGTCGAAGATCGAACCAAAAAGCTCATGGAAATTTGTATTTCGCGCAAAATTCCTGTCGTGACGTTCATCAATAAGCTCGACCGTGAATGCCGCTCGCCTACGGATCTCTTGGACGAAATTGAACAAGTCTTGCAAATCAAAACAAGCCCCGTGACTTGGCCGCTTAGAAGCGGAAAGAGTTTTCGTGGCGTCTATCATATGCTGGATAAAGTTTACTCCCCCTTTGAACAAGGTCGAGAAAGGCCTGAGGCCATTACTGTTCAGGGCCTCGAGGACCCTCGTTGGAAGGAGTGGCTCGAGCCCGACCTTTTGGAAGAGTTTACCGAACAAACGCAACTTGCTCAGGGCGTCTATGATTCTTTCAATCTCAAATCCTACTTGGACGGCAACCAGACTCCTGTTTTTTTTGGCAGTGCGATCAATAATTTTGGAATCGAGTTCTTACTGCAAAAGTTTTGCAAAGTCGCGCCCCCTCCTCAACCGCGCTTCGCCTCTCAACGAATTGTGGAGCCACAAGAAAGAGAATTTTCGGGTTTTGTTTTTAAGATTCAGGCCAATATGGATTCACGGCATCGCGACCGAATTGCTTTTTTGAGAATTTGCTCTGGCAAGTTCCAAAAGGGAATGGAAGCCATACATGGACGACTCAAGAAAAGAATCCGGATGGGAAGCACATTTCAGTTTATGGCGGCTGACCGTGTCCAAGTGGAAGAGGCCGTTGCGGGTGACATTGTGGGGCTCTATGACCGAGGAGATTTTAAAATTGGAGATTCTCTTACAAGTCGAGAGGACTTGTCGTTTTTGGGCATTCCCAATTTTGCACCTGAAATGTTCAGAAAAGTAATTCTCAAATCCCCCCTCAAATCCAAGCAGCTGCGCTTAGGCCTCACTCAACTTTGCGAAGAAGGGGCTTCTCAGGTTTTTTATCCTCAGAATATGAATGATATTGTCATCGGTGTCGTGGGTCAGCTTCAGTTTGAAGTGATTCAACATCGCTTGCTCAATGAATATGGGGCTGAGTCAAAATTCGAAGACTGTGCCTACAAAATCGCCCGCTGGGTGGCCCCTAAAGAAGGAAAAAAGGACAAATTCCAACCCACACTCGATGCCCTCGCAAAATCCTATGATACGGTTTTATCTAAAGATGCCGAGGATCGCTGGGCGATTTTGTGTTCATCGGATTATGCCCTCGCTAAGGCTATGGAGCGGTATCCCGATGTGGACTTTGTCAAAACATCCGAAGTGGTAAGCCGCTCCTGACTTTTGCAAAAAGCTTAAAGGGAGTTTTTAGAAATATCTAAAAATTTTTGTATCTCATCGCTTCAGTTCAAAATCCCCGTTGAGATACGCCGCAAGTAAACCTCTCAACTTTCCTGTTCCGTGCGCCTCCTGGGGCCAGCGACAATCTTCTACTCAACCGATTCACCCTAGTGCCCCAGAGTCTCAACGGGGCTTCTGCCCTCAAGCGATGTGAGCCAATACTTAGCGAAATCTTTGATTGCTGCTTTAAAGCTTTTCGCAAATGGCTTGCGTAAACTCCTTCGTCGTCGCTTTGCCCTTTAGATCACCCGTGAGACAGCGCCCTTCTTTGAGGACATCAAACAAGGCGCCGCGCAATTTTTTGGCGAGATCGAATTTTTTGAGATGCTCAAGCATCATGGCCGCAGAGAGGAGCATTGCAGTAGGATTACAAATTCCCTTTCCCGCAATATCAGGAGCTGTGCCATGAACGGCTTCAAATACAGCAACGGATTTTCCAATATTAGCGCCTCCCGCGACGCCGAGTCCGCCAATCAGTCCTGCACACAAATCCGACACAATATCGCCGTAGAGATTTTGTGTGACGAGAACATCAAACTGCTGGGGCTTTTGCACAAGTTGCATACAGACATTGTCCACAATGATGTCCGCGGATTCTAAATCCGGAAACTCTTTAGCCACTCGTTTAAAGACTTCGAGAAACAATCCGTCCGTCATCTTCATGATGTTTGCTTTATGAATGCATGTGACTTTTTTTCGTTTGAGAAGTCGCGCCTGTTCAAACGCAAAGCGAATTATGCGCTCGCTTCCCGGCTCGGTAATAATTTTGAGTCCCTGCATGACTCCGGGCGCCAGCTGATGCTCTATCGCTGCGTAAAGATCCTCGGTGTTTTCGCGATAAATAATTAGATCAATATTATCAAAATGTGTCTTCACTCCTGGAATGGACTGAGCCGGACGCACATTCGCATAGAGATCGAGTGACTTTCTCAAAACAACATTAGCGGATTTATGTCCCTTTCCAATAGGAGTGCCCGTCGGCCCCTTGATCGCGATGCCGAGCTTTCGCACCTCATCAACAGTTGATTGAGGCATCGGGGACTGATGCGTGGCAATGGCAGAATCTCCACTCGGAAGCACGACCCACTCAACGCCCGCCTTCATTTTATCAAAGAGAGTGACGACAGAATCGCAAATCTCTGGACCAATTCCATCGCCCTTCAAGAGCCCCACTTTTGTCATGAGAAAATCTCCTTAAAATTCTAGCTTTCGTAGGCTTTTGAAAACAAATCCGTGCCCGCCCGATCCTGCCACAGCTTTTGCACTTTTTCCCAAACGCCGTGTTTTTCGACTTCTACAAGTAGGTTTTTGATCGCCTGATCCGTAATACCCTCTCCTTTATATCGACACTGAAACCAATCCACGGAGATCCCATCCGGCGCGGGCCCTGGCCAAACGCGCATTCCTTTTTGAGAGATCATCTCCAAATGAAGATCGCCGACTCGTTCGGGAATTTTGGGAATTCCTTTTGATATGACAAACACATCCAAACCAACACATTTGTAATCAAACGACATACGTAGAGCCAATCTAGATGGATTCGCGTTTTCTGATAAGAATGATTGAGAGCAAAAACGAAGAAAAAAAGATCTCGATTCCCAAAATGAGAAACCAAGCCCCCCGAATGAGATTATTGATCGTCAGGCCCTGAACAAAATAGACTCCCAATGCTACCACCAGGAGAGAAATCAATATTCCGTACTCTAGCTTAAATTTTTCGAGGATTCTCCCAAAGGGCCTATCGACCATAAAATCGTCATGCGCCCAGATGCTCGCCTTTGCGAGGACTCCAAAGACAAAGAGCTGTGAGGCGGCGAGCAGGATTCCGCCCCCCATAACCTGAAAGCCAAGCCGCTCTGACGCAGTAAAATAAAGACCTAGGGTCGCTCCAAAAACGGCTGGAATAAAAAAGAGCGGAAACGGAGCAGCCAGCAAAATAAATCTCAAATGTCTCCAACCATCTCTGAGAGTTCGCAACTTTGCCTGACCCGCTCGGCGGACATAGTAGCGGATTGGCACCTCAGCAAATTTGAGACCTGCCTTTTGTGCATTGATGACCATTTCGCTCGCAAACTCCATCCCGGGGGATCGTAGTTTGAGACGAGAAAGCGCTGAACGACGTATGGCTCTCAGCCCGCAGTTAATGTCGTGAACCGTGCTTCCAAAAAATTGATTGAGCACCCAGGTCAATATGGGTGTCCCCAAATGCTGATGGAGCCAAGGCATGGAACCTTTTTCGGCCGCCCCGTTGATTCGGTCTCCAATTGCAAAATCTGCGCCTTTCTCGAGTTCCTCGATGAGCTTGATCCCATCTTCAAAGTCGTAAGTATTGTCAGCATCCCCAAACAAAATATAGTCACCTCGCGCCTCTCGCATCCCTCGCAAAAGTGCGGAGCCATACCCGCGGTTCTCCTCCAAGACAACTCGAGCGCCGAGCTTTGCAGCAATCTCTCGTGATCCGTCCGTTGAGCCATTATCCACGATCAAAATCTCGGCTTTAAAGTGAGAGGGCAGTTTTGCGACTGCAGTGCGAATTCTCGAAATGCACTCATCAAGCGATCCAGCTTCATTCAGACAGGGAATCAAAATATCTAAGGATTTCCCTGAGTGCTCCACGAGCGAGAATTTTACTCGTTCATCGCTTTCGGTCAAATAAAGAACGATCTGCTTCTCGCAGTCGCCAAATCATGCTCCAATGGATTCGTGACTCGCCCCCTCTATATACGAGGCTGCTTTGATTCCATTTTGGGGTACGGGGCCGCCATTCGCTCACATCTCCGAGCACTTGACCAGGCGGGAATCGAATTCTCAATCTTGTATGTGCCGCTCGATCCAAACATCATGGACAACGAAGAGATCCTGATCTGGCGAAAGCGAATTGTCCCCGAACCACTTCCCCAGAGCACGATCCTGCACTTTTTGGAGCCTTGCCATTATCAAATTTATCCTGAGTGCAGAAATATCGGATACAGCTACTGGGAAATCGACGGACTCCCGACAGAATCTTCTTCTCTGAGAACCGATCGCAGTTGGGCCATGATGATGAATCAGTGCGAAGAGGTTTGGACTGGATCGAGTTTCTCAAAAGAAGTCTTTGAACGCGGCGGAGTAAAAGTCCCTGTTCATGTTATTCCGTGGATCACCCATGATGGGGGCGCTTCAAAAGTAAGTGAGCCAACGATTAATGCCATCCGATTGCCCCTTTGGAGAAGTTCCGAAGGACTCAAGAAGCGTCTAAGGCCAATTTATTTTTTGATTGGAAAGCTTCCTCAAGGTCTTCGCCGATGTGTTGTATCAGCAGGACTTCTCACAACTCTTCTTCTTAAGCAGTTTCTCAGACTAAAGAAGGCGCAGTCCACTCTTTGGAGAACTCGCGAAGCATTTGATCTGACGTCTCAAAAGACTTTCAAATTTCTCTGCGTCAATACATTCCTTGAACGCAAAAACTACAAAGATTTATTAAGTGCGTACTTTTTTGCTTTTACCAAAGAAGATCCTGTGGCACTCGTCATCAAAACCCATTGTCTTATCGACTCATGGTGGATGAGACTCCATATCATGTCGCAATTACTCAAAATGATTGATTCACTCAAAGTGGAAAACGCGCCTGCGGTCTTTGTCATTTTAGAGCCTTTGAGTGAACAGAAAATGCGAGACCTCTTTGCAACGGCTGATACTTTTGTCAGTACTTCACACGGAGAAGGAGTGGGGGGCGGAGTTCTCCAAATGATGCTCTCGGGCAAACCGCCGGTGACTAATCTGTATTCATCGATCCGAGATTTTTGCAGTTCTGACTCTGCATATACTTACAATGTATTAGAAGAGCCCGTCTTTTGGGACGATGAATACTACGGCATGCGCCAAAAGTGGGCTCGATTGGATATCATGAGTCTCGTCAGCGCCCTTCGCCAGATTTACGAGAACCATAAGACAGATGATTATCTCAAAAGAGCATTAAGAGCCAAAGAGCGAGCCCTTGCTTATGGAAACAAAGACAACGTGATTAGGCATTACAAAAATATTCACCGACCCCAATCATCTTGAAATCGCTTAATGTCATCTTCACCGAAATAAGAACCAGTCTGAACTTCTACAAAACGCAAAATCTGTTTGGAGTGAGGATTCGAAATTCTGTGCTTCGCTTGCAAAGGAATATCGATATGTTCCCCCGCCTTGAGTCGATGCTCGACATCATTGAGAGTCACGAGGGCTTCTCCAGATACGACGGTCCAAGATTCTCGCCGCTGGGCGTGAGACTGATAGCTCAGTCTCTTTTCGGGATCGACCTCAATGAGCTTTACTTTGCAAAAGCCAGCTTCCAACAAGTTTTTAAACCTTCCCCAAGGTCGCTCTTCCGTCCACTCGGTTCGAGGAGATGCCAAAGATTTAAAATCCCCCGCCTCCAAAAACTTTTTGAGGTCGCGGGATTGAGAAAGAGGCATCACTAAAAGCTTCTTCGAATCTTCCACCACAGCGAGATCCGATACCCCATAAACATGAATTTCCTTCAGACTTTGTGGGGCAACGAGGACTCGCTTTCCTGTTCCATAGACTCGATGCTCTTTTGCCAATTTTGCGTGAGACAAATGGACTCGAAGATCATCACCACCCACAGTAGGCTTTACGTGATCATACCAATCTTCCCATGTTCCCAAATCCTCCCAGCGCATCGGCAAGGAAACCACTCGCACATGAGAAAACTTTTCAAAAATCGCTTTGTCTACAGGCTGGCGAACCAAGTTCTTGTATTTTACTTTGGGATTGAGAACATCGGGATAGAGTTCCTTAAATGCCTTTAAAAAAGTATCCACCCGCCCATAAAACATTCCTGCATTGATGAGGCCTTCATTTGCCCGAAGATCTTCGAGCAATTCACCCTGAGGTTTTTCAATAAACCTGGCCACTCGGCGGCTGCTCCCCGCCTCTCCCTTTTTGGCCTCAATCCATCCAAATTGAGAATGCGTCGAACGAGGTTTTGACTGCGCGGGGCTCCCCGCCACAAAAAGGGCGTCCGGATATTTTTCAATCTCAGATTCAATCATTTGCAAAAACTTTGGAAACATCGAGTAGTCCGGCATCCACTGATCGGCACTCAAAATGGCAGCCCATTCTGCACGCGGCGATTTACGATGGCCCATCTTCAATCCAAATCCCACAGCAGCTGCCGTATCTCGACCCTCTGGCTCTTTCAAAAACTGAGGGCACTTCTTTTTGAGTTGTCCAAAAACTCGTTTGGTTTCTCGTGCAATCTCGCCGTTACAGATGACAAAGGTTTCAAATCCCTTCAAACGATCCAAAGATTCGTACAAAAGAGGACGACCATTTACCATCAACAGCGGTTTTGGGAGGCTGCGAGGAAACAGCCTCAAACTCTTCCCGCCCGCTAATATGAGACCTAGTGGTTTTGTCTTCATGCGACCCCAAACCTACCAAGGCTCTCTGAGCTCAACAAATAATAAGTGAATTGACTTTAAAAACCGCCTAAAGGATAAGACCGGCGATGATAAGGCACCTCAGCAGCATCTTGATTGGGATTTTAGTCACCTCCCCACTCCTCTCAGCTCCATTATTGAATCCACTGGGAATCAAGGCAGGAGAGAGATTTCAGTCGCAAGGTTGGGCGTCAGTGACAGAACCGGCTCAGTCTGAATGGCTCACCTCGACTCTTAAAAATATTCAGATTTTTAATTCGGGTGCGAGTCGACACAGCCTCTATGATTCTCAAAGCGAGAATCTGGACTCCAAAATTAAATTCGCCAATCGCAAATACCTCGAGCTCAACTATCAAGAGACATCGGCTGGAATTCGAGATGCCGGCAAACTCATCATGAGCTCACTTCCATATTCGAGTCTTCGTACGGACATTATTGAGCTGGCGGCTTTAGAGCAGATGATGGCTGAGGACGCGGGCGACTATGAGCCATTTTTTGACCCACGCTCTTTTGCCTCGGACTTTGATTATTTGGAAAAACTCCCGGAGGGTATTCGAGAACGAATCAGATCTTCTAGCCCTGAAGTCGTGCAGCTTCCTATCTCATCGCTCAATTTCGGAAACAACGCCCGGATCATCCTCAACGGTCGAGAAGTTCAGAGTCCCCTCAAAGTGATTTCAAATTCTCGATATTTACTTCAGGCCTTTAATCAAATGAGCGTGATGGCGGGATGGCTTACGACCGAAAACGGAAAGCCGGAGTTTAAGGAACTCTGGAGAAAAAACATTTGGATCACGCTTCCTGAGACAACTCTGGCGATCGCCCTCAAAAAATCTAGACCCAAAATGCTTAAGTCTGATTCTCAGGTGGGGATTCTCATAGGCAATCAAGAAGATGCAGAAGTAAAAGCGTTCTCCATGGGGGTCAGTGCTCGTGCAATCTCTACACCCCCTTCAGCTTTGCCACTCAATCCCGTTGGTTTTGAGGATTTTGATAAAAAGGACTCCAGTGAAAGCAATTCCGTCTTCAAATCTCCATGGTTTTGGGTCGTTACAGGAGTTGTACTAGCGGGCGTGACGGGTCTTGTGATTCACCAAGCAACCCAAGAAACAAAAGTTATTGAAACGCCGTAAATCGAATCGCTTTGACGAATTTATAGAAGTGGTTTTCTAAAAATCTATTGGAAAACAAAGTTTCAAAATTCGCATCTCCCTTACCTTCGGCCAAAAGAAGGCGAATCCAGGCGTATCGAGTAAGGGCTTCGGCTGGGATTCTTCTGTCCTTTGCGCTCACTCCTCGCCGAAGATCCTCTTCGGTCCAAAAAGGAGAACGCTGATTCATTAAGCCAAAAAGAATCTCAAAATAAGGAAAATCATCCGCAAGCATCATATATTTTATCTTGTGAATTCCCAGTTGAGCGACGAGTTCCTCCCCGGTCTCAATGGTCCTCAACTTAAAATCCGTATCCAATCCCTGATAATAGGTGTTCGTCACGGCGCCCATACCCATTGTGTACACAATGGCATGGCCCATATTGGGATTTGCCCAGACACCAAAAGTCGTCGGCTTCTGTTCTCCCAGCCGCTTCCAAACGTCTTCTTCTTTGATGTCCAATTTTTTGATCATCGCCCCGATACTAGGCAAATCAACGCGCTCCCTTGCAGCACCCTGTGGGGCAAATCCGGTCATAAATGAAGGAATCAAAACCGATCCAATCACCGCCAGGGACGATGCAGGGATCACCCACTTTGATTGATTTGTATAACGAGCTCCCAGCCGCTCGATCAGCCAACCCAAGAAGATCAAAAACATACAAATTACCAAATGAGAGAATCTTTTTTGTGCAACTGCCGGAATCAACATCAGACTCGTTGTCAAAAGAAGAGCTCTTTCTACAACCGACCAACGCCTCCAGAAGTAGAGAGCTATAGGTGCCAACAAAACGAAGTAAAACAAGTAGCCAAAGTTTCCATTGATATAATCGAATGAAATTCGGCTCCCAGAATTCGCAAAAAATATGGGAGCCGCCTCTGCGACCGACCCAAGGACCCCTGCACGTGTGAAAGCGTACTCAAAAGCCCAGCGAAGAGTGGAACCAAGCCCTGCAGGCCACTTGAAGGCCGCGGACAGACTCAGCAAAACCGCGCATCCCCCTAAAACACTGTAGGCATATTTTGGCCATCGCCTCGCCAAGATCGCCCCCAAGGTGAGAACTGAAATCATCGACAAGTGAAAGAGAGAGGGCACATGCACAAAAAACCAACCGTTTCGAACGGAGTAGCTCCAAATCACATAGGGGACCATGATCAAAATGAGTGCGAAGCCTACGTGTAGGAGATCTTTCCAAGACGAGCGCTCCTTTGAATACACAAAGAACCAAACAGCAATCATCACGCCAAAAATAAACAGCGTGGAAGAAGATATCAAAAACCCCAATGCCAAAATCAAACCTAATCCCCATTGTGAAAAGCGAGAACTCGCACCAAATCCTTTGTCAGCTAAAATAAAAGCAAGTGGGGGAATAATTGCTTCAATGATGTGGTGATCGAGCTCACCCAAACACGAAAATCGAACTAGCAGATAATTCACACTCGCCAAAAAAAATACGAGCGCAGCAATATGAAAATTCTTGAGGACTCTTTGTGCAGCAATAAGACAAATCACAGCCGCAATGACTCCTAAAAAAATCATCATAAGAGACACTCCCGCCTCCAGCGAAGCGGAATCACTGATCCCCATGAGCTTTAACGGGATCGCCAACAAAAACAAAAATCCTTCGGGCCATCCCACATCTCCGCCATAAGGCCAATTGGAAAGCGGGTCTACGATCAGAGGATTTGGAAAGTTTTGAAGAAGATACGAAAGTAATCGCAGATAATAGTAACTGTCCGTATCAAAAAAATTGAGGTGACCTGTGTACGATGCAAATACGAAGTCACTGTTCGACATTCTTATAGCAATGCCCACACAGAGTGTGGAGATAAGGATCGATAGCTTCAAAAATCGAGAAGCCATGCCAATGACTAATTCGTTTCATCACAAGGAACAATGGCTGAGTCATCTACTGCCGAAAGCAAGTTGGATGCTACCCCATCTCCATCCAAATCTCCTCGCGCGACAACCACAAACCAGTTGTCAGGAAATATCGCATTAGGAACAAGAGCGTTAATTGAAGCGCACCCCACGGTCGCCTCTCGATTTCCCAGCGTTGCATCTGGCGCTACACAGGGATCCGCCGCATCCCAAGAGTTTGAGGCATAAACAGAGTAAGAAAACCGAACTCGACGATCAGGTCGCACTGACAATCCCCCTTGACCCCAAACAGCGGGAGTACCCGTGTCCCAATTTGATGCGATACCTGCAGGAATTGTGGAGGGATGCTGAGTCGCGCTGATATAGCAACCATGAGTTGTAAAGTAACTCTCTTCAGCGGTCTTAATCGCCGAGATACTCGAATGCGCCTCAGACAAATAGGATCGCCTCAAATAACCAATATAAGCGGGGATCGCCACTGCCGCTAAGATCGCCACTATGGCTACGGCCAGCATCAGCTCAATGAGTGTAAAACCAGAAAGAGAATTTCTTTGATTCTGAATCATAGGCGGCCATTTTCCTCAAAGGGACCTCGAATGAAAAGCTCTAATTTTTGGTGAACTTCTCTCCGGCTTCGATTTTCTCTCGAATGATGACTTCACTGGATTCTTCGAGCGCATCCAATTCGTCATAATCGATGTCACCGTATCCCCCAATGCCGTGCTTCTTGAGCCGATAACGCATAGACCGAGACGAAATGGCCAACATTCGGGCTGCCTTTGTACGCGATCCGTGAGTACGCTCAAGAGCCTTTAAGAGAAGATCCTTCTCAAAAGCATCGACAAGGCTGTCTAAGGCGACTCCGCCAGAATCAAACTGTTTTTCTGCTTCCTTAAACGAAAATCGCTCTCTGCTTTGCTCGGGATTGAGGACGTTACCCGGCAAAGATTCAGGCTGGACTTCGGAACTCCCTTCAAGAGCGACCGATCGTTCGATGATGTTTTCAAGTTCTCGTACATTGCCCAGATAATCGTAAGCTACCAGATACTCCATCGCCTTAGGACTAATTCGGCGAACTTCTTTGCCCGTTTCTTTGGAGTACTTTCTCAAAAAGTGAGCTGCCAACACAGGGATATCCGGCTTTCTCTGCCTGAGTGGAGGCAATTGAATCTGAATGACGTTTAATCGATAAAAGAGATCCTCTCGAAAGTTGCCTTGTTTCACTTCATCCTCAAGATTTCGATTGGTGGCTGCAATAATACGAACGTCGACTTCGACATTCTCCGTTCCACCCACTCGATGAAAGTTTCTCTCCTGAATGACTCGCAAAAGTTTGACCTGCATGGCTAAGGGCAGCTCTCCGATTTCATCCAAAAAAATCGTGCCTTTGTTTGCGGCTTCAAAAAGCCCCTGTTTGTTCGCCACTGCTCCCGTAAAGGCTCCCTTGGTATGACCAAAGAGTTCGCTTTCGATAAGGCTTTGGGGGATCGCTCCGCAGTTCACCGTAATAAACGCTTTATCTTTTCGATTCGAATTAAAATGAATCGCTCGAGCGACGAGTTCTTTTCCAGTTCCTGATTCGCCGTAGATGAGTACGTTTGTCTTTGTTGGCGCGGTTTTTCGAATAAGATCATACACCCGACGCATGGGTTCGGATTCGCCCAAAAGATTCGTGAAGTCATATCGCTCGACGAGTTGATCCTTGAGAGTTTTGTTCTCGGTCGTCAGCTTTCGATTTTCTAATGCTCGCGATATGACCAATTTGATTTCCTCAATCTTAAAGGGCTTACTCAGATAATCAAATGCTCCGGCTTTCATTGCTTCGACAGCAGTGTCTGTTGTCGCATAAGCCGTAATCATGATCACCTGAACATCAGACTGCAGGCGTTTGCACTCTTTAAGCAAACTCATCCCGTCGCCGTTCTTTAATTGGAGATCAGTCACCACCAAATCCAACGGTTGCTCCCGCATTATTCGTAAAGCATCGGGAGCATCCAAAGCAGTCACCACTTCGTAACCTTCCTTTTCGAGAAGAATCTCGAAGAACTCCCTTACGCTCAGTTCATCATCAACAATTAGTATTCGTGCACCCATACGCACCTCGTTTTATGCTACCTTCTGTTCATCTTCTTCAGGACCCTTGATCGGCAGTTCTACCCAAAACTTTGCGCCACCTGCGGGAGCTTCTTCAACTCCCAGCCGACCTCCATGAGCTCTCACCATTTGAAACACCATGGCGAGACCCAAACCTGTTCCGTCCTTTTTTGTTGTAAAAAAGGGATCGAATATTTTTGATCTCAGATCGGGGGAAACCCCGGGGCCCTCGTCCAAAATTGAAACAACAGCATCTCGATCGCGCTGATCAATCATGATAACCACTCGTCCCCCGCCCTGCATGGCATCGACGGCGTTGAGGATCAAATTCCAAAAGATCTGCCTCAAACTCGCAGGATCGCACTTCACGATCATGGGCTTAGAAACTTGGATATCAAATCTCGTTCGTACGCCCTCTTTTTGAGCAATGAGTTCAATGACATCTTTTAGAGTGCTCGCTACATCGACGTTCTCCAATTGTAATGTGGCGGGCTTTGCGTAATTCAAAAAATTTCGAATCAAATTGTCAAGGCGATCGGTTTCTCGAAGAACAATCGTAATGAGCTTTTTGTGAACGGAGTCTTGAGGCAATTCTCCCTGCATCAGCTGAATCGAGCCACTCAAGCTCGCCAGTGGATTGCGAATCTCGTGCGCAATGCCGGCCGCCAACTGCCCCACACTTGCCAACTTTTCGTTGAGTCGAACCTGTCCCTCTAACCGACGAACCTCTGAGAGATCCTGAAATACCACAAGAACAAGACCGCCTGGCAATTCGGTACAATGATAACCAATCACTTTCTGCCCCGAGGGAAGATTGATTTGTCGCTCAAACCTTTCCCGACTCTCCACAAGTGCTCTCCAAGGAGTTGAATCAAGGAGTTCCCCCCTCCAAGATTTTCCGGAGATCTTTACACCTGTGGGATTCACAAATTCGATCCGGCCACTCTTGAGGCTCGCAACGAGAATTCCCGACGGACTGTGTTCTACAATTTCCGAATAGATAGATGAGAGGTCCTCGAGTTGATGCTGAGTCTTTTCGAGAGACTCCGACAGACGCTGACGATTGCGTGCAAAAAATGCCATCGTGGCGCCCACAAAGGAGAGTGCACTAATGACGAATAGAAACTTCATTGCCAGACTTACTTGAGCAAAGAGTTCCCACCCATGAGCTCTCAGTCCCAAACACAAAAGCATCCCACATGCCAAAACAGCACTAGCAATGGCGCCTTCCACTCTCAGCAAAATCGTCGCCAGCAAAATAAAGAGGCAGTAAACAAGGATGAAGCCTGAGGAGATTCCTCCTGTCTCCACAACAAGAGAAGTCGTAGCCAAAAGATCCCAGACCAATTGAGTCCAAAGAATTGTCTTGAGGAGGCGTGGAGACTTCCAGATCCAAAGTATCCCCCCCGAGAGCGCCGAAAAGCACAGACCCCAAACGACGATCTTTTGAGTGATCTCCGGACTTGATGAATTCGAAAGCGAGTTCATCAACCAATTCGTCAGACCCATGACTCCCAGAAAGAGTCCTCTAAAGATCAACCAGCTGAGTGTCGCTGTCCGAGGATTGATCGCGTTTGGATTTTTTTCTGCCAATTCCAACTTTTTTCCCCTGTTAACCCTGCTTGAGATTTCCGGCCATTTGGAAGATAGGAAGATACATCGCTACAACGAGTCCCCCAATGAGTCCCCCGAGAATCACCATCATCGCGGGCTCCATAAGGCTCGTGAGCCCCTTCACGGCGGCGTCGACTTCTTCATCATAAAAGTCCGCGATCTTACCGAGCATCGTATCGAGAGCACCGGTTTGCTCTCCGACGTTGATCATTTGCGAGACCATCGACGGAAAGACTTTGCTCTGAATAATCGGCTCTGCGACGGTTTTTCCTTCGGAGATACTCTGACGAGCTTTGTAAATTGCCTTTTCGATTGTTTTGTTACCTGCGGCCCGAGCGGTGATATCCAAAGCTTCCAAGATCGGAACCCCTGAGGAGATCATCGTTCCAAGCGTTCGAGTAAAACGTGCGACAGCAACTTTTCTGAGCAAGTCTCCAAAAACAGGGAGCTTAAGGAAGATGTCATCTGTGATCTCCTGTCCTTTGGGATTTTTTCGAATCCACTTCCAAACAAAAACAAGCGCTCCACCCGCAAGAATTAGGAGAAAGAAGTTTTGCTGCGTCCAATTACTAATATTGATCACAATTTGAGTCGGCGCAGGCAAAGCCGCTCCTCCGAACTCTTTAAACATCTTTTCAAAGATCGGAATCACCCATACCAAAAGAACCGTGATGACAATAATCGCAACGACGACAATCGACGCGGGATAGACCATGGCGGATTTGACCTGGCCCTTTAACTTGGCGGCTTTCTCAAGATAGGTTGCCAGTCGGAGCATAATGACGTCCAAGATACCGCCCACTTCCCCCGCCGCGATGAGGTTCACATAGAGAGCATCAAATACTTTTGGATGCTTTCTGAGAGCATCCGCAAACGTGCTCCCCCCTTCAACGTCTGCCTGAATCTCTTTGAGCACTTTTCGAAACGCTGGATTGGGCATTTGACTCCCCAGAATATCCAAGCACTGAACAAGAGGGAGACCTGCATCGATCATGGTCGAAAACTGCCGAGAGAATACGACAAGATCCTTAAGTCCTACTCCACCCCCGAAGGAAATGTTTCCAAAGCCAGCTCCCATCTCTTTGGCGAGTTTGATCTTCTTGGGTCGAATCTGCTGCTGTCGCAAAAACTGAAGCACTGATGCTTCATTCGGAGCCTCTTTGGATCCGGACTTTGCCTGACCATTTCGTGCGACGCCTTCCCATTTGTATAGAGCCATAACGTTACCCCTCTTTTATTTCTTCGAAGATTCAACTTTTCGATTCATCGGTGCTGCACTTCCGGGACTTCCCGAGGCGGCATTCATCAGCATGGATCGCAGTTCGTCAGGATCACTACTGCACCCAATAGCATCATCCATTGTAATCACTCTCTTCTGATACAGAGCCATCAAGGTCTGATTGAAGGTCAACATGCCGTGCTTGCCTTGCCCAATTTGCATCTGAGAATAAATCTGATGCAACTTGTCCTCACGGATGAGATTTCGAATGGCCGCATTAGGAATCAAAATTTCATACGCGAGTGCACGCCCCACTCCATTTGATTTGGGGAGCAGGGACTGAGAGACAATGCCTTCAAGAACAAAAGACAATTGCGCGCGAATCTGCGGTTGTTGATGCGGAGGAAACACATCAATCATTCGATTGATGGATTGCACCGCAGAGTTGGTATGAAGGGTAGCAAAACACAAATGCCCCGTCTCAGCGATCTGAAGTGCTGCCTCAATCGTCTCAAGATCTCTTAGCTCTCCCACCATCACGACATCGGGATCCTGTCGCAAGATGTACTTAAGAGCGGAAGTAAAACTCTCCGTATCTGCATGGACTTCGCGCTGATTGACGATGCAGCCTTTATGAGGATGCAAAAACTCAATCGGATCCTCAATGGTCATGATGTGTTGGCTGGTTTCACGATTAATCAAATCAATCATCGCTGCCAGGGTCGTTGATTTACCGGAGCCTGTAGGTCCCGTCACAAGCACTAGGCCCCGTGGTTTCTTTGTCAGCTCCGATATGATGGGAGGGAGCCCCAAATCCTGGACGGTCGAAATCTTAAATGGAATCTGTCTGAAAGTTCCTGATACAACCCCTCGCTGCATAAACACATTGCCCCGAAATCGAGCGAGGTTCTTAATTCCAAAAGATAAATCGAGCTCGTTATTTTGTTCAAATCGAGCTTTCTGAGAATCCGTCAAAACACTGTAGCAAAGACGTTTACATTCCGGAGGCGACAGAGGTGGAAGCTTGAGCGGAACAAGAGATCCATCCACTCGAATCACAGGAGGAGTCGCTGCCGTAATATGCAAGTCACTCGCGCCCTTATCGAGCATTGTTTTGAGGAGTTGGTGCAGCGTCACTGTTGCTGTTTCTGAGGCGCCTGTTTGTGAATTTTCGTCCATAACCATTCCTTTCATCAGTTCGTATCACTGGCTGTCGTACGAACCGCCTCCTCAATTGTTGTGACTCCGTCTTTGATCTTGTTGATCGCACTCATTCGAAGCGTCTGCATCCCCAAACGAATGGCTTCGCGCTTTAACTCCGCCGTGCTTGCTCCATTGAGGACAAACTCTTTGAGTTCATCCTTCATGATCATGACTTCATAGAGGGCGACTCGACCTTTGTATCCCGTGTTAGAACAATTCGCGCACCCTTTGCCCTGTCGAACTTTGACAGTGGGAGCTACGTCCGGAGGAACTCCAATATCAAGAAGAGACTGCACGGGGACTTTGACTTCCTGCGAACACTCCCCACAAATTCGCCTGGCCAGTCGCTGTGCCACAATCGAATTGAGCGCCGAGGCGACGAGAAAGGGTTCAACACCCATATTCAAAAGTCGACTCACCGTACTAGGCGCATCATTCGTGTGCAGTGTCGAGAGAACAAGGTGACCCGTCAAAGCGGCTTTGATCGCGATTTCTGCCGTTTCGAAGTCTCGAATTTCCCCCACCATGATGGTATCGGGATCCTGTCGCAGAAAGGATCTGAGAGCGGCGGCAAAGTTCAATCCAATTTCTTCATGCATTTGGACCTGATTGATCCCCGGAAGATTAAATTCAACAGGATCCTCGGCTGTTGAAATATTATCGGGCACTTGGTTCAATTCTGAGAGTGCCGAGTAAAGCGTTGTGGTCTTTCCAGAACCCGTGGGGCCGGTCACTAGCACCATTCCGTAAGGTTGATAGATGGACTTTTTAAAATCCTCCAACTGCTTGGATTCAAATCCCAGCTTGGTCATATCCAGCTGAAGATTTCCTTTATCCAAAAGACGAAGAACAATCTTTTCACCAAACAGAGTTGGCAAAACAGAAACCCGATAATCCATTTCCTTGCCCTTGCCGTACTTCATTTTGATACGACCATCTTGAGGCAAGCGTCTCTCGGCGATGTCGAGTGAAGACATAATCTTCACCCGTGAGGAAATTGGATTCTTCAACTTGAGAGGTGGCTTCATCACTTCCTGAAGAACACCGTCTACTCGGTACCGAACGCGAAACTCTTTCTCATAAGGTTCAATATGAATATCTGAAGCGTTCTTTTTGATCGCCTCCATCAAAATTAAATTCACGAGTTTAACTACAGGAGCCTCTTCCGAAGCCGAGGCCAACTGCCCAAGGTCAATGTCTGAATCCGCTGTGACAACCTCAACGTCCTCGTCTTCAAATCCGGCCATCACCTCATTGAGGCGCATTTGATCGTTCTCGTAGTATTTCTCGATGGCTTCCTTGATCGCCTGCTCGGAGGACACAACGACTTCGGTGTTATAGCCCGTGAGGAATTTAATATCATCGATTGCAAAAATATTACTGGGATCGCTCATTGCCAAAATGAGGTTGCTCCCGACTTTATTAACGGGGATGACAATATGTTTTTCGGCTACATCACGCGGAACAAGATTAATAATTTCTGGATCAATTTCAAACGACGTCAGGTCAATAGAAGGAACGCCAAATTGTTTGCTTAAAAAATTAGTAAGATCATTCTCTTTAATGAATCCGAGCTTAGTAAGGTTGTAACTCAGCCGCCCGCCGTTTTGGCGAACAGCTTCCTGAGCTTTCATCAGCTGCGATGCCGAGATCACATTCTCTTTAACAAGCAGCTCACCCAACCGATTCGATGGATTTGGTGGCATAGTCTTTTATCCCCCCACTTACACCTGACAATAATTGGCTCAGTGCGCCAATCTCCCTACAAAAATTGTAACTCAGGTTTGACAATTTGTGACTGCCTGCGCCAAAAATTGGTTTTTGGGGCGTGGCGTTAATATATAAATACTGTTTATAGGTGCAAAAGACTGTGCAAGAACTGCACTGTCCTCAGAATCCTGCAAAAAGGTCAGGTCTTTAACTGGCCTTTAAGAGGTTAAGAGCGCGTACTATTTCCAGATTGGACTGAGCCCCTCGCGCTTTCTCACGCTCGACTTCCATCAATCGGGTCAACTGCTCGACGCGATCAATGAGCTCTTTTCGATCCTGAAGTCTTTGAGAATCCTTCTCCACCGCCTTGAGTGCAGGTGCTTCCAATGCTTTTTCAGGTGTTGGCTCAGCCTTATTAAGCGCTCTCGATAAAGCCAGAATATCCATTACTTCTGTGAGATCGTAATTAAATCGAGCCTTCATGGGCGCCCCCCTTTAAAATTGCTGCGGTGCATCAATTACCCTATCGGATATCTTGCAATTATCTTGAGCACTTTGAATAAGGCTGAGTTAAACGACTAAAATGACTGACCTTTTACTTAATCCAAGGGAGCAGAGCTTCCTTGGAGAGTGCCTGAGTAGATCTCTTTTTAATGGCACCTTCTTTATTGATGAGGATCAAAAGAAAGTCATTGGGCTCAACTTTAAGAGAACGGCGAAGGTCCTGGGACTCCACAGCCCTCAAATGGGTGGTTCCCCACCTGCCGGGTGAATCGGATTCAAACGAGTAAATGAGTTCAATATTCGACTTCTTCAGTTCCTTGTGCAGATCTTTGAGCACTTCAATCTGTTTGTGCACAATTGGATCGCTTTTCTCTTTTGCAAAAAAAATCAGAAGGCTCCTCTTCCCTTTGTACTGCGACAAACTAAATGTCGATTGACCCTTGGCGGCCGACAACGTCGGCTCCAAAAAAATTCCCCCTACCAAGAATACAAAAACACAACTCCAACGGCGCGCCATCATTTCTGAAGTCTATCGCGGACCCACACACAATCCAATTCAATCCTTTGCTTGAGGTCTTCTAAGCTTGAAAATTTCTGTTCATCCCGAATTCGATCTACAAACTCCAACCTCAACACCTGTCCATATAGATCACCCTCGAAATCCAGCAAGTGCGCTTCAATTTTCAGCTTTCCCCCGGAATCAAACGTAGGACCGACCCCAACATTCACCGCAGCTTTCCAACTCTCTCCGGCAGCGTTGAAAGCCCAGCACGCATAAACTCCAATCTTCGGCAGACACTGACGGTTCGTCTCCAAATTAGCCGTCGGCCATCCTATCGTCCTTCCACGAGAATCTCCCGGTACAACGCGGCCACTCAAAAAATAGGAATATCCTAAGAGCTGATTGCATTCTTTGATCTTACCCTCTTCACTCAAAAGACCTCGAATGCGCCCACTACTCACAGGCCTCCCATCTTCAAGATCGAGAGTAATCTGACAATTGAGAAGCCCTTTAGTTTTCAGAAGTTCAGAGTTCCCCTTTGCTCCCGCACCAAATCTAAAATTCTGACCCACGACCACGCTTTTAGCGCTCAAACTTTGTAAAAGAACCGAGTCACAAAATTCTTCGGCACTGAGGGTGGCAAACTTTGGAGTAAATTCCTGAATGAGCAAAAAATCGAATTCAAAGGCTTTAAGCTTTTCTGCTTTTTCAGAAGCCGTGAGAAGTCTCTGAAGACTTCGTCCAAAAAACTCCTGGGGATGCGGCTCAAAAGTCATCACGATTGACACAGCTTGTTCGCGCTTTGCTTCTTGAAGTGCCTCCTTCAAAAGAAACTGATGACCTCGATGCACCCCATCAAAGTTTCCAATCGCGATGACCGAAGAGCGCCGCTCCTTAAAATTAAAAGATCGAGCGAGAGTCTCGTAATCCGTAAACACGACTGTCATGCCTTATGTTATTGTAAAAATGAGGGATTCTGTCTACGCAATGGAACGAACACCTACATTTCAGGTCCAAGGCTTTGGCAACTATTACCTGCTCGAACGCATTGCCGTCGGGGGCATGGCCGAGATATTTAAGGCCAAACAGACGGGGGCCAGGGGTTTTGAAAAAATTGTCGTGATCAAACGCATCCTCCAGCACCTCAGCGAAGATCCTGAATTCGTTGAAATGTTTGAAGACGAAGCCAAGCTCGCAGCCCAACTGACTCATGGAAACATTGTCCAAATTTATGAACTCGGAGAGGTCGACCAAACTCTCTACATCACCATGGAAATGGTTGAGGGCAGAAATTTACGTGATCTAACTCGGGCCATCTCAGGAAAGGGGCTCCACCTTTCGATCGAGCAATGCGTTCTCATTATCAGTGAGGCCCTCAAGGGGCTCGACTATGCCCACCGCAAAGTGGATTCAAAAGGAGTCCCCCTCCATATTATTCATCGAGATATCAGCCCTCAGAACATCATCATCTCGTACGAAGGAGAGGTAAAAATTCTCGACTTTGGAATCGCCAAAGCGGCTTCTAAAATTTCGAAAACCGAAGCGGGAGTTCTCAAAGGAAAGTTTTCTTATATGTCTCCAGAGCAGGCTTCTGGAAAGCCGATCGATCAGTCGAGCGATCTCTATGCCGTGGGAGTGATATTGCACGAACTCCTCACTTCAGAGCGACTCTTTCGATCAAAGACAGATATGGAGACTCTAGAAAAAGTAAAAGAAGGTCGCGTCTCTCCTCCATCAGAATTTAACCCAGACATCAGTCCCGCTCTTGATCGAATTGTCATGAAGGCTCTCGCCAAAAACATTAGCGATCGCTATGCAAGTGCCTCAGATTTTCTTACGGATCTCGTGCGGTTCGCATTTGAAAGTCAGTTCACCTATAGCTCGCAAGAACTCAGTGTCTTTATGAAGACCATTTTTGCTGAGACGATCCGGGACGAGAAGTCTCGGCTGCTCGAATCACTTGCTCGAGTCGTAGAGACTCCGATGCGACAGATTCAAAATGCGCGAACTCATATTGCCTTTAAGCGCTCGCCCTCAGAATCAGTTCCAAAGACAGAACTGCAACTTCAAAATTCAGGATCACCTGATGTGACAGGAACCTTTGAAGGTCGCGGCAAAATTGTTGAATCCCGAACACTCTGGCTGAGCTCACTGCTCATTGTTTTTGTAGCGATTGGAATATTCATTTTCGGAAACAGATCTTCAGCGCCTATCAAAGATGGATCCGACGTGAGCACCCAAGAGGCAATTGAGATCGTTGAGATTCCAAAAATAACTCCTCCCAATACAAAGCCTCTCGAGGACAATTTAGGCGCTATCAATAGGAACAATCAAAGTACTGTCCCCAGCCCTCCTCCCACAGAATTAACTGCTCCACTGGATCGACCGCCTTCCAAATTTGATGAACTTCCCGCACGACCCATTACCGGAGGCAAACCAAAAGCTACAAAAAAAGTGAGTCCGCCTGCACCGACTCTCACAGCGCCTCGCGCTGCCCAGTCCTCATTTGCAAAGCTCAATGTCACCGCCCCTCTCGATGGATTTGCAAATTTGTATATCGATGACGCCCTGATTGGAACAGTTCCTGGGCCCAAAGCACGAAACATCAAAGTATCCGCTGGAGTCCACAGCATCCGCTGCGAAACAAGTTCGAAGACCTACTCAGGACAGTTTGAAATCAAAGCCGATCAAACCCTGACGATTCGATGCCAAGAACTCAATCCTTGATCGTGTTCAATTCTGAAATCTAAAGGTCACTTGACCCTGAGACGGATCCTGATCGACCACAAGGAAGTAATAAGAGAGCCCACCCGCCGTGGCTAAGCCTCCTCCAACAATTCCCCAAAACCACCATTTCTCCCAAAATGGAGTTTTATCTCCTCCAATATTAGGGCCCCCGGCTAATCGGCCAGAACTCAATTCCGTCGGATTCACCGAAAAAGATTCCAAGTCCGGAGTCGAAACCATCGGACCCTTTGCTGAACTCAAATTCGTCGGCTCTTCCAGAAAGTTTTGAACTTCGGGATGTACAAATCCATCTCTATCCAAATAGTTCATGAGCTTAAAGCTCAACTGCTCTAGCACCTGGACCTGACTCGGCCGCGCCAACTGAACTTTTTCAGGAGCGGAGAGCGTTTCAATTCGAGCATCATAAAGCTGAGCGGTCACCTCGGTACTGCCGTCTCCAACATCTCTCAGCTCTGCTAACACAAAAATATCTACAGAATTATCTTTAGAGGCAGCTTTCAAAAATTCCTTTTGCTGAGCACCCATTGCTTCTGTGGAAACAGGTCGATAAAACTGATCATTGGGATTGGTGTTTAACTTAAATCCGCCTATGGAATTTTCCCCAAAGCTGCGAGTGTACTTATTGAGCTGCCGCCTAAAATTTTGCAGCACTTGATCTTTGATCGCCCGATCCACAAATTCTGAAGTCGCTCCAATGAGCGCCAGAGACTGGGCGGTTCCACGAAAATCCTTCAATTTAGATGGAGCCTGAGCTTCCAGACGAATGGTCCAAATTGTAACCATGAAACAAAGGAGACTAAATGCTCTCAATGCGATTCCTTCCTATCACCCTACTGCGCGGGCTGAAGTTGTACTTTCAATCTATCATCCTTCTTTAAAAGAAAATAGGACCCTGTAGCCCCTCCAACAGTAGCTACACCCAACAAGGTCCAAAACCACCAAGTTTGATAATAGGGTCTTTTCACAGCCGCACGTGGCTCGTCTTCGAAGGAAACAAATTTTTCGCTCTGCACTCGTCCATCCGGAGAAATAAACTCGAGCAGCCTCGAAGAAACTTTTTCGACAACCGTGGCAATACTTGGATCCTTGGCCTCTACGACGGGCGAAGTGACTCCTGTTCCTTCTTCAATCCACTGCGCATTCAATTTGATAGATCCGGATTCAAGCCTCTCTGCCGAAGCCAAAAGAACCAAATCCGCCTTCAATCGAGAACTCACACGCCTCAGTTCTGTCGGCGCCGTCGAATTGCCAATAGGCTTAAAGAGTCCCTTTAGATTTGCGCGCTCATCTTGAATACTCACAAATTCCAATTTCTTTGGTGGCTTCGCCAAAGAAAAAATAATGGGTGCATAGCCTTCGGCCTCTAAAACAACGGCTCGAGATTCCCAGACGGGATGTCCTAAGGGGAGATTCACCTTGAGCGTCTCTCCCTCCTCAATCTCAATGGATTGCCCCATAAATTTGCCCTGAACTCCTTTGACGTTGGAAGGTCGCTCCAAAATCTGCCACGTATATCGAATATCTTCCCGAACCTTATTAAATAACTCCAAAAATTCTGGCGGAAATTTTTGAGCACTCAATATTGCGCCCGGATCAAGATCTAAGAGCGACCCCAAATAAACTTTAGCTTTAGCCTGGTGATCCAGAAAAAACTCACTCGCCGCGAGCATGGTCAAAATCTCAACCGGAAGATCTCTTTGGAGGGCGAGGACTGCCGAATTTAAACTCAGAAAACTCGACTCTAAAACAGTGACGGATTTTTCAAATTCAGAAGCGGCGTAAAGCCTCTCGGCTTCCTTGAGTTGCTCCTGAATCTCACCATATCTTTGCGCATGCTCTTTGATCGTTTCTTCGACCTTGAGCCGAAGGGGATTGGGTTTTGAAAATGCCGCCTTCAACTCGGCATCTGGTATCCCTTGGTAGGCTTGAGAAACTGCCAAGCGCCTCTTCAGCCCTTTGAGAATCTCTGCCTTCTCATCGTCCCCCAAATAATCAGTCTCAATCTCTACGATGGCCAGCCGTCGAGGAGTGGCAGCAGAGGCGGCCGCTATCACAGCATATAAACAAATAGAGCAGGCAAGAAAAAAACGATGCACTCCGTGAATTTTTGCGGGTTTTTAGTATTTTTTCTAGGATTCTTTGCTCTCCGACCAAAGATCTCACAAAAGCATTTACAGGCACCCCGAAGGGTGACAACGATCTCTGAAAGAATAGCATAAGGAGAACTAATATATGTCAGGAATCAATAAAGTCATCTTGGTCGGCCGACTCGGAAACGACCCAGAAATTCGCTACACTCAGCAGGGCGTTGCGGTCACAAACTTCAACATGGCCACCAGCGAGAACTGGCAAGACAAGGCCGGACAGAAGCAAGAGAGGACCGAATGGCACCGAATTGTAGTCTGGGGAAAGATGGCCGAAACCTGCTCTCAATACCTTGCCAAAGGACGACAAGTTTATGTGGAAGGTCGACTCCAAACACGTCAGTGGGAAGATAAAGACGGAAACAAGAGATATACCACTGAAGTGGTCGCTGCGACCGTTCAATTCCTCGATCGCGCAGGCGATAAAACCATGCCTACTTCGGCAGGAGTTGAAGAAAACTACCAACCCCAGGATATGCCTCCCGTGGGAGTAGAGGACGAGATTCCGTTCTAAACTCGTTCGAAAATTACTGAATTCCTAGGGGCATGGGTTGATCCAAAAACCAATGCCCCTTTTTTTCATCAAACGTCCAAGCAAAGCGTCGCTGCGTAGACATGAGTGAGGACTCGAGCTGATTAAAGAATTCCATCTGAATGACGACCTGAGCAGAGTTCAATTTCTCATTGGGATAGACCTTTTTGACTTCCACATTCGAAAAATGAAGATCTTTGAGGCTTTTCGAATTCTTAATAAAGTCCTCTTGAGACTTTGTGCCAACAAAACCAAGCAACCCATAGGGGTCTCCGTCCTGGAGTGCCCGCGCGTACCCCGTGACAGCTTCTTCAAGCTTTGCCTTACGATTCATCGAAGCACAGCCCGTCCCCATAATCCCTACCGCCAAACACAGCATCGATTGCTTCAGGCCCCTCATCATCATTAGTATATTAGGCGAAACGCTTAGAAACGGAAGGGAATTAGTCTATGCCCAATTTTGATCTTTCACCTGAACAAGAAGCCCTCAAAAAAATGACCTTTGAGTTTGCGCGGGATGAAATTCGTCCTGCCTCCAAGCATTTGGATGAAACAGGTGAGTATCCCATGGAACTCGCCAAAAAGGCTTTTGCCCTCGGGATTATGAATGGGCATATCCCATCCGAGTACGGCGGGCCCGGAATGTCTGTCATGGAATCTGTGATTCTCTCAGAAGAACTCGCTTGGGGGTGCACGGGAGTCGCGACTGCTTTCGAAGCCAACAATCTTGCCGCCTCTCCTCTCATTGTGGGTGCCAACGAAGAAATCAAAAAGGAATTTTTAGGACGACTTACTCAAGATCTCTGCTTTGCTGCTTATTGTGTGACCGAACCAGGTGCGGGTTCTGATGTCGCCGGCGTCAAGACTGTCGCAACAAAAAAGGGGGATTCTTATGTCATCAATGGCGCCAAAATGTGGATCACGAATGGATCCGTCGCCAATTGGTATTTTGTTTTGGCAGCCACTGATCCTTCACAAAAGCATAAGGGATTGACTGGATTCGTTGTTCCCACTGACACCCCCGGAATCAAGGTAGGCAAAAAGGAAAAAAACTTAGGACAACGTTGTAGCGACACTCGAGGGATTACCTTTGAGGATGTCGTCGTCCCCGAAAAATATCGCGTCGGACGAGAGGGAGACGGATTTAAAGTTGCCATGGGCGCGTTTGATCATACAAGACCTTTAGTGGCCGCAAGTGCTGTAGGCCTCTCTCGTGCCGCACTCGAGCACTCCATTGAGTACTCCCTGCAAAGACAGACCTTTGGAGTACCGATTGCGCAACATCAAGGCGTCGCATTTATAATTGCGGAGATGGCCCGAGATATTGAGGCAGCTCGCCTTTTGGTTTGGAAAGCCGCTTCCATTATCGATAAGGGGGAAAGAAACACACTCTATGCTTCTTATGCCAAAGTCTTTGCAGCGGACTCCGCCATGCGAATTGCTACAGATGCCGTACAGATTTTTGGAGGATACGGCTATTCGACCGAATATCCGGTGGAGAAGCTCATGCGCGATGCAAAGATTTTCCAAATTTACGAAGGAACTTCTCAGATTCAGCGCCTAATTATTGCTCGAGAAATCATCAAAAAGTGATTTCGCTCGCTACTTTCTGAGCTCGATCAAAAACTTGTGAAAGCCCCACTCCCTCCAAAAAATTCCCAGCCCAGTGGAGATGGGGAGGGCTTGTCCTTAAAAATTCTTCGACTCTTTCCACATGACCCAGTCCAAATTGTGGAATCGCTTTTCTGTTAAGGCGTGTCTCACTCCAAAGGGGATTCGATTCAATTTTAAGAACCGATTTTAAGAGCGGAAGTTGAGATTCCACCGAGTCCGGAATCTGCTCACCCGAAAAATATTGAGTACACGCCAACGATTGGCCATCGGATCGAGATGCAAAAATCTCAGAAGACCAAAGACTCCCTCGCAATTGCTTGCTGGCTTTACTAGGAATCAAGCACCCAAACCCCGATTCAAAATGAGGGGGCTTTTTAAATACTGTATTCCAGACCAATACAGGTTGGTAAAAAATCTGATTCAAAAACTCAATGGAAGATCGGGACAAAATCTCCGAGAACAAAGTGGCGGCTTCAAAACTTGGCAAACAACTCACCACACCATCTACCTGATGACTTCCATACTGAGTTTCGAGGAGGTAGCCAGTCTCACGTTTGATAACGCGCTTTACTCGATTGCCCAAAAACAAATCGCTTCCAAGCGAGTGAGACAACGCCTTCGGAAGCATTTCTAAGCCCTGTGCAAACGAAATGAGTTTTTTTCGACCCCCTTTGGACCTCTCTCCCAGCAATAACCCTCGAATCACAGATCCTCGAGTCTTAGCTCCCTTCCAAACCTTCGGAAACGCCGCTTTCATGGAGAGCGCAGTGACATCTCCCGCAAAAACTCCTCCCACAAAGGGATCGACAATCCAATCCACAATCTCCTGATGAAAAAACCGCTTAAAAAAATCAGAGACGCTCAAGTCATCTTCTCCCAAAGACTTGGATCCAAAGAGATCACAAATGACGGACCATTTGGCAGATTTGCTCAAAAGTGGTGAGCGAAGAAACTCAAATAGACCCGTTGGCAAAGCCATTCGCTGATTGTCTCGCCAAACAAACCGACTCCGCGAATTTGGAGATGGCCACAAAGGATCCAGTGAGAGCTCAGACAACAATTGAAGCCAGTCATTATTGGCCATCACGGTGTTCGGACCCCATTCGATCCACATTCCGTGTTCAAAGGAGGATTTAACCCATCCCCCTGGTCGCGAGCTCGCCTCAAAAACAGAGACGCGATGCCCATTCTTCTTCAAAAAGTGAGCCACCAAGAGGCCGCTCATTCCACCTCCGAGGATGGCTACATGCTTCATTTGGAGAAAATTTGTCCGATGCACCCTAGTTCTGTAAACTCAATTTGTGCGGCAACTGTGGATCCTATTCATTACTCTCTTGATCCTTGTGGGGTATGGACTCACCAAGACTCAACTAGATTCTGCCGTAAATCGCCGAAAAGCTGATTTTGATATTCGCTATATCCCTAGTCCTCAAACGAGTCGCTTTCTCGCTGTGGGATACAACAACGCGCTCGCAGATTTTTTTTGGATTGAAAGTCTCAACTATTATGGAAGCGTCCTGACGAACAAGCAGAGCACCAAAGACTACAAGTATATGGATGCTTACCTTCAGACCATCCTTCACTTAGATCCTCTCTTTGTCATGTTCTACGACTGGGCCGCGACAGTTTTTATTTATAATGGCAATCCAGTAAGCCGCGACAACGTCGCTCAATCAATCGAGTATGCTAATTTAGGGATCATAAATCTAAATCGAGTGCTTCGATATAATGACGTCATTCTGAGCAAAGCGGCCTTCAACTACGCCCTCGAAGCTCATGATTTTACAAACAGCATCCCCTATTTTGAGTTTGCAGGCCGCGTCTCAAATGAAAATCGCCACCTCCTTCTTGTCGGATCCACCTATGCGCTTTATGCCAATGAAGAGCAAAGATCGACTGACCTCAAATTGGAATTTTTATCTCACCTTGTCTTTGAAGCCAAAAAGAAATCGGATTTGATGTATGCCATCGGGACAGTGACCGCGAGTACATTCAATCGAGAAGCTCAGAATTTTATTCGCTCCTTTCGACTCGGCATGGAAAAAGATGAAGACGTTCGCAAACTCGTCGAAAGTAAATTTGCTGATAGCCCGCTTTATACTAAGGCTGCAAACCTCTCAGAAAATCTTCACCTTGATACGCGCCTCAAAAAAATCATGCAGGTCGATATCAGCCGCAATTGGCTCGATCCCACGCTCCATCTTTTGTTGAGCCTTTAAATCTTAAATTGATGAACGGCATCGATCAGAACTTTGACCGAATCCTCAGGAACGCCCGGAATAATTCCATGTCCCAGATTGAAGATGTGCCCAGGACCCCTGCCGTAAGATTCGAGAATCTTAAAAACTCTATCTCGCAAAACTGCCGCAGGTAAGTGTAAGGCGTGAGGATCCAAGTTTCCTTGGAGGGCTATCACTTGCGACACTCGCCGACGCGCTTCAGAAAGATTCATTCGCCAATCGATGCTGAGCCCCTGCGCTCCCACACTCGTTACCTGATCCAAAATTCCGCTCACTCCGTTGACGTAATAAAGACTCGGTGCTGTCACATGGCTCAAAACCCGCCGAGCATAAGGAAGTGCAAAGGTCTCGTAGTCATAGGGCGAAAGCTCTGAAGCCCACGTATCAAACAGCTGGACGGCATCTGCACCCGAATCAATCTGAGCCTCCAGATACTTCCCTGTAGAATCCGCCAAAATGCCCAGCCACTCATGCACCAGTTCCGGCTGCTCCATCATCCATTTTTTGACAACGCTCAGAGTGTCGGTGAGCTTACCCTCTACCAAATAGGCAAACATCGTAAACGGAGCTCCAGCAAAACCGAGAACCGCTTTTGATTTATCAATTTCACCCCGCAACAACTTGAGTGAGCTCAAAATACTCGATGTCTTTTCGGCAGGAACAAATCCTCGAGACAGCTTTTTAAAATCCGCAACCGTTTGAGGAGCTGCCACCACGGGGCCTTTATCGGTAAAATCCACCGTTGCCCCCAGGGCTCGCAACGGCACCAAGATATCAGAGAAGACAATTGAAGCATCGAGCTCAAACTGTTTCATAGGCAACAAGCTCGTCTGCACAGCCAACTCAGGACTATCGCAAATTTCCCAAAAGCTGTGCTTTTGGCGGAGTGCACGAAAGCTTGCCATATATCGTCCCGCTTGGCGCATAATCCAAATCGGCCGTCGTGGCGTGGGTACGAGTGAAAGTGCGTCGAGCAAAATCATGCGGTTAATCCTTCTCTTCCAAGTGGGAAAATGCAACCAATCCATTCCCCCTTAAAACTTTTGATTTGTTTGACCAGATCAGAGGGCGTTCCCCGATAAAATCCTTCAGATATTTTGGAGAGCTCTTTAGCTAAAATCAAAAAATGTTGAGGACACTTTGAATTTAAAATTTCCAGGGTCGTCTCTATCCGATGAGGAGACTCAAAAAAAATCGTCGGCTCCTGCACGGCCAGATCAAAGAATCTCTCTCGATCAATTCCTCTTGAGGGCAAAAATCCAGTAAACCGAAACGTCTCGAGCTCCACTCCGAGGCCCGCAATAAAGTGAGTCAATGAACTCACGCCGCCAATCACTTCAACGGCAATTCCCTTTTCTCGAACCGCGGCGACGAGAGTTGCTCCGGGATCAGAAACTCCCGGCATTCCCGCATCTGAAATAAAGGCCACTGACTTTCCTTCCTCGAGGGAAGCGAGGAGCTCCGTAGCTGCTTTACGCTCCTTAAAATAGGGCGAAGATTTCAGTGGTTTTCGAATCTCAAAATGATTGAGCAGTTTGAGACTGTGACGAGTGTCTTCACAAAAAATAAGATCGACGCTCTTTAAAGTATCAATCGCACGAATTGTCATATCGCCGAGATTCCCGATGGGAGTGCCTACGACAAAAAACTTTCCAGCACTCATGAAAGCCCCACGACATCCCAAAGAGGCTCCACTCTCTCCTCGGCTACAAAAAACAAATGAATTCGTGCGGGCTTCGAACGCGATTCAGGATGTGTCATTCGATAGAGCTCTACTAATTTTTTGAGCTTCTCGACTTTTGCTCGAGGAAATGCGACTTCAGCATCGACCTTACGACGACGGGACCTTACTTCTACAAAATGTAATCCCCTAAAGTCCTCCGCCACCAAATCTATCTCACCCATTTTCTCGCGCCACCGTCGCTCCAAAATAGAAAACCGATTTTGCTGCAAAAACTTCTCCGCCAAAAGCTCGCCCTGAACTCCATCGACAATTCGCTCTCGCCCACCCAAAAAAGTCTTTCGATGAAGAACGCAAGGTCCCAAACGTTCGATCGCCTCTCGATGCACTTCGGTGCCGTATCCTTTATGCTTTGCAAATCCGTACCCCGGAAAATCCGTCTCCAGATTCGTCATCAACTCGTCTCTATAAACTTTTGCCAAAATCGAAGCGGCGGCAATCGTCTTTGATCGAGAATCTCCCTGTATCACGGGCTGCTGACGAAACTTCAGCCCGGGCACAGAATGATTGCCATCGATCAACAACAAATCAAACGAGCATTTGAGTTGGTTCTGAAGCTGCATTACAGCGGTCCGCATCGCCATAAAAGTGGCCTGCAAAATATTTACGCGATCGATTTCATCCGGGCCTACTTCGGCAATCGAATATCCAAGGGCATAATGCTTGATGATCTCAGCCATCGCTCGTCGCTTCTCTGAGGCAATTTTTTTGGAATCATTGACTTGCTTTAAGTCTTTGAGCGCCGCTTCGTTGGTCCGCACAGAAGCGGGGAACAAAACAGCTCCCGCCACTACAGGTCCGGCCAAGCATCCCCGGCCTACTTCATCAACACCCACTATAGAAGAAAGGTCCCACTGTTGCTCCAATTCAAAAGAGCACTGGACCATGATGACTACGCTTAACCCTGAGCTACTTGAGCTTGAGGAGAATCAGAGGGAGCATCTGCTGCACCGCTGCCCGTACCTTCTTGTCCATAGACGAGATCAGAACGCAGTCGTGACTTACGGCCACTGAGTTTACGCAGATAATAAAGTTTCGCTCGTCGAACTTCGCCGCGCGAAATGATTTGAATCTTTTCGATGACCGGTGAGTTGTAGGGGAAAATTCTTTCAACACCGATGCTGTAGGAAATCTTTCGAACTGTGAAAGAGGCGCTATCTCCACCACGCTTCTTCGCGATCACAAGACCTTCGTAAACTTGAATACGAGTCTTATCGCCTTCCTTCACTTTCACATGAACCTTGATCACATCTCCGATTCTAAAATCAGGAAACTGAGGCTTCTTCGGATTCAGGGCTTTGCTCGCCTTTTTCATGATTTCTGAGGGGTTCATATGCTTGCTCATATCAGGGGATAACAGCCAATGGGGTGGGCTTTGTCAATGTCGTGAGACGCCAAAAAGTCGATCCAGATAGATCGCAACAGCCGACCGAACCGAGAGGTGATTAAACTCAGTCGGACCCGAAATCGGACCCATAAATGCATCCAGTTTTTGATGCCATTCAGGGCTCAAACCATAGCCCGTGCCAAAAACAAGGAGAACCGGGGTCTTTTCTCGAGCAGAAATCACCTGCGCTTGGCTCATGTGCTTGGGCCCCTCCTGGCGGGCACTGGTCCCTACCTGAAGCGGCAAAAGCCCCGTACGTTCTTCTATGGCCTTTAAAACCTGCCCATAATCGGCGACGAGATCCACCAGTCCCAAGGCATCTTTGCGCGTGGGGTGACTGCGCTCCCCATACCCCGAGAACCAATGACTCAATATTCGCCGATTGAGAGCCTGTTCGTCAGGTGAGGGATGAACGACAAAATAACCATCCACTCCAAAGGTCCGGCACGATCTTGCGATGTCATGCAGATCCATATTGGTCACCGAAGAGGTGATCAGAGCCTTATTGCGATCCAAAACTGGGGAATGAATCAATGCGACATAAACAGGAAAGGGAGCTTTCATGTCTGAGCCGCCTCTCGCCATTTTGAAATTTCTTTATGATTCCCTTCCTGCAAAACGCGCGGAACTTCATAGCCCTCAAACACGGGGGGTCGAGTGTATTGTGGATATTCTGTGGTTAACTGTCGGCCAAAGCTCTCTGTTGCCAGAGACTGCGGATTTCCAATTACTCCTGGAATCAAGCGAGCCGTCGCTTCGATCACTACTTCCGCAGCCACCTCTCCTCCCATGAGGACATAATCTCCAATTCGAAGCTCTTCATCCGCAAAATGCTCCGCAATTCTCTCATCCACTCCTTCATATCGCCCGCAAATGAAGGTCAAATGCTGAAGAGTCGCAAGTCTCTCTGCTGTTTCTTGTGTAAATGGTTTTCCCTTAGCCGAAAAAACAATCACATGAGGTGCAACTGTCGATCGAGCCTTGAGATCTCGAAGAGCCCTGACAATCGGCTCGGGCTTCATCACCATTCCCGGGCCTCCTCCATAGGGCTTCTCATCGACACGATGGTGAGGTGGATCCGAAAAGTCTCGAATATTGACGACATCCACCGCAATTTTCTGTTCGGACAACGCCTTCCCTATAAGGCCTTCACGACAAAAGCTCTCAAAGAATTGGGGGTGAATTGTAAGAATACTATATCGCATGACTCAAAGGGCTCGAACCTCTGCCAAATAATACAAAATTATTCGACGATACGAAGATCGGCACTCACATTATGTTTTCGAGAGGCCGCACTCAAAATTGTGCGCATCGCAGATGCTGTTCGGCCACGCTTGCCAATGACCTTGCCCAAATCGTTTTTGGCGACCTTCAACTCAAACGCGACGTGCTCATTATCGCTTTCAGCTTCTTTGAGTTCTACACTTTGAGGCTGGTCCACCAATGCCTTGATCATGCTTTCCAACAAATCTTTGAGCTGACGATTATCAGAACTCGTGTTGGTCGTTGTCGCGGCGGCGCTAGAAAAAAAACTCTTAAACATTTTCAGTTCTCCAATTAAGTAAATACAATTTGTTTATTCTGCTCAGATTACGGGTCGGCGACTTGTTAGGCCGCTTTGATCTTGTTCTTTGCGAGCAAGGTCTTGACCGTCGGCGTTGGGGTCGCTCCTACTTTGAGCCAATACTGAATTCGTTCCGTTTCGAGCTGCACTGTGCCCATTCCTTTCTTCTGCTCTTCAGAAGCATTTGCTTTGGACACGGAGAGATTCATCGGATCATAAATTCCCAGAACTTCGATATGTCGACCATTGCGAGGTGCGCGCGAGTCGATGGCGACGATTCTGTAATAAGGACGTTTTTTGGTACCAATACGATTGAGTCGAATTTTTACTGCCATAGATGTCCGAATCTTTTGCAGGAATTTTAGATTTTGTCTTGAAAAAAATTAATTGACGTAAACTGTTTTCGTCATCTTCCAAAACCAGGCATTGCACCCCTCAAAAGCCCCTTCATATTCCCCATCTTCTTCATCATCTGCTGCATCTGCCTGAATTCATTAAGGAATTGGTTGATTTCTTCCACTTGAGTCCCCGAACCCTTTGCGATTCGGCGTTTGCGATCTCCATTGATCACATCTGGTTTTGCACGCTCATGAGGTGTCATGGAGTTAATCATCGCATCGACGACCTTCAGTTTTTTCTCCACTTGGGCCTGATCCACCCGACCTGCAAACTGAGACATCCCCGGAATCATTCCCATAATCGATCCCATGGAGCCCATTTTTTTGATCATCTTCATTTGTTGCTGAAAATCTAAGAGACTCAATTCTCCTTTAGCCATCTTTCTGGCTTGAGCCTTTTCATCAATGCCCTCGGCATCAACAACCTCTTTGGCCTTCTCGAGCAAACTCGCTACATCACCTTGGCCGAGAATTCTTCCAATCCATCGATCTGGATGAAAGACGTCCCACTGCTCAAGCTTTTCACCTGCTCCTACAAACTGAAGGGGAACTTTCAGTGCTTCTCGAATCGAAAACGCCACCCCGCCTCGAGTGTCTGCATCTGACTTTGACAAGACACAACCCGTCAGCCCCACTCGCTGACTAAACCCTGTCGCCACCTGAAGACCCTGTTGTCCACTCATGGAATCCGCGACGTACAAAACATGATGCGGCTGAATCATCGCTTTGAGTTCTGCAAGCTCAGTCATCAGAGCTTCATCAATCGAAAGGCGACCCGCCGTATCCACGATGACGAGATCAAGACCATAGGTTTGAGCATATTTGATCGCTTGTTGCGCCCTCTCAAGTGGCTTCATCGACTCGGTCTTGAAGTAGTCAATTTTTGCATCTTTAGAGAGTCGTTCCAATTGCTCAATTGCTGCGGGACGCGTGACATCCACACTGACCAAAAGCGGTTTTCGCTTGAGCTTTTTCTTTGCAAAGTTTGCGAGCTTTCCACAGGAAGTTGTTTTCCCTGCCCCTTGCAATCCCACCATAAAAACTATGACGGGCGGCTTAAAACTCAGCGCAAATTCTGCTGTCGGACCAAAGATCCCGAGCATTTCCTCGTAAACAATTTTCAAAAACTGCTGATAGGCGTTCAATCCCGAAGTGATCGCCGCCCCTAAAGCCTTACGACGAACATTCTCAATGAACTGAGTGACAACACTATAACTCACATCGGCTTCAAGCAGACTCGTTTTGAGACTCACAAGAGCCTCTTCGACATCCGCTTCTCGAATTTTAGCAGTCCCCTTTAAGCGACTCAGGGTCTTCTCTAGTGCGCCTTGCAAGCCTTCAAACATCGCCAGAACATAAACACAAAGCGCACTGAGGGCCAAGAAGCAAGAAGGGGCTGACATCAGCCAGCCCCTTCCTTGAATAACGACGAGGATTCCTCAGAAGACTAGAACCAAGGATCTTGATCAAATTCGGTCAAACCCATTTTTCCAAGGGTTTGAGGCACGTTCACTCGACCCGCACCAAATTTGTTGTCCTTCTCTTTACCTCCTCCAACTTTGTCCGCCGAAGTCATCAAAAGATTCATGACTTCTGAGATCTTTAAGTCGGGTTTCACTTGATAAAGAAGCGCAATCACACCTGAGACGTGAGGTGTTGCCATCGAGGTTCCTGACATCTTTGCGTATTTTCCTCCGGGCATTGCCGAGTAGACATCTACACCAGGAGCAGACACATCCGGCTTGGTAAGTACGACGTCTCTTCCATCAACTTTCATCTTCACGGGTCCGCGCGAAGAAAACCGAGCAATTGCATCGCTCGAATCCGTAGCACCCACAGCAAATGCATTGGGCAAACATCCGGGGCTTCCTACTGTTTCTGCACTTGGGCCAGAGTTTCCTGCTGCGAAACTCGGAAACATATTGAGCTCAACCCAAGTCGTCACCGCCTGAAAGAAAGGATCCTGACTCGCATCCGAGGTGCTTCCTCCACCCCAAGAATTGGAAATCACTCGCGGACGATCATTCGTCTGAGGATTACCATCGGGATCCGCCATCCATTCCATGGCTCTCAAAAGACCGCTGAGAGATCCGCTGCCCCCTCCTGTGAAAGCCTTTGCGATCACAAAAGAAACTTCGGGAGCAACTCCAATCTGAGTTCCTCCTACACCGCGTCCACCGATCGTTCCGGCGACGTGTGTGCCATGGCCATTGTCATCATACGGAGTGGTCTTGCTTCCCACAAAATCCTTAAAAGCCAGGACTCGACCAGAGACTTCGGGATGATTTCCATCAAGGCCAGTATCGATGATCCCTACCACAACGCCCTTTCCAGTAATCTCGGGTCTCTCGCTACGAATCTGCGGAATCCCAATCTTTTCGAGGCCGTAAGTAAATTCTCCCGCCTCAATATCCGCTTCTTCTCGAAAATCCGGAGCGAGTTTGATTTTGCGATCGAGAATGATTCTCTCTACTCCAGGAATCTCTGCCATTTCCATAATGCTCTCAGGCGTGGCCGTCGCCATAAATCCATTGGTCGCCCACATAAAGAGATATTTTGAGAGAGGCTTTGGCTCGCCCATCAAGGTTCGCTCAGAAAGTTTTCCTTTTACGTATTCCCTCAATGCTACCTGAGAGCGAAGTGCTCGCTGTCGCAGCATCTGTTCCTTCTCAGCTCCAGAAAGATTGCCAAGAAATGTCTGACCCAACATCGTCACGGGCTTCATCACCACAATGACGGGAACTGGATTTTCTGTGTTGTCCAAAACACGCTGAAGATCTGGCGAGATTCGATCTTCAATAGAATCGATATCCGCAAATACTGCTCCTAGCGCTAAAAAGTTAAAAAATACACTGACCCATAGAACTCGCTGAACGCGTCGATTAAAAAACATTGATTCCTCCCCCAAGGTGACATTTTAGGGCGACGCAGAAAAAAGATTAAGAGAAATCAACGATCAGCGTGTAAATTTTACATAAATAAATATTGTTTATGATAAATTTTTCAACTCGATGCGCTATTGCGTCGCGCCAATCTTCAAAAAAATTCTCACCTCAAGAGCAAAAAAAAGGGCCCAATACATGGGCCCTCTTCTCTTCACCTTATAGGGAAAAATTACTTTGCCTTACGGGTCTCCGCCACAACAGCTGCTGCAACAGAAGAAGACGTGGAGCCCTTCAGACTCGCTCCGAGCTCCTCTTTCTTAATTCCCGCTTTTGCAAACACTTCGGTTTCGATATCGGCCAAGACCTTGGGCTTTTCCTTCAAGAACTGAATGACATTCTCTCGACCCTGTCCGAGCTTTTCACCTTTGTAGGCATACCAAGCTCCGCTCTTCTCAATAATGTTTTGCTCTGAGGCAATATCGACAACCTCTCCAAGCCGAGAAATTCCCTGACCAAAGACAATGTCAAACTCGGCACGTTTAAATGGAGCTGCCACTTTATTCTTAACCACTTTCACTGTGGTGCGATTGCCGATCACCTCTTCACCTACCTTAATGGCATTGGTGCGACGAATATCCAAACGAACAGAGCAATAGAATTTAAGAGCATTTCCACCAGTCGTGGTTTCAGGGTTTCCAAACATCACCCCAATCTTCATTCGAATCTGATTGATAAAAATCACAATCGAATTTGATTTGGAAATTGTCCCCGTGAGCTTTCGTAGCGCCTGACTCATCAACCGCGCCTGAAGACCCATATGGCTATCGCCCATATTGCCTTCGATTTCTGCCTTGGGCGTCAATGCTGCGACAGAATCCACAACGATCATGTCCACGACTCCCGATCTCACGAGAGCATCGACAATCTCCAAAGCCTCTTCGCCCGTATCGGGTTGCGAAATCAGCAAATCGTCAACCTTCACTCCGAGTTGGCGAGCATAATTGACGTCAATGGCGTGCTCTGCATCGACGAAAGCGCAGACACCGCCCTTCTTTTGACATTCTGCTACTGCATGCAAAGTCAGCGTTGTTTTCCCGGATGACTCAGGACCAAAGATTTCAATAATCCGTCCTCGCGGAAGTCCCCCAATTCCCAGCGCGAGATCGAGACCAATCGATCCTGTGGGTACGACGTCTGTCGATGGAACGAGTGCCTGGTTCTCACCAAGCCTCATGATGGAGCCCTTGCCGAACTGCTTTTCGATAGAACTCACCGCCGCTTCAAGCGCCTTTAATTTCTCAGCACTCAGGGTCATGACTTTATTTGAGTTCGTTGATGTTTGTTGTGCCACTTTTCCTCCTTGTGATCCGCAGATCACCTACACCGATCTTCCACTTATGAACGCAGTGATAGACTCTGCCTCCAGACAAGACTGTGTGGGGTCACATTGTAAAGCTAAGATTTAATGCGGGTTCTATCGCGATGCAGCGTGCAGAGCAGGCCTAGCGATCGTCAGGGCCTTCTTCTTCCTGAAAGCCATCTCCAAACTCATCCTCGTCATCATCCTGGTCGTCATCTCCACCCAAATCATCCTCGACCATCTGATCATCACGGAAATCATCTTCGTCCAGATCCTCTTCTTCATCGGGGCCACTCCCCCCTTCCACAGGACCGAGCTCATCCTCCATATCCTGACGCTCCTCGTACCAACGCATCTGGATCTCTTCGAGGATCTTTTCATTCGACTTCTTGGGATTGTCGCCAAAATCAGAAAGCTTTGTGATGTATTTATGCAAATCCGTAAATCGAACCTTCAGTGGATCCATCTTCGGATGTTCATCAATCAATCGAAACGCAATTTCTTCTACATCAGTCCATTTCAATTTTAGCTTCGCCATAAATCCTACTCCGGAATACTTACTACTACAGAACCAGTCTTAATACGCGCTTGGCAACCCAGTCGGGATTTTTGATCCAACTTATCACTGGATTCAAGCAAAATGCGCTCATCTTCAGAAATGGGGCTCAGGTTCGCCGCTCCCTCTTCAACATAAATATGACATGTCGTGCAGGCACAGTTCCCGCCGCAATCATGATTGAGGGGAACATTATACTCTACCGCGCACTCCAAAATGGAAGACCCCGCCGGGGATTCAAAAGACTCCCCTGTGTTCTTAAAGGTAATCTTAGGCATGTAAATACTCTAAGGCGATCAACGAGCTGATTCAATTCTTTGATGAGACAATCGTTGGTGCACCGCTCGATTCAAAAGACTTTCGGCCAAATCCCGAGTGATGTGTTCGAGCTCTGCCGTCCGCGCTCGAATCACTTCAAGCTTTGAGGATTGCATATCCACCTCTAACGCACGCAAAACCGGAAGGATTTTAACCTCTTGAGCGCTTCTAAAGTCACTTTCCAGCAGCGGACTTGCCAGCGATTTTTCGGTGGCTCGAATCAATGACTTTGCCTGGTTCTTTGTTTCAATCAACTGAATGTGGGCAAAATCCGTCTCGACATTTTCAAGCGCCTCTCTCAGCATTCGCTCCACTTCATCATCCGAGAGCCCAAAGCTCGGACGCACATCTACAGAAGCTTCTTCGCGAGTTCGTTCGTCAATTGCTCGAACTCTCAGCACTCCGTTCGCATCCAGTACAAAAATCACGCTAATCTTGGGAGCGCCCGCTGGCTGCGGCGGAATTTTCAGTTTGAATCGCGCCAAACTGCGGCAAGCCGAAACCAACTCTCTCTCCCCTTGCAAAATATGTAGATCCACAGACGTTTGATTGTCGACCGAGGTGGTAAACGACTCTTGCGCCGAACAAGGGATCGTCGTGTTTCGGTGAATCACCTTACTCACCACTCCACCCAAAGTTTCAAGACCCAAGGAAAGTGGGACAACATCCAAAAGGAGGGACTCGCTGTGCTCGCCCGCAAGAGCAGCCGCTTGAATCGAAGCTCCGAGAGCTACTGCTTCATCGGGATCCACTGTCGAAAGGGGAGGAAATCCTACAAATTGCTCTATCATTTCGCGAACGAGAGGAATCCGCGTGGATCCTCCGACCAACAGAACTTCATCGAGATCATCTACACCCAATTGACAAGCTCCCAATGCTTGTCGACACAACTCCAGTGTCTTTTGAACCAATGGCGCCATGACTTCTTCAATTTCTGTCCGAGTCACAATACCACTCCACTGTACTTTATCCTCCCAGTGCAGCGTCACATTCACCATCTCGGCTTCCGTCAGAGATTTTTTAATCCACTCCACCTGAGCCATGAGACTCGTCGTCGCCAAATTGGATTGCGGCTGAGTTCCCACTCGCTGCACAAGTAACTTCATGATCGCAGCATCGAGATCATCTCCCCCCAACTGAGTATCTCCATCCGTCGAAAGAACTTCAAAAACTCCATCGACAATCTTGAGGATCGAAACATCAAATGTGCCCCCGCCAAAATCATAAACCAAGACTGTTTGAGTGCGCCCCGAGGTCTCGCCCAAACCAAACGCCAATGCTGCGGCAGTCGGCTCATTGATCATTCGTACAACTTCGAGACCTGCAATTTTGCCACCCACCGCTGTCGCTGTTCGCTGAGCATCATTAAAGTAGGCGGGTACTGTTACGACCGCCTTGTGAATGGGTTGGGCCAATTGATCTTCAGCCACTCTCTTACATCGTTTGAGAATCTCGGCACTCACTTCGATGGGCGTGATGGGCCGCCCGGACAACTTCATTCTGATCATTTCATCGGTCGAAGGAGAAAAATCAAAAGGAAGATCTTGTGAGATCTTGGGCAAATCTGACTTTCCTCGTCCCATCAGTCTCTTGACCGAATACAAAACGCCCTCTGGATCAACAGACTTGAGCGTTCTCGCTCTCTGACCGACCGCTTGAGGCCGACCGGCTTGATCATAAGAGACTACAGAGGGAATCAATTTTGATTCTCCATCCAAAAGCACGCGGGGACGCAGTTCTTCACAGACGGCCACGAGAGAATTCGTGGTTCCTAGATCAATCCCAACAATATACTCGCGTTTACCCAATTTTCTTCTCCAAATCTCTCAGCATCGATTGAGCATAATTATGCTCCAAAACCAATTCCTGAATGAGAGTCAAAATCGTAAGTGCTGTACCTTGGGCAGGAACCACAACACTCCTCAAACCCAGATCATCAAAAGCTTTAAAGGTTTCATTCAATTGATGATCTCGAAGCTTCTTACCTTTCAAAAGCGTTTCTCTCAATTCGAGGAGGGCTGATTTATCGGCCGCCTCTTGAAGTTCAAAATAAACTGGTGCGAGGCATGGGGGAACCTTTGAGCCCAATTGAATTTGAAAGAGTTTCAGAATATAAGTGGCTCGGCTCCAAGGATCACGCAAGCATCGATAAGCTCCGTTAATCGCAGCAGATTTTTCAAGAATCTCTAGGGAATTGCCAATCCGATCTGGGTGATGCCTTTTGGATAATTCATGAAATCGCGCTTCGAGGACCTTGGTGTCTAGACTCAAGACGATCGGATCTATTTCCATCGCCTCAAAATGATTCATTGATCACCAAAAATTAGGCCGAAAATGAAGTTCCGCATCCGCAGGACTTCTTGGCATTAGGATTACTGTAGGTAAATCCAGAGCCATTCAAACCGTCGACATAATCAACTGTAATGCCCTTCAAAAAAAGGGCTGAACGAGGATCTACAACGACTTGCAGGCCTTGATACTGAATGACCGAATCCCCATCTGCGGGCTGCGCCTCAAAGGCCATTTTGTATGAGAGGCCAGAACATCCGCCCCCTACGACAGAAATTCGCAAAATCGATCCTTCTTTTTTTTCGCGCTTCATCAGGTTCAGGACATGCTCTTGAGCGCTAGATGTAAGATCAACTACTGACATAGATCATCCATTCACTACAGTTGGAGGAACAAGACCTTGCTTCTTTTTATAGTCATCAATCGCTCCTCGAATCGCATCTTCTGCCAAAACAGAACAATGGATTTTGACAGGAGGCAAATTTAGTTCCTCGACAATCTCTGTGTTCTTAATTTCTTGAGCCTGATCGAGCGACTTGCCTTTAAGCCACTCGGTCGCCAAGGACGAAGAGGCAATGGCACTTCCACATCCAAAGGTCTTAAACTTTGCATCTTCGATGACACCCGTCTCAGGATTCACCTGAATCTGAAGCTTCATCACATCTCCACACTCCGGAGCTCCGACGATCGATGTCCCCACACGAGCATCTTTGACATCTAATGAACCAACGTTGCGAGGGTTCTCAAAGTGATCAATGACCTTATCTCCGTATGCCATAAAAAATTCCTCTCCGCTTTAATGTGCAGTCCATTTTACAGACTTCAAATCAATTCCCTCTTTGACCATTTCATAAAGAGGCGACATTTCTCGAAGCTTTTGAACAGCTTTCACAGTGCGCTCAATTGTAAAATCAACTTCTTCTTCTGTTGTAAATCGTCCCAGACCAAATCGAATACTGGAGTGAGCCAAATCTTCTCCCACACCAATCGCCTTTAACACATATGAAGGCTCAAGGCTTGCGCTCGTACAAGCAGACCCCGAAGAAACAGCCACCTCAGGAATGGCCATCATCAACGCCTCCCCTTCAACATAGGCAAAACTCAAATTCAAATTATTGGGAAGCCTTTGCGTTGGATGTCCGTTCAACTTTACATCTTCAAGCTTTTCTAAAATTCCTTGATGAAGCCGATCTCTTAACGAAGCAACTCTCTTGGATTCTTCCGAAAGATTTTTGATGACCAATTCTGCTGCTTTTCCAAATCCGACAATCCCAGGAACATTCAATGTGCCGCTTCGCATTCCCCGTTCGTGACCACCACCAAACATAATGGGGCTCAACCGAACGCGCGGATTCTTTCGTCGGACATAGAGTGCTCCGATCCCTTTAGGGCCATAAATTTTGTGCGCCGTGAGCGACAAAAGGTCAGCCTTCCAATCCTGAACATTCACAGGAATGCGCCCTACTGCTTGAACGGCATCTGTATGAAACAAAATTCCATTTTCCTTAGCGATCGCCCCAATTTCTGCCATCGGATTGATGGTTCCGATCTCATTGTTGGCGGCCATGATCGAAATCAAAATGGTTTTGGGCGTAATTGCCGCTCGCACACTTTCGGGGCGGACCATTCCAAATTCATCAACAGGCAAATAGGTCACTTCAAAACCCTTTTGCTCCAAAAACTTTGCTGTATCTAAAATAGCTTTGTGCTCGATGGCGGATACAATGATGTGGTTTCCTTTATCGGAATACATCTCCGCCACACCCTGAAGCGCCAGATTATTGGATTCCGTCGCACCCGACGTAAAAATAATTTCTTTAGGATCTGCCCCAATCAACTGAGCAATTTGAGCTCTCGCTTCTTCGACACCATCTTCGGCGGTCCATCCAAAAGTATGATTGCGACTCGCAGCGTTACCAAAACTCGGACCAAAATACGGCAGCATAGCTTCAAGCACTGCGGGATCTACGGCAGTCGTAGAATGATTATCCATATATATGGGGCTATGGGTGAGATTGATTGATTTCACCTTGTCCCGCATCGATGTTCGAAGACTGATCATTTGTTAAAACCTCAACGAATTCACAATAATGTCCAAGCTCTTTACGTCAACGTAAACATTAGACAATTCAAAAGTAGCACACAAAAATTCCGCCAGAAAGGTCTTAAAATGCCTTTAATTCCCATTTAAAAGGGATCCTAGTCATGGCGAAACAAACTCCCTTTATGCAAAAATTTCAAAGACTTACCTGGAACTCCCCCCTTTCGGGCCGAGTGGAAGGCCCCTTTGTGCTCTTTCATGGTGGGCTCGGAGATCAATTGGCTGATCGTCAAAGCCTGCTTTCATCCCTTACCAAAATTGCGAGCCGCATTCAGCGAAGACTCCGATCTTCAAGTGCCGTCGATATGTGCGTCGAGGCTGTGAACGAACTAGAGAATGATCCCACATTCAATGCAGGGTACGGCGCACGACTACAACAGGACGGAATCGCACGTCTTTCATCTGCGGTGATGGACGGAGGACTTCAGCATATGGCTTCTGTTTCCAATATTCTTTCTCAAAAACATCCCTCCAAAATCGCTCGCGATCTTCTTCTTGAGAAAGATCGAAATCTCTCCAGTTTTGAAGCCAATGCTTTTGCTTACAAGAGCGGATATGTTCCCACTTCTGTTCTCACTCCCTTGCGATTTAAAGAGTGGCGGGATCGCCTGCACGGAAAGACGGGGACTGTCGGTGCTGTCGCTTTAGATCAGAAATCACGCCCGGCCGCATGCACTTCGACGGGTGGACGAGGGTTTGAAACACCAGGCAGAGTTTCTGACAGCTTCACTCCGGCAGGAAATTTTGCGAATCCCTTTGGAGCTATTTCCTGCACTGGTGTTGGAGAAGAAATTTTGGATGCTGCCGTTGCGAGTACCATCGGCGCTCGCCTTGAAGATGGCTGGTTTCTCACAGAAGCCATCGCACGAACTTATCAAAGACACCAAAGATGTTACTTTGGCAGCATCAGTCTCGATGCCCGAGGGCATGCATGCGTTTATGCGACACGTGGTGCCATGAGCTTTGGTCTTGTCACCAAGAAAAACTTTTTTGTCGGACTACTGCCCTCGGACTGGCACACCATTACCAAAAAGCTATAAAGCGCGCTGAACGATTGGGATTCGCCTACCGATTCCAAAAGATTTGGTTAGCCACTGTTAGGCCACACTTGGCGCCAGAGGAGAATCTCTGGACCCCTCATTGTGAGCGCTGAGAAGTCATGATATTCCAACGACAATGAGTCGATCCATCAGACAACTCTTTGCTCTCCTCTTCATATCAGTAATCGGGCCTCTAAACGGACAGGATCTCGCAGATGCATTTGAGAGAGTGGAGCCCAGTGTTGTGAAGATTCAACTCATCAAATCCAATCTCACTCCAGATAGCTTTTTGGGTGAGCCCGATGTTTTGAGCTCAGGGAGTGGATTCGTCGTTGGTCAAGAAGGGGACTCGCTTTTGATTGTAACGAATGCGCATGTGGTTCCCGGCCTCCATAAGCCTCTCGAGACAAAGAGCTTCACATTGAGGCAAGACACTCAAATCCGAATTGTTTATTTTGATCGAAGTCAATTTGACGGGGCCCAAATCGAGTCCGTCGATTTTATGAACGATCTATCAATTCTCAAAGCTCGAAAGCCGGAGGGAAGGTTTCCTGATGCGCTCTCTTTGAGAGACCTACGCACGATGCGTCTAGGCGAGACTGCATTTGCGATCGGATATCCCGGATCTCTTGGCGAAGGAGTAACGATCAATCGGGGAATCATTTCCGGCCGAGGTCGCTTTGCAATGGAACGGTTTGCGACAACTTCGACGGTTCCTTTGCTTCTCACCGACACCCCTTTGAACCACGGCAATTCGGGAGGCCCCCTCTTTGATGCTGAGGGACGTGTCTTAGGGATCAACGACCAGATTCGAGAGCGAATGCAAAGTGTAGGATTTGCGATTCCTGCAAGCCTTCTTCAGAAGCTCTTGCCGCGATATCTCAGTCACGGGGAGCAAGTATTTCGAGATTGGGGCTATCTAGATCTGAATGTTGAAGTTCAGGCGCCATCGGGCCGCTTACTTTTTAAGACATCCCCCTATCAAGATCTTAAAGAAGCAATGGCTTCGCTCAAACTCTTTGAAAGCGTCTATTCGAAAACCGTGATCATGATCGTAACTGAAGAAGTCGCTAGTAACGATCCCTCTCAACTTCATCCGGGCGACTTGATTCTTGAGATCAATGGCGAATCCGTTAAATCCATCGAAGAACTTTCAATTTTAGCAGTGAGTTTATCCCCCGGAACAACGGTACAAATGAAGGTTCAGCGCGGAGAAGAGTTGATTTCGCTCGATCGCCGCGTCCTCCCCCTCATTGATTATATGAACGATGTGGTTGCATTTAGTTCGGAGCTTCACAAGAAGTATTCACCAGCGCCTGCCACCAAGGTGATCCCCAATGAAGGGGGTGATCCTATTCACAGAACTATGCTCGGCCTCTTAAATCCGGATGATATCGAGGGGATCCGTCAAAATGGCGTCCGTTTAATGCTGACCGAAAATCTTTACTCAGGATTCTAGCATTCCCAGATTACCAAAAAACTATAAAGCGCGCTGAACGATTGGGATTCGTCTGCCGATTCCAAAAGATTTGGGCGATACTTTGAGCCCGAGAGGCATCTGATAGCGTTTGAATTCAGATTTAGAAATCCAGTTCAATATTCTATCAACTTCTTCCTCAGCAAATCCTTTTTTTATCAGCCCTTCTTTCATCACGAATTCTTCTAAAATGAGTCGAAGAATCTGATCGAGCCTCTCGTAAGGAGGCAATGTGTCTTGATCCTTTTGGTCAGGCCGAAGTTCGGCGCTCGGAGCTTTTGTAAAGACTCGGTCAGGAATTCGCTTCCAACGCCGATTGGCCTCTTGAGACAGTGCGTAGACTTGAGTTTTGTAAACATCCGATAGAGGAGCAAGCCCGCCATTCATATCTCCATAAAGTGTGCAATATCCCGTCGCCAATTCGCTCTTGTTTCCGGTTGTCAAAAGGAGATGACCAAATTTATTGGAGAGCGCCATCAAGAGTGTTCCACGAATACGAGACTGTAAATTCTCCTCTGTCAGACCAGGCTCCAATCCTTGAAACGCCTGAGAAAGAGAGGTTAATCCCGCGGAAAACATATATTCGATGGGAATAACATGAACAGGGTTTTGCATGACGCGAGCCAAAGCCAAAGCGTCTTCGTTACTCTCCGCAGATGTGTATCGAGAGGGAAGCAGAACGCTAACCACATTGTCGACACCGAGAGCATCGACAGCGAGACAGGCCAACAATGCCGAATCAATTCCCCCACTCGATCCTAAAATCACAGAATTAAAATTCTGCTTCTGACAATAATCAAGAATGCCCAACTTAAGTGCATCGTAAATATCTGCCACTTCATCATGGGCAGAGCGGACCATAGTCGTAGAGGGGGGTGATACCAAATCCAGAGAAATCTCATCTTCTGCAAAAGCCTTTCCCTGTAAAATCAAAGAACCTTTGGCATCAAAAAAATAGCTTCTGCCGTCAAAGATAATGGAATCATTTGCGCCAACGGCATTGACGTAGATCAACGGGATCTTGTGGCGCTGCGCGACCCCTGAGAGCATTTCTCGCTTCCGCAAAACTTTTGAGTATTCGTAAGGAGAGGCCGATATATTTATCAATACATCTGCGCTTGAGGATTCTAGCACTGGATTCTGCGCATATCGATTGTGCAGTGGTGTGCCTTCGTCATCGGCCCAAATATCTTCACAAATAGTGAGCGCCACTTTCTTTCCCAGAAATTCAAACAAGAGAGGGGATCGGCCGGGTTCAAAAAATCGATCTTCATCAAAGACGTCGTAGCTCGGCAAAAGTCTTTTTCGATATCGATGGTCGATTCGTCCTTTAAGCGCAACGACTGCAATATTGCGAAGAGGCCTTCCGGAATCTTCGTTCTTCTCAATGCTGCCAAAAATAAATGACTGACGCGAAAACTCCGTCACAAGCCTTTGAGCATAGTGCTCGGCCCTCTGTGCAAACTCGGGATAATCCAACAAATCCTGCGGTGGATATCCACAGAGTGCACACTCGGGGAAAATCACGAGATCGGCATTGCCCGCCGCCCTCAAAGACTTAGCCATTTTGGCATAGTTGCCCTCAAAGTCCCCCACGATAGAATTGAGTTGAACAAGTTGGACTTTCACAACTCATTCCTTTTAGCCGACGGACGAAGCCTCAGCAATCTTCTTAAACTGCTGGCTAAAAAGATCAGCCGCATAGCCTCCCTTTATCGACATGAGGTGATCAAATGTCCCTTGCTCCATGATTCTGCCCTCTCGAAACACCAACATTCGATCGCAACGCCTCAAAGTACTCAATCGGTGTGCAATAAAAAAGCATGTAACCCCATGGAGCGCATCCGAACGCCAAAGTTGCTCGAGCGCTCTTTGGAACTGAAACTCCGTCAATGAATCCACATAAGAAGTTGCTTCATCAAAAATAAGGATCCGCGGCTTTAAGACCAAAGCGCGAGCCAAAGACAGAAGCTGGCGTTGACCGGATGAGAGCGAGCTGGCTCGCTCCATAAAGACAAAATCCAAGCCACCGGGGAGACTCTGCACCCAACGCTTTAACTGTACAATCTCAAGCGCTCTCCAGATTTCTTCATCACTGATGTCCCGATAGAGCCGAATATTTTCCCGCAAACTCAAAGAAAACAAAAACACATCCTGAGAAACCCACCCTAAGCCAGATCTGAGAGTCTCTAAAGAGTAGTCTTCAATTGGTCGTCCATTCAAAAGAATTCGACCTTCGGACGGTTTATAAAATCGCATGAGCAACCCGCACGTGGTCGTCTTACCAGATCCCGTTTCCCCAAGCAGGGCCACCTTCTCTCCTGCTGCTACAGAAAAACTTAAATTCTCAACCGCATTTCCTGCTCGAGATTCGTAAGCAAATGTGACTCGATCAAATTCGATTTTGACTGATTCGCTGAGAATCTCTTTTCCATGATCGTCTTCCAGAGGATGATCTGACACTTCTAAAAGTCTATCGACCGCGGCCAACGCCTGTTGAAGAACTGTGTACTTCTCCGCAAAATCACGAACCGGCCACGCAAACAGACTGGCGTATCCCAAAAAGGCGACAACCTCTCCCACCGTCATTTGTTGATGAAGGACAAGGTATCCACCAAAACCCAAGATCACCACATCCATCATCGCCGTTAGAAAGGGAACCATCGGGTTGTAGAGTGCATACTCTCTTACCGCTTTAATGTTTCGAGTCTGAAGACGATGAGAGAGACTCAAAAATTCAGATTTTACTCTTTCTACTGCACCCAGAACTCTCACTTCTCGCTGCCCCGAAAAGGTCTCTGCCGAAAACGAATTCAGCGACGAGAGTGTGGATCGCATAAATCCAAATCGCCGACGAATTCGATGATCAAAGGAAACAGTAAGCCAGATGAGAAGGGGACAAACCGAAAGTGCTGCTAATGCCAGTCGCCACTCAATGATAAACATCGACACCATTACCCCGAAGATCAAAAAAATGTTTCCAATTAATGGCACTAAAGCGGTTGAAAACAGCTCCTGAACTGCGTTCACATCACTCGTCAAACGAGTGGTCAATGTTCCTGAGGAAATCTTGTCAAAAAATCGAGCGGGATATCTCAGAATTCGGCTCAAGAGCTGATCGCGATAATCAACAAGGATTTGAAGCCCAAACGCAGCCAGACAGTATGTCACCGAGGCCTTAACAAAAAAGAGAATGCACTTGATTCCCAAAATCACAACGGCAAGCGCCCAGAACGCGTGCATATCTTGGAGTACAAGGCCTTGATCGATGAGACGCCCTAAGATATAGGGACTCCATACCGTAAAATATCCAGGCAGGAGGGCCAAAATGACGGCCCAAAAAACATTCCATCGATAGGGCTTAAGCAGCTGCAGAATCTGACTGTAAGCAGTGACCGTCGTCTTACTCACGGAATCCCCCCTGCATCACAAGATCCTGGCTGAGGATGTTTTGTATCTGATGGAGCTCGCGCAAAAATCCACTTGTGCGAAGAACCTCTTGGGCTGGGCCGTAAGATTCAATCCCCAATTCTTTGAGCACAAGAATTTGAGAGCACTGAAGCAGAGTCTCTAGACGTTGAGACACCAAAACTACTGTGGCGCCTTGTGGAAGATACTTTCGGAGCGCGTTCAACAAGTGAGCTTCGGTCTCCGCATCCACATGCGAAAACAAATCGTCAAACAAGTAGACATCCCGACGACGCAAAAGGGCTCGGCCTAAGGATAGTCTTTGCTTCTGTCCCCCCGACAAATTGACTCCTCTTTCGCCCAACTTGACATCGAGACCTCCACGATCCAGAAGCATCTGCTGATCAAAGCGCAAAGCTTCTAGGAGCTCCCAGATCTCGGGGTCTTTTAGCTCTCCCTCCAAGCCAAGTGTTAGATTTCTCTTAAGGCTACGCGAAAACAAAAATGTCTCCTGAGGAATATACAAAATCTGCCTCATGATTTCTGCCGGATCCAGAGTGCGCAGGTTCTGCCCACGAAAAAACACCGCCCCCCGATCAGGATCTCGCTGGCGACTGAGCAATTCCAAAAGGAGGGACTTTCCCACGCCCACGGGTCCTGTCACTCCAATCCAAGAGTGAGCTGGGATTTGGAAATTGAGATTTTCAAACAAGCGATGGCGTCCCTGATCAAAAGCCAGCGAGAGGTTCTCAATCCTCAAATCAAAATGAGCATCAAAGGGAATTCGTTTCAATTCTGTCTCGCGATGAATACTTGGCGCAACCTCTGTCAGCTCGTGAACGCGCTTCTCAGACGCTTTGGCGGATCGATACATTTGAATAAACCATCCCAACGCCATCATGGGCCAATCGAGATGGGCAATATAAAGCTGAAACGCCACAAAATCAGAGAGTGCCATGGTTCCCTCGATCACTCTCAGGCCTCCAAAAATCACCGCGAGGACCATGCCAAGTCCCAAAGCAAAGTCTAATCCCGGAACGAAGAAAGTCTGGAACTGCGCAACTTTCATGCTTGCGTCCTTGAGTCGACGACTCTCTCGAACAAATTCATTATGAAAGCTTTGTTCGCGACGAAAAGCTTTGAGGACTCTAATTCCAGATGCCAGTTCAAAGGCTTGTGCGCTGAGCTGCGCCGTGATCTCTTGCACGCGCTCATAGTAAATCGAAAGGCGATCACTCCAAAAAATCGCGATCCCCGCCGTCAGTAAAAGTGGCGGAATGACAATCAAGGTCAATGAAGCGCTGAGCTGAGACAGAATAATTGGAAAAAATATAAAATTGATCAGAGCATCGACCAGCATCAAGGCACCAATAGCCAGAAGCATGCGCATATTCTCAGAGTCGGATGAAAGAGCAGAAAGCAAATTTCCTACTTTTCGGGATTTAAAAAACGAAAGGGGCTGAGCATGAATATGCGCAAAGACTTTCTCCCGCATGCGACTTGCTACAGGAAATGTCGACCAGATAAAATAGACTCGCCACCAATAACGACCATGCGCCACAAAGGCCGCCACTCCGATGTAGAGAAGGGATATACAGATCAAGAAATACCCTCCTCCCAAATGTGCCCAATCCGTTGGCATCCATTGCGGAAGAGGTCGATTTTGCAATCGATCAATTACGACTTTAACGAGATAAGGAAATGTAAATCCCAACAAATCAATGATCAGGAGCCAGAGTGTTCCCTTTAAATAGGCCGGCAAGTTTTGCTTCACCAGAGCCCGAAGACTAACTTGTTGAGAAATTTGAGATCGAATCACTGCAAAGAATTGAGATACGCATGAATAGCAGGAATGTCTGCCTTTAAATGAGGCATCGCAGGCATTAACGCCTTTCCTGATCCCGGTGCAGTTTTTGGAATGTAGCCTTCAGGATACTTGGCCTCGAGGATTCTCGCGCTGAGTAACTCCAACGAACTCCCAGCGACTGCCGGGCCTAATGCCCCAGCCAATTTTGGATCCGTATGATGACAAGAAGTACATTGACTGGAATACACGACCCGGCCCCGTGACACGAGCGGGTCAGAATTCTGAGGGCCGGATTTACATCCAGCCCCCACAAAAAACACCAATATAAAAAATGAATTTAGATTCACGCCTTAAATCAAATAAATCGTCAAAAAGTAATAAGCCAGCGTGAGAATCAATCCAAAGTGGATTACGGCCGCAATCGATTTAATCGGAGCTACCATTTTTCCAAACATGGCATTCAACTGAATGATGGCCGTCAACAGAGTCACAGCGATCGTCACCATCATAAAATTAGGAATCTCAGGCAGCTGCAGAGGCAAATGCCGGCAAGCCCCCATCAAAAACAACATGGGAATGGAAAACAAAACGTTGGTTCGAGAGGCGACCGATGCTCGAGCTCCCGCATCCGCCGCACGAGGATCTGCTTGGCCTCCAGATGCAACGGCTTGAGCAGAAGCAATAATGATTTTTTGATTTGGCCAAATAATAAACCACACATTGGCCGCCATGATCGTTGCCAATCCAGCACCAATCAAGATCCAGACTCCCCAAGAAGTGGCAAAAATCCCCATTCCAGAACGCATGGATTCCATATGAAGCATTCCAAGCCCGCTTAAAAAAGTGGCTAAAGCTCCCCATCGAAACCACCAGAGGGCTCTCGGCACCAATGAGCGGATGCAAGCGGACTTTGTCGTCGCATCAGCTTCCGCAAAAAACGGCGTCTGAGAAAAATTAAAATAATAGAGGTGACCAATCCAAACGATCCCCGCCATAAAATGAATCCAGCGAAGAACGTGAAAAAAACCGTCTGAAGTAAAAAGGGGATTTTCCATAGTGCCCAGAGCCTAGGGCAAGAAATCCTGAAAGTCAGTACTGAAATTTTTGGAGGAATAAGGTTGACGTAAACTTACTAGAACTGACTTGCAAACTTTACTCGTTAAATGGCCAGGCAACGCAAAAGCCTTTAAAATCAAAGAAGGCTTCTGAATTTTTCCCGCTTCGATTTTGGCCCCATAAATTGCGCCTCCCCTCAAAACTCCAATTGCCGTGGGTAAGAGGTAATTCATCCAGTAACCAAAATGTTCTCCGAACTGCCCAGCCCCCAGAATGGTCATATGATCCAATTCAAACATTCTCCAATAATAAAAAGTCATGACGCCCAGAGAAAATGGACTCCAAAATCCCTCCACTATTTTGCGGCGAGCATCCGAAAAATCTGCATCCTTCGAATACCTAAAATAGGCATAGGTCGAAAGAAAAGCGACCGGAAGCAAAATACCAAAGGCATAACGACCCACGGGAGCGTCATTGATCGTTAGATCTCTGAGCGCAGCATATTTTGCAAAAAAACTGGGCAAAAACCCAATCAGCTCTGTTTCAAACTGCTGCCACTTCCATCGCGGCCAAAACTTGAGCTTCCAAGTATTGAGTCGATACAGTGACCTTTCAGTTGGTGCGGCATAGAGGTGAGGTCGCACGGTATTGTTAAAGAGAGAGTTCTCTGCCACATGAATTGCGCCACTCGTACTAGGCCCCCGCGTAATAAACTCGGTCCATGCTCCTGCAGGAAAACTAATGATGCCAAAATGCTTAAGCGACTGCCACCACTGCGGCCCATGATAAATTAAAAATCGATACGTCGGGTGAAAGAGCCCAATCAACGTCGACAATACAATATGCGATTGAAGGGGCTTAATGTGATCTCTATAAAATCCAAAGACAGCACCCCAAGTTTCTTTCGCAGTATTTGGGTTGAAAAGACTATAGAGCCCCTCTGTAATCAAAGTGGAATCAATCTTGGGCATCCCTTCTGCCACCAAATACTCATTAAAAAAACCAAGCCCCGACATAGCGAACACATAAAAGACGGCGAAAGTCATCGCGTCCTGAGAAATCGGAGGAAAAGCCGCGACCTTAAATGTACTCATTCGCTGAAAGGATAAATTGGGAGGTCGCACTGTAAACTCAGAAACAAAAGGTCCGCGTCCCGAATTTTGATTTTGCAGATACGCCAACGTAAGAACGTCTGTACCGGTGCCGTTGCCCGCCCTGACGAGCTGTCGTGCGATAAACAATTGATAAAAGGGATCAAGGCGTGAGGTAAATCGATCGTCTCGGATGACAATCCGCTCTGCCCGATTTGGAAGAATAACTCGAATAATTGGGGCCTCTCCCGCCCAAGTAATCTCCGCCCGAGCTTTGCCTTCGAGATCCGACTTTTGCTCATAAGGCATTCCATTGGGGCGCAGGGGAAGTTGAATGCGATTTCGATCTGCAAGGAATCGCAGTCGATCAGTTGCATCACGATACTTAAGATATTTTAAGAGTTCTTTTGGAGGATTCTGAATCAAGCGAACCCCCAACTCAACAACCTCTCGGCTCAGCCTCAAAACCTCTTGAGCCTCCTCCTCTGAGAGAGGTGCTCTCTGAGAACGCTGGAGAGCCAAATTCAAGCTCGCCCTCATAGCCTCTGCGGGCTGCTTAAGAATCTCATCAAAGATCAAAAACTGAGCCTCGTTGGGTACACGCGAGCTCAGGATTCCTCGATCATTGGCCAGGCGCCGTTGCTTTTCTTCGCTCTCCCAATGCAACCGAAAATTCTCTAACTGCGTGACAAATTCAGTATAGGCCTCGGGGCTCAACTCATGGAGCTGAATGGGCGCATTCTTGCCGAGAAACTTTGCAATTCTCTGATAAGATTCCACCATGTCCTCAGTCCCACTCTGGGCACGTCCAAAACCCTCCTGCAAATCATAAGACGTCCCCGGAAGATCCATTTCAAAATTCTCTTGCTGAAAACTTTCAGGATCAACCGACTTGGGATTGCTGATGTCATCAAAAGGGATTCCATCAAATTGATTGTCACTGGGCTGAGCATGGAGACTAAAAAAACTAGAAAGCAAAATCGCTGAGGCGAAGAGTCCCCTGATCCGCAACAGATCTTTGCGCCGAGAGCCCCTCAAAAGATTGTGAAAGAACTTCATCTATCTCGCTGTCCTTATATCTTAATTTTTGGATTTCAGCAGAAAAGAATTCTGTATTTTTGATCTAAAAATCTCATGACTATTCAAAGACTTAGGTCCCCTGCGATCGCCTCTTTAAATCTGATTAAACTCTTCGCAAATCGATTGATCTCACGTTAATGTCAGGGTCCTCTCGAGATTTGTGGCCAACAGATCTTGATCGAACCTTGATTGTCGCGATTTATAACCTCGATTAGAGTCGGCGCTCCATGACGTTGCAGAGGGGTATCTTTAAAATCCTGGCGGTCCTAGGATTCATCGTCTCTGCAATCTGCACTTCTCCTTTATATTCTCAGACCAGTGGCAACTGGAATACAGTTCAAAACCACTCCGACTCTCTTTTGCCTGAAGAGATGGACCAGATTTATGACAGCCTTAGACGACTCGCTAATCGCGAACTCGAGCGCATGAAGCTCGAAGCTCAAGTTGAATTTGAAACTATTTCTGAAGTCCGAGAGCTTCGCTCCAAAATTGAAGACGAGAATAAATTTCAAAAGAGTCTCTCCGAAGACAGCCTTAAGAGGTTTGAGGAGAATGAATCGCGAAGCCTCAACGTCCTTACGCGCGACGAAAGTAAAGAAATCCGGCAGTCCAATAAGCGAATCCAAAAGTATCAAGCCCAAATTGAAAGGATGCGAAAGGCTCATGCAATTCCAGCGCGCGAGCGATTTTTGCAAGCGGTCCGTGAGCACCGAATTTATGTTTCAGTTGTAAAAAAAATGGGGCGCCTGATTTATACCTCCGGCAGGCCCACTCTGGATGAATCAGGGCAGTATCCGGCGAGCTATTTTTTGGAAGGGATCGAAGGGGGGACTTTTCTTTCGAATGCGATCCAAGATCGATTTGAATTGGTTTTGATTGAATCAACGACCCCTCAAGAAGAACTTGTGATTTTTAAGCAGGCTCCTCGCGAAGACTTTCGTACAGACTTTAGCCAACCCATTCCCAAGAAGCTTCATTCAAAGGAGCGTAAGAGAATTCTCAGAGCGGACATCCCGCTCGAAATCAATCGGCGCAAGGATGGCAGCATGCGCTCACTTTCGGCTTCGTGGGAAGACTATTGGCCTCGCCTGAAAAAACTCACTGATCGAATCAACGTGTATACGGATGCCGATGTCATGCTCGCAAAGGATTCGATTGTGAATCCTCAGAATCCCAATGAAAGAATTACTGAGGTAATAGAGATTCCTCGGGGTCGGTCACTCTCCGAAAAGGCACTGAAGATTGGAAACGCTGTGGCCGAGAGCGCTTCTTGGCGAAAAGCATTTCAGTCACTGATCTCCGCTGGGGGACAGGCGGTGATCGCAGCATCAGTGTTTCATCTCTTTCATCCCGAAGCGACTGACTTTCATCTCACACTGACGGCGGTCACAACATTTAGCTACGCCTGGATGCTGGGAACGTTTTCAAAAACTTACGACCGAATCTGTCGCTTGCCAGGCAACTATTTTGGAGAAGTCGGAATTCGAATGATTACTCATATTCCTCTATTGGTGGTGAAGTCTGCGATTCTGGGGGGCTGGGTTGCGTTTATTTCTCCTCGCGTTTACCTCTCAAGCGCAACGATTAGCTTGGTCGACAAGGTGGGCTCTACGATTTCGAGCATTATTCCTCGACAGCGAGAAAAGTACGGCTTGAATGAAGGGCGCTACTTTAAATTATTTGATAAAACCTTTTCACAACGAGAGCTTATATCCGCTTGGCCTCGAATGCTTTTACAGGATGCCGCGCTTTTGTTTACTAACAGTGCGGGAGAGGCGAGTTCCTTAGGGAAAATGATCCAGATTCTGTCGGTAATTCCTTATTTTATGGCAGATCTTTTGCACTTGCGCTCGATGGAACGGAAATTTCCTCATCGCGCGGGAGATCTAGGAGAAGATCGCGCCCGCCTGATGTCACTTATCGACTTGCCCGCAGCGATCATGAAAGTTGAAGAAGTCGTCGATCGTATGCGAGGGCTCAGCCCCAAGAATCCTCTCGCTCAACACAATGAGATGAGATGCAACGCCATCATGAGTCGATTGGAGGCCGCAAGAGCTTATACCCCAACGACGACCGCGGCTACCGAAGCAAAATCTCAACCCTAAACAAATTTAGTATTTGGCCTTGCCGTAAGTATAGGATTCTAAATTCACCGAATCCTCTGAAATCTTAATGGCTTTAGGAAGCAGCGCGCGCAAGTTTTCCGGCAAGCGTTGAGAGTGCTTCTGGAGCAGCTCTTTAAAGGCGCTGGCATATCCAAGTATGAGTTCGGACGCCGACATCCCCCGAGACTCGGCCTTTGCCAGTACGTCGATCACACTGAGTTCTCGGTGAGTCTCAGCCCAGTGCCTCAAAACCTGGGCAAAAGTACGAACATCATGTGAATCTTCGATACGCATATCCGCTGTTACCTGCATGAACTCAGATTTCATCGACTTTGATCGTCAGGCAACCATTTTTTGAATTTGTGATTAGCTTCCGAAGACGACTCGAAGAGTCATAGTCTGGCCCTCGTCTTCAGGGCCAAACACTGAGGGAAGGAGCCGAATTTCTCTCGTCGTTGAATTGAACTGATAATCTGAAGATGTTAACTGAACGCCATCCAAGTAGACCTGTAATGAACTTGTATCTGCTTGGCATGAGAGAGTGACCACCTGCTCTGAAAACTGAATTTTGAGTTTTAGGCGATTTAAAACATCGTCATAGTTGGGCGCCGCAAGATCATCTTCGGAACCTCCACTGGCAGCAGCTAGGGCTCTGTGCTCTGTCCCGACATTCACAATTTCTCCTCCGGGTGTCAATCCGACCACGGAGTGATAATAGGCTGGCGCGCCGAGAGGTGAAAACACATCGTCAAAAGTATTCTTCACAAGCTCCAGTCCGTTTCCGCCCGTCGAGAAGCTTCCATTCACGTTGAGATCATCATCACTAAAAACAACAACATTGGTAGAAACTCCCGTCGTCAAATATCCGAGAGGTCCACTGAAGGGTTGATTGGGATTGCCCGTCCGACTGGATCGCGGACTGCCGCCCAAATTGATACACGCTGAGGTGACTTGACCTAGACTCATTCCGTCTTGATTGTGGCGAGGGCGAAAATACTTCCCAGCTCCCACACAATTTGAGGCGAGTGACCCGCCAGCATCTAAAGGAACACTCGAAGGCAGTCGTTGAGCAAAGTCAGAAAGTCCAAAAGACTTGAAGATTGCGCCATCGGCAAATCGAGAACCGACAGCTTCGGGAACGTAAAGGGCTTTGCCTTGAGTAATAACACTCTGGAACGGATTGGGAGCCCCAGAAGGAAACGCGCTTCCGTTGATTCCGGTCATACTAAAAATCAAAATCAGTTTGAGTTGATCTGTGATCTGCTCGAGCCCAGTAATAAACGCATTCATGCGAGAACTTACATCCGCGATTTCTCCATCCATCGAACCGCTATCATCAAGAACAAAAACGACGTTCGCTCCACGAACAACGTCCGTTTGAATCGGAAAGGACTGCTCGCTTCCTAAGGTAAGACATGCCGGAACATTGCTTTCGCCACCCGTATTATCAGGGGTACCAAAGCTCGTCTGATTTTGACCCCGATTGGAAAGACTGACAGGAGGCGCTCCGGCGCAGCCTGCAATAAAGGCACCCCCACTGATGACGAACAAGATTTTGGTTAAGGAATTCACGTTAAACATCTCCGCACATCTGTTGAACATTGTTTGATGTTCACGCTCTATAGCTTGCAAGGGGAGTGCCGAGTTCAAACCGGCTTTAAACTCATCCCGACGGCTTGCCATCGGGCTTTTGAAAGAATGATCGGGCAAAAATGCCAGAGTTTTTAGAGCCACTCTCTATTGATTTTTCTTAAAAAATTCGAGAGTCGCCGTGGTCAAGGGACGGGGAAGTTTATCTATGGCAAACCATTCCATCTGAAGCGCCTTATCCGCTTCCATGATTTTGGGCTCTCCCCAAAATCCCTCTGCGATGACGACAAAGACTCTATAGCGAAATCCATTTTCGTGCAGATAGGCAAAATGAGTGAGGTTCAAAGTGAGGCCAGTGATTTCAATGTTTGCCTCTTCAAGAACCTCACGGCGCGCAGCATCTGCAATGGTTTCTTGAGGATCGAGCTTCCCGCCCAAAAAGCCCCACATATGCTTCATGGGAGATGCCCCCCTCAAATTGAGGAGATATTTTCCATCTTGATTCTTAATCGCGACAGCCACGGCATCAATCACCCCCGGAATGCGAGTCAAAGGAGAGTAGATGCTCAGGGGATGGCGGGCGTCTCTGAAGTTAAAATACGTTACCTTCGTGAAGATCCTGCGGCAGGCCTTCTGAAACTCGTTCCAAGGAGCCGCTTCGAGCGACGTCAGCCCTGAGACAAGGACGAGAATAAAAGCTTTTATGATTCCTCTCCCCATCACCCTCAAGTAAAAAACTTATGAGGCTCTCGCGTTTGAGCCAAGGAGAAAATCAGGTGCGACTTATAAATTTGTTTTTTATTTTCATAACCGCATTTAATCTTGCCTCCTGCTCCAAACCCAAGCCCGAAATTCTTCGAGTCTATTGCTACGATAGCTTGATGGCCTCAGGTGGACTCGGCGAAAAACTTTTTGAAGAGTTTCGCAAGAAGTGCAATTGCGAGGTTCAGGTCCTTCCCTCTGGAGATGGGGGACAGATGACCGCACGATTTTTGTTAGATCAAAAGAACCAAAAAAATATTCCCCATGTCCTCATCGGGATTGATCAAAATATCTGGTCGCAAGTGAGAGACTACGCCGAAAATTGGGAAACCTGGAGACCTGTGGGATTGGATCAGATGTCCAAAGAACTCCAGATTGAATCCGGATTTCTCCCCTTCGACTTTGCACCGCACGCCTTCATGGCGGATACACAACAACTTCAAAAATTGAAGTTGCCTCCCCCACAAAAGCTTACTGATCTATTGGACAAAAAATATCAAAGAAAATTCATTTTGGAAGACCCAAGAACTTCAACCACGGGTTTAGGGTTTTTGACTTGGACGCATTCCGTGAAAGGTCCAAAGTGGGTTCAGTATTGGTCGGATTTGAAACGCCATTGGCTGACCATGCCGAGTGGATGGGACGAAGCTTACGCTCTGTTTCTCAAAGGCGAAGCTCCTCTTGTTTGGAGTTATCTGACATCTCAGGCCTACCACGACGAAAATGGAGATACTCAACAAAGATATCGAGCGATTGTTTTTGAAGAGGGCCTGCCGCTCCAAATCGAAGGAGCAATGCTCGTCCATGGTGCTTGGAGTGACACGATAAAATCTCAAGCAAGACAACTTCTCAATCTTCTAGTCTCCCCAGAAATTCAAACCAAGATTCCTCAAACCAATTGGATGTTTCCCGCGAGACAAGACGTCGAACTGCCCGAATCCTTTAAGCGACTCCCGACTTATAAGGCCTTGCCCAGAACACCGGTGTCCGCCGATCAACTCCTCAAACAATGGGAACAGATAGTCCTGACCCAAACCCCATGATCAAGAAGCTACTGCCGTCGGTCGCCCACATATTTATTGGCCTCTTTGTTTTTGCTCCTCTTTTGTATCTGGTGTTTTCGGTTGGATCCAATTTTCAAATCCTGACGGCCGTTTTTGATCCTGGGATTCTTGCGACCTTGAAATTTTCGCTCTGGCAGGCGGCATGGAGCAGTGTCCTTTCTGCAATTTTTGGGAGCATGCTGGCCCTCTGGCTCTGGAAGTCAGGCGTATCAGGAGATCAATGGATACAGACTTTTTTGATCATTCCCTTTGGGATTCCCTCCTTGGTCGCCTGCTTTACTTGGTTAAACATTCTCCCTGTCGATTTAAAATATTCGCTGACTGCAATTGTGCTCGCTCACGTCGTGTTTAATACGCCGCTTTTCACATCCATCCTTTTAAACAGCCTGTCCAAGATTCCACCTTCTCAAATCCTGAGCGTCAAATCTTTGGGAGGAAGCCTCTTTGCGCAGTTCAAGTACATTATCTGGCCCCACTCCCGAACGGCAGCAGCCACCGCCTTACTTCAGGTTTTCTGTCTTTGCATTTCAAGTTTTGCAATTGTTCTGATTCTGGGGGGCGGCCCTCCTCATCAGTCCCTAGAAACCAGTTTGCTTTTTCGAATTCGCAGCGGTGTTCCGGATTGGAACTCCGCATTCGCCATTGGACTCTGGCAGATTCTCCTAACCCTCATCCCCTGGCTTTTGATGGCTAGGCTTTTAATCACACCCACTGAGCCCCATGAGACTCAAGTCCCGACTGAAGAACCTGCTTCAGCAAATAGAATATTTTGGACCCGACTCTTTTGCGCAGGATTTAGTCTGATTTACTTTGTCCCCTTCTTGATTTCAAAGAACTGGATGGATGAACTCCCCTATCTTTTAAGTTCTCAGTTTATTCACGCGGCCATTCAATCTCTCGCACTCGCACTCACAGTCATCACACTTGTGCTCTTACTCTGCGCTTGCCTCTTTTTTGGAACCAAAGCTCGATCCCTAAAACATGATGCTTTCGTCTTGTTTTCTAGTGGGCTTTCGCCACTCGTCATCGGTCTTGCCCTTTGGATCACCTACTCGAATTGGCTGGATCCACTCGAAGGGAGTTTTACTTTTATCGCCATCTTACAAGGCGTGCTCTTTTTGCCTCTTGGCTATCGATGGCTTGCCGCGCATCAAGGTCAAAATTTTGATCAAGAGCTCGACGCCGTCCGAAGTCTCGGCGCATCCTCTTGGCAAAGTTTTTGGATTGTCGAGTGGCCCCGATGGCGGCGCCCCTTGGGCATGGTGGGCGCCCTTGTGGGATGTGCCAGTCTGGGGGAGGTCGCTGCAGTGTCTCTTTTTTATTCAGAGAGTTTTGCTCCGATTTCCATTCAACTCTCTCGAGCGATGGGTCAGTATCAGTTTGCGCGCGCTGAACTCCTTAGCTTGTTGCTCTTTGTATTGTGCTTTAGTCTCAGTGCCATTCTTGCAAGAGGAGCCAGGAATCCATGAGTCTCATCCTTCAAAACATTCAAAAAGGACTTGGCGATTTTGAGCTCCACGCTCACTTCAAAATAGGCCCTCAAGAAAGACTTGGAATAAGTGGACGAAGTGGTGGGGGCAAGACCTCACTCCTCAAGCTGATTCTCGGTGCCATGGAGCCCGATTCAGGAGAAATTAAATGGGGCACCCAATCACTCAAAAACATTCCAATTGAAAAAAGAGATTTTGGAATGGTTTTTCAGAACCAAGGTCTTTTGCCGCACTTGAGCTTGAAAGAAAATTTGATTCTCGGACTTAAGCTCCGAAAGTTTTCTTCGCAAAAAATCCTCGAGCTATCTCAGCCATGGCTTGAACGATTGAAACTCAATAATGCTTCTCAGAAAATTTCTGAAATCTCTGGAGGCGAAAGACAAAAGCTCGCGCTCGCTCGTGCACTGATTTGGGGGCCACGACTCGTGATGCTCGACGAGCCTTTTTCTGCCCTAGATCCCGCTTCCAAGAAGTTAACCAAAGACTTTATGATTCAAGTCTTTGAAGAAACAAAAGTCCCAGTCTTAATTGTGTCTCATGATATCCAGGATCTCGTTGATCTCACGGAATCACAGCTCGCGCTTATGGAAGCAGATCAAGGAAGAATCCGAAGATTCCATCGTGCTTTCGTTTAAACACAAAATGATAATGATCGTTCGCTATTTTTTTGAACTTGCGAGTTGTGACATCAAAATCCGTCGTGCCCGGTCCAATCACAACAAAATCTCCAGCCGAGGTCTTTGATTGCAAGAGATCCAAAAGCTCCGACTTTACTGAATCAGCGTCGGCCGCATCACTCTCAACACCGGAGAGGTAAAAGGTGACGGGTCCCGGCTTTTGAAAGGACTTTAAAAAACTCACGATCTCTTGCTTCAAAAATTGAGCTCGAAATCCTTGATGACGAAATTCATTTGTAATCGATGAATCTCCTCCATAGTTGAGATCGACGCCTGTATAAGAAAGGGCTCCAAAACTCTCTGCTACAATTCGAGCAACAACGGAGAGATGCATTCGACCCGCCGCCAGATCCACAAAGTGATGCCCAGCCATCACCTTTTTGAGTGCTTGCCCCACAGGGGTGAGTTGAGCCTGATTGAGCTCCTCAATCTTATCCCACTGGGCTTGAGCACGTCGTTGGCCATCCCTTGCAACAACCGATGTGATATCCGGCAAAACTCCTACATAAAATTCAGCAGGGTTATCTACTCCGATATTCCACAGGCTCGTCACAAGCCAATCCGAAAACGTATGGGTATCGCCCTGATCATAAAATGGTGAAGCTGTTTGATTCATTTGAAAGAACCGCTATCACACTGGGCCCAAAAAAGAAAACCAAAGGCACCCCAAACTTGTGTTGTGAAGATGCAGTGAAAGACCTTACCTTAACTCCATGACCTCTCTGGCTTTGCTGACGACCTTGCTAAGCGCCCTGCCGACGCATCCCATTGAAATTCATGGCGATCGTGGGGCCCGAGCGAATTACCCTGAAAACTCTCTCCCCGCCTTTGAGTTTGCGTTGTCTCAAGGCGCTGATGTCCTCGAAATGGATGTCGGTGTGACACGCGACGATGTTTTAGTCGTGTATCATGACCTCTACCTCAACAATCAATTGTGTCGGGGGCGCGACGGATCTGCGATTACCCAGGCCCTTGCGATTCGCAAAATGACTTGGGCAACGCTTCAAAAGTTTGAATGTGGAACTAGTCCGGTCAACATCCCTCAACTCGAAGATGTTTTAAAGCGCATCACGAGCCTTTCTCATCCGCACTCAGCAAAGATTCAGTTTAATATTGAAGCAAAATCACTCCCTTCAAACCCCGAACTCTCCCCTGAGCCGCAGGAGTTTGCATCGATCCTTGTTCATTCGATTCGAGCGCTCAAACTCGAAGACCGAACAATCATTCAGTCCTTTGATCATCGACTTCTGATGGCCATCAAAGAGATCGCGCCAAAGATGAGAACCTCGGTACTGATTCAGGGCACCCTGCCCATCGATCCAGTCCGGATGGTTCGACTGACAGGAGCTGATATTTATTCTCCGCAAGCACAGTGGGTGACTCGAGAGCAGGTCAGAATCCTTCAGGCAGTGGGAATCAAAGTCATCCCGTGGACAGTCAATAGCGAAGCGCACTGGGAGAGGATGCTTGAATGGGGAGTAAACGGAATCATCACGGATGACCCCAGAGGATTGAGAAAATTTTTGGATAAAAAAATCGCACTTCAGACGGAGGTCCCTGCAAAATGAAACGCCTCTTAGCCTTTTTGATATCGGGTCTCGCTGTGGGAATAATTGTTTCGACACTGTTTGTCCCTACGATGATCGCTTGGTATTTTGAACCTCCCGTAGATATCGGTGTGAACTGTCGACCCGCCGTCGACTGGGCGCTCACGAGATTTGTTTGGTTTCAAGTGGGTGGCGGCGCCTTGGGACTCGGCCTCGGACTACTGGCCTACTTTCAATCCAAGCCAAAGGCTGCACAAATTACAAAGTAATATAATAGTATTTTGTTCAAGGAACATTTCTTGCCCTTAGATATCGCGGAAATGGAGCCATTCTCCAATTTAGTTTCTATGTAACTTACAATTAGGTGAATTCTGACGCTGTTGCGTTAGGTTGGGGGTGTACAGAAACCAACAAAGGAGAAAGAAATGAAACAGACAACCCTCACAAAAATCACCTTCTCATTGATTTTGAGCATTGCAGGAATCTCACCCACTCAAATCTTAGCCGATGTCCTCGTCATCTCTGGCGGTAAGGCCAGCGTCGTTAATGAAGAAGTGGCGGTGAAAGATATTCTTCAAGAGTTTCTCAACCAATCTCTCTCAAGTTCCCCACTGATCAAAGTGGATCTGGCGAGTGAAAGGACTTTGGATGCTTCTTTGGTAGGTCTTAAGACTGCGGCGCTTGTGACGTTGACACTCAAAGAGCGAGGAAAAATCGTGCGCTCACAAAAAGCAAAGATCAGTAGTATTGAGGAGCTGGATTTTGCACTCCCTCGGCTTGTTCAGGCTGTTGCCGAGAACAAAAGTATTATTGATACCGTCAGTCGCGGAACAGCTCTCAATGCAGAATCACGCGATCCTTCTCGACTGAAAGCACTCGGAGGGTTTCAGGTGGACATCTCTGGATTTGGCGCTGCAACTCAGGCGCTTGGTACACAAGATCCATTGTTCTCCATCGGATTCGGATACTCGTGGAACGTAGAACCGATTCGAGTTCATCTCCATACCGATTTTATGGGTCAGTCGGGAGACGGCATTGACGGCAACGGTGAACATAAAGCATTTATCTGGGCCAACAACTTAAGCGTGGATTACTATCTTTATCAGACCAGAACACTCGGTGTCTTTTTGGGAGGAGGAATGGGATTTGGAAATTTTTCGACTCCTCGAGCCGTCACCTCAACCTATGGAAACAGCGACTACACATACTATGACGACGTCAGCCACTGGGGTCTCATTGGGACAGCAGAAGCGGGTCTAGAGCTTTTGCGACAGGCAGATATTAATGTCGATATTCGAGCCCGTGCCATGACCTATGCCGGGAAGATAAACGACGAAGTACCCGTAATCCTTGGCTTAGGTTTGGGGGTCCGTTTTTAGAGGTTTTCGGGCTAGCCGAGCGGACCGACTGCTGTTATTTTGAAAAAGTAATAGTAACTAGGTCCTTTTGTGAGCGTTCCTGAGCATGTCGCTTGAGCCTCCGAAGACTGATATATGCCCTGTTAAGGAGGCAAAATGGGAAAAAAACTGTACGTTGGAAACCTTCCGTTTTCTGTAACGGAACAAACCTTGGCTGACAAATTCGCTGGTGCTGGAAAAGTAGAATCCGCGAAAGTCATCATCGATCACGCTACTGGCCGCAGCAAAGGCTTTGGCTTTGTAGAAATGTCGAGCGATGAAGAAGCAGCAAGTGCAATTCAACAATTTAATTCAACTGATCTCGAAGGCCGAGCACTCACAGTGACCGAAGCCCGTCCTCAGCAACCCCGTGAAAGTCGCGGTGGATTTGGTGGCGGCGGCGGCGGCGGCGGTGGACGCGGCCGAGGTGGATTTGGTGGCGGCGGCGGAGGCGGCGGTGGCCGTGGTCGCGGTGGTTTCGGTGGCGGCGGTGGACGCGGTCGCGGAGACATGCACTAAGCAGTCATCATCTTTCACGAGATGAATTTAAAAAGGGCGACACCAGTCGCCCTTTTTTTTATGCTCTGAGTGCGTGAGTTGCGATGCACGAAGGAGCCGTTTGTCATGATTTTGTTGCTTGCAACTTCTCTGAGCCTCTCATTGATCTCGGTGGATGATGCCATCGCCTTTCAAGAGCCCTATACTATTCCTGTTTACTTGCCTTCATCAGCTACGATTCCTCTCCCTTCATATGGCAACACTCTCTACACAGAGGTGGATGGCGATAAATTTGTAATTCATATTCCTTCGGGCGCAAAAATATATAACCCCCTCATCTACAAAGCGACTCTCGGATTTGAAGTGTCTTGGAATCAGAAATCAATTGAGATGAAGAATTATCGATCACTCATCGTTGATGTCACACTACCTTCCCCGCAAATTCCGACGTTTGAAAACCTAATACGGGACTATGTGATTTATCTCCTGCCAGGAATGTCGGGGGGATATTATTACGCCAATCAGTACGGAACCCCGGGGGAACCGGGATGGCAGTATTTGGGGATGTGGCCCCCTCCCAATCCCTATGGATCAATTCTATTGAATGCTCATTCGGTCGCGAGCTTTGATGAATTCAAGTTTCAAACTCAGTTGAGAGATACACTCAACCCGAGCATCCAAGTCGCAAGAATAAAGACAGAACCGCACACTGCGTCTAACTTTAAGATCACTTTTTGGCCCCATATGGAAAACCCAAGTTACTCTTATGGACATACGGCCTCACTCAACTGGTCGGGACCTTTTGATCTCAATATTGATGGAGTTGAAGACGAGAGCGATACGGAATTGTTTGAAACTTGGTATACGCTAAGAGATTCAAAGGCCGACTGGGATGAGAACGGAACCATAAACTCGGCAGACCTTGATTTGTTTTTGTCTGGAATTATCGTGGAGCCACCAGAATCAAACGGAGGAGCAAGCGAAGGCGGATCAGCTGAGAGCGGCGCAGAGGCAGCTGCCGGTGGATGCCATCTTGGATCGACCACTCCCTACTCAGATTCGCCGGTCTCTGTAGTGCTGTTCGGACTATTCCTCTTCTTTTTCTTCTTGCGACTCAGGGGATTCGCTCACAACTCCCGAACGAATCTCATCATGACGAATCATTCCGCCAAAATGAGCCGTACGTCCTAGAGTGACTGCAGACGCGATGCCCGACACGAGAGTTAATATCAGCGCTGGCTGAGCCAACTTGTGTTGTCGACGATGCAACACCAAAGCCCCAAATGCTAATACCCCCGAGGCAATCGTCAAAATGAGAGCGAGCTCGCCCGCTTCTTCGTGTTCGTGAATCACATCTTCGGTCACGAGTGGTTTCCCTTCGACGATTTCTTCGGCACCTTCACCCGTCAAGAATAGCGGAGCTACCAACAAAGCAGACAAAATAAACAAGACAAGACCTGCCTGCCTTGCAGTATTTGAGCTCTTAAAGACTCCCCAAATTAAAAACAAAAGTCCGAAGCATATTCCGGCAATCGGAAAGTGGTTTAAGGCCAAATGCAGTTGTGCTGGATTCATGAAACTGTTTCTCCTTGAAACTGAGTTTACGCTTTTAGAGCTGAGGTCAAAGGCCTTTTACCGACTAAACCTGCTTCCAGCGAAAGCAATCCTTGACGTGATCGTTTACCATTCCAGTTGCTTGCATATGCGCATACAACACGGTGGAGCCTAAAAACTTGAATCCAAGTGATTTCATTTCTTTGGACATCTTGTCGGAAATCTCTGTCGTCGGAGGAATCTGTTTGAGACTCGCCCATTTATTCTGAACAGGCTTTCCGTCCACAAAGCTCCAGATGAATTTGTGAAAGCCATTGTGCTTCTCCTGCAAATCCAAAAAGATCTTGGCATTGTTTACGGCGGCTAAGACTTTTGCGCGATTGCGAATGATGCCCGGATCCAAGAGAAGCTTCTCAATCTTTACGTCAGAAAATCGAGCTACCTTTTGTGGATCAAAGCCCGCAAAAAGTCGGCGATAGTTTTCGCGCTTTCGAAGAACGGTAATCCAGCTGAGGCCCGCTTGAGCGCTCTCAAGCACCAAAAATTCAAAAATCTTTTGATCATCAAAAACGGGAACACCCCATTCTTTGTCGTGGTAAGAGACGTAGAGAGAATCCGTGCCACACCAGCCGCAGCGAGATTTTGATTTCATCACTTATTCGTAGGACAAACGGCAGGAGCTTGCTACAGAGACTTGAGCGAATTAGGGGGCCTAAATAAATAATTAACTTAGATTTTTGAGTGAGCACTATAAGTCCTAAATTATTGTTTTTAGGTCTCTTTTATAAAAAGTATGTAACCATCTCAATTTTAGGGTGAGCAATTTTGATTGTGTTTCTACGGTGATGCGATAGAGGAAGCCATGATCACAGCACTTCTTTTTTTCACCTTCTTTACTCCAGGAGATTTGGCACTTTCGATTCGAGATAAGGTGCAAGCTGGAAAGACTCATTATCAACTCTTTCTCAACGAGGTCGCCGTAGAGCAGTCTGAATCACTCGCCGAGATTGAGTCTTCTTATCTCCACGGAAGAAAATTGCTCAGATCAATTCCAAATGATTTTTGGGGCCTTAGCCTCGAAGGTTATCAGGATATTGATGGGCCACTCGTCCTTGTAAAAGAGGGACAGAAGATTCTGTTTAAATCTCGCAGTATTGCCTCATTGCTGACCTATGTATGGCCTCACAATCGGGTGATTTTGGATCCTCAAGAAATTTGGTGGATGGATAAAGAGGAGCAACTCTTTGCTCGCAAGCTTCGAGCCAAGCTCATCAGCGTGAAAGAAGCAAAATCCAAGAAGAAATTGTTTGAATCAGAGATGAATGAAGTTCGCGATCGAATTGTCATATCATCAACCCTCATTTGCCCCTATGAGGTGGGACTCGTTGTTCATCAGAGAAATGCATTTTGCAATGTTCTGCTTCTCGACAACACACCCATCGTGGTCGCTTCGACAAGAGAGGAATTGGTGCCAACTGCCCTCGCACTTGAAGAGATCACGTATGATAGTGCCAAACCCATTTGGTGGGCAGGCAAATTGCGTCTTGAGACCGACAAGAGTGCCTGGCCTATGAGATTTAATCTTTACTGGAAAAATCAAATCATCGCTCGGCGCTCGTTCATAAGGCCTCAGCATTTGGTTTATTTTTTGCGAAGTGCTGAGAAGCTTGGACGTCTCTTAGACACCGCAAACAAATCGGTGGGCGAGGAAAAATATACGATTGCTTCGGATGATTGTTTTGATGAAACGCGTTTGTTTAGAGTTTATTTTGATCAACAACTCCTCATAGAGACATCATCGATTTCGGATGCCACCGCAGCTGTCTTCTTGCACTACAGCCGCTAGAGAAGTGTAAGAACTTTGTGGGGCGCTGGCTCCCCACAAAAAGCGACGCGCACTGTTCAGCGATACTGAGATGTTTTTTGTGAGCAAAATATAATCCAACCTATTGTTTTTAATAGGTCTTTTTACTTTGCATACTTCACTTAAGTACTTTCTGTGAGCGGTTTTTTGATTTTGGCACAAAAGTTGAAAGACAATCAGCTCATGATTGCCACCCTCATTCTGATAAGCCTGGTATCGATAGCAAACAATGAGTCCTGCATTGGGCTGCCCGCCTCTTCTATAACAGCAAGCTCTCCCCTGAAGTTAAAAGAAGAAGTTCACAATGGCCTCCCGATTTATCGCCTTTACTTTAATGGAATTGCAATTGAGGAATCAGAATACAAATCTGAAGTCGAGCACTCCATAAAACTCGGAGAACTCATGGTCCAAGATATCCCAAAGACGATGTGGGGATTGGAGTTGACGGGGGCTCAAGATGTCGACGGCCCAAAGATCATTGTGAGTCAGAATAGAAGAAAAATTTTTGAGGCCAGAACATTAAACACCCTCCTCCATTACCTCAATCCAGATAACCGCAACAATCATCTCCTTCCCAATGTCATCTGGGGAATAGATGAAAAAGCGCTAAGCTTTGATCGAGCTTTTGAAGCAGGTCGAATCACTAAAAGTAATCGGCAAAGCCAATTAGAGGAATTTGAGGCCAAGATAGCTCGTATGAGAAAGCGCTTCGATATCGTCAACGGCAATATTCCCACATCTCCGTATCCAAGCTTTCTTGGATTAACCCTAGATGGTGTCCTCGTTGCTACAGATAGTTTTCACAGGCCGTTGTTTGATACACAAGATCGACTCGTCGAAGAAATGTACAACATCGGGTTCGAGTGGCAGTTTGTTAAAGGCGTTAAGTATCATACGGGATATGCAGATCTCTACTACAAAGGTCACCTCGTGGGGCGTGCTTACTCGCAAGGTACAGGCGATATTGTGGATCTCATGCGAAGTGCGAACCAGTTTGACAAGGTCATGGAGAAAATTTCTGAATCTCCAGACAACGGACTCTATCAACTGAGGGCAGATCCTTCCTCTTATGAAAGTCACAGATTTACGATTTCGTTTAAAGGCCAACCTATTCTAGAGACACGCTCACTAGAAGACGCTGCAATGAAGATCCTGAATCACTTTAACTCCAGAGAGCTCGAAAGAAATCAGCAAAAAATGAACGAACTCAAAAAACTCAAAACAACTGCCGACCAAGGCGTTCTTAAACAAATTAAAGAGATCACCAGCATGCTTTGAGGAAACTCAAATCAGCGCGACTCATTGATCATGCCTCAAAAACTTTGATGTTAAGAATTTCTAGGCATCTGGAGCCGAAGGTTGGTAAGTCTTCGATCTATGCGGGTTGGATTCTTGTACTTGATGATTGTCCTCGGAAACTTCTCAACCTGTTTTCAAATCTCAGCGGCACCAAAAAAAGTTTACTATCTGATCGGCGCCGATGGAAAAGTTTTTGAGAGCCAAACCAAAGGTAAATGGGGAGGGCATAAGACTCTTAAAATCTATGGGAGTCTCCATTGCCCTTCGGCACTAAGATGGCTTTCAAAGGGCCACTACGCAAAAATGAGAGTTTTCTTTGCTACAGAAGCGGATGCAATTGCCGCAGGATATCGACCGTGTGCTGTTTGTCTACCCGAGGCTTACAAAGCGTGGCAGGCCAAAAAATAGATGTCGATATCAGCATGTAAAATGGAGATTGACGCCGCACACCGACCACAAAATTCTTTGGGCATTTAAATCGTCCAAAACATCTTTTTACGCTTCTCTAAGCTTAGTCACATCGGATCCATGATCATGACGTCTCTCTGTCTCGCCGATGACACACGAGAATGTGGTATGAATCCAAAATTTGGAGCTCCGCAGCATGAGAATTGGCTCAAATGCTGTTGGATTTTTGAGAGGCTCTGCGTTTGAACGCACCTCTCAAGCGATTGCCCGCTCACTTGAACGTTTGAGCACAGGGCAGCGCGTTCACTCACCGACTGAGGATGTCGTTGGGTTGGCAACGAGCATTCGAATGGATGCGCAAGTGCGGGGACTGCGACAAGGTGTTCAGAATCTTGCTGAAGGCACAGCCCTCGTAACCACTGCGGCAAGTGCTGTTGAATCTCAGATTGATTTAGTCTATCAAATGCGCGAGCTCGCTCTCGCGGCCTCGCAATCTACTCTCTCGGGTGCAGAGCGAGAGGACATCAACAAAGAGCTCAAGCAACTACTAAGCGAGTATTCACGAATCACAAACGAAACTTCGTACAATGGTCGCAACCTCTTAAATGGAGATTCACAAAATCTAGAGATCGCGACGGGCTTTGGCTCAGACAATGTCAGTTTGACTCTTGAGAGCTCACTAGCGAGTGACACATTTGCACGCACTGTCGGAAGTGGGAACTTCTTATCACGCCAATCCACAGCGGCAGGCGGGGATAACAATTACGGCATGGTGACTGCAGACTTCAATCGTGACGGGCATCTAGACCTCGCCACAACGGATTCAGGAGCAAATCAAGTACGAATCTCGCTCGGAGACGGTAGTGGTTCATTTGCAGGCGGCATAACGTCCGCGACAAGTGTCTACACGGGCCTGCTTCGATCCGGTGATTTTAATGGAGATGGTATCGAAGATCTCGTCACACTCCAGTGGCATACTGGAGATGTTTCTGTCCTCATCGGCCAAGGAGATGGAACCTTCAGCGAGGATACAGCATTTGTTGCGATAGGCCGAGTCCACGACATCAGTACGGGGGATTTTGATCGCGACGGAAAAGATGATATCTTCCTCGCGGCCTACGGCAATGATTCAGAGATACTCTCAGACTTTAATGGAAGCTCATTTGCCGGATACGAAACACTAGCGTTTACTGGAAACCTTCTCAACTCCTCTGATGTTGGAGATTTTAATAGCGACGGATATCTCGACATCATCGGCAACGACGAAAGCGCAGCGGAAAATCGCATCTTCTTTAATGACGGCGAAGGTAATTTTACAACGGAGTATTCAGAGATTGCTGATGATACCGGACATGGTCTACGTACGGGAGACTTTAACAACGACGGAAAGCTCGATTTCGTACAGACTTTAACTGGGATCTCACAGGCAAATGTCTATATCAATAACGGAAATGGAACATCGTTCACAAAAAGTGACAATCTCAATTTTGACATGCTCTCCATTAATCATGTGGAAGTCGCCGATCTCAACGCCGACGGAAATCTCGACATCGTCATTCTTGGACTCACGCCAACAATATTTTTGGGACTGGGAGGCGGAACTTTTGGAGTAGGCCACGCTCTGAGCGCAACAGGAACAGCGATGGAAGCAGGAATCGGAGATTTTAACGAAGATGGGGCTTTAGACATCGCTGCTTCTGATGATTCTGGTACTCAGTCGCTCATTTATCTGGCGCGCACCACCGCTCGTTATCGAGCCGGTGAGATCGATGTCTCAAGCGAAGAGTCTGCAGACGTTTTGCTCGACATATTGGATGCAGCGCTCACTCGACTCCAAGAGCATCAAAGTCAGCTCACGGCACTTCATAGCAAACTTGATATTGAATCATCTCGCAGTATGCTCATGGGAGAGGTCATGACCGAAGCAAAGCAAAATCTACTCTCTATCGATTATGCGATGGAAACAGCCGAACTCGTCAGACTCCAGATACTTCAGCAATCTCAAGTCGCCATCCGCGCTCAAGCGAATGTGCAGATGCAAATGGTTCTTCAGCTTTTAGAAATTGGCTAGCGCTCGCACTTCAATTGACTGCCGCTACGGAAGTAAATTCTCACGGGTTCAAAAAAAGTGGGGCGCTATGTCGGCAGAATCTCCTCAGCACGAATTCAATCTTCTTCTAACTCGTCGCAATGGTGAGCATCAAGTGCGCAGAAGCCAATCGCTTGAGGCTCCTGGAAACAATCTCTCCGGCATCGGCGTCCTATGTTCTTGGTGAGTACTACTTAGTCAACAAAGAGACGATCAATCTACTCTATGAGTCGACTGAGTTTTGGGCGTGGAAGGCCTACGCCCCATTGGTACTTTATCTTACCCTATGGGGTGGTACGATTGTCGCAGGCACCACAAATGGACCGATTGGTTTCATTCAGATAGGAATTTTACTTGGGATCCCACTAACAATCTTTGGGCTCTCTTCGGATCTCATCAAGCCGTCAGTTGTGATTGCAGATCGCACGTTTGCCGAAACAGGTGTTGAGATTGCACCTCAACATTTACGGGCGATCAAAGCACTCGTTCTAGCCTGTTCAAGGTGAGGTACTTACACGAGTTTGGAACTGCTTGCCTCGCGTAGGCTGCTCAATATTGAACTTTGTGGAGGTCGCTACGACAACCTCGGATCAGGCCTTCTTCCGAACAAAAATCTTCAGCCACTGTATATTTTTGCGATTATAATCCGTCTCGATATTGAGACTGACAATTTCAAGAGAGGGAATTTTCCATATAATTTCACGAATAACAGCCTCGGTCATGTCCGTGTAAATTAAATTGAGGCCATCTCTATTTTCGAGACGCTCTCCTTGACCCACTTTATACGAAAGTCTTGCGACACCACCAACCCTCAATAACTCACTGATTTTTTGGAAGGCTTCAACCTGTCGCGACAGGGGGATATGAAGAAACGCAGCCATAGCCCAAACCAGATCCACCGAGCCAGCGGGGATATCTTTGCCGACAACAACATCTTCAAATCTTTTATTCAGCACAGTTTGTTTTGTGCGTTGCTGAGCGTGCAATGCCAATTCTTGGGAGGGCTCGATTCCTATTACTTTTTCGACTCCCCGATTGAGAAAGCCCTGGATGTCTCGGCCTTGAGCGCAGCCAACATCGACGACAACAGGGCGTTCGGTCTGCACCAAAGCAAGTGCCGCTTGATAATCGGTGCTATGATCAGTGGCATCATTCAGCGCGATAAATTTAGAAGCGTTGAGATTGTACCAATCAACAGTGGTTTTTAAGGCCCCTCTACACGTCTCTTCATTCATCGCTAGACTTGTATTTACGAGACTCACAGCAAAGACAAGCGCTGGAGCTAACTGTCTGTAGGATAAGGAAATCACCCGGCGGTCTTAGCACAGCCAGAGTCCCTTTTGGGGGCAAAAATTAAAGCAAGGATATACGAACTGAATCGCCGCTTTATGAATGGGGTGGTTCAAATCCCAAAATCGGGTGGGCCCCACTTTTCAGAAGCGAGCAGATCGATGAACGACGACCGAGTCCGAAGGAGTGGGCTCAGATGCCCATGACTGAAGGACGACCAAGGAGTGAAGATGAAATGCGATGCTTATGGAAAGTGGGGTGCCCGACGGGATTTGAACCCGCGACGACCCGAGTCACAGTCGAGTGCTCTACCAGCTGAGCTACGGGCACCATCACAAAAGAACGGCTCTGAAGATGGCAGACTTAAAGCTCACCGACAAGTGTTCCGCTCGATTAACAGCCAAAACCTTACGTAAACCACTTAAAAGCCCTAAGCGGTCATTGCTTCTGCGGATTTTCGTCTTTAATATTTGAACAGTTTTGGGAAGGAGCAATATAGGATGAAACCCCTTTCTCCCCTTGAGGAAGTTCCGATTTTTACAACTCAGATTAAGGCCTTCGTAAACTGGACACGTAAACATGCCCTTTGGCCCCTGCCATTTGGAACGGCCTGTTGCGGTATCGAGTATATGGCCGTGGTTGGTGCACACTACGATGTCTCTCGATTTGGAGCCGAAGTAGTGAGATTTTCGCCCCGTCAAAGTGATCTTTTGATCGTGGCCGGGACCATCACCGAAAAAATGGCCCCCGTTTTGAGACAGATCTACGAGCAAATGCCTGATCCCAAATGGGTGATCAGCATGGGGGTTTGCGCTTCTTCGGGCGGATTTTATCGCGCCTATCATACAGTTCAGGGGATTCAATCGATTCTCCCCGTCGATATTTATGTTCCAGGCTGTCCTCCCACTCCCGAAGCCGTGATCGGTGCCATCATCAAGCTTCAGCAAAAAATTCAGAATGGCGACACCCCTCAGCAGCGACTCCTTGCAAAACGTCAAGCCGCTCAAGAGACCGCGCCCAAAACTGCAGACGGAATCGAATAATAAAAGGAGTCCCGAAGTGGAATATCAATTTCAGCTCGTCACACAGCTCAAAGAAGCTCTCGGCGATGGAGTGATTCTTCATCACGAAAAAACCAACAATCCCAACGAACTCCTCATGCAAATCAAGCCGAGTGAGATTCGACGAGTGGCCGATTTTTTAAAAAACAAAAAAGCGTTTCGCTTTATGATGGATATTGCTGGCGTGCATTATCCTGAACGCGCTGAGCCGCTCGAAGCCGTCTATCAGTTTTTTAATCATATCCAAAATAAGCGAGTGCGAATCAAAGTTGCCGTGAAGGAGGGCGAGTCGATCCCCAGCATTACCTCGATTTTTCGCGCGGCCAACTGGTTTGAACGCGAAGCCTTTGATCTTCTGGGAATAAAGTTTGAAGGGCATCCGGATTTGCGCCGAATTCTGACTCACCATGCTTTTAAAGGTCACCCTCTTCGCAAAGACTACCCCGCTACGGGAAACCAAGTGCTCGATCGTCCCGAAGAGTTTAGATTTGATTATCTCGCTCAAGATCCAAACGAAGATCCGCTGACTTCTCAGCGCATGACTCTCAATTTGGGCCCTTCACACCCCGCCACACACGGGACCTTTAGATGGTTTGCAGAACTCGAAGGCGAAACAATCACTCGCGTCAAAGCAGAGATCGGCTACCTCCATCGCTGTTTCGAAAAAATGGCGGAGACGCACAAATATCAGCAATTGATTCCGTATACTGATCGACTCAACTATTGCTCGGCCCCTCTCAATAACTCGGGCTACTGCCGAGCGGTTGAGCAACTCATCGGTATCGAGATTCCGGAGCGCGCACAATACATCCGCGTGATCATGAACGAACTCGCTCGAGTCATTGATCACTTTGTTTGTATCGGAACAACGGCGGTCGATATGGGTGCGCTCTCGACATTTTGGTACTGCTTTAAGCAGCGAGAGAATGTTTACACTTTGTTTGAAAAAATCTGCGGCAATCGCATGCTCACCTCGATCACTCGTGTCGGCGGAATCTTTGGAGACTTGGACGAAGATTGGATTCGTGAGTGCCGAGCCCTGGTAAAGCAAATTCGCGAAACCGTCGATGAAGTCGATGGACTGCTTTCCAACAACAAAATCTGGCTCAATCGCATGAAGGACACAGGCGTCGTCACTCCTGATTTTGCCATCGACTACGGCTGGAATGGCCCCGCCTTAAGAGCTTGCGGGATTGCACACGACTTGCGAAAGCTTGAACCCTATTACCACTATGATGATTTTGAATGGGATGTACCCACCCACGATGGCTGTGACAATTTTTCGCGCTACTGGGTGAGGATCCAAGAGCAAAGAGAGAGTCTGCGAATCGTCGAACAGGCCTTAGACAAATTGCCGGGAGGCCCCACTCTCATCAGTGATCCGTCGATTGTTTTGCCGCCGAAGAGTGAGGTCTACAACAACATCGAGGCATTGATGAACCACTTCATGCTTGTCATCAACGGAATTAAGCCTCCAAAGGGTGAGGTCTATTCGTACAGTGAAGCAGCCAACGGAGAGTTGGGTTTTTATATCGTCTCTGACGGAACAGGCAATCCCTACCGAGTCAAAGTCAGACCTCCGTGCTTTCCTTTGTATTCTTCGTTTGAAGAGGTCGTCACGGGCGGTCTCATTGCCGATGCCGTTGCAACTTTGGGACAAATGAATGTGATCGCAGGAGAGCTCGATCGCTAAGGAGATTCTATGGCTATCAATCCACAGACAAAAGACATTCAGTTTGGCGAAAAGGCCATGCGCGAATTCAATCAACTGCTTACGCGTTATGATTCAAAGCGCTCTGCCCTTTTGCCGGTATTGCATTTGGCTCAAGACGAATTTGGGCATCTTTCGGACGAAGTAATCCATTATGTGGCACGCGTGATGGAACTCGCCCCCGCGCAAGTGCTCGAAGTGGTGACTTTTTATCATATGTTTCATCGCAAACCCGTTGGCGAACATCATTTTCAGTTTTGCGTGACACTCAGTTGTTGGATGCAGGGCTCGCATCAACTCATGAAGAGCTTGTGCTCCCGCCTAGGTGTTCGCGAAGGCGATGTCAGCAGTGATGGCAAATTTACGGTCACTCGGGTGCAGTGTCTGGGCTCTTGTGGTTCAGCCCCTGTCGCCCAGGTAAACGAAACCTACTATGAGAACCTCACGCCCGAGAAACTCAATCGACTCGTGAATTCCTGCAAAGAGGGAGATCCAAAAACACCATGAGCATGACTATTAAGCATACGTCGCACTCCAAGAATTTGCGCTCGATGGCTATTGAGCAAAAACCTCACGCGGCAGAACATCGCGTTCTTTTGGAACACGAACATGTGCCTGAGATGAACAAGATCGATGTCTATGCCTCAAAGGGTGGATACGAAGCGCTCAAAAAGGTTTTCAAAAATAAAATGACGCCTGAGCAGGTGATTGATGAAGTCAAAGCTTCGGGTTTGCGCGGACGAGGCGGAGCGGGATTTCCGACAGGAAACAAATGGGGATTTGTTCCTAAGTCAAAAGACAAGCCGCATTACCTACTCTGCAATGCTGATGAATCTGAACCTGGCACATTTAAAGATCGTGTGATTCTCGAAAAACTGCCCCACATGATGATCGAAGGAATGATCATTGGATCCTACGCCATTGGTGCGGCACGCTCTTATGTTTATATCCGCGGCGAGTATATGTATGCCGCCGAAGTGATCGAGAAAGCGATTCAAGAGGCCTACCGCGCTGGATTTTTGGGAAAGAATATTCTGGGTTCTGGCTTTGATCACGATATGGCTGTTCATCGCGGAGCAGGTGCTTATATTTGTGGTGAAGAAACAGGGTTGATCTCTTCGCTCGAAGGCAAAAAGGGAATGCCCAAACTCAAACCACCGTTTCCGGCGGTTGAGGGCTATTTGCGCTGTCCTACGGTCGTCAATAACGTAGAAACTTTAGCGACCGTGCCTTGGATCATCAATCACGGCGGCCCCGCTTACGCCAAGTTTGGCACTCCCAAGAGTACGGGCACAAAAATGTGGTCCGTGAGCGGTGATGTCAATCGCCCCGGCGTTTATGAAGTCGACTGCGGGCTACCCATGAAGACTTTGATTGATGAAATTTGTGGAGGGATTCGCGGAGGAAAAAAATTGAAGGCCGTCATCCCTGGAGGATCGTCTGCTCCGATCATGACAGCAGACGAAGCCATGAAGGCGACTTTAGACTACGAATCCATCGCGGCTTGTGGATCCATGCTCGGATCCGGCGGAATGATCGTCCTCGATGAGAGTCGAGATCTTGTGCAAGTCCTCAAGAACCTCGCAGAATTTTATCACGATGAATCCTGCGGACAGTGCACACCGTGCCGTGAAGGAACCGGCTGGATCGAAAAGATTTTGCATTCGTACTTGGATGGAGAAGCTAGTCGCGACAGCATCAAGCTTTTGGATCGAGTAAGTATGAATATGATGGGTCGGACAATTTGCGTCCTGGCGGACTCTATTGCGATGCCTGTCCAAAGTTATCTCAAAAAATTTCCTGAAGATTTTGAAAAATATTTGAATCGACCCTTAAGTCTTTCAAATCAACAGAAGGTGGCCTCCACATGAGTGATCAGCCCAAAAAAGTAAAAATCACCCTGAACGGTAAATCCGTCGAAACAAATGCAGGAGCGAATCTGGTCGACGTCGCCAAAGAAAATGGCGTTGAGATCCCGCACTATTGCTACCATCCAGGGCTCCCGATCGCCGGGCAATGCCGAATGTGCCTTGTTGAGCAAGAAGGTGTGCCCAAACTCCAGATTGCTTGTAATACGCGCTGCTCCGAAGGGCAGAAGTTTGTCACCAATACCGAAAAAGTCACTTCGGCGGTGCAGTCGAGTCTCGAAATGCATCTTATCAATCATCCGATTGATTGCCCCATCTGCGATCAAGCCGGGGAATGTGGGCTTCAAGAGTACTATATGAAGCACGGAAAATATCATTCCGAGATGCACGAAGAAAAAGTGAACAAAGAAAAGGCTGTCGATCTCGGCGATCACGTTGTGCTGGATAAGGAACGCTGCATTTTGTGTTCACGTTGCGTTCGCTTTACTGCCGAAGTTTCTAAGACCCATGATTTTGGAATTTTTCAGCGAGGCGATCGAAGCGTGATCGGAACGTATAACGATGCTCCGCTCAAAGGAAATTATCAGCTCAATACGGTCGATATCTGTCCTGTAGGCGCATTAACCTCGAAGGATTTTAGATTCGAGCAACGGGTTTGGTTTTTGGATGAGACCGAGAGCGTTTGCGGCGGCTGCAGCCAAGGATGCAATGTGAATGTGCATCACAAAAAGGGAAAGCATGTCTACCGCCTCAAACCTCGATACAACGCCCAGGTCAATCAGTGGTGGATGTGTGACAAAGGTCGCTACACCTACAAGAATTCTAACTATGACAAGCGCCTGACTAACGCGACATTGGCCGGAGTCGAGCTCCCTCACGCCGAGGCCATCCAAAACTGGGCCACGGACCTCAAGGTCTTACTTGCCATGGAGAGAGCGGACGAAGCAGCTGTGTTTTTGTCCCCCCAGCTCACTCACGAAGAGCTCAAACATACTTTTGATACTTTGAGTAATGAGTTTGGAATCAAAAAGTTTTTTACTGAAGACATCGAAGGCTTCGTCAAAAATGATACAGCCGTTGATGAACTCTTGTATCGATCGGATCCCTACCCCAACTCTCGAGGACTTTTGAAGGCCTTGCAGGATCGAAAGTTAAAGGCCGGAAGCTTGACTGACCTCACATCAGCCCTCGAAAAGGGAAGCATCAGTCATTTGATTTTGTTGATCCCCGAAGGCGATCGTATTCTGCCTGTCATGAACAAAGTCGCCCGGGCGGTAAAACCTCAGACCTATGTCGCCTGCCTGACACCTCAAAAAGCGGCAACGGATGCATTTGCCCATGCGTTAAGCATTCCGACTATTAGCCACTACGAGAAAGTGGGAACCATGACCAATCAAATGGGCAAGGTTCAAAATCTCACGAGTGATTTTAGAATGTTTAAGGAAGCTCGATCGGTCCAAGAAGTCCTGGCAGACCTTGTGAATGCCTATCGTGATAGTCGACAAGAACGAGGGAGAGTGGCGCGATGAACAAATACAAACCTACTTTGGAGAGTCGCTCCTATTTGATTGGCCTTATCAAGGGAATGATCACCACGGGAACGCACTTTATCAAAAACCTCCTGTTTATTGGAGATCGCCCGACCATTGAATACCCCGAACGCCGTCGAAACTATTCGAGTCGATTTATGGGTGTTCATATCCTGACAAAGAAGAAGTCTGGAGAGATTGCCTGCACTGCTTGCATGCTTTGCGCGACCAATTGTCCGGCCGAATGTATCCACATTGTTGCAGCTGAATCCCCCAACCCGAAGGTTGAAAAGTATCCTGCGGTTTATGAAATCGATCTCTTGCGATGCGTATTTTGTGGGTTCTGCGAAGAAGCCTGTCCTGTGGATGCAGTCCGCATGGGTCGAGATTATGAAGTAGCAGAACTTTCTGAGAGAAACTTTGTGGTCGGCATTGAATACCTCATGAGCCGACCCAGTCTGCAGGGCAAGAATGTTTCGGTCTTTCATGAGCCGCATAAAGTGGTGAAGGTCGAAAATCCTGTCCGCAAGATTGCTTGAGCTGAGTCATGAAGTTGGATCGATTTGAAGTCTTTGCTCCCAATACGGGGATGTTTCGCCTCGACGGTGGAGCGATGTTCGGGACCGTGCCCAAGCCCCTTTGGGAAAAGGCCATCCCACCCGATGAGCAGAATCGCATTCCAATGGCTCTAAGAATTATGGTCATCAAGGACTCTGTGACAAAGCGAGTGCTGTTGGTGGATACCGGAATCGGAAAGAAATGGTCTGAAAAGCTTTCAAAAATTTATGCCATCGATCACTCCAAAGATACATTGGAGTCTGCTCTCTCAAGTTGCGGAGTGACTGTGGATTCTGTCACAGACGTGGTCCTCACTCATTTGCATTTTGATCATACCGGAGGATCCACGATAGTTGATCCGTCTGGCAAGATTGTCCCCGCGTTTAAAAACGCCACCTATTATATTCAAAAGGATAATTTTGACTGGGCCACTCGGCCTAATTCCCGCGAGGCAGCGAGTTATCTCGCTGAGAATTTTATGCCCCTCAAAGAAGCGGGAAAGCTTCAGATTGTGGATGGCATCGAAGCTTTTGAGAAAGCTGTCGAGTGGCCAGGCCTCAGTGTTCGATTGAGTTATGGCCACACGATTGGACTGCAGTGCCCTCTCTTTAAAGCGGATGGCGCGACATTCTTTTATCCTTCGGACCTGATCCCCACTTCCTCACATGTTCCGCTGCCTTGGGTGATGGGTTACGACATTCATGTGCTGAAAATATTGGACGAGAAAGATGAGATCCTCAAAGAAGCCGAACGGGACAGTTGGATTTTTGTCTATGAACATGATCCCGTTTTACCTGCGACCAAGGTCAAAAAGGGCTCAAAGCATTTTGAACGAGGCGAAGAGTTTCATTTCTAAGCCCAGACAGTCGGTCAGTAAAAATTACTGAGAGAGAATTTTTTTGGAGGTCATCTTTCCAGATGAGTCGATGCCGTAAACAATAGGCACACCGGTATCCAAATTGAGATTGAGAATTTCATCGGGGCTCATTTTTTCTATTTCCATAATGATCGAGCGAAGAGAATTTCCGTGCGCCACAACAAGCACATCCTTGCCCGCCTTCACTTGAGGCAATATGTACTCTTTGTAGTAAGGGAGCGTCCTCTTAGCACAATCCTTAAGGCACTCACCGTTTGGCGGAGCCACATCATAAGAACGCCTCCAAATATGAACCTGCTCATCGCCGTACTTTTTGCGCAACTCATCCTTATTGAGTCCCTGCAAATCACCGTAGTGCCGTTCATTCAAGGCAGAATCAATTTGCACATCCTCTCCCTGAAGGTTGAGCTTTTTCATAATGATCTCAAGCGTCTTTTGAGCTCGTTTGAGACGAGAGGTGTGAATCGCTTGAAATCTAAAACTCTGAGTTTTGAGTAAGTCTCCCGCTTTCTCAGCTTCAGAAACTCCTTGAGAGGAAAGCTCTACATCTACCCATCCCGTAAACTTGTTCTCGAGATTCCATACAGATTGTCCGTGACGAACGAGTACTAATTGACCCACAAATACTCCCTTCCCAAATACTTAAGCCTTGAGGGCTCCCAATTTCTTTATTTCTTCGTCAATCGGAGCTTGCTCCAGTCTCATAATCACAAAATTAGCATCCGACTTTATCTGAAGACCTTGCCCCTGAAGCCATTTTGCACCACCCTGCCTATAGAGATGAGACAGGAGATCTTTGTCTTCCAAGGGTATAGAAAAATTACTGAGCACACGAGCCGCAAACGTCGGGACAAAGGGCTGCAAAAGAGAGGCAATCGAAAACATATAGCCTGTCGCTCGAGCAAAGGGCTCTAACGCTTTTTCTTTACTCTCCTTCACCAAATTCCACGGTTTGGACTCATCCAAAAATTTATTGGCTTCTTCGGTCAGCTCCACAATCGCCGTGAGCGCCAAATTGATTTCAAATTTTTCGAGGTGTGAGACGACTCGCTCATGCCAAGATTTGAGCTCGGGCATATGGCTGGCAAACAAAGAGGGCTCGATTCTGCCCCCATAGTGCTTAAGAACTTGGGTCCCCACTCGATTAAAGAGGTTGGCAATTTTATTGACCAACTCTGCATTCACTTTTTCGCGAAAGACCATCCAATCAAAGTTAGTGTCTTGAGATTCGGGAATGAGCGTCGTCAAATAATAGCGCATTCTATCCACACCAAAAGTATTGAGTGCGTACTCGGCATCGACATACCAGCCCGCTGACTTAGAAAACTGCTTCTTCATAAGTTGAACAAACATATTGGCAGGCACATTTGTGGGCAGTCTCTGCCCTGCTGCGAGAAGCATCGATGGCCAAATGATCGTATGAAAAATAATATTATCTTTGCCAATAAAGTGAATCATTGGCGTCTCTGCATTCCAAAAATCTTTCCAGCCCTCTGGATGAGCAGACTTTTCAAAATACTCTTGAAGATTGGAAAGGTACCCCACTGGGGCTTCGAACCAAACGTAGATTTTTTTGTCCGGATCTGTCCATGGCGCAGGCAAATCAATGCCCCACTTTACGTTTCGAGTAATCGCCCGTTCAGGACTGGATTCCAAAAGAGATAGGGCATAGTTGCGAACATTTTCTTTCCAGTCCTTTTGAGACTCAAGCCACTTTCTGATTTGGGGAGCGAGTTTGGGCAAATCAAAATACCACTGCGAAACCTGTCTTGGCTCAATTTCGGATTTTCCACACTTCGCGCATTTTGGATTTTTTATTTCCTCAAACTGAAGCCATGCGCCGCAATTGGGACATTCATCTCCTCGGGCTTCGGCATATCCACATCGACCACAGGTTCCGGTCAAATAGCGATCCGGCAAAAACATCTTGTCGTTTTTGCAGTACGCTTGAGTTTCGGATTTCTCTTTGAGAAATCCATTGTCATGAATTTTCTTAAAAAAATCCTGAGCGTTTTTTTCGTGGATTTTGGAAGTCGTACGACCAAAGGCATCGAATTGAATATCGTAAGACTTAAAAAGCCTCTGATGCTCCACAAACCATTGGTCCACCCATTCTTGAAAGCTCTTGGAGTGCTTCTCCGCGGACAGAGTAATGGCTACTCCATGCTCATCTGATCCACAGACATAGAGGCTTTCAAAGCCATTCAAACGAGAGTGCCGATAGTAGATATCGGCCGGAATATAAACACCCGCCAAATGCCCAAAGTGTAAGGGGCCATTGGCATAGGGTAGGGCTGCGGTAATAAACCTCTTGTTGCTGACAGGCATAACTCAGAAGATTAGCTCCACAATTGCGACAAGTCTTCCTCACAATTTGGGAGGGCCACAAGCGCTAAAATACTGAATTTTAATGGGTTTTAGCCATTGCCACTGGGCACACCTTTTGCGTTCTATTCCATGTGAAGGTTTGGTGTTGATGTGATTGCCCTTGTCCTCATTTTAAACGTTTCTGCTTCGGCACCGTTTGGTGGATTGGATCCCTATTATCCTTGGAGCACATCCTCCATCCCCAAAACCATTGTCGAATACGCTGAGGAGACTTTGGATAGTCGCCTCAAAGAGCATAAACGATTTAACCCCAATGGAATTGCTGAAGCTCCCTTACAAGCAATGAGTCAGTTTTTTGTGGATAAACTCCGAACCTCGCTCGAGAACAATGCTGTCGATGTTCCACTTCGAGTAAAATGGTCTCAAAGTGATCTCACGACAATGTTTCAGGAGATCATGCGCCAGGAGCTGCAGACCCTCACAGATAATCGAGTGTCGGGCCTCTATCAGATAGCGCTTTCCCATGCGACAAAGGCCTCTCGCTTAAAAAGTGGAAGAGAGTTTACTTTACAGGACAGGCTGGATCTTGCTGAGGGCATGGCAAGAATTTTGGGCTCGATGGGGAGTCAGCGAACGAGTTATAAATCCCTCGCAACTGACTTGGGCCCTGAATTGGCTGAGAAGTTTGCGCGCTGGGATCTCCTCCCAAAGACTGATTATTACGACCGCCTTTGGCGTGAGTTTTTTTGGGTGAAAGGACCTATTCAAGATGGTCTGAGCGTTCAAAACATTCCCGTTTCATTGAGTGCTCCCACGCTGCCCTTTCAGAGAGCCGTTTGGTACATGAATAAAAAGGGCTTTTCGCAAGAGTCATTGACTGCCCTCTTGAAATCCGAAGTTCAAAGAAGAGCCCCCGACCTGACTGCACAGATTCCTGAGGAAACTTTAGAAGCCATCGTTGCAGACTTTGTTGAATATCCTGATCGCGAGACAAGTTCTCGCTACAAGATGAACAAACTCATCAGAAAATCTGTGCCTCCCCCCGAATCCAATCGTGTCATTTTTTTGAGAGAGATCATTCGACAGATCCATCGCTCTCTCAATTACCAAAATGCTCGGTATCAGGGAAAAATGTCGCTGGAGAATCAGATTCTCAAAGCTCCTGCGCCTTCGACGCCAATGAATGTTCCCCCAAAAAATGAAGTAGTGGTGACCCCTCAACCTGAAGTCCTCCTCCCCCAGGCGTCTCTCGAACAAAGACTCTTGGATACATTTTTTGCGGACCGTCCCTCGATGGCAGAAGTCGATTATGAGGATTCGGACAAAGAAGTGAGGAGTGTCTCGTTCGATCCGATCGATGATCTTACTGGATATGCTATTCTAGCTGTCGCAAAGGCTCATCGTGAAAGTCGGCTGCACTTTAATTCTCGACTTGTTCAGGATCACACTCTGAGCCGGGGCACAAACTCTGTGGCAAACTTATTCTACTCCGCTCTTTCTCAAGACTATCTCATAGACGAAGTTCTTGCGGGCGGATTTCATGAGTTTTTGGCGCGAATCAAAAAGGGGATGAGAAAAGACACAAGCCTCAACGCTGGAAAGATAGAACTCTATTACAAACTTTATGTCGCTTCCCTCTCGGCACTCGCCTCTCGGATCAAGGATGTCGCTGAGTATGACCAAGTCGTTTCAGAGCTGACTCAAATTGATCGCCCATCTGAAATTCTGAAAGCTTACAATCTGGAGCTCTTTGATGCGGACGGAGAGATCTCGAGCTTTTGGCGCTCATGGCATCTTTCTACAGCCACGAGAGAGGCTCATGCACGCCTTGATTCGGAAGGAAAGATTATTCCGGCCAATCTGACGGGTATCTATGATTCGGAGAAAATTCGTGAGTCCCTGGCACGCCTCACCCATTTTTCTAAACGCTTGCAATCGGATCTTGAAAGGGTTTCAAACCCTCTTAAAGAACTCGGTATGGAAAACTCCCAGATCAAAGCTTTTTTGTTCGAGACGCTCGACTGGGAGACAATTGAAAAGCAGAACGATGGCCGGGCCCTCACTTCGGAAATGAAGACGGATATAGTGAGCAATGTTTTTTCGCTTTCAGGCCCCGCATCCTCCGTTAATCAACTCAAAAAAGACTTGAGTCGCGCCAAGCTAACAGACGCAGCCATCCAGATGATCTATCGCCAAACAATTGTCATTCTTGCTTTTGAGATGAATACTACGAATGCCGCTCGCTCACCAGATCTTCGGCAGCTTTGCCGCTCAACTCTGGCGGCCTTCGGAGCGTCCACACCAAAAGCCCAATAGCTAAAATTGCCACTCCCACCATAAAAGGGAGTTCGAGTTTTATTCCATAGAGCAATCCCGCACCCAAGGGTGCGAGAACTCGCGCAGCACTGCCAAAAGACTGATAAATTCCAAGAATGGATCCTTGGTTCTCTGATGAAGCGTTTTTAGAAACAAGTGCGCTCAAACAGGGATTCATGAGGCTATAGCCGGTTGCCAGAAGCAAAAGACTCGCGATCAACAATGGCATCCCCGTCGCCGCTGTCAAAGCGCCCAACGCTACAAGAGCTGAAATCAATCCAAAGCGAATGAGAATATGCTCAGGAAATCTCTTGGTGAGTGGCCCCAAAACAACGCCCTGAACAAGGGCACTCGCAATTCCCATAAACGCAAATAGGAAGGCCGCGTCCCTCTCCTCGAACTTGAATCGGTCTGTCACAAAAAGCCCAAAGGTGATCTCGAGCTGAACAAATGCAAAAGTCGCCAAAAAAGAAATGAGCATGGGGTAAAAGAACTTGGGACTCTCTAATACAAATTTAAAATCCTGCATTCGAAATCGCCTACGATTTTGAGAGCGCTCTTTGACCGACGCTTTTGATTCCTTGAGCAAAAAGAAAGCGAGGATCAAGTTGGCAAAACTAATGGCCCATGCCGCTAGCGATGGCCAATGATGTCCATGTGGAATCAGCAAGCCCCCAATCGCCGGCCCAAAAATGAATCCCAAACCTATGGCGGCTCCAATCAAGCCCATCCCCTTGGCTCTCTCTGAGGGAGCTGTGACGTCGGCCATATACGCACTCGCTGTAGAGATATTACCCGCAAAAATTCCAGCGGCCATACGGCTCAAAAGCAGGGACATATAAGACATCGACATCCCTGCCCACAAAAATGCGGCGCATTGACCCAAAATCGTCAGCAACAAAATGGGACGCCGCCCATAGCGATCCGACAGGCTCCCCCAAACAGGAGACAAAAAAATCTGCATAAAGGAATAAACAAACATCAAAGCGCCAATTTCGGCTGGCGTGGCTCCCAACGAGCGCGCAAAAAATGGGAGCATCGGAATCATGATTCCAAATCCAAGCAAATCAACAAAGACGATCAAAAAGATCGTCATGCGCGCTGCTGAATTAGGAGATGCTGCCATTAATCCAATACCTCACTGCTCCATCCAGAGCGACTCCCAAAAAAAGTAAGAACAGATAACCAATCGAAACAAAAAACAATTTTTTATAGGATTTGACTGTTTGAGTTCTCAAACCCACGACGGTTTCCTTCATATACCAAATCCACAAGGCCACTGACACGACGGCATAAATCCATCCCGAAACTCCCCAAAATAAAGGAAGAATCGAAATCGGCAGCAGACTTATTGTGTACCAATAAATTTCCTTTTGAGTTCTGAGATCTCCCAAAACATTAGGAAGCATGGGAATTTTGACTTTTGCATATTGATCTTTGATTGCCAGAGCTAGGGCCCAAAAATGAGGAGGCGTCCAAAAAAAGATCACGGCAAACAAAATCCAAGCGAGTGGACTCACATGCCCCGTCATGGCTGCCGATGCAATCATCGGCGCCGTCGCTCCAGCTGCTCCGCCAATTACAATATTGTAATGATGTCGTCGCTTGAGCCACAAAGTATAAACAAATATATAAAACAAAATCGTTGCGACACTGATTGCGGCCGCAAGCCAGTTTGTCAGCCATGCCAAAAACAAATTGGAGACAATTCCTGCCAACAAACCAAAGACTAAGGCCTCCTTTGGACCGACGTACTGACGAGGAAGCGGACGCTTTCCTCGTGTTCGATCCATGACCGAATCAATATCCCGATCGATAAACTGATTGAGAGCATTGGCAGATCCTGCCGACAAAACGATCCCCAAAAGTACAAAAACGGACGTCCATGGAGCTTCAAAAATATGCCCCTCGGCAATCAATGTTGTCAGGGCTGTCACTGCGACAAGAAACACAATGGAAGGCTTGGTGAGGTGGTAATAGGCTTGCAAACGGCGGCGCCAGGAGCCAAGCCCTGAATCAAGAGTTAAATCCTGGCCAAAATTATCCACTCGCGTCGCCATTTCCTCGCGATACGCTTACCAGCTCAATGTGAGTGCGCCAACGAAAATACCCAAAGGAGACGGGTCAAATCGCCCCTATTACTGCTTCAAATATCGGTCGATAGCAAAATCAATGGGAATAGTCTTTTTGACCGCAGCGGCTGCTGCAGGCTTCAAAGGATCAAATCCCACAGCTGCCAAGGTCTGCTGAGTATCTGCCTCAGGAGCGGGCCCAAAATTCAAAACATAATGGGTTAATGCCCAACGATCATTAGGCGCCAACTGCGCGTAGGGAGGCATATAGGGCGGAACACCCACTTCGAGCATCTTAAAGATTGCAGAAGGTCGACGAGGATTCTTCCAACCATCAGCAACTGTAAAGTTTCTGGGTTTAACTGGAAGTGCAGATCCAGGACCATCCCCGAGCCCACCAGCTCCATGACAAACAGCACAATTGGTCTCAAAAAGCTTTTTGCCATGAGCCAAAATGGCCTCTGACTTCTCATAGGGCTTTTCAAAAGAGGGGCCTCCTACGTTGGCCACCTGCAAAAAGACGTCGTTCTTTCCGATTTGCCACCCCGCGTGACGAGTAAAAATATCCTGCGCTGTGAGTGCAATAAATGCCAAAACAAAGAATGCCGCAGAGTAAAAGATACCTCTGTTTTCTTTGGAGTCATATTTGAGCCCCATAAAAAACATAGTCACCACCATCGCTTTGACGGTTGCAATAAACATCGCCAAAGCAAAATTCAGACTCTGCCCCAGATCGATCCGTGATGCCCCCACCGTAATGATGGTCAAAATAAGCAAAGTGACCAAGGTATTGCGGCTGGTTGCCTTGGATAGGATGTGGTGCAAATCAAATTTGCGTTCGTAATCGTTTTCGCTGCCATGATCGCCGTGATGACTCATAGAATTCTTCCTCTCAGCTCACCAAATAAAGGAGCGGGAACAAATAAATCCAAACCAAATCCACGAGATGCCAGTACAATCCGGTCAACTCAACAGGGGTATAGTAATTCACTCCAAAATGTCCCTTGCCCGCTCGGACATAGAGCCAAATGAGGACTCCAATACCAATCGCAACATGGAGACCATGCAATCCCGTCATGCAAAAGTAGAGTGTAAAAAACAAGGGAGCCTGGGGCGCGGCTGCTAGGAGTTCATCGTTATGAAAAAATGATCCAGGGAGAGTCCCCATATGAAATTTATGGGAATACTCCAAATACTTTACGATCATGAACCCGCACGCACAAAGAATCGTCCACAAGAGGTTTTCTCTCAGCGCATCCCGATTTCCTCGCTGCGCTGCAGACACAGCGCGAGCCATTGTAAAACTGCTGATCAAAAGGATCACTGTATTCACAGCACCCAAAACCCAATCGAGCTCATGAGCCGCTTTGTGAAAGCTATCAAAGTATTGCCACTTAAATATCAAATAGGCGACAAAGAGCGGGCTAAAGAAAAGAATCTCCTGAAGAACAAAGAGCCACATTCCCTGTTTCGCAGTCGCAAACTGATGATCATCATTCTTAAAGTGATGCGCATGATGATGATCAGGAACTCGATAACCATCTTGTGTTAAAGGATCTGCCTCCAAATGTGCGTGTGCCATTTTATGCTGTCCTTTCGAAGGACCGATAATCATACGGCCCATGAGTGACTTTGGGATCATGCCTAAAATTTTCAAGGGGCGGAGGTGAGGTACTCTCCCACTCAAGCGTGGCGGCTTGCCATGGGTTGTCGCTTGCCTTCTTTCCATTGACCAAAGCTGTAATCAAATAAATCGCAATCCACACAAATCCCACAGCCAGAACGAGGGATCCATAGGTCGAAATATTATTCAAATTCTGAAACTCTGGATGATTGTTAAAGTACCGGCGAGGAGCTCCCAATTGACCCATCACAAATTGAGGGAGAAAGGTCATATTGAATCCCAAAGTGGTCAAAAACCATCCGACCATTCCCGCTTTTTCGGAATAAACTTTTCCAAAAAATTTGGGGAACCAATAATGCAGACCGCTCAAAAATGCAAAGAGCGCTCCGCCGACCATCACATAATGAAAGTGAGCGACCACATAATAGGTGTCATGAAAGTGAATATCGGGCCCGACTCCGGCCAACACAATCCCTGTTAAGCCTCCAATCAAAAACACGAGCAAGAAAGTCATCGAAAAAAGAAACGGTGTCTGAATTCGAATGCTTCCTTTGTACATGGTGGCCAACCAGTTGAACATTTTGACCCCCGTGGGGACTGCCACAAAAACTGTAATCAACGAAAACACTTTGTTCGCAAAATCCGACTGTCCGCTGGTGTACATATGATGACCCCAGACGACAAACGACACGGCAGCGATTCCAAAAATCGCAAGCGCCATCGCCTTGTAACCAAAAATAGGTTTACGACAAAATACAGGGATCACTTCGTTGATGATACCCATCGCCGGCAAAATCATGATGTAGACCGCTGGATGAGAATAAAACCAAAAGAAATGCTGAAACAGTACGGGATCCCCACCCAATGCAGGATCAAAAAATCCCACCTTAAAAATTCGCTCAGCGAGTAACATACAAAGGGTCAGCGCCAATACCGGTGTCGCCAAAATCTGAATCAAACTCGTGGCGTAAAGTGACCAAACCATCAGGGGAATCTTTGCCATTGTCTGTCCCGGGGCTCGCAATCGATGAACGGTCGCTACAAAATTGAGTCCCGTCAAAATTGATGAAAATCCCATCGTAAAAGCCGCCATGACCATTAATGCTGCGCTCGAACCTGTTCGTGTCGAATACGGAGTATAAAAAGTCCAACCCGTGTCGACACCCTTAAGGGCAAGAGTGCAGAGGGCCATGATCGAACCGACGAGAAAGATGTAATAAGAAAGAAGGTTGAGTCGCGGAAAAGCAACATCCTTAGCTCCCAGCATCATGGGAAGAACAAAGTTTCCAATTGCCGCAGGAATCATCGGAATAATGACCATGAAAACCATGATCGCCCCGTGATAGGTAAAGATCCGATTATAAGTCGCGGCATCCATGAACCCCGGCCCAGAAGTCATATGCTCTAGACGCAAAATCGTTGCGAAGGTGCCGCCCGCTAAAAAATAAAGCAGCGTTGTCGCGAGATACATGATCCCAATGCGCTTATGATCGAGGGTCACGACCCACGACCAAAAGCCTTTAGGGTAGTTCAGATAATTACTGCCAACTGGAGATGAATGCTCCATAAACGAATCCTTTCAAACGTTCAGTTCAAACTCTTTAAATACTCGATCACCGCAAAAATCTCTGAGTCCGTCATGAGCCCTTTGTAAGAAGGCATGAGTCCCACTTGATACCCCGCGAGGGTTCTCTTGTGCGGTGTCTCGATCTTTTCTCGAATCCAATTTTCATCCACCTGAACTTTGGAGCCGTCAGCCAGAACTGCCTCTCGACCAAAAATTTTGTGGTAGCTGGGTCCGATTCGAGCACTTCCATCGGACGAATGGCAACTCACGCATCCCATTGACTGAACCACCTGAGCTCCCTGTTGTGCGAGCTGATTGAGTCCTTTAGCGTGAGCATCCTTTCGCAGATCCACTTCGGCAGAGGCTTGTTGATCCCAGTTCAAAAACTCAGGTCCTACAGGAGGAGGCAACTGAACGTCCTTGCCCCACTTCCATTTTTCAAACTCATCCTTGGAGAGAACGACTACGCGACCCATCATGTTAGAGTGACTCGCTCCGCAGTACTCCGTGCAAAAAATCAAATGCTGCCCCGACATGCCTGACTCAAACCAGGTGGTTGTAAACATTCCTGGAACAGCATCCTTTTTGATTCGAAAATTTGGGACAAAGAATGAATGCAAAACATCGTTCTTCTCAGAAGTAATTAGCAAGCGGACAGGTGTATTCTCGGGAACATACATATCTGTTTGTACAATTCGCCCGTCATCGTACTGAAACGACCAGTTCCAAGATTTCGCAACAACTCGAACGGTCATGGCATTGGGAGGAATCTGAGTGGTCTTCTTATAGACCTCCCAACCCCATGCAAAAATAATCAAAGCCAAGATGGTTGGAATCACCGTCCACGTGAATTCCAAAATGGAATTGTGTTCAATATGTGAGGCGGGCTTGATTCCCGGTCTTTCACGATATTTCACAATAAAAAAGATCGCGGGAACGACAATGATCACAAAGAAAAAGGCACAAACCCAAAACAGGAATGTGTAAAGTGCATCCCAGTCCTTTGCAAACTGTGTTCCCTGAATCGGCAATGTTCCCCAAAGGCCGTTCGACATAACCATCTACCTCGCGACTAAGTTTCTCTTTCGATCTCGAGTCCAAAATACCAACAAATAAATAATCATCCCCACCATCATCAGCATCCCCGCCAACTGAACCATTCGCAGCGCATAGATCGAATATCCGCGCGCAAAAGGATCATAGCGATAGCAGAGCATCAAGACTCGATCGACGATCGAGCCAATTTTACCGTCCGAAGCTTCCAAAAGCGAAAGCTTCAAATCCTTGTAAGGAAAGTCCACACCGTAAAGAACACGCGAAATCATTCCGGTCGGTGACAAAACAAAAATCCCCGCGGCATGTGCAAACTCTCCGGACTCCTTATCATAGCGAAAACCAAATCCCAACTGAGCGGCCAACTGAGATACTTGATCCTCGGATCCCACAAGCCAGTGCCAGCCATTGCTGACATCTCGATTGAAGCGCTTCATATAGGTCGCCTTTTTTTCGGCAGCCAAATCAAACGTCTCTTGATGATTCATGCTGACCGTCACAATTTCGTAATCCTGACCAGGATTCAGCTCAAGAGAGCTTGCCGAATTCACGAATCCATTGAGCAAGGGCGTACAAACACCGGGGCATCTATAATAGACAAACATCAAGATCACGGGCTTCTTGCCGGTGAAGTAAGTAGAGAGGGCTACGGACTCGCCCACCTCATTTTGAAATTTTAGACTGCCGATATTGACCTGATCGCCCAGTCTTTCGGTGATAGAAATCTCTTGAACGTCTCCAGATGGAGTGGGCGTGCTCACTGCATCCGAAACAAGAAGACTCAATCCTAATAAACCTTGAACCAGCATTCTTTTATCCGTGGTGGTGTACCGACGCCTCCAAATTTGGATCTCCAATGGGGATCATACGGATTCGTTCCATGATCATTCCCACAACGAGGACAAAGAGAGCAAAAAATCCGAGGGCCACACCCAAATCCCGCCACGCAAAGCCCGCGGCCAAAGTTTCGATTCCCAGAGGCAATCTCATCGCCGGAAAAATCATCCAAAACATTTCAATCCAATGGCCCGCCAAAATAACAAAACAGACGGGGATCAAAATCTTAAAGTTACGTTTGTTTCCAAAAGGGAGAATGGCAAAGAGAGGGACGACGAGTCGCAAAACAAAGGCGGCTGCACCAAAAACAAACCAGCCACTCTTGGCAAGCTCGATATAGAAAAATGTTTCTTCGGGCAAATTGGCGTACCAAATGAGCATGTATTCGCAAAAAACGATGTAACCCCAGAACACTGAGAACCCAAAAAGAAACTTAGCCATATCATGGATATGATCAGTGTTCACAAAATCTCTGAGTGTTCCGTTTCTCATGAGCATCCAAATCAGAACAATCATTAGTGCAAGGCCAGACTGAAACAGAGCGGCAAAAAAGTGCACGCCGAGCATTGTCGAAAACCAATGAGGCTCCAAAGACATCAAGAGATCAAAGCCCGCCATCGTGACACTGAGAGCAAACAAAATGATGATCAGGGCCGATGCTCGACGGTTCTTGAGATTAATACTGGCGTCCATCGTGCGGTCTTGAACGAAAGAATTTCGAATCAAATAAATCGCCGAGAGAATCCAAATCACAAAATACGCGATAAGACGAAGACCAAAAGCTGAAGAATTAAGAAAGGGAGACTTCAGTTGCAAAAGTGCATCCTCGGCAACCTTGTCAGTGTGCGACCATTCAAAAATAGAATGATGCCCCATATAAATTCCAATTCCCAAAACAGCTGCCAAAGGCAGGGTCAAAGCCATTGCTTCAAAAACGCGCCTAAACGAAACGTTCCAACGTGCTCCAACCAGATGATTGACCGACAAAAAGAAAAGCCCACAGAGTCCAAAACCCAAAAAAACAACGGAACCCAGCAAGTAGCTGTACCATCCGCGAATTGCACTCTCTTTAAATGTGAGATGCAGGCACAGAGCGCCCATCGCTAAGACAACGGCCAACGCCGCCTTGAGCCCAAAACTCATGCGATATTGAACAACAGCGGGAAGACTCATGGATTCGCTCCCTTCAAAACAGCTTCAAAAGCTCGAAGATCTTCATCACTCGGCGCACTGGCTAAGTGCAGTACGCGAACAAACTTTACCACAGCCCAGCGATCACTTTCGCGAATCTGTGGGCCATAAGCACCCATAGTATTTTGACCATTCGTGATAATGTGAAAGATCTGAGAATCTGCAAATCCTCGAATCTTTTCAGAATTCAGTGAGGGTGGATTGGGAAATGCTCCTACAATGGAGCCGTTTCCATTGCCGTCGCGTCCGTGGCAAACAATGCAGTTGTTGTTGTATACAAACTGCCCGCGCAACAAAAGCTCCCGGCTCACTGCCAGGGGAGCCGAAGTCTTGGCGACATCCTCTGCTCGAACACTTGCTCCGACGTAGACTGTGGGATTTTGTTCTCGAGCAACCGACCCAGCGGGAGGAATACGTGCGGCCGAAAAGTTTTCAAAAAAATCATAGCCCCTTTGAGGCTTGAGTGACTCCGTACGATGCATATTGGGCAAATACTGGAGTGGCTGGTGAGACCACTGAACCCAACTGCTGCTGTATCGATACCAAAAAATAAAACCCATCAATACAACAACGGAAGGTACCGCCCATTTCAAGAAACACTTCATAGCCGACCCTCCACATGGTGAACGTCTTGGGCGTGGATCTCTTTGAGAAACTTTTTCACAGAATCAATCTGAGCGTCGTTTTCGACTTCGATGGCCACTGCAAACCGATCGTTGGTGATGTCCGGATGAAATATGGGCTTTGAAAAATTCGGAAGCCCCAAATATCCCACAAACATTGCTGCTGCTGTTGTCACTCCTGCCAAAAGAACAGTGAGTTCAAAGAAGATCGGAAAATATGCTGGAATCGCAAAGATAGGTTTGCCCCCGATGTTGATGGGCCAACTCACACCGTGAGTCCAGACTTGCAGCCCGATTGCCGTCATCAAACCCGCCATGCCTGCCGCAAAACTGACATAGGGCAGAGTGCTGCGCTTGATTCCCATGGCCTTTTCGATTCCATGAACAGGAAACGGAGTGAAGGTATCAAACTGAGAAAAATTGCGATCTCGCACTCGAGCAGCTGCTTCGAGAATCTCATCGGGACTAAAATAATATCCCACCACACAGTACTTCTTAGCCATGGTGTTGCCCTCCCTTCGTGGGCATGACCGATTTTATCTCAGCCATCGCAATGGTTGGTACAAACCGGCAAAACAAAAGAAAGAGCGTAAAGAACACGCCAAAACTGCCAAACAACATGGCGTAGTCCCACGTCGACAAACGAAAATAGTTCCATGAACTCGGCAAAAAGTCTGTCGCCAAAGAGGAGACAACGATGACGAATCTCTCAAACCACATTCCGACGTTCACAAAAAGTGACAAAACAAACATCAAAGGAATATTGCGACGACATGCCTTGAACCAAAAAAACTGGGGCGAGAGAACGTTGCAACCAATCATGATCCAGTAAGACCATGCATAAGGCCCCATCGCTCGATTGATAAAGATAAAGCGCTCGTAAGGAACGCCACTATACCAGGCGATAAAAAACTCAGTCGCGTAGGCCAAGCCCACAAGCATTCCTGTCGCCAAGATGATTTTGTTCATCGCATCCAAATGCGCGATAGTGATGTAGTCTTTGAGATTAAAAACTTCTCGGGCAATGACGAGCAAAGTCACCACCATGGCAAAACCTGAAAAGATCGCTCCCGCGACAAAGTAGGGAGGGAAAATCGTCGTATGCCAACCCGGGATAATCGAGACCGCGAAGTCAAAAGACACGATGGTGTGTACTGACAAAACGAGCGGAGTCGAAAGGCCCGCAAGAATTGTATACGCGATCTCGTAGTGGCTCCATCCGCGGCTAGAACCTCTCCAGCCCAGCGCCAAAACTCCGTATACTTTTTTGCGAATCCAGTTTTTGGCGCGATCTCGTACGGACGCAAAATCCGGAACGAGGCCGGTGTACCAAAACACTGCTGAAATTGTGAAATAGGTCGAAACGGCAAAGACATCCCACAACAAGGGAGATCTAAAGTTAACCCAAAGCGGCCCCATCACATTGGGATAAGGAAACAACCAGTAAGCCGCATACCAAGGTCGCCCGGTATGAATCAGCGGAAACATCCCCGCGCAGATCACCGCAAAAATCGTCATCGCTTCAGCAGACCGATTGATCCCCGTTCGCCATTTTTGTTTGAACAAAAACAGAATCGCAGAGATCAAAGTTCCTGCATGACCAATACCGATCCAAAAAACGAAGGTAATGATCATCATCCCCCAGCCCACTGGAGATCGAATACCGGATTGTCCCGCTCCTGTGAGAAGCAAATAAACAATCATGCCTGTGGCAAAACCTGCGATGGTGCTGCTGATACCAAAGGCAGCCATCCAAAGTTTTGTCGGAAAAGATTCTAAGGGTTTGCAAACGTCGTTGTTTACATCCGCGTAGGTCTTTTCCCCGGTCACTAATGGCTCTTCAAAAAGTGCTGTCTTCATACTGAAGACTCCTTATTTCGAATTCTGGGTAAATACGTCACATTTGGCTGAGTATTGAGAACTTCAAGGACCTTGAAGCCGCTCTGAGCTTGAGCCAATTGAGAGACTTGTGATTGGGGATCGTTGAGATCTCCAAAAATAATCGCATCCGCGGGACAAGACTGCTGACACGCCGTTTTGATGCTGCCGTCTTCAATGCGCTCCATTCGATCTTTTACGGTGCTGCGGATACGCTGCACGCAGAACGTGCACTTTTCCATAATACCCCGTGTTCGAACGGAAACATCCGGGTTGATCATCATCGGCAACGGATCTTCTTTCGTCACTGCATTTGCCAACTTGTCCGAATACTGGAACCAATTAAATCGTCGTACTTTGTAAGGACAGTTGTTGGCGCAATAACGAGTTCCGACACAACGATTGTAGGACATATCGTTGAGACCATCGCTGCTATGAACTGTCGCCAATACGGGGCAAACCGTTTCGCACGGAGCCTTGTCACAATGTTGGCACATCATGGTTTCAAAATTTGACTCGGGGTTTTCTGCATTTCCCGAATGATACAAATCAAGTCTCAGCCAAGCTTGATGACGACCCTTTCGAGTTTGGTCGGCACCAACAGTTGAGACATTGTTTTCGATGTAACAGGCCACAACACAAGCGCTACAGCCGGTACAAGAGTTGAGATCAACAGCCATCCCCCATTTTTGACCCGGGTAGACGAATTCTTTGTCGTTATAAATCGAAAACACATGAGGCTTTTTGTGAGCTCGCTCTCCACTCTTATATTCGTCGAGCGTATAGGTATGCAAAACGTCCGCATCCCGTCCCTGCAAATCAAACTGCTTTTGAGTGCAGGCGAGTTCATAGGTCTCACCCGTCTTTGTCAAAGTCCCACTCAATCCTCTGAGCTGAACCTCGCCATCAGCATCCCATGAAGCAATTGAGAATGCGTTCTGACCCACATTGGTTCCCAGTGATCCCGCGTGGGTGCGTCCATATCCTAAAGCAATGACAGCGGTATCTTCTGCCAATCCCGTTTGAACAAAAACGGGCAGCTTAAAACTTTTTCCGTTTACAGATACCTGCACCACGTCACTCGAAAAATCACTGGCGAGAACTTTTGGCTTTTCGCGAGCGGCATCATTGAAGTGATTGGCGTTTAATCCCAATCGAGCCGCCATTTTGGGAGAGACTCCCACAAAATTATCCCACACCACTTTTGTAATCGGGTCCGGCAACTCTTGAAGATAAGGATTGTTTGCGTGAGATCCGTCTCGCAAAGCAACGGGCGAATACAGCGCAAACTTGACTGGCCCTGTCGCCTTTGTGGACGCAGCTCTCTCAAGTCGGCTCAGCGCATTGGCCCACTTGATTCCTGGCTTACCCCCTGCACCAGAGACAAAGGCTCCCTTTTTGAGCTGGCCATTCCACCACGCTTTAAAGTCACCCGCAGGTGCGATATTTTTTTGCCAATAAGAAATCACTTCATCTCTAAAATTTGCAGACCCTGTCCCCATCCAAGAAAGCAAAATCTCTCCTAAGCTTTTGCTTTGATAGAGAGGTTCGATAACGGGTTGCTGAATAGTATAAACACCTTCTCGAATTTCAGAATCTCCCCAGCTCTCCAAGAAATGACTCTCAGGCAAAGCCCATGTCGCCAATGCAGATGTTTCATCTGCAGAAGGCACAATGGTCACTACCGTAGGAACCTTAGAAACAGCTTCTCGAAACGCCTCTCCAGCGGAGTAGGCAGGATTCACGCCTTGAACAATCAGAACTTGAACACGGCCTGCCTTCATCGCCTCGATGAGAGAAGACAAAGATTCGCCGCCTTCTGTTCCCAGTTTCATGGCACGATCTGTATCTAAAGTTGTTCCAAAATTTCCGAGCGCGGCATTGAGCAAAAGCGCGGCTAACTGAACCGCTAAAGGCTGCGACCCGCGCCCTCCTGCAACGACGAGCGATTTTCCGCGAGCGTCACTAAGATCTTTGGCCGCCTTTTGAACCACCGCCAGATCAAATCCAAATTCTTGCGAAAGTTTGGTCGCAGAATAACGACCAAAATAACTCGAAGCTGCTCCTTCTGAAGAGCGAGCCTTAACCACCTCAGCACCCAGAGCTTGCAATACCGCCAGTTGCGCGTCGGCCGAAATCGTCGAGCGAAGATCGGCGGCAATCCCTGTCACCGAGTGGGAACTCTCAAACACATAAAGACGATTGAGATTGGCATCTCCTCGGTGAATCTTTCGTCTCTTTGAAAACTGTTTTGTAAACTCAACGGGACGAATCCAAGATCCTAAAAAGTCTGCGTCCACAGAAACGACAACATCCGCTTGATCAAACCTCAACGTCGGGAAAAATCGTCGGCCTGACACAATTTCCATCGCACGATCCATCGAATCGGTCGGCAAATCCTCTGCCGTATGATGGGAGCCCTTGGTTTGATCCACAAACTGTCCGATCACGCGACGAGTGGTCGGGCTCAAAACGGGCCCTGTCAAAACACGAACACTGCCCGCAGAACCTGCACTCAATGCAGCCTTTACTGCGGTATCCACCTCGGACCACGTGAGAGCCTTAGAAGTCTTCACCTCGATCGGAGTTTTGAGCCGCTCAGGATTATAGAGATCAAAAAGCGATGCTTGGCCGACAGCATCGAGTCCACCCTGTGTCACAGGGTGATCTGGATTTCCTTCGAGCTTGATGGGCTTCCCTTCGCGAGTCTTGACCAAAAAGGCTGACCATAAGTGAGCGCTTGCGGCTTGTTGACGTAGGGAACCAAGTGATCAACCGGGCGGCGAGTACACGCCGTGGTCGTCAAAAGCGCAGAGGCCGCTGCAGAAAACTGCAAAAATCGTCGTCGAGAGACTTCGAGAGCTGGAGCCTGACTCGCAAGCACTTCCTTTTTCTCATCAAGTAACACAGGAAACTCTTGTCCGCGACGAGCTTTGAGAGAGTCAAAACTCTCTTGAGACTCTCCAATGACCTGCCAAAACTTTCGACTCTCCTGAGTCAAAACCTGTTCTTCTTGCTGTCGTTGAAACTCAATATCTTCTTTGCGAGTGCTCATGTCTTCATCTCCACTCTGTTACCGATGGCACGTTGAACAACTGATGTCTGCATTGTGTGGGTCTGGATGCGACATCGCCTGCAATACAGGATTCATCGGCTCTGCACCCCTCATCTCATCCCGCTTCTTCGCAAACTCAATGCGACTCGGCGTGAGATAATTGTTGTTTCGGTGACAATCAATACACCAACCCATATTCAGCTTTGAAAACTGATAAACTTTTTCCATGGTCTCCACAGGTCCATGACAAGTCTGACACTGAACCCCCGCACTGACGTGGCGCGAGTGATTGAAATAAACAAAATCAGGAAGGACGTGAACCTTGACCCACGCAATGGGCTTTTTCTCATCGTAGGCTTTTTTGACTTGCTGAATCCAAGGGCTATTGGGGAGCACCATGGTATGACAATTCATACAAGTCTCGAGACCCGGAACAGACGCAAACTCTGCGTATTCTGCTGACCCATGACAATACAAACAGGGAATCTGAAACTGCCCCGCATGACGCTGGTGACTAAACGGAATGGGCTGCTCGGGAGCATAATTTTGATAATATCCCGGCATAAACCAAAGATAGAGAGCTACTCCCGCCACGACAGTCAAAACCGTTGTCGCCAAGATAAGCTTTTTCATTATGACTTTTTCGCTATGATCGTGACCTTCGCCGTCAGAAACTGCGTCGTCTTGTTCGCTCATTCTAGTCAGCACCCTTCCAAAACTACGTAAACTCAAAAAGAAGCCACATATACTAAAGAGGGGGGGTGGAATTCTGTCAATTCACGAAACATATATATTGGAGATGAAAAAATTTTCTTAACGTTCGCGTAAGACTATTCATTTCACGTCAGATGTTTGCCTCCAAAAATTTCATCACCTCACCAGCAAACTTTGATTGATCTGCCGACTCAAAAACTGATCATCTGCTTGCAATTCGGGAGGGGTCATGAGGGATTCGGCAGCATTTTTTCTGAAACTGAACAGGATTATTGCAACTTCATTAGCCGTTTGCCTTGCAAGTGCGGACTTTGCCGGGGCTCTCGCCCAATCGGCTCCTGATGCGGACGGCAATTACAGCGTGCGCCATCGCGACACTCCTGATGGGCTCTACGAAAGCTCTTACGGCAATGCTCTTCGGGGCAAAAAACTCTCCGATCTAAGCCCTGAGGGCCTCAAAGCCTATTTTGATGCTCACCCTGAGCTGAAATCAGAATCACAAGCCTATGATATGGCGACGGGACAGGCGATCGACCCGACCAAAAAAGCCACGGATCGACGCATTCTCTATGTCGTTGGAGTTCCGTTGTTTGGAAAAGAACGAACTGAAACCATGAGCCTTGTCCAAAAACTCGCCCAGCAGAATAACAAGAGTTTCAAGCAATGGATGAACGACTTTTTTTATCTCGATAAAAGCAACCCCGAAACTCACATTCGACCGATAAGTCGACCCGGCGGAAGTTGGAAGGTTGTTCAGAATTTCATGTATCCGATGATTTCGCCTTCTGACATTGCGCCCGTCTCAAAGGGTGTACTTTGGGAAGGATTCCAATCTGTGATGTGGAGTGCGGGGATTGGACTCGGGCTTCAACTCTTTATCCAGTTGGGCGAGCAAGGTCAGGCCACCCATGCTCTCGCCATCGTCATCCCCGCTTGGATTATCAATACTCTCCAGAGCACTTGGACGTCATTGCCTCGCCCCTGGTGGTCTAACTATTTTAGAAGGGCCGAAGCCATCGCCGCGCCTCTCGTAAGCCCTGTCTTAGGGCGAGGGCGTATCCCCGACAAAGTCTCTCGAGTCTTCGGAAGCATCGCTCAGCAGATTTGGATGACTGTGTTTTTTACTGTGAACGTCTTTACAGCAGGACAAGGGAGTATCGAAAAAGCTGTCGAATATATGAGCATCCCTGGTTTTTTTGAAATTATGAAAAAGAAAGCCAACTCCATGGCTCTCAACATCTGGTGGCGAACACCTGTGGAAAACTCTCTCGCCGACTATGTCGAAGGCGAAGCCGCTCTTAAAAGAGGCTCCGTCGCCGAAAAGGAAGCTGCACGAATTCGAAAAATTCTCACCATTATCTCAACGAATCTTTGGGTCTACTCGACGTTGACCCAAATGAACTGGGAAGCTCTCGGCTACAAGTGGAACTTTGGACATCTCGGAATGTTTTTGATGGGAACTTTTGGAATCGGAGCCTGGGCAGTTCCCAAAGTCTATCGCAGCTTTACCAAATCCGGTCGTGCCTACAAGGCGACTTGCTCTGATGTGGTGAGCAATCTCTAGTCCTCCCCGTCCTCAGTGACTTCATCATCAAGGTCCTCATCATCAGCGGGTTTGCTTGATTTTTTGACGGGATGCTTGGTGAGTAAGTTTCGCGATTGAGAATCCACCAAAAATTTTCCTGCCAAAAACGCGCGACCCAAGAGAACAGGAAACTTCATCTTTTCGCGATTGGTCACACTCATCACAATCGAATGCGAAACTCCGCCAATCTCAATGGTCGTCTCAATAAAGGGACGCTCTTCGATTTTTCCGCCGGAGTTTTTAACATTTCTATAATCCACAATGGGCGCTCGCACCCAAACATGACGTGGCTTTGCTTTGGAACCTACCTTGAGCTTCATATGGATCTGCTCGTTCAGTGGTCGCTCCTTTGTTGAGGGAAGTCGCTCCACTTCAAACTCTTCTGCATGAATTGCCGAGGATCGAGCTCCCGTATCGACCTTGGCCTTCATCTTCACTCCGGTCCAATCACTAAAACGGACGACTTCTTGCCAACCGACGACGTGCACGAGCTCTGGTGTATGATTCCCCTTCATCCTCCATTCATATTAAGGACAGCAAAGCCTGCCGCAAACAGAATAAGTGCAAGGATCAAAAATTTTGAAGGCCATCGTTTGGCCAATGCCGACTCCAGAAGTGCCGCTAACAGCGGACATGTTCCCGCAATCGCCGTCACTGCCGCGAGATTTCCGTATCGCACAGCATTCAAGTAGAGAGAGAGCGAAATAAAAGTCCCCAGCACAGCTGCTCCGCTCACAATCCAGCGAGATTTTGGCTTGAGCACTTTAAAGGTCGAAACCATTCGAAAAGGTTTCACTTGAGCCATCACCGCAAATCCAACCACAGCGCCAACGACTCGATAGAAATTTCCTTCAAGCGTTCCCACGAGGGGGTCGGTATTAAATCCATATCGAGTGAGCAAAATTCCCACGGAGTCGAGCAATACTCCTACGCCCGCATAAAATGGACCGCGAATTTCCCATCGGCCCTCTTCTCTAAACTTTTCGTACGACATGGTGATCACACACGCGATCATAAAAACGATCGCTATCAGTTTGGGCGCCGTCACGATTTGTCCAAACACCAAATAGGCAAACAACGCCATAAGGAGCGGCTGAAAACTAAAAATCATCAATGTGCGAGCAGCACCGATTCGGGCAAAGGCCGTCATCAAAAAGATATCCCCCACATTGAGGCCCACAAACCCGCTGATAAAAAATGCCATCAGAGATTCCGGCTTAGGCATATGCGAAAAATCTTTTGTGAACAAAAATCCAATAAAAAAACAAATCAGAGCCGCTCCCGCCTTAAAGGCGTTCATCCACATGGGATTTGCTTTTCGGGCGTAATGAGTAAAGGCCGTACTGGCGACTGCAAAGCAAAAGGTCGCGCCAAGCGCAAAAATGAGAGAAGGGTTCACGATCGAATCCATCCTTGAAGAGTGTTCTCAAGAAAAGGGACCTCTTCCTTGAGATGAAATGAATGCGGCTTATCGTAAACTTTAAAATCAAAAGGAATTTGCGCTTGGCGCAAAGGCAAATAGGTATTTTCCGCATCCTGAAGACTAATGATCTCGTCACGAGTTCCGTGCGTGATGAGAATGTTTTGATTTGGAGCTTTGGATCCAAAAGCCTTTGGATAATCTGTGGATCGAGGAAGGAGCCCCGAAATAAACAGCCCACCCCCAAAACATCTCTCCGACCTCAAAAACAAATCGAGTCCGATGCCCGCTCCTTGAGAAAATCCCAACCAAAAGATTTTTTCCGAAGCAACTCCCTGCTCCTCTAATTCTTCGACCATTCGTTGAAGTTTATGTCGAGATTCCTCGAGGCGCTTAAAATCCGGCCAATGCCACCACGACCAACCCCACTCATTCTTGGCCACTTGATCTTCTCTTTGTTCAGGCCACGGCGCCTGAATCGTCAAATACGAAAGTTCAGGAATATCAAATCGCTTAGAGTAATATTCGAGCAGCTTGAGATTACCTCCCCTTCCGTGCGCGAGAACGAGAACCTTTCCCCCGGCCGTCCCTTTAGATGGGATAAAATTGTGCTCAAATTGGCGAGTTTTTAGATGCATTGGAAGCCTGATATAATCAATATAAGAGGCGTGATGAAAGCAGATTCCACGACAAATGGATCTTCCAAAAAGCCTGGCTTTGCTGGGATGCGCTCCGTGGTTGATCAATATAAGGATGTCAATGTCACGATCACGACCGGCTACGAAGCGGACCTCACGCGGGTTCCGGTTCCTGAGTATACAGCCGAGCAACATGAAACCTGGGCCCTCATGTATGACAGGCAAATCAAAGCTCTTCCCAATCGAGCTTCAAATGAATTCCTCGAAGCTCTCAAAAAATTGGATCTACCTTCCGATCGAATTCCAAGCCTCAAAGAAGTGAGCGATCGCCTTCAGAAGTTTACGGGATGGCGAATTGCTCGAGTGGAGGGACTCGTCCCCGAAAAGGAATTCTTTGAATGTCTTTCTCAAAAGCTGTTCCCCTGTACGGATTTTATTCGTGATCGATCAGAGCTCGAGTACACTCCTTCGCCAGACATGTTTCATGATTTGTTTGGGCATCTCCCCCTCATCACTAATCCAACGTTCGCCGATTTTTATGAGGCTTATGGAAGAGCAGCCCAAAAAGCCTCGGGAGATTTGCTCACCAAACTCCAAAGAATTTATTGGTTCACTGTGGAGTTTGGACTCATTCAAAACACTGAGGGCCTTCGCATTTATGGATCAGGGATTCTTTCTTCTGTCGGAGAAGTGCCTTACTGTTTGAGTGAAAAAGTTCGACGACATCCCTTTGATTTTGGCGTCGTTGAAAACCAATACTTTGAGATCTTTCACATGCAGGACGACTACTTTGTGATTCCGAGCTTTGGCTGGCTTCTTGAAAACTTCCAAACCTATGCCCAGAGGCAGGCACTCCTCGGCTAGTGGAGATAATGCGCGCATAATGCGCGCTGGATAATCCTGCCCCCCTAATTCCCAACCTATCAAAATAATTGGTCTTTTTTTGCTCCACACGGCCACAACTTGGCCACCCACCTCCTAGGCATACTCAGATCACTGTGTTAGAGATCCTCACAATCAGACGCGTCACTCAAGATGCGTCTAAAAACGAAAGGATTTCAGCAATGAGAACTCTCCCTCGAAGATTTTTTTCGGCTGTAAGTGTCGCAGGCTTTTTGGTCACGTCATCTTTGACAGCTCAAGAACTTAGAACTCAAGACTGGGCTTGGATTGACTCTCAAGCGCCCTACATCGTCATGGTGGGTTGTGACCCTGCTTACGACTATCCCTGCACCGTCAATCACGATGGCAACTTTGATACCCGCGATGTCGACACCGCCAATTTGGGACTCGCAGCTATTCAAAAAAAGATCGACTCCAAGTCTCTCGTTCCGAGCATTTATGTCGATCTCTTTCAGATGAACGAAGCACTCGTGTTGTCCTTTGTTCCCTACCAAATGAAAAACTACCAGGGCATGATTGGGGGCGGAAACCACCTCAACGATACAGAGTCAGCGGCTTTGGTGTTCAAACTCAAAAATATTTTGAACTTTTTTGAAGAAGGCAAAGAGATCAAGGATGCTAATCCGCAAATCGCTTTTGCCGGTGGAAACTACGCAGCTCGTTTTATCACAGCAGCGCAGTCCAATTTTGTCGCCAATCTCAACACCGATACTTCCAAAAAAGCCGGTGTGGGTGGTTCCTCGCGCAAGGTATTTAGTTCTGATGATCGCGCAATGAAGTATCTCGACAACGCGAGTGACTCAAACTCCCGCGTTATTTTTGTTCGCGAAAAAAACAATCATCGCATTGTCCCCGTCACCAACTGGACTGAGCTCGTCAAACTCAATGACGAAGACACTCACGTATTGATTCCTCCAGGAGCTCCCAAATTGGCTGCTCTCAACAAAGCAACTCAGGTCGCTTATGTGATCCCGCGCGAAGAGTTTGCGACAGTGATCGAAAAAAACCAATCTGCCAAAGACGCCAAGGGCGCAAATACTTTAATGGCCGCTGGATCCAACATCGAAGTCCGCGTGATCCAGAGTGCCACTGGTGGACAAATTCAGACCAAACAGATCGCTCGCAATATGGTCAACGAAGATGGTGGCGCAGGCGAAGCCAACATTCCCGCTGCTTGGAGACCTAAGGATGATGCTATTGGCGGAAGCACTTCGCCAGAATCTCATCTTGGGCATATCGATCTTTGGATCAAAATCTTTCCCAATTTTGTCGACGAAAAAGGCGCACAAGTTCGTCGCAATCCTTATTACGAAGCCGTAAAGGTCGAAAAGTAAGTCGCTGATTTATTAATGAGATCAATGCAAAAAGGGCGCTCCAAAGAGCGCCCTTTTTTTGTTTAAAATGAGAAAAAAAATTAAAGTTTTTTGGCCAGCTTCTCGATCGCGGCTTTTTCGTCAGACGAAATCTTCTGACCCAATCCAAAAATTCCGCCCGCAGCCAAAGCCACTCGCTCTGCGGCCTCCAAAATCCATCCTGATCCACCCTTGGATTTGAGATCCAAAAGAGCAGGCTCCAAAAGCACTCGAGCATTCAAAAACGTCGAATCCCTAGGCCCTTGCGAAAGCCAGGTCTCAAGCATCTTCCAAGCAGTCGAGGTCTTTTCGATTCCTCGGCTCTGAGCGACAGAAAGGACTTCTCGCTTTTCTTCGTCCTCAACCCGTCCATCAGCCCAGGCCACATCAATGAGAGGCAGCAAAAACAGGGCTCGTACGGAGTCCTTATCAAAACCAGCCTCAGTCAACTGCTGGGCGAGGCCATCATCTTGTACTCCTGCCTCTTTGAGGCCCGCTCGAGCCTTGATCTTGGCGGAGAGCTCCGCGTTCCTTTGTCGAAAATACTCCTCTTCGGTCGCCTTTCGCATGGGATCGAGGGGGTTTTCTTTTGCGCTCATGATGATTCCTGCCTTTCTTTCTTTGAGGCTTACGGTAAAAATCTTAAATGGCCATGTCAAATTTCAACTGGTCACAAATCTCCGAGGAAGACCTCCTCAATATGAAGATTAAGGACCTCCCTTTGAATCTGGAGGAATCCGACGTTTACCCCTGGGTAGACGGGGTCTTACGGGAACTTCATATTCAACTCCCACATTTTCATCCTCACCTTTTTGTCGGGGATGAGTGGTTTTCGCCCGAGGGAGTCGCTGCGGTCTCAATCCCGTTTTTTTTGCTGCATCCTCGATTGAGAGCTCTCGAAAAAAAAATGATGCTCGAATGCGATGGCGACGAAGAATCCTACTTCCGCAAACTCCTTCGACATGAACTCGGGCATGCCTTTGATCATGCTTTTAAGATTTCGGGGAGACGTGTTTGGGAAAAGCATTTTGGGCCGCACAAAAAAGAATACAACCCAGACACCTATCGACCTCAACCTTACTCACGAAATTTTGTAGTGAACCTGGATCGATGGTATGCCCAATCACATCCGGACGAGGATTTTGCAGAGTCCTTTGCGATCTGTTTGGATCCACAAGCGACGTGGCGATCGACTTACAAGAAATGGGGAGCGCTGAAGAAGGTTGAGTATGTTGACGGCCTGATTAAAGAACTCGCAGGCAAAGTTTTTCGGCAGCGCAAGGGGCGAATGATTTCGGAAGCGAGGTTTTTGAACTCGACTCTCAAAAAGTATTACAAAAAAAAGATGAAAGCTTATGAGGAAGAGTACCCGAGCTTTTATGACCGCGATCTTTTGAGAATATTTTCGAAACGTGCCGATGAGAAAAAGGGCGCCGAAAAAGCCTTTCGCTTTATGAAGCGCAACAGAAAATTTTTACTCGCGTCGATTTCGCATTGGACGGGTGAAAAAAAAGTAAATATCGAGTTTTTGCTGTCTCGCCTTATCGATCGGTGTCAAGAATTGGACCTTGTTCTCTCCAAATCAGAATTTGAAACATCCTTTGAACTCGCGGGACTCCTCACGACATTGATTACTCATTACTTATTTACCGGACATTTTAGACGGACTGTGTAATCCTAAAGAGGCATGTCTCACCGATCCGGAAAAAGGATCGCCGTCCTGTTTGATCTCTCTTCGGAGCCGCCGGAGACTCATGACTATTCCGAATATCTTAAGGATGTCTCCTTCGAATCCGAACGCGGAGTGTTTCAGGCCCTCAAAAAATTGAACTACGAGCCTGTTTTTATTGGAGTTCATAACGATTTGTTTCGGCTCACTCGAGAGTTGAGACGCCTTCAGCCCGAACTCATCTTTAATTTGACTGAGGCCTTTAATAATCGAAGAGATTTGGGACCACAACTCGCTGGAGTCTTTGAGTTGTTAGAAATCCCGTATACAGGAACCAAATCCTTGGGACTGCATTTGTCGCAGGACAAAAATTTGGCCAAAAAAATTCTGGGGCACCATCGGATTCGTGTTCCGCGCTGGGTGACCTCTCATCATAAGCGGCCACTCAGAAGTCTCAAAAAGTTTTCGTTTCCGGCATTTGTAAAACCCTCAAAGGAGGAGGCTTCCGAAGGAATCGCCAGAGACTCGTTTGTCGAAAACGAAAAAGACTGTTTGGAACGGGTCAAATTTTTGCACGAAAAGTATGAGTCCGATGTCATCATCGAAGAATTCATCACGGGACGAGAGCTCTATGTCAGCGTGCTCGGAAATAAGAGACTTCAAGTTCTCCCCATTCGCGAAATTTCATTTACTGAGATGCCCGAAGAAATGCCAAAGTTTGCTACCTACAAAGCAAAATGGGATCCGGAGTATCGCAAACGCTGGGGAATCAAAAACACTTTTGCCAAGGGGCTCAGCGATCTACAGGTTCGCCAAATCGAAGAAGTCGCTAAGCGAAGTTTTGAAGCCTTGCAGCTCGCAGGGTTTGCACGTTTTGATGTGCGTCTCAGCGAGGCGGGCGAAGTCGTAGTTTTAGAAGCTAATCCCAATCCATCGCTGAGTCCCTGGGATGATTTTGCCCAATCCGCTGCAAAGGCGGAGATGGAGTTTCAGGATCTGATCGAGAAAATCATTTCGTTGGTTTAGCCCTCACCGCCCGTTTGAAGGATCTGCAAAAATTATAGAAATCAGTCAGATCCCGTCCTGTACACTTGAATGTCCACAACTCAAAAGGCCGCCATTGGGCCCTAAAACTCCCCATTCGTGAGCGGCCTTCTGTTTGCAATCTCTAGGGCACGAAGGAGAATTTATGAATCTTAAGGGCTTTTGTCTGATTCTCGCACTGCAGGTTCTATTTGGAACTCATACTCCCGCTTTTGCTCTTGCGACTTTGAGCAAAGAGTCGATGGCCTGTTACGAGAAATACAACCCAGTGGCTCTCTGCACCCTTCGCACCACCGGGAACTGTTATGCCAAAGTGAATGCCGCTTGTTGGGTTGAAGCGTGCTACTTTCTTCTGACAGTTTGCCATGCCGCGAGCGACAGCGAAGCTTTTGCTCGCTGTTCTCAGCCCCCGTCAGAAGTTCAATTGCCTTGGTATATGTGTCAAAGCCCCACCCACCCCTCGCCTCTCGACGAGCTCTTCGAGCATTGATCCAAGGACTTTGATTTTATGGAGTCGATTGATATGATTCGCAGATGTTGATTTCACTCGGTCTTTTTGTCCTTTGCCAATCTTCTGCTGGAACAATCGCAACACCCTCACATGATCGATTGAATACCAGGATCGAGGAAGGAATGAACTACAGCCTCATTGGAGGAGCCTCGTACGCCAAAGGCAAAACCCGTTCAGATTTTTTGTCGGTGGGCCCCTGGGAGCGAGGATGGGTTGCACAGATCCCATGGTTTGAAACTGGATTCTTTTATGCCCCCAATCAAGATTGGGAATTTGGGCTACAACTCCCTCTGTTTATTTTGCCTGCGACATTCAACTTTTATCGACGAGTCTCCGACAATGTTGGAGTGGGTGCAAAAGTTGGCATTCTTTTGTCGAGTCTCTCTGCCCACTTCAGCGCCTACCCAACCCGGGATTCTTTTGTGACGTTTTCGCCTGGTGTGAGTTTAAACAAGTTTGGGATATCGAGTTCAAAGAATTTAGAGCCAGAATCAGGAGCCTCGAATCCACAAAGAGTCCAAGAAAGTAAACTCACCCTGAACTCCCAAATTGCTGTTGGAATGGATTTGGGTGCAGCGGATGGGGCCCTCCTCATCCAGTACGCCTATGCGATGGATGGAGCCGGCATTGATAACAGCATTCTCTTTGATGATACGCTCCTCAGGCACTTTCTAAAGATTTCACTCGGCTTTTCGTTCTGAGGAGACCTTGGGCCTTTTTCGGCTTGGCAATGGCTAGATTGTCAGCAAAATATTTGGGATGGAGAACTTTAGAACCAAGGCAGATAAGGATTATCGATTTGCGCTTCGTCACAGCTGCGCTCACCTCATGGCTCAGGCCGTGATCAGACTGTTTCCGGGTTCTAAGCTCACGACAGGCCCCGCCAACGAGGAGGGGTTTTTTTACGACATCGACATGGGTGGCCGCACGCTTACGCCCGAAGATCTCGAAAAAATCGAAGCGGAGATGAAGAAAATCATCAAAGAGAATCTCAAAATTCAGTATTCGGAGATGCCTCGTGCTGAGGCCAAAGCCTTTGTTCTCAAACAGGGCCAGCCCTACAAATCCGAATTGATCGATAACATCCCAGGCAACGAAGCGATCACTTTTTATTCGCAAGGTGAGTTTACGGATCTTTGCGAAGGACCTCATGTACGCTACACGAACGAGCTCAAACATTTTAAGTTGCTGAGTTTTTCGGGCGCGTATTGGAAGGCCGATCAAAATAATGCTCAACTGCAAAGAATCTACGGAACTGCTTTTGAAACCAAAGAGCTTTTAGACGCGCATCTAAAAATGATCGAGGAAGCCAAAAAGCGAGATCATCGCGAGCTCGGAAAGCGTTTGGATTTGTTTTCGTTTCATGAGTGGGCTCCAGGGATTCCGTTTTTTCATCCCAATGGCACGATTGTTTACAATCAGATGATCGAATATGTTCGCGAACTCTACGCGAAGTATAATTATCAAGAGGTCATGACTCCTCAAGTCTTTGACTCGCGGCTCTACGGACAATCTGGGCATCTCGATAATTTTTCGGACGATATGTTTAATATTCCTGAGCGCAGCGAAAAGGAAGGCGAGCATCATTTTTCGTGCTTAAAGCCCATGAATTGCCCAGGTCATTGTCTCCTTTTTAAAACCAAACTCTATAGCTACCGCGATTTGCCTCTTCGGATGGCGGAGTTTACTAAATTGCATCGAAACGAAATGAAAGGAGCGCTGCACGGTATCACTCGCGTACGAGCACTCTCTCAAGATGATGCGCATGTGTTTTGTGCGGAAGAAGACCTCGACAAAGAAGTTGATCATTTTTTTCAGCTGCTCGATGAGGTCTACGGAGTTTTTGGTCTGGGTCACTATACCGTCAAGCTCGCGACGCGGCCGGCTCAGAGACTGGGCACCGATGCGAGCTGGGATAAAGCCGAAGCAGCTCTAGAGAAAGCGCTCAAAAAGCGTGGCACTGAGTTTGAACTTCGCCCCGGCGAAGGCGGATTCTATGGACCCAAGTATGAGTTTCATATCAAGGATGCGATCGGGCGCAACTGGCAGCTTGCGACGCTGCAGCTCGACTACAACTTTCCGGAGAGATTTGGCCTAGAGTTTGTGGGCAAAGACTCCGCTCGCCATCGACCCGTGATGCTGCATCGAGCGATCTTTGGATCGATTGAGAGATTTTTGGGAGTTTATCTAGAACACTGCGAAGGATACTTCCCAAGCTGGCTCGCACCGACTCAGGTGTATTTGGTTCCTGTGAGAGATTCGCATTACGCGTTTGCGCAAGAAGTGAATCAAAAACTCCAGGCTCAAGGCGTGCGAACATTTTTGGATCTCGAAGACTCCAATATGGGCGGCAAGGTACGAAAAGCCACGGTGTTGAGAGTTCCCTATATCGCTGTCATTGGGGATCGAGAAGTCGAAGCCAAGGCGCTTGCGCTCAAGTCCTCAAAGAACGAAGACTTTGGCACCCATAAAGTGGATGCGTTTATAGAGACTCTTCTCAAAGAGATCCGCAGTCGCTCGATTGGCTTGAGCATAAAAAAGTCTCAAGCAGCGTAAAGCCCACCTACCGCGGATACGGAGGGTAATGATCTTTGGAGGCGAAGGGGTATTCTGCTTGCCAGGTGTTCTGAACTGCCTATGATGAGTGTTGCGGGGGCGCTCCGGTTTCGACGGATGTTCGGAGGAGTGTTCTGCGTGTCGAGGCGTCAGTGATCTCGTAACCTCATTGGCAAACTTTAAATGGCGAAGAATCTTTCGCTATGGCTGCCTAAGTTGTAGCCCGTTGATCTAGCCCGACTCCTGCTGAGGTTGGACAGCGTCAAAACAGCAGGGCTGTGTCGTCACAGAGCTTCAGTATGACGAACACAGTATGATCTGCAGCTCGGTTGGTGGTTATCCTGTCTCTGGGAGCTCCGCCCGCCTAAATTAAATCAGGGGCTACGCACGTAGTAAGGGCACTATGAAGGCATTCGGACGTGGGTTCGACTCCCACCGCCTCCACCAAATTGAACAATGGGCGAACCCCTGCGCGAGAGGGTTCATGAAAACCTTCGGGGGGTGAGAAGACTAAAGGCTTCTCGACCCCATACAAATCCAGCTTCACTTCATCTTCCTGGAGCACGACTTCGGCAATAACATCTCGCAAAACTTCAGCCTGTTCCGTGACGGAATAGGTATGGAAGTTCCCTCGAAACTCTTTGAGAACCTTGAATGCTGAACTCAAATCGATAATGTTTGAACTTCCAGTTGAAACTTCATTTTTAAGCGATTCGATTTCCTGACTAATTTTATCCGCTAATGCTTTCGTATCAGCTATTTTTTCAAAAATAACTTTCCGAACGTCGGGCAAATCGGCTTCGGTAAGAGCTCCTGTGAGGGCATTCAATTTATTTTCCTGCTCTCGCCTTTGCTGTTCTCGCGACTTAAGCAAAGAATGAATTTTTTCATTTTTTTGCTCACCGGATTGACTCGAACCCTCCAAAATAATTTTCAAAAAGCCCTTATCCTTTGCCAGCCTTCCGAGTTCGGCTATTACCGCTTCCTCAATACCCAAAGCTTGAATTCGTTCCAAACGACATCTCTTTAAATGCTGATCCCCCTCGGAAAGCATTTTTCTATTGTGACCGTAATAGTAGTGCTTCGTTCCGTGCTTACTGGTTCCTGACTTCCCTACCATAGGATCGCCGCAAATTCCGCAATGAAGAAGACCTGTCAGCCTAAAGATATGGTTATGAAATTGTTTTCTTCTTTTATTAGTTTCTAGCAAATCTTGGGCATCAAAAAATAGATCGTCTTCAATGATGGGCGTCCACTGAGCCTTAAAGTAAAAATATCGATCATTTTCCTTCAGCTTCGTTTGATCCTTTGTACGATTATGCTTATTGAACTCTCGCTGTCCAATGTAGGCCCGGTTGGTCAAAAGATTATACAGACTTGAGATCGTCCATCGTCTGCCGCCTCTATGTCGTCCATCTCGTGTCGTATATTCTTTTGTTTTATAGCCTTCATCGATCAAAAATTTTTGAAGATTTCTCAGCGTTCCTAGATCTAAAAACTTTCTAAATACCAATTCAGCAATGGGCCGCTCCTTCTCGTTTACGACGAGATGGCATTTTTTATTCGGATCCGGGTCGTAGCCTAAAATCCTTTGATTGCCATTCGCAAGTCCCCTTTCCGCTCTTGCCTTAGCTCCCAAGCGAATACGCTCAACGGTATTCTCTCGTTCAAACTGACTAAAGCTCATGCAAGTGTAGACCATCGCACGACCTGCCGGAGTTGCTGTGTCGAAATTCTCCCGCAAACTGAAAAACTGAGCGTTGCAAGATTCCAGGAAAGCCCAAAAATTGCTGAAGTCTTTTACGCTCCTACTTAGTCGGGAAATTTCCGTAACAATAACGCCATTTATTTTTCCTTCTTTTAAATCCCGGCACATCCGCTGAAACGAGGGACGATTAACCGTTGCTCCAGAGATTTCTTTATCCGTGTACCATTCGACAATCTTGCCCCAATTTCCTCCATGTTGAGCATTACGCATACTGACATACTGTTCAATCCTCTGTGGATGTGACACGAGTGAGCCTTCATCCCTAATTTCATTTGAAGGCGAGAGACGAATGTAAGCTCCAAGCCTATATTTAATTTGAGAACTGCTCGAACTTTTCTGTGAGTTCGTATCTACTCTCTGCTTGAGTCCTTCGCGCCCTTCTCTTTGATTTCTCCAAGAGGCGGAGGATTTTGCGCGCGAGCCTGCGGAGTCGTTCTTCATTTTCCGCTTCTCCTAAAATCCGAATCGTTCGCCGGATGGGCACTTCTTGTTTGCCTATCCGCACGCTCACCAATTCGATTTCGTCGATAAATAATCTCCATAAATTGTTTCAACTATCAAACTCCTATTTCTTTCCAATGATGAGCGTCAGCTTCATCCCAATTTTGCTGGCAATCTCGCAAAGCTTTGCGAAACTCACCGCCTTTTGTTTGCCGCTCAATATTTGATTAATGTAAGCGGCTGGAAGACCTAACTCTTTACTCACACCATACTGGCTCATATTGTGCGCTTTCATAAATGATACGATCTCTTTCCGTAAGAGTTCTTTAATATCGTCCGTATTTTCTAAATCAATCCGCTTAGTGCCCATAAAGTAATTATCCATTATAGATATATCCATTTAGATACACTGTCAAGCGGGGTCGGAAATATCAGTGGAAGGATTCGAGGATTCTGCAGAACCCTCCTTAGACCGGCTGACTTTAGGCCTTTGAGCCTTCTTTTTGACCCCTGTGGTCAGTGGGCCGCTGTCCATTTTAGTAAGGGCCGTTTGGAAGAGGCTCTTAATGTCTTCGCCCGTTTGAGCTCCCCTAAGTTGATCAATTAAGTAGCGCTTCGGATTAAAGTGTTCCTGCGCAATTCTGGAGCTTTCCTTTGAGAAGTGGTCCCGAACATAGTGCTCGACAATCCACGAACACAGCTTTGAAGGATTAATCTGCACATGCGGATTTTCTTCTTTAAGCTGCTGGACCATAAAGGTTGCTGCCTCAGATGCCTTCGATGAAAGATTAAGCCGTCCTTTAAAGGACTCCTTCACTGACGAACCTTTTTCTTAGGCGTCACTGTCGACGTATTATTCTCACCGCTAAATCCATAAAACTCTGGATACATCTGAGACGAAGAAGGAATACCTTCGACTCCAAATCGCTCTAGGTTCAAAAGCGTATCGCGTCTGACATCTGCATCGCGTTCTTCCATTCCATTATGAATGAAATAAGAACTGACTAATCCAATGGCTCCGCCAATCAAAGCTCCCTTCAAAGCACCACCGCCTCGATCCTGAGAAGAAAATCCTGCACCCGCTGCTGTCCCCAAAGCAGCACCCGTACCAGCACCAACGATTAACGATCGACTCATCGTCGCACAACCAGAAAGACTCAAACCCAATACCAAACACACCGTACTATTTCGTAATTTCATCTATTATTCTCCATAAAAAATTTCAAAATTCTAAAATCCTTGACTGAGTCCAAAATCCAAAAATTTCGAACTCCAAAACCTGATTAATTTCAGTGATATAAAAAATCGATGGGCTGAACAGAACGAGAACGTGTTCTCGACCCGTTCATGGCCTGTTCACCCCTGCATGAGTTGGTCAAAACAGTGGCTACTCAAGAACAAATTCATCACCCTGAAGATTCTTAAAGTGAATGAGATCTTTAGCTTTCAACACATCCGAGAGAAGTGCGTAGTAGAATTTCGGACGATTCTCACCCCTTACGTTTCGATCAATCGTCATGACTCCATTTTGGATTTCAGACGAGGCTGAAATCCAGAGCGCCGTTCTTGGAATATCGAGAGCGTAATATTTCCTCAGCTTTTCTTCATACCGAGAGTTAGATTTCCGTGAAGCTTCAAACTCAAGCGGCATCACGAAAGGCTTTCCATCTGAAATGAGATCTAAAACCGCATCCGATCTCAAAATTACACACGGCCTTAAACGAGGATCACTCGTACATTCTTTTAAACATTGCAGTTCATTTTCCGTCCAATAACGCTTCACTTTGGGAAATGTGCAAAGCTTCGCCCGAAGATCTCCGAGCAGCAAATCATGATCAACTGCTCCACTTTGAGCCTGATAGCGACCGATCGGGTCACTGTCTTCATCAAAAAGGAGATCGACCGTTCCCGAATCCAAATAAAAGACCTGGGTATACTTTTTATTAAAGTCGACGATCCCTTTATGAATGAGTTTCGCTTTCAACAGCCGCCCAATGCGCTTAGAAACAGCGGATTTGACCACCGGACCAAAAAGACTTTGGTGAATCTGTTTGAAGGTCGCGACCTTTACTTGAAAGAGATACTGAAGAATCTGCCGTTCTTTTTCCGTCGTTACGAAACTAATCGGCTGCGCCATGATCTTTCATTTTGAACATGCTAATATCTTGAGGTTCTGTATCCATGCCGGGCGCTTGTTTCATAATCGAAACGATGGGAGCGAAATTTTTTCGTCCACCGTCGGTAAAATCTTGTTCAATTTGCTGAAGCGAGGCTTTCAAATCTGGTTCCGAAAGAAAAGGCGCTTGCACTTCGATAAAATCATTTCCACATGACCAAATCGCACGTCCGGGTACAGCGGGAATTTCGAAAGCCATTTTATTTCCAAGCACGTTCATCGAACCTGGCATCGTGTTCATTCGGAAAACCATTCGACCGCCAATATTTTCTTGAACTTTGGTATCGATGGTTTCTTTGAGCACTTTTTGAGTAGCTAAGATCACATGAATGCCAGTAGCTCTCGCCAATTTCGTGATGCGATCCGTGTACTCGCGCGCTTGATCGACGATCTTTTGTTCTTTTTTATCGGAGGTGAGGCCATAAAGCTCTGAAGCTTCATCGACTCCAATCACGATCATATCGAGTTTATCTCGTTCAAAATCGACTTTGGAAAAACCGTGAGCCGTCAGATACGCAAGTCTTCGATCCATTTCACTATTGATCATCTTCAGGGCCGTTACGGCATCCGAAATATTTTTATAGACTTCGACGTTGGGAAGTTTTGAAAACACATTCATTTCAACGCCTCCCTTCAGATCAAACAAATACATTTGAATGCGCGGTGAAGATGTCAAAAGCCCGATCAGCACTTGTTTGAAAAAGATCGATTTCCCGCCCCCGGTTGTTCCAGCAATGAGTAAATGTGGAAGTGCTAAAAGACATTGCACAACCACTTCTCTTGCACTTTGACCCACCAAAAAACTGTAAGGAAGACTGAGAGCTTCGATCATTTTTTGATACTCGCAAAGGCGTGGAATCGCAGAACTATAAAGCGAAAGACGAATGATGCTAGGGTTTAACCCTTGTTCAATCGTGTCGATGCTTAAGCCCAATGCAGATTCCAAATCTTTTTTCCGTTGTTGAAACTTATCAATCCCAAGTCCTCGCGCTTTGACGGTTAGCCACTCCGAGCCGTTCTTTTTTTCATTAAGGTCAATCACCGTTGGATATTCACTTTGAGAGTTTTTGAGGTCGACGAATTCAAAAGCCTTTTGACATTTCACAAGTTTCAAAATTCTTTTGAGATCGAAACAACCCGCACCCAAAATAGACAAAATGAAAGCGCAGAGTCCGACAAAGACCCCAAGAATCATCGGGAAAAGCCAACCTTGAATTTGGCAAAGTGAGTGAAGAAGGCCGTAATAAGAAGGACGACAAAAGAGCCAGCCTACTTGCATGCCGTATCGTTGTTTGTAAACGATGAAGCCCGCCAAGCTTGCTGCCACGATCAGGTAGATGGCGTACATAACGCCATGACCTGTTAGTCCTGCAATCATAAGACGTTTTAGTTGTGGCCAAGCCTTTCTGAAATTTTCCTTCATTGGCGAGCTTCTCCGCGAAACACTTCCATAAGACTGACGATCATCTCGACTCCAGATTCCACAATCACATAATCCTCCTGAGACTCGACTTGAGAGAGTCTGCGTTCCGCCTCCATTTGAGTGGCTCCCGAAACCCCGGCTATCGCTGCATTTTTAAGAGAAGATTTAGGAGTGGGCTCAAAGCTATTTCCCAGCGCTTCTTTTTCAGTGAGCACATCAGCACCCGCTGAAATCATTTTTAAGCCCATCGCCGCCATCATCCGAGAATCCATATTGGTGTGAACGTCGCCGCTGATACCTGCTGTGAAATCCCGACTATTGAGTGCCTGCGCTTGAATAGGATATTCAGTACCGTCAGTATTGACCAAACGATTGAAACGCAAAAAGACTTTGTCTCCTCCATTGCCTGTATGTTGAGCGGCTCCCATAAGGATCGCTCCACGTTCAATATTTCGCGTGCCTTGATAAACCACTCCATAAGGAAGCGCGACTTTAACAATTTGACTCGGATCTCTCGTATCGATTCCCGTTATGAGTTTCCCAATGAAATTGGTTCCTGCGGGCATTCCAGAGAATCGATCGATCACTTGTTTCGCCGAAAAGCGAAGTTTCATTCCGCCACCAGAAGAACGCGGAACGGCGCTTTCTTCTCGAATCACGACGGAAGCATGAACCTCTGGCTTTGCAGAAGCAGCAGATTTCTCTTCCTCCATCGCCGGCACTTCTGAATTTTGAGATAGATAGCTCGTATCTTTTTGTTCCCAAAATGTATTTACGAGCGCGCCCGTAATCAGAAGAGGGAGTGCTAAAAGAGCGATGAACCAAATGTTAAGACGCTTCTTTTGTCCATCCACGATATAAAAATTATCTTTGAGTTTTCTAAATTTCGTTTTCACTCCGTCTTTGAGATCTGACACTTTCCATTTTTTAATTTTCATGAATTAAAAACTTATTTGCATAGGGGTTCCGTGATATTTGACCTTCAAGGTATAGCCGGACGTTTTTGAATTGGGCAAAAATAGCCGACAAGGATTTCCTTGAAGAGGTTCTAGCGAATCATTCTGGCAAACCCATTTAGCTTTGAGCTCGCGACTCCCTTCAAAAAGTTTTACATTCACGTCTTTAACGGAAATAGCTTTCTCTTCATGCGAAAGAAGCAAGGCCTCAATCCAAAAGAGATTTTTAGATTTCAATTGGGCCAAGCGCTCTAAGCGAAGTTGCAACTTTTTTCCGATCGACACTTGTTTTCCTATTTTTCTTATTTGTACGACTTGAGATTGAAGTTGCGACTTCAACTCGGTTGGCAAAGCCCATCTTACATGCACCAAATCATCGGCTCCTTGACCACCCGAATGAAGGGTGAAACCGAAGCTATGAGCTTCTCCGTAAACAAAGAGATTGGTCGTCACCACTCCAAGGGGTTGAATGGCAACATCACTCTCAATGAATTCGACATTGAAATAATTTTTATTTCCAAGAACGACCTTGCGAGGTTTTTCGGGAAAGCGAAGAACGGTCGAGCGCCCAAGACTTAAGAAAATGGGCGTCATCGATCGCTCGCTTGCCTCCACCGTGCGTACTCCTGCTCTTGCCTGAGAGGCAAAGAGCAGGAAAGCAACCGTCCATACCAGGACAAAATATTTCATTAGTTTGATTTATGTTCGGTGATTCCATTTACATAGATCCCTAAAGGATTCACTTTCGATTTAGTTCCGCGCACCAAAACGAAACTCATTTGAGCGGGATCAATGAGTGGAATATTATTTACGCGTAAAATCCGGTCAAAGCTTACGAGTACTTGATTGTCCGAAAGTTTCACTCGAATATTTTTAGACACATATTGAGAGACCTGTTTTTCTTTAAATTCCTTTTCCGCGCCCGATCTAAATTGGTCCCGAATCTTTTGAAGGAGTCCTTCGCTTGTAAATGGAGTAAGACTTCGAATGAGTTTGTCTTCATTCAACGCATCCCACTCATAACGAGCGACTACCCAGTTGCGGACGAATTCTGTGACATCACCATCCGTGATCTCGACCGCTTCTTTTTGGGCGTTTACAAAACAATGTTCCGTTTCATTTTTCATCACGACGATGGGGTTTGAAAATGCGCCTCCCAACGTCATGATGAGAGACAGAACGACAGCACTTCCTGAAAGAAGAGCTAAGAGTTTGTAAAAATTGAGAGTTCGATTGAGTTCCTTCCATTGATTCTCTGTTTTCAGAGGATTTGTGATCAAATTTTTCTCCTATAAATTAGTTTCTTTGTGATTTTGCATGATTCGATCGTCCACGCTTCCCGTTTAAATACGAAAAGGGTGCCTTGATTCCTTTCTTTCCTAATTCCATCACTTTGCCGTAGCTCAATTTGGCAATAAGGCCCGTCGAGAATCCTGAGACCATCGTTGCCATACTCGACATTCCGTCTCCGATCAGCGACTTCGTCGCGAATGGAATAAAAAGCATACTGATGCCGACACACAAATTAACGACGGCAGACGTTAGAAAATTATCAGCGCCGCCAACTTGAGGAGTTGTCATCAGTTTCAAAAGGAGGACGGCCAAAATGGACCAAAGCACCTTCCATGTTGCCACGTTGATGAGTCCCTTAAATAAATTTCCCGTCACGAAGGCCGTTTTTTCGGATACGTACATAAGGATCATGAGCGGCGAAGAGATGTAGAGAATGGCCCAAACAAAATGGATGATCGCTTCCGCCACAAAAAATCCCGCATAGGCCACTAAATAGGCAAAGAAGTTAATGAAAAAAATGATCCATTGCCGAAATTCCAGCCAGCCCGTCTTTTGATTTTCAATGACTTTACCTGTTTCTTCGAGCGCTGCTTTGAGTTGCGCAAGTCCATTAATTTTGTCCGAAACACCGTCGGCCACCTGCGCAATTAAATTCATACAATCGTCAAAGACCAAAAGAAGCAAAATCGATAGGAAAGTTCTTTTAAGAAGCTTTGCTCCTGCACCTGCTTCTTCTCCACCTTTTGCCAAAATAAAAAGAGCGCAAATAATCATGAACGGGATAATGAGAATCCAATAAATTTGAATCATTTCCGCGCGAATCTCGCGACAGACCTGCGGTAACCAGTCGTACATGGTTAAAACTTTGGAAACCCTAGATCCGCGTTATAATTCGAAACGGCTCGCCCCACATCCGCTTGAACGCGCTGAAAATGACGAACCGAATCTTTTTCTTCCTTATTTCTAACCGCGAGCTGCTCACTTTGAAGCTTCAGCATTTGACCGTTAAGCTTCAAAAGTTGATTCAGCGTATGCAAAATTTCCGCATTCGTTTGAGCGGCCATGCGAGCCGCTCCCTTCGGACTTGCGCCCTTAGATTCTGCAATAATACGAACGGCATTTTGCTCTTGCTTATCCGCGTAATCTTTCGAGTCGTTCGTAAGCTTGATACTTTCTGCAACCGTCTGATCGTGCAGGAGCTGCAATGGCGCTTCCGCACTTACCGGAATCGGCCCATACAAGATTTCCACTCGTTTCATCGCGGACTTGAACGTGGTAAGCTCCTCTAATATTTTTTGATCTTTAATAGGAAGCACCATCAAAAGTCCTGAAAGATTATCGATCCCAGAATTAATCATCCTCCAAAAGTCACGCTGACCTTTGGCTTCGGAGATCATCTGTTGAAATTGG
>CAZUTA010000002.1:11877-27206 GCA_964622975.1 uncultured Bacteriovoracaceae bacterium | reverse complement strand
CGAAAAGATCGGCACGTACAGGGCGGCTAACGATACTTAAAGAAAGTACCGTCACCATTCCCACCATCAATTTTTTATTGATAGAGATGTTCCCTTCTTTTTTGAGCCAGAAGTTTAAGCACTTCAAGCTGTGAAAGGTTTGCGTTTCTTTGTCTTTCTTCTTCAATAAGAGTTTTATCCACGGGATCACTTGTGCAAACGTAGTAACCAAGAGGATCAGGCACGATGCGAAGAATCGATCGCCCCATATCTTGCATCAAAAAGATTTCCGAAAATTCACCTTTTTTTACTTGAAGGCTCTTAACAGCTTCGACTTCCGCTTCATTGAGCTGCAAGGTTTCTTGAAAATCTTTCCAATCAATAGCTCTTTGTTTGAGCACAAAGGTGCTTGTCGTATTTGGGAAAATGGCGTTTCGAATTTCTTGGTTGAAGAGAAAATCTTTGTAGTTTTGGCTAATGCACCAAATGCCTCCAAAGAATTTTCGAAACGTTCGGTAGGCCTCAATAGTAAATTGAAGACCACTTGGCGTTTGAAACATCTTCCATGCTTCATCCAAGATCAAGAGATAAGGCCGACTTTTATCTCGCGAAGCTTCCGACTTGATATAGTCCGTAAACAAAAGCAAAAAGACGTTTTGCAAGTCGGGATAGTCATCGAGTCCCTTCGTTTCAACTGTAATCAAATCCTTTTGAAGAGAAATATTCGATTTTCCATCAAGCATCCGTCCGTAGGCCGTTTCACCCGTCCATGAAAAGAGCGTGTCTGCATAGGCTTTCATTTCTGGATTTGAATGTGCCGAAAGAAGATTTTTTAAATCCGTGAGTGTTGGAACATCTTTTTTCTTTTCCCCATAGATACGAAAAATCGCTTCTTCTAAAAGTGCTTTGTTTCGTTTCGGAAGCCCCGAGTTTGGACCTTCCTTCAAAATACTTTCAAGAACCGCCAAGATCAGTTTGATTTTAGACGGTGTCGGCGTGTCGGTTCCCGGCTCCAAATCAAAGGGATTGATTCGAATCGACGACTTAATATTCAAATCAATGAATTCGCCGTCCAGAACTTCGAGAAGTTTTTGCGAGGACGCTCCGTTATCAATCCAAACAATTTTCGGTGTCGGCTTTTGCCCATAAAACATGAGCATGAGATGCAAAATCGTAAAACTCTTTCCTGCACCGCTCCCTCCAAAAATAAGTCCATTCCAGTTGGGCAAACTTGATGCAAAAGGATCAATACTTACGAGCTCGCCATCGCGATTTGGAAGCACGCAGATAGGACGCGCGTTTCCACTCCAGGATGTATAAAGCGGCAACAAATGCGTCGCATTACTCGATTTCATTTTTTTATCTCGAAATGAAATTCCTAAGCCAGGAAGTGACGCCAAAACCCCATCAAAGGTTCCCAAGGTTTCTGCAATCCCTTCGCTTTGATTGACGGAGCGAAAAGCTTTCAACACTTGATCGGATTTTTCCTGTAGCTCATTTCGATCTTTGGTTTTGATAAGAACACTGACGTTCGATGCTACAATTTTTTCCGAGCCCTCTAAAAGTTCTCGAATGAGTTCTTCTATATGCTCTAACTTCGATTCCGATTCAAGATCGCTTAGTTTTCCCGAACCACTGGCGAACGAATGTGTAATGCGTCGTTGAACGTGAAGCTTATCTATTTCTTTCTTCTGATCGCAGATTTTGATGGTCTGTGAAATCTCATACGCAAACGGTAGCTCCAAAAGCGGCATGACCATTCCAATGACAGACTTGGCTTCGGGAAGCGTCTTAAGCGTCAAACACTTTAAATGCTCTTCATTGATTTGAACGCTTTCTTCGTTGACGATGACATCGGATAAAAGAACTTGTTGAGAAATCGGTTGCGGAAACGCCTCATCCTCAAAATTAAATTGGGGATAACCAATTTTTTCAGCTCGTCCTGGATTAAGCGAATCAAATAAAAGACGAACCCACTTTCGAGCCGTAAGAGCTAATGGCTCTAACCCTGCCTGAGCCAGAGAGGATTCAATTTGTTTCAGATCTCGCTCAAACTTTTCCTTTTGCTCCAGGAATTGCTTTTGAGTGAGAGCGACAAATTTCTTTTCGGCTTCCCAAAACTTCTTCTTTTGATATTTTTGACCTTCGGAGCGAACAAAAAGGTAGATGTCCGCTTGAAAAAACTTTCCTCGCTTGGCTCTCGTTTGAAGATCTTCAAGGCGAGCGCGTGCAATTTCTTGATAAGCCCCTTCTTTCGATCCTGTCAGTTCCTCATGCTTACTTAGAAGGGCTGAAACATCGTGGCCCACTTTGTAGTAGAGCTGAAGCGTTAAGCCTTCGCGCGCCGTATGAATGAGATTTTCAAGAGCAAAAGCAAAGTTATTGAAACTTTCAACTCCTGAAACGCTTGCATCAAAACCTTTAAGCTTAAAACCCGCACCGAGTGAACCGTCTGAGAAGACGGCAGAATCGCCCTCAAAGTGCCACAGCGGAATCCGATCCGCTAAAGCACGTGAAGTAAAATTCATCTCGCTAGGTGTTGAAGTTCCATTAACTTAGAGGCTTCCATCAAAAAGCCGACCAACAGAGTCAGCCAGGCAAAAAAACAAAGAATGATGGGCAATATCGAATAGAGGTCTAAGGCCATTTTTTTCAAACCATCGAATTTCAATTTTGTTGGAATCATTTCGTTCATGAATAAATTTTCCTTGGTCGAGTTTCGAAATCTTTAACTTCCATTCCTGCGGAAAACCAACCGGGGGAGAGATGATAGCGAACGTAATCTGATAAAAAGCCTTCGGGCTTATTTCGTTTTACGAAATAAAGTGTGAGTCCCAAAATTCCTGGAAGAACGATCACAAAAATAAAAGCGAAACTCGTTCTTCCAAAAAGAAGATTCATCGTCGCGGCCAGAATCAAAACCAAAATCAGATCGTGGACTTCCATGCCCACGATCTTGATTTTGGAATCGAGATTCCGGTGTATCGTTGAACTCCTAAGCTCTTCCATTTAGTTCCCCGTCGCGCGTTGCAACCACTGAATGATCGCGGGAGCAAGAAAGCCGACGACTGAAACAGCGATCACCGTAATAATTTTTGCTTTGGCTGCCGCATCCCCTGAAAGAGCGAGAATCGCTGCATACACAAGACCCAAGATCGAAAGCAGAGGCAAAACGGTGTTGATGAGTTGGCTCGTAAGATTTTGCATCTTGCTTTCAAATCCAAAGGCCATCGCAGGTTCGCTGACGAGAATCAACGAAAGCATTCCAAGAAACCCGATGGTGAAAAGCCAGTTGTAGGTTGATTTAGACATCGTCATTTAAGCGGCTTCCTTTTTCTTAGATTGAGGGTTGAAGTTTAGGACGAGCACTTTCATGCTAGAGCCGAAGTCGATATAGACTTCGCCGCCAGTTGCATCACTGCTATAGCCGTCGCCTTTTTCTTCGCGATGATGAAACTTTCCGTTTTTCTTGATGACCTGCTCTAAGCGATATCGAAGCTCGTCATTAATCAGGCCGATGGGTTTTAAATAATATTGTTTCTCTTCAGACGCCTCATCGATTTTAAGGCGATACTCGCAAAACCGTTCGTCGTAGAAGGCTTTGCCCGCACTCAAGCGCTTGCCTGTCACGGGATTCATCCAAAAAAGATCATGTCCACGATCATTTCGTTGTTCGGTATTTTCCATATTAAATTCCTTTGATTAAAATTTTTGTTTCTAATTTTGTGTGAATTACAATGTCCCTCACGCACAAACGGACGACGCCGCTTGCACTTTGCTCAATTCCATAATGTAAAGAGCGCGAAGCTTTTTGACTGATTCCTCTAAAATGGCGTTTATTTTTGTTTCTGAAATTTCAAGGATGTCCGAAATTTCTGTGATCAAAAGGTTTTCCCAATACCTCAAATAGACGACCACTCTCTCCACAGAAGAAAGTTTTTGAATGAAAGCTCTCACTCGTCGTTTTTCATTGAGAAGAAAATTGAAAGTCGAAGGTTCTTCCTTCCGTCCACTTTTTTTCTCCTCGCAGGCCGAATACCATTCTTCGAGCGCCTTACTTTCGATGAGCTCCTGAACTTTCTTTGGGTCCATCGCAATTTCTTGATGCCAGGGCTGAATAAATTTTGCCGCCATGACTAAAAATTCCTTGGGATCAAATGGTAATACTTCACGAGAATTTCATCCCGATACGATAAGTCGCGCGAGAATCGATCCATGCTCAATTCTTGGCTCGCTCTAAATTTTTCTTTGAATTCTTTTATCCAAACCTGAATACGCACCTTTAGTTTTTGTTTTGGTGACATTAGATCTCCCTAAAAAATGATTTTTTTGGTTCCTCAAAGTGTTGCCTCTCACCCATAGGAGAAATGGGCGGCGAATTTGGCGGCAAATGGGCGGCAAGAATTTTTGATAATTCTGTGCCGAGCTGGATATTCCTATCTCGAGCAATCTCAGCAATTTTGGCGTAACCTCTCTGAATCGCGGAGCGCACAGTTCGCCGACTTATCTGAAGTTCTTCAGCGATTTGTCGAAGAGGCTTTTTATCAAGAAGCACCATTTCAAGAACTTGATGCTCGCGAAAACTGAGTTTTTTGAGTGCTAATTGAACCGCTCGCCGTAGATGCGGATTTTTTTCTTCTTTCTCTAAGTTAAAGAGAAGACTCGAATAATCCTCAATAAAGTGTTCGATGCTGCCAGGCCACTTGAGGAGACTTTCTTTTAAATTCCCCTCAATTGTTTCTAAGTATTCATTCCAGGTCTCTTGACTCCAAGATTTAGAGATTTCACGAATCTCGGCATCGCTTTTCGATTTTCCATCTAGATTTAGCCACGGGGCTTTGACGACTGTTGAAACATCTTTTTTAATTGAATCGCTCATATTTCTCCTCAAATTTTGAAACCTTAAATTTTTTTTATGCCGCCCATTTGCCGCCAAATTCGCCGCCCATTTCTCCTATGGGTGAGGGGGCATGTTTTTAGTTGGATTTGTGGTTTCGGTATGGGGCTGAGTGAGGTTGTGAGAACCATCCAGAGGCACACTGGACGCTCACTTCGACACTATTCCAGTCGCAGTAAGTGCAGAGCACCTCACCGTCGCACTTGAGCAGATTGGGGCTCGCGCATTTGGGGCAGGATTTGAAGACCGCCGCCGGTTTTCTGGATTGATTTTTGGTTGGGATTTTGGGGCTAATTTGAAGGTCCATACACACACTCCTTTAATTTTTTTTCTGAAAAATTTTTGTCTTTCAGAGAGTGGGAGGGGCAAGTTTTATGCCGAGCGTAAATCGAGAAAAATATCGCGAGAAAATTGGGCTTAACTATTTGAAATATAAATTGAATTTAGAGCGTAAAGAGATGGGGTGTAACATTTCAGAATCTTTGTGAATTTTGAATATTCAAAGATTTAGTATTTCAAATTCACAAACTTTGATTTTCAAATATTTTTCAAATTCGTTCGAGGAAGTTGCAATTCTAAACAAACCTCGCTATAGGTCTTTTCAATAAAACGCGGTGAGTCAAACGCCTCGCCGCCGCATCTTGAGCCATCTAGCGATAAGGAAATGATGAAGTGAAAACATACGATGAAATTCCTTCCGACAAAGATCGTGGATCAATTGTTTTGATCGTCGACGATGACAAGGGGTCGCACAAACGCATTCAGTTTCTTTGCCGAAATAAATCATTCACAAAGAACGTTCGTTTTTTATCTGCGTTTGACTTGAAGGAAGCGAGAAAACTTCTTCATGAATATAAACCCGTTCAAGTCATGCTTCTCGATAAACATCTCAGTTGGGAAGAACGAGACGATAATCAAAACGGAATCGAAGCCATTCCAGAATTTTTAGAAGATCAACCTCAACTTGAAATTTTGGTGATTACGTCGAGTAAGCGAACGGAAGATTGTGTGGATGCCATTCGTTATGGCGCGAGTGATTACGTCACGAAAGACGAAGAAAGTCCGATCATCACTCGAAAAATTGAGCGTGCAATCGAGATGGCAAATTTGAAACTTCAAAATGCGAGACTCGAAGGTTCTCGCCCCGCTCCCGATACGATCAACCTTGCTGGTTCGACAGGTGCGATGCAGGCTTATCGAAAAGCTTTAAGTGCGGTAGCCGCAACGGATGATACCGTTTTGCTCTTAGGAAAATCGGGAATGGGAAAGACGGCGGGGGCCAAAGAGATTCATCGTCACCGCCAAGAATTTTTGAAACAAGATGGCCCCTTCATGGAAATCAATATGGCGACTATCCCTGAAGATCTCGCGGAAAAACTTCTCTTCGGAAACGAGAAGGGTGCCTACACGGGAGCCGACAAAATTAATCTCGGATATTTTGAATTGGCAAATCGAGGGACTCTTTTTCTGGATGAAATTGGTGAGATGCCTCTTTTACTCCAAGCTAAACTCTTAAAAGCCATTGAAGAGAAAAAAATTATTCGTTTGGGTGGCGACCGGGAGAGATCCTTCAATGCCAAAATTATTTGTGCGACTAATCGAGACCTCAAACAAATGGTGAGCGAAGGAAAATTTCGTGAAGATCTTTTCTATCGAATTAACCCACTGACGATTCATGTGCCATCGCTAGCTGAAAGAAAAGAGGACATTCCAGACATTGTGCGTGCTCTTTTGCCTCAATGTCGAACGAGTTCCAATAAGGCGGTTCACTTTGAGGATCTTCCGCCCTCTCTGCTTCATTTCCTGAAGGAAAACTCTTGGGAAAATGGCGGGATTCGAGAAATTAGAAATACTTTAAAAAAAATATCTGTCTTTTCTCCGGAGGATCGAAGGGGTCGTCCGATTATGAAAAAATGGAAAGAGATTTTAAAACAAGATGGGTCGTTCACATCGGCGCTGAAAGAAGGTCCCATTTCGATCAAAGAAGTTTCGGAGAGAGGTTTCGACCTTCAGGGCAATGATTTTCATGGTTATCATGATTTTATCGAGTTTATTTCTAATCGAGTCATTGTGGACGCTGTTCAATCGGCAGGCAAACGAACTCGAGCGGCTTCGCTCTTAAAAGTAAGCTACAACACACTTACAAGTATCATTCATCGAAAGATGGACGAAAAAAATAGGCATCTTCTCGATAAACCGAAAGCCGGACCACTTTCTCTCAAATCTGACTCAGACGAAAATATTTCGGATTATGAAATGCCATTGCAATCAGGAGGCCGCGTATGAATCCACAAAAAATTGATATTCCTCTTTCCAACATCAAACTTGCCGAGTGGTCGCACAAACTCAGCACAGTTAGAGCGCATTTGAATGACGTTTTTAAGGCGCAGAATGAAAGTGGTGAACAAGATCCTTTGATGAAGCAACTTTGCGACGATTCCATTCAAGTTCTTAGCGAAATTTCAGCGCAAATAGAAAAGCACTGTCGATATGAGTAAGACGTCTAAAATTCAGCCTCATATTCACTTGTCACCAGACGCTCGTTATCAACGAGCTGTAGTTTGTGGCGCACCTGAGCGCGCGGAACTTATTGCGTCGAAACTTAAAGGCTCAAAGAAAATAGCCGAGAACCGCGAATATGTTTCTTATTTAGGAAATTATAATGGAGCATCGATTCTTGTTACGTCTCATGGCGTAGGTTCCGCTGGAGCTGCGATTTGCTTTAACGAGCTGATGAATGTCGGAGTGAAAACAATCGTTCGCCTTGGAACGGCGGGCGGACTTCAAGACGATGCCAAAATTGGCGACATCATTATTCCAACAGCAGCCGTTCGAGAAGATGGCGTAACGCGCTTGATGATCGACTTGTCGTTTCCAGCGATGGCGGATTTGGAGCTGACGACAAATTTGATTAAGGCCCATCGAGATGGCAAGGTCCGTGCGAAATCTGGAATTATTTTAACAAGCGATTTGTTTTATCCATCGCTTCTTCCGACCAAATATGAACTTTTTCAAAAGGCCGGAGTAATTGCTGTCGAAATGGAATGCTCGGCACTTTTTGTAACGGCTCTCTTAAGAAAAGTGAAAGCAGCTTCTGTTCTTGTACTCGATGGCAATCCCCTCAAATGGAACGAGGGAAACTACAATCCTCAATCGAAAGATATGGCAGCATCGATCGATCGAGCGGCAGAAGTTATTTTAAAAGTCTTAAGTTCAACTAACGAGGAGACATGATATGGAAACAGTGACATCCGTTAAGACTGGCTATGATCTTTGGGCTCATTCCTACGACAGTGAATGTAATGTGCTCATTCGGCTTGAAGCCAATCACAGTTATATTCGACAAAATGTTATTCGAAAGTCGACGCTTCAGAAGCGATGGGCACTCGATATTGGATGCGGTTCGGGAAGGCATATTCCGGGCTTGGAAGTTGATTTTAAAAATGTGGTTGGAATTGACCTCTCTGAAAAAATGCTCGCCGTTGCCAAGTCGAAGTGCAGTAAGCCATCGACAGAATTCATCTGTGGAGATTTTATTCGCCATTCCTTTGGAGAGCAGAAATTCGATTTTATCAACTGCTCTCTCGCGCTGATGCATATTAGTGAGCTTGAAGATTTTTTTCGAAAAGTTTCCGAAGTCTTGGCTCCAGGTGGCATTTGTTACCTTGTCGATGCGACGGAAGATTTATTGAAGAGAGGCTCATCCCCCAATTTTGAAGTGGATGGGCAAAATATTCTTGTAGCTCATGAGATCCACTCATTCTCAAAGATTCGAGAACTAATGAGTAACCATCAGCTTACGATTAAAGACAACGGATTTATCCCATTCGATCCCTACATTATAAACGCCGATCGAAAATTGATTCGATATCTCAACCAGGACTGCCTCTATTTTGTGGCTGCCGCGAAAGAAGAAACGGCATGATCTGGACGGGATGGATTGCTTTAGCCATCATTGCAGCGGCTTCAGAGAAATGTCTGAATCGATTTTTCTTAGCCGACGGCACAGACTATTGGGGCTACCTCATTGGCTATAATATTGGTGCCATCCTTTTTGTCTTGGGATTCTCTGGCCTTCCAAGTTTGCCACACGATTCTTCTCAGTATCCGCTGTTGGGAATATCCGGCTTTTTGTGGCTGATGGTTTGTGTCTTTACGTTTAAGGCCGATCAATATGCCGAAGTGAGCGTGACGAGTGTCATCTCTCGACTTCAACTCATTTTGATCTGTCTTGGTGGAATGTTTTTCTTTGGAGAAAAAATTTCTAATCTTGGCTTTGTAGGACTCCTCTTGATTTCTTTCGGCCTCATTTTGCTCGGCTTTCGAAAAAAGATGACTTCCTTTCGAGCCAATCCAGGTGTGACCTATAAGCTCCTTTCGGTGGCCGTGATCTCGGCCGTTTTTCTAATTGATAAAGGACTCATTCAGCATATCGATGCCAAAACGATTACTTTTTTTGGATACGCAACGCCGCTTCTCTTTGCTTTGATTTCGTCTCCAAAGCGAGTGCTTCCAGCGCTACGGCTGACGCGAAAATTAAAATTTATGAATATGGGCTTAGGAGCACTGAGCTGTCTTTCGTATTACGGCCTTGTTCAAGCGATGAAATCAGCCCCAATTTCTCTCGTTGTTCCACTGTTTCAGCTTGAACTCGTTTTGGTGCTGATCGCAGGTTACTTCATTTTAAATGAGCGTGACGGCTTCTTCAAAAAGCTAGCGGCTTCCGTTGTAATTCTTATCGGCGTGGGCCTCATGAGGATCTGACGATGAAGATTCGAAATATAATAGCAGTGTTTGCATTTCTGATGGGCCAGACCGCGCACGCTGAAAAGCTTCGAGTCTATTTTGATTGGTTTCCGAATGTTGAATTCTCGGGAATGCTCGTTGCCGAAGAAAAGGGTTGGTACAAAGAGGCCGGAATTGAATTAGATAAAATTTTCAGTGGGCTAGATATTATTCCGAATGTCTTAAAGGGACGCGCGGATATTGGAATGGATACGGCTCACGATCTTATTAAGCATGTAAACAAAGGCGCAAAAATAAAAGCTTTTGCTGCTCAATATCAGTTGAATCCTAATTCGATTATTGTCCCAAAAGATTCCCCCGTTCAGTCCATTGCGGATCTTAAGGGAAAGAAATTGGGAATCTTTTCGCCTCAAGAAAATGAAATGTATCGAGTCATGCTCGGAAGTCATGGATTAACCCTTAACGATGTGACCCTCGTTCCTGTAAAAACTTTTGATCCTCAAAAAATTATTGAGATCTCCCGAAGTAAACAAATCGACGCCTGTATCGCATGGGAATTTAATTGGACAATTACGTTCGCTCTTTTGGGCTATGAAGTTCGTGTTTTTCCGGGATATCAAAACGGCTTTCATTTTTACGGCATTGTGTATTTCGCAAAGGACGAGTTTCTTAAGAAGAAAAGAGATCTTCTCAGTCGCTTTTTTTCGGTCACTCGACGTGGATGGGCAGAGGTCTATACAAAACCAGAGCATTACGCAGAGTACGTCGTTGATAAATGGTATCCAAAGAAATTTTATCTGAAGAATTCAAAAGATCTCACTCTGAAGCAGCAGATTTTAGAGCTGAGACTTCGTAAAAAATATCTCTACGAAGGTGTCGGGGAAGATGGAATGGGTCTTATGACAAACTTCTATTGGAAGAGAAGTCTCGATATTGCGAAGACCTTTGGAATTGTCAGTCAAGATTCTCCCCTGAAGCCCGAGGATTTCTACGTCGATTTCATCATGCAGAAGGCGGCTTTATGAGATTTAGCCTCAAAGCCTATGTGATCGCCTCAATCATCGTTGTGGCGAGTCTCGTAGGATATGTTTGCATGAATCACATTGATCGAGTCATGAGCGATGGGCTTCGCTCTATCCAGCAAAAACAAATTGAAAGTGTTTTTCAAATTACGACAAGCACTCTCAATATGATGAAAGATGAACTTGAGCGAGGAAGCCGAGTTCTTCGATCGGACAATGATTTGGCGAGTTCATTTGTTCTTGCAACCGAAACCAAGGATGTTTCCCTGATTCAAAACAAGCTTCAACATTTGCAAGCCAAGATGAATTTGGATTACGTCGATATTCTGACTATAGACGGGCGTTTCGTGAGTGGAAGTTTAAGTTTCGCGAGCCCAAATACTTTTCAAAGTCATCCAGGAAAAGATGGCTTCTTTTTGCGAGAGAGCGATTCTTCGGTTCTGTTATATTTCTTCTCGGCCCTAGAACTTTACGGGGAGCCTGTTGGAACTTTGGTGTTGGGTCGTGATCTAGCAAAATCACTTCAAACGAAAGTTATTGATCTAACGGGCGCTCAGCTTTCCTTTTCCTTGCAGAAACCAAACGAGACGACCAGCTCTCCTAAAGATTTAGTGGAATGCAAAGAAATTTTTTCGACGGGTGAGATTCCCCTTTTTGCAAAGGTCCAAGTTGGAACGACACAGTTTGATCGCATCATTACCGATAGTCGCAAAAACTTGATTATTTGGCTCGGACTTAGCTTTCTTCTTCTTTTATTTTTGATTTTTATTCTCTTTGAGCGTGGATTTTTAAAACAGTTGGATTCGCTTTTAAGATTGATCCGTAAAACTTCAACTTCGATCGACAGCGGCCAGATCCCCTCACTTCAAATTCGGACTTCACGAATTAAGGAAATTGATGTCGTCGCCAAAGCTTTTGGAAAAGTGGTTCAAAATCTTTCAGTGTACGACAACAAAATTAAGGAGCAATCAAAGCGAGAAGCAGAAATGCAAAAGGATCTAGCGGTCGCTGAACTCGCTAAGCAAGTGGCTCACGATATTCGAAGTCCGATTGGAACCTTAGAGGGTGTTATTAAATTAGCCGAATCGGGCCGATTTGAGCTCATCGATCAAACGGGACGAAATGCGATTCAATTGATTAAAGACATTGCTGACACTCTTGATCCTTATCAAAGCTTGGATTCAAAGGAAAAAATTCAGAAAATATTTCCCCTTATAGGAGAAGTCATTTCTGAGATGAGAATTCGGTACGCCGATGTCATTTTTCTCATGGAAGTTGAGAACGACAAGATCGATGTGGCGGCAAAAATTCAGGCCGTAGAATTTAAAAGAATTCTTTCGAATATTTTAAATAATTCAGTGGAGGCTCTTAAAAAATTGAATCGAGAAATTCGTGTTCGTCTTTTAGAGAAAATTCCTGGCAAGGTGCTGATTGAAATTTCCGATCGCGGAGTTGGAATTGATCAGCATCTTTTATCCGAGATCGGAAAACTCGGCGTCTCGGTTGGAAAGCAAAATGGTCGGGGTCGTGGAATCTATTATGCGAAACAAACATTGGAACGTTGGGCTGGAAACTTTCAGATCTCTTCTGTTAAGGGCGAAGGAACGACGGTTACTATTGAATTGCCGCTTCAAGAGATGCAATCAAACTATCCGATCCTGCCGGTAGATAAAAATGACGGCGTTATTAAATCAGCGATTGAAACAAATTCTGATGTCGATTTGGTACTCATTGATAATTTTAAGTATACTCGTGACAGTTGGACGGCGATTGCAAAGCGACTGAAATTGAATTTAATCACTCTCGAAGAACCTAATGAGCAAATGCTTTTAAATTTCAAACGAGATATCCCTCTGTTTATTGATCTCGATTTAGATCATGGAATTTCCGGATTTGATGTTGCCAAAAATCTTTCTGCAAATGGATTTACAAATATTTTTATAACGACAGGAAATATCAGAGCCATCGAAGAATCAACTCGCGAGAAACCGTCCTTCATATGTGGAATTGTAGACAAACAATTTCCTTGGTGGTTGAAGAACAGGAAACATGATTCTCGGTTATCCTTAGAACTAAATTGAATCGAACAAAGACCCCCCTAAAAATCTAGATAGGAAAATGGGACATCGGAGTCGCATCGCAAAATGTTCATAGATAATGATTTCAAGGTGTTAGAAGAAAAATCTTTGGCTCGCGGCTTGCAAATATAAGTTAACGGGTGTCTAAGAGCCTTCTGGGGTGGATAAATAACTTTGATATTTGCGGAGAACCAACATGAACTTACACCTTAGAATTGTCTCATCCAAACTAGTCATATTTTCGAGCGCTCTGATGTTCAGCGCTTCAGTCTTTTCGCAAGAAACGGCGAAGCCGAAAGATATAAAAAGTCTATCATGGGGCCCGGACGGAACCTTTACGGTTTCCGGTGAGGGCGGAGAAGAGCCACCTTCAGAGCACGGCAAACACGTCCAAGAAATAATTAAAATAATGCAAAAGCAGTATGCTTTTATTCCACAGTTCCCTGTGGATTTTAAAGATGTCAAAACTGTAGAAACAATTGATTCACCTCAAGGCAAAATTTATTTGTTCAGCGGTCCCAATAGTATCAATTATTTTACTGTCCAAGCTGATCCCGAGACACACCGTTTAAAAAAGCTCGGTGTTAGAGTTGGCAGCCATAGTGACGATTTTTGGTACGATACTTATGAGCTTGACCATGTTCGCGAAGATGTCGATGTATTCCGTCCTAAAGATAAGAATATAAATGGAGAAAATTTCTTCGGAGTAAAACTCCGTCAAAAATGGCAGAATCACGAAACTAAAGAAGTCCCGTTGACGGATGCTCTTACGGAAGTCGTTCAACAAAATAAAGATAACGGACAGATTTTGATTAACTCTGGCGTTATTTCTGCCCCACTTCTGATTGTCTCTACCTCTTCAGTATCAGGTTTGCGATTGAGATTTGATGACGATCAAGCGGAGGTTCACGGACTCATACTTAAATTTGCAGCCGACCCTCTCGCCGAAGGAAAAGCCATGATCGCAAGACGACCGGAATCAAATATTCTTAGTGAAGCAGCTTATCTTGGCCTTTCAAGAGAAGATACTGCGGCACTCTTGGACGCACGTTTGGAAGTCATTAAAGCAGGCCAAGCCAGCGATATGCGATCCTTAGATGAGCCTGTCCTCAATGAAATGTTTCGTAAATCAGGCGGCAATCCTTTTGGTCATGATCCTGTTTTTGATTTCTTCAGACCTAACGCAGATAAAGATGCGGATTTAACCTATCGATTGTATGTCGGAATGGGCGGACAGAGCGCGAAAGCGGACTTTGAAAGCAATCCAACAAAATCATGGGGAAGAATTGGATATGAAAGCACTGCCGAACTTTATAAAGATGGTGCAAAACCAGAACCGACGGACGTATTAAAATCGGTTCTTCGACAAAACAAAGCTTATTACAAACTTATTATCGATTCTAAATCACCGGAAACAAAAAAAGCAGAAGCAATGGCGAAAGATATTATCGCATCCGTCGCAACGCTTACAAATCCCTCTCAAGTGACAGTCACCTATACTTTAGGCGATGGCTCCACTAAATCCGTTAAGTATGACCTTAAAACTGGTCAAAAGACGGATGATAAGGGTGAGACTCTCAACTTTTTTGAGGAAGTCAGAAAGTAATTTTCTTTTCTCCGCAAAGAGAAGGATAAAATAAAGTCGGACCTGCTAAGCAGGCCCGACTTTTTAATGCCCGGCTTCCCACCTGTGTAAGAAGTTAAGCTTGAACGTTTTCAAATTGAGCTTTGCCTGAAGAGGCGACTTCCGAATCGGGTGTCTGACTTGTTCCTGAAGCATCTTCAATTTTAGATTTTTGTCTTTCATCGAGTTGATTCAAGGCATTACCCGCAAGATCCATGAGTGTCATGCCTATACCATAATTTAATTCTTCCATATTCATAGGCGGATTTTCATCTATCTTTTGCTGTCGCAAAAGATAAGCGACGCCTTGAATTTTGTAGAGATACTTTCTGACTTTGCCAATTTTGCTCATATTTTCTCTTAATTTGATAAGAATACGTCTAAATTGACGTACAACAAAATTGACGTGTTTGGCAATCTCAATTTACTATGAGCCGACGGGATGAGATTGGTGATCCGAATCTTAAGCGATTTTTGAGAGAAATCGGTCAAGGTATTCGAGCCGTCCGTGACCGCAAGAAATTGACCTTAGAAGATGTGGAAGCGGCCGGTTATCCTTCGTGGCGCCATTTACAAAAAGTAGAAGCCGGCCATCCCTTTACGATGAGCACTCTGTATCGAGTTGCGAAAGCACTGAAAGTAAAGCCTTCTGAGTTTTTTAAAGAACAATAAATTTCTTCGCATGAGATAGTGTTCATTTGCCGCAAGACGCTATCCGGTCACACAATCAGATAGACAAGCTAGGGCGATCATCTTAATAATTAAGTAATTTAGTTCACCAGGGGTGCCAGAGAACGGGTGTTTTTTGGCTGAGATTATACCCTATGAACCTGATCTGGTTAGAACCAGCGAAGGGAGAGTGTATGTCGAGTCAATTTTCATTTTCTAATTCCATGCTCATGATTGCCAAAGGTGTTTTAAGTTCATGAGATGCATCGGCTATAAATCGTCGCTGTTCTTCATATGCTGCTTTAAGTGGACGA
>CAZUTA010000002.1:0-11867 GCA_964622975.1 uncultured Bacteriovoracaceae bacterium | reverse complement strand
GATTCCTTCGCCACTATTGCGTAAATTTTCATATTCATTTTCTAATTCCATTAAAGGTTATCAAAGCGGAGTGATTTTTCCGAATCTTCGCATTCCTCATCGTGAAATTTCTCTCGGTGATGAAACAAGATCGGCTTTAAATATCTATGATATTTCCGGTCCTTATTCCGACTCAAAGTTTGTGCCTGATCTTCAAAAAGGACTTCCGCATCTGAGAAAGTCTTGGCTTGAGAGGCGAAAGAATCAGAATGAAAGTGGATTGACTCAGCTTTCCTATGCACGGCGAGGAATCATCACAGAAGAAATGGAATTTGTGGCTGTTCGTGAAGGTGTCACTTCTGAATTTGTACGCGATGAGATTTCGATAGGTCGCGCCATCATTCCATCGAATATAAATCATCCCGAACTCGAACCCATGATTATCGGTCGAAAATTTTTGACGAAGGTGAATGCGAATATCGGAAATTCTGCCGTCACTTCTTCTCTGGATGAAGAAGTAGAGAAACTTCTTTGGGCTCTTCGCTATGGAGCAGATACGGTCATGGATCTTTCCACCGGAAAAAACATTCGCGAGACACGAGAACGCATTTTAAGAAATTCACCCGTTCCGATTGGCACTGTGCCCATTTATCAAGCACTCGAAAAAGTAGGCGGTCGCCCGGAAGAACTCTCGTGGAAAATTTATCGCGAGGTTCTTTTAGAGCAAGCCGAACAAGGGGTTGATTATTTCACAATCCATGCAGGCGTTCGGATCGCATATATCCCGCTGACGACAAAGCGCGTGACGGGCATTGTTTCTCGCGGAGGCGCGATCATGGCGCAGTGGTGCCTCGCTCATCATCAAGAAAATTTTCTTTACACTCATTTCGAAGATATTTGCGAAATTATGAAAGCTTACGATATCAGCTTTTCTTTAGGAGATGGTTTGCGTCCAGGATCAATTGCCGATGCGAACGATCGTGCGCAATTTTCCGAATTAGAAACTCTCGGTGAGCTTACGCGAGTCGCTTGGAAGCATGATGTGCAGGTGATGATCGAAGGGCCGGGTCATATTCCCATGCACCTCATCGAAGAGAATGTAAAAAAAGAGCAGGAAATTTGTGGCGATGCTCCTTTCTACACACTTGGACCGCTCACCACCGATATTGCGCCTGGATACGATCACATCACAAGCGCCATTGGTGCGGCTCTCATTGGTTGGAAGGGTGCCGCGATGCTTTGTTATGTCACACCCAAAGAGCATTTGGGCTTGCCGAATCTCGAAGATGTAAAACAAGGATTGATCGCTTATAAAATCGCGGCCCATGCCGCTGATCTTGCGAAAAATCATCCCAAAGCGCGCGAGCGTGACGATGCTCTTTCAAAAGCACGTTTTGATTTTCGGTGGGAGGATCAATTCAATCTCTCGCTCGATCCCGAAACTGCAAGAGCACTGCATGATGAAACCTTACCAGCGGAAAGTGCAAAGCTTGCCCATTTTTGCTCCATGTGTGGACCGAAATTTTGCTCTATGAAACTCAGCCACGAAATTCAGGCAACGGTTCAACAAAAAGAAAACGAACTGAGTCATGTTTAAGCCGGCCGATTTAGCGTCTTGTTTTCAGCGAGTTCGCGAAGAGCATCCGCTTGTGCATAATATTACGAATTATGTCGTGATGAATTTTTCAGCGAATGCCCTTCTTGCTGTTGGAGCTTCGCCTGTGATGGCTCATGCGCCGGAAGAAGTAAAAGAGATGGTCGCGTTAGCAGGATCACTCGTCATTAATATTGGAACATTAAGTGGTCCTTGGATTCAAAGTATGGGAGAGGCCATGAAAGAGGCGCGAGTTCTGAATCGGCCCATTGTTTTTGATCCCGTTGGCGTGGGAGCCACTTGCTACCGTACCGAGACCGCAAATACTTTACTTAAAGTGCATGGTGCTACGGTGATTCGCGGCAACGCCTCTGAGATTCTTGCTTTAGGTGGTAGCACCGAAAAAACAAAAGGTGTCGAGAGTTCCACTCATAGCGAAACCGCTCTGAAAGCAGCTCAAGATCTCGCACAAAAACTTCCATGTGTTGTTTGTGTCAGTGGCGAAACCGATTTCATAACCGACGGACTTAAAACCTACGCCTTAAGTAATGGTGATTCGATGATGGCGCGTATCACCGGAATGGGTTGCGTTGCCTCTGCTCTCATTGGAGCTTTTCTTGCCGTTGAAAAATCTGCCTTGAAAGCCACTATCAGCGCAATGGCGGTCATGGGAATTGCCGGAGAAATTGCCAAAAAGAAATCAGAAGGTGTTGGAAGTTTTCAAGTCGCATTTCTCGATGCACTCGATCGCTTTGATGAAAAAAACTGGGAATATTTAAAATGGAAAGAGCTTTCATGAAACGGGTGCGAGCTTCACTCGACGTGAGTCTCTATTTAGTGCTCGATCCAACGATGATACGTCATCGATCCGTTGAACTCATTTTGGAGGAAGCCGTTCGCGGAGGAATCACGCTTGTTCAAGTACGTGAAAAAGAATGCGGCCAAGAAGAATTTCTTTCGCTCGCGCACAAATGCGCATCCATTCTTTCTCAATTCAAAATTCCGCTCATTCTGAATGATCGCGTCGATCTTGTGACTGAAGTGGGCGCTCAAGGTGTTCATCTGGGTCAGTCTGATTTGCCTTATCAAGAAGCGAGAAAAATTTTAGGAGCCGAAGCCATTATCGGACTTTCGGTTGAAAGTATTGAGCAGACCATCGCTGTCGAGCAGGCGGATATTGATTATCTTGGCGTAAGTTCTATTTTTCCGACATCCACAAAGACCAACCTCAAACATATATGGGGACTTGAAGGTCTTAAACATTTGAGGACTCTTTCATCTCATCGCTTAGTTGGAATTGGAGGAATCGATGAGTCGAATGCCATCGAAGTTTTGCAAGCTGGAGCTGATGGCCTTGCAATTGTGGCTGCGATTTGCAAGGCGGACTCACCAAAGCAGGCATCACGAACTTTCCTGAATCTGATTGAAGATAAGAAACAACGGATATTAAAGAGATGAATCCTCGTCGATTACTTACGATTGCGGGCTCTGATCCAAGCGGAGGTGCAGGAATTCAAGCGGACCTTAAAACATTTGGAGCACTCGACAGTTATGGAATGTCGGTGATTACGGCGCTCACGGCTCAGAATACCGTCGGCGTGCGTTCAATCTTTTCAGTTTCGCCTGCATTTGTTGGGGATCAGATCGATGCCATCTTCGAGGACATCGGAGCCGATGCCGTTAAAATAGGGATGCTTGATCGCAAAGAAATGATTGAAATTGTTGCTAATCGATTACGCCATTATCGCGTTTCAAAAACTGTTTTAGATCCCGTGATGGTTGCTAAAAGTGGAGCAGAACTTTTGCAAAAAGACGCGATTGAATCTTTAAAAGAAAATCTTTTTTCTCTAGTGACCCTTATCACGCCGAATTTACCTGAAGCGTCAGTCCTTCTTTCAACTTCCATTCGGACAAAAAAAGAAATGGAAGAAGCGGCGAAGGCCTTATCCGATCTTGGAAAAACTTCGATTCTTTTAAAAGGCGGACATTTGGAATCTGATGTCAGCGATGATTGTTTGTATTTGTTCACAGAAAAACGCACCCTTTGGTTTTCGAGTGAGCGCATTCAAACGCAAAATACGCATGGCACGGGATGCACGCTTTCATCGGCGATTGCGACTTATCTTGCGCATGGAATGGATATTCCAACGGCAGTACAGAAAGCTAAAATTTATTTAACTCAAGCATTGAAGGCAGGTGCTTTGTGGCGACTTGGCCGAGGGCATGGACCACTCAATCATTTTTTCAACAATCAACAGCAATTCAAGGAGGAAATGTAATGCCTATAATAAAATCAATGATCTTGTCGATCGGACTCATTCTTATTGGAACTTTTGTGAGAGCTGAGGATAGTGTGCCGATCCGAAAAGCAAAGGCGACGATAACGATTCGAAAACTATGGTTTGAAGGATCAGGGGCTCCGAAATCGGAACCCATCTGCACGGTGACAACAGATTTCAATATTTTTGAAAATGTAGATGAAAATCAGATAGGTAATCAGCCGTCGATTTCTTGTTACGATCCGGACTTAATTTGGCAGGAAGGCAATGAGCTTAAGAGACATGAGGGACATATTGAAGTCGCTGGGTATGTTCTTCTTCAAAGCGAAGATCTCTTTCATTCCATGCGAACGATGAAAAAATTCGTTGTTTCGATGGCGCCGAGATATCCCGGAGAATTTTGGAGAGAGAGTAACCATGCACTTATTCCAGCAACCTCTCATGAAATTCAATTTTCAGTGAGCCGCTGGATCGGGGCGCAGCTTGCTTCTTACGGTCGTGGATCAGACGGATACACGGTGGATATATCGGTCGTTGACGATAAATAAGGGTGAGAGTGGCTATGACAGCCAAATCGCCTGGTTTGTTGACCATATCGATGGACTAAGGTACGAAGTCGCTGATTTTATGACCTTAATTTCTCCATAGAAGTAGGAGCAGTTTATGAACTTAATTCGATTCTTAAACATTTTTCTTTTTATATCGTTTTTGAGTACCGGATGTTTTGGCCAAGATGATTCCAAAAATCAACAGTTGGAAAAAGCAGATGAGAATGCGCCGAAGTTGGAGAAAGTCTGGAGCGTTACGCCTCAGCCACTGGCTAAAATTAACATTCTCCAGTTTTCTCCCGATGGAAAATTATTAGTAACGAGTGGCTCTCACGGGCCGGTTAGCCTAATTGAAGTAGCAACTGGAAAAATAGTATCGCAATTTCCGAATCGCGAAGAAGTTGATGTCGCACGATTTAGTCGAGATAGCTCAAAGGTTGTGATTGAAGACGGTGAAGGCCATTTAAGAGCCTTTGACCTTAAAAAAAATGCTAAGATCGCCAATCTTCACGAAGAACAACCTTATTATTATCAAAACTACTTAGGGCAGCGAACGAAAGGTAACGAACTTTCAGTTACAAGTGCTCCTTATTTTATTTCTGAAGGTCAAAAGCTTCTTTATCTCGCTGCAAATAAAGTGAAGGTGTTCGACTTCAATGCGCAACAAGTCGTTCGAGAATTCGCTTTCGTTGAAGGACAAGACGCAAATAGCATGGACGAGCGAACAATCATTTGGGAGACAGATCTTTCTTCCGATGAAAAATATCTTTTTGTTCGCCAGGCCCATAAGCCGGACTCAAATGGTTCGACTTTAAGAATAGTCAATCTTGAGACCGAGGAAGTGCGCTCTTTGAGCTTTGCAAATTCCAATGTCTGGTTTGATTCCACCGTAGTGATTCCAACAAACAAGGAGTTTGCGGTCGCCTTCTACGATCATAAAGCCGAGAAATCCGTTATTGAAATTAGAAATATCGAGTCCTTAGAGGTCGTTCAGAGAGTCGAAGAGCCATCACTACGACGCATTAATCCTCTTCAAGATCTTTACTTTTCAGCGGATGGATCAGAGATTCGAATGGCATTTCTTGACCATATCCAAGTTGACCACGAAGAAGGAAAACGTGTCGGCCGGGTAATAATTTTGAATCGCAATACTGGAGAATCCAAGACAGTCAGCGGACATACGGAATACATGCAGAAATTTACTTCGGATGGATCAAAACTATATGCGATGAAATTATACGCCGACGATGAAAATGCTTCTGTGACCATTGCTAGCCTAAATGGCGATTCAAAGAGCTTAAAGTTACCGCATAGAACTTGTTCACAGATTAGCAGTCCGAACGGAACATTTCTCGCGATTGGAGATACGTGGGGCGGCGTGCATTTAATCAAACTTGATAAGTAGCCCCTTAAAAGCGGACTAAGGTAATTCAAAAGCTCATTTGTATTTTGACGGCTTAATAGCGATCAATGCCCCAAGCTATTGGAATACCTCATCTTTTTATAATGGAAAAAATATGGAAATATATGGTATAAATATGGTAATGGCTATTATCACAGAAGGAGGTGAAAAATGAGTCGATCATCGGCATTCTTTAAAACAGTTCCGGAGAAAGATCATCTTCACCTTTTTGATGAAAATAGACCCAACGTCAAAAAGGTCGTGGATTTCTTAAATTATCGGAAAGAGGACGTGGCGGCTGCTACGGGTCTGCCAAAAGACGCGATTCGATACGATATCAAAATGCCTCGTGAGTTAGAGGAGCGCGCTCAGGAATGGGCTACCGCTTTAAATTTGGTGGGTGGTTTTTTTAAAGATGAGCAGAAAACGCTCCTTTGGTTCTCGACTTCAAATCCCTTGCTGGGAGAGATTGCTCCGCGCGATATGATTCGTTTGGGCCGATTTAAAAAATTACTTAAATTTATTCAGACGGCGCTTACGGAAAATTCTCGGTAATCGATTTTCATGAAGAAAAAGCGGAAGAAAGGGAAATCTAGGCGTCACTTAAAAGTGATTCCCGGTAAGGGCCATCATCAAAAAGTCGAACGAGTCGCTCACTTGCTTGAAACGGGCACGCTTCCGGATCTTCTCCGCGCTAAAGATCTAACTCAGAAAATTCTTGAATATCACTGGGAATTTTATTCGGAGCTTGCCTATCAGCGAAAGCAAATTGCCGATGAGATTACAAAGGCACTAAATGAACGTGCGACGGGGCCATTTTCCTTTTCTAAATGGCAGCGAGCCGTCAAATATCGCTATTCACTGAATCCGCTCTCTGTCTTGGGAAGTCTTCGAGATCCGGGAGGACGATTTAATATTGGTGAAATTAATTCCAATTATTTTCCGGCCTTTCCGGCTCTTTATTTAGCGAAAGAAAAAGAAACAACCTTGGGGGAGATTTTGGGAAATGAACCTGCCGAAAACTCTAAACTCTCTGCTCTCGACCGCGCATTGACCAAAACCGATTCCATCACCATTGTTTCAGTGAGCGGTTCTCTTGAAAAAGTTTTTGATCTTCGTGAGGCTCAGGCTCTTGATCGATTTATTGATTTGATAAAAGGGTTTTCTATCTCGGATGCTATTTTAAAAAAAGCTCGAAATGTCGGTGAGCCAATTCCAGTCATCATTAAGGACGTTGACTCGTTAGTAAAATCCATTCTGGACCCAAGCTGGCGGATCGCTCCGATGCGATTTGATGTTCCGTCGAATATCCAAATTTTCGGTCAGCTCATTTCGAGCGCGCAGATCGAAGGAATTGTTTATCCATCGGCGGTTGATGGAAAAGATTGCCTCGCAGTTTTTCCTCGAAATTTTGAAGCAACAAATTCATACGTTCAGTTAGACGACGAGACACCTGATCCGAATGTTCTTAAGCGATTAGACGCTGCCACTTGGCGGCAAGCGGAAGCAAATTCAAATTAATTCGAGGCTGACTGTAATTGCGTCGCTTTACCTGCAATAATTTTTCTTACTTGGTTAACGCTTATTCCAAAGGGCTTAAGCAAGAAAGGATCTAAATTTGAATAGAAGACACTCCCAAAATCTCCGTCTGTGAATGCGATCTTAAAACCACTACGCGTCCAAACCAGAGCATGAACAGGATGGCCGCCCCGGGAACCATCTTCCAATTTAGAAAGGAATGTTACGTCCGACGGAACCTCTGCCACGATAAAGCCCAACTCTCCGGCCCCCCAAACTTCGCTTACGATAAGGTCAGGATGCTCCGAACGATAGCGATGTATGCTCCATCCAAAGAGATCCGCTGGCACATTGGGTTCTTCACCTGCTAGCCAGGCGCTAATGACGGATAGATGGCCTTGCTCATCTGATTCTTCCGTCAAACGAAGCTGACGAAAAAATAAATCGGCCTCTCCATCCGTTTTTTCACGAAACTCTGCAAGAACAGTCGCACATGACGATCGAGAAGATGGAGGAGCTTTTTTTGATTTGAAAAGTGTCCAGTCGGCATGAACGGCGGTTGTTTGAAGTATGCACAACGTTAACCCAATACTCGCCCTCTTAAGCATGTTCTCCCGTAGTGTATGAGTCGCGATAAGGTCAAGATCTATCTATCCAGCGGTTACGCTTGTTTTCGTTCAAAAGTATCCGCCATCTTTGATCGGAGAAGCATTTCCATAACGACTTCTACTCGTTTTGGAAGTTTTTCGCCTAAGCGTTTGGCAATATAAACAGGACTTGAAACGTCTACGGATTTCCCCGTTTGAAATTCATAGAGGGATTTTTCCTCTAATTCTTTAGCCACGCAATGAGTGGGAATAACAGCGGCTCCGGCGCCTTCTTGAATAGCATGAATAGCTCCAGCCAGAGTTCCGATTTCTACAGCGGGTTCTTTCATTTGGTTTTTCAAACTTTTAAATAAGCCATGTGCTTTGGCCCAAACGCCAAAAAATCCTTCCCATCCTGGATAAGTGACTAATCTTAGATTTTTAAAATCTTTGGTCGCAAATGGCTTAAGAAGTTCTTTAGATTTCGCCACGAGAGAATAGGCTTCATCTGAAAACTTTTGAAATTTAAGTTCGGGAGAGACACGTTCCCCAACGACAAATCCAAAATCAATACGGCCCTCTTTGAGTCCTGCAATGATGAGATCGTTCGGAAGAATTTCTATTTTGAAATGGATGTCTGGCACTTCGATGATCTGCGACATGATCATGCGATAGTGAGGAGTCCACTGACAGCTCTCAGGCATGGCATATCGAACAGAGCCGCGCGGAAGAGTTCGCTTTCTTTGAAGTTTCTCAGAAAAATCGTCGACGGATTCAATCAGGGGTCTTGCGAAAGCGTGTAAGTCTTGGGCGAGTTGAGTGGGAATAATATCGTGCCCCACTCTTTCAAAGAGCTTCCCTCCCATTCGAGATTCAAGTTTAGCGATCTGTTGACTTACTGTTGGCTGAGTCAGTCTTAATGACTTCGCGGCTTTGGAAAATGTCCGATCCAGCATGACTTGGCAGAAGATTCGTAGTCCGTAGAGTTCAATGTCCATAATGATTCCTTATGCTCAGCATTCAAAACATAGATTTTACACCATGCGCTAGGCACGGTAAACAAAGGATATCAACAGGATCTCGATTAAAGGGGTGATGATATGAAAGTTTTTAAATCCATGCTCGCGATGTTCTTAGTAAGTTCAACATTAGCGTCGGCGCAACCGCAGCCGGCTCAATCGAGCTGCCGGAAAATCTTAGTCGTTCTTTCGAGTTCCTCTTTCATTTCCACAAAAGAATCTACAAGAGATGGCACTCCACCACATCCAACAGGTTACTTTCTGCCGGAACTCACGGGCCCGGTCTCCGCTCTTTTGAAAGCTGGATATGAAGTAGTGATTGCTGTTCCTAAACCTACTAATCCCGATGGCACTCCCAAACCTGCTGAGATGGACAAAATAAGTGACGATCCCAAATGGTTTAAAAGTGAAGACGCTTATAAAGCAGCAAAGCAATTGATCCAAGATTTGCCGGGATTAAAAACTCCTCAAGGACTTTCAAGTTTTACAGAAGAAGGTGCGCTCAAAGATTTCGCAGGCATTTTCATTCCTGGCGGTCATGCGCCCATGGAAGATTTGGCAGAAGATCAGCATTTGGGAATTATTCTTAAATTTTTTCATGACCAAGGGAAACCAACCGCTCTTATCTGTCACGGACCAGCGGCCCTGCTCTCCACAAAAACCTGGCGAAGTGAATGGCTTTACAAGGGATACAAAATGACGGCCTTTTCAACCGCCGAAGAAAAACAAGAAGAAGATGCAGGCGTTTTCAATGGTCATCTTCTCTTTTATTTGGATGAGCAACTTTCTAATTTTGGCGGCTCAATCGACGTTGGGCAGCCGTGGACAAGCCACGCCGTTCGAGATCGCGAACTGATAACGGGCCAAAATCCGATGTCCGAAGAAGCGTTCACGGGACTTTTGCTAGAGGCTCTCGCAGATTATCGTCTTCAGAAAAAATCTATCATCAACGCTGATCTCCCGCGCGGCGATAAAATTGAAGATGGAATTCTTTACAATGTTCTCGGCCAGCCGGTGGATTGGAATAAAGGATATAGAACATTTTTTGTTGGAGCGAGAAAGGGCGATCTTCCGCAAGATCAATTTCTGCCACGCATGGAAAACCATGTACGAACGGTCATCGATGCGTTCAGTGACAAGGGACTTCAGGGATACGTGATGTCTGTCTCTGGAAACTCAGAAGTGGCTTATCAGGTATGGACTTCCAAGGAAGCTATGGAAGCCGCTTTTGGAACAAAAGACGGGCAAGCCGTTGTCCAAGACGCAGGCTCATTTATGGAGATGCTGCTTTTTAAAGAATTAGGACCAACGCCTGGTTGGCTTACAAAAAAATCAGGTCGTTAGTTTTATCTGGCAACGGGGAAATAAGGGGGATTGTTATGGTGAGAGGTGCGCTATCAAATTTGATACGAAGGATATTGGTCAAATTATCCAAAAGACTAAATCCGCCGAATGTTATTCATGACCACGAGGGCAACAGTCCTTATTTGTCGCGATACTATTTATTTCGCGGGCCTAAGTCGAAAGATGGCTCTCATCCCTTCGATCGATTTGGACGACCAAAAGATAATATCATTCGTTCAAATAATTGGAGCATCGTTCTCCATCAGTTTCACCAAAGCGATTCAACGACGAAGCTTCATAATCATGGCTGGAGTTGGGGGCTTTCATTCGTTCTTGCCGGAGGTTATTCGGAAGAAAAAATCATTGGCGATAAGATCGTGAGAAGAATCATAAAACCATTCTCCTTTAATTTTATCCGTCCGAATGAATTTCACCGAGTTGATTTACTGGAACAAGACGCGTGGACCTTGTTCTTCCGAGGGCCGAGATTGAATGAATGGTTTTATAAAGATCGTCTGACTCACGATATTGTTAAATGGGATTCTCATGTGAAGGTGGCCAGTGCAGACTCAAGTCGCTAAAAATACGTCGATGAATCTTTGGATTGCTTCGGGCAATGCAGACAAAGCAAAAGAGCTTATCTATTTTTCAAATAAATTTTTTCCAAATCTCCATTCAATCACGGCACGTGAACCTAAAGGCGTAATCGAGTCTGAAGATACTTTTTATGGCAATGCAAAATTGAAGGCCCGGGCGCTAGCTCAAGAACTCATCAGTGAGGGTCATGAAAATTTTGATGTCATTGGCGACGATTCGGGACTTTCTGTTGATCTTCTAAATGGCGCGCCGGGAATTCATTCAGCTAGATATTCTGGCGCTAACTCAGATCCACAAAAAAATCTGAACAAACTTCTCAGAGAATTAAATTCGGTGACGATCGAGTTAGGAAAACGCACCGGGAGGTATCATTCGGCTTTGTGTTTGGTTCGAGTTTTAAATGGAGAAATTGTAGAAGAGATTGCGGCAGAAGGATTGCGGGAAGGACTGATTGGATTAGAACCCAAGGGCACTCATGGTTATGCCTACGATTCGGTTTTTTTAGATCCTCAGACTTTTCTAAGCTATGGTGAAGTTTCTTACGAAGAAAAACAAAAGGATTCTCATCGCTGTCGAGCGTTCAAAAAGCTACGCAGTTTGGTTGAAAATTTACAATGAATCCAACCGCCGTATGGTTATGTCTTATCTGCGCGGGCTCCATCACTCTTATCTCTTTGATATCAAGTCAGCTCTATCGAAAGGAGCCTTTGATAAACTCGGAACTGATGTCGCTCGTTTCATTCGCTCCGGGATTTATTTATGGAGGTCTCGCAATTTTTCAGATGCCACTTCATCTGAGTGGCAAAATGTGGATTGCGCTCGGTGTAAAAAATATTCTTTATTGTTTGTCGTTTTATTTTCGTTATGAGTCGCTTCGAAAATTTGGACCATTTGTGGGAGCCCTTATGTTAGGGACTCAGCCGATTATCATATTTATCTTTGGCTTGATTTTTCTCGGTGAGAATCTCAGCGCCACTCAAGGATTGAGCATGGTTCTGAC
>CAZUTA010000001.1:38851-294050 GCA_964622975.1 uncultured Bacteriovoracaceae bacterium | reverse complement strand
CTCACCGAGCTTCGCGCCCTTGCCAGCGAATCCCAACTTTCCCAGGAAAGAATTGAGTATGTTTCAAAGTGGTATATTCCCGTGATTCGAGAACTCGCAAGCTTGACCGGATTTAAAGCGGATCCAGAATGGATCGCCCAGTCATTGTTTCCCAAAATAAGTACAGACCAAGCCAAAGAAGCGCTCCAAGTTTTAACTCACTTAGGATTTCTTAAACGGCTCTCTAATGGGGCTCTGCGTCCGAATGAACCCGATATCAATATCACCGAAGAATTTGGTGCACCTGAGATTCTTTCCTTCATGATGGCGAGTGCCGAAATCTCTAAAGCATCCCTCATGAATTTGCCGAGCTCACAGCGTGAATTTGGACATATGACCCTCAGTCTCGACGAAGAGCGCTTTGGAGAACTCAAATCTGAATTATCCGAAATCCGCCAAAGACTATTCAAAAAATACGGAACTTCGCGTGTTTCGGATACAGCGATTTATCAATTCAACTTGCAGCTATTTCCCGTCAGCAAAAAAATCTAGCGTCTGGCTAAAACCGATCAAGATTCATCACCTTGACCCAAGCATTGACAAAATCAGAGATGAATTTCTCTTCGGCATCATCCTGCGCATAGACTTCTGATAGCGCTCGAAGTTCAGAATTCGAACCAAAGATCAAATCCGCGCGCGTCGCCATCCATTTTGGTTTACCCGTTTTGCGCTCGATTCCTTGGTATTCCCCATCCTGAGAAGAAGGTCGCCACTCAATATCCATATCGAGCAAATTGACAAAAAAGCTGTTATTCAAAACTCCCACCTTTGAAGTGAGGACGCCATGCTTCGTTTGCTCAAAATTGGTATCGAGCACACGCATCCCTCCAATCAACGCTGTCATTTCAGGCGCGGTGAGGTTTAGCAACTGAGCCTTATCAACCAAAAGCTCTGGTCCATACTTGGCCATGCCCGAGCGAGCATAATTTCTAAATCCATCGGCCCATGGCTCAAGCACAGCAAACGACTCGACGTCCGTTTGTTCTTGAGTCGCATCTGCGCGTCCTGGCGCAAAAGGAACTTTAATCTTGTGGCCTGCCTTTCGAGCGGCTTCTTCGATTCCAACGCAACCTCCGAGCACGATCAAATCTGCGATGGAGACTTTCTTTTTTGAAGTCTTTTCAAAGTCCTTTTGAATTTTTTCGTACTGACTAAGGACCTTACTCAAAAGTGCGGGTTGATTGACTTCCCAGTTCTTTTGAGGCGCCAATCGAATCCGAGCGCCATTGGCGCCCCCTCGCATATCCGAACCTCGAAATGTTGAGGCAGAGGCCCATGCCGTTGTCACGAGCTGAGAGATGGTCAGGCCACTCTTGAGGATTCTCTTTTTAAGATTCGCCACAGCAGCGGCATTGATCTTTGAACCCTTTACGGCGGGAATAGGATCCTGCCAAATGAGCTCCTCCTTCGGAACTTCGGGCCCTAGATATCGAGAGCGCGGCCCCATATCTCGATGAGTCAACTTAAACCACGCACGAGCAAAAGCATCCGCAAAGGCTTTGGGATCTTTTAAAAATCGACGAGATATCTTTTCGTACGTCGGATCCATTCGCAGCGACATATCCGCCGTCGTCATCATGGGCGCATGTTTTTTTGCAGGATCATGTGCATCGGGAATCATATCTTTGTCTTCAACATTCTTGGCCCGCCACTGCTGCGCTCCCGCAGGACTTTTGACAAGTTCCCATTCATATTTAAAGAGCATTTCAAAATATCCATTGTCCCATTTTGTGGGGTGGGGCTTCCAGGCTCCTTCAATTCCGCTCGTCGTCGTATGGACTCCTTTGCCCGAACCAAATTTATTCTTCCAACCGAGCCCCATTTCTTCGACAGGGGAGGCTTCGGGTTCGGGGCCAACGAGTTTGGGATCCCCCGCACCGTGGGCTTTACCGAAGGTATGACCGCCGGCGACCAGAGCGACTGTTTCTTCGTCATTCATCGCCATTCGAGCAAAGGTCTCTCTCACATCTCGGCCCGACGCCACTGGGTCTGGATTTCCATTGGGGCCTTCGGGGTTGACGTAGATGAGGCCCATCTGAACAGCAGCGAGAGGATTGTCGAGTTGGCGGTTACCACTATAGCGCTTGTCTCCCAGCCATTCAGTCTCGGATCCCCAATTGATATCTTCTTCGGGCTCCCAAATGTCTTTTCGCCCCGCACCAAATCCAAACGTCTTAAATCCCATTTGATTCTAAGGCGACATTACCCGCCAAGATCATGAGATCGGCCCAGGAGATTTTGTTTCCATACTTCTTTTTGATCGGCCACAAGAGACGACGCGCTTTGTCCAAATTGCCGTTGTCAGGCCAACTATTGAGCGGAGCAAATCTCTGATTGCCTGTGCCCCCACCGCCTCGACCATCAAAAGTTCTGTATGTTCCCGCACTATGCCAAGCCATACGAATGAAAAGTCCGCCGTAATGCCCCCAGTCGGCAGGCCACCAGTCTTGAGAATCCGTCATCAATTTTTTGAGATCTTTTTTGAGAGCAGAGTAATTTAATTTTTTGAATTCCTTGGCATAATCAAAATCAGCTCCCATCGGATTGGATTTGGCAGAGTGCTGATGCAGAATTTTGAGATTGAGTTTGCTCGGCCACCAATTCGAATTGGATTGTGCACCTTGAGCCGACCGAGCCCCGTGATTGGCAGAAAATGGACACTTCGACATAAACATCTCCTTATTGATCTTGTTACTGAGGGATTTAAACCGAATGAGAATCGATGTTCAATCGTGAATTCTGTTAGAGGTTGACCCGAGGCCTTCTATTTGGTGAAGGAGTATCTGGGTTTATGGGCTTTGGTTGTCGCCTTATTTTTCTAATTTTAATGGGAATCCCGCAGTTTCTGGGTGCGCTTCCTCCTGAGATTTATAGTCCGGACTATTACCGGCGAATCGGCGTCCACACGAATGCGGATTATGAAGAGATACTCCTCGAAGCCGAAAAGCTGATGGGCGAGCAACGCCATGCGATTTCCAAATTCGGAGCAAAGGCCGATGGATACTGGAACCTCAGAGAAGCTTATTTGACATTGAGCGACCCTCTAAAAAGAGCTGCCTATGATCTCAAAAATAAAGTTGAAACAAAATATGGAGGCACAGCGCCTGACAACTGGAAAGTACGCGTCCAGGATTTTTGCGCCAAAAACGATCCGTTGCAAACATATGAAGTAGTGCTTGAGCCCTCTAGGGCGTCTGAGTCGCTCACTGATAAAGCTCCCCGCACGCCTAGCGCCGAAACTCATCAAAGGCCAAGTGAGCTGATCGATCAGATCGAAGATGGCAGAGTTTCTTCAGCCAAATTTGGGCGAACGGCTGTACTCATTCGTCATGAGCTCTATTTAAATTTTTTGGAGGAGGCCAAATCCAATCTTTTTATCGAAGGCCGCCGACCGCGAGTGCTCGATGAAGTTTTTAGAGCTCATCTCGCTCAAGCTCAGGCGCATACGTTTCCTGGAATTCTCTTAGGGGCCTTAGCGCTTCCTGTTGGCACTCTCGGAGTGATTGTAGGGCCCAGCCTTGCCGCTATTGAAGTCGGATGGAAATGGTATGAATCTCAGAAACGCAGCCCGCGAGCCTATCGCCATTTGATGAGTCATTTGCGAGATGTTCGCTATGGAAGCTTATCGTCCGCAGATCGGCCAGAATATTCAAAACTCGCGAACAATCTGATCCTGGTGGACTTGTGGATTGAAGTACTTTTGCCAGAAGTTTTGATTCGAACCAAAAGTCGAGAACTCTCTGATCCTGCCGTCAATTATTCGGTCAACTATGAGGAGCGGTTTCCTCTTTGGCAAATCACTCATCGCCTGATCAAGCTCTACCCTGACTTAGCACCAGCGCTTTTGTTTCGATTTTTGCAAGAGCGACCCAATGCCTTGTTTTTGGAAGGCATCACTCGCGAGAATCCTCGTTATTGGTTTTCCGTGGCGGAGCGCTTGAAGCCTGCGCTCAATGAACAAAAGCAAGGCGAGCTCGAAGCCGAGTTCGAAGCTCTCAGGCATTTTATCAAACGCCTCAGTCAGAGCCCCCAAGGCAGAGTCGCACGCGCCACTCGCTGGGCGTTGAACACTCCACAGCTGTGCCAGAGTTATCTCGCTCATGTCTTTAGAGTGAGTCGCTCCATGATCAAGCGCCCTGATGGCTATCGCTGATTGAGGAAATCAAGTCGCGCACACTGAGGGTGCGCAATTCGAAAATAGAATTAAGCCCTATGCCGCAATATTCTAGCGGCATATCTCTTGCAGCACTGAGACTTTATGAAGGACGTGATTTCGAAGCTTTTGCAATCAAATAGTCGCTCCGATCGAGTGCGAGGCATCAAGCAGCTCTATGTTTCAAGAACTCCCATCACTGAAGAAATATGGGGCTTACTCATGAGCCAAGAGAGCGATCATGAGATTCATCGCTTTTTGCTCTCTCTTTTAGAATGCCAATCTCGATGGAGCGAGAGGATGCTAGAGTTTGTCCAATCTCTTCTCACTTGCGAAAGCCAAGAAACACGCGCCTACGCCCAAATCATACTCAAACGTCGTGAGACAAAGACCAAACTGAAGATTGTGTCTGCGTCGGTGCTGCCACTTTTATTCTTGAGTCTTCTTTCAACAGACTCAGTTTATGCGCAATCCAAATCGATATTGGACTGCGCTCCAAACACGCAAACCGAAATTGATTTGAGTGCAGTGCTTGAAACTCACTCGGTCGAACCGCTTCCTCCAAAACGACCTCATCCCGGAGATTTTTGGTGGAAACCCTTTGGAAACGACAAACCCATTTCTTATGAACAGCTCCCGTATGGGCAACATTATGTTGGCACGATTATCAATCGCTTGGGAAATCCCCAAACACCATGGCATCGGGGTCGCCAAATTTTTAAAACCTATGTCCCCCCCCATCGTCCCGATCTGACTCTCGTCAAGGATCAAACAGATTCCTTCTCTAAAAAGCTCCCCGTCTACGCGTATCGAAAATACCCGCTCTTCAAAACTGAAACGGGAAAGATCGTTTTGGCAGACCCCTTGGATGGCGCCGTACATCCGCTTTGGACTCGAATGGTTTTCATCGACATGCCGGGCTTTGATACTTCCATAGCAAACCCACTCAATGACTATAATGAGATTCATTACGACTACTTAAATGATCGAATCTGGTCTCCCGCTTATGTTGTCTCCGGAAAGGACGCCATTCAAATGGGGAAGGAAATTTCAATTGGTGGCTATGGCAAGGGACATTTTCGCCTTCCCACTCAGGATGAATACCGCGAAGCAGATCGCATAGGCATTCGAAATGTTCTCACTGGATTTTCGTCGGATGCCGTAATCAAAACAGCACCAATGATGGTTCATGGATCTTTTGGTCCCCACACACGCAATCCGCACTGGACGACCGCACGATTGGGGGAGTCACGTCTTCTTCGCTTTCACGGAGGCGCTGGAGATTTTAGCGGGTATTCGTTTGCTCCAAGCTCAGAAGAAAGAAATTTGGCCAACTATATCCTCGATTTGAAGTCGCTGCCAGAAGCAGAGGCGAACGAGATTCGAAACTCACTTGGATTTGTTCCGATGGATTCTCAGAAGGCAAAGTCACTTCGAGATCGCGCAAACGACCAATATGCAGTTCTCTATTATCTCGAACCATAATTAATTCTAAACACAGGCCACGATCGCTTCCACTTTTGAATTGATTCGGGAGATTCAAAAATCATTTGTGAAAGTGGAAACGATGTGAAGACCAATCGTCCGTTGGGATCAAAAGCCAAAGTGGAGAGCCATGATAAACGTGTGGCATCCTTAAAAAGTGTTTCTGATCCTCCTGTCGCAGGATCGACTCGCACTATTGCCGAGTGCTCGCGATCTGTCAGATAGAGTCGCCCTTGTTCATCGATCGCCATTCCATCGGTCATCGTTGACTGGGCGATACGACGGACTCTTTGAGCGAGTTTGCGATCAGTAAGCCGTACATCCGTCGCATCACTTGCATCGAGCGCATAAATCTCACCGCTGTTTCCGGGGGAGTAGTAGATCACTCTTCGATTTTCATCAAATGCGATTCCATCCACAGCGATCTTGGGAGATATAAAACTAAGAAGGCCTGGAAGTACCCAGCGTTTTCCTCCCTCATAATCCAAATAGGTATCGAGAGAAGTGGCACGCACGGATACATGGTTCTCCAAAATTCGCCGAGACCTCAGAGTTTTTAGATCCAGAACTAAGAGTGCAGGCTTTGACGCCATAGGTGAGGTATCGGTGATGTATATCTTTTCCGCCTTCTCATCGATCACAAAATCATTGAGCATTGATCCTGAGCCGGCTTCTGACATGCTAAACCGGTACTCAAACACTTTCTTGCCACTCTCAATTTCAAATGCAAAGAGCGCCGGTTTTACAAAGTAGCCCTTGCCGCTATCAAGGAGCCAAAGTCTGTTTTGCTTATCCACTCGCAAGGAATGAATGTGGTCAAACTCTGCTTGCGCCAAAAGTGAAGGGAAGGGAGTAACGCTCTGAGTTTGGGGATCATAGACAATGATTTTGCTACGACTCGAGCGCTGATGATTATAGGTGTCACCAAAAATTCTTCCATCGGGCGCAATCGCAATATGATCTGTGGGGATATCCCTTTCGAATATGACTTCCAATGAATCGGACGGAATGAGGGGCGCTGTCGTTCGATCAGCCAGCCGACTTCCCTTAGGTTGCCGATAAAAATACATCGAGGCCTCTCGCTGAATTTTCAAAAACTCAGATGGACTGAACCTGAGCTGCAGAGAATTCATCTCGCGATTGATTTCGGAAAGCCTCAATTCGCAGAAATCAGTGGACCAGGGATACTGATGATCAGTTATTGAATGGTCGTAATGGTCTTTCCAAGCTTCTTGCTGACGATCGAGTTCAGCCCAAACAGCCACTGCTGAGCCCGCGTCAGATTCTTCTTGATTGAGTGAACCTATCCAAAGCGCCATGAGAATGAACTTCATGGCTCAATCTTTAACACTGATCTCGCTGACTACCGATTACTCAGCGGCCGATTCACACACTTCAGTGCGCGCCGAGTTTTTAATGTTAAGGCGATCGCAATAATGAGGGCGAACAAAGCCGTAGCCATACTACTTTCTGCTCCGCCTCGAAGACTTCCACAGCCGGCTGTCCGATTGATGGTTGGAGAGTCAATTAAACTCAGCCCATTTATATCTGAATTTCCATCACTTCCATTGCCTGTCACAATTCCGAGCGCTTGCTGAGATACAGTCAAAGAAACCGTTATATCTTGAATGCAGTAAGAGTAATCCGCAGTCGCCTTGAGCTTGTATTTGCCTGCGGGCAAACTCGACGGAATCTCAAGCAAAAACAGTGTCATATTGGGCAGGAGGCAAGGGGCGACCGTGCCGATGAGAATATCTGGAATCTCAAGACCGTCTTTCCAAAGGGTAAATGAGATGTTTTGAATCGGCGAGTAAACCCCCGCTCCCGGGATAGGAACCGCAAGAATCTCTCCCGCCTTTACAGCCACTTCGCTACTCATTAGGGCAGGACAGAATGATTCCTCATCATTGTCCGTCGCATATCCCACTCCATAATCAATGAGCACGTAGGGATAGACACTATAATTATCGAGACAAGAGCCAATGACAGGGACTTCAGGCTCCACAGGGTCAACTGCTGCAACCAAAATACGCACGACGCCCATGATCAAATGATTCATCATGGGTTGGTCCTTCCGAGCTCTTTGCAGTGCAGTTTGTATGCCACAACGAAGGCCTCCGAAGGAGCGGTTTAAAAGTCATCGGCCTAAACTTTTTGCGCAGATACTGCGCACTCCACTTCAGAAATGTGGTTTAGAGCCCCTGTCATTGCTTTGTAGATAGCCAAAAAGACTCGCTTTTTAAATCCGCAACCTCGTGGCGCACACCGTGCATACATGATCCCTTAGGCGTGTGAAAAAGGAGTCCTTGTATGGAAGCGCCTTTCTCACTTTCTGTATCTTACCCCGAAGTCAAACCCATTCCTAAAGAACGTCCCCGGGTCTTCGGGTATCTCAATTTTAGAGAGTATTTGACTGATATGACCACATATCTTCGGAGCATTGGTCGCTATTCGGAACGTAGTTTTGCACGGCGATCAGGATTTCGCAGCTCAAGCAGTGTCCGAATGGTATCTAAAGGTCAGCGCAATCTCTCCATCTCGGGCGCTCAAAAGGTCGCCAAAGGATTTGGTCTTGATGGGCTTGAGACAAGATACTTCATTGCGCTTGTACAATATGGTCAGGCAACTCAACCCACAGAACAAGCTCGTTTTCATCGCAGGCTCATCAGCCTCAAAAGATTTCAAAGTGCACACGAAAACTCAAACTTAGAAACTAGTTACTTTTCTTGCTGGCAAGCTGTGGCCATCCTCGAAGCGCTCGGAGTTCCCGAGTGGGGCGCTCGATCCATGAGCCAAATGGCTGATTCGCTCAAAACCACTGAGGCCGAAATCCAAAATGCCCTCAATCTTTTGGAAAAGCTCAATTTGATCACAAAAGAATCCGGCCTTTGGAAACAAGTCTATTCGTCCATCCATACCCTACCCGAGACGAACTCAGTACATCTCAGAGCTTTTCACAAAGAGATGATCTTAAAGGGCCTCGATACGATTGATTCTTTGCCAACAAATGATCGAAAACTCTACGGACTAACCATTCGCTTGGACGCAAAAACTTGGCACGATCTCTCCAGCATGATTTTTGACAAACTCAGGGAATGGAATGCGACGTATGCAGAGTCGCCGCATCCCGACAAGGTCTATCACTTCTCAGTACTGAGCTTTCCGCTTGTTTCGCTCAAAGATTGATTTGTTGAACTTCGATACTTACCGAATTGAGCAGAGTGACGGAGTCTCTAATGCGATATTCATGGAGATAAAAAATCTTTTTAACATTCCCGAGATTGATCAATCTCTTTGCACATTGGACGCAAGGGAGATGAGTGACAAAGACGTATTTTTCGGTCTGCCTGGGGGCGTCACAATTGATCACTGCGTTTTCTTCGGAGTGAAGACATCCGCAGTTGCCAGGCTCTTCTCGATCACATTGGTTGGGGAGTCCGGTCGCGTTTCCATTGTATCCCACCGCCAAAACTTTTCGGTAATCCGTCGAGGTAATCACAGTGCCCACTTGCAGCCGTTTACAGGTAGATCTTTCTGCAAGGATTGAGGCGAGCTGCAAATAGATCTTTGGAAAACTAGGTCGATCACCACGCGTCGCTGTCATAGGGAGCAAAATTCGCCGAACCCAAGGTCGATGGCAATCGAATATTAAATCGATCGAAATCCCGACAAACGCCCTCTCTCATCAAAGAGCGGAGCCTGTATAAACGCTGAATAAGTCTTTTCACTTGAGCGTCTCAGTTCAAATTTGGCACTTTCAGAGATCTCAATATTCGTTTGAAGGTCTTTGAGCTCAAGGTTCTGAAGATGCCAATCTTTAAATCGAAACGTCCTAAAGGCCATCTCAGCTTCAAGAGTAGGCCACTTAAAATTTTGCTTTCGACTAAGCAAATAAAGAGCACATTGATCAAGCGTCCAAAACTCATCCATAACGGCGAGCTTCTGAGTAATATACTGTCCCAAAGCCTGCAAAAAGACTTCCGACGCCGCAGAGTTCCTAAACCACGCGAGACTCAAATGGGTGGTGAGCATCGGACCCTCTCCAGGATATTCAAACCACGCCGCATCCCATTGCCGCGGCAAGCGCTCCCACTCCAAATCCAATCGAGTCCCTACCATTTGCGCGTCAAGATCTGAGATGATGATATCCTCACTGAAGTTTCTCATTATCTGTGCCGCCCGCTGCAGACGCAAACATGCAAAATGCACTGGATGCGTCGAATTGATTTCGACAAACTCAATGTGGACCTGAGATGACTCGAGCCTTTGACTCAGCTCTCGCGTACGCGCCGTCGGTTGACAAACCCAAAGATGGACACCCTTAAGGTGATTGAGCAAACTCAGCGGCTCCAAAAACCTTTCGACAAAGGCATCAAAGTAAATCCCATTGCAAGATGCTAAAATTCGATAGCCTGAGGCAGGTTCATTCTGCGGCCGAACTCGCGGAGCTAGTAAAGTATCTCCAGTAGGATTCCACTGAGTGTCGATGTACGTCCCTTGTTGAAACAACGCACGAGGCGAGTTGCTCAAGCCCGCTTCTCTCAAGCGAGGAAGAGTCTCGGCCGCCAACTTCATCGCGGCTTGAAAATACTCATCCATTGTCTCCAAATCATTTCGATCCGCCGCCATACATCCAAGCAAATAGAGCGGGACATAACGACCCCAGCTGCCCGCCGGCACCTTGACCGCCAACTCCTGCAAACGATTTTCATTTTTGAGACTATAAAACCTAAAAGCGATGACCTCCAGACACTGAAACGCTGTTGCTTGAGAAGGAAACTTCTCAAGTGCCGCTAAGAGTGCATCAACAGCATCGACTCGCTCAAAAAGAGGAACCAAAGCTTGGCAAGGATGTGGCATGCTTCGATTCTCATGTTATTTGAGACAATCGTCCATATTGAACTTTGATTGCCCTTAGAACCTCAGTCAAAAATCTTACATCGCGGAAGCTCTGTACGATTTGTTCGAGCCTGGCCACAGATCGAGACTGTTTCCTTGCGAACACACTCTATCACTCGATCATTGTAACCTGATGGTCTAACACTCAACGTATGTTGAGTGACAAATGATACCCCATTGTCGCATTGCCCCTTCGACTCCGTCATCTCTCTTGCTTGGGTGAGCACGAAGTCAGAATTGAGCTGACGGGTCTTTTGATCCTTGGCCATGGACTTCAAGAATCCAAATAGAATCACGCTCTCAAAGGTTTCATCAAACTCATATGTCACCGGACCTCTTCCTTTACTTTTGACAGCCACTCTGGGAGCCATTGAAGCACCTAAATGGGGGACCGGGGGCTGTATTTGCAGCTCACAAAAGAGAGGGGATTGAGAATTTTGAGAAGAATAACTGCAAACAAAAGGATGTTTCTGATCGCCGTAGGCCTCAAGATTCGCACCCAACAGATCTGAGAACTTCTTTTGGATAAGACTGTCGGAGTGGTTTCCGTATTGAGTAACGACACGACTGGGAGAGGCTTCGATGAGTGCGTTCAGAGCGCGAGCCCCATTTCCCTGCATCTCAAACCTGAGTTGCAAGGGTTGAGGATTCTGAAGCGAAGAAAGCAGGACTAAGATGAGTTGGATATTCATAAAGGGCCTCTTAGAATCCGAGACCTCAGTTGTCAAAGCACTCTATTGTGCGCACCCTAAAATTGTGAAAATCGCTCGCCGTAGTCATTGGCAAAGACGGCTTTAGCAGTCTCGAGATCCATATAGATTGTCGCTAACGTTTGATGATCAGGATAATCCGTGGGCGAATCACGAAGGTCCATTTTTCGTCTATATCCGGACACCAGCTCAATCGCCCGACCATTCCAATAGACCTTGAGTACAGGAATTTGCTTCTTGTGATGTGAGGGAGCTTCAAGCTCAGCCTTTAGGGCTTCGTCGTAATACTCCGTCGCGGGCTCAATGCGCGGGACTTGCTTTAGTCCAAAAAACTTTAAGGGAACATCGTGCCCTCTAAAATGAGTCAAGCCGCCGGCCGAATGGATCACAGGGACTGAGTCCTCAGATCCAATAACGCCAATCTGAAGTTCTACCTGCGGATCCAAGACCAGTTGCGTCGGCGCGATTCTAAAAAAAACATCTGTCCGATCTGTAGCATGAGATCTTACAAATTTTGTTGCTGCACGCATTGAGGCTTCAAGTGCTTTGAGTTTGGATTTAAGTTCAAGCGCTCGCGCATTAATTTCGAATGGATCGACTATTTCCTTTTTAGGCGAGGGAATGGTGGTCGAAATAATCTGATCGATCGGTGAGACGCTAAGGGCCCGTGAGCCCTCCGATTGTGGCCATCCTTCGGCAGTCAATGTGACAACAGTCCGCTGTGATGTCTTTTTATGAAATTCTTGCCAAAAACTAAAACTGCCTCGATCTCCCAAACGAATCTCAGGCAGATTGTGATAAAGCTGCAGTCCATAGAGAGCAGAGGCGCAATTTTTGTAATCTTCGGTGGCCTTCACTTCATGGGCCATTCTCTTGATAAGATTTTTGGATGCTTCAGCGCTAACAAATGTGGGCACGAGGCACAGCAAAATAAGCCTGATGGCAAAGGGCGTCGGCATCTAATGAACGTAACACGAAGAGTCGTGAGTTCGAGGCATCACTCAGATAATTTGTGCACCCGGGAGCGCACGCGGGAAAAGGGCAGTGCCTGCCTCAATTATTTCGCATCCGAATGACGGGAAAAACTTCTCAAGCCAGCCTTAAACTCATCCCTAACTTCCGCAAATCGAGCACGAGACAAATACCAAAATCCATACGCCTTATGCTCAAAGCCGAGCTTTCGGTGAAGCCCAATGGAGCGCTCATTGTCAGAGCTGATGACCGCCATAATGCGATCAATCTCCGGATGCTGATCAAAGACGTAAGCAACAAGCGCGAACTTACTTTCACTTCCGATTCCTCGCCCCCAGTTTTTTAAATTCGAAGCCTCCTTGAGATAAATGGGCAAATGAGCTTCGTTCTCAGAGAGAGTGAGAAGCTTGAGTGTGATCTCTCCCAAAGGCTCTAAGCTCTTTCGATCGAGGATCAAAAGTTCAGTCTCTGCCCCTTCCATCAAGGACTGAGAGCCAATCATCAAGCGATCCGTTTGGATCAACGGTTGCAATCCAGTGGGAACGTCTACCAGCGCAGTTTCTTCAATCAGTTCAAAATGGCGTAGGACAAATCTGCAACTCACTCGTTGTCCGAGAACTGAAAGGGGCCACATGACCAAAAGAAGTGCGATTGCTTTCATCGAAGATTCAACCTACAGAGCTGAGACAATGGAGGCAAAGTTCACAACCCACGTTCACGATTAGCTCTCTAATTATTTGAAATGATTTGAAATTTTTGCGTGGCTTAAAAATTGCTGTTTATGTCCAGATGCGCCTTGCGTTCACTCGACTCGCTTTTTCGCTCATCTCGATAAGCCTGGTCTCCTTTGGGCTTCTTGCAGAAGTCACCCAGACAACGGGATTTTCAGAGTTCCAATTCGACAAAGCCGCTCTTCTTGAACTTGGAAAGGTTACATCCATTGAACAAATGCAGACTATATTGCGCGAAAGATTCGGCGTCCACTCCGTCGAGGTACCACGAGATTCAAAGCAAGGGACAAAGATTTATGGCTCAGATGCGTGGTTGTACTTTCATCATCCTTCATTTCAGAGATTCGAGGGCGCTTACATTGGGGCGTTTGCACCAGCAGAACTCCCTGATGCGGAAGCCCCAGAATTAATGAGGATGAGATCTTATATTGAAAGACCTCATGGAAGTACCGATCTGATTCTTTTCCGAAGTGACCCGCGAAGGTTCGTGCTTCTCCATGAGTTCATGCATCACCTCATCAAGGAACAAGCGAGAAATGCTGCGGGCTTGGATCGAGCAAATTGGGCCGTCCAAAAATTTGGCGCCCTTTACCGCATCGATCAGCTTTTTAACAAGGCAGGTGGTATAACGGAGGTGGAACTACTCGAAACACTCGGTCTCAACACGACACTTTCTGAGAACCAAATTAAAGAAGAACTTGCGATCAATATGACGCTCTTAAGGCATCAATCCGAGCTCGGCCTCGATCTTGTATCGGAACAGAGTTTACTGACATCTCTCAAGCGTGACATTGAAACTTATATTGGCGACGTAGAAAAGCTGATTGACGGTTATCGTCAAAGCTTTGATACCGCAAATCTAATCCGTCTTGATACCAGTCTCAGCGAAGCGCGGAAGAAAATGAAGGACCTTCGAGCTCGTCTCAGCTTGCAAGTCGAGGCATTTATAAAGGAAAATCCCGAATGGAATCTTTTGACTAAAATCAACGAGCGAGGGGTTTACCTTTTCGATTCGCAAACAGATTCAACAGATTCAAGAGAAAGGCTTGGCCTCGCTACAGAAGTAGCGATTGATTCCGAGTTATTGAAAGACACTTTCCGATTTTGGTCATTTCGCTTTCATCCCGACCGCAACGCAAAGGGCGCGGAAAAGTTCAAACAAATTCAATCCGCCAAAGATGATTTGGCGGATTGGCTTACAAATCCTCAGGCAGCTGCAATGAAAAGATTATTGCAAGTTCAAGAGGAGCTTTTGAGAAAAATGCATGAACAACAGGCGGAACAAGCACGTAGAGCAAAAAATTTTAACAGCCATTTAGCCCGGTTTGGAGTTCGCTTTGCCACAATGTGCGCCGCAGGAGCAGCCTATTGTTTGTTTGATACCAACCTTCCTTGGAACGAGAATTTCAAAAACTTCGATATGGAATTCTTTTGGGGTCACTTCGTTATGACTGCCTTGACGGCCACGTTTACCACAACGACTGACAAGGAACTCGACAGTAATTTCATCAAAGACCCAGTTAAATCAGGAATCAAAAGCGGAGTCATAAGAGCCGTTGGCGTTGCTACGTGTTGGGAGATTCTTAAAGTCTTTGCGAGGTAAAGGACCTCATATATTGGTGGGCAGTACTGGACTCGAACCAGTGACCTCCACGATGTCAACGTGGCGCTCTAACCAACTGAGCTAACCGCCCGATCAGAAGGCCAAATCATAGTCTGATTTTCCCCGAAAATGCAAATCTACACTTAAGGCTTTTTGACGACCTGGGTGAGCGGAAACAACTGCAGATTGAGGTGAAACACTCGATCATCTGAGGCTGCAGATTCCCCGTACTTTTCAAACATATCTTTCTTAAATCGAATCAAATCCCTACGAAAACTTTCAAATCGCTCCTTATCTAATGTCAACGTCAGTCCCGCGAGTTCCCTCTCCTCAAGGTTCACTCTTTGAATACTCAAAATCGCTAGCTCCGAGAGCTGTTGATAGTAGGTCGAGTAGCACCGGCCCCTGGCCACTTCGGGACTCGTGACTTGGGAATGGCTTTGGACGAGTCGCTGGGTCACAGGATCCCGATGAATCAATCCTAAGTGAAGAAGCAGCTGAAGACCTTCTTTGATCTCCTGAGTTTTGAGTGGCACCGTAAACTGCTTCGCAATCCAATCTAAGTCTTCACTAAAGTTTGCCAGGCCCACAAGCTCTCTGAGTGTAGGATTCACCCACGAAGAATAATAAAAAAACTGCTCCGTCTCCAAAAGCTTCGCCCCATAGTGCGGTCGAAACGAATTAATTTTTTCATAAAATTCTGTCTTCATTTTCGGATCTTTGGCCTGATCAAATTCCACTAAGAGCCGAAAGTAGGCTTCTTCCTGTCGCGTCATCTCAAAAGCTTTGGTGAGTTTAGAAATGCTCTTTGGACTCAAATTACGTTTACCGAGAACAATAAATCTAAAAGTCCCTGTCGAAGCAAAACCCGCTTTTTTGCAAAAACGACGAATACTAAAGTTTGGATCCTCTGTGCGCATCGAAGAAAACACATCCTGAATAAAGCGACGATAGTGTCGGTACTCAAAGACACTCGGCACACTGAGTTTGGAATTGTCCCTTGTTTCACTCGAAGCGAAAGTGGATTCCATATGCCTTTGCCTCCGCTTTTGGTTTAGGTTCTGCGATGATCTCAGGATCTGGATTGTGAGTCAGCGTGCCAGATCGATAGGGTGTTGATCGCCATTTTATAACTTTGTGCATAAACGCCTCACGCAATCACATTGCAAGACGGTCTCCAGGCTTCGCCATGGAGAGGTGATTTTGCGCACGATTTGCGCACAATGGCTCAAGTGTCATTCAGCGTAGAAAACAATTTTATGGAGTCACTGCAGAGTTTTGCGGCCTTTGCGTCGCAAGTGAGGCGGTGATTGAAAACTTCCAGTTCAATTGAGATCAAGGCGGCACCCGGATTTGAACCGGGGATGAGGATTTTGCAGACCCTTGCCTTACCACTTGGCTATGCCGCCAGATTCTGCAGAGAAGACTCCTCACAACAGCTTTGGATGTCAATATTCAAAAGTGGCTCTAAAGGTACGCAAAACCCCGAAATCGGCCCGTTGCTGTTGACCTTGATCAATCTGATTATTCGCCAAAAGTGACCGAAATGTGCCCGCTACCGTGCGGCCGCTTTCACGCATGGATCGCCCCTTGCAACCTCTCTCAAACAACAGAACCATCCACATTGCCCATGAACAAAGTGAGGGGGAGAGTTTTTCAGAACCACCCCTCATAGTTCCAATCCAAATCTCTTCCTCACTTTGTTCTCTTTTTGCGAGACTCGGGCAATTTTGGGCCGAAACTCTCAGATCAAATCCCAGCCCCATTCAGCAAAAATCAAATTGTGCTCATCGAGTGCGCGTTCATTGGCATAGCGCCACAACACTGTATGCCTCTTGCAATATTGACTCTGCATGTTGAGCAAAAGCCTTCATTTTACGATTCTGGGATTTTACGTAGCACTCACCGGATGCAATTTTGCCGAGACAACTGTGTCATCTGACACAGACTCCGATTCTGATCTCCTCGGCGGCTGGAGCGATTTTAGCCCGAGTCCGGATTCTCGAGTCATCTATGTCAGTTCTTCCACTGGAATCGATACGAATAACGGACTGAGTCCAGAGACTCCAGTGCGTAGCATTCTCGCCGGTGTGAGTTTGATGCGAAACACTTATCCCGACTATCTGCTTCTCAAACGCGGGGATCGCTTCGAAGAGACCGGCCTTAGAGGAATCCATGGCTCATGGGATTTGAGTGGGCGATCAGCGAGCGAAAAAATGGTGATCTCAAGTTATGGCGAAGGAAGCGATCCTCAACTCACTTGTCCCGAGGATCCTTGCATGCGAATTTGGGGACGTCGTCACCTCGCCGTCGTTGGACTCGATTTTTATCTCGCACGACGTGACCCCGAGGCTCCCGAGTACGACACCTCCATGGGCCCTTCAAAAGCGGTTGAGATTAGATACGACGTCGAGGATCTGCTCTTTGAAGGCAACAAATTCAGATTTTTTAGAATTATTGACATCGACAAGGCCGATGGGGGAGTCCGCCCCAAAAACATTCGATTTTATCGCAATATCGTTCTCGATTTCTATTCTGTGGGCGGATTGACTCAAGGCCTGTTCGCCGAATCCACCGATGGTCTCATACTCGAAGAAAATATTTTTGATCACAACGGCTGGCTTCCTCTTGCGGGCAAAGCTCCTTCTCAATATGACCACAATATTTACTTAAGCAATGTCCTCAACACCGTGATGAGACGTAATATTTTTTCTCGCGGCTCGAGTATGGGTGTTAAAGTAAGAACAGACTTTGATCGAGGTGTTCGCAATATTCTCGTAGAGGACAATCTCTTTCTTCAAAACCATATCGGACTTTCTCTGGGCGGAAACATTCCTTCTTCAGGCGTCATGTATGTCAATGCCACTCTTCGAGGAAACATCTTTACAGAGAATGGTCGAAACACACCGATTTCTCTCAATTGGGCTCTTACGGTGGGAGGATCGGAACACTTGATGATTGAGGACAATTACTTCGTCCACAATCCTTATCCTCAAGATCCCAAGGCAATTGATCTAGCCAACCTCCCCATGACCAACGTGATCGTCAAAAACAACCGCATTCACAACTTTAGTTTTGTGGGAATTCACAATCACGCCACTTCTGGCGTCACATTCAACAGCAATTATATAGAGGGGCTCAGCGAAAGCCTTCAGTTCTTGGATCAAGAACGCTCCATCTCGTCCTACAATGCGACTTTGGGATATGAGTATTCGTCTGACGACTACCTTCAGCGCATTCGTCAGCAAACGTACCGCCAATGGAGTACGGAACTTTTTGTCAGCTCCGCGATCAATTATATGAAACAGGGATTTATCGCAGTGCAGCCTTAGTTAAAGACCCCATTCGAAGGATAGCGATCCCAACCCACAAATGCGCCTTTTTCTTTGATAAAAAACGAGCCGGTATAAGTTTTAGACTGCAGAAGATTCTGACTGCGAAAGCTTTTTACGGCTTCTAAGACCTCGTCATAAACTTCAACAGTATTGATCAGATTTGTCTTTCTGAACGAACGTCGAACGAGGGGAGTGAGGCTCGAAATCTTAAGAGCTCCTCCCGCTTGACGACATCGATTAAAAATCGCAGAAATCGCCACCATTCCGAGAAGGCAAACATCCTGCACTGATGCCATATCTAAAACAATATGGTGGCGGCCCTCGTCCGTGAGGGACTCCATTTTTTTCATAAACGCCTTGACGCGATTGGGGGTCAGGTCATCTTTGAGATGAAATACCGTAATGCGTCCTTCTTGTTGCTGTTCACCGATCATGACATCCTCCTTGACCAGCACTTAGCTATTCAATCTTTGTGCCACGGATGAGAACGCTCGAACGCCCACTATGATGGTGATAAAGTGACGACTCGGAGCGTCACATGCTTGCCGATCGGCAAAAATTGAGATAACTCCTGCTCACTGAGGAGGTTTTTTAGATGTGCAGACGTTGGGTTTTATGGGTCGGAGTTTTCATTTCGCTGGGACTTTCGACTTCGGGATGTAATCGATCTAATCAGTCCAATTCAAATGCTCTCAAAATAGGATTTATTTTGGATAACCTCAATGAAGAGCGTTACGCCAAGGACAAAGCGTTCTTCGAGGCCAAAGCGAAGGAACTCGGTGCCGAAGTCATTTTCGCCTCTGCCAATTCGGATGTGAGCCAGCAAATGAGTCAGGCCGAGAATATGATTTCCCTCGGCGTCAAAGCCCTCGTGATCCAACCGGTTGATTCCAACGCTTGCGGCTCCATCGTCAAGGCCGCTCAAGCGGATAAGATCCCGGTGATCGCCTATGACCGAATTATCAATAACGCACCCATTGATCTCTACGTCACTCAAGATTCTTTTGGAGTGGGGGTTTTACAAGCGGAGGCCGCCGTCAAAGCCACAGGACAAAAGGGCAACTATATTCTTTTAAGTGGAGCTGAGGGTCATTCCGTAGCCGAAGCTATTACTGCAGGCGCACTTTCTGTACTCAATCGATATCCGCAAATCAAAGTGGTAACCAAGCAGTACCATCCCGGATGGTCAGGAGAGCTCGCTCTCAAAACTGTCGAAAACTCTCTCACCAAGCACGCCAATAAGATTGATGCGATTTTGGCCAACAACTCCGGAATGGCTCGAGGTGCGGTTCAGGCTGTGGCAGAGCAAAAGCTCTCGGGCAAAATTTTTATTGCAGGCGCAGATGCCGATCTCTCTTCGATTCGAGATATCACTCGGGATCGCCAGCAGTTTGAGGTTCTCAAAGACATCAAGCCTCTCGCCGAAGCGGCAGCTCAATCAGCAATCCAGCTCGCAAAGGGAGAGTCCATCAAGGCCGATACAGTCGTCAACAATCTCAGCGGCAAAGAAGTGCCCGTCGTGAATACGCCTGTGTATCCCATTACTAAAGAAAATATCGAAGCGCAGATCATTCAGACTGGATTTCACAAGCGCGAAGATGTCTTTGGAACCAACTGATTCTACTTCTCGTCTTTCGGAGTCTCCTTTGGTGGAGCTTCGAAAGATCTCTAAGTCGTTTTCTGGCGTGCAGGCTCTCGATGACGTGAGTTTACGCGTCAGGGCTGGCGAATGCGTAGGCCTCGTCGGAGAAAACGGTGCAGGCAAATCCACTCTCATGAAAGTTTTAAGTGGAGTTTGGCCCGACAAGAGTTTTACCGGTGAGATTCTTCTTAACGGTAAGCTGCAAAACTTTAGCGGCCCCAAGGACGCTCTTGATGCTGGGATTGCGATCATTCACCAAGAGCTCTCTCTCTTTGATGAGATGACTGTTGCCGAAAATATTTGGATGCAGGATCTTCCACGCCAATTCGGTGTTGTCGATTTTACAAAAATCAATGCGGACACTGAAGCTCTCTTGGCACAGTTTAATCTTGATATTTTGCCTCAAACACTCGTCAAGCATCTCAGCGTCGGCGAAAAGCAGATTCTCGAAATCGCCCGCTCCTTTACTCGACATGTTCGAGTTCTGATTTTTGATGAGCCGACCTCGGCACTTTCCGATCAAGAAATTGAGAGCCTGTTCACACTGATTGACGGAATCAAAGCCAAAGGAGTTGCCTGTCTTTACATCTCTCACAAACTCGATGAGATCCACCGTCTCTGTGAACGCGTCGTTGTTTTGAGAGATGGTCGATCGGTCAAAGAATTTGATTCAAAGCCTTGGTCTACGGACGCTCTGATCGAAGCCATGGTCGGCCGAGAAATCGCAAATCTTTTTCCTCCCAAGCGTCCAAGCCAGTCTCGCAAAGCCATTCTCGAAGTCAGAGACCTCACTTATCTCGACAAAGCTTTGCCGCGACCGCTGCTCGATCAGATTTCATTCGATGTCCGCGAGGGAGAGGTGTTTGGGATTGCAGGTCTTCTCGGCAGCCGCAGAACCGAACTCCTGATGGCACTCTTTGGTTCTCTCTCTGCGCAAAAAGTCAGTGGCGAGATTTTATTGGAAGGCAAGCCTCTTGAGCACGGCGATCCCCGTCTTGCCATTCAACAAGGTCTTGGATTTGTGACAGAAGATCGCAAAGGCACAGGACTTTTGCTTGATCGAAGTGTTCGCGAGAATATGACGCTTCCCATTCTCAAACAAATTTCTAGATTTTGGAAAATTAATTCCAAAGAGGAAGGTGGAATTGTTTCTCACTTTTCATCGCTCCTCAGAATCAAAGCTGCAAGTCCAGAGATATCGATTCGTCATTTGAGTGGGGGCAATCAGCAAAAGGTAATTTTGGGTCGCTGGTTGTCGAGCAAACCTAAGATTTTGCTGCTCGACGAGCCCACGCGAGGAATCGATGTACGTGCAAAATCCGAAATTTATTTTTTAATGCGTGAGCTCGTCGATCAAGGACTGACATTGATTGTAGTCTCTTCCGAACTTCCAGAAATTGTGAGTCTTTGTGATCGTGTCATGGTTTTGCGCCAAGGACGAAACGCAGGAATTTTGGAAGGCTCAAGCGTGACCCAACAAAAGATTATGGAAAGGGCAGTGGCGTAAAATGAACGCAGTAAATTTAAAAAGCGTCTCGTGGGGCCGATGGATCCCGATTCTGACACTTGCTTTTTTGTTCGGATACTTTGCATGGAGTGAACCTGCATTTTTGACAGACCGAAATCTCACCAATCTGACTCGCCAAGTGGCGGTCAACTGCATCCTCGCTTGCGGAATGACGCTGATCATCCTTCTTGGCGCGATCGACCTCAGTATCGGAAGTGTTTTGGCACTCGGTGCGGTGATTGGGGCCACTCTTCAGCAAAATTTGGGATATTTTCAGGGCGGAATGGGTGAGGCGATTCTTTCTGCGATTCCTGTCCTTTTGATTTGCGCTTCGCTGAGTTCATTTACGGGCTTCATGGTGGCACGATTCAAGATTCCCTCATTCGTCGTCACGCTTGGACTTTTGGTGATCGCTCGCGGACTCGCTCTTATTATTAGTGGCGGAAGTCGAATCGGTCCCTTGTCGGATTCTTACCGCTGGCTGGGCACAGGGTTTTTGCCACCCACACCTTCGCTTCTTTTGATTGTGGTCGTGACGGCGGCGTTTATTGCCTATGCACTCTTTCGACGGCGTCCTCAGACCATTTCCAAAATCATTCTCGCTCTCCTTGCGGCAAGTGCGAGCTTTTGGATTTTTTGTGGCTATCAAGGAATTCCCGTTCCGGTTTTGGCCACTGGCGCTGTTTTCTTGGCGATTTATTTTATTTTAGAAAAAACAATTTTGGGTCGGCATATCTACGCCATTGGAGGCAATCCCGAAGCCGCTCGGCTCTGCGGTATTCGAGTTCCGCGAGTGATCTTTGCTGTTTATTTTTTGATGGGCATTCTTGTGGCGTTAGCATCATTGATCGAAAGTGGTCGGATTGATGCCGGCGATCCCAATGCGGGCAATCTCTATGAGCTTGATGCCATTGCCGCTGTTGTGATCGGAGGCACTTCTCTTCAAGGAGGAGTTGGTCGTGTGACGGGAACAATCCTTGGATCTCTCTTGATTGGCACTCTCAATAACGGCATGAGTCTTTTGAATATTGAGACCAATCGTCAAATGGTGATCAAAGGCCTCATTATAATTGCGGCTGTTTGGATGGATGTTGTTTCCAAACGTTCACGAGCTTCTTAAATGAAAGCTCTCATTATCGCTGGCGGAGATTTTTCGCTGACTTCCCAGGCCTTTATTCAGCGATCAAATGCCGCTTCTTTGATTATTGCTGTAGATAGTGGAGCACGGCATTGCACTCAACATCGCATTACGCCCACTTATCTGCTCGGTGATCTCGACAGTATTTCTACCAGCGATCTCCAAAAGCTTGAGACTGAGATTCCTGTCTTTCGTTTTCCTCGCGATAAAGATTATTTGGATATCGAACTCGCCATCCGCCTTGCCGAGCGCGAAGGAGCGAGTTCCATCGAAGTCATCGCAGCTCTCGATCACCGCTTTGACTATTCTTGGGGGGCACTCCTGGCGGCACAGAATTCAAGCGTCCCTCTGACGATTTACACCGACGACGAAGTGGCCGTTTTACTTAATGCTGCCCGCCCAGAACTCCGTTGGACCACTCTTAAGCCTCATCAGGAGCGCACCTCTATATTAAGCTTCGATTCCCGAACCTGTCTGATCTCCCAAGGCCTTCGCTGGGAGATCTCGTGGGAGGAGGGAAGTCACATCCCTCGTCAAAGTCTCAGCAATGAGAAGGTCTCTCAAACGGGTTTTATCCAGGTTTTGAAAGGGAGCGCTTGGGTTTTTTGCCCTCTGGCGAATGGATAAATCTGAGTCATTTCAATATGTTAACATAAGACATGGGAACTTTTTGGGCTCCGTTGACACCCCTCCAAAGCATGGTAGAAGTGTGCATTCTTTTTGGGAGTTCTTTTAGGGGTTCTCAACAAGATTTGTTTAAAAACATCTGACGTCATTATTTTAGGAGAGACATAAAAATGAAGGTGATCACTGCACTCGCTCTTTCAATCGGTTTTATGAGCGCTGTTAACGCCCAAAGTGCTAATATTTCTAGCGCTGCTGGCGGTATCAATGCTCCCAAAGCCTCTGTATCTATCAGCCCCACCATTGGGACTGGGATTCGCTCACAACTCACTGGTAAGTTTGCGAACTCGCAAGAGAACGCCAATACCGTTGGAGCGTACGTCACCCCAGGATTTGAACTCGGATACAAAGGAAGCCTCGTAGACTTTTCATTGGCTTACGAGCTTGAAATGTCTGCCGCACGCGGATTCGGTAAAGCTGTTGCTTCTGAAAATCGTGGAATCACGAACAACTCTTATTTTTACAACCACCCCGTCTTGAGCACAGCGATCAAGTTCAATCCGAACATAAAGCTCAACAACATGACCGAAATTGCTCAGTTCATGCATTCAGATAATGATGCTGGCTATCGCTCTGACAAAGTTGTCAGCGAGACCCGTACTTGGGCGATCACCTCGATCACAGATCTCGAATACAAAATCAATTCGAGCCTGTCTGTTGCTACGGGATATCGAATGGATTACGAAGCTGATTACGGCGCGTTGATCGGTGTGAATCGACAATTGGCTGCTAAAAAGAGCAACAAAGCTTTTGCCGCTTCTTCTCGCGATTCAGACACTCCGAGTTCTTTGATGAGCTCTTCGATCACCACTGCCAAAATCAAACTCAATGACAAGGCAAGCCTCAAGACCTACGTCATGGTCGGTCGTAACGTTGAGTCCAGCGATACTGAGTCCAAACTCTATTTCTATCGCTTGAACAACGATTTCACTTTGACCTCGATCAAAGATTTGGAACTCGCTCTGCGATGGAGACTCGATTACGCAAATCCTCAAGGCGCAGACAAAGGTTCGGTTTCGAACACCGGCCGAGTCATTGCAAACTACGCTTTGAACAAAAATTGGACTGCTAACTTGACCAATACTTTGAAGGTCAGCGATCCAATCGCAAATGCAGGCCGAACAGGTTACAACAACGAACAATATGTCGGCGTGACATATAAGTTCTAAGTTAAGGGAAGTTTCACTTCGTCGATAAAAACATCTCCAACGTCGAGTTGATGAAGTGAGATCTGCTGAGAGGGCCCGCTTAACGCGGGCCCTCTCGTTTATAAGAGCCATGAATAAAGAGCGCATATTAGTAGCGATGAGTGGGGGAGTTGATTCTTCCGTAGCCGCTCTTTTACTTCAGCAGCAAGGCTATGATGTCGTTGGCATTACCTTTCAGCTCTACGACTACTCTCGTCAAAATCGTAAAGAAGGCAAAGGTGGCTGCTGCTCCCTGGAAGACGTCACAGACGCCAGAGCTGTTTGTATTAAGCTCGGCATCAAGCATTACCTCTTTGATTCGCGCGAGAGATTTAAAGAACGCGTTGTCGACTATTTTTCAAATGCGTACCGACAAGGGCGAACGCCCAATCCCTGCGTGGCATGCAATACATTTATTAAATTTGATGAACTCCTTCATTACGCGGATCTCGTCGGTGCGACTCAAGTGGCTACCGGCCATTATGCGCAAATGGCCCGACGCGGAGATCAGTTTTTGATTCAAAGAGCCGTTGATCCACAAAAGGATCAGTCTTATTTCTTGCTCGGAGTGACTCAAGACAAGCTCCGACGCACCCTGTTTCCCTGCGGAGGATTTTCAAAAGCTGAGATTCGCGCCTTCGCCGAACAAGCAGGCCTCCCTGTTTCTCAAAAACCGGATTCTCAAGAAGTTTGCTTTATCCCCGAAAACAATTATCGAAAATTTTTGAAGGAAGAAGCCGGACTGGCAGATCATGAAGGCCAAATTGTCGACGAAGGCGGAAGGGTTCTCGCTCAGCACCAAGGGATTCATCATTTTACTGTCGGACAAAAGAAGGGCCTCGGGGATTTGGGCCTCCATCACTATTACGTCATTCGCCTCGATGCTCAAACGCGGCAAGTCATCGTCGGATCGGATCAATCTCTCAATTCAGATGGCTTAGAATTTGAAATCATGAATGGAGAGTTGTTTTATGATCCTACGATTCCTCTCTTTGTAAAGATTCGATCCCGAGCATCTCTTGTAGAAGCGGAGCTCGTGTCACAAGATTCAAAATCTGTGACGATTAAGTTTAAGGAGCCACAACGAGCAGTGACTCCTGGGCAGTTTGCGGTTCTTTATCAAAACGATTGTGTGGTGGGAGGCGGCCCCATCTTAAAGCCACTTCTCATGCTCCTGCGAAAGGCCATTGCATGAAACTCGAAGCGCTTCAAAAAGAATTGGGAGTTAAATTCCACGATCGAAAGCTTTTGGATTCGGCACTGACCCACACTTCGTATGTTCATGAGCAAAAAAGACCTCTCGAAGAGAGCAATGAACGATTGGAGTTTTTGGGTGATTCAATCCTCAATCTCTGTGTTGCCGAAATGCTGGTTCGAGTGTTTCAGAATGAGCCTGAAGGCGTCTTATCCAAACGCCGTGCCGCGCTGGTCAATCAAAAGCAGCTATTTTTGATATCTCAAAAATTAGACATTGGAAGTTATCTCAAGCTCGGCAAAGGCGAAGAGAAAACAGGTGGCCGCGCCAAAGAAAGTGTCCTTGGGGATGCGCTTGAAGCTATTATTGGCGCACTGTTTTTGGATCAAGGATTTGAATCCTGCCAGAAGCTTTTACACCGACTTTTTTACGGGCTCGTGCAAAGTTCACATGCGGCAGAGACCTCTCAAGATTTTAAAACCAAGCTTCAGGAGCACCATCAAAGGCATTTTAAAAAATCCCCGCGCTACGTTGTGGAAAGCGCATTGGGCCCGGATCATGCCAAAACATTTGTGGTACGAATTGAGTTTGATGGACAGACAGTGGGTCGAGGACAAGGGCGCTCTAAACGAGAGGCTGAGCAAGCCGCAGCTGAAGAAGCCTTTAAAGGCCTGACACTTTTACCACTTGAAGAGAAAACTCTGGCGACACGATCGCGACCGACTCGGCGGGCCAAGTCCGACTCTCAGAAGACCCGAGGGACAAAATAATATGAAAGTCGTCGCCATCGCAGGACGCCCTAATGTGGGCAAAAGCAGTTTGTTTAACCGCCTAACAGGACGCCGCCGCTCGCTTGTTTGGAACGAAGAAGGAGTGACACGCGATCTTCTCAAAGGTCAGTGGGTTCTCAATTCTGGCGGCAAAGTGGAAATTTGGGACTTGGCAGGTTGGGGAAAGTTTGGACTATCGTTTCAGAATCTAGACAAGGAGAGAATCTCGTCGATTGATTTGATTTTGATGGTGGTGGATGGAAGCGAGCCCCTGACGAGCGATGACTATGAATGTTTATCAGCGATTCGGCGCATGAATCGCCCTTTAGCTCTCGTCATCAACAAAGCAGACAAAAAGCAGTTCAAAGTTCATGCTCAAGAAATTCTCAAAAACTTTTCAGGTCCTTTGATTGAGATATCTGCTGAGCAGGGCCGGGGGATATCTGAGCTCGATCAAGCGACGCATGATATTCTCAAATTAGAGGCTGAGTCTGAGAGTCAGTTGGCCGAAAAATCTCTAGAACGCGTTTTGATTCTTGGACGTCCCAATGTCGGCAAGTCGAGTCTATTAAATGTACTCGCCGGCGAAACAATTTCTTTTGTCAGCGATCAAGCAGGTACAACACGAGACCTTTTGGAAGTCCCACTCCACAATTGGCTCTTTGTGGATTCTGCGGGAGTTCGAAAAAAGTCTAAGATCTATGCCACCAATCATGCAGTAGAGATATTCTCAACCCAAAAGGCTTTAAAATCTCTTCGAGATGCGGATGCCTGTCTCTTTGTCGTTGAAGCCCAAAAGGATGGCGGTCTAGGCACGCAAGACAAAAAACTTCTCAAACTTGTTCGTCAGGCCTTGGTGCCCACCATTGTCGTTGTAAATAAGTTTGATATTGTTCGCAGAGACATCAAAGAAAAAGATTACCGAGAAGAGCTTCGATATGAACTTCCTGAACTGGCGCAGACACCTATTTTGTTTGTCTCTGCCAAGACAGGGTTTCACGTCACTAAAGTTTTTCAGCTACTCACCGAACTTAAAGCGCGGATGACAAAAATTCCGACATCAAAACTCAATCAATGGCTCAAAACGACTCTCGAAAAACGCCCTCCACGCGTCGCTAAGCGCGGAAAGACCGAGGGCAAACTGAGGACGGCCACACAATATATCCAAATGAAATATGCCGTGCATGTGAGTGTAAAACCGATGACGTTTCAGATTTTTTGTAATGCTCCTCAGGCGATTGCCGAGGAAGATAAAAGATTTTTGACCTCGCGGCTTCGAGAGGACTTTCAGCTCACAGGCCTTCCTTTGCGACTCATTTTTAGACGCAAGAAGTAGGGCTTGAGTTTTGAGGCTCAAAACAGTTTAAATGCGCTCAATGCGTGCTTTATCTGCCCTCATTGCATTTAGTTTTCTTCTTTTAAACCAGACACAGGCCGAAGAGCGTCTCTTTACACAGTGGACCATTGAATTGCCCAAAACACGAATGAGCCTGGAGTGGTATCAGACATATCGAGTGGGGGGGATGGGGAGAGATTCGGAGAGTTTTTATATTCCTTCGCCCCAAAACACTCTGCAAAAGCGCCGTCTCAGTCACGGAACAATTGTTTGGGAAACTCCCTTGGAAGCGAACTCACAAGGCGCCTGGTCAGTCGATGAGACTCAAGTCTATGGAGGAGACACAAAGGGCAATCTTTACGGGCTGGATAAGCTGACGGGAAAGATCAACTGGAGAGCCAAGACCAAAGGAGTTTTTTTTGCGGCCCCACTCTTAGAAGGTGAATTTTTGTGGGTCATGAACTCGCTCGGCACATTGCAGTGCTATAACAAAAACAGCGGGGAATGGGTTTGGCAGCAAGCGGATCCTTCAGTCAGCAGCGTTTCGCTTTGGTCTGCGTTCAGTGCGGTAAAATTGGGGGATGAGATTATCGCGGGATTCCCGTCAGCACTTTTGCAGAGCTTTCAAGCCTCGACGGGCCAAGCTCTTTGGAAGGAATCCTTTTCTGCAAATTTAGGGGCTGCGGACTCTATTAACGATCTCAAATCTGTGGCTTTGGCGGACAATAATGTCGTTATTGCATCGTCCTATGGCGGAGATCTTAAAGCCTGGGCTCTCAAAAAAGGGGACAGAAAGCTTTTGTGGCAAAAACCATTGTCACTCTATTCTCCCGCAACTGTTGATCGCGCAAAAAACATCGTTTACGCCTCCGCTCGAGATGGTGCTGTTTATGCGTTAGACGCAACTTCGGGATTTCTGCGATGGAAGCGAGAACTCCCCAAAGGGCTGGCCACTTCCGTCAGCCTCTCAAACCATGGACTTTGGGTCGCTGGCTCCGAAGGGAATGTTTATTTTTTGTCTCCGGAAGGTGAGATTCTCTCTCAAAGCTCGGATTATCAGTCCGCGATTTGGAATGCGCCACTCGTCATTGATCAAGAGCGTGCAGCGATTGTTTTGACCGCCCAAGGAATTCTGAGAAAAGTCTACTGGTCTCCTGTTGCTCGATAGAACTTCTAGGGAGCAATAGTAAGAGGACGACCGCCCGACTGATTGGGCCCGAGCGGAAAGCTAAAATGCCAACTGATATCTTCGTTGGTGACGACAAATCTGTCGCCTTGCTCGCGTTCGGCGGTGACTTGGTCAGGTGTAATCGTCACCGAAAACGGAAACGAATCTCTAATGATGAGCATGCGAACAATCATCTCGTCGCCCCATTGTTCGATTTTCATAAACGGGGGGAGCGTCATCGGCAAGCCTTGGTTGATTTCGGCCTGCCAGAGATGGGCTAAGGCCTCAACATCTGCTGTCGTATCTCCCTGACGCGAGATCTTTTGGGCAAGAGACTCAAGTTGTCCGGCAATCACCGTCTGAAGTGGGGACTCACCAAAGTCACTCGACGTCGCAGAGGCGCCCATGCTGCCGGCGATTCTGGCAATCGACTCGGCTGTCATATTGAGAGCTTGATCTCGAACAAAATTAGGAGGGTAGTTAACGATAAGCATAGACGATTTGTTCTCAGCATCTTGCGAGAGGCGGATATGAGGCCATTGTCCTTGATCATCCTCCATCGTCACACGAGGTTCAAAAAACATGACTTCCAAAAAATCTCTCATGGCTTCAGCCATCTGTTTAGAGAGTTCGGCTGAATCTGACACTTTATCGAGTTGATTGTTTTGCCGTGCCCAGGAGTTTTGAAATTGATTAAGAAAATCCTCTACGACTTGGTTGGACTGTCGGGCCGTGAGGCTGCTTTCAGAGAGCTTTGCTCTTAAGTCACCGATCGATGTCAGAGCGCTGACGTCGATTCGCTCGGAGCCATTTTCTGGCTGAAGAGGATCGGGGGATGATTCGACAGACGGGGTATGGGTTCTCGCTGTGGAGTCATTTTTTGCTCGAGAGCTCTCTTGAGCAGAGACTTCGGAGTGATTGGACTGTTCGGGACCTGAGTCTTTCAGAGAGAAATAAGTCGCAACCGCCACGAGCGCGACAACGCATCCGGCCACGCGCTTCTTGAAAGCGCTTGCGTGTTTGGCCGACTCATCCGCCTGAGCTGAACTCAAGCTGAGAACGAGCGAACAAATCACAAGGCGAATGAGCGGAGGCGTTATCGTCGTGGATATAACCATGATTACAAATCAGCAAGGCGCACAAGCTTGATTGCACTGGCAGGTATAATTGACGTTGTACGCTCCTCCTGCGGGAGGTGTGCAGGTGATATTGCACTGAGCACCGCCGGTTCCAAAGATCACGGTCTTTGCGCCGGTCCATCGAGGGCTATTGGGAGTAAAGGTGATGATGTTTGGTTCGCTCGAAGAAGCAGCACATCTCAAAGTGGGACGCAGAGGACAGGTGCCGCAAGTTGGCGAGGGGCAAGTTCCCCAGCCAGCAGCTGTGCGACAACTCGCCTGAATTCCAGCAATACAGGCTGCCGCATCTGGATTTGAAGCGGAGTTGGCATCCAAGAGGGCCTTGTCATTGCAAAAGGTATTAGCATTCACACTGCACGAAACAGGTGTGTAGACAACAGCAGGCCCTGGCGTAGGACATCCGACTGTTCCGGTAGGACCTTGGAGGGTAAGCCTCGATCCGCAAGACATTCGCAAAGGTGTTGGTGCACCCCCAGGCTGAGGCAGAGCGACTTGCGCCAATGAATACACGACTCCCAAATCAAGGAGATCGAGCTCGGTGAGTGGCGCATCTGCGATTGTCTCGCAGACGGGCTCGCTGAGTTCCGGGAAGTTTTCGCAGACTTCGACCTGAGTTTGAGTTTGTGCAGTCACAATCGACGCGCAAAGAATAAAAGTGAAAGTGCAAAGGCTAAAAATTTTCATGCACTTTTCCTAACATCTTTTGAACTACTTAAAAGGATCAAGTCTCGAATTTTTATAGCAGCCAATCTTGTGGCCACTGAGAAGCCACTCTGGCCAGCAAGCGATGTTAATCCTGCACCACGGGTGGCTTTACTCGTGCACATCGCGGGCATTCAGTCACTTCGAACCAGGCTTCGTATTCGCCAGAAGACGAATTGCCAGTGCATGCAATTGTTACTTCTGCGCTCATATCCACACGGCATCGATCAAAGGTGCCACCTGGAGTGATTTTGACGGCGATCTTACTAATTGAGACGGAGGGACTGCAGTTAGAATCAGAGCAAGCGCCACTTGTCAGCTCTCTCAACCGATCCTGAAAATATTCCGATGCTCGCCACCCTGCGATTGCACAATGCAGAGACTTTCCTGTGACGGAGATACTGTGGGTTGAGGGTGAGCCCGATGATCCGCACACACGATCGGAGGGGACGGGTTGTATCACCAGGCGTGACGTGAGATCACTTCCGGCGTTCAAGCAGCCCGAGGGGCACGATGGATCTGAGTTCAGAATCTGCTGCCAGATGCTCTTGAGTTGCTTTTCGAGATTATTGTCCTTGTAGAGATCCTCCCAGTCATCCTGGTCTCGGCCGAATGGATTTCCTCCTCTCAGTTTTGTTGTCGAGTAGGTTGTGCAATCAACCGGATGACAATAAGTAACATCTGGAGATGGAGGTTGAACGGGCGGGATAACCACGGGTTCCCACCAAAATGGATAAGTATCGTCATCGCCAGACATTGCAGAATAAAGGCGCCTTGCGTCTTCAAACGGTCTGAGTAGGCCACAGACTCTGACCTCTGGCGGGCAGGATTTTTCGGACTTTACGGCGGCCTCGACCCAGTCAAATCGAACAAAAAATGCGACCAAAATAAGTGTCAATCTTGCCATTCGCGAAATCCCCCTCTGAGTACTCAAATATTTTAACACCCAGGCAGATTCGCACCAGTCCCACCCTATCAATGCGGAATGAAGCGGCGCAGCGTCAGCAATCTAAAATTTATTTGATCTCAAGAATTTTTTTGAACTCGGAGCTATCGTGTCCTTGAGACTCCAAGGATTCAAGGAGTTGAAACTCAATGTTTTTGAGGCGTGCTGCATCGTCGGGTTTGAGTACGATGGAGTTTAAACTAAGACGAATATCACGCATTGCCGGAAGCAAAATATGATCTCTCGAAAAGGCATCATCCTTTGGCAGTGACGCCAAGGCGACCGCATAGCTATGGTAGTGATTGAGTACAAATCTAAGCCCATCCGCATCAAGATGGACCAAAATCGGATAAAATGGATTGTCCCAATAGTGATTGCCATAATCAACTGTCTTTAAGACTGACAAAAGCTCCTGCTTTGTTTGCGGCGAAAGTAAAAACAGGTTATCGCCCAAAACCGCCAGATGTCTAAACAGACTTGGATCCGGAACCTTGCCTTGAGAGGCATCGATAATCTTTTTGGCGGCGAGCTCAATGAGTCGAGCTTTAGAGGAGGGCTCTAGCGTCGAAAGTCGTAGTACGAGTTCATGGGTTGTGCCAGAAGGGGACCGACTTGGATCCTTTGTGACAAACGAATCCAAATAGGTCTCAAATATTTTAAGCCGCACGCCTTCGGGCTGCTGTCCTAAAACTGGAACAATCTGCTGAAACGCATCCATGACAAGACGTCCCCAGACATACTCTGAGTTGTATGGCATCAGATTTTTTACAGGTTTTGTTTGATTCAAAAATTGCACTAAATCCTGATCAAGCTCGGGGGACTCGATCCTTTGCCCTCGCGTAAGGCTTAACAACTGACTCGTCTCTGATGCCGCAATCATCCACGCCCTCAGGTATTGCTTCGAATCTCCAAACGGATGCGCCGATATTAACTCAAGCCTCTTGGCGACAGCTTGGCGCAAAAGATCGACCTCTTGAGAATCGAGTGGTTTGTCAGATATCTTTGACCAGTCGAGGGAGGGGATACTGGGATAAACATATCCTGTAAAGTTCGAGCGTTCGAGCAGTGTCAACCAATCAGGCGTGGTTGCCATAACTTTAAGGAGCCATTTTCGATGATCGGGATGCGCACTCACTCTCGGATCGTTGAGGATCTCCTTTACGATCAGAAAGTTTGTTCTTAGATCACTTCTCCAAAAAAATTTTGAAGTCTCAGGGATAATCGGACTCAGAACCGAGTTTTGCACAAAAGCAATCGGCTGACTGGAACGACCGTCGGCAGGATTCAAGGAGCCAATATCCTGATACTCGAGTTTGGACTGGACGAGTCGATCAAAAAATTCATCGACGCGTCGTGGGTCCGAGAGATTATTCTTGAGCTCTGTGAGCCCAAAATGCCAAGTCCAAACATCTCCTTTGGTTATCCAGGCATGAGTCTCCCCCGAGCCTCGGTCATACCACTCACGTGGCTCATAAGGGTCGGACGTTGCCAGTGCTGACATTTTGAGGACTCTGAGCGCTGTATCATTTTGAATTGCATCAAGACGCCAATCAAGGGGCCGAGTCACCATGTAGGGCATGGGCCCGAGTGGCTGTCCAAAATAACTCGAATAAAAATCGGGGTTTTGTTCGATAAGACCTGCGTTGATGAGCTTTTGCGAAACCCAAAGCGTTGGACCTTCAGGGATCGTCAGCCCATTGAGGACTGTCGTCAACAATAGACCCAAAGTGGCCATGTCCTTGCGAGAGAACACGAATCGAGCTCTCTCTTTGGTTTGCTGTCGAGTCGCTGATGAACTTAAAAGAAATGGCACAACTCCTTCCCAAAACATCAAGCTCTCTTGATCTGGGGATTTAAGAGCGCTTCGTAAGGCAGAAAACTCAGATTCATTGAGATCAAAATACTTAAGGGTGCGTAGAGGAATCAGTCCTCGTTTGACTCTCGAAAAAAGATCACTGGGTTGACTTGATAACTTAAGAATCCTTGCAAAGGCGATTTTGATTTTTTGAGGACTCATGACGGAAGGGAGACGTAGTTGATCCCTTTGGCCTGGATATCGCAGATTAGACTGTAAACTCTGTTGAGCGTCATAGGGCCAAAATTCGATTCCGTTTTGCGAGTCTCTTTTTTGATCATCACGATGGGGCCTGTAGATCACGGCGGCGTCGTCAAAGACCACCAAGCCAGCGCCCTCAGTGAGATCAAGGTGAGCGACGCTTGTTGAGCCTCGAGATCGTAAGTTGGCCTGAATCTGCGACACTTGAGAGTGATGCAATACCTCAGGAACTTTAAAGCCAGCATAAGACCCCAATGTACTTAGAGGTCGCACAAAATGAGCGAGAGTAAATGCACACAATCGACTCACTCGATGACTGGCATGCAGGCCCGTAGCCAGAGTAGTCATAAAGCAGCAAGCGGCTAAACATATTCGCACCAGAAAACTCATAGGCACTGATCACAGCAATTTTTGTGCCGTGTAAAGTTCATAAACAGAATCTGTCGAGTGAGCCCGGCCACATTCAGGACACATGATTAGAATTCTTCAAAATTTTGCCGAAGATAAAACTGAGTTTTCCACTTTCAATCAATGGAATGAGTACCGCAGTGAGCACGATCGACGCCAGGACTGTTAAAAAGGTAATTTGCTGTATCAGTGAAGCGTATGGAATTCCTCTTTCAACAGGTACCGAAGCGAGGACAGCGGCTGCAAGCCCTTTAGGAACGAGCACAGAAATATAAGACAAATCGCGCGGCGAAAGATCACGTGGGGCCGTCCATTTGGTAAACAGCAGTCGCGCAGAGTAAATCACAATCACCATAAGAATGATCCACTTCAGGAATTCAAGGTCGGAAAAGTTCATTGAAATTCCCAGATAAATGAAAAAGAAGGTCTTTAGCGCAAAGGCGATTTCACGAAAGACAGCCTGCTCAGTAGGATTGATGACTGACAATTGGATTTTTGAAAGCCAAGGAAGCTTATTAATTCCCATAGCAACATGATTGGCAAGGCCCAGGCCAAAGGCCAGCGCCGCAATGGCTCCGCTCACCTGCAAGCTCTCAGAAAGACCATAAAGAATGAGGGAAAAGGCGAGGGTGGTCAGGATTGTGTTGGGAAAGTTCCTCAATCGTCCAAGGATGAATGCCCAAACACAGGCGCCTATCAAGCCGATGGCAGCAGCGAAAACAAAGCTCAGAACAATGGAGATTCCAATTTGAGGTACAGAGATATTGAGCTCTTCACCTCCCACCGCGCCCAAAAGCGCAAAGGTTAAAACAATACAAAGGACATCCGTTAACGCTGATTCCAAGACCAGGATTGTTTCGGCCTTCGGAGAGAGATTGAGTCCTTTTGCCAAAGGAATCACGACGGCAGAGGAAGTTCCTCCCAAAATCACTCCTAGAATGGAAGAGTGAAGAAGAGGAAGTCCAAAGACGGTCCGTCCAAAAATCATAACGAAGATCACAGTCCCAAAAAAGGTAATCAAAGAGATGCCGAGGCTAGAGCCTACAGAGGATTTGAGAACCTTAAGACTTAACCCCGTGCCACTTTCAAAAAGAATCACAATAAGTGTCAATGTGCCTAAGACAGGCCCCACCTTTCCAAAATCGAGAAGGGAAACCCAATTCGTCAGAGGTCCGATAATGATTCCAAAAATCATGAGGAGAAGCACGTCCGGGACCCGTGTTTTTGCAAAGATGGCCGTAAACCCATGGGCCACGAAGTAGAGAATTCCAAGACTCAAGATTATCTGGGGCATTGGATTACTTGAGCAGAATGGAGGGCGGGAGCCTATTTCTTTTTGACGTTGAGCAACTTGATAAAGTTTTCAACAATATTGGGCGCAAAGTGACCGCGCATTTCTTGGGTGATAATTCTAAAGGCATCATAGGGTTTCATTGCCTTCTGATAAACACGATTGGTGGTCATCGCATCGTAGGCATCACAGATCGAAACGACTTGTGAAACAATCGGGATCTGCTCGCCTTTGAGCCCAAAGGGATATCCTACACCTGTGATCTTTTCATGGTGCTGAACCACAATGCCTTTTCCTCGTTCAGGCACGGGACTATCTTCGAGCATATCAAATCCAAAAACTGGATGCTGTTTCATCACAGACCATTCATCCGGAGTCAAAGGACCTGGCTTATTGAGAATATCAATGGGCACCTTTGACTTTCCAATATCATGAAGCAAAGCTCCCATCCCTGCTTCTTTAAGTACTTGCTGATCGGTAATTCCCATCGCGGAAAGAATGCCAATCGAAAACGTCATCACGTTCACACAGTGCGTATAGGTATAGTAATCATGGGAAGAGAGGGAAATCATCTGCACAAACGCATCGCTTCCATTGGCCATCAGGCGAATTGTATTCTTAACCACATTCTGAGTTCCACCAATGGCTTCTTTGTTATCAGGATTGTCAAAAATCTCCTGAGCAATTCCTTTGGCGCACGTATAAAGGATGTCAGCTTTTTTCTTTGTATCGATGCGGGGGTTTTCTACAATATTGGTTAGATTGGCTTCATAAAAGCGCCTGAGATCCCGTGGGCTTTCACAAAAGACATAGAGAGTCTTAATCTTAGCATCTTCAAGTCTTTGTTTATCCGCCATTGTAAACGGCAAGCTTGCACCACGATAGAGAACGTAGTTGCCATAGGTCAGCAGAAAAAGGTTATGGTCGCATACTGTATCCAGCGCCAAAAACTCGAGCTCGATGGGATGATAAGGATTGTGAGGCTTTTGAGCGGCGGAAGCTGGAGCTTGCACAATCGCCATAAAACTACCTCTTCAACATCTTAATGAAATCGAGCAATAAATTTTGATCGTAATCCGATTTGAGATCGCTCTTGAGAAGTTCAATGACCTCAATCGGGCGTTTGGCTTTGGCAAAGGGACGATCCGACGTCATTTGATCAAAGCAGTCCGCCAGTGCGACAATTTTTGAGAACTCATGAATTTCCCCCTCTTTGAGAGCCTTCGGATAACCATCTCCACGTGGGCGTTCATGATGCTGAAGAATAATGAGTTCTGAAACTTCCGGAATCGAGCGACTTTCATGCACGAGTTCATAAGAATACTGCACATGTTTTTTTAGAATTTCGTGCTCTGCTGGAGTGAGAGGCTCGACCTTGTTGAGAAGCGAGCGATCGATTTTAGATTTTCCAATATCATGCAGCATTGAAGCAGTACCGATACTCGAAATCTGATTAAAGCTCTTAATTCCCATTTGATTTGCTAAACAGATGGCATAGGCCGCCGTATGAAGGGCATGAGAATATTCCGAAAAATCCGACGAAGCCAAAGACATCAACTCAAAGAAATTACTTTTGTCCTTTGTCAGAAAGTGAATCGAGTTTTTGACAGACTTCATGGATCGCTTGATGTTTTCAGCAGAATTCGGAGACTGAAACAAATCTTCAAGCATGGAGACCGAAGTGCGATACAAAAGCTGAGCTTTCTTTTTTTCGGGCACAGAAGGGGACTCAAGCACTTTGGCCAAATGCTCTTCGACAAACTTCGTATGCTCTTGCTTGTCCCTAAACTTGATAAAAAGTTCGTCGAGCTTTGCTTCTTTCAGGCGAGCTTCGTCTTCTTCTTTCCATACAAGATTTTTGAGTCGATAGAGGACATGCTGCCCCTGATAGAAGAAATACAAATCTTCTTCGATGATGTCGCCCGGACGATAAAGCATCGACGGTACTTTGAAAAACGAACCACCGTCGCCTACTTGTGGCGCCCCCAAGGATCCCACTCCCATACTAAAATCGTATCATGCCTTTTAGGGGGTCGGGGAAGGCAATTACACAAGTGATTCCCAGTACTTATCCTCGTTGTAGATCTGCTCAATCGCTCCTACCCACGAATCTGTCGCATTGAGACAGGGCACCAAGCGAAACTCATGGCCCCCATGAGTCTTAAAGACCTCTCGAGAGCGAATTCCAACTTCTTCGAGAGTTTCTAAACAATCCGCTACAAACGAGGGACAAATCACAGTCAACTTCTTTACACCCTGAGTCGCGAGCTCTCGAATTCGATCATCCGTCGCGGGTTCAATCCATCGCGCCCTGCCGAGTCGCGACTGAAATGACACTGACCAATTTGAAGATTTGAGGCCGAGCTTCTGAGAAGTCAGGATTGCCGTTTGAACACAGTGATGCCGATAACAAAGAGCGTTCGCGGGCACACTCACATCACAGCATTGACCATCCTTGAGGCAATGTGCTCCCGAAGAATCTGAGCGCAAGATCTGACGTTCTGGAAGCCCATGAAAACTAAACAAAATATGGTCCGAGTCTTCACACCAATTCTTTGGAATCGAATTTGCCAACGCCGAAATATAAGAATCGATTGAGTAGAAATGTTTGAGGACTTTGAGGTCGCCGGAGTACTTGCAATCACGAAAAGCTTTTCGAAGAGCCTCCAGGGTCGAACCCGTCGTCGCCTCCGCATACTGAGGATAGAGGGGAAGTAATCGAATCTCAGAAGGTGAAGAAGCAAGAATAGAATCGACGACGGATTTTATACTCGGCTGACCATAGCGCATCGCAAATGCCACAAGAGTCTCAGATCTCAATCGGGCGCCCAACTTTTGACTCAAGTCTTCAGTGTGCATCCTGAGTGGGCTACCGCGTGACGTCCAAACTTGGTGATAGGCTTCGGCACTTTTGGGAGCTCGAAACGGGGCGATAATCAACTGCACGAGTGCAAACCTAAAGAGCCATGGAATATCCACAACCTTTGGATCCATCAAAAATTCTCTCAGATACCGTCGGAGTGCGGCAGGAGTAGGAGCATCGGGAGTCCCTAAATTCAAAAGCAAAAGCGACTTCATCAGTGGAGTTGAATCTATAAAAAAGGCCCGCCCAAAGGCGAGCCTCTTTTTATGGGTGACCGCAAAACGATCAACGCTTTTAGGCGCAGATCGCTTTGGAGGCGGCCACCCTACGACTTAAATAAATAGTCATCGTAAGCACCACCTCCTTTCAATCCTGCAAGCAGGATACTTCCAAAATATCAGACAAAGACTTCGCGCGCAAATTCTGTGGGCTTTTTTGGGGCGGACGTCTAAATTTTTGATGTGTCTGAACGCCTAAAAATCCGTCTCCAAAACACTCTGACGGGAAAGAAGGAAGACTTTGCTCCGGCAAATCCCGATCGAGTGCGAATTTACAGCTGTGGACCCACCGTCTATGGCTACACCCATGTCGGAAACGCTCGTGCGGCTCTGAGTCTAGATCTCATTGCGCGAACTCTTGAGTTTGCAGGCTATCAAGTCGAAGTGGCTCGAAACTTCACGGACGTTGATGACAAGATCATTGCCGTCGCCGAAAGAGAGGGCAAAGAAGCTTCTGCAGTCGCTGAATTTTTTAAGCAAGCCTACATACAAGATCTGCTCGCACTCAAAACACGACTGCCCGAACACTGCCCTGAAGTGACCAAATCCATGCCTGAGATTATTCAATTCATCGAGGGGCTTGTTCAAAAAAATGCGGCCTATGTCGTGAAGACGACCGTAGGGCAAGATGTCTATTTTAAGGTCGAGAGCTTCAAAGCTTACGGCAAGCTCTCCAGGCGCAAACTGGATGAGATGTTGAAGGGTGTGCGCATTGACGTTGAAGAAGGCAAAAAGCATCCCGCTGATTTTGCGCTCTGGAAGGCTGCCAAACCTGCAGAGCCCTCATGGGAAAGTCCTTGGGGGTCAGGTCGCCCTGGCTGGCACATCGAATGCTCTGCGATGATTCATTCTCTTTTTGAAGAGCCTATTGATATTCACTGCGGCGGCATTGATTTGGTGTTTCCACACCACGAAAATGAAATTGCTCAAAGTGAAGCTCTTACTGGAAAACCTCTGGCTCGATATTGGCTTCACAACGGGCTGCTTGAATTGGGACAAGAGAAAATGTCTAAGTCCTTAGGCAATATTGTTTCGACCAAGGACTTTATCGCCCAGCGACATCCAGAGACATTAAGACTGCTTTTTTTGCAGCAGCACTACCGAAGCCCTCTTGATTTTAGTCAGGAAAATATCGAACGAGCAGAGAGTTTGCTTGAGCGTCTCTACCATGTGAAGCAACTGATGTTAGAGGCTTCACCTCAAGCAACTATCGAAGCTCCTGGAGAGCTCGCAGCAATTGCTGATCAAATGTCGCTCGCACTCTGCGATGATTTCAATTCGGCAAAAGCACTTGGCGTACTCCTTGGGGGGATTCGAGTTTGCTATCGCGAGCGAAAAAATGAATTGTGGTCTCTCCTTAGAAAACCGTTTCAGATTTTGGAAACCGTCTTTGGAATCACCACAGAGAACCCTCAAACCTTCATCGTCACTATGCGCGAGAAGCGCCTCAAACGTTGGAACTTGACGACCGCTGAATGTGAGCGAGTCGAGGAACTCCTCAAAGAAAGACTGCGCCTGCGCTCAGAAAAAGCTTTTGCCATGGCCGATGAAATTCGAAAGAATTTGGAAAGCGAAGGTTACTTAATCATGGACGGTCCTGATGGAACAGATTGGGCCAAAAGGGAAATCTAAATGAAACCCATTCTCCCCCCCAAAATTCGAAAGGCACTTCTCACGGCATTGAAGGCGCGAAAAAATGCCTATGCGCCTTACTCCCGCTATAAAGTTGGGGCAGCTGTGACAGTGGGGTCGCGAGTTTATTCTGGAGCAAATGTAGAAAACGCGAGTTATGGCGCAACTATTTGTGCCGAACGAGGCGCTATTTTAAAGGCAGTGTCAGAAGGCGCCAAAAAAATTGATGGTGTCGTTGTCACGACCTCGAACGGTGCTGCGCCTTGCGCCCTTTGTCTTCAAGTCCTGACAGAATTTGCGGACTCAACGCTGCCTATCTATATTGCAAACGCCAAAGAGATCGTTGCCGTCGTCAAACTCTCTCAGTTGATTGGATTTCCATTTCGAAAGTCAGATCTCAAGAAGCGCTAGACGCCAACTCGGTATCGCTGCTGAGGTTCTCGATTGGGATTGTAGACAGCTTCCAGCAAGATAGTTTCGCGAGAGAGGCCGACGGTAATGGTGGAAGCCTTAAAATCAGCTCCTTCGATCCACTCGGGATCAACTAAGATTTTTCGCTCCGGCATCTTTGCATCGGAAACCAAAAAATAGGCCAAACTAAAATCCACTGTATTGCAGACAAAATCACAAATCTGTCCCAAAGGCCCTGTACTCGAATCCACGCGAAATTTTCTGAGAGCCTTATCGGAACTATAAGTGGGACGACTCAAGGAGCCCCCAGCGGTCGACTGAATCACAGAAGTATAGTCTCGATGTTCTGACTCAACATCCGCCACACGGCGAGAAGAAATTCCAAATCGATTGAGAAGCTGAGTCTCTTTTTCGAGTGTAAACTCTTCCACAGAACTCACGCTTTCAAGGCGTTCCAAAAGATCGCTTGAAATCTTAAAGGACACCTCCGAAGGCTGAATCTGACAGAGCGAAGAGAGGAGAGGCAAAACTCTGTTCGCATTTGAAAAGACAAGATAAGAAACATGCCAATTTTGGGAATTGAGCCAGATCTCCTGAAGCCGAAGCGAACTCGCCACTTTAAAAGATTGAATCTCTGAATACAAAGCCAACATCTTCAGCCCCCCACCCAAACTATTGAGCGTTGTTATTCGCGGTGAGAAGCAATCCCTGCTGTTTGAGCATTGTCACTCCACCCAACAAAATCCCCGAATAAAACAAATCTCCTGCCAGACTCCAATGATAAAAAGGAATGGCCATTGTAAAACAAGTCATCAATCCAGCGGAGGTGAGTGGATACATCCCAGACCAAAGCCAAACTGCAAAATTTGTGAGAACAAAGAACACGATCGAATTTGCTCCCACCAAAAGTGTGGTCGTTCCAAAGGACTTGTTCATCATCACGCGACCAAAGAAAATTGAAATCAAAAAGGAGAAATAGACGACGGGACTCAACGTATCGAGGCCTAAAAAGTAATCACTCAAAAGCATAGCGCCAAAAGGAATACTGATCGCCAAAATCCATGATTTGAGTTCACGTCCCGCCAAAAACGCCAGAGCGGCAAGAGGAGTAAAATTGTCTGGGTGTGGTAACAATCGGCTTAGAGCGGCCAAAAGAATAATGATGGCGATCGTCTTCATTTCATCACTATTGCCGAAGGTCTATAGAATATCAAATTCTTATTCCAGATCCTGAAAAGCAAAGCCGTCTCGTTCTGCAATCTGCCCCTTTTTTGTAGAAATCTTTGTCTGAAAAAAAGGACCGTCATAGACAAAAGTTGAGAACTCCCCATGCTCTCCAAAGGGGCTAATTCCCGAGGGGAGTGAGTCGATGAATTCACGATCAAATTCACGCCCCAAAAACGGAGGTGGGAGTTTCTTCAAATCCACTGCCGCCACGACGGCTTTATACCCCAGCGAAAAAAAGACCCGCAAAACTTCTTTCACATCCCAACCCCAAAGTGGCTGATACGACTTGAGTGAAAAAGACTCCATCAGCCGCTGTCGATAGGAGCGCATGTCCTCGAGCTGAACATCCGTAAATGCCACGCCATCAAGACCCTTTTTTTTGATGGGAGTTAGCATTTCACCGATCGCCTTTTCGTAATCCGAATTGGACGCTTTTTCTGGCAGAGGAGCAAAAAGAATATTCATCTGAAGTGATTCGGCCTGCTTTTGAATCAGACTACGGCGAATACCACTAAAGGGAAGGCGCTGAGAGGGGACTTCGACCGCGGTGACGAGATTTTTTAATGTATACTCAGGGCTCTTCAGCTCAAAAAGAGCAATGGCCGCTTCCATTCCTCCGTTCCAAGAAAGTAAGATTTTCTCTCGTTTAGGCATGAACCTCCCTACGGTTGACGCACTGCAAATTTAAAACACATTGAAACCCGGTTAGCGCTGAGAGACAATACAAAATATGTCGGAATCTCAGGACTTGGCAAAGGCACTCATCCTTACATTTGCTCGATCCACAGCAGAAGTCTTTAAAACCCAGGTCAACGCGCCTGCAACGCCTGGAGAAATGAGTCGTTATGATCCCTCTCGATTTGAGCTCCCCATGGATCTTGCGGCTTCTGTCGGTTTGCTAAGTCCTCGATTCAATGGATGTCTGACCATTGGATTTCCAGCGGATACGTTTTTGAAGTGCTATAACGCTGTGCTGGGTGAGAATCAGACATCGATCACGGCCGAAAACAGGGATTTTGGCTCCGAAATGCTCAATATAATTCTGGGAATGACCAAAACACAGTTTTCGGCGTCTCATGGGATTGTGATTCAGCCCGCCATTCCGCTGGTTGTCATGGGCAAAGGAATTCGCTTTAGTCTGCCGCCGGAGTTCACACCGTTCTTGATTCCGTTTAAGTCGGACATGGGGCCGTTTTACACGACGATTGCGCTCAGTCAGATTGCGCCCGCCTAAATTGGGGCTTCGCAGCATACAATCTAATAGGTAGAATCATTATAAGTTCCTAATCATTTAGGGGAGGAGACCTGTCGATGTTCCCAGCTGGTACAAAAATTTTAGTCGTTGATGATATGCTCACCATGAGAAAAATTATTTCCAAAAATCTCAAGGATTTAACATTGACGAATATTACCGAAGCCAACGACGGAGCTGTGGCTTGGCCCACACTGCAGGAGGCTCACTCCAAAGGCGAACCATTTCAATTGGTCCTTTCGGACTGGAATATGCCACAACTTTCCGGCCTTGAGTTTCTCAAAAAATGTCGAGCGGACGATCGCTTTAAGCAGCTTCCATTTATTTTGATCACCGCAGAATCCGAAAAATCCCAAGTGATTGAAGCCCTTCAATCGGGAGTAAGTCATTATATCGTCAAGCCCTTTACTCCCGATCAACTGAGAGAGCGACTCGAAGGTGCCTACAAAAAGCACTTCGGAGGCGCTGCGCCTGCAGCAGGTGCGGCTCCCGCTCCGGCCAAGTAAGTTTCTTTTCTATAAATGAGTCGCATTTGATAGCGTAAGTCTGCATGGACGTACGCGAGCGAACTCGTCAGCTGTTTCGGTTCAAAGAGATTCTTAGAAAGAATGAAGCTAACATTCTTAAGGCCTTGTGGTCGGATCTCGAAAAGCCGGCGCTCGAAGCCTTTGCCAGCGAAATCTCTCCGCTCTATGAAGAGATTGACCACTTAGCGGCGGAGCTCAAAACCTGGGGGCAACCAAAGAAAGTTTCAACGCCCTGGTGGAAAGTCGCTCACTTTTTGGGGAGCTCTTGGATCGAAACACTTCCGGTTGGGAGAGTGCTCATCTTATCGCCTTGGAATTATCCCTTTTATCTCTCATTGATTCCTGTGCTCGGCGCCTTTGCTGCTGGAAATCGCATTGTACTAAAACCCAGTGAATTTTCTGAGCACTCGTCTCGCGTGCTTGCCGAGATTTTGTCTCAGTGGCTCCCTTTGGAGTGGATTGACGTTCGCCTGGGCGGAGCTGCTGTAGCCGAAGAGCTCACGCAAAAATCTTGGGGACACCTTTTTTTTACGGGCAGCACGATGATTGGAATGAAGGTAATGAAGGCGGCCGCTGAAACGCTCACGCCCGTGACTCTAGAGCTCGGTGGCAAATGCCCCGTTGTTCTAGACAATGTGGGGCAGATTAAAATTGCTCTCAAAAGAATCTGGTGGGGCAAGACTTTTAATGCCGGTCAAACATGTGTGGCTCCGGATTATTTGCTCGTTCCAAATTTTCTAAAACAGAGAGTCATCGAACTCAGTCGGGAAGTGCTATTGGAATTTTACGGAAAATCTCCGCTCGATCATCCAAAACTCGGAAGGATTGTAAACGCGACTCACTTTGATCGACTTGAACGCCTGAAGCAGGGGGCCCAGATACTCATCGGTGGATCTGTGAATGCGGCAAAACTTAAAATCGAACCCACACTCCTTGAAGTCTCCCCCCCTCACTCCTTGTGGAATGAAGAAATTTTTGGACCCCTCCTCATTTTGCAGACTTATGAAAGCGTGTTGGATGCAGTACAAATCATCGCTCAAAATCCACACCCTTTAGCCCTCTATGTTTTTACGGATTCGGATTCCTTTGAAAGTACATTACGCTCTCAGGTATTGAGTGGAGCGGTTTGCCGCAATGACACCCTTGTCCACTTGAGTAATTCGGCGCTACCTTTTGGAGGAGTTAAATCATCGGGAATGGGGGCCTATCACGGCAAAAAAAGCCTCGAGACGTTTTCCTTTCAGCGATCGATAGAACAAAAGCCACTGTGGCCAGATTTGCCCCTGCGTTATCCCCAGTCCAAACTCACACTCAAGTCTTGGCTCAAACCCTTTAGTTAGGGCGTTAGCAGTTGGTTAGCACTTCCAATGTCAATGCCGTCAACCCCTTCCAATCCGGGAGGAGGGATTCCGGTACCCAGAGTGGGTGGAGGTGAGTTTACAAAGATTGGGGTCGACGCGATTACTTTTTCAGTATGACTCACAGAGGTCCCCACGTCACAGTACCTTTGCGGCAAGCGGGCGTATCCTGACGTACAATCATGCAAAATTTGAGCGACTTTGGTGTGTGTCGTTTTGAGCATCACTTTGCGCAGCCCATCTACATTAGAATTGCAGAGACTCACTGAAGGAAGCGGCTGCTGAATCGGAAGAGGGGAAGTCAATGGCACATCCACCGTTCTCAGGAGGTATGTTAAAACTTGAGCGTCATTGCCCGATGGCTCTGTGTTTACGTAGAGATTTTCTAACGGATCAAACTGATAGGACATACCGACCTTGACGAACATATCCGGATTGAGCGTAAAGCCCTTTGAATAGGAGGCCATTACTCCTTTTGTCCAGCCCATCTTCGGAAGACTCGTGGCGGTCGCCGCAGAACTAAACAATCCATGTGAACGAAGCAGACCTAAGGACTTTCTGGATTGTGTGACTCCGCTCTTACGAGAGAGGAGTTGGCCTCTCGAATCCGCGAACACACTTCTGCCGGGCAAGGTCAGCTCCAAGCTTAAGTTTAGGAATTCAGGGAGCTCGTCTTGTGGCACATCCGAGCGATCCATAAAATCAAACTTGGGGTCCTGGATAGATTCTTGAGAAGTAATTTTTAACGGCCGCGCTTCAGATCTGTGAAAATAATACTGATTCGATGTAAACGAAAATTCTACAGGTGTGGAATGGGCATAGCTATGAGCCATCACTCTTTCGCTCAGATCTAACGTGACTGCACCGGGGCCTGGGGGCCTCGGCTCCGTACTGACGCCACTCGACCATTTGAGTGCGAGCTCCTTTGTTCGATAATCAAACTCCGCCGTGTAGTGGCTGTTGATGTTTGATCCACGACAGCCTGTGACTTCAGCGACGTATCTTTCGGCCGACGCTTCTTTGCCGAGAATTTTGACGAAGATTCGGTCAGAGGAATATTCGAGTGATTCTAGCCTTGGATCGCGAGCGGATGGAATGACAATGACCGTTGTGTACGTTTGGGGAGTTTGAACATAGAGCTTAGCGAGGTCGGTGCTAACCCCCTCATCGACGGCGTCCGGTGACAAGGTGGATACGCCTTTTGCCACACAAGCCGCAAAGCTTCCTGTCAGCGTGGCTCCGATGGCGACACCGGTATTTTGAAATGCCCGGCAGCCGGCCTGGCCTGGCGTGTTTTGTTGCGCTCCATAAAAGGCCTGGACGGCCTTATCAAAAGTAAGCTCTGGTGGAACTTCGCACTCGTAAAGCCCTCTCAAAGAAAGGATGGCGCTTGCAACATCTCTACACTTTCCCCCGACAGGAAGAGGGCTGGGCTCCAGTGGAATTGTAGCGGCACTCGATTCTGTGAGCACGGCCTGATCTAAAAGCTGATTGAGATATTTTTTGGAGAATCCAAAGAGAGGATAAATTTCCTTTTGAGTCACCAAATCCATCAAACTGTGCCCCTCACCGAGACGCGTCGCACTGTCTTGCGAATAGCGTGAATTCTCAGGACGGAGAGGGTCTGTAGGATCTAATCCAAGCCCGGTCGGAGTAGCCGCTCCATCGGGATTAAAGAGATGACCCCCGGCATTGGGAAGATTGGAAAGATCAGGATCCGAAGGACCTTGAGCGGTCCCCACAAAATCATTGGCCGTCGGTCCAAGTGAAGAATCCGACGATGACTTTGTACAAGCTGGAAGAAGACAGGAAACGAGCAAACTAACAACGATTGACCATTTCATTGCAACCACCCCCGCAGATATCGCAGTCCCCAGTATAACGCAGAGCAATAAAGATGCGCCCTGCGTCAATTTTTTGTACATCCGGACGAAAATCGGCCTTGAATGCTAAAATACTCCATGGGGAAATGCCTTCACTGCGGCGCAAATCTTGCAGAAGGCCATGGGCTTGCCAGATTTTGTCCTCAATGCGGTACCCCCCTCACTTCTCAATTCAAAAACGTAGAAACCGAGAGGGAGAGGAAATTTGTCTGCATTCTCTTTGCAGATCTCTCGGGATTTACCGCTCTGAGTGAACGATTAGATCCCGAAGAAGTCACTGATCTCATCAGCGAATGCATGAATCGACTCGGCAAGCGAATTTTGGACTTTGAAGGAACAATTGATAAATTTATGGGCGATGCCGTCATGGCGCTCTTTGGTGCACCGATCGCGCACGAAAACGACCCTCGTCGCGCGGTAGAATGTGCGCTCGAACTCTTGAAAGAAATTCGAATCATCAGCGAGGAGCGAAACATTGCTCTAGAACTTTCGATTGGCATCAACTCCGGAATCGTTGTTGCGGGAGGAATCGGCACCGAAGGAAAGATGGACTATACGGTCATGGGAGATGCGGTCAACGTCGCCCAGCGCCTGCAATCCGCTGCACCCGCCAATCAAATCTACGTCAGTGAAAACATCTATCGAGCTGTTCAGAAGGACTTTGAGTTTGCACCTGTTGCACCACTCACTCTCAAAGGAAAGTCTGCACCTCAGCTCGCTCATTCGGTGATTCGATCCCTAGAACTCCAAGTGGATTCGGACACCCACCTCACCGCGATGGCTCCTCTTGTCGGGAGAGAAAACGAATTCGCAAAATTAAAGGGAAGTCTGCTGGCCGCTCAGGCGGGGGTGTTTCAAAAAATACTGATCACGGGTGAGCCGGGGGCGGGCAAGAGCCGCCTTCTCCTCGAACTCAAACGCGAAGCTTTGAGCCAGAAAATGCCTTGGCTGATTTCGTTTCCGAGCAGCACAGTCAAAGAAAAGTCCTACGGGGCCATTCGTCGAATTCTCCTTCAGGTTGAAGATCTCGTAGAAAACTTTGAAAGCTTCAATGCTTCACTCGGTCTCAACCAAATCGAAGCCGAAATTCTCAGCTCTTGGCGCAGGGATATACCGTTTCCGGCCAGTCACGGAATGACCGCAGAACTCTTGAACGAAAACTCTGCCAGCTTGTTTCAAAAGGTCGTCCGAATTTTTAGCCAAAATCAGCCTTGCGTTCTCGTTTTTGAAGACCTGCACTGGATTGATTCATCCTCAAAAGCGCTCTTGCTTCAAATAATCAATACTTGGAAAGATCAGCCCGTCCTTTTGATTCTCACCGGGCGTCCTGAAGTTATTCAATCGATTGAGGAGGGAGGCCTCGTTCCCAAAATTGATTTGGAACCTCTCACATCCGATCAAATCAATTCTCTCGTGAAGCACCTCCTCAAGACCGATACTCTCTCCAACGACTTTGTCGCCGCTCTATCCGAAAAATCCGATGGAAACCCACTCTTCATCGAAGAACTCATCAAACACCTGATCGAAGAAGGCCAAATCACTTTAATCAACGATCAGTGGCAGATTTCGGAAGGGCTCAACCTTCAGGGAGTCCCATCGCAGCTGAGATCCCTGATCGCTTCTCGTATCGATCGACTAAAACCCCTTGAGCGTCTTGTTTTGCAAGCCGCTTCGATTCTAGGAAGACATTTTCAGGATACACTTCTTTGTCAGCTCCTTTCTCCCGACACTACGGAGTCCGATGTTTACGAGAGTTTGCGCCAATTGCGACGAAGGGAACTTATCTTTGAGCACGATCTGAATGAGTCGGGAATCACCTATATTTTTAAACATGCACTTGTGAGAGATGTTTCTTACGGATCCCTCCTACTCAAGCGGCGAAAGGAACTTCACTTTAAGGCAGGTGAAATCATTGAGCAAAACATTGAACTTTACCCGCAGCACCTTTCGCTTTTGGCCTATCACTTTAAGTCAGCCGAACACCGAACCAAAGCCGTTGACTATCTTCAGCTCTCTGCAATTAAAGCGGCGGATTCCTTTGATAGACCCTTGGCGATTCGACATTTTGAAGACGCTCTCGAACTCATCCGCACAGCTCCCGAAGAGTCGCTCGATCTCAAAGCCAAGTGGATTGATTTGAGCATTCGCCTCGATACGCTTTATCAGGAATCCTTTGATCTCAAGAGTTCAGAAGGTCTCCTTCAGGCTCTCGCCCAACATGCAAAAGCTCATTCGGATTCTGCGCTACTCTCGCAAGTCTATCGCCGCTTGGGCGGAACTTGCGAAATGAGAGGTGATCTTGAAGCTGCGCTTCACTGGCTGCAACAATCTCTCGTCATTGCAGAACAGTCTGAAGACTCGAACCAAGAAGTTCGCACTTGTAAAGCCCTCGCCAATGTCTTTGGGATGCAACATCAGTTGGATCGAGCTCTTCATTATCTTCAGCGCGGTCTCGAAAAACTAAAATCTTTGAAGGACCTCAAACTCGAAGCAGATTTTTTGAATGACCTCGGCTTGCTTTTCAATAGACGAAAGGATTATCCGAAGGCCGAGGAAGCTCTCTCTGAATGCATGAAGCTCTGTCAAGCCATCGGCGAAATGAAGCCCACAATGATTGCAGCAACAATCAACACAGGCGTACTAAAATTTTATCAAAATGACTTTTCGGCAGCGAGAGAAGAATTCGAAAATGCAGCTGCACTCGCCGAAGAAATTGGCGCGCGAAAATACATTATCCAATGTCGCCGAAATGTAGCTGGAATGTATCAAGTCGAAAAAAACTTTGAAAAAGCGCTCACGGGTTTTGAGACCTCGCTACAATTGGCCGAAGAAGTAGGCCTCACTGATCAAGTTGTATCGAGTCTCGTCGGAAAGGCCGAGGCGCTAGTTGGGCTTGATCGATCCTCTGAAGCATTGAAGGTTTTGGAAACATCTCAACAGTTATCTCAAAGCCGAAAACTTTGGTTTCGATTTGCGGAATCCGCTGAGCAGCGGGCTTTGATCACGGATCGTCTTGGACATCGCGACCGAGCGATGGGAATTCTCCAGCACGCTCTTGAGCAGGTACGTAAAAATAATTTACCGGATCTGATTCAGAAAATTGAATTGCAAATGAAGATGCTCAAATCTCACTGAGCGAGACGGAGGCGCCCTTTATGGCTTTTTCGCTACTTTATCATCAAGGTAGGTCGGCAGCATTGCAACAAGTCCGTTAGGAAACTTTTTTACTGAATCAGAAACAGCCTTCTGACAATCTTCATCATAAGAGATGCACCAAACCAAATACTTTTGAATAGAGGCCATGAGCTCGTCCCTCAACTCCCCTGAAATAGGATAGGCTGGAACTTCGAGGCTTACTTGCGTAACTGTTTTTTCATCAGCATCAATTGTTAAAAACCATCCAGATCTCTTTCGACTTCCGCAAGTGTATAGTATCCAATTGATAGGGGATTCTGGTTTTGCCTTCTCATCCTTGTAGTTTTTCAGCTGGATATCGAGAGGTAACTGCTCAGTAAAGCATTCTCGCTTAAGCATATTGCCAACCAGCTCTGTGGCTTGACTGAAGGAAATTTTGGATTTTTCATAAAAATTCACGATGAGAGCTTTAGTTTGAACGCCATTTTCAATTGAAGCAAAGCTCGCTTGCCGAACTCCTTCTTGCGCCGTCTTACCTAACGCTTGCCAAGTGCTTGGGAGGGTCAGAGTAATAATTTGCCGATTCAATATTGGCCTTTGTGTTTTTGCTTCTAACTTTTGAGCTTCTGCAGAAATGACCAAAAGACTTACAATTGAGGCAATCATGATGTCAGTGTAAATGGTTTTTGGCCAATGCGGCAGCGCCCCATCCAAATCTCACTGAGCGAGACGGAGGCGACCTTCGGTCGTCATCGATTCCAGAACTTCCACAATAGGTCGAACCGAAGACTCATAATCACCGAGAAAACGAATTCCATAAAAACGCCCGATTTGTCCGCCCATAGGATAGGGATTGGTGTAAAGAACCGCGCCTTGAACCTTAAACTTCTTCATGCCTTCCATCTGAAACTCACAATCCAAGACATCTCCCGCCTTAAATTTGAATTCGTCGACGAGAGATATAAATCCACAGCCAGCAATACTAAAAGTAATCAGCTTTTCTCCCGAAGGATTTCGATTGGTCTTACCCATCAAAATAGATCCTTCGGACAAATCGTATCGATGGTGGACTCTACGTTCTCGCATAAGATGCTATTAGGATATCAGGACGATTTGGGTTTGGGGACCCCAGGTCCCGGACCCTCACCCTGCAGAGCGCCATAAGAAGAGCTTTCCTATCCTTAGACAGGTTTTAGGGGGTCTAGACGGGGCATGAAAATTGCTCTCCTTTTAAGGGGGGAGCTCTCTATGGTTTGGCTCAGGAAATTCAAAATTTTGCTACCAGGAATAGTCAGCTTACAATTGCTGAGTTCAGCGGCATGGGCGGTTGATCTTCGCCCCACAGTCGAGTTTTGCAGAAAGGCTCTTAAAACTTCCGCTTCGTCCTCAAGCGCTTTAATTCGCAAAGCAAAAGCCTTGGCGACTTCCGCAACCACAAAAGCGACTTCAATCTATCAGAATTCCAAACCCATCGATCCTCGGACTTCGGATTCATTTGATCGACTGATGGAAATCGCAGATCGCGACGGTCCTCAAGCTGCGCGCAAGGAATTCTTTAGAATGATTCAAGGCCTCAATCCAAGATCTTCGGCGATTGAAGCAAATTTGACGGTCCTCAAGATTCTCAAGCCCAACAATCTTTCCGAAGGTTATTTTTTGCTTGGCCGACTCCAGGCCTTCAAAGATGCGATGCAAAGTGAGAATCAAAAAACTACTGTCGTGGACTACGCACTCTACTCAGTCCTGACGAATCGAGAGTCTCGAGATGGAGTTCTTAATCAAGCACTTCCCATGGATGAATCGCAATTGAAGAGATTTTCGCGTTTGAGACGGGCGACCAAATGGTATGTCGTTTTGCCAACGCTTGCAATCACTGCTTCGATGCTCAAGCTTGCTTTTGTGGCAGGCTACGGAACGCCTCTCGTCAGCTCGTTCAATCAGCGCCCCAATGCAGTCCTCTTTGGAGCGACAACAAAAGCGGGATTCTCTTTTTGGGGACACTTTCTACAAGCCCCCGAAAACCACCCTCAAAAAGAAGTTCTCGATGACCAAGCAAAAGTGCTTGAACGCATGCAGCAGCTCTCGGAAGGTGCCTCTAAGGGAATCATTGATTCAGATCAAGCGTGGGCAGATTTTCAGGCGCTCGTAAAAGTCTTTCCCAAAATTTACGGATCCGGCGGAGAACAACTCGGAAGCTCCGAAAGCTGGGGACAGGCGATGATCAATGATGCTTATCAAAACGCCTTTGCCGCAATCGATGCGTACTCAAACAAAAAGGATCAGCTTCATCAGACTCAAGATATTTTAGATGTCGGGATGCTTCACGGCGCTCCGCTCACACCCGAAAAGCGCAAAGAACTTGAAATGCGAGTTTATATGCTCAAGCGAGAGATTGGCCTCAACATCGCTCGCAAGGAAGCGATTCGCACAATTTATCCATTCGTCGAAGAACACCACAAAGGCGTTGATCGATTTGCCGTCGCGATGGGGGAGCCTGAACTCGTCAAGCTTGTGGGCGGAAAGGACATCGTCATGCAGCTCTATATGGAAGCTTTTGCGGAAGTCTATAACATCCAAATGGCCCCTCGCTAAATTTTGTCTTTGACTCCCTTGTCTGCAACGGCTCAACTTTAAGAACAATGAGCACGTCCTCACAAAAAATTCAGATTCTTGGAGTGCCGATGGATCTCGGCGCAGCACGGCGCGGTGTCGACATGGGGCCTTCGGCTCTTCGAATCGCTCAAGTAGCCGAGAAGTTAAAGGCGCTTGGATACCAGGTGACCGACAGAGGAAATGTAGACGTTCAAGGCCGTGAGTCATTGGACGAATCCGAAAGTAAAGCCAAGTATTTGGGCGAAATTGCTCAGACACTCAAAAAAGTGGCGGACATTACCTATGACATGATGAAGGCAACTTCACGACCGCTCGTCCTCGGCGGAGATCATTCGATTGCGATGGGGACGGTGGCGGGCATTGCTAAATTTCTTAAAGAATCAAACCAAAAGCTTGGGATAATCTGGTTTGATGCGCATGGAGATATCAATACTCCCGAAACCACTCTCAGTGGAAATATCCATGGCATGCCAGTCGCTCATATTTTAGGAATGGGAGCCAAAGAACTTCGCGGGGTTTGCCCTTTTGAGCCGATGGTGGACCCTCGTAATCTCGTCCTCATTGGCCTCAGAGATCTCGATGCTGCCGAACGAATTGCGATCAAAAAGCAAAATCTTTTGGCGTTTACGATGCGCGAGATTGATGAACTTGGAATGCCCGAAGTTATGAAGCGTGCGATCGCAGCGGCCACACAGGGCACTGTGGGATTTCATACATCATTTGATATGGACGGGCTTGATCCATCGATGGCGCCAGGAGTGGGAACAGCCGTTCCCGGTGGAATCACTTATCGTGAAGCTCACCTCGCTATGGAAATGATCGCTGACACTGGCAAAATGCTCTCAATGGAAGTCACCGAGACGAACCCCGTTTTGGATACAGCAAACAAGACCGCACTTCTTGCGTGTGAAATGATCTGTAGCGCTTTTGGAAAAAAGATCCTTTAGCTTATTCTTCATCGCAGTTCTGGCACTCTTGCTCGAGTCCGAGGGAAACACGAGGGGCAACTCTCAAAAGGTTCGTACGCAGGGTGTTCAATATCCTCGACAGTTAACTCTCGATCACATTTGAAGCAACGACGATATTCTAACTCTTCTCCACTCAAACCCACTCTGCGATCAAAGACCAGACACTCGCCCTCATAGTGATCCTGACCGACATCCTTAAAGTACTGAAGAATTCCTCCCTCCAGTTGATAGACCTCTTTAAAGCCGTAATGTTTGAGAAACAAGGCCGATGCTTTCTCACACCGAATCCCGCCCGTGCAATACATCACGACGGGTTTCTGCTTTATCTCCTCAGGAAGATGGGCCGCCCTTTTTGCAAAATCCGTAAAGGATGTGGCATGGAGATCTACGGCCGACTTGAACTTTCCAAGCCTCACTTCATAATCATTGCGGGTATCGAGCACAGTCATCTCTCGATTTTCACTGAGCCATTTTTTGAACTCCACTGGCGAGAGGGTAGGCCCCGTAAACTCAGCGGGACGAATATCCGGAAACCCCATCGTGATAATTTCTTTTTTCATTTTCACGAGCATTTTTTTCCACGCCAATCGCTCGGTATCATATTCTTTGTACGTGATGACAGGGACCTGAAATTTGTGCACCAGAGCCGATCTAAATTCTTCGACGGCCATAGCTGTCCCCGATACCGATACGTTTATTCCTTCGCGACTGAGTAGAATCGTACCCACAAGCTTGAGATCCCGGCAAAACGTCCGCAAGGGGAACCGGATCAACTCGGGTTGGTCCCAATCAAAAAATCGATACCCATTGAGTAGCTTATAGGGGGTCATCGCGGGCTCCATATTCTCCTTTTGGTACACCAATCTCTTGGAAAAGTGATCCAGAATCGCTTGACGAAGCCGCTCCGAAGTACTTTATAAATGCGAATGATTTGCATTTACTTAGCTCTCATTTTAAGCGCACTCAAAGCCGAATCCGCGTGGGACAGGGTCTCACCTCTCGCCAAGCTCTCTCAATCTGAACTGATCGCACAGATCCCTGATCGCTTCCCGGAAGCCAAGCTGCTCATTGTCAGACCCCCACAAAGGGAATCTCAACCGGATGATCAAAGCCTCTACGATGCGTATTGGCTCACCCAGAGGTTTAAGCCTTATCCCGGGATCTTTATTTCTGCCGGCAAAAAGCTCCCTGGTCAATTTGAGGAACGCGCCTGGAAGGATAAGCATATTCTACTCATCGAGAGTACCACTCCGCGCGATGTGGTCTTTCACCTTCTTCTTCATTTTCTCTTGCCCGCATTTTCCGAAAGACAGAGGTGGGCCGATGAATTGATCGAGTTGCAAAAGGATTCCAAAGCTCATGCTTCAAAAATTGCAGAAATAAAACTGAGAATGTTTAGCCTCGATATCGAAGTGTTGACGGATCAGTTTTTGATAGAAAAGCGAGAGTCCTTTCAGTGGAGGAGCGCCGAACTCAAAAGTATTTTGGAGAGACTGTCTCGACAGTTGAGTCGAATGGAAAGGGAACTCAAATCCTTAGAAGCAGACGCTCAGACTCATCAGCTTAAAGCGGAGTCTGCTAGCGAGTTTGTCAAAGGCATCAAAGAATTACTCGCAAGTCTTGAGAAGGACCTTAAAGAATCTAAAGAGGAAAAGCCGTGAGGGGATCTATTCTCTTTTTGTCTCTCATGACGGGCTGTGGCAGCCCACTTTTTGATCACAAAATCAATGCCCGACCCAGCGCACGACAAGAATCTGTTGCTACTCCAAGTCTCGAGGGCGCAGACGATTGCCAATACTCATTTCCGCAAACCACACTCTGCGCTCAAATTATTTTTGACGAGGCTCCGTTCTTCAGAACTGAAGCCTTCACCGCTGTTTTAAAAATTTGGAGTTCCGACGGATCAAGCCTACCCGAAATTAAATCAGCGCCGATTGTATTTCACCAACATCCGCAGCAGTGCTGTCGACCCGCTCCGATCCATGTGAGCTTTGTTTCGCCAGGGCAGTACCAACTGAGTCCCATTGAGTTTCATGCGGGCGGAACCTTTGATTTTTTTGTCGAAATCGAAAGGGCTCCAGGAGATACAGTAATCGCAAAGGTGGTGGTTGATGTGGCTGATTCTTAGTCAGGCTCTCATCGCGGGAGCCGCTTGCTGCTCTTCGGGGGCTACGTTTCCTTCGATTCTTGGATTTAGCGATCGCTTGCAACTCGGAACAACTTTGACAGGTGCATCAAGCGTAGGCGCGAGCAATTCCCAGGGAGATTCGTTTTTCTTTAATAACGAGGAGGCCGATCGATCTCTCCTTCATTCTGTGTATGGCTCATTTCGTCTAGGCGACAGCTGGCAGGGAGGTGCGACAGTCAATTGGTTTACTCGGCAAAAGGAATCATACGATACGAGCGAATCCTCCACGGGATTGGCGGATACATCTCTCTATCTGGGATACGAGTTTGATTCTCATTTGATCCTGTCAATCACCCAAGTGATCCCGACCGCCGAAAACTCTTTTGAATCCACTCGCCCCTTAAGAACAGACGCCATGGGACGCGGTCTTTGGACGACATCGGCCACGTTGATGTGGAGAGACACTCGGGGACTTTGGGACCATCACTTGGCGGGAGCCTTGAGATATGGCTGGGCCAATCGTTTTGACCGCCCTCAAACCGGAGAGGTCTCTGTGGATTCTGTTTGGGGCGCGAGCGCGATTGTGGGAGGAGGATACCAATGGCCCTTCAAAAGAATTCGTTCGGGCTTGGGGGTTGGACTTCAGTGGGACCAAGGATTGACGGAACGAGATCGCTTTCAAGTGCGTTCATCCAGTTACAAGATGGTTTGGGATCTCGTCGCCGATCTCTCGTTGCCCCTTTTGGATTTCGGCAATTTCTCGATCGCTTATAAAGACCAGACACTTTTGGGACCGACTCAAAATGCCGATCTCAGTCGCAGCGTTTCGGTCGCATTCTCACGAGCTTGGAGTTTATGAAAAGTCTTCTTCAGAAATCGGGCCTCAAGGCCACAAACTCTCGACTCGCAATTCTCGCGGCGTTTCAAAAGGGTGGATGCGCCTTAAGTGCCGAAGACATCTTTAAGGCCTGCAAAATCAGAAAGGTCGACTTAGCGACGATTTATCGCAACCTCAAATCTCTCGAAGCGAAGGCGATTGTTCGCCGCTCCTTATTGGGCGATGGAATTGAGCGTTATGAATTTTTTGCTGAATCTCGACATCATCACCATCATTTGGTCTGCCGCCAATGTCGACTCTTGGTCAAACTCCCGGACTGCAATATGAAATCTCTCGAATCCTTTGCGGAGATGAATGGATTTACGAACATCAATCATCAGCTCGAGATCATCGGCACTTGTAAAAAATGCTCTTCACCCTAAACTCACTTGGCGATTTCGTTAAAGGCCTGAAACGCAGCCACTTTGTAAGCTTCTGCCAACGTCGGGTAGTTAAAAACATTTCCCACAAAAAACTTAAGATCTGCTCCCAGTGCCATAGCGACTTGACCAATGTGAATGAGCTCCGTCGCCTGAGTGCCAATAACATGGACGCCTAATATTTTTTGGCTTTGCTTGCAGACAATCATTTTTAAGAGACCATCTTCGTCTCCGATGATTTTACCGCGCGCCAGCTCTTTGTATCGCGCACGCCCCACGACATACGGAATTTTTTGTTCCTGCACTTGAGTCTCATTTAATCCGACCGAAGAGATCTCCGGAATCGTATAGACTCCGTAAGGAAACATCTGAGGAAAATCCCCCGCAAAATGATTGAAGATCTTGGCCGAAGCCATACGCCCTTGCTCGGCGGCTGAAGTCGCAAGACCTGGCGCTCCTTGCAAATCTCCTACAGCATACACATGAGAACACTCAGTTTGATAAGTCGAATTGACGGCGAGTGTTCCTTTTTCGGTGACCTTGAGAGAGAGAGCTTCAAGATTGAGCTCCTCCACATTGGGCATTCGTCCCTGACAATAAAGAACGGCATCAAACGTGTGCTTATCTTTGTCCGTGGTCACACTCGCTTGAACATCTGAGAGTTTCTCTACGACGGTCTCCTCGCCGAGACGCAACTGAATCCCAGCCCGAGTGAATGCAGCCTTTAGAGCAATGAGGACTTCCGGATCCAAATCTCTCAGCAACTCTCGACGCCGATCGTAAATACTCACACGTGCGCCGAGGGCTGCAAAAATAGAGGCGTACTCACAACCGATAACCCCACCGCCCATCACGGCGAGGGACTGAGGCTTTTTTCTCAAACTGAGGATCGTATCACTGTCAAAAATAGGGGCACTAAACTCAATTCCTTGAGGCCGGCGAGGCCGATTGCCTGTGGCCAATATAAAGTGAGGGCTTTTGAGACGTACCTCTGTTCCAAGGACCTTGATCTGAAAGGGGGTCTCAAACTGAGCGAAGCCCTGAAAAATGCGCACTTGGTTGCGCTCGAGCTGGTTTCGAATGACGGATTCGTCAGCCTCAATGACATGGACTGCTCTTTCATAGGCCTTTTGCAATGCGAGTGGGTCTGCCCGATCAAGGGACAGTGCTGCTTCCCTTAAACTCTTACTCGGGATCGTCCCTAAATGAAGGCAGCTCCCTCCTAGGCGACGCCCCTCTACTATAGCGACTTTTTTCTTTAGTTTAGCCGCTTGGACAGCAGCTCTTTGCCCTCCAGGGCCCGATCCGATAACAACCAGCTCAAATTCCTCAACCACAGACTAGGATTGTACGCAGATTAAAAAATTCATGCGACTGCGTTTTTTTCTATTCAACTTCGACAAAATCATGGAAGAGTCGCCCGATATGTTGAAAAAAGGTCATCCTAAAGCCCTCTATTATCTATTCTTCACCGAAATGTGGGAGCGATTTTCCTACTATGGAATGCGAGCACTTTTGGTGTTGTTTATGACTCAACACCTTTTAGTAGATCCCGAACGCGCCAAAGGAATCTTGGGCTATTCTGCCCTTGAGAGTTGGCTCATGAGCACATTTGGTGAGCTCAATATTCAGGCCATTAGCTCGCATATTTACGGACTCTATACGGGCTTTGTTTATTTTACGCCGTTCTTTGGCGGTATTATTGCGGACCGATGGTTGGGCCGTCATAAGTCTGTTTACTTGGGCGGTATCCTCATGGCGATCGGTCACTTTTTGATGGCGATTGAAAGCACCTTCTTAATTGCTCTCGTCTTTTTGATTTTAGGAAATGGATGTTTTAAACCCAATATTTCGACTCAGGTCGGCGAGCTCTACCCCGAGAACGATCCAAGACGGGATGGTGCATTCACTATTTTTTATATGGGCATTAACCTCGGCGCCTTCTTCTCGCCTCTCGTCTGCGGAACATTGGGCCAAAAATTTGGATGGCATTATGGATTTGCCGCTGCAGGAGTGGGCATGCTCTTGGGCCTTGTGGTTTATCATATGGGATCGGATCTCCTGCCTCGCACCGAACCCACACGCAAAAACAAATCCAAAAAAGAAGAATCAGGCGCTCTCACTGCGGATGAATGGAAGCGCGTTGGCGTCCTCGCTCTGCTTTGCTTTTTGAATATTGTTTTTTGGGCGATCTTTGAGCAGCAAGGAAATACCCTCCAACTTTGGGCAGATGAACGAACCAACTGGAACTTTTTTGGCTTCGAGCTTCCTTCGACTTGGTATCAATCGTTCAATCCGGCATTTATCTTCTTGTTTGCGCCAATCTTAAGCGCTCTCTGGGCCTGGCAGTCGACCCGAAAGAAGGAGCCTTCAAGTGTCGTCAAAATGGGAATCGGCTGTTTTCTTTGCGGCGCGGCCTATATCGTGATGATCGGTGCCGCTCGAGTGCTTATCGAAGGCGAAAAGGGAAGTCTCTGGTGGCTCACCATGACCACTTGGCTTTTTACTATGGGTGAACTTTATTTGAGCCCGATTGGACTCTCTCTCGTGACGAAAGTAGCTCCCAAACGATTGGTTTCGACCATGATGGGCATGTGGTTTATGTCGAGCTTCTTTGGAAACTACGTCTCTGGATACTTTGGAAGTTTCTATGAAGTTCTGACCAAAGAGACATTCTTTCTCTGCCTGGCTTTGGCCGGCATGGTGACAGGACTGATCTTTATCCTCGTGCGTAAACCCGTCGGAAAGGTGATTGGAAATTCCATTTAGTCCGAAGAGGCGAGTTCTTCGGATGAAGTGACAACAAATTCTGCCCTTCGATTTTGTGTGTAGGCCTTTTCGGACTGACCAGAGTCGAGGGGCCGCTCTTCGCCCCAACTACGCTTTTGAATTCGATTGGCCTTTACTCCTAGTGCCGTCATGGTTTCGACAATTGTTTGAGCTCGACGCTCTCCCAAAGCAATATTGTATTCGGAGGTTCCCTGCTCATCGCAGTGGCCTTCGACCGTCATTTTGATCTGAGAATTTTGCTTCATACGCTCTGCATTTTGCTTTGTCGCTTTAAGGGCCTTCTTGTCCAAGATGGATTGATTGAGCGCAAAGTGAACACGTTTAAATTCTGCTGATTTGGACGCACACCCTGCCGCTATCAAGGCGGTCATTCCGACCAATACCATTTGCTTCATCATCATAGGCCTACTTGTCTCCTTAAGTATTCAGGGAGCAAAGTCCGTGCCTTCTCTAAAACGAGGAATATTGCCGAGATTCTGCACTGTGCCATGGCATTTCTGCCTGAGCAGCGACAAAAACCTGCAGGACTTAAAAAGTTTGGCTTCTCTTCCAAGAGACCTTTTCGGACAATAAGAATGGGGGAGGAAATTTGAAGGCGAGGGGTGTCATCTTTGGCGCCTGGGTCGGGCTTTATGTGCTCGACGCGGGAGCATTCACGATTCAACCACTGGATTCTGATTGCCTCGCTCAGCTCGTCACCACATTTCCATCATCATCCCTTCAGGGAGGCTGTCAGCCATATACGATGTTTCATTACACTCAAGGAACAGAGGGGGAGTTTACTGAACAAGTTTCTTGCACCTTCTCAAATTTGACCACGAGCTTTGTCTTTAAGGCAGACGAGCAGATTGTTGTGGATGTCCGAGGCTTGAGTGATCGAGTTATCTCTCAAGCAGATTTGAGAGAGGACTCTGCGTGGAAGTTTGAAAGCTGCCAAGGAGTCATCGATTTTTTGGATCGGATTCGAGAGACGCCGGCTCGGGTCCCTGCGATTTCACAGAAAGGGGAGTTTTACTCTCGAGAGTCCATCCTCTTAGTCACTTCTCAATCGCGCTGCGAGGAGGCAGAAAGGGCGCAACTCAATCGATGGCTCAACACTTTGAGATCCGAAGGACGGTTTGATTCTGAGCTTCTCTGCATACCAACGCCACTGGTGCAAACACAAAACCCTTCCGTCATCCGACGACATATTTTATCTCATGTCACGACTCAGCAAGGAATCATTCTTGTGGGAGACGAGATTCCACCTTTCGAGTTTTTTAAAGCAACAGGATGGGAAGATCCGTGGGCTCCTTACAAATATGGTCATACGGATTTGCCTTATGGAGCAATGGACTCTGATTTTTGGGACAACCCACTACGAAAGGATCAGGCACCACTTCTTAACAAGGTTTATTTTGATAAGGATTTTATTTATGGCCCTCACAAACCGACTCGATTTTCTTTTGATCTTCAGGATTTTATAAGAGGCGATGAAATTACCTTTTACCAACAAGCGCTTTGGGTATCGCGTTGGATTGCTCCTCCACTCAATTCCAAAAGCTCGCTCGATCATTTTGTAGAACGACGCGAAGACTTTCGTCCTTCAAAAACTCAAAATCTGATTCTCACTCGGGGAGCCGAGAATATCATGTACACTCCTCTCGATTTTACGATTCGTGACTACTACAAGATCTCTACCGATTTTTGGAGAAGCCTCGATCCCGCAAACCGATTCGCTCAAATTTTGATGCCCATTGATTTGGACGCTTCGTTAAGATTCTTAGATCCTCACGTCAATTTCTTGATTTTGAATGAACACGGAAATCCTGAGAACGTAGGCAATATCAACTATCAGAGCTTTGAGGGCATCCAAAGATTGCCGGAACTCGTCAGTTTTGATTCTTGTCTCTCGGGCGCTTGGGGATATGCCGACTCACTAAATAGCTCAGTTTTGACAGCCGCTTTTGCGGTGCCTTCACCGCCCTTAGCACTCATTGCCAGTCAGGGGATCAAGTCTTATCGCACTTTTGGAGAACCAGATCGACAAGTTCGCGCGACATTTCTGGGCGAATGGCCCTCGGGAGTTTCCCTCGGACTCCATCAACGCGAAATGATCAATTCTGAACTCGCTTACTGGAGAGAATCTCTCTCTCATGACCCATTCTACGAGGAGACGGTTTCTCAGGTATTTCACTCTCTCTCTATTTTTGGGGATGGGAGCTTTGAGTTTGCAAGGCCGCAAAATCCATGAGTTTCATCTCGGAGATCTTCAGATCAAAAGTCGTTCCACCAGGTCTCGGAAATTTGAGAGTCAAAACTCCAGAATCGATCTGAGATGAACCTATCCAAAGCGCATGATGGTGCGGGACAAAAGGCTTTTCGAGTCTCAATCGATTCGCATACCGGTAAGCAAAAAGCTCTCCGTCCCCAAGCGCGAGCCCACCCACCGCGTAGCTTGCAGAAAGGCCGGGACAATTCAGGCTGATAGAGGATCGATAAGATCCAAAAAGTTCAATCGCCAATGCACGATACTCACTCGCTGAATCCAGCTTACTAACCCGCTCTGGAAAATATTTTTTGATGAGCGGTTGTATCTTAGTATTAGATTTACTCAGGTCCTCTTCAGGCCACAAATGCACACCACTTTTTTGTAGTTCTGCCGCAAGATCAAAAAATCGATTCACTCGATCCCATTGATTCGAATGGCGCTCCGTCAAAAGACGAGAATTCACATCTTGAGTCACCAAAAAGTGGCCCGCAATATTTAACTTTGAGTCTTGAGAAACAGGGGAAACGCGAATCCAAAGAACGTCATCTTGAGCTCCTTCATTGACTTCCGCCACAGTCTGCCAACCTTGAACAGAGATTTTCTCTCGACATCCGTCGACTAACTTCCATCCGCTCTCAGGAATAGTCGCTGACAATCCACGAATTTCTAGACTTCCAAAATGAGGAGATGGTTCGGCCAACGAAATCACTTGTGATTTTACGTAGGGGTCTTCGTATGCTTCCAACTCCTTACGATCCCAGAGCTCTTTACTCAACTTGGAAGTGGTCTCAGAGGAATCCAAACGTAAATAGACCCTCGACCCTTCTTGCTCTCCCACAAGTACAGAATTCGCTTCAGGTGTTCGTAGAAACCCAAGGACTGCGGGGGGGCGTTCTGTCAGCCCCTCCACAGTACTGTGACGTTTAAACAAAAGTTCGTCGAATTCTGAGGTGCGATAGTAGACGAGAATAATCTCCGACTTCTCGTCTTTAGAACGCATTCCAACGCAGTTCAGCTTTCCTAAACCCGTAGGGAGTTGATTGCCCCACAAGGAAGGGGACAGCCCGATGGCTAGGGCTGTGATAGAGGCAATGCTTACTCGACGAAATGCGTCCTCAAAAATCTTTAGCATGCGTTACTCGTGCCTTTACACCAATTGTATCCATCGAGCTCACAATTTTTTGTTGTGGATGGATCGCAATAATCTCTCGTATTTGCACGTCGGCAGCACTTATCGTTCACCGCAAGGTTGCATTCAAGTGCAGCGCTCAAGGCATCGGCTTGAGCAAGAATTGCCTCTGCCTTGCTCCAGTCCTTGGAATACTGAGTCTCTACCTGGGCCATGGCACGATTAGGCATGCTCTGGGGATTGGATGGCTGAGGATACACTTGCGCCGCAGACTGAGCGGGGTAGGCAAACTCTCGAACGATATCGGCTTGTTCGCAAAGCTCAGCCACTGGGACATTTCGGCCCACGTTAATTTGATTAAAATGATTTTGAGTCTGAATGATAAGAGCCGGAATCTGTTTAGGGCTCTTAATGATGACTTGGTTCAATTGCTGAGAAAAAGCCAAAGGGCTGCAAAGTAGAATGGCCGCGATCGCTAAAGTAAAATTTTTCATGAGTTATCCTCTTTTAAGTTGTGACGGATTTCAAAAAAAGCGACACGTCACCCACTGACGTTTCTGCCCAATGCCCGCCTGCTCTCTCGTTATGCAATAATCAGAAAAATAACTCTCCGACCTAAGTCAGACGCCACCTGTCAATTTTCGCAATGCCGACAGCGCATCGCTTTATTTCACACAAGAAGGCGCGCTCGACTTACCATATTCAGAGGGGGAATAAGGGATGAATTCAATTTTCATTTTTGCACTTGTAATTTCGGACTGGCAAGGCCCACCATTTTTGCCGCCCAACGATCTCCATAAACAGGACCAAGTGCGCCGACTGGCCAATATGACAGAGGCCGAGTTCCATCTGATCATCAAAGATATTACGGACTACTATCGCCCTATTGTTGAATCTCACGGAGCTCAGCTTACGATCGATTCGGACTGGAATGATTCGACCGTCAACGCTTACGCGCAACAGATTGGAACTGAATGGAATCTGCATTTTTACGGTGGGCTCGCCCGTCGCCCTGAGGTCACTGATGACGGTTTTGCTCTCGTTGTTTGCCATGAACTAGGGCATCACCTGGGGGGATTCCCTTTTTACGGAAACGGAGAATGGGCGGCTTCAGAAGGCCAATCTGATTATTTTGCGACACAGATCTGTCTCAAAAATGCATGGAAGAATCAGACGGCCCGCAACGCGAGTTTTCGAACGAGCGTGCATGCGATCGCCAAAGCCAAATGCGATCAAACTTACTCCACTGAAGACTCACAAAATCTTTGTTACCGAATCGCGATGGCTGGGCTTTCTACCGGCAAGCTCATGGCTGCACTGGGAACCTCTACTGCAGATCTCGATCGTCACGATCCAGCCATTGTAAAGGAAACATACCTCAAGCACCCCGCGGCTCAGTGCCGACTCGATACATATTTGGCGGGGGCCCTTTGTACAGCATCTTTTAATGACAACATCATCCCTGGAAAAAACCACGCTGATGGGCAAGTTTCTCTCTCTGCCGAGATCACAGCTGACGAGCACTCTTGCTCACGAGCTGATCTTCAAACCTGGGGCAGTCGCCCTCTCTGCTGGTTTGCTCCAAAGCGAGCGCCAGTACTCCAAACTCATTCCTTTGAGTGGACTGAAATCGTCGGTAACGGAGATTCTGCTCGAGAGCCCGGCGAAATCTGGGGGCTCTTAGCCAATATCAAAAACACAAGCACTCGCCATTTTGAGGAGAGCGAACTCCAACTTTCGTCGGCATCATCGCATCTCGATGTTCTCACCTCTGAAACTCCAGTGGGAGCCATTGCGGCATCATCGAGTCAAAGCGCCACTGAGAATTTTGTTCTCAGAATTAAAGAGGAGACCGCGTGCCACATGGAGCTCCCCTTTCAGATTAACTATCAGCGCCCTCATGGATGGGAACCTCTCTCCCATAATTTTCTAGAACTGGGCCAAATTTCAGAAGCAGTCTTTGAAGCGCTATCGGGTCAGGATATTCCGGAGTCAAGTGCCGAGGGGATAGCCTCTTCTCTCGATATCTCAGACTGCCAAGCCGCGGACAAAATCCAAGTCCATGTTGATATTCGTCATCCCTACGTCGGAGATCTCAAAATCGAACTGACCACACCAACGGGCGATAACTTTTTGCTGCGAGACAGATCAGGCGGAGCCTCAGATGATATCAACGAGACCTATACCCTCAATCGTCGTATGGATGATGTCCGAGGAGCCTGGTCCTTGCGCGTGATGGATATTGCTCCAGTGGACACGGGAACCCTCAATAAGTGGGGCTTAAGCTTTAAGAGCCACATTTGTCGCTGACTTCAATTCGTGTTATGAATCCTCCCTTATGGGAAAGGGCACTAAAAAGCTTTTCGCGTTTGCGTTTGGACTTTTCACTTTAGCGACTTCGGCATCAGCAAGCAGCCCATGCGGAAGAACGCTTGAGTTTCTCAGTACGGCCCAAGGATTTCAGCTCACTGTCCAAGCCAAGGGCCTACGAATGCTGCACGATCCCCAGGCTGAAGCCGCTGCTAGCCCTGAACTTTTTAATCAAGCGGTTGCCCACCTCCAAAATCTGAACGCGCAAGTTTCTCGATTGATCCACGAAGCCCCTGCACTTACAGAAGCAGAAGCCCAAGATCTTTTTTACCATCTCTTTGATCGCGTGATCTACAGCGATACTTTTGGATCTAATCTGTATTGGGTCACAAAGGTCAGAGCCGATGCGGTTGATCTTAAAGCACTTGATGAAAACATAGAACTTCTGGTGATTGCCCTTAAGGATCGATTGGTCGCTCTCCATACTGAAGGTGAAGATGTGTTTAAGGAGCTCACCACCGATTTTGCAATTCGAGAATTTAGTCATGCGCATCTTGCCGATCGAATCACGGCGATTGAGAACCTCGTGCTCCTCGCTAAGCAACGTCGAGCTCTGAGCGAAAAGGAAAGATTCTTTAGTCCCGCCTTTCGATGGGATGCCGAACGAAAAGCGAAGAAACTTAAAATCGCCAGCCTCAAAACTCTTTGGCACGAAGAGAGCCTGACACCTTTGGTCCCGCCATCCCCGACGACTTCACAGCCCCCCCCAAAGGCAAGTCCCTCGAGCACTAATGGAACTTCTAAAGTTGAACTCCCCAAGGCCTCGCTTCTTGAGCTCGAAGGAATTACCGAATCCGATGTCAAAACAGATGACAGCCGTCGAGGACCTATCAATTCGGGAAACGTCTCTCGCGATGGACGCAAACTCCCCGAACATATGCAGAAAGCCGAAGACAGAAAGGCGGCCAAAAACGCTGATCAGCTCAATCGAATGAATGCGATGCGGGCTAATCAAGGATTTAAGCCCATTACCAAAGTCTTCGAAATCAAGCCCAAACCAAAATACTAGTTTGCCTTAGGCTGAACTCTCCTAAATTCAAGAAGACTGCTTCCCGCAGGCCAACCTATTTGCCACTGAGAAGTTGGTACGTCCAAACTAATGATCCCTTCGCGAGAGTGAACAGTATTTAAAAGATCAATTTTAGTTTGCTTAGACTTTTCCATGCGGAAGAAAAACACCTCCGCTTGATAGGACTCAATTCCACCGGCTTCTTGCTTCGTGGTGAGATCTGGACTCACCCAATAGACCTCGAGAATTTGAGCATTGGTGGGATTGTCTCGCATAAAAACACCCGAAGCACCCTTACGGAGTTCTTCAAATGAAATCTCATGCGTACGGGCCTTTACGATTCGCCCTGAGGTCTCTTGATAGACTCCGGATTCTGCATTCATTTGCAATTTTGCACCACTTGCAGCATCCACAAACTCGCCGCGATAAGCCTCAGGCACAACCTCTCCGCAAGCAGTCAAAAGCCCGAGCACCAATCCGAATGAAATCCAATTCAAAACACGTCTCATTATTGACCTCCCATTTCTTTAAAATCAAATCGATGAACCACCGTTGTTCGTCCATCCTCTTGTACTTCGAGCTCAATGACAGCTCCCTTGTTGGGGCGCTTGGCGAGAATCGGAAAAACAAAACTCAGCGATTGTCCATTCTCAAGAGGGGTGAGGTACTGAGGATTACGTCCCAAAATCGCAAAAGCCTCAGGATCTTCGGCTTCGAGAACACGAATCTGGAGTTGTAATCCTTTAAACAACAGCCGCGAGGAGATATTGCGAATCGTATAGGGAATTCGCGTAACGCCTGAAGACCTCAGACTTTGCGCACTCCCAGACACTGAGATCTTATAGTCATTGACCGTTGGAATCTGCCCCGAAAAATCAAGGAGTCCGACGCGTCGAGCGCTCTCATTGGTCGCCAAAATCACGAGCGGAATTCTCGGATTGATTTCACTCGTTCGTCCAATCACTGCAAACTCTACGATTGTTGTGGCTCCCACGGCGAGGCTATTGACGACGACTTCGCGCTTGAGAATTTCGATTTTATCGGAGTTCGTCAGAATTTCGAGCGTGAGAGGTCCCGATGCTCCTTGAGGACTTTGATTGCGAACTTTAACTTTGAGAACTGTTCGCATTCCCTCGGTCAACTTTGGTGCCTCCGCAAAACTCAAGGCCAAATGAAACTGAGGAGTGATCTGAACAACCGATTCACCGCTTTCTTGCCCTCGGTATCGTGCAGTCACTTTGAGCGAGACAGCTTTGTCTACCAAGGACTCAGGCAAAACAAACTCAAGAGCTTCAGACACTTGAGTTAGGCTCTTTGGATTGAGCCCTCGCACAAGAACAGAAGAAGCCTCTGTGATCGACACTCCCGTAGCGTTCACGCTAGCGACTTCAAGCACAAGGTCACGAGAATCGATTGCGGTTCTCGAAAAATTTCGCAAATCGACTTTGAGTCGCAAGGGTTCACCGGGCTCAAAAAGTCCATTTTGGATTGTTTCTGTGACAGCGGCGCTCAGTAATCGAACAGGGCGAGACTCAAAATCCGAAGCCTCGTCTGACTGGCCCCGATCATATTGCTGAGCCGCGTAAACAGGGTAGACGTCTTGAAATTTTTCATCATCTCCACGATCAAACCCCCGCTTGTAAAGCACGTTCACCCGATCGCGGTAGGCGAGAGAGCGAGCGGATTCATAATGCTGCTGATAATAGGAATCATACTGACGAGAATACATTTCGTCCGACTCGTCACGAAAGTTTTCATCATAGGCGATTCGAAAACTTCGATCATACGCTCGCCGATACGCCGAAGAATATCCCTCGTCGTAGCCACGCGATGAGCCCGATTCAAAATATTTTCGATAACTCAATTTCATCGCTTCTTTACAACCGCGATCAGTGCCTTGCTTAAACGCTCGATCATAAGCCGCGGGATACAATTGATCGTAAGTATTTTTGAAGCCACTGTTGTATCCTTCGGTATATCCAGAGCGATAGGCCTCGGTTTCTTTGCTTGTTCCAAAGCTTCGACGAGGATTGCAATATCGGCAGTCTGAGCCAGGTGCTTGCGACAAAAAGGACATCATTTCATTTTGAAAACCTCGTCGTGACGGAGCTGTCACAACCAAAGGAGCCTTCTGCGCAAAACTATCTCGGTTTTCAATAGCCTCTGCAAACTGTGCTTCGCGATAGTCTTTGCGTCCCCGAGCATAATCCACCCGGCGAGCGGTTTCTTGAGCGCGGACATCGCCTGCCTCTAATCCGTCGCCATATCCGCGATCTTCCGCATCGGACGAATTGGCTTCTTCGATTCCTCGAGCACGCCCGCGAGGGGAGGCTTCGCGATCAGCATCTCGATTAGCTCGTTGATCACCGTCTGCACGCCCAGCACGAATTCCTTGTTCTTCACCGTCGTCTTCGCCTCTGCGAAATCCCTCTCGCTCTCCAACGCGCTCTCCCTCACGATATCCCTCGGCGTAACCCGCATCTTCAGCGGATCGCCTTTCGCGATCAAAGCACTCATTGTAACCTTGAGACTGACCTCGTTCTGATCCCAGTCGTTCGCCGTCTAGCGGAGCGCGTTCTTGGCCCTCGCGCTGACCATCGGGTCGTCCATCATCGCGACCGGATTGACGAGCTCTTTGAATTTGCTCTGGAGTCGGCTCTACGACAGGCGGATCCTTGGGGGCCTCTTGCGCTCCCATGGGCGACGAAAACGATCCACACATCAAGACCCCTGCAATGAAGAATGCTAAATTTTTACGAAATCTCATCCCCTCTTACCCCCAAAATTCAATATGCGTCAGAAGGAGGTAAAAGGGTAGGAGTTTTTATTCACCTTAGACTTTTGGAGATTGTAGAGACTGAGTTCTGCTTTGGAACAGAGTTTTAAGTCTCTTGCCGTCCCGCAGCAGCACTCAGAATCCTCTTCTTACTCTGTGGCAACGCCGACGCAGCGACCGCTTGCACAGGTGCACGAACCCCCACAAGGACGATTAGCGTCGCAGAGCTTTCCGATGCAAGAGATCTGTCCTGGAGGGGCAACACTTTCATTACAAAAATCCCCCTCATCAGCATCCATCATGGATTTGGGACTATAGTGACAAGACTGAACCACTTTGACGCACCAAAGACCGCTATCGTAATTGGTAAAGTATTCGCATTCGGCTCGACTCATGCTCGAGAGTTCGCATCCCACCTTGAGGGGACAATCATCGCTCCAAATCGCAAGCTCTCGCTGACACTGTCTGCGAGCTTCGTCGATATGAGTGGGATCTGGATAGCAGACAGGCGATCCCTCCACTGTCTCGGATCCACAAAATTGATCAATCTGAGCGTGCAAATGATCGACTCCCAGGAAGCTCAGCGCTCCCAGCAGCGACAACCGAATAAAAATTTTCACAAAAGACCCCCTCTAAATATGCACGCGCCCCTCATAGGATATCCGAGACTGAGATTTCTGGAAGTAGATCCTTAAAATATAGATAGGATTTCTTAGGGCGTTTCGAGCGGGGACGCGAAGGGCCGTATCTCATCCACAATCGCTACCGCGGCACAATCCGCTTGGAGCTCCTTGTCACGCGCAAAAGGTTTGCCACCCTTCGTCAGATGACGATTTTTTCATATCTTCCCAAAGGACTGCGTTCAAAAATCCCCTGAGAGATCAATTCTGATACGCTCGGCGTTTTTGTCTCGGTCTTTTGCTGTGTTTAAAATATCCAAAACATTAACCTTTGTCAGAGGGCGGGATGTCCCAATCGAGTTGACCAAATCACTCAATGGACTATGGATGAGGAGTCTTACTCGAGTGTTCGTCACTCGAATTGATGCGGGTCGTGCATCTCAACAAAAAAAGGAGAGAAACATGTCACAAGTGATTCGCATTTCGAATTTAGGTTGCTTCGTCGATGAAGAACGTCTGACAGAATTACTCTGCCACTTTGGAAAACTTCTGAATGTTCATCTTGTTCAAGATAGTTTTTCGCACACCTGCATAGGATATGGATTTGCAGAGTTTGAACGCGAGGAAGATGCTTGGGCCTCCATTGACGCCCTCGATGGAACATACATCGATGGGCGCCTCATTCATTTGCAGTGCTCAAGGATCAGTATCCTCAGTGGGGGAGTGCCTCCGCCGCCAAGAGAACTCCTCGAGGCCTAATGACTCAACACCTGCTCAGCCTTTGACAACGCTGCGCTTAAGAGGGCTTTCTCTTTGAGCCATTTGTAGAGTTCTTCGAGCTCAGTGGCGTCCAAGAACCCATCACAGTTTTTGTCGAACTGAGGGATCTTGTCTCCTTTGCTCCCCTTAAAAATCCGATCTCGCAAAATTCCTGAAGCATAGTCACCCCAGCCAAGAAGCTTCTTTAAAAAATCTCGCAACTCTTGTTCACTGATTTTGCCATCGCCATCAGTATCGATCACCTTAGCAAGACTTTCCGAAACACAGCGATCGATTTTGTCGGCATCTCCTGGATAGGCCGCCTCGCACGCTTGCTTGATTTTTCTGTAGAGATCCTTAAATCGTCTAAAAACATAGTCCTTATCGTCTTCAAACAATCCCTGATCCTTTCCGGGAAAGAACTCGGGAGGCATAGCGACGGGAGCAACGCCGTCGTCAGGATTGAGCCAGGGGGCTATGGTCGTGGCTCCATATTTGTTAAAGGTGTCACTCAAGTCGTGAGGGGAGTCTTCGGAAGGGATACAGGCCTCAGGCGCGGGAATCATCATCCCAAGCGTTTTGCCTTGATCCAGCTGCTGAATTCCTGACACCGCTGCGGCATGCACGCCTGTCACAAACAAACTTCCCGCTATGAAACTATAAACACTAAAATTGAGACTTCTGCGCAAATTCCACCTCCAGCTTGAAACCGAGGTGGAATTTTGCAATGTCTATGCCGCAACTAACCAATCAGAAAGAGTGATTATTTTGAGAGTTCAATGCAAAGATTTCACAAATCACAATGGAACTCCTGGCCAACGGGGGGGTGTGCCCCCAGAAGGAATGGTAGACGTCGGGGCTGCACATTCCTTTCCTAAGTAAAGGGCGAGTCCCGCAAAGGGATCGGCCGCTGTAAGTCCTGACTGAGGATTGCAGACATTGGAATACTTTACTTTGTCCAATGCCGAAAACACCAACCGCTTAAATGGACAGATATCGATAGGAGCCACGAACTTTTCTTCAAACGTCGACACCTTTGCGGGTGCAAAGAGAGTGGAACTCTGACCCTCTGAAACAAGGCAGCGATCAAAGACTGTTTGAGTTAAAGTTCCTTCATCAGCTTCGAACTTTGAACACATATCTCCACAATCAATTTTGCAATCCTGGATGCGGGCTGACACTTGATAGACGTCAGCCAATTTGGGGACGGCATAGTAGTAGTGGCATTTGGTGGCACTTCTGTAAATTGTCTCGCCTCGCCAAAACTGATCCACGACGAGATCGACTGGATAATTTCCGTCGTTGATTCCGCTCTGCTTCTCTGCACAAGAAAGGTACTGAGTGTCTGAAACCGAAAACTGAGTCAAAAGGCAGTGAGTCTGAACTTTCTGAAATGCAGAAAAGGTGAAAGGTTCATAGGTGGCGACATAGAGCTTGGAAGCCCCTTCGTACTGGCCACTGGATCTCTCGCCCGTCTCCTCACACTTGATTTTTATCTTTGCAAGAAAGTCCTCATGATGAGATCCCAAGGATTCGGCCGTCAGTGGTGCCTGGAGCGGGACTTCGACGGTCGGAGAAAATGGCACTGCCGTCGGGGGCTGCGAAGGATCTTCGCAAGCCACTTCGTCCACTTCAAATCGTCCCCAAGGACCCCAGTACTCAATCTGGGCGAGAGTTTGATCTACAGCGAAGACCGGACAGAGAGATGTTGAAATCACAAATATCCAAATGATCGAATTTTTTATCATGAGAGGGGCCCTTTCTATTCGGGATTGTTACAACCGTAAGAACAGTTTTTGTACGCAAACACACACCAAAACAAATCGGAGTCCATCGTGGCATCACATTCGATCATTTCGGTAAGGAGACTGCAGCATTGAGGCTGACCCTGTCCGGGGTGAGCAGGGCAGGAGCGCTGGGAGATCTCACGCTTGAGCTGCTGACAGGCCCGATCTGTTTGAGTGATATCAAGACCGCAGATTTGTCGAGACTCCAACTTCACAGGGAGGCAAGCCACTTCTTGTGCCCACAGTGAAAATGAAAAGAAGACCCAGAGCAAACTTAAAACAATTCCGTTAAACGTCCCAAAAAAATTCCTCATCAAACGCCACCTCTCAGTCGCCTATGTTTGGCGATCAAAAGTCACTTCTCAAGAAGCAGTTGGGCACGTATCCAAAATTCGCGCACACCGGAGCGCATCAAAGGATTATTTGTTCCAAACAATTTGTAACAGATTGTTACAAGACTTCTTGTCGTGCGAGGCCATGAGAGATAAATCTGCTGTGTGGGGATGCCTTATTATTTGCAAAAGCTGTCGAATGAATTCCATGAGCGGCAGCGACGAAACTCAGCTTATTCACTGCGTTCATTTGCTCGTCAGTTAGGACTCTCCGCTCCTGTTCTTTCGGAGGTGCTCAGGCAAAAGAGAGGGCTGCCCGAGCGGCAGATGGGCCGTGTCGTCAGCAGCCTAGGCCTCACGCCACAAGAAGCGCAGATATTTAAGACAACTGCCAAGACTTGGCGGGTAGGTCTGCGTGGTCTTGCAGATGTTGAACTCTCGAAGGCTGATTATAAGGTTTTGGATAATGAGCGAGATTTTAGAATTATCGCAGAATGGGAATACTACGCCGTGTTTGAGAGTCTCGAACTCGGGGATTTTTCGCAATCGCCTGCGTGGATTGCTGCAAAACTTGGGATCACAGAGTCTCGTGCGAAGGTTGTACTCGAGAGTCTGATCAGTGCGGGGCTCATTGCACGAACGCCTAGCGGAAAGCTCGTAAAAACCGCCAAAGAGCTCGACACGCCTCAGGATGTGCAATCGACCGCACTTCGTCGATCGCATCGCGAGTCTCTCGAACTCGCATCAAGTAAGATGGAGACGATTCCGATCGCCAAGAGATTTTTTTCATCGAGTACGATTGCGATTGATCGCGAGAATATTCCTCAAGCAAAGGAATTGATTCGCGAGTTTCGCCAGAAACTCGCGAAGTTGCTGGCAGGAAATCCTTCCAACGAGGTCTACCAGTTTTGTGTTCAATTGTTTCCACTCACTGTTCCTGCAAATCAAAAGAAAGGAAAGTCGTCATGAATATGAGATTATTTCTCAAATCCATTATTATCTTCACCGTGTTGAGCCGAGCAGAGACTCTTGAGGCCAGTCACAAGGACAATGGTGGAAGCTTAACGGCGATGCAGAAGGCGAGAGCTTTGTCGCGAGATGAACTGACGATCTACCTCTCAACGAATTCTGCGTTAACTCGCAGAATCTTGGAGGGTTTGGTTCTTTATGTTTCGCCAGACGCTATTCTTGATCCCGGTGTTAAAGCCACCGTCCTCAAAATGAGAGGCGAGGATCCGAGTCGGCTTTTTGATGATGTTCGGTATTCGAATTACAATCTCGATCCTCAAGCCTTTCGTTCGGCGTGCGGTGATTCGGGTTCAAAGGACATGTGCACCGAAAATTCAAAGCCGGGTGCGACAATTTATTTTAATGTGGATCAGCTCGTGCAAAGGCATGTTTCTCTCGCCGAGCTTATCGGCCTCATCATGCATGAACATTCAAGGCACTTTGCCTGCCAAATGGACAATGAGCATCACTTAGCAAATTTTTATATGGAAAAGTTTTTGCGCAACGAGCAAGTAGGCAAGATTTTTACACTCACAGACGGATTGAGGTTCAAGACGGGTAATGAGGGGAGTGAGCGTTACTACCTGTATGCGACTCGGGTAGATGCGTCTAGTTCATTAAAGAAAGTGCAAGCGTCATCGTTTTGTGTCCAGCAGGGGTTTCGAGAGGCTGATTCTTTTGAGTTACTGTCCTACCGTCCACCCGAGATCTCTGGCAGCTGGAACTTTTACTTCACTGCGAGCAGACAAACGAACGCAGACTCTTCGTCCACGATTTATTTTGCGAAGATCGTCTGTATCGGTACTCGATTGGATCAATGAGCCTGAGTATCCAGTGCACCTGCCATCACAGAGCGACACGCTTGTGACGCCGTCCAATCGTAGGAACTTTGTGGATTCACGCTCCTGGAGCCGTTGATGACGATCTCCGTAATTCCCGTGGGGCCTTTGACGGACACAGCGAAAGGCAGGCACTGCTCAAAGATCTCATCTCTCGTATTGCCGGATAGCGCGTAGGGAGCCCCCTCCACGGTTCCTTGAGAAAAATATCTTTCTTGAGGGTCAAAAATATTGGCGATCACGATGGCTTTGGCAGTATCTGCATTCCAACGAATTCGCTGCCCTTTCGTGGGAGAAAACTTTTCAGTTCCGATCGTCACATTCTGCACATTACGCAATTCAAAAAATCCTCTACTCCAAAATCGCTCGACTCTCTTTTGCATCTCAACCTTAGAGTTTCCCACAACGTCAAAAGGAATCGCTTCAAAATGGCCCGAGACTCTCAAACGCTGGGGCTTATGGGGTGCGGAATTGAGCGCTGCCAGTGCGCAAACATCGTTAAAATCCCAAAAGAAACTGTCAATCGAGGGATCCACTATCGGATAGCTCACGCCTCTCACCTTAATATTTGAAAATGAATATACCTCGTAATAATGAAGTCTATTCTTACAGTTGAGCCAAAGGTCTTTGACGCTCGCTCCTTCAAAGTGCAGGCCGATCTCTCCAACTGAGCCCGAAAAAATCCATTGTTCAGACTCAACATCACTCGGTGGGCAAATGGTCGGATCGACGATGTCATTCGCAAACAAAGCATTTGAATTGAAAACAGTAATCGCAAGAACGATGAGCAAAAATTTATTCTTCATTCTCAAGAAAATAGCGGCAACAAAAACCAATGCAATCCTGAAGTGCTCTGCGCACTCAGTATGCAGCTAATGTTTGGGACATCGTGAGAAGTCAGCGAAGAAAGTTCTTTTGATTCCATGTTTCAGGATGGGGGAGACACTATCAAGTTTAGCGAACACTCTTGAGACCTGCTGAGCAGATTTTAGCGCTCGACAGCAGGGCTTTGTTCCCCGTCTGCCTTCGAGCCTGTGCCGGCAAAAACAGCTCGCTGATATCTTGTGGGTCTAGCCAGCCTCCGCGCTTCCAGTTTCTCGCCGGACCCTCACTTTTGGCAAAGGCCGTGCTCAGTTCATTTCGACTTCTCGGCGCTATTTCAGGAATTGTTCCCGAATACGCTTCATATCCCGCCCTGCGAGCAGATTCTTTGACGATTGAAAAAGGAACTTCAATTCGGTTCACTTCCAAACGGCTTCGTACGTTGGTGCTGGACATCGTACTTTGTGAAAGTGCAAAAAGTGAATCAAAACTCCCGGACGCCCAAACTTCAAGAGCGGGATAGGCTCTTTCTGATTGACCTCTGAAACCTAAGCCAAAAATTTTGTGACCCATCGGCTTAAACCCGAGATCTCGAAGCTGCCTGTAGGCGGTCGCTACAACAAAGTCTCTAATGGTTCCTAAATCTGGATTGTATTCCGCTTCAGGCACCTTTATTGAAATTTGAAAGAAGCCCGCAGATTTGGGCTCCAAAAGGGGTCCATAAAGAAGAATCTGCTTCAGGTAGGGCCCCAACAGCGACGTTGTCTTGTTACTATTGAGAATAGTAGTTGTGGCTTCTATATATTTTTCAACAGCGTCTAATCGATCCACAGGCAAGCTATCCGGCAACAATCGTGTCCAAACCGCACGTCTATCTTGAGCCGTGGGGGCATATCTAAAAATGCCATCGCCGCGTTCTCCAAAAACTTCAGCATGTTCTGGAAACGTATCGACAAGGTCAATATGGAAAACAGATTCGTTCATTCTCGCCCCATTGGGTCTTTTCCGAGCTAATGCATTGATTGCTTTGTCGGAGGCGGCAGCGACAACGACGACTGAGTCGAAGCCCGGTTCAAAGACTTTGATGGACAGCGGGTCAAATCCAAGATTCTCGACCCTTTCGAGCGCAGCATTCATGGCAGATCTTTTGAGAGCGCCATTTGTACTATGGCCTGACTTTGGAATTCGCACTTCCACTTCAACGAGGGTAGTTACGGTAGGATCATCAATCCGACTCGAAATATGTCCCCATCCGTTGTTCTCCCCAATTTGGCGCCGAAATTCGGGGCCCCAGAGGTAGACTGAGAAATTTGGCTTATCTGTCAACTCACGAAGTAAGGGAGCAGCCGTACTGAGGCGTTCTGGCGGACGTACTTCGGAAAAAGCTTGAGAGACAGAAAGGCCTAACAGAACCAGTATTGTCGTAGTCATTTTGTTCATTCTTACTCCGATTTCGCACCCGACTTAGCAGGTATAGAATCAAATTTCCAATTTTTCGCTGTCAGATTTTATATTCTCAAGTGAAAGAGATTTCTCTTTAAGTGTGCACTCAGCGCGCTCTGGGAATGACAAGCTTATGAAGCAATATTCGAGAACAGTTTTTGCGTAAGAAGCTGCGAAGCTTTACTCAAGCCGATGCTGGAAACTCTTTTAGATTTTTAACGGACGAAGGCCTTGCATTTAAATGATGTTGAAAACTATCCCTGTAGCGTCGGTGACTCGCCACAATTTCGTCTATATTACAGGCTAAGTTTACATAATAAACATTATCGGCCCGATAGATGAGAGGCCCTTAAATAAAGAGCCCCCGAACCACTGATCAAGGCGATCAATCATTCGAGGGCTTCCTCCCCACAAAATTTATTGAGGATCAAAAACTGGGACGCGAAGGAAATGTCGAAAACGGAATATAAAATCCGCCCGACTTGAGCGCAGAGACATCATAGAGGTCTCGAGTATCGGCCGCACTCAAACTGCTGTATCCGCTCGGATAGAGCTCTGTGTAATCATTCGAAAACTCAAGAGCCGCACTTGTCTGTGAATGCTTTGAGTTAAATGTAAATGAATCGGTTGAAGGATCTGGAACCGTACACGAATTGTGAGGTGCATACTTAATATCTTCGCTCGTCATTTCCCAGACATCATTGGTGGCATCATAGGTCATCAATTGACGCTGAACATAATCAGAAGGTGAGTAAGGCGTACTGATGTAGCCTCCAGGGCCCGCCCAATTGCAAACCATACCTTGGATTTTTCCGAGATCGGTCTCTTCTGTGTCTGCGGTATAGAATTTTTTTCCAAAACCAAAGTAGCCTGCACCTGTTTTGGTAGTGCCGTCCGAAGAGATGGTGGCATTGAAGATTCGAGACAATCCGTCCCCCTCGCCTGCCTGCCACGCATACACATAAGAACCTACAAGGTAGGTACTCGCCGTGGTACGTGGATCAAAACTAAAGAGCACATAGTTGTAGTCATTGCCCCATCCATCGGTGTTCGTTCCTGCCTCATAGTCATCAGCCATTCCAATTTGGAGAGTCGTCGTATTCACCGGCGTAGAATTGCCGCAAAATTCCGCTGTCTCATATTCTTCGACAACCTGACTTTCTGAATTTTTATTGATGATCAAATGACCCGCATAAGTCAGACCTCCCGAACTTGGGCAATTGCCATAGGTCGTCGGCGCTGAATCATAAAAAGCATAGGAAATGAGAGCATCAAATCCTGCTGTGGTGTCGACATGCTTGGTCGTCACAGTAAATTCATAAGTCTTTCCTGCGTCATGGTCATAGAGTTCCCCTGTGACTGAATAAGTGAGAACAAGGTCACCGTCGCTATTGTTGGATCCACTGATGGATGCAGTCTCCACAGTGAGAGCATCACTCGAACCCGCTGTTCCAAATCCCATCGCCGTCAATCCTGCCGTATCCAGAGTCACTGTCTCACCATCTCCTGGCAACGCCGCAGATGTGCGAGCAAAACAATTGAGAGTGGCCCCAATCAAATTGGCGTAATGCGCATCGCTTCCAAATCGATCCAGCAATTTATTGATTTGCCCCGCTGTGCACGCTTCGGTGGTTGAGTTGTCAGTTGTTGAATTCCAAAATCCCAAATCTCCTGTAGGCAACTGGCCGTCACTCGTATCATCAAAAGGATGATTCACGTAGTCTACCTTGGGACCGTAGCACGTTGCATATTTGTCACCACGATTGAGATCGATCGCGAATGAACAAGCATCAATAGTTGTCGCCGTGAGCAAATCTCTTAATTGATCAACTCGGCCTGCTCGCGTGGATTCGAATACACGAACGCCTTTGACGACAATACTTTCAGACGCTGTAGCCGAAAATGGTGACGCCAAAACCATATCCGAAGAATATCCACTTTCCGAACTGGAAGATGACGAAGAACAGCTCACTGTGATCAGAGTAACGAGACCTAATGTAAATGCGTGTTTCACAAATCCCTCCAAGGGGACATTGTGGCACGCCCAAAAGCAAATCTTCTAAAGAAAAAGTGACGAAAAAATAATGCAAAGCGCCGTTTTGGATAATTTACAGACTAAAGTCTGACTCTCCGTAACTTCAAGCGGAACGCTTGCGAGATTTTTTGCGAGACAAAGGAATCTGGCTGCGCGGCAAGGAGCTCACAATTCGTACGCCAGAGCCAATGCCCAAATAGTCTTCGAGATACTCTCGCTCTTGTCGCAAAATTCGCTCCAGCAAATCTTTTTTGACGAGCTTATAGAGTTCGCAAATCTTTTTGAGAGCCGGCAAAGGCGGCGAACATAGTCCGCGCTCAAAATTGGAAACGAACTGAGGAGATGAATATCCGAGTGCACGCGCGACTTCGCTCTGACTTAAGCCTGCGACTTCGCGTCTTTCCTTCAGATAAAAACCAAATTCTTTTTGTAAATGAGATCGACGTCGAGCCTTTCGGTACATAGATCCTTGAGTTTCTACAAAGGCATTTCCAAAGCCTCAAGGATTTATTTTGACGATTTTAGCGTGCAAGCTCATTTTGTAAAAATGTGTGGACGCTATACTCTCAATCTCTCTCGACTTGAACTCGAAGAGTTTTTGGGGGCTCCTTATGAGGACAGCGATTTTCTTCCTCGCTTTAACATCGCTCCGAGCCAGCGTCTCCCCATCCTCCCCTCTTCCGAAAAGTCCATAAAATCGATTTCCTGGGGTCTAAGGCCTCGATGGCTCAAGGACGAAAAAGCCAAGGGCTGGATCAATGCACGCAGCGAGACTGCGGCTCAAAAGCCCGCGTTTCGCTCGGCCTTTCAGAAAGGACGATGTTTAGTTCCTGCGACGAGTTTTTTTGAATGGGTCGCCATAAACAATAAAAAACATCCTGTGATGATTTCGGTCTCTGCTCAGAACGGTTTTGCCATGGCCGGAATCTACGAAAATGATAGCTTTGCAATCTTGACTTGTGAGGCGAATGAAGTTCTCAAATCTGTGCACGATCGAATGCCGGTGATTCTTGACCCGCAAGATTGGCAAACATGGCTCAGCGGACCTCTCGATGCGGCATCGGCCCTCATGAAGCCCTTTCCACAAACCAAAATAACCTACCGGGAAGTTTCGACACTTGTAAACGCACCCAAAAACGATCGCCTCGAGATCTTGAATCCCGTGCATGGAGGTCTTCATTGGCCTCATTAAAATCTCACTGGAAAGATCAGGTCATACTCATCACAGGAGCCTCATCGGGGATCGGAGAGGCGCTGGCCCGAGAAGCTGTCCGTCTGGGAGCCCGAGTGGCTCTCGGCGCTCGACGAATAGAACGTCTCAAAGCGATTCAAAGTGAGCTTGGGTCACAAAAGGTTTTTGTTCACGTCTGCGATGTGACATCAAAGGACTCTCAGTCTCAATTTGTCGCTGCAAGCGTCACCCATTTTGGAAAGATCGATCTTGTGGTGGCTAATGCAGGATTTGGAGTGTCAGGTGATTTCAAAAATCTCCGGCCGGAGGATTTTAGACGACAATTCGAAACCAATGTCTTTGGACTCCTTGATACCTGTCATTTAAGCCTCCCCCACCTTGTCACTACTAAAGGGCGGCTTTGCCTGATTGGATCTGTGATGAGTTATGTCTCTTACGGAGGATCTGCGCCGTACTCCATGAGCAAGTTTGCGGTCAAAGCTCTCGCTGATTCTCTCTATCACGAATACAAACCTCTGGGCGTTTCGGTCACCTTAATTTGCCCAGGGCTCATCGAGAGTGAATTTAGAGAAGTCGACAATCAAGGGCGCCACCATGCAGGCTCTCGAGATCCGCTACCTTCTTGGATTGTCATGCGCAAAAATTTGGCCGCACAAAAAATTTTGAAAGCTTGCCTCGAGCGCACTCGTGAAGTGGTCATCACTCTGCACGGAAAACTCGGCGTCTCCCTTGTGAGACATTGGCCCGGATTGTTTCACTGGCTTGTCGAGCGGCTCAAAATCAAGTCTGGCAAGCAAAAGGCAAAAGCAGCGCAAGCTTCTTCGCTCTCCTAATTTTTATCTTTGCCGCAACTGACTCGCACGCTTGGTACTGGCGACAATGGCTTTGAGAAGTGTCGCACGCAAGCGACCTTCTTCCAAAGCTTGGAGCCCATCAATGGTGCAGCCTGCTGGCGTGGTGACTTGATCTTTAAGTTCGGCGGGATGTTTGCCCGTTTTTTCGAGCATCAGACCAGAGCCAATGAGAGTTCTGATCACTAAAACTCTCGAATCCTCTCGAGAGACCCCGACTTTGACACCGGCTTCGATGAGCGACTCAATGATCGTAAAAATAAAAGCAGGGCCACAGGCACTGAGCGCTGTCACTGCATCGAATGCTGATTCCTCAAGAATGAGAGTCTCCCCAAGAGATTTAAAAATTTCGGTCACAAGGCTCATCGACTCCTGCGACACATGAGAAGACGGAGTGAGTACAGTGACCCCTTCGCCAATGAGCCCGGGAAGATTGGGCATCGCACGAATGATTTTTATCTTGGAACCCGCCCAAGATTTGAGTTGAGCATGCGTGATCGACGCACAGACGGAGACAAGAAGTTGATTCGACTTTAAATGTGGTCGCAGATTTTTGAGAACTTTCTCAGCCTGCTTGGGCTTAACGGCCAGAATGAGGACTTCGGCCCATTGGGCGACTTTGCGATTATCAATATGAACCGGAATTTTGAACTGATTCTGAAGACGGCGAGATTTGTTAAGATTTCTTACGCTCGCACTCAATTCAAATTTGAATGCCTTACTTTTTTTGAGACCTCCCAATATGGCAGTGCCCAATCGCCCCAAACCGAGGATACCCACTTTGAGCGCTGTTCGTCTTGATCTCCCCTTCGCCATTCTTAGGTATGACGGCATAAGGAACAAAAAGGTTTAGGGATTCGTAAATGCACTTGTAGATTGAGGCACTTAGCCCTGCTCCCCCACGGTCCTTAATGCTTTGCGTTATCATATCCATTGAGGACTTTTAAAGAAAAGAGGGGTCTGTGCGGGGATCATCGTTCATTTTTATTCTGAGTTTGAGTCTCACAAGTGCATCTGTGCCAAGTCATGCAGCGGTCGTGGCTAATCAATCCTTGAACGAATCAATTATGACTCGATCCAGTGCCACTCTCACGCTCGACCAGCAAGCCGTTCTTAACCTCCTCGCAAGCGATCAGTATAATCTTGGCCTTTATGTTCCTGCAGGTGCTTACTCACTGAACGCAGAGCACTTTTCACTTGAGCTTTATGAGGCACTGCAAGAGGCGCTAACGACTTCCAAAAGTTCTCAAGTCATTTGTAGCCTCCTCATCTCGACACTAGACTTTTCAACGAGTCCAAAACTCCAAGGGCAAATGCAAAAGGGAAAAACAAGCCAAACTCAAGTCGAAGGACTGGCTAACGGGAGTGCTTCGGCGTCGGGCTATTCTCCCGAAGGGGCTTCAAATACGCCCTGTCAGACACTTGCGACTCAAATGCCCTCAGAAACAGAAGCGATGAAGTATCTCGCCGTCTCCATTGCACTCCATAATGAGAATCTCTCGAGCCAAGGAAAGCCGCTCATTTTTGACATCCTCATGAAGGTCGCAAATATTCATTACAGCGCAGAAAGCAAGACAGCGCTCAAACCCCTTTTCAATCTAGCCTCCATGCCTGCCTGTACCAAAAACTTTGCACTCAAATCTACGGACCTCAGTATCAATGGTCGACGCCTCCTCGATCCCGCACTGGCACTCATTCGAGAACTTCAGGCCGATCAAAACTTTTTTGCAGCGGATCGTGCAACATGTCTCTCAATACTAAACTCCACGAATTCTCAAGAATTGCAGAGTTCCTATATCAAAATGGAAAATGCGGCTCCCGTGGGCTGGCCTGTATTACCGACAACTCGTCCCCCTCTGAACATCACGTATTGCCATACTCTGGAAAACTTTTTTGGGCTGCCCTGCACCGACGCTGCTGGTATCAACTACAGCTCCAATGCGAGCGCCATGAACTTGGCATCAGGTACTGCGTTCTCGCAAATCACAAAATTTCTAAAGAATTTCTTTCCTGTAACTTTTCTCCCAACGGGTAAGCAAGCGGCTTTCAGAACAACTCCCGGAGGGACTCAAATCATTGTGAGGAATCAACTCTGGCCGAACATTACGAGCATGCCCTACACCGGCCAGTACATCAATTCGGGCTCTAACAATACAATCGTGTTTTCCACGGTGCCGAGTCAAGTGATGCAGAGCCTTGTCTCAGCGGGGATGCCTGGAGCCACAGGATTTGGAAGTGAGGCTTTTTATACATCTGCACACACCACTGTGATCCATGAATTGATCACAGTTCTCCTTCAACGTTTGGCGGCTCAAGGACAATTCCTTGGGGATGCTTCGTTTATGTCGACGGTGACAGGCAGCCTCGCAACCGTCACCCATGCCTCTGCATTCTGGGCCGAAGGCGTCCCTATGTTTATGCAGCTGCTGATGGAGGGCTGGGATCCCGCGGGGGATAATTCAAAATTTGTTTTGCACTCTGCTCCCACAAAGCCATTGCACTTTATGGGAATGGATATCACCGCACTCAATCAAGCGATGAACAGAGCCCTCAATTTTGGTGGTCAATCGGCTTCATTCAAGAATGCCTATGGACAGGGCTATCCTGTCCACACAAGCCTCGGATACAAATCCGCAAATCCTACAACTGCAACACTCCCTCCCCTCCCCGCGAGTACAACAAGTCTCTCGTGGCCACCCCAGTATAATTCGAGCAACCCTCCTTACGGCCCTCAGTTTAATGCGGCTCAGTTGGCGCTCAATATTCTTACCCGCATGGCCATGATGATTGGAGTGACCAACACACTGAAGATTGCATACCACGCCATGAGTCTGACCGATCTCAATCTCAGACCTTTCACCATGACTCAGATTGCAAATACATTTGTCGATGCTGCGCAGGCAGTCTGCTCTAGTTGCGTGCGCCCCGTCAAAATCGCATTTTTGTCTCATGGTGTTTATTCCACTGTTGGATTGGCGCCTTCCGAGTACACATGGACCGCTGCGGCGAATGCTGTTGGACTCAATTTTACGCCTCAGGCGACGTTGAGAGGGACCACAGCTTCGAGTCTGTTTACGTCTCTTCCTACATCTAACAATGTGAATCCAAATTGTGCGATCAATGTATTCAACGCGTTTCCGGATCGTGTGACAGGAGGCGCTGCGCTCTACAATATTGTGAGCTTTAGGAATCCATCAGAAATGAATGATTTTTATAGTTTTGATTTTAGAGCCACCGGCACGGTCTCCACAGGGATCCCCAATATGGATGGCCCGCTGCTCGCGCGTTTGCCTGGCGGATTTCCTCTGACGGGCACATCGATTATCCTGCCTGGCCAAGCCAACAACTCTTATGATTTTGCCTTCTATCGAAAACTCAGTTGCCCCAACCCAGCCGAAGCCAATATGAGCCAGTGGAATGTGGAGAGTTTGGGATTTGCATTTAATCTAAAGGCCAATGGAATTGCTCTCAAACTCACACGAAATTCTGAGACAACCTCATCCATCAATGTGACTGGCGAGATCATTGATCCTTTGAATACCGTTTATGGTCAGGGGCCATTCACTTACTCTACTCAAATCGTGTTTCAGGGAGGAACATCAACGACCCTGACGGGATCGAGCTTTACTCTCACTTTGCCCAAGAATTCATATCTCTCGATGACTGCCTCGCGAACATCTGGACCTTCAACGGCCACTGTCATTGAGACAGCCAGCAACGAAATTGGCGTGAGAGATTTTGCCGTCGACGGCGGTCTTGGACTGAATGTCACCATCCCACCCGTTAAGGCTCATCCGCTCCGTGGTGGTATGGCTTATCTCAATTCACTTCAACTGGGTGGAGGTTCTAGCGGCATGGGAATGCCTGATAAAGTAAATCCCATCCCTAATGAGGACCCAAATGCGCCGGAGTCCCCCAATAAGCCAGCCGGTGATCAAGGTGAGTCCAGCTTTCAAGAGGGCAGCCCAAAATATAATCTTGCAGAACCTTAAATCTATGCTCGGCTGACAAGGTACGCTTTCACGGGCTCCGCCTTGTGTTTGACTACGATCTCTATTTCTTGAAATTCAAATCGAGAATCTCTATTGAGACACTCTTTGACAGTGGCCCCACAAAGAACTCGACCTTCCGGACAAGCCGCCTCCAATCGCTGAGTAAAATTCACAGCCTCCCCCAAAAGAGTATAGTTAAAATGCTTTTGACTACCTGTATTGCCAATCATCATGGATCCAAAATTGATTCCAATTCGAGCTCTGAGCGTTAGTTTGCCTTCAAATTTGTGATTGAGCAGTCGCTCTTGAATTCGTAAGGCCGCATTCACAGCCGAGGGCACGACTTTCTGAGAACCTCCCCCATTACCCTGCTCCTCATCTCCAAAGCACGCGAGCATTCCATCCCCTGTTTTTTTATCAATGAATCCGCCCTCTTCAAAAATAATCGGATCGATCAAGGTGTAAAATTCTCTCATTACATCAAAGGCGCGCTCAGGAGAGAGACTCTCGATGAGTTTGGAAAATCCACTGATATCCAAGAGGAGTGCGGCCAAGTCTTTGCGTTGACCCGAGAGCTGCAACTTTTCTTCGCCGCTCAAGAGACGATTCAAACGATGAGGGCTTACATATCCTTGAAGCGCTCTCTCGATGAGAGAGCGCTGTGCAAACTCACGCGCCGAACGCTCCCCAAACGCAACGATCGAAAAGCAAATCAAAAACAAAGCAAGAGGGATGGGATCTGTCCTCCACTGCATTCCTACTGTCGCTGCTGCATCAATCCCCCATAAAGCAAAATTGAGGACAAAGAGAAACCCCAGAAAATGCTTTGAACTCATCCCGCGCATCGCCCACACAATAAGTCCCACACACAAAATCAAAAACAACATCTCCCCCCATATCAATGCGATGGGTCGAGTAAGAAACGTGCCGGCCTGAAGGCTTTGAATACCCGTCGCGGTAATGGTCCCCCACGATTCAAAAAGACTTCGGGGTGTAGGATAAATTCGATAAGGATCATAGACATCAATCAGCAAAACTTGGGAGTGTTTGATTTCACTCACAGATCGGATTCGCTCAAAACCTTGAACCCGACTAAAGAGTGGAAAGAGTATCCGAGGAAGCTTCGAATACTCTCCTGACGAACACAAAACTTCTTGATCATTGGACGAAAGCTGAGGGCCCACGCACAAATGAGCCTGAGCCGCAAATGTCAAAACGCCAGATGGAATCCAGTGCTGTGCTCCACGACTCATCAGATCCAAAAAATTGACGGAGCGACTCTGAGTTTCGAGGCTCAAGTAGTTCGTCCCCAAGAGCGCTTCTGCGCCTCCAAAATACGAAGCATCCGACGGAACAAGATAAAACGAATTGGGAATCACTGATTCGCGCTCGCCCTTGACCTTAGAAGCCAATGATTTTTCGAGCTCAAGCGTTGAAGGCATCCCAGCCAAAAATCGAACCGGTCGAATAAACCGAGGGTTCTCGAGGAGTTCACTCAATATTTTGTCCTCTCGAATCAACTGCGGATCAATGCTGGTGAGGATATAGCCCGGATATTTTCTGACTGCTGAAACGAGTTCCCTTTTTTTGAAATCACTCAAGTAAAACTGCGCAGAATGAGGCTCAAAGAGATCGAGCACTTGAATGCGCTTGGGATCGATGGTTCTTGAATTTGTCTGATCCCAAAGACTGGCTTTAAGACGCAGCCAAGATGCATCCCCCAACTGAATCACAGCAGAGCGTGGCCACGAAATGATCCCGAGTTCGGCGAGCTTTCCAAAAAGAACCAGCCCCACAAACAAAAGCCCCAAGGCGATCCAAAGCATTCTAAACACTGGGTTTTTTGGATTTGTCCAGTCAGGCATTTTTGCCCGCCCCCCCGACAGTCTTTGTCGATTTTAAGACCTCTTAAACACTTAAGGCCTTGAAATCACATGTTAACTTTCGGGAACACCCCTTGCAAACTCTATCTTTCGAGTGGAGGTAGGGAGCTATGGGGCGTAGTAGGCTTTTCCTTAGACATTTCAATCATGGGTTTACTCTCACCGAGCTGATGATCGCGACATCGATTGTCGGAATCTTATCGAGCGTCGCTGTGCCAGGATTCACTCGATACTTTTACGAAGCAAAACTTTCTGAAGCGGCGACTCACGCCGGAGCGATCCGTCGAGGCCAAGCCGAAAACTACAATATGATGCAACGATTTGCGTCCAAGTTTTCTGCAGATCCTTCCGCAGTTAACGTCGGAGAAGATCCTTCCATCAATTATCGAGTCCTCAATGGTCGCTTTGATATCATTGTCGGCTCCGGAGCCATTGCAGATCCCACTGCCTACTCTATGTGGATGATCGAAGAGCGCGAACGGATTTCACAGAATCTGGCCGTCGAAAACAATATTGTAGGGGGAGAGTTTGGGCCTAAAGCGAGAGACGTCTCTCAGGCTGCGAGTCAGGATGACTTCGTGTTTGCAGTCGTTGGGGATCTTGACGGAGACAATCATGTGGCCATGGTCGCAGGCACCCGAAACATTCCTCTGGCACTTCTTTGCGACGACATCAACGATCAAGTCGTGGCGGGAGCCCAAACCGCGATCGAAAATTCTCTCTTGATGGCCACACAGTCCGCTGGAGGAAGCTCGATCGTTCCCAGTTGTGATGGATCCGAAGAGGGAGAAGGAGGAAACTTCGCGCCTCCTTGATCATCAATTAGCTTGATTTCTTTTTGGCAGAAGTTGTCCTTTGATCCGCCTTCAAAAATTCCAAAACAAGTTCCTTATTTTTGAGACGAACCACGATTTCGGTTCCGTCTTCAACGTCTCCAGAGATCAACGCGCGTCCAATTCGAGTATCGATTTCTCTTTGTAAATATCTCTTCAGCGGTCGAGCGCCATACACTGGATCGTAACCCGATTCGGCGACAAACTTCAGCGCCTCTGGACTCAAACTCAAAGTGATTCGGCGATCGGCCAAACGGGACTGAATTCCTTGCACAAGAAGACCGACGATTTTTTCGATTTCTTCAAGAGTGAGCGGCTTAAACAAAACAATATCATCCACACGATTCAAAAACTCTGGTCTAAAATGCGAGCGCAGCTCTCTCATCACGCTTTCACGCGCCTGTTCCTTGATCTCACCTTTTTCGGTGACTCCTTCGAGGAGATGAGGCGATCCAATATTGGATGTCATAATGATCACGGTGTTTTTAAAATCCACCATTCGTCCTTGCGAATCCGTGAGCCGTCCGTCATCCAAAATCTGAAGCATGACATTAAAGACATCGGCATGAGCCTTTTCGATCTCATCAAAGAGCACAACACTATAGGGTCGGCGGCGCACAGCTTCTGTCAGCTGCCCTCCTTCGTCATATCCAACATATCCCGGAGGAGCTCCAATCAATCGAGAGACGGTATGCTTTTCCATATACTCGCTCATATCGATGCGAATCATGTTTTCTTCGCTATCAAAAAGACTCTCGGCGAGCGCTCGAGCGAGCTCTGTCTTACCCACTCCTGTCGGGCCCAAGAATATAAAGGATCCAATCGGTCTCTTGGGATCCTTGATCCCGGCACGCGCTCTAATCACAGCATCCGCCACAAGTTCTACGGCTTCGTTTTGGCCGATCACTCTCTCGTGCAAGATCTGATCGAGCTTCAGCAGTTTTTGCTTCTCGCCCTCTAAAAGACGCGTCACAGGTATACCCGTCCATTTGCTGACAATGTCCGAAATCTCCGCCTCAGTGACCTCTTCTCTCAAAAGCTTTTTGTCGCCGACTTTGGCTCCCACTCTCTGCTCTTCAGAGAGGAGCTTTTTTTCGAGTTCTGGAAGGCGCCCATGTCTGAGTTCTGCAGCCTTATTGAGATCATAATCTCTCTCGGCTTTTTCGATTCCCAACTTGGTTTGCTCGATTTGTTCCCGGATTTGCTGGAGACCCGAAATTCCCTTTTTTTCGTTTTCCCACTGAAGACGCATTCCTTGCAAAACAGTTTTGAGCTCGGAGACTTCCTTTTGAATATCCTTGAGACGCTCTTGAGAAGCTTTGTCTTTTTCCTTTTTGAGCGCTGCTTCTTCGATCTCTAAACGCATGAGTCTTCGAGAGTTTTCGTCGAGTTCCTGAGGCATCGAATCAATCTCGGTTCGAATCATCGCGCACGCTTCATCGACGAGATCAATCGCCTTGTCGGGCAAAAACCGATCTGAGATATAGCGATGAGAGAGAGTGGCTGCAGAGACAAGAGCGTTGTCTTGAATTTTCACACCGTGATGAATTTCGAAACGCTCTTTGAGGCCTCGCAAAATCGAAATGGCATCTTCAACACTGGGCTCAGTCACCAAAACCGTTTGAAATCTTCTCTCGAGCGCCGGATCCTTCTCGATATGTTTGCGATATTCATCAAGAGTTGTGGCTCCAATACAATGAAGCTCTCCTCGAGCCAACATGGGCTTGAGCATATTGCCCGCATCCATCGAGCCCTCAGCTTTGCCAGCTCCCACAATCGTGTGAAGTTCATCAATAAACATCACCACTCGGCCTTCTGAATTTTTGACTTCTTGTAAGACCGCCTTTAATCGCTCCTCGAACTCCCCTCTGAATTTGGCACCGGCCACGAGTGCACCCATATCGAGTGCATAGACGGTTTTATCTTTGAGCCCTTCGGGCACATCGCCGCGCACGATTCGCTGAGCAAGTCCTTCGACGATCGCGGTTTTTCCGACGCCAGGCTCCCCAATCAAAACAGGATTGTTTTTGGTCTTACGCGAAAGGATCCGAATCACTCGGCGAATCTCTGTATCTCTTCCGATCACAGGATCGAGCTTTCCAGTCTTGGCTTCACGGACCAAATCTCGGCCATATTTGGAGAGAGCCTCGTAAGTGGCTTCGGGATTTGCGGATTGAACTCTCTGATTTCCACGGACTTCGGTCAAAACTTTCAAAAATTTATCGCGACTCAAATGATATTGCTTAAAGAGCTTCCCCAGAGCGGATGTTGTTTCGGATTCGAGCATCGCAAGCACAGGATGCTCCACCGAGATATATTCATCTTTGAGTCGCTTTGCTTCTTCTTCGGACTTCACCAAAATCTGACTCAGTCTTTGAGTCAAAAACACCTTCCCTGGATCAATTCCAGGACCCGACACCTGAGGACGTCTTTTGAGTTCGGCTTCTAGCCCACTCAAAAACGAAAGCACCGGAACTCCCATCTTATGAAAGAGTCTTGCGACCAAGCCTGAGTCTTGCTCCAAAAGCGCATAGAGAAAGTGCTCTACGTCGACCTCAGTGTGCTGATGTAAAATGGCTTTGCTCTGCGCTTGAGTGAGAGCTTCTTGGGTCTTTTCGGTGAGTCGATTGAGGTCCATAGTACTTCTAATTTATGGTCTAAAGGCCAAAGGTCAATGATTGCTCAAATAAAAAAGGGCGGATTTACTGAATAAAATCCGCCCTTTAGAAATATACTTCTGATGCTCAGAATCAATTGGTCTTAAAAATAGGCGCTGTTGCCTGACAAGCTCTCAAGCCCACTTTGATCCACTCCGAGATGACTTCGTAGGAACCCTCTTCCTTTGATTCATAGACAGTGGTGCAATTGAGCCCACTCCAAGAGGAGCGATCCGCAATCAAGCGCTTCACGCAATCAATATTCGTCTGATGCGTACAACCTTCGGTCGCTGCAATCTTGCAGTTTGAATCCCTCGAATGAGCGAAGAGTCCAACACAATCTCCATAGGTATCATAGAGTCTTTCGTCGACCTGAATTTTTACCTGAAAGGTAGGTCGATTCGGAGCTTGTCCATAGATCGTAGAGTAAGCTGTTGAGATTTCATTCAAAGACTGAGTGGCCTCTTTGAGTGCATTCGACACTTGAGTCTGAGACCAACTCGGAACTCGCAAACTCACTTGCTCGCTTCGGCTGAGCAGCGACTCCAGAGGAGCTCTCAAACTTTCAATGCGGCCACTGTACTCCTTGATGTCTTCGGGCTTCGCATCCTTGACGAGTTTCGCCATTTCTACCGTATAAGATTTGAGACGCCCGAGGGCTTCGGTCCAAGAAAGAATGACTTGAGTCACCCGATCTCCTGCCACCTCCGACGAGGAAGCAACTCCGAGCCAACGATTCCCCTCACTCGTCAAACTGGATTCGATATCCTTGCCCACATCATTTGGATTTCGGCAGCTCACTGCCGCCAACAATGTCACAGCAAAAGCTGCCCAATGAATTCGCTTCATGAAAATTCTCCCTTAATTTTGTTTAACCCGTTTCCCTTCAAAAACCCTAGCCAGATACCAGAGCTTTTTAAAGTCAAAATCGCTGGAATGAACCCTTTTTTACGGCATGCCAGGCCCAAAGGCTTGAGACGATAAGAAATCCTAAGACAATGATCGCGCAAAATGTGGGCTCAAGATGTGAAGTTCCCAAAAACCCCCACCTCAAGCCTTCGATCAAATACACCAACGGATTGACATGAGAGATGTTTTGCCAAAACGGACTCAACCCACTGATGGGAAAAAACACGCCTCCCAAATAGATGAGCGGCAAAATAATAAAGCTTGTGACAGCATTGATCTGATCAAAGGTCTTTGCCAAAAACGCCGTCCCAATTCCTATGTTTCCAAAAATTAAACACCCGACAACCAAAAAATAGATCGCCCAAAGGGGAGACTGAGGCAAAACCATATGACCGAGTCTCCACACTGCAAAGACTTCGGCGATGATCAAAATACTCAAAGCCACCGCCACTCCTCGAATCAAAGCTCCCAATGAATAAGCAACCGCAATCCAAAACGAAGAGAGCGGGATCAATCTTACATCCTGAATATCTCCATGAAATTTACTTACCATAATGGACGATGCCGAATTCTGAAGTGCGTTGTTATAAGCTCCCAGTGCCAGAATTCCTGGAATCAAAAATGTTAAATAGTCCACTCCCGGATGAGGAGATAGCACTCCCGATAAACTCACTCCAAATACAAGCAGATAAAGACCTGAGTTAATCAGTGGGCTCAAGATTGTTTGGACGAAGACTTTGTAAAATCTCAAAATCTCTTTCCAAAGAAGGGAGCGAAACGCCAAGACTTCGGCTTTCATGATACTCCCCCTTTGCCAAAAACAATTTGTTTAAAGGCATCTTCGAGTCGAGGCTCTTCGATCTTCAAATCCTTAATATCTTCGATCCGAAGGCTGAGCTCCTGAAACACCTGACTCAGATCACAATCCGCGGGAATTGTTTTTTCGAGCCGATTGCCATTATGCAATTGAATCTGCAAACAGCGCTGCGCAATGGAGCGAGTGAGGCGACGCGTTTCATCGAGAGCTAAGAGCTTGCCCAAATGAATCACGCCAATGCGATGACAGAGGCGCTCGGCCTCCTCAATATAGTGAGTCGTCAAAACAATCGTCACCCCTTCGCGATTGAGTTCGCGGACAAACTCCCAAAGCAATTCTCTGAGCTCGACATCGACACCCGCTGAAGGTTCATCCAAGAGAAGGAGCCGAGGTGAGTGAATCAGCGCTTTGGCAATCATGAGACGGCGCTTCATTCCCCCACTCAATTGAGCCATCTTCTTGTGCCTCACATCCCAAAGTTGCAATCGCTTGAGCAAAAACTCAATTCGCGCCGCAGGATGAGCGACCCCAAAATAGCCGGCATTAAATTTAAGAATTTCTTCGACGCTAAAAAATCCGTAACTCACCGTTTCTTGTGGCACGAGTCCAACACATCGCTTGGCCTCCATCGAACCACTCGCAGCACCAAACAATTTGATCTCTCCGTCAAACTCTGACCAAAGCCCCGTCACCGCCGAAATGATACTCGTCTTGCCCGCACCGTTTGGCCCTAAGAGTCCAAAGATCTCCCCTTCCGCCAAATTCAAATTCAAAGAATCTACGGCGCGATGAATCTTTCCGTTCACTGTGTAGTCAATCACGAGGTCTTTGATCTGAAGAGGAGGCTTCATCAGACAATCGCCCTCAGGATTTTATCACTCAAATCCTCTCCAAATAGGTTTTCGTAAACCCCAAGTCCGGTCGGAGAAGTAATATTAATTTCATTCAACTTGCCATCAATGATATCGGCTCCCGCTAAATCAATATGGATCGCCTGCAAAAATTTTTCGACTTTCCAGATGAGCTTTTGTTCGGCCTTGGTGAGAGCTCGATCCACGGCAGTTCCGCCTCTGGCAATATTCGAAACAATTGAGCCTTTGGCAGGAATGCGCACAAAACTTCCCAGATACTGACCCTGCGAAAAAAACGCCCGTCGATCCCCGACTTCTTCGATGTTTTCGACGAGGGGCTGCATAATTCTAAAATCTTCTAAGCTCTCCCACTTAAAACTTTTGGTCGCCGTAGCATCCAACTTAAAGACTTCGTGTCCTTGATATCCGAGCCAAGGCTTTGTGACATAATTTTGAACCCCCTGCTCGGCCAAAAATCCCTGCGCCAGATCCGAACGCTCAGCCATCAAAATAGGGAGCAGATCATCTTCATTCAAAAACCCTTGATGCAAGCCCTCCCAGGGCAAAAGCTTCTCGTGATAGCGCGTAAGGAGGCTCGGCAAATTAAACATCCGCACCTTTTTTTCGAACGGAGCGAGCATCCAAACTAGTCTCAAGTAAGAATCATCAAATGGCGGATCCTTTCGAATAACAATCAGATCAAAACTCAAAATTTTTTGCAGAGAGGTCTTTTGAATTTGAGGAAGTTCCCCTCTGACGAAAGCGGCGAGCTCTTGCGCTTCGCCTTCGAGCTCATGCCCCTTCCAGATCAAATCCCGACTCGTTGTCCAACTCACCCGCCAATGCGATCGCTGCAATGAGCGTGCAAAATAGAGAGACGTGTCCCACTGAGGTTTTAATGTCTCAAGGTTGTCCCCGATAATAAGAGCGCGCTTCATCCCTGAAAAATCTCCATCCACTTTTGATCTATGAGTTGGTCGCCGCAGGCTTTGACCCAGATTTCTGCTGGGGTCTGACGGGCATTCAACAAATCGCGAGCGGGTTGCAAAAATTCTTGCTCACCAAAACCTCTTTGCTCAAGTCCTTCTTGAGCGAGGTCTACAAGTTTACATAACTCGCTATGCATGAAATCTGATTGAAGGCCTTGGCGAGCGCCTTCTTCCATAAGTTTGGACAATGCTGCTGCCGACGAGATCTTTGAATACCCTTCTTGAAGCGCTCCACGTCTCTTATCGTTGTAGAGGATTCCGACACAAATCGCCGTCGCTGCATATCGGTAAGCAGGCGGAACCTGATCAAAGGATCTCAGCTCAATACAACAGGGCTTGTATCTCACCTCTGTAAAAATTTGTCTCATCGCCGCCAAGGCATTGCCCTTTTGCATTGGCTCAGAAAGGTCGTTGAGACTCGCTCCCTGAACATCCAACACATTTCCTTCGGTATCATAGGCGTACATCAGAGGAACTTGACTCGCCATCTGCGCCCATTTTTTGAGAGAAAAATCACTCTCAAAAACACGATCCAAAAAATTTGATCTCAACGGATCTGTTTGCTTCCAAATTAAATGTCTCTCCGAAAGGACTCCCGTCTTTTTTCCTCGCTTGTAGGGAGAATTAGAAAACAGCGCTGACAAAAAAGGCATCATCTGAAACCCAAGTCTCAGCATCTCGACGCCTTCCCTTTCGTCTGCAAAATCCAAATTGATCTGGAGGCCACACGTGAGTCGCATCATCTCGCGACCCCGCCCTTTGTTTTGCTCAAAATAGCGATTCATCAGGGCATAGCGAGGACTCGGCAAGAGACTTCGATCCTCAAAAACATCGAGCGGATTCATTCCCACTCCGAGCCATGCAAAATTCTTGGCTAACGGGAGACTTTTAATCTCGGCGTCAATCTGCTCTTGAGCTTTGACAATTTCCCTAATATTCGCGCGTGGTGCGAGACTCACTTCAAATTGAGAACCCGGCTCGAGCGAAATCTGATGGAGCTGTCGTGATATCGCCAAAGGATTGGGGCCTACTTGATACTCAACCCGCCAGGCCTTTTGCCCTATCAGGGCCTCAAGAAGGGCTTTAAGGTGCTCCTGATAACCGAGGCGTTTGCCCGTTTGGATATCGACCCCCAGACGCTCGACCTCAAGCCCAATCCAACGATGGGGCGAGCGCTTAAAGTCAGCCAAAAGCTGCTCTATATATATGGAGGGGTTCTTTGCCATCAACTTTAGGCTCCGAAACTAGCAAACAAGGGGTTCCTTTGCTAGGCTTTGCGCGATGTTCGACCCCCAAGAGATTGAAAGACTGATCCGCCAAGGAATTCCTGACTGTCACGTAAAGGTGACGGATTTAACAGGGGCATTTGACCATTTTGAAGTGAGTGTCGAGTCCAAGAGCTTCTTGGGCAAATCCATGATCGATCAGCATCGAATGATTTACGCTACGCTCGGAGATTCTGTCGGCGGGCCGATTCACGCTCTCAAAATAAAGACATCTGTCGGATCATAATCATGAAAGGAACGTTATGAACACTCAACCCCAAGCCACCAGTGCTCACGTCAAGGATCAAGCCGCTCTCAATGCACGCATTCAAAAGCAAATCAGTGAAAATCCCGTCATGCTTTATATGAAAGGCGATCGCACATTTCCGCAGTGTGGATTTTCGGCTCGCGTTGTAGAAATTCTCGAGAAACTCGGCGCTAAATATTCCACACATGATGTTCTTTCTGATCCCGAGCTTCGCTTTGGGATGAAACATTTTTCGAATTGGCCGACATTTCCTCAAGTTTTTGTTCAAGGTCAACTCATCGGCGGCTGCGATATTTTGAGTGGAATGTTTGACAGCGGAGAACTCCAAACTCTTTTGAAAGAAAAGAATCTCATCTAAGTGAAGTCCGTTACCGTTTATACCAAAGAGCGCTGCCCCTACTGCGTGAAGGCCAAGGCCCTCCTCACAAAGAAACAAATTTCGTTTTTGGAAGTGAACCTGGAAGGAAAAATGGACCAGGCCGCAGAGCTCTTTGCACGAACGGGGTTTAGAACTGTTCCTCAAATTTTTATTGGAGATGAATGCATCGGGGGTTGCGACGATCTCTACGCTTTGGATGCGGAAGGAAAGCTCGATGCGCTTTTGCAGTAAGTTCAATTTTTGTCTTCAATTTGCTCTTTTCATCTTTGTATGGACTTCATCCTTAGCCGCTCAGACAACTGAGACTAAAGCAACAACCACCGCCTCGCCGCATTCGCTCACAGCGAGTGTTTTTGCGAGTCAAAAGCTCAACGATGACTTGAGCATTTTGGCGGCAATTCCAAAACCAATTCTCATCTATCGCTATTCGGAAGCTCAAAAGATGGATTTTAATTTGCTGAGTGCGGTTCTGCTCCATCGCGCCGAAGTTCGCCTTCCAGTGACTTCAGAATGGAAGTGGACTGCAGGTGCCGACACCTTTTTGTGGAAAGCAGGAGATGAACCCAACATCAACGGTCAAAGCTTTGATCAGTATGCCTTTAGCGCTCATCGCACAGGTGTTTTTACGGGAATGATGACGAGATTTGGGGAATCTCCTTATCGCTTTGACTTCAATTTAAAATATGAGTTCCACAATCTGCATCCCTATGACAAAGGCGTTGCTCCAGACTTTGTAGCTCCAGAAGATTTTTGGGAACATGGCATTGTCGCCAGCCTCGAATCCGCGGCTCGACCGCCGAGCGAGCTCGTCACCTTTGGAGTGAGACCTACACTGATGGCAGGGACATTTTATCGCCAAGGCAACAGAGCTTGGGGAGTTGGTGGGTTTCAGAGAGATATTGATTACTATGCTGCTGCGATGGCCTCAGTCATGAGTGCGCTGCCGATCTCGCCTCGCTTTGTTTTTGTGATTGATACGCATTTGTCCTGGATCTCTGATGCCGATCGCTTAAATGCGATCAAGGGAGGCGTTTGGAGACGCGACTATATCGGAATGCTGACAGGGGATTTGCGCCTTGATCGAGCGTGGGCCAGCGAGATGGGTCTCAGATACTATCTCAATGATCAGCGCACTTTGGCTCTGAGACCTTTTGGACACTTTATCGCCTACCGGGAAATCCGAATGGATCGACTCTCCGCGGATGCTGCAGGAGGGGCGGGACTTAAGTTGATGGGAAGTGCGGTACAAAAGTTTTTTTGGAATCTCACCTACGGCTTTATCATGGGTGATCGATCAGACAAGGACATGATTCACGAAGTCCGCGGTGAAGCTTCATTCAAGTTCTTCTAGTTTTTTTTGTAGATAGCGCCGATGCCAGGTCCCCGAGGATCTGACACAGCAAAAAATCGTCCCTGGGAGTCACGACCGACCATATTGAGTTGTCCAAACTCCGCAGACTCTTCAACGGCATATCGTTTTGAAAGAGCCGAAATCTGATCGCACGACGGCTCCATAAACACTTTGTCCGGAACCCACTGATGATGAAATCGACAGTCTGAAATTGCCGCTTCAGGACTCTTTCCATCACGCAAGAATCGAGTCAAACCCACATAGACCGAGGTAATAATGCGGCTCCCGCCAGGAGCTCCGATGGCAAGGACCGGTCGATCTTGCTGATCGAGCACAATCGTAGGAGTCATACTACTCAAAGGCCGTTTGCGGGCTCTCACTTCGTTGGCCATTCCGCCAATCAAACCAAAAGAGTTTGGCTGACCAGGTCGAATCGAAAAATCATCCATCTCATTGTTGAGAATGATTCCCGTGCCAGGAACCATCACCGACGCTCCAAAATATGTATTGATCGTCTGAGTCGTGGCTAAAGCATTGCCCTCTGAGTCCATAAACGACAAATGTGTGGTCTCAGGATGCTCCGAACTCCAGGCCTTTATCTCTTTAGAAGGTGTTGGTGCGCGTTTGAGAATTTCTGAGACTCTTGATTGGAGATATTTTCGATTCAAAAGTTCCTTCACTGGAATCCAATGATAGTCGGGATCTCCCAAATGCTGAGCCCGATCCGCATAGACGCGTTTGAAGGACTCGATTTCAAGAATTTTAAGATTGGTCTGACTGTCAGAATCAAAACTTCCTTTTGAGCGAATCAATCCATCCGTGATTTGCAAAAGTTGTAAGAGATGCACTCCTCCTGAGGACGGCGGAGGCATAGTCACGACTCGATAACCTCTCCAAGTTCCCATGAGGGCCTCGCGCTCGCGCACTCGATAGCGTGCAAAGTCTCTCAGAGTCAGGATCCCGCCTTGAGCCTGAATCCAATCCGAAACTTTGCGAGCCGTCTCACCTCGATAAAAGTCATGGCGGCCATCTCTCGCAATGCGCCTCAAGGTCTGGCCCAAATCCTTTTGGAAGAGGACTTCTCCGGTTCTGAGCGGTCTGCCCTTAGGCAAAAAGTGCTTGGCCATCTCGGGATCTCGACTCAAATGCAGTCGTTGTCGAGCAATCACAGCGGCGAGTTCGGGACTCACAGCGAATCCATTCTCTGCCAAGCGAATCGCTGGCCCTAAAGTCTCAGCCCATTTGATTCGGCCGTGGCGCCGATGAAACTCAAAAAGACCGGCTACCAGTCCTGGAACTCCTGTGGCAAGAGGACCATAAACTGAGGCCTTGGCTTCGAGGCGATCCTGAAGCAAATACATTCCGGGCGAAGCCCTATGACCGGCGACTTCTCTAAAATCCCAAGCTTCCGCACCCACTTTGGATCGAAGCGCCTTTGAATTTTTTGACGGAACAAAAACAAGGAAGCCACCGCCTCCGATTCCCGTCGAATGGGGACGCAAAACCGAAATTGCAAAAGACGATGCGACAGCGGCATCGGCGATATTGCCTCCCTTTTTCAAAATTTCTTCTGCCGCTTGAGAAGCGAGCGGCTCAGAGGTCGCGACAGAGAGAAGCTTTTGCGCTCCCTGTTTCTCATATCGAATGGTGGCGGATTTTTTTGGGGCGGCGCAGGAAAGGGCCAAAATGCTGACGGCAACAATGAGCCCCCGTCTCCAAACTCGCGCGTACGCCTCCATCAGGAAAGAGTCTGCCCTCGATTCCCCTCAGGAGGCAAAGGAAAGAGTCGATAAAATGACATGGAATTTATTCAAGAAGATTGCTTTAAAATAGAGGAGCCTATGTATCAACCCTCCGACACTGCGCCACGTCCTAAGAGTTTTTTGCAATTTTTGGATCAGGTATCGCCTGATTACATCGAAGCTCTTGAGGAAATCTACGAAAGTGATCCGGCAAGTCTGAGCCCTGAATGGGGCTTCTTTTTTGAAGCCTTTCGGTTGGGTCAAGGAGAGCGTATTGTTGAGCAGGCGTCTGCGGATTCTACGATCATTGACGAGCTTAAAGTCCTAGAAATGATCTCTGCCTATCGTAAAGCCGCGCATCTTATAGCGGATATCGATCCTCTCGGACTTCGTAAGCCCCCTGTGCCTGTCGCCCTTGAGCTCACTCATTTTAATCTCGATAAAATCCCCGCGGATCGCGTGTTTCAAGCCGCGACGGAACTCGGTTTGAAACCGGCGACCTTGCCTGAAATCGTCAAGCACCTCAAAAATACCTACACACGTAAAGTCGCTGTCGAATACCAGTACATTCGCGACACCAAAATTTATCAGTGGCTCAAAACGCGAATTGACCAAAATGAGAACACATCGCCCTTTACGCGTGAGGATCGCTTGCAGTTCTTGAAGCATCTGACGGACGCCAATACGTTTGAAAACTTTTTGCAGAATAACTATATGGGGCAAAAGCGCTTTTCGATCGAAGGGGCTGAGGCCATTATTCCTGCTCTTAAGCTCTCCATTGAGCGCTGTGCTGACTTTGGTGCCGAAGAGATCATGATCGGAATGGCGCACCGAGGACGATTAAATGTCCTCGTCAACATCATGCAAAAGCCTGTTGAGGAGCTCTTCAAAGAATTTGAAGGGGCAGAGCTCACCGAAGGATTTGAAGCCAGTGGAGATGTCAAATACCACCAGGGATTTTCTTCGGATACCAAATTGAGAAATGGCAAATCTATTCACCTCTCCCTCGCGCCCAATCCGTCGCACTTAGAGTTTGTGAATCCTGTCGTGGAAGGCATGACCCGCGCCAAAATGGAATTGCGCTATCAGGATGATCCCAAACGCATTGTACCCATTTTGATTCATGGAGATGCCGCCGTCATCGGACAGGGAATTGTTCCCGAAACACTCAATCTTTCGGAACTCAAAGGTTACAAAACAGGTGGAACCATCCATCTTGTGATCAATAATCAAATCGGATTTACAACCAATCCCGAAGATTCTCGCTCTTCATTTTATTGCACCGATTGGGGCAAGGCGATTCAGGCTCCGATTTTTCATGTGAATGGAAATGACCCTGAAGCCGTCACTCATGCGATCGAGCTCGCCGCCGAATCTCGTATGACGTTTCATAAAGATGCCTTTGTGGATATCGTTTGCTATCGTAAGTACGGCCACAACGAGGGAGATGAGCCTCGATTCACTCAGCCTGCGATCTATGACCTAATCGGCAAAATGAAGAATCCTCTTCAGATTTATCGAGAGCAATGTATTGCGAATGGTGTTTGTACAGAGGCTGAAGCCGATCAGCTTGTTCAAAATTTTAATCAAGCTTTGCTCGATCGTAAGACTCAAGTCCAAAAGCAGCGCAAAGTGATTGAACTCGACACATTGAAGGGCCACTGGAAGGGCTTTTCTCAAGCAAAGGATCAAGACCTTTTGTCTCTGGTTGAAACTCCGATTCAAAAGGCTCATTTTGACAAGATTTTGAAGGCGCTTCATGAGATTCCTAGTGAACTCAAAGCTCTTCCTAAACTCCAAAAGATGTTTGAAACTCGCGCTCAAAAGATTGCCTCTGAGAATGAACTCGACTGGGCTGTCGGCGAAGCTCTTGGATTTGGCTCTTTGCTTTTGGAAAAATTCTGGCTGCGCTTGAGTGGTCAAGATGCAGTTCGAGGCACTTTTAGCCATCGCCATGCGGGCGTCATGAATACCCAGACATTTCAAAGATACTTTCCCTTAAAAAATTTGGCAGCGGATCAGGGCCGATTTGAAGTTTTTGACTCCCCACTTTCTGAGGCAGGGGTCTTAGGTTTTGACTACGGCTATAGTCTGGCGCACCCCAAAGCTCTTGTGATTTGGGAAGCTCAGTTTGGAGATTTCGCTAACGGCGCTCAAGTCATTATTGATCAGTTTATCTCTTCGGCCGAAGCCAAATGGGGTCGCATGAGCGGACTCACCTTGCTTTTGCCTCACGGATATGAAGGCCAAGGCCCAGAACACTCAAGCGCACGGCTGGAAAGATTTTTGCAACTCTGCGCTCAAAACAATATGCAAGTCTGTACGCCCACAACGCCGGCTCAGATATGCCATGTGTTCAGACGACAAATGCATCGCAATTTTAGGAAGCCCCTGATTTTGATGAGCCCTAAATCACTCCTCAGAAATCCCGAGGTGGTTTCGAAGGCAGAAGACTTTTTGAAGGGTGGATTTCAGACTGTGATTTCAGATCCAGTGGCCAAGGCCGAACGCGTCGTCCTTTGTGCGGGTAAAGTTTACTACGATCTCAAAAAGCGTCTGACCGATAAGGGTTTGACCGATAAAGTCGCCCTCGTCCGCATTGAGCAACTTTATCCTTTGGATCTTGAATCTCTCAAACCTCTCCAAGAAAAGTATTCGGGATTGCCGTGGATATGGTGCCAGGAAGAACCCAAGAATATGGGAGCCTGGAGCTTTATGAAGCTAAGATTTTTGGATCGCGAGTGGAAGCTTGAGTATGCCGGCCGGCCTTCGGCGGCTAGTCCCGCAGTGGGCTCTCCTATTTTGCATGCTCGAGAGCTTGAGAGCTTTTTGAGTCAAGCTGTGGGCGCCTAACTCTTTAAACGATACTCACTCCATCGAAACAATCGTATAGGCGACCGTCTGCGATTTTACTTTGATCTCAACTTGATCTCCGAGGCTTTTGGATAGAAGGGCCTCTCCGAGTGGACTCTCCGGAGAGAGACTCATCACTTCACGCTCCTGCTCCACTATTTTGATCCCCCCTTTTTGAGGAGTCATAAAAAACAAAGTGCGCAGGCCTTGCTCGTCTTCGAGTTCGACGAGTGCTGAGATTTGTACGATTGATGTGCGATCAAAAACTTTGAGCTCCATCGACTTCAAAATGGCAAGGCTCTCGACGAGGTCGGCCGCTCGACGAGCCTGCCCATCCGCCAAATACGAGGCCTCTGTACCCCGGGTATCATACTTGTGTTCGGCTTTGGCTTCGGCCTCTGTGGCTGCCTTTCGGGCGGTTTTGGAGGCATTTAAAATGAGCTCCAAATCTTGCTCCAGAACCTCAAGGATGGATTTGAGGATTTTTTGCTTATCCATAAAGTCTCTTTCACTCTGCCAGGATTGACTTGGGCTCTTAAAGCACTTTCTTTCGGGCCCACCCCTCCATTAGAATGAGCCCATGGCAGAACAGGTCAATGTAGTAATCCCCACAATTGGTGAATCGGTTTCGGAAGGGACGATTGGACGCTGGTTTTTTAAAGAGGGGGATGTTGTTCGAAAGGATCAACCTCTCCTCGAAGTCGATAGTGACAAGGCCACTCTCGAGGTCCCTGCCAATGCGTCCGGAAAACTTTTGAAAATTTTGGTTCCCGCGGGCAAAACTGCCTCTGTCGGCACAGCGGTTGCGATCATTGAAGCGAGTGAAGCCGCGGTCGCTTCGGCTGTTGCTTCGAATACACCTTCGACGCCGAGTCCAGCCGCCGCGCCTGTCTCGACTCCAGCCAAAGCCGCTTCTGAACCTGCTGCTCCTGCACCCACTGCGAGTGCTTCACGCATTGTGGACCTCAAGGGCCTGAGCCCAAGCAAGCGAAAGGCGGCTCGAGAAGGAACGTTTAGGCCTGCCACTCAGCCCTCGTCAGGGCTGTTTTCGGATGATTCTGCACGCGAAATACGAAAACCCATGAGTACGCTTCGCAAGCGTATTGCGGAGAGACTTCTCGAGTCTCAGCAAACGACTGCGACGCTGACGACATTCAACGAGATCGACATGACTCGGGCCATGGATCTTCGCAAAAAGCTCAAAGATTCTTTCGAAAAACAAAAGGGTGTGAAGCTCGGCTTTATGTCATTTTTTGCAAAGGCTGTCATTTATGCACTTCAGAAATATCCGGATGTGAATTCGCGAATCGAAGGCGAGGATATTGTTTCTCCGGAGTTTGTGAACTTAGGAATTGCCGTAAGCACTGAGCGCGGACTTGTGGTGCCTGTGATTCGCGAAGCTCAAGCAATGAGTTTTTCGGAGATCGAAAAAAAGATCGCCGATTTGGCCGATCGAGCCCGTCTTGGAAAGCTTCAGATTTCAGAAATGCAAGGGGGCACTTTTACCCTCACAAACGGAGGAACGTTTGGAAGCCTCCTCTCAACACCCATTGTAAACCCGCCACAAAGTGGGATTTTGGGAATGCATAAAATCGAACAACGCCCGATGGCGATCGAATCCAATGGAAAATTTGAAGTGGCCGTTCGCCCGATGATGTATGTAGCCCTCAGCTATGATCATCGCCTCATTGACGGAGCGACATCGGTGGGATTCTTGGTCAAAGTGAAAGAGTATCTCGAGCAAATCGTCACCGAAGCCGAAATTCAGTAAAATTTTTTTGTAATTCGTGCGCACTTCTATCGCACTCCATTGTTTAAAGTGAATTTTGATTTTTTTGAGAGTGAATTTTTTATAAAAATCGACTCTTTATGAAAAGTTTTCAGACTTTTTGCTGCTTTGTGTCACTCATCGACCCAACTTGGGTAGAAATTTTTTAGATCAGAGCACTGACAACTTAAGTTTCTCACAATCATCGTGAATTAAATTTTTATTTTGAATGGCACACTCCCTGCTCGCTCTTTGATCTGCGTGGTTTTGATTTCGGTACAAGTGGGGGAAGAAAAATATGAAACTGAACGCAATCGCAATGATCGCGGGGGCAGCACTCGTTAACTTCAGCGGATCATCGCTTGAGTCTGCGGCACTCAATTCAAAAATATCGACTAATCCAACAGCACATACGCCGGTTTGGGATTCGGAGATTGTTACTTCGGATGTTTGTCCGGGCTACAATCCCTTCAGCGCCACAAACCAAATTTATGTGAGCTCAAGTCAGGGCAACGACAACAACTCAGGGCTAAGTCCTCAAGCGCCCGTACGCACTCTCGTCAAAGGCTATGAGCTTTTGGCTCGCGGCGGATGGCTTCTTCTCAAGGCGGGCGACACATTCGAAGGTCCCAACCAATCCCTGAATGGGATTCATGGATCCTTTCAAAAAGAAGGGCTTTCTGCCGAGCAACCCACCGTCATTACCTCTTACGGCAGTGGCGCGATGCCGATTCTCGCGGGAGATCCTCAGTACGGATATGTCTTTTTTATTCGAGGGCAAACGCGTCAGCATATCGCCATCATAGGACTCAATTTTTACAATTTTCGTCGAGATCCCCGGCGGGCAGACTTCAATCCCAATCACCCCGGAAACAATGCGATCAGTATGGATTATGGAGTAAGTCACATCGATATCTGCGGAAACACCATCCAATACTTTTCGGGAGGAATCGTCGCTCAAAGCATTGATACTGTGAACCGAATCCATGACTTGAGAATCCGAAACAATCAAATCTCACGTCAATGGACACGTTCAGGTTCTGGACACGCTCAAGGAATGTACATCGACAAAGTCGTTAATCTCACGATTTCGGGAAACACTTTTATCCATAACGGCTGGCTTGATGCCAATATTGTACCTGGAAGTCATCCGACGATTTACAATCACAATTTTTATCTCAATGGCATTGAAAATCTCACTGTAGAAGAGAATATTTTTGCCTATGGATCGAGCATGTGCGCCAAAAATAGAAGCGATCAAGCAGGGGGATTCAAGAATGTTGTGTACAGAAAAAACATCTGTCTTCGAACTCCTATTGGATTCAGCTTTGGAGGTGTGATCGATCCGGCTGGTGGTTTTCAGTATCAGAATGTCTTGGTCGAGGATAATTTTTATATCGAACGTGGAAACGACCATCCCGGAGCGCAAAGCGTGATGTGGGGAATCAGTGCGATGCAGGTTGAGAATCTTACGCTACGCCGAAACAAACTCTTCAATAACGTAGAATATGACAATGCCAATGCGATTCAGATCACACTGAGTTCATCTCCAGTGACTCTTTCTGAAAATGAAATTTATAATTTCAGAAATCTTGGATTTGATATCCGGGGATCAGGAACCCCTCCACTTGCATCTTCGAACTATATTCAGAGCGCCTCAATGGCGATCACGGACGATCAAATGATGCGAACCGTCGCCCACTATAACTTTTTTGTGGGGGGCTCAAACGATGTTGAAGGATTCATCGAAGAACTTGAGAGGCAATCCTATACCAATTGGCGTCCTGCATACACGGCCGCCAATGTGATTCATTATCTCAACACAGGAACTTTGAGGACTGTGTCTCCCTGACGAGACAAAGGATTCGAGTAAGCGCACTTTGCAACCACTGTGAGTGCGCTTACCGACTCTCCGCTTTTGGTTTGGGCTTAAAAAACTCTCTCAGGCCTTTCAGAATTGTCTCATAGACGGGCTGAAGATGTGCAAAAGCGAGTTTGTCCTTCATTTCATCTGTCTTAGAAAGCTGCTCAATCTCTGCCGAAAGCTCATCGACACCTTGCCCACGAGCATCTATATGTCCATAGCCAAATTGCTCGATCTCTTTGAGGAGATCGAGCATCTGTTGCTTAGCCTTTTCGATTTTGAAGTCTCCTCCGTCCGAAAACGTAAAGACATAGCGATTCCACGCCTGCTTCGGATAATCCGCGGCGAGGATTTCCTGAGTTTTTGTCAGCGCGCTTGTGAGCTCCGTACCTCCATCTTTGTGCCGTGTGTAGAAGTCATGGCGATTCACTTCTTCGGCATCATTGCTATACATCACATAGCGAATCTGAACCTTTTTATAAAAATGTTTCATCACGGCTTCGATGTGTGCCGCAAATTGATCTACAATTTTGATCTCCGCCTCTCCCATAGATCCCGAACCATCTCTCACAAAGACAATGACCGCATTGGTCAGAGGCATTGGCTCGATCTCACGATCAGCAACAATATGTTCATCCGGTGTGCGATGCTTGGTGCCTAAAGCGAGGAGATCTTGAAACTTCATTTTGCGAGGATCTTTGCCCTGGGTCCTTGCAATCGCCCAGCCCTTGGCAAAATCATTCTCAGCGGTTCGGTCTTCCCGCAGATACCCATTGGGCTTTTGAGCGGCGCCAGTGCGAATCTCTTCCCAATCAAAGAGATCTCCCCTTCCGGTGCGTCTCAAATTTCTGAGTTCGAGTTTCTCAGCCAAGCGAGCTCCAAAATCCTGAATAGGAATCCGCTGCTTCCCTTGAGGGCTCTCGCTGTTTGGCCCAGGCTGAGGGGTGCCATCCGGTGAGTCACGACCAGGAGTCCCGTCTTCTTGAGAATCCCCTTCCTGAAACTCTTTACTCTGGCCTTGGCCTTGACCCTCGCCATCCTGAGGCTTTGGTTTATCCCAGATGTCTCCGGCTTGACGATCTCCATGACCGAGCTCGGTATCTTCGTCTCGAATATAGTCCTCATGGATAGGTTCTGGCTTAGTTTCCATTTTGATTTGAAATTCGTCACTTCCAAAATCGACCGGAAGGTTCTGCGCTCGCTGATCGGGGGAGGTTTTTGGAGCCAATGCTTGGCGCAGTCGCGACGCACTTCGATCGTATTCAAAATGAGGAACTTCGGAAATGGCTGATACTTCGAGATACTGATGATCCGAACTAAGCTTAGCGGCTTTTTTACCCGAAAGGATTTCTTCCATCTGAGCAGACACACGCCGGCTCACCATGTCGTAATACTCCGTCACAGCCTCTGAAGCCGTCGGCGCATGCATCATATAGTTGACTACACTTTCATGAGTCAGAGGACTTTCTGGTGAAAACTGAGACGAAGAATCTCCGCGCATTTCGGCGCGCCCTTGAGAATAAGAAATCTGTACATCGCGGCGAAAAGCTTCTAAATATTTTGTCAGCATCGCCGCATGAGTCTTCGCATTTCTAAAGGGAGGCTCGCCCTGAGGAAATTCCACAGTGACGTCGCCTTGAGGGCTCACCGTCACAATCATCGGATAGCGCTGAAGGCTCGGCGCATTTCGATCCCAAAGTCCTGAGGCAAACGTCTCCAGCGATGCCGGTCGACGCATGATTTGCGAGATCACATAGAGCGTTTTGACAGCCGAGGGCTGACTCAGTGGGATTCCCTTAAAGTCTCGATGTTCGAGCTGAAGTCTGCCACTACCTTTAAAATTAAAACTCTTGAGTGCGATTCCAGGAATGAGCCATTCGCGATTGGCTACTTTTTGCGCAATCATCTGAATAATTCGCTGAGGGTCGCGCGTCACGGCAACAAACTTGCGAGGGTCTTCGTGCTCGCGATACAAGAATAGGTTCATCTTTTGAATCCAAGCCTCATCGAGGGCATGTAACAAAAAATCATAATCAGACATGGGAGCAATGAGCGTATGCGCATGCGCTACAAATCGCTTGTCTTGCTCCTTGGGAGTAAGAGTCTTGATGTCATCTCTCTCATTAAATCTCTCCCGAACGCGCCGCCACGCCTCGCGTCCAAGCCAGTAGGGGTTATCTAACTTAGGGTAAGCGACACCTGAATTGAGCTGACCAAAATCAAAAAGGTCCGAATGCGAACTAAATTTGTACGGTAAAAGAATCTCTTCTGAAATCGTCGCCCATCCCTCATTGGCTGTCTTGGTCTGAAATGCCGCTCCCGTAAATCGAGTCACTCGCTCATACTTCTTAATGAGCTCTCTTTGCCACTCTGGCGCAGACTCAGGAAGATTTTCGACAAATGCTTGCAAAACCGAAAGCGTGGGCGAGTTGGGATGCTCCCCCTTTATCTCACGAGCCATGAGCTTTCCTGACTTTGAATCTCGATCGACCTGAGGACGACGATCCAAAATGGGATCTGCAAATCTTGAGGGGTCTTCAAAACTCCCGCGATGAATATCCTGCAAATACTGCAAGGATTGGAGCCACTGATAAAATTTGGCGACTTCTTCTTTGTCGTACTGCCAATAAAGTCGACTCACTGTGTGAGCCAGATCGGCTGAGTCTTCGATGAGTTCCAATTGACGAATTTTATAAAGATTGGAATGCCTAAAGAAATCGTTGTGTCCTTCCACATGCGCATACACTAGAGCCGTATCATTGGCGGAATTCGTGTCACGCACGAGCTGCTCATGGCGGACCTCTCCGGGCGTGACCATTTCTAAAATTCCAGAAGCTCGGCGAGCATTCTCGATGATTGCCGCTCCTTCTAGTGCATGGGGCACAGGCATACGTCCATGTGCCGTTACGGCCGCCATTTCGGAAGCGTCCATATGCCGAACCGTCATGGGAGAGGTGTGATAGCCGAGTTCCGCAGCGATCTCCCTAATTTTGAGCAAGTTTTCGAAATTCTTCTGGTAAATATCCGAATCCCGGCCGCCACTACCCAAAAGAACAAATCGACCTGCGAGATGCTTGAGCGCCGAGGGACAAGGCTCTCCGGGTCCATGATCCCCGTGAGCCATCAATGACGTCATCGCCATGCTGGTCAAAAGCGCAATCAGCGCCCCTCGTCTCATCATGGCGCAAGTCCTTTCAAAATGCTCGAGCACTGGGCCATATACTTCTCATTTCTTGCGGCCTCCGCAGCTTCTGTCTCTTCAACAAACGGCTGGTATTTGGCATTACTTAAGACCAGTCCCAGATCCAAAGAACTTAAAGGAGAGGTTCGGCTTTCAAAAATAAAATGTTGGACCGCCGGCGACTGGCCTTTTGACAGATCGCCGACAGCAATCTGTAATCCTTCAATCAAAAATCCAGTCACTTTTCCCCAATGCAGTCGATAAAGCGCACGATCAAATGCGGTCATAAACAATCGCATCGCAGTATACGAATCCAAATCACTCGAATTAACAAAGCTGTCCTGCCCACCACGCTCATTCATCATTTTTTCGAAATACCGGTGGAGAACATCGGAGAGTGCCTTTAAAGCGGGATGCCCTGGATTCAAATCCCCCTGGGGCATAGAACGAATCCATTCAAGCGGCGTGGGCGGCTCTCTCCAATTATTGATGTGCAATGACTCAGCCAAAATATCTCCGAGTTTGGCGGTAAGCTCATTGGCCGTCTCAGCAATAATCTTCTCTCGCCCGCGCTCATTACTGCGTTCGATGAGGCTTAAGGGCCCATCGACAAAGTTTCCAAAATCAGTATTTACCCCTAAAAGTGGTGTTTGATTTGGATTTTCGGTCTCAATCATTCGTCTCCAGGCGTCCGAAAAATTTTTCTTCTCGAGTTCTGTTTTGGCACCAATCGAAACTTCATCCACGACGATCTCACTCAAATAGGGTTCGGGATAAATCGTGAGATGCCTTCTTACCGCATGAGAAAGTGGTGCCAGCAAGAGCTGCTGCCGCATCGTGGTCTCGGCAAAACGAGGATCACTGGCGGCTGACTTTACAAGCCAATCAAACGCTCGACGTCTAAAATTTCCAGTGAGATATCTCAAGAATTCAATGCGAGCCATATAGTCGCCGTCTACTTTGATGGCTTTGAGTCTTTTTGAAACATAGACTTCCACATCAGAGCCATCCTGCTCAGACGAAGAAGAGAACCTTCCACCCACTGTCACTTGTTTGAGGGCTTCATCTCGTGAGATTGAACGTCGAGGAACTACAATATAGATTCCAGGCCCCTCACGGTTGGGGAGCGACACCATGGCCGCAGCTGCGGGAGAGACTAGGGTTCGAAAATCATACTTGGGAAACGCCTCAGTGACTTCTGTGACAGATTCCCCCGACACAAAGACAAGACGTCTATAATTTGAGAACGTCGTCTGAGCACTGGCTTTAGCCGTCGCTAAGAGTTTGGGCTCCTTGGTTTGCGGCGCCCCCACACTCAAATTTATGGTTGCACCCCAACGAGCCAAAAAAGATTTATCGAGATCATCAGAGCCATCCGGCGCGGAGAGCGTCGCCAAAACAATTTCGTCCTGAGAGGGGTTCGTATTGTTTTTTCCTGCAAAGCTCTCAATACGCTTTTGATTGTCAGTCAAATTAAACGTAATGATGGGAGTGATATTTCTTGTCGGAAAATCATAGCGCTTATCTCCAATACGAATCATCACCGTGGGATTATCCTGAAGGCTACGAATTCGAGACAAAAAGTGGGTTCTGGCCTTGGGGGGAAGTAAGTGAATGTCATCAAATACAATGAAGCCCCGACTTCCATTTTGAGAAATCAGAAAGCGATCCAAATGCGCATCGATTTCTGCCACAGAATACCCATCTTCGACTTCAATCTTGTCATTGTGGTGGGCTTGAGTTCTGCGGTCAGTTTCAAAAACCTTTTTGCCTTCAACAAAAAAGACCCACGCATCAAAATTGTCTTCGACGGGACGACGAAAATCATAGGCCTTTAACTTTAACGCCTTAAACAAAAGCGCCTTCACATATTCGGTTTTTCCTGAGCCTGTTTCTCCAAAGATCATCAGAGAATTTCGCTTTTTAATGTCATCAGGAGTGAGTTGATTCAAAATCGTTCGGATTCCGCGCTGAATAAACGGCAAGGGAGCATGATACCCGGCCTGTTGGACAAGTAATGGAGCGTCTCGTCGCAGCAGAACTCTTAACGGATCATTGGCTGGGAGAAGCTCGACATTGAGCTGCATCGGAAACACTCGCGCCAAAACTCGCTCAGCTGTTCCTTTGCTCAGTCGACGTTCACGCCGCAGTAAGGGATTGGTCGTCAATTCCGTCCCCAGCATATTCATGACTCTCATAAAACTCTCAAAAATCCCAAATCGATTGGAACGTGAAAGGATCTCTGATCGATTGACCAAATATTCTGCGAGTCGGGCTTCGGCTTCGCTCGGTGGGACATCCGCCGCTGTCTCCCCAGGCTGCAAAAGTCCATCCAGATCGATTTGATAGTTGAACATTCTGAGCTCCGGACGCCTCAGGAGCTTGAGCATAAAATCAATGCGCTTATCAGTGGTGGGGGGCTCGAGATAATGAACATCAAAAGACTGAAAGAGCCCAAAGCTGTCCTCGAGTTCAGCTTCACTCACGAGCTCCTGAAGCTGCCGACGTGTCCCCACCAAAATCATCGGAACAATGGGCGCCAAGGCTTTGGGTTTAAATTCGGTGACGGGAGTGCGTTTTCCTTCGGTGGCAAGGAGGTACATGAGATGAGGCGCATTCTGCTCGCCTGCTTCTTTGACTTCCTGAAAGGCTACTTCTTTGAGTTGTCGAAAACTGAGTTGAAATGCTCTCTGACGACCCTCCGCCGTTGACAGTTCTAGTTTAGGACGGCCCACGGACTTGATCGCCTTGAGCGTCGAAAACAAGACAGGCCTGCTCGAGGAAGTCGCCTCTCGCAAAGAATCCAAATTCAAGAGGACCTCGTCTTGAGTCGTCTCGGCTCCTCCTCGTAAATTAAACAATTTTAGTTTGTTATTGAGAGCTGACCAAAATTCGGGCCGCTCAGACTCCCGAACTCGCAAAGCCATAGGATACTCCTCAGCGTATTTTTCGAGTTCATCGGGGACGACCAAGATGAGATGTCGTGCTGGCTTCTGCGGATCTGCCATGGTTTCCAAAATCTGCTTATAGTCATCAAATGCGTCGAGTTGATACTCCGAAGCTCCTCTCAGTTTTTCCATTCGCTGGCGATCGGACTCATCTCCTGCCGACAAGCGCCAAGAACCGTAAGCCACAGATGAATTGCTTATCCCTTCCTGATCTTTGATTCTCCAAAGTTTGAGGCCTCGTGCTTGAATATTACGATCATCATAAAGGCGCCAAAGAGTAGCACGAGGTTCTGAGTCATCCATTTCTGGATGAATCACCCAGTAGGCATCGCCTCTTGCATCCACTCGCAGGCGATTGACGATTTCTTCCTGCGAAAACTCAGTCATGATTTCTCGACCCCAGTTTACCTTTAATGTTTGATGCTTTTCTGAAGCATCAATCACGACTCCAAATAGATGGGTCACTCCAGTCTTCAAAGTCACATAGGTCACAAAATTCAACCGAGTCGCTTTTTTTTGGCTTTCCCCCACTTGAATGAATCCAAACGAACTGATGGCATTTGATTCAAAGCGAACGTTGGACAACTTTTGCACGCGGGGCGGCTCGCCATTTCGGCTTGCTGCAAGAAGCCAGATATTGCCTCGATCGGCAACTTTTTCACCTCGATCGTCCACCAAGACTGCGATCAGACTGTCTGAGAGATACTCAGCCGGAAGAGCCTGTTCCGTAAGGAATGGTTTTCCATTGGCAAACTGCACGGCCACTACCTCTCCTCGAATTAGAGGAGAATGATGAGCGTCGGCTTCTTTAATATAAATCCCTGTTCGCGATTCGATTCCTTCGGAGGCCTCAAATCTTCTGAACTCAAATCGATAGGTGACTTCTGACTTTTCGAGAGGCATCGGAAAATAATGCCGAATCTCGCGACCATCACTCCGCTTTTCAAGGCTTCGAACTAAATCAATATGGGGAGCAGTCAGACGATGCTTCTCTATATACTCTGTTTCTGTAGCAGTACGAGGAGTCAACTCGTCAAATGATCTGGTCTCGCCGTAGCTCTTGGTGCGACGGCGCATTTCAGCGCTCGTAAAAAACTGATCACTCAATGTCATCTGTTGAGTAATCGCGATCGTTTGAGTCGTCGCTTCGACTTCGTAAAGAGAAGTGAGTTCCCCTCTCTCAAACTTCCAAGACACAAAAATCCAGTTTCTGTCCGCTATAGTATGAGCCTCTACGGCAAGGAGTCGATCATCCAAATAGCGAGGATCTGTGGGCAAAAGCTTCGTCCCAAGGAGCAGCGAGCGATTTTGGGTTTTGACTTGCATGATGAGATGCGGCCAATCATCCTCGGCGCGCAAAAGACTTGCAGGAAAATGCAGCTCCAGATCTGACGTCGACAAATATCCACTTTCCGTAAACTGGGGCTTAAGAACGGCGAAGGGCTTTGTCAATTTTAGCGCTCTCAAACTCAAAGCGCCTTTTTCTGAAAAAACAAACGAGCGCCCCGAAACCGGATCCCACGCCACGAGAGATTCGCGCTTTGCGAGATCAACTCGAATCGCAGGCGTCTCCACCATGTCCAGACTGCCATCTTCGACATTTAAATAGGGAAATGACTTCTGTGAGACTTGGTCTTCAAATTCTAAAGGCGAGATCTGCCCCTGTGCTACTCGGGAGAGTTGCCGTCTCCATTTTGTGAGCTCGATCGAATCTTCAGGACGTTGATTGGACAAGGCATCAAGTACAATCTGAGATACAAAGCCAAAACTTTGATGGGGCCTTGAGATAAAGCGACTCGCAACTTGAGCTTGATTGAGATAGTTCCAATCGAGAAGAACTGGATCATAGGCCAGTCGCATCGCTCCTCCCTCATTGTCTGCCGCCTTGAGAACAAAAGCAAAAGTGAGGCCCGTTCCCAAAGCCGAGTGATGCTTGAGAGAAATAATAACGACTTGAAGCTGAGAGCCCCCCTTTTCGACCGTGGTTTCAAAAAATGAAACATCTCGAGGATTCTCAACGAGCGGAATCTGCGCTGTCTGATTGGTCAGTGGCTCTTTGAGCTTGAGTGATGAGCCTGCACTGCTCAAAAGAACATACGAGTCGCTTTGGTCGGATCGAGAGAGTGAGCTAAACAAGAGAATTTTGTTGTCGATAATTCCAATGGACTCGGAGCGCCCGGTCACCCGGCCCAAACTCAACTGAAGGTGCAGACCACCGCGCAAAGGAGCGGGTGAAATAGAGCCCGAAAAAGCCAGCTTCCAGTGTCCGTCTTCTCCTCGAACATAGAGCCCGGGCTCCATCGTTGAGGTTCCTTGAGCATCCTCAAAAGAAATGAGATAGGGCGCTCCCCCACTATGAATACTCGTGACGATTTCTTCGCGAGATGCTGCCTCCGACTGGCCGATCAAGAACACGCCAAGAAGGGAGGCGACGCACCGCGCCTTCAATAGAACTCGCATTTCAAATCCTCAAACCTAACAACCCAAAAAACCTGTCAACGCTGGGACTGGATCACTGAGGAATCGGCTTCGAAATCACTTCAAGACTTCGTTGGGCCGACTCAGCGTTGTATCCCAGTTCATCGACGAGAACCTTCAAAAACTCACTCGCGCGCGCTCTCTCTGCGGGCTTTGCATCTGGCACAGATCCCTTAGAGATCGAGAGCAATCGAGTCATATTTACGTTTTCGGCCTTTTGCACGGCACGCGAATGATACTGCTGAATCGCTCTCAAAAGAGATTGGTTATATTCAGGCTGAATATTACTCTCTCCACTGACACGCTGATATCCGAGCGTCATCGTGGCCACTTCGTTAAAGCTCAACTCACGTCCTGTTTCGCGTTTGTAGAGCTCACCAATTTCTTTAAGTCTCGCATGGTCAATGACTTTGGGTTCGCCCGACGCTGTCGTATACGTTTTTGAGTTCTGGTCTTGACTCAGATTGAGCATTTCAAACACGACGGACTCATAAATTTGACTGAGAATCTCGGATCGAGGCCCTCCCATAATGGCGAGATTCATATCGTTAATCATCTCGGGCTTCGTAAATTCATTGAACACGATGTCCGCATTGCGCATCACGATTGCGCCGCGCTTGAGATCTCCATCCAAGATCATCTTATCTTTCACTCCTTTTGCGAGCGCTGCTCTCAAAAGCATGGGAGTGATTGTGAAATTAGCTCCTTCGGCCTGAGCCTCTTCCATCGCAATTTCCCACCATCGTTCCATATCTCGGTGAGACATTCCAAACTCTCCTTCATTCGCAACTTTGCTCAGACTCCAAAGTTCAATGAGATTGGACTGATCGACTCGGATCTGACCCATCATCGCCTTTAATCGACTCACGCGATCAACCAATATCGGACCTTCCCACTTCACATTAGGAAAGGCGTCTTTGTAGGCCGACATCTTAGCGGGATCAAACTCCATACGACTGAGAGCGACCGTCATCCCCACAAACATGAGAGTGTGCGGGCTGATATGAACAGGCTGCTTTTCTTTGAGATCCATCTCAAGAGCAAATCGCCGATCCGACGTAACAACGGGCTGCTTGGGTCCCGCACGATCCGGATACAGCTGATGCAACAAGGGTAAGTCCACTGGCTTAAACTCAGAGTCAACCGAAGACAAATCCCGCGCCCGTAAGCCCCTTTGTTCGTACGCAATACTCTTTGCGATGAGTTGAGGTTCAATCAGCAAACTCATTCGAATCGTCATAAATCGATCCGTCATGGGTGATTTGGGATTGGCTTCGAGCTCTGCGACGACGTCCTCGGTATTGGTCGCTGCGGCATTCAAAGTATCCAAATTGAGCTCAAATGCTCCCGCGGCTTGGAGACGTTTACTCTGGAAAAAAGTGAGCTGCTTGCGCTTAAACGTTCCGTCGTTTTTGAGGAATTCATCCCAGAGCACCGCACCTCGGTTTCCTTGAGTGACAAGTCCCATATTCCAAGCCATCGGATGACTGGCGCCATACTCAAGCGCAACGGCAGCGTTCTTGCTCATAAACAATCCCGCTTCGTCAACATCCTTGAGTTGTGCAGGAATAATCGGAAAGTTTCCGGCGGTTCCCATAATCACTCGGCGAATCAAAATATGCTTATCGAGGACATCAATTGTTTCTTCTACACTTAAGTTGTGTCCTTTCTCTTTGGCATAATGCTCAAGTATGCGAGAAACAATAAACTGAACCTTGGGATCCGCTTCGCGCTTGGGCAGCGGGTCCATTTGGATCGCCTGATTGATTGTAGGTTTAACCTTTTGAATCAACGCGTCCTGCAGTTTGCGGGGCAAAACCACAAAGGGCGAATCGTTGATTTCGGTTCGCAATGGCTCCTTTCTTAAAAAATCTCCGAGTGCTGGAATTTGCTCGAGCCCCTCAAACTCAAACGTATAGTCGTAATATCGTGGCGTTCGAAGACTCGCGTTTTTTCGAGCCGTCTTTAAAATTTCTAGAGTCTCAGTCTTTGCAGTCCCTCGCGTACCCACAAGAAGAGGCGTTGTTTTGGAAGACTTATGCCCTCGGGCTTGAGCCTTAACGGTACGCACAAAATGATGAAGGGCCTCATCATGTCCGATAATAATCCGATTGTCCGTCAACGGTCCCCCGCGCGAAAACAGATCGTACTGCTTGAGAGTTCCGACGCCGGTTCGTCGATTGACGATCTCCTGCACACCCGCCTCTTTGATGATCAACCAAAGAATCTGGGGAGCGTTGAGTACAATTGTTGGGCTTTTGAGGGCAAGATTCTCAGAATCTGGAGCAAAGAGCTCCGAGAGTCTGTGCGTCTCATTGGTCGCGCTGTGCTCTAATTCGACCTCTTTGAGGATATTATCGGGCTCATACCCAGCCGAAGCCAAAAAGCTTCGACACGCCTTAGACGCTTTCGACTCATCCCCAAGAAGGCGAGAAGCCCCAAGACTCGAAATGGCCAATACTGCACAGAACAACTGACGAGATAATCGCACCTCAATCCCTCCCTATAACTCCTTAAAAACCCTACGGTCTAGAGTTAGAGAATAATGACTCCTCGCGTCAAGTATCGGTTGAAGTCGAACAAAGATTTTCTAGCGAATATGAGGCAGAGTAAAAATACTCTCAGGAATCACTGAGGCATATTCGTTTCGGCCGAGTCGCGAGACGAGCTCCAATTTTTGAGAAAGTATCTGACCCTTCTCGTCGAGGAGACTTTCGTCGTTGATGTGAATCGCCACAACATTGCCTAAAACAATTTGTCCGTTTCCTGGCTTGTCTCCGAGCGAAACAATTTGATTGAGCTCACATTCCACATTGATGAGAGCTTCTTTGACTCGAGGGGCTTTGACAAACTGCGAGCTCAAAGCCGTGAGTCCTACTTTTTCGAACTCACTTATGCCATAGGCAAACTCTTCGGAAGTTTGGTTCATTTTTTCGGCGATGTCTCGCGTCACGACATTGTGAACAAAGCAGCGAGTCTCTTTGACATTGATCAGAGAGTCTTTGATTTTACCGTCGCGCGAAATCGCCGGTGAAAACGCAAGGCATGCTGGATTGTTGCCGAGCATATTAAAAAAAGAAAAGGGCGCTAAATTAGGAACCCCCGAGTTTGAAATCGTAGAAATCCACCCAATCGGTCGAGGCCCGATAAATCCAAGCATCAGCTTAAAGACATCCGCCGGCGGCATATTTTGTACATCAAGCACTCGCGATGTCATCAGGCACTCATCCACGACTTCCAATAATCCGTCACTTCAAGCTCCCGCGCAAAAGTCGAAACCTTGAGAGGTTTAATCGTATCCACCATCACCGCAATCTCATCGGTCCTCGTCTTTTTGTTTTGAGCCTTGAGTGCTTTGGGATGAGGCCCATGATTAATCCCACGAGGATGCAGGGTCACCGATCCTGCACTCATATTGTCGCGACTAAAAAAATCACCTGCATGATAAAAGATCACTTCGTCGTAATCGATATTCGAATGATAAAAGGGAACCTTGAGCGCGCCTTCTGGTTCCTCCAGAGGCCGAGGCAAGAAAGTGCAGACAATAAACTGAGGCGTGACAAATGTAGCGTTTACACTCGGCGGCAAATGCGCCATTGAACTCAAAATCGGAGCGATTTGAGAAACAGGCAAAATAAAGGGATAGAGAGTTCCGCACCAACCGGTGACATCTCTCAAGTCGCCGCCGTATTCGACTTCCGTGAGAATTCCATCTTTTTGAATCCTCAACAGAGACGTCTTCTCAGAACCCACAGGCTTAAACTCAGGAGTTTTGAGATTTTCTTCGTGATAGAGAGCTTGCTGTCCTAAAATTCCCGTCTCAGGTTTTTTAAAATAAGTGGCATAGTCTTCGATTCTCAGCAAATAGGCCTTTGTCGAAGACAAACGGAATGTGACTCCCTTAGGAATCAAGACGTAATCACCCGCCTTAAATCTAAGATTGCCAAAGGGCGACTCCAAAACTCCTGAGCCCTCGTGAACAAAGATCAAATCCGATGCGTCGGCATTTCTAAAATACGTTTTGGAATCCTCAGTCACGGTATGCAAATGCATCGCCACATCCGAATTCCAAAAGAGGGTTCGGCACGAACTAAAAAAATCCCCCTTCACAAGTCCTTGGCTTAAAGGGCGATAGCATTGAGGCTTAATATAATCTAGATCGGCCTCAACTCGTGTGGGCCACTGAAAACTCGACTTTTTGATCGAAGTCCACTGAGTCGGTGGAAAGTTCCAGTACAAATGAGTGACGGGTCCAAAAAATCCGTCGAGTCCTAGTTCTTCCTCATAGGTGTTTTGAGGAAGATTGAGGTGGGGTCTCTCGGCCACTCGGCCTTCTCGAATATAACGCTTCATCAGTTATGCCTCCGCCGAAATTTTATTAGAAATCATGGGCCCGCCGGGCAACCAACGAAGAGTCACCACATCTCCCTTTTTGAGCCAACGCTTTTCGCCCTTCATGACGTTGTGTTCCATCAAGCAACCACCCCCCATTGTGCCGGATGCAATCACCTCACCCGGATAGATCGTACAATTCTTAGATCCACGAACCAGCATCTCTTCAAACGAAAACTGAATCTGTGACCACGTCTTTTTAGTCAATGTCTCGCCGTTAATCTGAGCTTCCATCTCGATTTCAAAGCCCTTGCCCTTTTGAAGCGAAGCCAATTCATCTGGAGTCACAATGTACGAACCAAACGTGGTACAAAAATCTTTGCCCTTTGTTGGCCCCATATTCACTTTCATCTCAAATCGCTGAAAATCTCTCGCGGTCCAATCATTGACTAGTGAATAACCCAAGATCGCCTCACGCGCCTGCTCGAGGGTGGCGTTGCGAATCTCTTTGCCGATTACGGCCGCAATCTCGAGCTCCAAATCAAGCTCCTGACAATCGCGTGGATACGCGACATCCTCAAAGGGGCCTCGAAAACTTAAGTGGTTTGAATAATAAAAGATGGGCGCCTCATACCATTCCGGAATCATTTCTAGGCCGCGGCCCTTTCGAGCGTTTTTGACATGCTCTTCGAAACAATAAAAATCTCTAAACATGACGGGAGTAAAGGGAAGTGCCCAATCGCGCTCGCCCACACTCACGGGCTTGAGCTTTTTGAATGCTTCTCTATTCTTTTGCACCTGAGGCATCAACGCGCTCGATCGTTTGACAAAATCGCTGAGATCCTTTGTCTCGGTGAGCGTCTTGTCTTGCGAAAACAAGTTTACATAATCACTCCAGCGATAAAACTCATTCCCCTGAGGAGCCAATACAAAAATCTTCTCACCCGATATCTGAGCTGTTCCTAATTTCAAATCACACCTCGCCTTTTTTGATCGAGCTCCATGCTTTCAAAGAGCGCTTTAAAATTTCCTTCCCCGAATCCTTCATTGCCTTCGCGCTGAATCAACTCAAAGAAAAATCCACCAAACAAAACTTCGGTAAAAATTTGGAGCAAGTACCCGCCTTTGTCGTCTTGATCTGCGAGCAGTCTGAGCTTTTCGAGATCGCTCCATGACTCACGAATTTTGACTCGTTGAGAAACAATCTCGTAATACGTATCAGGGATGGTTAAAAATTTTACCAATGATTCTTTATCCGCATACACAGCTTGCATCGTCTGAATAATATTGGGCGTCAGAAGCGCCAAATGCTGAACTCCTGCTCCGCGGTGGATTCGAATATATTCTTCGATCTGAGATTTTTCGTCTTGAGATTCGTTAAACGGAATTTGAACGGTCTTATTGGGAGTTCGGGTGACCCACGAAAACAGCCCCGTCTCTTTGCCTTTAATATTAAAGTACTGCCCTTTTTCGAATCCAAAACTGGATTCATAAAAGCTGACCCATCGATCCATCTGACCTTTTTCGACATTGACCGTATTGTGATCAAACTTAAGAACGCCGCGCGGTGACGGCAGGGGCTCAAACGAGCGCCGTGTGGTCAAACTATGCTTCATTCGACCCGCACCTTCAAACTGAGTGGGATGAGACGCATGGCTTTGGACCAGAAAACTCAAATCAAAAATGGTATCCCCATGCAGATCGTGATGCAGCTTGGCTAAAGGATGGGTCGAATCATACAGAGCAAAGAACGCCTCACCGCTGCCCCATACGGAATGAGGATTCTGAAAGCTCTCGGGGATTTTTTGAGTGGGAACGGGAGAGAACCCTAAGACTTTGAGAGCCCTCTCAAACTGCGGGACATCTTTGAGAGCTGCTTTGACGTGGTCATATCCATGGATCGTAAATACGTTTGAACTCGCCATTCGCGAACAATACCAACCCCATAGAGGGAGTCCAGAGCTGGTTCGGGGTTCTAATTGATTTCAAACTCAAAGTTCTTTTGAGTTTTGACCGAATTGAGAATCATGCAGGATTCAGAGGTCCGGCGCAGCAGGGATTGTGCCTTTTCTCTATTGGAAACTCCTTTCAGAGCGATCTTCATGTCTATTTTTGCCATCCAAGGTCGCCCGCCTTCGTCTCGATCGACCGTGAGCCGCGCCTTGATGACGAGCCTCTCAAAATCAAGATGGGATTTTTCTGCATAAACTTTGAAGGTCGCCGCAAAGCAATTGGAAAGCGCCATGCCGTAAAGATCTTCCGGCGAAAATCCACCGCCCGGTCCTTCAAACTCTGGAGGGATCGCCATGTCGATCATTCCGTGGGTCGTGGAGACTTGCCACACACTTGCAATCTTAGAGGGGCTCTCGGTAATGTGATCAAAAGCCATCGGAAACTTAAGCATCTTAACTTCGCCTTTCAATCGATGAGTTTTGTTCGCTGAAACCATGGAAAAAAGCGATTGGTTCTTCGCTGATAGTTTTCATAGGCGACTCCTTTTGAATGAAGTGAACTCGCTTCGGACGGTTTGACCCCTGTCACATAGACGAGAAGAATATACATGAGTGCAGGAGCACTGAGAGCAAGCCACCCCCCTGTCTCAGAAACAGCCAAAAGAGCAATGCCACACCAAAACAACCATTCAAAAAAATAATTGGGATGCCTCGAATATCGCCAAAGCCCTTTCTCGCAAACAGATGGGCCAGCCGCATCCGCTCGACTCGCTTTAAATCGTTTGAGCTGTGCATCGGCCACCACCTCTCCTATCAAAGCCAAGACCGCAATCACTCCGCCCAAGACAACAAAACCACTGAGCGGAGACGAATGCGAATTTAAAATGGCGATGAGTGGATAAAGAAGGATCAATTGAATGAAAGCTTGGAATTGAAAGAAGAGGAAGAGGCTTGCCGAGCTCCAACTTGTCTTTATTTTTTGATACCGCGGATCTTCTTTCGGAAAATGTTTTCTGAGTCTTAAGTACAAATGCGTACTCAATCTCAGACTCCAAATGAGAATGAGCGCTGATGTCACCACTTCTTTCATTCCCATGTGCTCTGAAAGCAAAACCAAAACAAGGGCAGCGACACCGATCCCGAGCGCCCAAAAAAAATCCACAAGACTGAGAAAGTTAAACTGACGAGCCAAAATCCAAACGATCACCATTTCGAGCATCAGGCAAATCCCAGTACCCATTGTCATGATCAGAATCTCAGCCACATCCAAACCTAATTTTTGTGCTGTTTAAGTCAAACTCATTTGCGAAATTGCTTTTATACAAAATGGATAGATCTGCTAGATTGAGAACCGAATGAGATATCTTTTCTCGGTTCTTTCATTTTTTTACCTCGCCTCTGGAGGGCTTATGGCATCAAACATCGAGCGTTCTCAGGAATTTTTTAACAAACTGAGCAAGGAAACTATGGTGCTTGTGGATGACTTTTATGACCCACAGATTGTGTTTGAAGATCCCGTGCATAAGCTCTCTGGACTGCAGCCCCTCAAAGACTATTACAAAAATCTTTACGAGAATGTTGTATCAATTCGATTTGATTTTAAATCAGCGGTGGAGTCCAAAAACGTCGTCGCCTTGGAGTGGCAAATGGTTCTTGTGACGCCTTCTCTCAATTCGGGCAAAGAAATCACTGTGGATGGATCCTCTTTCATCGAATTTGGTGCAAATGGAAAAGCCATCAGACATCGAGATTATTTTGATATGGGTGAATTCGTTTATGAGAGGATTCCGCTTCTTCGATCCATCGTCGGCTATATCAAAAATCGCCTTGGAGGAAGCTAGATCAAAACGAGCCCCTTACTGAACATTCTCGTCACGGGTGCAACCGGTTATGTCGGAGGCCGACTCGTTCCTCGACTCATTCAGCGAGCGGATTGCCAACTGCGAATCATGGTGAGAGACCCCCAAAGGGTTTCGGGCAAGCGCTGGCAAGGTGTGCAAGTTGTCAAAGGAGATGTCCGAGATCGCGCAGACTGCGAACGAGCCTTACAGGGAATCGACGTCGCTTACTACCTTGTGCATTCAATGGCTCTCGGCGAAAAGATGTTTTCAGAAGTAGACCGCGAGGCGGCCACATTGTTTTCTGAGGTCGCAAAGAGTCAGGGCGTCAAACGCATCATTTATCTTGGAGGGATTGGAGCCTCGAGCGACAAACTTTCTCACCATCTCAAGAGCCGTCAGGAAACCGGAGACTGCCTGCGAAGTTCTGGAATCTCGGTCACGGAGTTTCGTGCCGGAGTGATCATTGGCTCAGGGAGTCTCTCTTTTGAAATGCTTAGGTATTTAACGGAGAGGCTCCCTTTTATGATTTGCCCGCGCTGGGTCAGAACGATTGCTCAGCCCATCGCGATTCGTGATGTCCTGAGATACCTGATTGACTGCTTAGATATTCCAGAATCCGAAAGCCAGATTTTTGAAATCGGTGGAAAGGATCGCCTCAGTTACGGAGAGATGATGCAGATCTATGCGCAAAAAAGAGGACTGCGTCGCTTTATCATTAATGTTCCAGTGCTGACACCCCGCCTCTCCTCTTATTGGGTGAATCTGGTGACGCCTATTCCTGCCTCTATTGCCCGCCCCCTGATTGATGGTGTTAAGAATGAAGCCATCGCACACAATACTCGGGCACTTGAACTCTTTAAGTTTAGTCCGCTGTCATACGAAGACGCACTGGTCATGGCGCTACAAAGAGTTAACTCCGATGACGTCGAAACACGATGGGCCACAGCGCTGTCATCTCTAGGACCCCACCGGACACAAAACGTTGTTTTGAATAGTATCGAAGGACTCCTCGTTGAAGAACGCACCAAGCGCAGTCCTGTGGATGCACAAAGAATTTTTGATGTAGTCGTGCGACTCGGGGGAGAATCGGGCTGGCCTCGTGGTCACTGGCTGTGGGAAATCCGAGGTTGGATTGATCGTCTCTTTGGAGGAGTCGGGCTCCGCCGTGGCAGAAGAAGCTCCCAAGATTTGCAAGTGGGCGACGCGGTGGATTTTTGGAGAGTGGAGGCCATCGAACAGCCCAAACTTTTGCGGCTGAGAGCAGAAATGAAGGTTCCAGGTCTCGCCTGGCTTGAGTTTGTAATCGAGCCCAGCTCTGAAGGGAGCATTCTTTTGCAGCGCGCGATCTTTGAACCCAAAGGTGTTTTTGGACTTCTCTATTGGTGGTCCCTCTATCCCTTTCACGCCTTTATCTTTCAGGGGATGGTCAACGAAATCGTCAGACGAGCGGAGACGGCGACTCATCGCAGCCGTTGAATTTCAAATGAATCGCTCATCGGCCATTGAGCGTTCATTCACTGGTACTTGATATCGAGTGCATAGCTATAGACTGAGCCCCGGCCCAGTCTATTTGCGAGACCAATGCGGGGAGCTCCGCTCAATGGGCTCGCAAGGTAGTAGTGCAGCCAATCTGACCGGCTGGCTAAACCCTCATCATTGGCAAATGTCGCAAGCGCAAGAGCTGCCAGGGGGATCTCAGATCCATTGGAGTAGGTTCCCATGATGATTCCGTGAGTGGTGACGTTGAGGCTTTGAAGCTGCCCTGATGTGCAGCCATTTTGTGAAACCGAATTCACGCTCGAGTCAGTTGCATCATACTGAGTCACCTTTGCTTTGGGATGGCTGAAATTGATTCTCAAGGCTGATACGCTCTCAGCCCCACCCACCCAATTCACTTGTCTTGCAAACGTTACTTGGTGAGAGGCGAGTTCTCCCTGCGAACTAAAACTCAAGAGACCTTCAGAAAGGACAACGGGAGTTTGCACTGCATTGTTCTCTTCTTCGAGTTCGGTGCTGGCGGCCAGCAAATGATAGGTCCACGTATTGCTTTGCAATTTGCGAAAATACGCTGTGACAGGATGTTCGCGCCCGAGAGAATCATAGACGGTCAACGAGTGGGAAAAATGTGACGAGGCGGCAGCGGCTCCAAAAGAGCTCGGATTGAAAGGAGTCTGCAAGGGCACCTCACCCGCGTTCAGATTGATCCAAAAAACAATCTCATTCGTAGCAGCCGGTGTCGACACCTGAGAGATTTTAATTTTGGCGAGAGAGGCAGAAACCGATCCATCAGAATCAATAGCGTACCCCTGAACCGCGAACCCACTGTCATTGGCGGTGATCTCGTTGTTAGAATTGAGAGCGAGACTCCCCTTTCGAGTATAAAGAATTTCATTAGTTTCAGAATCTTCAGTCATAAAAAAACCAGGGCCCGCAATGGCCAAGTCGAGGGGCCTTGTAGAATTACGCAACATTCCTTGAGAAAAATCAGGCAGATTCACTTCGGGGGCATATCTGCTTTCATAGGCAAATGCTTGAATCCATCCCCGACCAAAAGTTTTTGGAGTTTCGATGACGGCTGGTCCGCTCGCATTTGTTGCCGCAAAGGTGTGCTTGGTATTTGCGACGCGAGCCAGTTTTGAGGCATTTGAGAACAGAGCGAGAGGGATTTGATAGAGATCCATGGTTGTTCCATTATCAAAGGAGCCTCGAACACGACCTGATTTAGTCACATTGAATGACTGTAAAGTTCCAAGACCCTGACCATTTTGGCTCAATGAGGAGGTCGTTGACGGGCTTGCGAATTGAGTCGAGTTTGAAAAGTCCAAAACAAAATGGCCCAAAGTATCAGGCGCAGAGATCAATTGCCCTCGTGAGTTAAATGCCAATTCTCCCGACTGAGAAAGTGGAGCGATGATTTGATAGACCCATTTATTTTTTGCCACTTTCTTAAAGAAAATAGAAAGTGAGCGTTCCAACCCGAGTGAATCGTACGTCGTGATCGCTGTCGAAAACTGAGACGTGCTCAAGGCGGCCGCTTCGGATGAAGCATCAATATCGGTTGTTTGAATGGATGCTGTCGCGTCGAGGTTGATTTGCAGGTTAATCTGAGTTGTTGGTTTGGGTGCCGATACAACTGTTTCCAAATTGATCGCCTCGAGCTGTGAGAGTGTCTGGCCTTGAGAATCGATCGCATAGGCCATCACGAGATGACCGTCGCGAGACATGAGAGTGGCTTCTGCGTTTTTGACCAAGGAGCCTGCACGAGTATAAAATTGGTCCCCGTCTTGGGATTCAACTACAAAGAACCCCTCTCCTCGAATGGCGAGGTCCCAGGCTCTCTGAGTTGCGATCACATCACTTTCTTTAAAGTCTATGGTCGCATCCGTCACAGGTGCCAAGGTAGTTGTGTTTGTCTTAGAATCAGAACCACAACCCGCTGTTAAAACAACAATCAAACTCGCACTGAGAATATCTTTCATGAGCCCCTCCACGCCAAACGATTTGGACCTATTGATTATTTCGAGTCCTGGAGGTCGGCGGCAAGGAAATAGTTGAGCGCACTGCGACATGGACTTCTTGTGGGCGCGTTTCTCAGCATGAGGTGGATGCGATCGTCTCCTTTTCATTGTGGTATAGATCTAACGCGCAGAAGGTGAAACGTCGCTAATGGCGATATTAGTTATCTCGAACCCAGCAATCAATCTCGAGTGAGATCACGCTTGTCTATTTCAAGGTAGGGCGAGTTGTAGGCTTCAAAATTATGGGCATTGCCGTAAATCAAAAACACACGCGCCGTCGATCCTTGCTTCCTTTGGCGGGCAAGACTTGCAGCTCTTTGGAGCGCTGCGACCTCTCGATAGCGGTTGCTTATTTTGATAGACAACAAGACATTTGCAATGATCAAAGATTGCTTTGAATATTGCCATAGAGACAATCTCTGCGAGTTTTCCAGTTCAGCCAGGGACTGAAGCAATGGAACGACCATTTGTTCATAGGCATCGGCATTGAGCTTTTTATCTTCGGCTCCATAAACCGAGTCAATTTCCTTAGATATCCAAAGCGCCTCTGCACCACCTAGGCGAGCGATGACTACTTTCTGAGCCTTGGTCAGGCGATCAGCGTGCCGAGGCAGACCTTGCGGAAACATTTTCAAAAACTCAACTGCGACCCCTGTCACATTATTTAATTGTTCAAGTGCTTCGGCGCTCATATTCACGCTAATAGTCCGAATAAAATCGCGATACGCAGGAGAGAGATGCTCACTTCCCTCAAGAAATATCGCATCAGGCCTCTCTGCTCTCAGAAGCTCGATAATACGCCACTGCGATTTAAAAACATCTTCTGCAATCACATCTGCATTTTCAAGCTGTTCATTAAATGGCACCCAGTGGTGCTGGCCGATATGTGTGATCGAGAGGGGGTTCTCTTTTAAACTGAATACTGCCGACAATCGCTTTCCTTCCCACGCCGCAGAAGTGCGAAAAACAAGTTTTGAACTATTTTTCAGTATACTCAGGCAAAGACCACGGACCGGCGGAAGCTGAACGGCTTCTTGGGCCACCGTCGGTCCCAAACTAAATCCAAAACTTATTAACAAAACCAAAGCTCGAATTCGAAACAGTTTGAGAAATTGCATTTGCGCACAAAAATGCAACATCCGTACCACAATGAAAGGGAGACGATCGCATCCACCTCATGCTGAGAAACGCGCCCACAAGAAGTCCATGTCGCAGAGAGAAGACTCTGAGTATTCGGCTGAGAGTTACTTTTAGTCTGCTCTCTGTCATTTATTGGATGGAACAGTCTTTGCGAATAGATGGATTTAGAATGAAAAGCGTTGTGGCAAAACATTTCAGTGGATCGGGAGTCTAGTCTTATATGGCATCCATAAGATTAACTGCCTTATTGGTCCTCGTTTTGGTCATTCCTTCGATAGCTCAGGCCATTTGCAAAGAAGGCTTCGAGCTCGATGAATTCTGGCAGGAGGTATCCAAAGATTTTAGGTGGGATCAAAAATTGGCCGACGCCATCACGGTTAGGCAGGTCTCCAAAGGATCGGATACGGATTCGGGGATCATTCAAGTAAAGATCAAAGGGATGACACTCCCGCCAGGCGCGAAGATTGTTCCAAGGTTCCAGAGTGGAAACATTATCTTTAACGGCATGGAGCCATTAAAGGAGTCTGACTTAGGTTTCGATCCTCAAGACAAATCTTACAATATTGAATATCAATTTAGATTTTATTCGGACCATCCTCAGACGCGGGAGTTCACCATCAATTTACTTGTGATCGAGGGCACCGAGCACTTCGCAGTTATCGAGCCCCAACACAGAGCTAAGACGGGATTCAGTCTGCGCGAGCTTCCGTTTACACCCGAAGAGATTGAGCGGCGCAAAAGGGCGGCTGAAGAGCTCGCGCAACTCACTAGAATTTCTGGAGCTGCCCAAACAGCCTTCGAAACAAAGTTTAACCTCACAATGCAGCGTATCTGGGGCAACCCAGCACCCCTCGCTGACATGGCGCTTTTGGAGCATCTCGAAGGAGTCCTTAAAAAATACGGACGACCGAATCGCCACGATCACTTTCCGATTTATTTTGGCACATCCAACGTCAATGGCGAAATCTCTGCATCTCTCTTTCAACCGCCACAAAGAGCAGGTCCGATGGGTATGCAAAGAGGCATATCAATCCTGCCAGATGTCGATGAAAAGTCACATCGGGATATTATCAGGCTCTATTATACAGATAGAGATGTTGCGAGTCTTGGAGACTTTAAATTATCCCGAATTGAAAATGCTGATCTTGTTGCAAATCGATTTGAGGGAGATTCTCTCCCATCTGTTATTGCTGAAATACAAAGAGACTTTAACCTTTCTTACTCCACGCCGAGTCAAATCCATTCAAAGCTTTCACTCACCAATCCGGAGACAACGCCAAAGGAGCTTCAAAAATCAGAGTTAGTTGAACTTGGGCGCTCGCTTTATAGAATCCCTCCGGCATTCCGAAAGAATCATGGGGCCAAATATTTTGGAATTACACATGAAAGTCTTTATAGCGTGTTGCAAAAACCAGGCATAGGGAACAGAGGACAGGTCTTTCTAAAAATCGGTGACATTGAGTTTTCAAATGAATCTGTTGGAGCGTCTGCTTACTTGCCCTCGCTAGAAACCCTGATCCTAAACTCCAGACATTTGGGCATCAGGCTTGGTGATTTACCTTTTGAGCCTCTGATGGAAAGTACGATTTTTGAATTTGGGCGAGCAGTCTGGTTTAACCTTTCTGACACATCCAAAAAGACTTTTTCAAATATGAGTAAGACACAATTCGCCGAGGACGATTTTGCTCAATCATTTTTGAGTTACGTTGTGTTTCCCGAAAAACTCAAATCCAAAAGTTATAAAAGATATGAGTATTTTGTGACTTTAGAGAAATACTTTGAGGATCAAGATGAAAAGAAACGAATCGAGGTACAATCAGCCCCCCCGCCTCGCTCTGATGCAATCGAAGAGTCTGGCCAAGTTCTTGTTGAAAAGCTCATAGAGAACCTCAGAACAGGCTCATCAAGCAGTATTCGAGCTGCATCCGCTAAGACGCTCGGAGAGCTCAGAGCTCCAGGCGTTACCTCTCACCTTATAGAGGCTCTGGAGTCGGATCCATCCAGTGATGTTCGAGCAAATTCGGCGATAGCCCTTGGAGAACTCAGAGCTAAACAAGCAACCTCTTACCTTATAAAGGCTCTAAAGTCAGATCCATCAAGTGATGTTCGAATTCGTTCTGCAGGTGCGCTTAGAAGGCTGAAATCTGAATCAGCGATTTCTCAGTTTATAGAATCTCTCAGCTCTGGGGATCCAGGTATTTTTGTGAGGATGCAATCCGCAGAGGCGCTGGGAGAGCTAAAATCCAAAAAGGCGATCCCTTACCTTGTCAATTCTAGTGTTAATGACCCCTCTCACTTTGTGAGAAAGCAGGCCGCACTCGCCGCTGAAGCAATCAATGCGCCAGAATTGATCCTTGACCATATTGATTCCCAAAAGGGCTCGACCAATGCGGGGCTCCCCTTAGTGGCGAACTATCTAGAACCTCTCACTCTACTTAAAGGCATAGAATCCAAAGCTCGCAAAGCTCTGCCCAAGCAGTCCGCAGAAGAAGTTCGCCGGGAGGCCTTACGTCAAGCCAAGGAGCGAAAACTTCCGCTGCTCGTCATGCATTTAGAAGCGATGATCACTTTTGACAAATCAAAGAACACAGTGAGTCCGTTTGAAAGGCGAATGCTCTTTGATATTTTGAACTCTCAAACTATTTTTCTTGAACCAGAAGCTCAAGATTTCATGCTTCAGTTTCTTAAGGATCAGCCTATTCTTACAAAGTACTTACCTCAGACAAAGACATTTCAAAGATGGAGAGAATCAGGCCTCCAACTTCTCGCTAAATATTTTGAGTTTAGGGTAGCTGCTCTCTCGTCAGAGAGTGTACTGCATCATATCGAGCCCGAAGAAGTCGATGCTGTCCGAGGATCCGTGGAGAGCTTGGGTTGGGAAAAAGTTTCTCAAGCTCTGCCTAAACAGGCCCGGCTCCCTCTTCTTGCAGAGTTCTCTCGTTTGGACCCAACCAGTCTCAAGCTCGATGTTCTCAAAGAGATGAAAGCTGTGCGAGACGCTCCTAGATCTTTAAAGCTCCCAACGGAGGATGAGATAATTCATATGAGCTATATTCTGGAAGCACTTTCCAATGTGCGTCCGAGCATGTCCGTGCATGAGCTAAAACGGTATCAGCAGTTTGCGCTGCAGATTGCTAAAGACGAGAGATTCGATACTTCCAAGCAACTTACCGCAGCTCGAATTCGCTCACTCGAGGACCTTCTTGGCCTCTCACCTCAAGCGCAACCAGACATTCGACTTCAGATTAAAGAACTTCAGGAATTGTTAGAGTAAAAGCGGAATCTCCCCCATGCTGAGAGCCGCGCACCCAAAGACGCGCATGTCGCAGAGAGAAGACTCTGAGTATTCGGCTGAGAGAGCATTTTAATCTGCTCTTCGCCAAATATGAGATGGCATGGTCTTTGCGAACTCAAACACTCATGATGAGAAGCCATGCGACAAAAATTTTGAGTGCGTCTTTATTTTTAGTCCTTAACGCAGCTGGGGTGCAAGCGCAGTACGCTCGTGTCGAAGTAGAGTCCAATCCCAAAGCGGTAAAGGCTAAACCCTATTTGGACACCAAATTTGGAGCCACCACGGAGATCAACCCAGGGGGCCCCGTTGACCAATACACTGTTGCTGTCGCTTCGGATGGCTCAAACCGTCTCAAAAGGTATCGCGCAAATCCAATCTATGCGGAGGCTCCTGTTCGGATCCACTCGCTGCCCGATGGATCAAAGGTTTATGAGTTTTTTGATACGCTAACTCCAGATCGATCCTATGGATCGAGCTTTGTTCATATGAGTGCCGACAACCACTACATCAGTGGATCACGGGCTCGGGTATCTCTTCAGCCGATTTCCACTATCGAGGTCCAAAAATCGATCGAGTTTGCGGGACTTAATGCGCCCAAGCTCTTTAAGGATATCACTCAAGGAGATTCGTTTGCGCCAGTTTACCCGACGGCGATGACCAATTTTTATTCAGCACTTTCGAGAATCATGTTTAAGAAAGAGTACTCGTACGCTAAAGACCCAGTTTCGGGCCACCTCGTCGATCAACCCGCCGATCCAAATGCTTCTGTGCCATTGCCTACAGAACAAGAGTTTTCTCGTTTTGATACGGCCGCAATGGGCCTCGCATCCGCCGGGATTGTGACTGATACTGACACTGTACAGGATTATAAGATCGACGAGCTTACCAGCCACATCGTGTTTTTAGAGCAGCAAGTCTATCGTCTGCAGCAGCAGCTGCGACAGACCAAAGGCAATCAATCCAAATCATTCTATGAGCAAAGTGCAAAAAAGGATGCCAAGGATTCGGCGACGAAGAGCTTTTTTGAAGACTAAGATCTATCGATCATGTGAGATCGAATTGTTTTCCTTCGATGTCGCAGTTGAACAAGCCTGATCCAGACAGCTATTCGCTGCAAATCCCTCAGAATCTAGCGCACGCTTTTAGCGCGCAAAGGAGGGGCGAATTGGGAACACTGCTTGCAGATCACTCCCCTTCATGATGATTAAAAAATTTATCCCACTGTCGTTACTGTCTGTTTTGGCTCTATCGTCCGCTTGGGCGTCAAACGAGAATGAGTCTGACCCCCAATCGGGCGAGCAAACTGTGAAGGTTTTTTTGAACGCTTCAGGGGGTGATGTCTTTGTTTTTGAAAAGGGCACCCTGCGCAAATCAAGCACGGTGATGATTCGAACAAACCTCTCCGGTGACATTACGTTCATCGGCGTTGGCACGGGGAGGACTATGGACACCACTATCAGAAACCCACTTCAGACGGAGACTATTAAGACAGATCTCTCCTGGTCTCAAAAAAATGTCTCCTACGCGACGCGTTCCATCTACGAAAAGTTTGTCGATGATCAGGTCGCTGTCTATTGGATGGGCAACGAGATTCACTCACCCGCCGTGCCAAAACGGTATTACAGCGAATCTCAGCTTGCGGGGGTCTTTATTGAAGGCCGCGGCGTCTATTCAGAAAAGCTCCCTTTATACAATCCAAAAGAATTGACGATGTCGGACATTAAAATATCGGAGAATTTGAGTTCTGATACATACGCTCGACTCAAGGGCAAAGGAATCTCTCTTAATGACTCGTCTCTTGTGGTCCAAGAAGAAGCCGCTACTTCTGTGCCCAATGCGACTATCTTACATCCCGCGTACACGCTGACAGCGAGCGAGGCTCTGGAAAAGCTGCGCATCACAGGAAAAGGCAAACCAGATGGGGCCAACTCGAATCAGAAGTTCTTTAGCTTGTTTGACTTTGACTATAGCTTTTTAGCTCCGTCGCAACCCAAGCCTGATGAACTCGCCGACCTCAAGCGCCAGATTGCAGAACTCACAGCACGCATCGAGTCCCTCGAGGCTGCACAAGCAAAGGAGTCCACAGGAGTCAGCAGTGCTGAATCTGCCCCGGCCTCCACAGGCGCTGCTGAAGCAGACTCCGTCAAACACCTACTGGAGTAAGTGGAGCGCACTCTTACTGAGTGACGATGAGAATGGCCCATACCTCTTTCAAAGATGCAATGAGGAGCGCACACTCCGTGCGCTCAAGTGTATCGTGGGAGCAACCCAATCGATATCTACCGAGGCGATGGGGTGCGAGCTGGTTAGTGATTGCAAAATTGAATTCTTTAGAGTTATCGAAGTACGGGCATGTGCAAAATGAATATGGGATGTATCTATGAAAGTGAGTTCTTTTTATTTTGCAGTTTTTGCTGTAGCGGCAGTGCTACGATCAACTTCCGCCATGGCAGACGCTCTCCCTTGTGCTCAGATCATCGGCACGTGGAAATTACTGCGGGGAACCGAAGATGCTGCAGACTGGGTGATCATTGAACCCCCTCACAAAGGCGTCGAGAGCCTATATTTGAGAGTCCATACAAAGGATTCTGGCACTCTGCCCTTTCGTTGGGCTCCTGTGGACATGAGTCAATTCATCGAAATTAAAAAGGGTCATGATAGTATGACTCAACATATTCGCTCGAGAGAAACCTCCCAAGCAACGAAGCTTTCTCCAACCGCGTTGAGAGTCCTTTTCAAAAGCCGCCATTCCATTTTTTATATTCCCATTGGAGGCGAAAAACTCATTTTGGACGCACACACGGCTGGGGATCTTGCCGAAATTGAGATCACCGAAAAATTGTGGAAGCTATGGGACCCAGGCTCATGGTTTCGGTGGAGACATCGAAGTGGAGTTTATACAAGCCATCCAGACCGAGCCGCTGAAACCCACTGAAACGGTGGGAGCCAATTCGCTCCCTGGTTGGTTCGATCGCGACAAATGGACAAAAGATTCGATTCTGCCTTACCTTCTCCACTATGGAATCCAATGCCTGGCACGCCCTCAAGTTGTTCTCACTCGTCTTTGTGACGATCCTTCCTGTCATCAATCCAGTGGGTAGCGCTTTGATTATTCTTGGAATGACAGGAAGCATGCCGCGGCAAAACAGAATGCTTTTTTCAAAGCACGTTGTTCTTTGTAGTTTTGTTTTGCTTGCCGCATTTTTCCTCTTTGGGCGTCTTGTTCTAGAGTTCTTTGGCGTGACCGTTGAGATCGTACAAGTGGCCGGAGGGATTGTGCTGGCCTTGATGGGTTGGCAACTCTTGAATCAAAAAGAAGTAGAGATCAAATCCCAAGAAGACACCAAAATTCATCAAGTCCCTTCCTCTTCCAGCGGAATTTTTTATCCCTACTGCTTTCCCGTATCGATCGGCCCGGGATGTATGGCCGTAGCAATGACATTGAGTGCTCACGTGCCGCGAAGCTCCCTGTGGGAAATCGGTGCGAGCGACTTCTGGGGACTCTGCGGTTTTGCAGCTGCATGCATTGTCTACTATCTCTGTCTTGCCTATCTTCCTGTGATCACATCCAAGCTCAACTCAGCTTACCTTTTGGCTGTTTCAAAAATGATCGCATTTTTTGTGCTCTGTATTGGCGCCCAAATTTGCTGGAACGGAATCCAAGCGCTGAAATAGGTCCGGGTCAGCCGAAGGAGCGAGAAGGAAGTAATGCGAAGCTTATCTGAAGCGTGGTGGAGGCAGACGGGATCGAACCGACAACCCCCAGCTTGCAAAGCTGGTGCTCTCCCAATTGAGCTATGCCCCCAAAGGCTCTGACGAATATCCATCAGAAGAGAGGAGCACAATCTACCTCGCCCATTAAAACAGGCAACTTTTAGATTTGAGATTTATTGAGTTTTGGACCCCTTTAAAGGAGTTCTGAGGCACGAATGCTATTGAGATCCCCAAAAGCGGCGACGGCCTTCTCGGGATTCTGAAGCATTTGAGCTGCCACACGATCCGCAAGAGCCAAGAGATTGCCTTCGGGCAATCGAGGCCTAACCGCCTCAACGGGGCTTTGATCCAAGAGCTTTTCGACCGCTCGGGGGGTGATATTTCCATGAACTTCGCCAGCGCTTAAGCCTGTCTCTGAGATCCCCTTCAGAACTCCATCCAGAGCCTGAGACAGTTTGGTGTCGATCTTATCGACCAAAACTTTGGGAGCCCCGGCTTTTACAGACTTGGCGTCTTCTTTTTTTTGGGATCGGATTTGATCCAGATTGGCAATTGAACTGCGACCATCGATTTTCATACGCTTACACTCCCTGTATGTAGTAGATCACGGCCCATCACTGGTCCATGCCTTAGCCACATTATGACTCAATTAAAAGAATCGTCATGGCTCAGAGCCCCAAGCCGCTCTGATGCGCGCATCCATTATGGTTTTTGAATCATTCCAGACCCAAACCGCGCACGACGGCACTACATCCAAAATCACCCGCATTTTGGAGAACCGAAACGGTATAGTCTGTCCAAAGTTGTTTAAGTCTCACCCATTCGCTCAAGGGAACTTCGTTTTTGAGCTCATCCGAAAGCCCTGGATTAGAACGAAATGCTAAAAGAACATCCACATCCTCTCTGAGAGCCCCCAAAACAATAGGATGCAAAGCCACAGACGGAACTCGATCAATGAGCGCTCGTAGATCGACGTCCGAAACTTGCCTCAGCTCTCCGATTGTCAGACCAGGAGATCTCACAAACTCTAAGGTCTCATCTACGCTCAAGTTCAAAAGTATTCGCGCCTTTAAAGTAGGATCCGAAGCCTCTCGATATGCCGCAAGAAAGTTCGTGCGAGGAGACGATGATACTTCGATCGATGGATTGAACAAAAATAAAATGGAGAATCTCAAAAACCATCCCCGAACCATAACCGGAATCTATTCAATTTATGTGCCATTCATCAACTCAATCCTCTCGGATACAGATCACGACCAACAATGACTCCTGCGACATTGACTCCCCTCTTTGTCCATCGCTTGGACTTTCTCTAGGGGGTGCGCACTGATCGGTGCACCATGAAGTGACAGCACTATGTTCATCCATTTTCTGACGACTGGCATTTGATTTGCAAAATCTCTCAATATGAAATCAATTCTATCGATCTCTTTCTTGTTCGCACTTCATTCTAGTGCCTTTGCCCAAGACGAAATTCTTCAGCAATTAAAGACAGCCACAGGCAAACTCGAGCTCGGAATCACTCGTCTCCAAAACTCTCGCAATCTCTTGCCCGAAGAATTGGATCTCCTTCAGACCGTATCCTTCGGAGGTTACACCGACATTTGTCAGATCCATTCGACTAACCCTGATAGGCTTGCGTGGTGCATGAAGTTTGAAGACTTACGAAGCACCCTTGAACTTCGCGGAAAAGAGAAGATCGCCCAAATGAAATCTCAATTTGAGAAAGTTTTAAAAGAAAAAGAAAAGGTCGACAAAAGAGCGAATCCCTACAATGAAGCAGCCAAACGAGCTGCCGCAGACAACGATCAGGAGATGGAAGCTTACTACAAAGAGGGGTACGCCAAAGTTATCTCAGAATTTACAAAGGCTCTCGAAGATCCAACGACTGCTGTAGGCGAGGCGCTCAAGCAATCTCAGTCTCTCATGCCGGCGGTGCAGATCAGTCATTTCGATCCGATCGATGTCGCCCGAATTTTTGAGCTTGAAATTCAGAGACTTGATCCTTTGGCTGTAGGGCTTGAAAACGCCCGAGTGGGATTTGGGCTTGTAGACGAGGACCCCGTCGTGAATGATCTCATCGACGAAGTCTTTAATGTGGACCCTCCTCGAATTTTTGAAGATTCAAACGAAAATCGAATTCTTGTGATGGCTTCGCTCAATGAAATCCTTAGATCCGCGTTTTCGAATCTCTCCAATCAACGAATCAAAATAGGGACGGTTAAAACAAATGTCCTTTCATGGAACTACGACATCACGTCGGACGGAGCGCCAATCCAAATTCAGTTTGAACCCACTCTTCTCTGGAACAACCCTGGCACTCAATTGACCGAGCCCGCCAAACAGCCAAGCGCATCTTCTGATCCGAAGCCTATTTCTCTCCTTGAACCCACGAGTGATCAACGACGTTGAGGGCGCTTTTCGAGCTTTTGGGCTTTCACATCATTTGATGTGAAAATTCTCTCGTACTCATAGACTGGCTCATTGGAGCTCGCATCATATTCTCCAACGACAAAACTGTAATCAGATTGACCTTGAACGCCGGATTCAGTTCTCGAGATTTTGAGCGCAAAGGGTGCGAGAGCTTTTTGATTCTCCTCCGGATAGTGAGCTTTGTCTCTAAACTCTGCATAGATGTAGTCCTTTGTGACACGCTCCATGCGATAGGATGGCTCAAGCTTCTCTCGAAACAAAAACTCCCTCATTTCACCTTCAGCATGAGAGACTCTGAGCGTCACTCGAGGCAACAAAGGAAGTGATCGATCAAAAACCAAAGAAAGTTTCTCCTCTGACTCTGACTTTATCTGAACCTGGGTCACAGCGTGGTCTTGAGTTTGTACGTTGAGAATGCGGCGCAAGCTATCGGTCAACTCGATTCCAAAACCCCAGAACTGATAGGCTGACTTGTTTTTTACCTTAAGTTCTCCCAAGAGCTTGATGATCGAGCTTGAGAATATCGAGGATCCTCGTTTTTCATTCATCAATAAGAGAGTGTACAAATCTTTGGAGATCTCAATTCTTTGAAGTCTCTTAGATATTCTCTCGTTGCTCCCAAGGGCCTGGTCCTCAAGAAGCGCAAGAGAATACAAATTGGAAAGCACAACCACCTTCACTGCCATTGATTTCTGGGTCGCCTTGTCCTTCATCGCCTTCTTAAACAATCGACGATTAAAGAATTTGGGTACAATACGCATACCCACTCTGGTTTCCAGAAGCTCAACGATTGAATCAAAATCTGACTCCCTTGGAGTGACTTTGAAAGTGAGCTCAAAAGCGCTTTGCGAAACCTCACTCAAAGAATTCTCATTCTCACTGACCAAGGTTTTAAGAGTATCCCCTATCAACTCTGAGCGCTCAAAACGCTCCACCATTTCAGAATCCAAAGTCTGCGCAAAGCATGGAGCGCTTGCCAAAGCCGCGACAAACAAAAATCGAATGAACATAAAGTAATCCCTCCTTAAATCCAGTTCATCATTCCCGCAGGAGTCAACACTCGTCCACGGGTATGCGGTGGGAGGGATATCAATTCGCGCACAGAGGCGTGCACTCATAAAACATTTACTTTCGACTCGCCTCAAATCGAACTGCACTACAGTCTTCCAGGATAGGGCGAAATCCGCCGTTCGAGTGCAGGATAGAGACCTTCGAGAGAGGTGAGATCTTTTAGGAGAAACTCCTCTGTCTCCCAAGAAACATCAGCGGGACTGCCCATGCCGTGTACGACGGCGTATTTGTACTTTGTTCGTCCATCCTGCTTCGTTTCAGAAGCATAACCCACGACGGGCGTAATGTGGGCCAGATCCGCAAACGTAACGCCGATTGGCCACCCCTGGTCTAAAGATTCACGAATGAGCGATGGGTACTCTTCTCTTTTAAGACCATAGCTCCACGCGCCTGACAAACGATCACGAGTCCATTTCTTTTCCCGCTCAAAAGGAACAATCGAGATCCAATCATAAAATCGAATATTCATTCGATCAGCGCCCAATACCTTATCGAGACTCTCCTTTGTGCTGACTGTTGCCTCCAACCAAGTCGTGTCTGAAACTGCCGAAGGAATCTTGTCATATTTAAAATGGGCTCTCAATCCCTCGTGAATCAAGTTCTCCGCTTCACTCCACCGTAAATCCTTATCTAAGAGTTTAGATTCTACAGACGCCAACGCCAAAAAATCAGTATCCAACCAATGAGTATCTTCAAATGGATAGGAATAGAGATGAGTCACTGAACTCTGAAAACCTTCGGTTGTAGAATAGAGTGGCTGTCTGTTGGCACCGAGACGGCTTTGATAAATAAATAATCCTTGTTGATAGGCGTGTTGCCAAAAATCAAAACCGACTCCCAACCGAGATCCGATACCCACAATATTTCCATGCTCATCCTTTTTGTCGCTGTACCTCCGTTTTTGGAAATAGACGTCTTTGAGTCGTTGATAATTCACCCAGTAATCGAGATCCTTTTCAACATCGATAAAGATCTCAATTCCGTCGCGCGAAAGCGCTCTTGACTCGAGAGTGTAGGCTACCACGTACGCCCAACAATGAAAGACACCTTGGACTCTCAGCGTGCTCAGCGGAAGCAGAACGTCAGCATAAGCTGAAAAGGAAAATACAAAAAACAACGCACAAATCCATCTCCTGATCATTCCATTTAATTAACAATGCAACGAGCCGAAGCAAAGTCACGAAGATGGATCACCTTCGGTACTGCGCGCTCAATGCGCGCAAATGAAGGAGTCTCAAATTTAACTTGGACAGGACCCAAAGCTTCCGAGCAAAATGCCCAAATCGGCTCCGTTGATTTGAGAGTCATTGCTCAAATCTAAGGCGCTTGAATTGGGCCCGTACGCTCCAAGGAGAATCGCGAGGTCTGCTGAATCCACAAGACGATCCCCATTAAAATCGGGGCACTGAGAGGCGTTCGATGCCTTAATCGTCACATCCTGAACAACAAAGAAGTACGGGGTCAATTTTGCTGTGAATCTGGATCCAAGCGACTGTGTAATCAACGGCGTTGGCAGGCTGGGTTCGCCATTGCCAAACGAAGCCGAGTAAAAATTGCTCTTTGGATTATAAACCAAATTGGAATTCTGAATGCTCGATTGACTTAAGGATTGCTGGTCAATGAGGAGAGAGGCAATGGGAGCATTCGCGTATTCTTCGAGCGGATCGAGAGTTAGCACTGAATACTTTCCCCCGATCATCATATGATCGATCGGTGCCGGCACGTCATAGAGGATCTCGGCATCGAGCACCCAGTCGTACTCATCTCCCCCGACGGTTGTCAGCGAATAAGTCAGTTCTCCAGTTCCAGCCGACGGATCGAAGTCGTTTTGATGAATATAGATCGACATCATGACAAGGCCGCCGTAGAGCGGCTGGGGCCATTCGAAGTAACCTTCGGAAGTGTCGAATGTCCAACTGCCAGGAAGAATGTCGCCAGTGTCAATTTTGGTAAAGGTGTAATTGATGGTCATCGGCGCAGCCCCCAGCGATGATGTCTGAAGAATTGTCGCCAAAATGAGCCCCACAACAGAAACGAAGATTGCGACTCGGATTTTTAATTTCATCTGAACCTCCACTTCAACTGCACACTCGTTTAGAATCTTCAATATCTATGCCAAGGAATGTGATCGAAATCACAGGCCTTTCAGCCCACCTTTGGCCGCTGAGTGACAAAAAATGAATGGCGAAAATGCGTTCATTTGCGAAGTCAAAAGATACGAACTATCCTCCGCCGAGGAGTTTAGAAACCGTCACTCGCGAAACGTTGGCCTGGATCAGTGAGGCGAGAGAAGAATTTTGTACGAGTTGATTGTAAACAAGATTAGCCGTTTCGACTGCATAATCCGTCCCAAAAGCATTTTGAATTGTGCTTTCTGTCGTCAAAACATTTTCGACGAGTCGAGAGGCGTTCGAATCGAGTCTTGAGTGAATCGCTGCCACATTAGCTCTCAAACTTGAAATCTGCTCAATCGTGGCATCCAAAGTCTTTACTGCTTGTTCAGCCTCAGTGCTCGTCGAGAGATCAATAAATTGCACCGCCGTTCCACCAGTCAAACTATAGTTGGCCGCAGCGATCCCGAGCTCACTCGCGACTGCTGTTCCTTCCACACGAATCTGCTCGCTACTCCACAAGCGAATCCCACCCACATTTGTATTGGTGGTCCCATTCGAAATTACAGAAACGTTTCCGACAAGAGCCACGTTTTGAGTGATATCGATGGCATCCCAAAAGTGCTGAGTCGCTGCATTCGAAACCGAGATATGAATATTGCGTCCATCGGCAGCAAAAAGCTCAATCACCCCTGTCGAGGACAGCGATGCCACAACCCCTGTCGAGCTCGACGATGAGTTGATGGCGTTAATGAGTTCGTTATCGGTATCCAAGCTCGAACCGGTAATCGAAACATTATTAATTTTAAAAGTCTCACCCGAAAGTGTCCCTGTAAAGGTCGAGCCCGTATAAGAAAAATAAAGATACTCGGTTGTTCCGAGTGTTTCGGCATAGACGCCAGTCTGATCGGAATAAGAATTAATGGCATTGGCCTTTGCCAGGGCTGATCCACTCGCACTTGCTGTACTCACGCCATCGTCGCTTGAGCCCGCAATGATGACTCCATTAATTGAGACGGCTCCACCAGCGCCAATCGCAGACGTTGTCAGGGAGGCGGTGTTTGAAATAATCGTTAGACGTCCGAGCGTAATCGATCGTGCATCGCCGAGTGAAAAATTGACTTGAGCTCCCGACGTGATCCCAGCCTGAACAGTTTTGGTCCCAAAACTTCCGTCGAGCAATTTGGTCGAGTTGTATTCGGCTTCTTGCGCATAATTTTGGAGATCCTCAAGCAAACTTTCCGCCTGACTCTGCAGATCCTCTCGCTCATTGTCGGTGATACCGTCATCTGTCGCTCGCTGAGCGAGTTCGCGCAAATCAAATGAGATCTGCATCATAGCGCTCAACGTCTCATCCGACTTTTGAGTAAAGCCTTGGGCATCGGTGACGTTGGAGTACGCCTGCTGAAGTCCCCTCGCCTGCCCCTGAAGGGATTGCAGCTGCGCCACCTTTGTGGCCCCATCCTGAATTCCATTGACGGCATAACCTGTCCCGAGTCTTAAGAGCGCTTGGCCGACTCGATTCGTCGCATTCTGAAGACTTCGGTTCAAAGTCCTCTGCAAACCCATGGAAATGAGGCTCACCATCAAATGCTTCATCGACGCAATGCCCCAAAGCCTTGAGCGCTTTGTCGAATAAATGATAAAGTCTAATAATTTCAGTTATTTACGCTGAAGTCAGAGATGGAAAATTTTTGTCAGGCCTTCCCGCTAAGAGCACGGGGCGTAAAATATCCTTATGCCTCGAAAAGACATCAAGGACAGAGAACAAGATTATCTCTCTGTCACTAAGTTCATTGAACAACCTCAACTCAAAGAACCTTGCCCATGTGATTCAAAGAAATCCTATGGGCAATGTTGTGGTCGAGACATGCCTTGTGAATGCCACAGTCATCTCTCCGCGATTGAATGTTGCTTCAGTGATGAGCCTCAGAAGAAATCCGCACGTAAAGGCTGATTCGCTCTACTGATTAAAAATAGCTTTCTCTTTGTTATAGAGCTCTTGGAACTTTTTGAGAATTTCGGGAATATTCTCGGTGGTCAGACCCAAAATTTTTCCGCCTTCGAGAGCCATTAAATCCAAATTTTCTTTTTTGTCCTTATAACCAATACCCAGTTTTTGGCAGGCATTGGATGCGACCTCCACACAAGCAAGAGCCATCTTTGTAAGCTGGTCCTTGGTGGCGGCTTCTTTATCGGCTGGCGCAAGTCGCGTCAGATTGTGCGACTTGATAATCGTTGCTATCTCTTGAGGCAAACCCCATTTCTCGGTGACCTTGAATCCCACTTCAGGATGGCCGTAGTTAAAAATAGCCTTCTCCGCATCGAGGGGCGCCATCCCATCATTGTAAATTTTCTTCATGACTTCCATATAGGGCTTTGGACACTCATTATTCATGATGGTCTTGCCCACATTGTGCAAAAGGCCTCCTACAAAGGCGAGCTCCCCCACTGCGGGAGAAAGTTTTTCGGCAAAGACTTTGCCCCCAATGGCTGTACCGATACTGTGGTCCCACATCAGCTGCTCAGTAATTCCAAAGCGCTTGTGTAGGGCCTTACTTGATGACGCTACGACCATCGACCTCAAACTTTTAAATCCCAAAATAACGATCGCTTGCTGTACGGTTTTGACTTCGCGTCTCAATCCATAAAACGCTGAGTTTGAAATCTTCAAGATCCGCGCCGTAATATTGGGATCTTTTTCCAATAATGAAGCGAGTTGAGAAGCGGTGGAATTTTGATCGGCGACGAGTTCAATCACCTTTCGGGCCACCTGCGGCATCATGTTGAGATCCCCTGCTCGTTTGACGAGATCATCAAACGTTAGTGGCTTTGTATCATCACTCATCTGCCTAAATATTATCGTTTTCGAGAACTTACGACCAAGCAAATTCGGCCGAAAAGTGTCTTAATCGCTTAGGCTCTGCAACAATCTTTACTCCCGAGACTTGCCGCCGATGATGAAACACATGCTCCACAACCTCTAGAGCATAATCCATATGACTCTGAGTATAGACGCGCCGCGGAATCGCAAGTCTCACGAGTTCACTGCGATGAGGTGCTTCTGTGCCATCAGACTTTCGACCAAACATTACTGATCCAATCTCACAAGAGCGAATACCTCCCTCTATATAAAGACTGAGTGCTAAAGCCTGGCCTGGATACTTGTTCCATTCGAGATGAGACAAAAAACTTTTGGCATCCAAATAAATTGCATGCCCCCCCGCGGGTTTGAGATAAGGCACTCCCATTTCATCGAGTCGCTGACCCATATAACGCGTCACAGCAAGTCGATACTGCAGATAATGTGGATCGAGAACTTCTTTAAGACCTTGAGCAATGGCGGCAAGGTCTCTGCCCGCTAAGCCCCCATACGTCGGAAAGCCCTCGGTCAAAATGAGCTGAGCCGTCAGATCCGGAACCAGCGACTCATCATTGGTAGCCAAAAATCCCCCTATGTTCACGAGAGCATCTTTTTTGGCCGAAAACGTACAGCCATCTGCGAGCGCAAAAATTTCTTGAGCGATTGATTTGGGATCTCGATCCGGGCACTCGTGCATCTGAATGAAGGCCACATTTTCCGCAAATCGACAGGCATCCAGATAAAAGGGTACACCATATTGTTTGTAGAGCTGAGATACTGCCTTCAAATTCTGAAGACTCGCGGGTTGGCCTCCACAAGAATTATTGGTGATCGTCATGAATCCCAGCGGAATATCTTCGCGAGGCGTGGACTTCAAAAAGCTCTCGAGCTTTTGAAGATCCATATTTCCCTTAAAAGAAAACAATGATTCGAAGTTGGAGTACTCTTGGCACGGAAAATCAAGAGCTTCAAACCCTAAGCTCTCTGCATTGGCACGCGTCGTATCAAAATGCGCATTATTAGGAACGCGACCTGGAGATCGACCTTTACGTCTCTCGGCGACGACATGAAACAAAAGCCGCTCAGCCGCCCGACCTTGGTGAGTCGGAATCACATATCGATATCCCGTCAGGTCTTGAATCGTTGATTTAAAAAGATCGAAGCTCTGGCTGCCCGCATAGGCTTCGTCACCTTTGAGCATCTCGCTCCATTGATCCGCGCTCATCGCCGCTGTTCCAGAGTCTGTCAGAAGATCGATCAATACTGCATGACTCGGCAAATTGAATAAATTGTAGTGAGCTTTTTCGAGCTCAGCCAATCGCTCGGCTTTGGTCGTGAGCTTCAGAGGCTCAACCGATTTGATTTTAAATGGCTCAATGATTGTCTTTGGTGCAAACATGGTCCCCTCCACGTAGAGCTCCGATATTTAAGTTCCGTGATTGATTCGCCTCAGCTCCTCTTCTCTAAACTTTCGAAACAAAACATCCCATTCACGCGAGCCTTCAAAAGGAGCATTGCCCATGCTCTGAATCTTTTTGCGAACCTTTTCGTCGATCTCGTTTTCTTTGCCAAAGTAGAGATTCAAAATTCGCTTAAAGAACTTGATACCCTCGTCCTCATCCACAAAATCCACGAGATCATCGTTGTAGAGTTTGTCGTCGATGAGATGGGCCATCACGTTGAGCTTGTCTTGCGAAAATCGGCCTTCGTTGCCGCCCGAAAGCACAAACTTCTTTTCGTCCGCCAATTGACGACGAATCATCCCGAGCGCTTTGCCCTTTTCGAGACTGGCCATCGCGCCTGCTTGCTCCTGATAGAGCTGCTCCGCCTTTTGCTCAATCTGACGCTCAATCTCAAAATGATGAGTCAAAACAACCTCAATGGTCGATGTGAGCTGTGGTCTTGGAATCTTGATTTTGATCGACTTGTCCGTGGCCACCGCATCGGACACATGAACCGCGAGTTTTTTGCATTCCTCAGGCTTTAATCGCACCCCTAGAACTTACCGGGCTAGGGTCTCAAGATAAAGGGATTTTGGGGACTTGACCTTGACTTCCTGCCCTCCAAACTTAAATTTAGGCCTAATTCAATGAAGCGAGATTATTACGAAGTCCTCCAAGTCGAACGCTCCGCAGATGAGGCCGAGATCAAAAAATCATTCCGAAAGCTCGCTCTCGAATTCCATCCTGATCGCAACCCCAGTCCCGAAGCCGCCGAAAAATTTAGGGAGGCACAAGAAGCCTATGCCATCCTCAGTGATAGCGAAAAGCGCGGTGTTTACGATCGCTATGGACACGAAGGACTGAGAGGACAGAATTTTTCTGGAATGGAGGATGTTTTCTCCAATTTTCAGAGTATTTTTGAGGATTTTTTTACGGGAGCCAGTGGATCCCGCAGCCGCAAAGGCTCTGATCTCCTCTATCGGCTCGAGATTGATTTTAGAGAGGCCGCACTGGGCTGCTCCAAAGAAATCAAAATTCGCCGAGCCGAGTCGTGCAAACACTGTCACGGCTCCGGCGCAAAGCCAGGCACAAAGACAGACACGTGCTCAACCTGTAAAGGCAAAGGCAAGGTCGGGATCAATCAGGGATTTTTTGTCATTACACAAACCTGTCCGCAGTGCCGAGGTGCCGGTGAGCAGATCAAGCACCCCTGCCCCGAATGTCACGGCGACAAACTCGTTTCTGTGGATTCGACAATCGATGTGCAAGTTCCAGCGGGTGTGGACTCAGGCGTTCGTTTGCGAATCACAGGTGAAGGCGAAGCCAGTGAAGACCCTAGACATCCTCGCGGCGATCTTTTTGTAGAGATTCAAGTTCGACCGGACGAAGTCTTTGAACGAGATGGCTCAGATCTTTATGTCCGACTTCATGTTCCGTTTACAACGGCCATGCTGGGTGGGCAGATGACAGTGCCTCTGATCGAAGGCGAAGAGCAAATTGATATTCCAAAGCTCATGCCCAATCCTCATCGCATGACGCTTAAAGGCCAAGGGGTCAAAGACATCCGACGCCAAAAGCGGGGCGATCTCATCGTTGAAGCTCTCATCGAAACCCCCGAAGAGCTGAGTGCCGAAGCCAAGGAGCTGCTCGAACAACTCCGCCCCCATCTCGAGTCGCCCACGGAGCCTCACGCCAAAAAGAGCACGAAGAAAAAGAAGAAGTCCTTCTTCTCATTTTGATTTGAAGCCAAAAATACAACGTCTAATTTTATGACTCTCAAGGCATTACTGAGGCAGAACCCCCGCTGAGCACGTCGCAAGGGTCTTTTATCAACTCAGGCGCTCTTTGCGCCTCCTGGGGCCAGCGAAAGATTTTAGGCAAGACCGATTCACCGAGGTGCCCCAGAGCCTCAGCGCGAGTCCTCCTCAGTAATACCTCAAAGATCTTTCAATTTGAGTTTGGGTCCGAAGCTTCAAATTAAAGTGCAAAGGAGATTCGTGTTCCGAGGCTGCGCTCCCCTTGGATGTGAGCTTTTTCGCCGGCTTCTCGAGCAGTGACGTAGACGTCCCACTCAAAAATTTTGGCGTTTAGTCCTAAGCCCACCGTCCAGTAGAGTTGGCTGAGGCCTGCTCGTAGCGCGAGAAAATTCCAAAATTTTGTTTCTGCGCCCAAATGCACTTTATTCCAAAACTCTTGTTGCTCATTGAGGTTTCTAAAGTCCACAGCCACCGCCGTTTTTGTAAAGCTCAGAGTCTTTTCGATTGCAAAAGCAAGACTGACAGATTGTTCAATATTACGAGGCACGTTCTTTCCAAGAAACCGCGTATTGCCGATATCTTGATAGGTGAGCGCCACAGTGGGCTTGAGTTCTTCTTCCAAAAAAGGAATCGCATACTTGGCGCCAAGATCAAATCCAACACCAAAACCCCGACGAGCCGGCAATGTGCCCGCTCCCATCAGTTCATCTTTGATCTCATTGTTTGGATCACGTCCTTTAATGAAATCATAAACGCTCACGATCTGTTCTTGCGTGAGCGAAACACGATAGAGGGGCTTGAGAGTCGCTCCCACTTGCAAGCGTCCTTCCATAAAAGAGTATGATCCACCCACAATGCCTGCCGCTGTCCCCGCGCTGCCTCCCATATCGACGACTTCGTTTCCAGTAATGCCGCCCACCCGAAACCGTGGATTGGCTAAAGCGTCCACCATCACTCCAAAATGCATATTTTTTCGAGTGTAGGAGGGGTAGATATTCACACGAGTCGAAACGGCCTCAACCGAAACATCAGACAAAAAGTCATTGAAGGCCGTTCTTTTTTCGGAATCCGCCGCTGAAGAATCCAAAGTCTCTTGAAGGTCCAAGTAGTCATTGACGAGCCCTACCGCAAACGGAATCTCAAAAGTGATCGGCAAAATCTGAAGCTTCCACTTTTCGATATCATTCAGAGCCGCGGGATTCATCAGAGCCGAATCTTCAGTCCCTGCCAAAGCCGCTCCCGCATGCCCCATGGATGCAGCTCGAGATCTCGAATTGAGAGAAACAGGATCCGCACCAACCGACTGAACGCCCACCAAGAATAAACTTACCCAAAAAAACCTTCGCATAGATTCTCCTTAATTCGGCCTGGCTTCCAAATAATCACAGAGGGTTGTGATATTTGTGACGTTTGTATCAAGCTCTGTGATCAGATCCGAAACCGCCGTCACCATATCATTCTGAGCACTCAGAGCTGTCTGCGTTGTACTTGTCATGCGGTCGCGAGCTAAAGTGATCTCTGCTTCGGGAAATGTCGCGACGTCCTCCGTATCTCCGTCTCCATCAGCATCTGCCGTCGCAGTGACGTCGTCACAGAGAGCAGTCAAGTCATCCGAGGCAAAGCCAGTGTCCTGAAGTAGAACTCTCATCCCTTGAAAAAAGTCGACCATGGCTCTCAAAAAATGGATTTCTTTTTGTGTCTCAGCGCTGGCGGCTTCAAAATCAGGATCCGAGCCCGTCAGAAGCAGATCAATTTTGACCTCAGCCTCTCGCATATAGGTTTTTGCATTGGAATTGAGTGTGGAGCCTGCGGACTTGAGCGCAACAACCAGATCATCACTCCCCCCGCTCGAAGCAGGATACAAAAGTGCGGAAATGACTTGAGAGGGACTCAATCCTCCTGCTGCGAGCTTTGCTCCCACATAAATTCGAAAGGCTTCGAGTTTGACTCCCCCGCTTGAAGCCGTCGCCGAACTCACAAAAGGCTCGACAATGCTCAAGGCCTTTTCAGCACTCGCCGTATCCCCTTTGCCCAAATAATAACGAGCCTTTTCAATATCCGCCGCATCTCCTGCACAGCCCGCCATGAAAGCGGTCAAAATTATCCAGTGGTACTTCATCGAGGGCCCTCCATCCAAAGTCTCTTCAGTGACTCTGGTATTTCATCTTGTCCGAGACAAATCTGTACAGAGTTTTTTTGAATTTAAGTTTACAATCAAGATGTGAGTCTCAACGCGCTCGAACTTCTTAAGTTGTACAAAAAGCTCAGCGCAAAGCGCAATCAGGGACAAGCCTTGAGCGCGTCGGAATCCAAACAACTTTTGGATCTCGAACATCAGATTGCCAGTCTCATTGATCCCACAACGTCGCAAGCAGGTCCTCCACGCCGCCAAGCTTTGCGAGTGGAGACACGACTCGAAGTCGCCATCAAATCTGCGGACGAAATGAAAAAATGCTTTATCAAAAATATCTCTGGCGGCGGACTCTATATCGAAACTCCACAACCGCCCCCCATCGGCACACGCCTTGATCTCAAGCTTGCGATTCCGGGTTACAATAAGGTGGTTGAGACCTTGGTCGAAGTGGCCTGGACCATGCCCAACCCTTCGGCCGAAATGCAGCCAGGCATGGGAGTCAAATTTATCTCGATCGATCCGGCGGCCAAAAAGCAGATTCAAAAGCTGGTCGATGAGCGTGTGACCACCGCACTTTCCTCAAAGGCTGAGGAGCCCAAGAAGCCATGAAGAAATGGCTCCAGCTCCAAAAGGAACTCTATCGCGATACCTACTCCGAAGCCCAAAAGATCATGGGCCCACTGTCCGCCGATCTCAAGCGATACGCTCAAGGATTTGAAAGAGATCAAAAAAACCTCACCTCCTCGAGTGAAGCCGCCTTTATTCGCTCCACAAACGAATCTCAAGTCCTACTCATTGGGGATTTTCACACACTCAGACAAAGTCAGCGGACATTGCTTCGTCTTCTCAGAGATAATCGCTTGAAAGCTCCCAAGCACATTGCTTTTGAACTCCTGCCTGTTCACCAGCCTCAAAAACTAAATGCTAAAATGCTCGATCGATTTGGTTCTTCGATCGAGACCTATCAAGAAATTTTGGATCTGTGCCGAGAGCGCAAAATTAGTATTCATGGCCTCTGGGACGGCGAACATTCTCTCAAAAAGAGAGATCATAAAGTCGCTCAAAGAATTTCAAAACTCCAAGGGCGCGTCTGGGTTTTAATGGGAGAATATCACTGTGCACGGCCACATCTTCCTCAGATTTTGCTGGCACAGCTTCCCCTTAAGATTACCATTCTTCAACAAAACCATGATCGCCAGGCTCTTCAGAGACTGAGTCAGTTTACGGATCAAAAAAGTTTATGGCTCGAATCCCCTTCCAAGCAAAAAGAATCTTCGCGCCTGTTTTGCCTGCTTCACACACCCGTATGGATGAAGTGGCATAGTTTTATTGAGCGCCATGCAGGCAATTGGGGATCTGATTTTGAAGGAGCCATCCATGACCCCGAAGAACAGGTCCGATGGTGCTTAAAAACACTCTTAGAATTTTTGGCAGATTCGCGCTATCCCTTTGGAACCGCGACAAAAGATCTTTTGGATTTTGAGATATTTCAAGCCGATCGTTCTGAGTTTTATCGGCTCCTCTCTCGGCTGACTTCTGCCGAACAAAAATCAGTTCTCCGGCAACTTAGAGCAGGCAGTGCTGCTGTCGCTGTGCAGTCTCGCTGTCTATTTTTGACTGAAAATACTCTGAATGCCTGCGCCCATGCCGCGGCTTCATTGATTTTTAGAAAACTGACTTCACTTCAAAACGAGGATCAAGATTTTTTTGTTGGATGTCTCATTGAACTCATGAGCTTTTTTCTAAGCAAAGTGATGAATCATTCTCGTCGCTCTCTCACCTGGCTCGATTGGAAGGAGAGATCTCTGCGAAATCCTGGAAGCTCGGAAGCATTGAGTGTGCTACGCTCAGCTCGGTTTCCATTTGTGTATGCCCAAAAAAAGGCATTTTTCAAATCTTTAGGATCTTCGCGACTCGAAACTCGCTCAGCCTTGGCGCGAGTGTTGGCGGATGCTCTTTTTGAAGCTTTCTTGGCACAGGAGTTTTCTAAAACTCGACTGAGCCGGCTTCTGACCTCAAGCATCAGAGATGACAAACAAGCCTTTGAGATTCTGGTTGAGCTCAAATCCGTGGGTGAAGCCTTTTCTCACCGCTAAAATCTACTCTTGCGACGAAACTCTTAAGCTGGATTCGGTGAGATCCCGCCCTCGTTGATACTTAATCCGAATCGATCGACCGACATCCGAAGGTGTCACTTCTCGCCAATCCGAAAGACGACTCAAGCTTCGTCCATCCCATTCGACGAGATGATCCTGAGGTCTTAAGCCCGCTTGATAGGCGGGACTATTGACGGCCACTTGTTGAATGATAAAGCCTTGCTCAGGATTGAGTCGCATTCGAAATCCCACATAAGGTCGCTTGATCGCTTCTCCCGACTGAGCTGCGGTCACAAAGGCTTTCATTTTCTCTCTGTTGAGCACCAAGCCAAAGCCCTCAAAGTGCGGCAAAGTAAAACCTACAACTCGTAGCCGCTCATCGACCAAAACTCCTCCTGCTTGCACCGGACTCAAAACTGGCAAAAACGTCATCAGCGAAACATCAAACCCCGACTGAAACATCGGTGCCAACGCCTGCAAAGTGACAGGAGCAAAATCTAAATGCCCCGTCAGGGCCGAAGAAATCACAAAAAAATTCTCATCTCGCGCCAAATCTTCGGCGCGGCTGAGCCAAGGATTATCTCCGAGTTTTTCTCGCACCGTCTCCAATTTTAAAAGCGCGTAATCAATGGACTCGTCGACCCCCAAAACTTTGACTTTTGTCCAATCACTCGACTGACTCCGGCATTCGATCTCTTTGACAATCTCTGCTTTGGGTAGAGCTAAGACCAAATACCCTTGTTTGTTCCACAAGAAGGCCGTGCCCAAAAATGACTTCATATCGGAAGTGTCGAGCGCGCTCAGATTTTTGGATCTAAAATAATCGAGCACTGATTCAAGTCCCTGAGCCGCTCTCCATGTTTCACTTCGTCGAGAATCCTCTGACTGCGAAATCAGTCCGCGGCACGAGTAAATCCACTTGCTCATTTCGCTCAAGCGTGACTGAAGCTCCGGAGCCTTTGACTTCAGTGCAACTCTCTCCCACTCCGGAACACGCTCACATCCCGCAAGCGCCGCGAGGGAGGCGATCAAAGCGAGGCCCGTTTTGAAGGGGCGCTTCAAAACCATAAAACAGCTCCCACCATGACGTTGAGTCCATGGTTGGCTTCCCACTTCCCACTCTGAGTATCGCCAAAATAGATAGTTCCATAATAACGAGTAGCAAAGTTGATCGAAAAATTGCGATTGACGCCTAAGTCCGCACCGAATGAGGCTTCAGGCCTTACTCCATAGGCAAGGCCCTTACCTTTGGGATCTATAATTGTCGGGCCCGCAGCCACTTCAAAATAGGGACGCAGAGTTGAGTCACTAAAAAAATACTTCATCGCCAAGAGCACTGAGAACGTTTGAGTCTCGACATGCGCATAGTGAAACCGCAGCTCATAGGGATCTTTGCGCCAAAAGGCTTCGGCCGAAAGTCCTGGGTCATAGTCCTCCGCGTGATAAAACGGAAGCTCCGCTCCTCCCGCGACACCAAAGGCCAAAGGAGCGGCCCGCAAATTCTGAGAGCTCAAAACACTAACCGCCATCATCAAACCAAGTGCACAAGCAAATGCCTTCATGCTCCCGATCTTAATCGCCTCAATTTAGAATTTCACGGATTATTATAAGGGCTTCGACGCGCGCTCTTCGAGCCGGGCAAAGGCCGCGCGCACCTCATTCTGCGCCAAATCAAAAATCTCCTTGAGCGCGATGAGCTGCTTTTCCTGACCGCGGATTTTCCATTCCACCTTTTCTTCTTTGAGGCCTCTCTCCCCAATGACGACCTGAAACGGAATACCCACGAGATCGACGTCCTTTAATTTTACACCGGGGGACAAATCGCGATCGTCCCAAATCACATCGATGCCGACTTTCAAAAATCCATCATAGAGCTTTTGAGCTTCTTCACGCGCACGTCCTTCGCCCAAAGAAACAACGGCCAAAGTGTAAGGAGCCAAACTCACGGGCCAGATAATCCCATCTTTGTCGTGATTTTGCTCAATAGAAGCCGCCACCGTGCGCCCCACACCGATTCCGTAGCAGCCCATCTCAACAACTACTTCTTTGCCCTTTTCATCTAAGACCTTAAGTCCCATCGAAGAAGAATATTTGGTTCCTAAATAAAAAACATGTCCCACTTCTATGCCACGCACGACTTCGAGCGCACTTCCACAGCGCACACAGGACTCTTGAGCAGAGACCGAACGCAATACTCCTGATTTGAGTCCCGACACATCTCGAGAAAGAACAATATTTCTCACATGAAACCCCTCTTCATTCGCGCCCCCGACGTAAGGCGCTGTCAAAGATAAGGCATCATCGATAAAAAATCTCACTTCTTTGCCCACCTTCGGAAAGTGTGCAGGCCCTAAAGAGCCTTTGGGAAGTTTCCAAGCGGCGAGTTCCATATCCGTCGCAAGACGCACATGTTTCAAATCCTTAAAGGCATTTTGAAGCTTAATTTCGTGGAGCGTATGATCCCCTCGCAAACAAACTACAAGGACTCGTCCTTCGGCATCCGTTGCAATCATGGTCTTTAAAAGATCCGACGCCTGAACCTTGAGTGATGTCGCGAGGTCTTCAATCGTTTTGAGCCCTGGAGTCGCAAATTTTTCGAGAGGCGCATTCGAATGGTCCGCAGCCGAGGTGACTTTACTCACCGCCTTTTCTTGATTTGCGCCATACGTACAAGAGGTACACGAAACGATTTCGTCTTCGCCACTCGCCGCCAAAACAGTAAACTCCTCGGATCTTGTTCCTCCAATGGCTCCCGTATCTGCATCCACCGGCTTAAAGGCTAATCCTGCTCTTGCAAAAATTCGGCGATAGGCGACACGCATTCGCTCATAAGACTCAATCGCTTGAGCTTCGGTCAGATCAAAGGAATATGCATCCTTCATGATAAACTCTCGACCCCGCATCAATCCAAATCGAGGTCGAGTCTCGTCTCTAAACTTGGTCTGAATCTGATAAAAATTCTGAGGCAACTGACGATACGATCGAATATCTCGACGTGCCAGATCCACGATGGCTTCTTCACTCGTCGGCTGCAAACAAAAATCATTTTCGTGTCGATCTTTAAGGCGCACCATTTCTTTTTGGTAAAGGCTCCAGCGACCGGACTCATCCCAAATTTCGCGGGGCTGAACCACAGGCAGTGAAACTTCTTGAGCTCCCGCGCGATTCATTTCTTCGCGAATGATCATCTCAAGCTTAAAGAGCGAGCGCCACCCAAGCGGCAAAAAACTATAGATCCCACTCGCAAGCCGTCTCATCATGCCTGCTCTGAGCATCAAACGATGAGAGACGACTTCTGCTTCCTGCGGAGCCTCTCGCAATGTTGGAATATGCGCTCGCGACCAGAGCATTTTAAGGTGTGGACTTTCCCTGAAGAACTTTGACCTCGGCGAGCAGGCCACGAACCATATTGGCTTCTGTGGACTGACCGAACTTCTCTAAAAAGAGCTCATAAGTCTTTTGTGCATCCGAAAACTTTTTGAGTTCTCGTTCGGCGCGTGCTTTGCCAAGGAGAGCCAAACTTCGATAGGGCGACTTTTCCATTTTAGAAATTTCATCAAAAGCCTTCAGAGAATCGCTCCACTGAGCATTGTCTTCGTAGGCAGTACCTAACGTATAGAGCCCCATATCTTGGTGATCTCTCGGCAATCGATCCGCCACGACTTTGAGCTCGTTCAGGGCCTCAGTCTTTTTGCCCGCCTCGACAAACTGCTTCGCCCGAATAAACCCAGCAAAAATATTGGCTCTCGATTTTGAATAATCTTTAGCCAAAACATCGAGCTCTTTTTGCAAATCCTCTTTGGTCTTTACGCGCTCGGCCTCAGCTCCGACGGTTGACTGCTCATAGAGACTTTTGACTTTGCTATAGTGATACTGAGCCTCTGCTTCAAACTTCTTTTGGTAGTGCAGATAAACAGAGAGAGTCAAAACTCCCACAAAAATGAGGACGATCGCTCCGGTCAGCAAAACCCACTGAGCGGATGCCCATTCAAAAATATCCTTACTAGCCATCCAAATGCGATCAGGTGTTTTGAGCTCAATCTTTTTTGCCTTATCCATGACGGGAATATACCGAGGGAAGCATCAAATTGCCAAATCCAATTCGTGTGCAATCAAAACCCATTGACGACGGATTGGTACCGCTCAGGAGTCCCGATATCCACCCAAGACTCAAGCCCCTCAAAATCTCCTCCGAGGAGCTTTCCCCCTTCAAGTCTCGGAATCCAATAATCTCTCACAATACAGCCCTGAGAAGGGAGAGCCTCAAAATCCACAGACCCAAAGAGCTGAATCCCGCTAAAGCACCCTACGCGCTCGGTTTCTAATCCACTCGCCGTCACATCCGCTCTCCAAAGCTTTCCGATCCGTCGAATGCGCCGACCTTCCAAGTGAACAGCCGTCTGACCCGACTGCTCAGGCGCTAGCCACCAGGCCCCGTCAGCCCTTTGATCCTCAAGAGCTCTTCGACAAAATCCAACCAAATCTCCCTTAAAGAGTGCATCTCCATTGATCATGAGGACGGGACCACTGGTATCGAGAAGACCTCGCGCTTGCCTGAGTCCCCCGCCGGTCCCCAAAAGCTCAGCTTCTTCGGAACACTTCACTTCAAAGGGATGAATCTTTTGAGACTGGCGTGAGTGCACAAAATCCTTGATCTGATCTTTGAGATGCCAGGCATTGATGACCACTCGCTTGAGTTCAAAATCTTTTACCAGTGCATGAAGATGATCGAGTACATGATCCAAAATCGGACGGCCCGCAATGGGCATCAAGGGCTTGGGAGTTTTATCGGTATAAGGCCTGAGCCTTTCTCCCCTTCCGGCTGCGAGTACAAAAACAGAGTGGATTTGCTTTGAAGAGGTCATGCTTTTAAGTCATCCGGAAAGATCTCGGTGAGCAATTCCAAAAATCGCTTCTCGCCGATTTGATTGAGCGTTCGCTTTACTCGCTTGAAAGAAGGACGCACATACGGAAGGTGCGTGTCTCGGCCCTTGACCTTATGAATATAAAAAAACCGACCGATCGCTTTGAGATTTCGCTGCAAACTCACCCATCCAAAGAGCGAGAGATCCACTTTACGTCCTGCTTCGGATTCGTAGTACTTGAGAAGTTCTGATTCTTCCTGGTCCTCAAAGGCGACATAAGAATCTCTGAGCAGGGACGCTAAATCATAGTCCGCCGGGCCGAGGAGCGCATCCTGAAAATCAATGAGTGCGACTTCTTTGTTTTTGACGATCAAAATATTCTTAGAATGATAATCGCGATGTGAAAGCACATAAGGCACTTTTGAAATTGTCTCGCAAGCCTTTGAAAGAATCTCGCGGATTTCTTTGAGCCCATGCGCCGAAACTTTTTTGTCGCTTTTTTCGATGGCGTATTCGACAAAATGTTCTGCCTCCCATTTCAAAAGATCGAGCGTAAAGGAGCGAGACTTGGCAGGCTCAAACGGTGTGATTCTCTGAAACTTCGCAAGTGTTTTGAGCGCCAGCTTATACCACTCGATCGCCTTTTCCTTTTGCCGACGATCATAGAGCAGCTCATCCCCCAAATCCTCAAGCACCATAAAACTCGATTGAGGATCGACAAAATCAATATGAGGAACGCGCACGCCTTCACTTTCGAGGCGCCGTCCCACCGTTACAAAGGGAAGCTCACGAATCTTGCTTTCATCGGCTCCCGTGGCTTCTTCGGACTTAAAGGCTTCGGGAGCGTTCATCACCATGAGAATTTTGCTCTCCGGCGAATCCGACACTTTGATACGACCGTAAAAGCGATTGCTCGCATCTCCGGGCATCCACTCGCAACTCAATATCTTTGAATAGCGCGATTGGATTTCGGAGAGGATTTGATCTCGAGGTCTTAAATTCGCCGTACTCATAAGGGAATATTGCCATGCTTTTTGGGAGGATTGCGATCTCGTTTATTTTGGAGCCGCTTAAAACTCGCCGCAATGCGCTCACGCGCTTCTCGCGGATAGATCACATCGTCCACAAATCCCACGGCCGCCGCTTGGTAGGGGTTTGCAAAACGATCGCGATACTCAGCCGTCAAGGCCGCTGCCGCTTTGGGATCCTTTTTGATTTCGTCGCGATACAAAATCGCCACAGCGCCATCCGGTCCCATCACCGCAATCTCAGAGTTTGGAAACGCCAAGTTGACATCCCCCCTGAGATGTTTGGAACTCATCACATCATAGGCCCCTCCGTAGGCCTTGCGAGTAATCAAAGTAACTTTAGGAACAGTCGCCTCCGCAAACGCATACAAAAGTTTGGCCCCATGGCGGATAATGCCGTTGTACTCTTGAACCGTACCGGGCAAAAATCCCGGCACATCAACGAGAGTTAACAGCGGAATGTTAAAGCAATCGCAAAATCTGACGAAGCGAGCCGCCTTGATACTCGCATCAATATCCAAACATCCCGCAAGATGCATAGGCTGATTGGCCACGATTCCGACCACATCGCCTTCAATGCGCGCAAAACCAATACACATATTTTGGGCAAACTGAGGCTGAATCTCAAAAAAACTTCCCGCATCGCAAAGCCCCTCAATGACGGACTTGATGTCATAGGGTTTTTGAGAGGCCAGAGGGATGACATCATCGCTTAGAGCCTGACTGGGCTTTTTGGCCGGCGTCGATGGAGGTCTCTCCTTATTATTAGACGGCAAATACCGCATGAGAGCGCGAATTCCTTCGAGCAATGAGGCCTCGTTTGCAAATTTTCGATGAGCTACGCCGGATTTGGCGTTATGAGTATCAGCCCCACCGAGCTCTTCCATCGTCACTTGTTCGTGCGTCACGGTCTTAATGACATCCGGCCCTGTGATAAACATATAGGATGTCTTTTCGGCCATAAAAATAAAATCCGTAATCGCGGGCGAATACACCGCGCCGCCTGCACAGGGGCCTAAGATTCCAGAAATCTGAGGCACAACACCCGACGCCAGAGTGTTTCGTAAGAAAATATCCGCATAGCCCGCGAGACTACGCACACCTTCTTGGATTCGAGCCCCTCCGGAGTCGTTGAGTCCAATCACCGGCGCACCGACCTTCATGGCTTGATCCATCAACCGGCAAATCTTTTGAGCAAACGCATGCGAAAGCGAGCCGCCAAAAACAGTAAAGTCCTGCGCAAAGACAAAGACGAGTCGGCCATCAATTGTTCCGGAGCCCGTGACCACTCCATCGCCCATGATTTTTTTGTCTTCCATGCCAAAGTCAATGCAGTCGTGGGTGACAAAGGGACCGCTTTCCACAAACGTCCCGGGATCGACGAGAAGTTCGACTCTCTCGCGAGCCGTCATTTTGCCGGCTTTATGCTGTTTGGCAATTCGGTCCTCGCCGCCACCTTTTTTGGCCTCGGCTCTCAGATCATCTAGACTCATTCGTTTGGCACTGGGGGACTTTTGACTCATAAGCTGCAAAATTAAGAAGGAAACACCAAAAAGTCTTTAAGATTTCTTCTTTGCGACCCACTCAAATTTAGCTTTAGTAGCCACTTAAATGGCTAAATTCAAAAAACTCCTGGTTGCCAACCGGGGTGAAATCGCGATTCGCATTTTGAGAACCGCTCGCGAAATGGGACTCAAAACTGTGGCCATCTATTCTGAAGAAGATCGAAATGCTCTGCATGTGACTCAAGCGGATGAGGCCGTATGCGTTGGACCTGCCGAAAGCCGCGCCTCCTATCTCAATATCGACAATATCATAGAGGCTTGCCGTCAAAGCGGCGCTCAAGCCGTACACCCCGGCTACGGGTTTTTGTCCGAAAACGCTGAGTTTGCTCGCCGGATTCAGAAAGCTGGCCTCACCTTTGTGGGCCCCGACCCTCAAGCCATCGAAGGGATGGGCGACAAAGTCATCGCCCGACAAACTGTGGAAGCTGCCGGAGTACCGACGGCTCCGGGAACAGGCGCCATTGAAGATTTAGAAAAAGGCTATAAAACCATCGAAGCCCTTCTCAAAAGCCGACCCGATTTTAAATTTCCTCTACTCATCAAAGCAGCTGGAGGGGGCGGCGGCAAAGGAATGCGAATTGTTCGTGAACTCGGCGAACTCAAAGAGAATTTGGAGCGCGCCCGAAGCGAGGCGATGAAGGCGTTCAACAATCCTATCGTTTTTGTGGAAAGATACTTGGAACGTCCTCGCCATATCGAAGTGCAAGTCTTGGGAGATGGTCAAAAAGTTTTGCATCTCTTTGAAAGAGAGTGCTCTTTGCAAAGGCGCCATCAAAAAGTCGTCGAGGAGGCGCAGAGTCCGAGTCTTCCTCAAAGTGTTCGCGAAAAAATATGGGCTTCTGCCGTCAAGGCCGCAAAAGCGGTGAACTATAATTCGGCTGGAACTGTGGAGTTTATTGTCTCTGAAAACGATGAATTTTATTTCTTGGAAATGAATACGCGGATTCAGGTGGAGCATCCCGTGACCGAATGGATCACGAGTGTTGATTTGATCCGTTGGCAAATTGCTCTTGCTCAGGGTGAAAAACTCACGCTCGAGCAATCGGATATACGATCAAATGGTCATTCGATCGAAGTGAGACTTTATGCGGAGGATGCGGATCACGGGTTTTTGCCTCAACCGGGAGCTCTTCACTTTTTGAGATTCCCGCACTGGACGGGAGTGCGTGTGGATACGGCTGTGCAGAGCCCATCAGTGGTAAGCTCGTTTTATGATCCCATGATTGCCAAAATTTCTGCCTGGGCTCCCACACGAGAACAATGCACCGAGCGTCTGCGAAGTTTTCTTCTTCAGACTCAAGTCGAAGGATTGATTACCAATCGAGCATTTTTGTTGCAAATTTTGGGCGCTGAGTTTTTTAAGAAAGGTCGCTATCACACTCAGTTGCTCGAGGACAAAGCGTGGAGGCCAGAGACTCGTCCTTCGGCCAAACATCTTGCAGCCCTTTGTCTCAAAGATCACTTTGAAAAACGCATTCAACTCAATGCTCGCGGACTCAGCTCTTGGCAGGGAGGCGATGATGCGCTGGAAGCTTAAACTCAATGGTTCTCAAGAAGTCGTTCAGGTTCAACTCTTAAGACAAGCTGACGGCGAGTTTGAATTCGAGGTTGATGGCGAGCCCGTGATCCTCAAAGACGCAAAAGCCTTCCCGTATAGCATCGAAACCGATGATCAAAAAATTTCTCTCGAAGCCTGGAGCGAGACTTTGTGGCGGGCAAGTGTGGGAGCTCAAACATTTTCTCTCTCCCCTGTCCGAACGGATCTTCAGGATTCGGCCGCCAAAAATGAAATCCGCACTCAAATGCCCGGGCGAGTTCTAAAGGTCCTTGTCACTCCAGGCCAAAAAGTTCAAGCGCGCCAGACCCTCATCATCATCGAGGCGATGAAGATGGAAAACGAAATCCGCGCCGACGCCGATGCCGAAGTCGAACGCATCGATGTTCAAAACGGTCAGAGCGTAGAATCCGGCGCCCTCCTGCTCAAACTCAAAACAGCGTAGATCTACAAAAATTGTATGCAGCGTCAAATCACGAGAATATGTTTGTTTTACTTTGATATCAAAGTAAACTGTGCTTCGTCATGCGAAGAGCTCTTAGATTTATCGTTCCTTTGATCTTGGTTTTAGGAGTGATCGCCTACACTCTCATTCCTCTTGTCGACGCGTTGACACTCAAGTGGTTTGTTCGCGACCTTGATATTCGCTCTCACTTTATTACAAACACCTTGGATCAACCTTTAGCCGAACTCATCGAAAGCAATTCGAGGGCCAAAATCCTCGAACTCTTTAGTCGAGCTATCCAGGATGAGCGCCTTTACGCTTTAGGTTTTTGCGATTCTTCAAATCAGCTTAAGTTCAAAACACAAACATACCCCTCAGACCTTGGGTGTCGCGGACTTAGGGATATTCCGCGAGACCAAAGTGAAGTCACAAAACTCGCGCAAGGCTCCGTTCACATTGCCGTCCACCCCATCAAACAGGAAGGCGTATCCATCGGCCAGCTTGTGCTCATTCATGACATGAGTTTTGTAGAGCGCCGTAGTTCGGATACAAAAAAGTATCTCTTTTATCTCTTTGTGTGTCTGGGATTTCTCATTTCATTGGTCACCGTCATCGTTGCTCAATTGAGTTGGAGGGGCTGGCTGGCAGGCATGCGCGCGCTCCTCCAAGGCGAGGGCCTTGTGAAACCCCTCTCCGATCTTAAATCATCCGAGTTTTTGCCACTCGCCAAAGATCTTCGAGCGCTTGTTAGGGATTTAGAGAGCGAGAAACGAACTAAGGATGAAAGTCAGCTCTCGTGGACTCCGAAAACATTGAAAAGAATCTTGAAAGAAGACCTCTCTGGCGACGAGATCATGATAGTTTCAAATCGAGAACCTTATATTCATATTCGTAAATCCGATAAAATCGAAATTCAGGTTCCAGCAAGTGGCCTCGTCACCGCTTTAGAGCCCGTCATGAGAGCCTGTTCTGGCACTTGGATTGCTCATGGTGGAGGATCGGCCGATCGAGATGTCGTCGATAGGGATGATCGTGTTCGCGTGCCTCCAGAAAATCCTTCGTATCAGATTCGTCGGGTTTGGCTCACCAAGGAGCAAGAGGCAGGATACTACTATGGATTTGCGAACGAAGGTCTTTGGCCACTCTGCCATATTGCACACACTCGACCTGTCTTCAGAACGACGGATTGGAAGCAATATGAAGAGGTCAATAAAAAATTTGCTGCGGCAGTGTTGAAGGAAGCCAAGACAGAAGATCCCGTCATTCTTGTGCAGGACTATCATTTTGCGCTTCTTCCAAAACTCATCAGGGATGAACTCCCCGATGCAACTGTGATCAGTTTTTGGCATATTCCATGGCCCAATCCTGAAGCCTTTGGAATCTGTCCCTGGCGTCAGGAGATTTTGGAGGGACTTTTAGGAAGTCACATCATGGGTTTTCATACTCGGTTTCACTGTAATAACTTTATTGATACTGTGGACCGATACTTAGAAGCGCGCATTGACCGCGAAACCTCTACTATTTCTCATGGAGGAAAGCTCACCGCGATAACCAATTACCCCATTTCAATTGAGTGGACCCCTCGCTGGCTCAAAGATCCCAGATCAGTTTTGGAATGTCGCTCTGAGATCCGAAGGCAAAACCATCTGGCGCCAGAGAGTTTTGTGGGTATTGGGATTGATCGATTGGATTACACGAAGGGAATATTGGAGAGATTTATGTCCGTTGAGCATTTGCTTGAGCAGCATCCCGAATGGATTGGCCGATTTACGTTTGTTCAAATAGCAGCGCCCTCGCGTTCAAGTATCGAAGAATATAAAAATTTTGAAGTTCGCGTGCGGGCTCTGGCCGACAAAATCAACTCACGCTTTGGTAGAGGAGATTATCAACCCATTTGCCTCAAGGTGGAGCATCATGAGCCAACTCAAGTTTATGAATATTATCGCGCTGCAGATCTTTGTATGGTGACGAGCTTGCACGACGGAATGAACCTTGTGGCCAAAGAATTTGTCGCGTCCCGCGATGATGAAAGAGGCGTTTTGATCCTCAGTCAGTTTACGGGGGCCTCGAGGGAGCTTCCCGAATCTCTCTTGGTCAACCCCTACAACATCGATGAGTGCGCTCGAGCGCTTCATCACGCACTCTTAATGCCGGTAAAGGAACAGCGAGCGCGGATGCGAAGCATGCGAAGCCTGGTTCAGGAGTTCAATGTTTATCGATGGGCGGGGCGAATGTTAATTGACGCCGCTCGAATGAGGCAACGAAATCGCCTTTTAGACCGCTTTCAGGAATCCGAAAAATGAAGTATCTCTTTTCAGAAACTGGCATGAGAGTTCTAGAGTCTCTGACATTCACTAAGACTCTCTATGCATTTGATTTTGATGGAACGCTGGCTCCCATTGTAGGAACCCCCGATGAAGTGAGAATGTCGCGGGAGCTTAATAAATTGCTCAAGGATCTTGCAGCGCGAGTCCCAGTCGCCATTCTCTCAGGCCGCTCAATAGAGGACATTGAACCCAAATTGAATTTTGAGCCTTCGTTCTTGATTGGGAATCACGGGCTTGAAGGCCTCTCGACTCACTCTACTTCTTCGAAAATGGCGACCACAGCGTGTGTGGGATGGAAGCACCAACTCATAGAAAAATGGGGGCCCCTCAAGAAAGATCCTGGAGTCTTTATTGAAGATAAAACATTTTCTTTGGCTCTTCATTACCGAAAGTCGAGAAACAAGAAATCAGCTCGTCAGGCACTTTTTTCTCGCATTGAATCTCTGACTCCCTCCCCACGAATTATTTTGGGAAAATCTGTCATGAACCTTCTGCCCGCTGGAGCCCCCCATAAGGGTGTGGCCCTTCTTGAACTGATGATGAAGTCTGAGGTTAAAGCTGCGTTTTATATAGGTGACGACGACACAGATGAAGATGTCTTTAGTCTGCCCGATGCCAACGTAATCACCGTGCGAGTGGGGCACAAACGAAGTTCCCAAGCCCAATTTTTTATTAAGCGCCAAACCGAGGTCAATTCGATCGTAAAAGAACTCCTCTCGCGCCTACAAAAGAAAGTAAAAAAAGGAGCCTAAACCTTGTCACATCCTTTGAGTCAGCGAGTCTCCCGATTAGTCAAAATAAGTCTCGCATTTCATAATATCAATAAGACGCTGGAGAGCGAAATAGGGCTAAGCCTCGTCCAGTATCACCTTCTCCATCATTTGCGTGATCGCCCAGGAATTTCTCCCCAAGTCCTCGCTAAAGTAGCTGGAATGCACGCGAGTACCCTCACGCAAAGTCTCAAGCGCCTCAGTAAAAAGGGACTTCTCTATGTAGGAGATGACCCTAAAGATTCGCGCAAAAAATTAATCACATTGACGGCTTCAGGAAAAGCGGCAATCGATCGATTTGAGGCAATGGCTGAGCAAATTCTGCCTCCCTCCGCACCATCGATCGATTCCGCAAATCATTAACATCCAGCTTCAAATCGTTTCATAAAAAAGACTAAATCACTGACATCCACTCCTCCGTCAGGAGTTCCAGTGTCTGATCCATTATCAAGATCGGCCCGACTATCTCCCGCTTCAAAGTATTGCAAAAATAAGACGAGATCATCACTTGTGACTCCTCCATCTCCGTCCAGATCCGAAGGACACTGGGGCAATGGATCCTCAACATCTCTGGGGGAGACGACACCAAATCCATCTCGAAGATACGCATTTAGTTTTGCCGCCGTGTATCGATTGTCAAAGCGCGTCTTATCCTGAGCCATCAATTTGGTGACGAACTCTTGATAAGAGGCCGTTCCACCCAATGATTGATTGTAGGTCTCTAGTCTTCGCGAAGGATCTTTGAACGAAAGTCCAGTTCGCTGCGCTTGTAGAGTCGAGGGCATATTGTCCGTCAAACTCGAAATTGGAGTATCCATCAAGTTGGCAGTGCCCTGAACAATGGACGAAGGCATGGACGCCGAGGCGATCATCAATCCCCATCTAAAATCTCCAAGAGGATTACGCTCGTAAAATCGATTGTTATTAAATCGAATATTACTCATCGGAACATCGGCCAGGAGTTCAAATCCCGATCGCCAATTATAGGTCAGATTGTCCTCGAGTGTCACATTGTTGATCGATGCGCTTTGGGTCCCCACTTTAAAAAACTGAATCGCATGGGGATAGTTTCCGCTCGTCGCATTGTTGGCAAAAATATTTCGAGAGACATTTCCGCCTCCTGCTATCCACTGAACCGCCATTCCAAATCCTCGAGGCTCAGTCCCAATATCTCGCCCATCCATGACAATATTGTCTTCGACACTTCCTGTCAGTGGCTCAAGAGGAGTGGGATCACAGCAAGTCCCATCATTGTTGGCACCACCACTTCCCCACTGCAGACCGATCCCTGCTTTGGCCACAAAGTTGTTGATGAGGTTTCCGCCGCTTCGGAGCATCAAAGCGTGCGAGCTCGGCTCAAGCGAAAAATTGTTTTCGACAGTCATGTTTCGGATTCCTGGCCCGATATACATATTGTGCGCTTGCAAACTATTGAGACCATTTTTGTAAATGAGATTTCCTTCGATCAAAACATTTCTCATCAAGATCAGTTCGTTCGCACCAATTCCTTCGGTTCCCATATAGAGGCCTTGAGATCGTCCGGCGACAGGTGCATTGGCAATAATCGAGCGACGGATCACGACGTTTCTGAGTGGATCAGCTTGCCGCCCGGTGACGTTCAACACATAAAACGCCATGTTCTGATAGGAGCCCGTCATCGCAAGGTTCTCGAGCAAAATATCCGATCCCCCGCCAACCCAAAACAATCCGGTTTCACCAAAGCCATTACAAGCCATGTCCGCAATCACAAGATTGCGAGGCGTTGAGTTTTGATTTCCTACGCTGATACAACGAGTGAGCCCGGCGCCTTGAAACAAAGGCCTTGCAAGAGCTGAGTTTCCATAAGCTCTAATCACCGCTCGCTCAGTAGGACTACGACCGCGAAGGCCTCCAATGTCTCCAATCGCAGAGTTAAACACAGAACCCCTCTTGATATGCAAATGATCAGGATACCCCGCTCTCATTTGAGAAAGTCCTGCTGCGACTGTTGAGACTGTCACAATCTGCGAACTCGGAAACTGAGCCCGTACAGATTCTGGAACATCAGCCGCTGCTCCCACAAAGATCATCCGTGAATCACTCGAAGGTGATAGCACCGTATAGCCCTCAGAATCCTGAGGCATATTAAAAAAGCTCGAAGTCGGTACTGCCGCATTGAGCTGTAACATTGCAGCAATTACAGCCGCACAAATTCCAATAAAATACTTCATCCCCAATCCCCCCTTACTGAGAACCAGTCTAGGAGAACTTGAATTATGCGGCGTTGCGTCAAGCTTTCAAAAATGAAGACCGTGAGTCTTCAAAATCTAGAAATAATTTGTATGTCGGCTCAGAAATTGCATTTTTATTATTTAAATGAAATTTGTTTATGCAATTTTAGGTGCGCTCTTTCTGATGACCGGGCAGGAACTATCAGCAAGTCCCAAAGAAGAGGCAAGCCTTTGGGCCGCGAGAGGAACCGCCATTCAAAACCTCAAACGCGAACGCTGGATCCTCGCTGCAAAGAGATCATTTAATTTTTCCGTCGCCAGCGCGAGCTTTTTTGCCTTGGGCAGACACTACAATCTCATGGGCGGAGTGGTCGCGAGTTTTGATTCCGAATCTCAAACCTTGATCGAACCCCTCGCCCGAATCACTCTGATGACAGCAAGTCTCTGGACAGCTCAAAAAATGAATCAATATCTCGAAAAAGAATATAAACTCGAGTGGCTTCCTCGGACTTTAGGTGCTGCGAGCGTAGGATTGGCGGTAGGCTTGAGCACGCCAAATGCTCTACATTTTTGCTACCACACCCTCAGTCAACTCGCTCAATCAGCTGGCCAGTGACGACTAGCCAAATTTTTTATGGTCTCAAGAGATTGAGTACAAGATTCATGGAGAGATTGGCTTGAGTGAGAGACGCTGCTTGCCCTTGCTGCAGGATCTGGGCACGCGTCAACTCAGAAACCTCTGAGGCAATGTCCACATCCATTAGTTGTGACTTCGCCGCTGCAAGATTGTCGTGCATGATCAGTGCATTGTTGACAGCAAACTCCAGTCTATTGGAAATCGCACCAAGCGCTGCTCGACGGCTCGTGATCTCGTTTAGCGCCAATTCCATGACTTTGAGCATCTCTTGAGCATTGGCCTGAGTCGAGATCGTGACTTCGGGATTGTACCGAATATCTTCTGTTTCTTGCGTGGCAAAAACGAGTCCCCCCGTTGAGCCTGAAGTTTGATCGGTGACAACAATGTCGCTCACATCATCTCCGTCAATATCTCCAATGCTCGCGCGACCAAGCGCACTTGTTGAGACGAGTTGAGTTGAGTTGAGAGTAAAGGTGCCATTAGCACTTCCAAGATAGGTCGAGATAAATGTACCCGCAATCGCTCCCCCCGTTTGAGCAACTACCAAATCATTTTCACCATCATTGTTGAGATCAGACTTGCTGACATTGATTCTTGTTCCCGAGACGGGCAACGTAATTGTCTGAAGAGTCGTTTGGGTGCTTTCACTAAACCTAAAGGAGGTGAGGACATTCGTGGTTGAATTTTGCATGAGCCACCGATTGCTTGAGATATGAGTGGTGAGGTGTCCCGTAGGCATCCCCGCAATCACTCCTGCCGTCCAGTTGGATCCGGCACTCCAGTTATATCCCAGTGTTGCTCCCGTCGTCCTCGAAATGACCATTTTGCCATCATCGATTGTAAACGAGTTGTTGGGGCTCGCGACAATGGATTGAGCTTGGACGTAAGCTCCCGAGGTAACTCCGAGATAGAATCGAATAGTAGCAGTGCCAGCTCTAAATGCAAATTCGTCTGTCCCATCTCCGTCCAAATCATCCATCGTCTGAACGTAGCTTGCCAAAATTCCCGCCACTGTCTGTCGGGTACCAAAACCTCCGACTCCATCACCATTCAAAATGGAGAGATCTGTTCCACCCACCAAGACATCTTGATTACCATCTCCGTTGATGTCACCGACGACCGCTTCTGTCGAGCTGGCTCCTAATGCATATGAACTTGAGAGGCTAAAGTTTCCTTCGCCGTCATTGAGCAAGACCGAGAGCGTTGATGTCGCCGCTTGAGTGACAGCTAGAATATCCGTGAATCCGTCTCCGTTCATATCGGCCGCTGTCAAATAGTCTGCTTCGGCCGTAGTAAAGCTCTGGTTCTGATCAAAGCCTCCTTCGCCATCTCCAAAATAAACTCTGAGGTCACCATTCCCCGTCACAAGATCGGCAAAGCCATCCCCGTTAAGATCTTGCAGAATCACTCCATTATTTGTTTTTGAACTAATACTGGAGGTGGTCGCTTGATTGAGAGTTCCCGTTCCTTGCGCAAAATCAGAATAGAAAATGTCATCGAGGGGGTAAGTCGAGGACAGTGAGATATTGAGGAAGTCTTCTTTGCTTGTGCCACCTTGGATTCGAATGTTTTCGTTTGTTCCATCCAAAAGATTGACGCCGTTAAACTGCGCAGATTCGCTCAGCCGTCTAAACTCCTCGAGAAGCGTCTGGAATTCTTCATTCAATGCGGCGCGATCGGTCGCACCGATTGTTCCTGAGGCGGCCTGCATAGAGAGCTCTCTCATTCGCTGAACGATATCGAGTTGAACTTCCATCGTGCCGTCCGCTGTATTCAAATATCCAAAGACCTGATTGATATTGCGTGCGGATTGAGCCAGCCCCCGAACTTGAGATTCCATACGAGTGGAAACGGCAAGACCAGCCGCGTCGTCGCGAGCTTCGTTGATACGGCGACCCGACGAAAGCCGAGCGAGCGCGCGCCCAACCGCCCGAGCCGTTTGACTCATCTGGCGCTGGGCCTGCAATGACGAAATATTGGTGTTAATTCTCAACACCCACCTCTTTCGTCGCTGCTTCTAAGGCACTGCCTTAGAGGCGCTGCTTCCAAAATTTTGAATGATTCACTCATCCGCTGGCGCTATCGGCGTCGAAGAAGTTGACACACAACGCATTTCTTCTCTGCCATACGTTGAATGCAGAGCTGCTGCCGCAAGGACCCTCTCTAGACAGAGGGAGCGGCGCCGTAGACAGCTTGCATCAAGCGCTTTCAATCATGCGTCTGCGCATCGCCCCTGCGCTCTGCGTCTCAAAATATTGCGCTCTTTTCACTCAGCGATTCTGCGCAGCGTCTAAGGCTTCAAGGCGACGGAATTAAATCTCGCCATCACACCTGCGCAAGTGGGATGAGAGTTCATGATGCCCTCGATCGTCATCGGTCGTCCTTTGAGCAATTGCCGGATCGCCGAAGCAGTCCCTTTCACGAGAATCTCCTTTTGAGGGACTATCGATTCGTAGATTTCCACCTTCTCTTCTGGCCGGAGCTTTTCGAGTGAAGCCGAAAGATCTGACCATAAGTAGTCGCCCGAGAGTTCGGGCAACTTGAGCCATACGCCTTTGCCAAGCAATTGCCCTTCCCAAAGAGGGTCTTTGACGACTTCAGCCACCGCTCGCTCCCCTCGCTGCATGACAGACTCAGGCAAATGAACTCGAAACAATTTTGGACTCAATTCTTCTTTGATGAGAGTTCGACCCTTGGTCTGAACGAGCTTGATGTATTTTGAATAAAAACTCCACGCGGCCGAATCCTTACGGGCTTCTTCGCTCACTGCGTCTATCGGCTTAGATTTTAAATCGAGGGCCTTTATCCCATAGTGAGAGAAGACCTTGAGAGCGTCATCCATCGTCGCACCCTCCGGGAGATGGGCCGAATTGATTTGGCCCGCAGGTTTGCCGTCGACCGTAAAAAAGCTCAAGGTGATCGGCCGATGTGGGCGAGGGAGCGGCTCAGTGTAGGGATAAAACACTTGGACACCTTCTTTAAGACCCGACGCCTCAATCCAGTAGCCCTGTCCACTGGCAGGTGCGTCCTTTCCTAAACGCGAGACAGAAAGTTCATTGATCCACTGAGAGGAGGGAGCATCTCTCAGATGAATTCTCGTCATGAGATTTTTGTTCCTCCAAATTTCTCTGGGAGGCTCAGGGGAAATCTTAAGAAACTCTGCATGACTCAAAATACTGAGGTTTCGTAAATGTTCCATCCAGTCTTTGAGTGTCTTAAAGTTTTTTTGAACAGGACCTGTGCCTTTGAGATTTACTCGAGCCACTCGCCGAAACAAGATAGTGCTATATTGCTCCAAAATCTGGTACGCATTGACCTCTTCGTATCCACTTAAGTCCGGCAGCGAATCATTAGCTTGATAATAAAGCACCATCCCGCCCCAAATCTCTGGAACCTCCAGCCAAACACCTCCAAAATCGAAAGTTGAGACTGCGGCTCTCCCTGATTTCCCCTCCAAGAACTTCTTGAATGCACCGCCTCGATCAAAAACTCTTTGGTGTTGGTCAAAGAAAGGGGCGCTAATAATATTGCCCTTAGGATCCTGAAAATATATGGCAAGTGGCTCATTCAATGATCTTCCGTGACGGAGGGGATGGGATGCAAACCGTTCCTTCCACGGCTGCAAATCCTCTGCAAAGACAGAAAAACTTACAAACAAAAGCAAAAGAATTCGCATGCACATACACTTCGGGTGCCTTAGTTGCTGATGATCTGAACCGCAAGAGTTCCGACATGGGTGATCGACTCGGCCCCGTCAGAGTTTCTAAATTTTAGTTTGAGATGGATTTGCGCTTCAGGCTGCGTGATGTTCCAACATTCTGGTCGCTCGATCTTAAAGACATCGCGATAGACGAGAGGATTGGTCGACGCTCTAAATATGTTATTTTCTGAAGGATCCACTAGGCCCTTCAACTTAAATGTCACTCGATTATCTTCCATCGCAGCCGTAAAGGGACAAAAAGTGGGTAGACTGGCGCCGGGCTCATGGCAGCTCGGCGTTTGAGACGGCAGCGCCACGGGAGTGCTTCCGCCAAACTTTGGAGACGGGGCATAATCGCAGATCACCTCAGGCCCTTCAAGATCATCAAGACTTCGAACCTGCGAGCCACTTTTGTCTGAGACATAGACGGGTAATGTGAATTCACGTGCCTTTGTATAGTCGTCGGCATCATTGGCCCAAGGCTGTGTCGGATTGTTGCGATTTTCATCCACCATATCCGCATACGTTAACTCCTGCGCAACGCCATTGACTCGATACAAATACAATCTCAGCGATCTTGTTTTGGCTGCGGGGCTTGCGACCGCACCGCCAGCGTCTCTGCGAGGAGCCATGATTTCAGTCCCATAGAACTGCTGAAAGTTATAATCCGGCCCCGTCCAAGCATCAAACTCAGGACCCGAGATATACGAAAAATAATTATTGAGCAGCAGCGGAAACCCACTCGCTGTTCCTTTGTAAAAATTGGCTGGAGCGAGCTCAACCGAAGGGTTTTTACGTTCAAATATCGTTACGTGATACTCCAGATTATCGAGACGCCCCACAACCTTGACTCCCCTTCCATCAGCCCATCGGTCTTCTGGGTTTGGCCAAGCTCCAGGATCTGTACGCAAGTCGATATTCACGCCGCATTCGTTGGGATTCAAAAGCACAATGCCTTTCGCTGCTGCAGGCTCGATCTTCCAAAGGCTCGCGGTATGTCCGTTTGGATAGCGCGAACGACAAGTGGTTGCCCAAGTGTCCGGAAACTCCACAAGCTTCCAGGGCCCCCCCGGCACGCCGACATTAGCGGAGTGGACGATGAGGTTTGGATTGGTTGTTCCCCCTTCGGGTATGGAGGTTGTACCCCCAGTTGTTGTTGACTGGGGCGAGGGATTGATCGAGCGCGCCTGCGTTAAAAGATTTTCTGTATCTTCTCCTTCAAAACAGCCACTCAATGAAATCAAAATCACAGCAGCGACGATCTGTTTCATCTGATAACTAAATTCATAAACACGCATTTCCAATCCGCTATTCATGCCTCTTAGAATTGCAAACGCAGTGCCCATTTTGAAGACCCAATGTATTCGGCCCACATTGATGTTTACCCCAAAACGGCGACTCCCCTCGGATTGAATCGAGGGGAGCCCACACTTGATTTCATTTTTGCTATGCAAATAGATTCAGCGATCTAGTTCTCGTACGCACCCACACTCGGAGGAATCGAGCGTGTCGTTCCTAAGAAGTCGACCTCAGGAGCTCCAGCTAATCTGCCAGCGAATTTAAGTGGAGAATTGCTCTGCAGTCTAAAGTTGCTATTGGCAGGATCAACGAGGAGCGGATTTGCTCCAATTCCTGAGTTAGGAATGTAAATATGGTTATTGGTTTGGTTAAATGAGTCCATAAACAGTGCAGCAGCGTTGATTCCAGATTTTAAGGAGTATACAAGATTGTTAAAGAACGATACGGCCGCAAGATTGCCTGCGTTTGAAAAGAGATTGGTAGGACAATTTGATAATCCACACGCATAAACAGTATTATTATTGAATTCAACTTGTGCGGTTTGGTTAGTGCCTCTCATGCTCACGTGCAAAACTGACCCGGTGTTTGAGCTAAAAATTCCTCGCTTATCAAAGACGTTATTGTAAATTTTATAGCTTCCAGGGAACTCAATATTGATATCCCAGAGGCAGTTTGTTCTAAAATAATTCCCGTAGATCTGCGTATTGATATACTCTTCATTCGGCACATCACTACCGGTTGCGATATCAATCCCCTGAAACTCACAGCTTGCTTGCCCATCATTAGGGCCTCCAGCAATAAATTTATTGTTTCGAATGATCAGATTTTCTGTTTTACCTGCGAGATTCAAAAACATTCCCCAAGATGAAGGAGTGTTTCCATTGGCCACATACTCTCCACCTTCAAAGGTAATGTTTCGCATCACATGGGGCTTATTGGCACTGCTCAGATAAAAAATGTGATGAAAAAAGTTATGAGGAGATCCGTTATTTAATCCCGTGATTGTCACTCGAGAATCCTCAAGCCAGCCATAAAATCCGTTGGTCCCGGTGTTCGAAAAATTAAGCGGATTTCCGATCACACCAAGGTCGATTTCACGGCAAGGAGTCGTCGTCAGCCATGCGTTACATCCGTTGACGACATAGCCATCAAATCGGCCCCCATCAAAAGTGATGTACTGAATATTATCTTTATTCATGCTCAAGCCGTAATCTCCAGAACCATAAAAATCGAGGTTTCTAAAAGTAAATCCATCGACGTTAGCGCGTATATCAAGACCCACTGATGTCCCGGAGTTAATGCGCACATTAGCTCCCCCGGTGCGTGAACATCGACCGTCTGCTGAAGAGCAAACAATCACTCTATTGTTTGCCGTGGGCGCGGTGTTCGTCACCACAAGGCCTCCGCTAAAAGTCGTCCCTCGAGGGATACACAAAACCGCTCCCCCTTGGGCTGAATTGATCGCAGAATTCAGTGCGCCAATCGAGGTATGAGTCTGTGTACAAAGTTCGTTGCCGCCAGTGGCTACTGGAATAGTCAAGGTGATCGAAGAATTGTTGGACGCTGCGGAAAATCCAGCAGAGTTAAACGATCGAACGCTATAGGTATAGCTTCCTGAAGTGCTCAGAGTTTCGTTGAGGCTTGTCGTGTTGGCGCCAACATTCACGAGATTGATTTGTCCGCTCGGACCCACTCGTTTGACTTCAAATCCTGTCTCATTGTTACTTTGATCCGCCCACTGAACACGCACGGAACCACTCGTCGCGGATTGCACCGAAGCGGCCACTTGGCTTGGAGCGCTCGGAATTGTTTCGGTCGGGACCGAGATATCCGTCACACGGAGGTTACAAAAATCAAAACCAGCTGCAGCGCCACTTGCAGTGGATACAATCGCCACTTGGCGAAGCGCTTGAGCGACAGTTGCCGCAGGAGAAAACGCGTAGTTATTGGCGATGACCTGCTCGGCTCCACTACCGGCCCGAACACTCATCGAATAGGTTTGCGTATCCAAGTTCGCTTCAAATTTAAAAGCATAGGGAGTGTTTGCGGTATACGTTACAGGCGTCTGACTCTGGTAAGCCGGATTCAAATCGGCGTTACGAGCTTCAATCATTTGGCCAATCGAAAACCGAGCTCGGATAGCATAATCACCAATATTCATGCTCGCACGATCTCCAATCATCATCACGCCATCAATCCCTTGAGCGCGAGGTGTCGCATCAAATTCGATTCGGACGCGACGTGAGGTATGCGAGATCGGAGTCGATTGAATGGTCGTACTCGCTGTCGGGCAACTTCCCACACCGCAGAGTTCGGCATTCGGTGTCGAGGGAGACTCCCGTCTAATCGCAATCGCGATCGCCAAGTCACCAATCGTGATGCCACTATCTCCGTCGAGATCTGAGCTTGGCAAAAGATTAAAGGATCCAGAAGATTCCCATTCGTTCATCAAAAACTGATCATCTTGAGCGTTTACGACGCCATCGGCATTAAAATCTGCGCACAAAGGAATTTGCGAATAGTCAGGATCAGAAATGGTCAAGACTTCACTCGAAGAAGCAGCGCGCGCGGCCTGCCAAACAGGTTTGATCGGCCCTGATCCATCGGCATCATACTGGCCGATGGCACACACAATATTGTTTCCAGTTTGAGGGACGAATGTAAAAGGAACATTAATTGCCACTTTTGTAACATTCTTGAAGCTCACACCTGAGCATGTATTGGTATTGAGTGCGACGGCTTTGTAATGAGTGATACCTTCGCCACTAAATTGAATTTCTTTGGGAGTGACCAGTATCGAAGAGCTGGTCGCGAGATCCGAGGTATCCATCTGAATCGGAGGTGTTGCGCCACAAGCCGTGGTTAAGGAGAGCATCCCTCCCAAGATCGCCCCGAAAGAAACAGAGTTAAGAACTCTCACTGTAAGATTAGAGACAAGTTTCATAGCACCTCCACATTCACACACACAGACATCAGCAACGTGTGTGCCAAGGGACTGTAAACCCATGCTCTCGCCTTAAAATCCATCTACTGCCGTCGTCAAAAAATCGTCGCCGGGTAACTTTGCCCGATTGCGCGACAGGCTGCGTTAGACGAAGACTCCAAGTCTTCGCTCGAGTTTTAAGTTCTCGCCACAGCAAAGCTCGAATACAATAGGAGAATGCTGCAACCGATTTCGGTTCCTGTTCAAAGACCGAATGTCTTTGATTATCTCGATTACCGACAATTTGTTGCGGATATGCTGAGATTTTTGAAGCACCGCCGAATCTCCGCTCGCAATATTGCAAAGCGTGTGGGTTTTGGCAGTCCTAATTATTTACTCCTCATCGCGAGCAAAAAGCGAAATCTCTCTCCTAAGACCGCACTGCTTGTGGGACTCGCATTTAAACTTTCAAAGCCCGAAACCCTTTACTTCGAAAAGCTCGTCAAATACGCCCTGGCCGAAGACCTCGATGATCAGGGTAAGATCTTTAAGGATCTGCAGATCATGCAAGGCATGCAGGTCAAACGCGATTTGAGTCTCTCGGAGTATAGCTTTTATAGAGACTGGAAGCTTGTCGCTCTCTATGAGGCGATTCCTCAGGTTTGGGCGACAGCGGATCGCAAAAAACTCCAGGCAGCACTACAGATTACGCCTGAGACCTATGATTCATTCTTTGCTCACCTGAAGGCTCTTCAGCTAGTAGAGACGCGTGGCGGGCATTGCCGAAAGGTCAACAAAACCGTCGAGGCGCCCGATGCGGTCTTTCATGAAGACTTAAGAAGGTTTCATCTCTCACTCCTCGAAATGGCTCAGCAAAAAGTAGAGAGCCTGCCCCTCGAAGCGCGACATTTAGGGGCCGTCACACTGAGTTTGTCCGAATCTCAATTTGCCGCCCTTCGCAAACAGATCGAAGAATTCAAGGTCGAAACCAATGCTCGCTTCACCGATCAACCCGATCGTAAAGCGGTTTTTCAGTTGCAGTTTCAATTATTTCCCATTCTCGATTCACTTCAGGATCTTTTTAAGCTCGAGTGATGAAGACGTAAGGTCTTCAAAACTTTGTCAAATCAAGTACTTTGGGCGCAGGAATTGCAACCCCTCCTGGCATGGTGTGCGGTTGCGCTATTCGATGGCTCAAGCTTTTAGTCATAGCCTCTTTGACAAGTGGCAGCCCCCTCATGGCTTTCGATGACGACTGCCGAAACACATTTCGACATTTAGATCCCACCGACTATGGCCTCTACCTGGTGAGAGGAACCCACCCCCTCGAAAAACAGGCAGAGGCCGATTTTTTTAAAGAGGTCGAAGTCCTCGAAGCTCAGATTTTAAACAAATACGAGATCCCCTATAAAAAGAAGACCCTCCGGATCCAGTTTCGCAAATGGTATATCGAGCAAGGAGCCTCTCTCGCGAAAGCAGATCCTCTGCTCAAGGATTGGCTCGAGCGGAGAGACAGGTTTTTGCAGCCCCATCTTAAGCACGTCATCAGCCTATCTTCCGGACGATTTGAACTAAGTAAGACGTTTCATATCACCGACTATATTTCCGATGGCAGCTTTGGTCTTCTCGAGAGCTACCATTACTTCGATTATCGCCGAGGCGCTTTTTCTACAATTTCGAGACGATCTATCCTTCAAACTCAAACCAGGGCGATTGCGAAAGAAGTCAATTACCACGAGAACCTGCAAGGATTTAGACTCAGAATGCCTTCACAAAGCCGGTCCAGAAATGAGACTGAAGCCGATTGGCTGTATCAAACGGCCATTAATTATCTCCAGGAGACAATCGAGTCTCGAGGCTCTCAATTGTTTATCCGCAACAATGGCCTTTTCGGAACACCCCAGGCCACGATCCACGAACTCGCCGCCGAAGAAGGTCGTTCCTACGAGAGCATTCGGCGCGAAATACAAATGACCCGAGAGAAAATTGCTGAGCATTTAATGACTGAATCCCTCAAAGTTTCTGACCCTCAACCATAATCCACCCATGCAAACCAGGGCTCGCAAGGTCTAAAAGACTTGCGAGCCCTGGTTCTTTTTTTGCCCCATAGAAGACTACGAGTCTTCGGTTTCATCCCCTAAGTGTTTGATTAGACTAGGGTTCTAGATTTGAACGCCTGGCCCAGGACTTGAAGTTCTATAATGATAGAAGGCGGTGGTCGCGTGCATTGTACTCGATTCCTTATATCAATCATTCTGACTCAAAGCTTACGTCTGGGCCTTTTTGCTGGACCAGTGGTCTCTCCTTTAACGGATCTAAAGGCCGGCGCGATCGAAGGCCAACGCTCAAGTGCACAAGACAACGTCGACATTCACAAATTTTTTAGCGTCTCTTACGATGCTTTAACAGATCAGATTTTCATTCCAGAAAGTCTGTCTATCGAAGTTCTTCAGGTTCAATTTGGAATCCCCCAAATTCAATTCGAAGCCAAACTCCCAAACCTCTCGCTCGAAGAAATCAGAACTCATTTTCGTCTACATTTGACTTCAAACAGAGTCAAAATTTCACAAGACGATAATCTCTATTATCCGCTGATTGAGAAAAACATTGAGTTTCAGGTTTCACCATCGCAGAGTCGACCGAGCGCATACATCCTCAGCGTTGAAAATTTTCTCAATGATCGAGAAGGCACCACTTACGTCTTTGTCTTACAAGATACTCGCTCACCCACTACAAGTACCTTTGCAGCGTTTATAAACACAGCGCGAATCTATGGTGTGTTGACGCCCAATGGAGCAGAATCTTCCACACCGAACTCCATTGAATCGAGACTTTTTGAAACCCCGGCGACGGGAGCCGACTCTGTGGCAGCCAATACTGCGGGATGTACGACAATCCGAGCCCCGTCGACCTCCTATCCATGGAGCACGATGTGGATCTTGTTGTTTAGTTTAATTCTCGTCTTTCGGTTGAGACACCAAAAACAAGAGGCCTAATCAATCTCTCATCGATGAATTTTTTTGCGGGGAGCTCGTCAGTACTTGGGCCGAGCGCTCAATGCCTTCAAGCACATTTCAAGCGACTTGACTTGGCCCGCCGTACGAAACAACAGGAGCGCTCGAGTGAGCTGCTTTGATTCTGTTTCTTTCGGAAAGTGAGAGGGCAAAACTCCTTCCGCAAAAAACCGCCGAAGCTGATATCGATTTTCTGTTCTCGCGAGATAAGAAATAAACTCAGCCAACTTTCCTTCTACTTGACTGCGCTCCGCGCGCCGCCATTTTTTGGGATCATCCCCGACTCGATCGAGCAAAGTATTGGAAGCAAAGTTGGATAAATAAGCGACCAAGAGATCCCTGGCTTTCAAAGGCTCGCCTCGTGTCACAGCCCACGACCGAACTTCCCACAAAAATCTCTCTTCAAAGGTTTCGAGATGCCTAAACCTTTTGTTCCCTGAGTTCTGGTTGACCATTTGTCCCCACAGCTGCGCAAACTCATAGGCTTTTCCATATGTCTGAAACAATTTGTAAACGTCGCGCCAATCATTCTGACGGCCTGCTGTCATTGAGATGAGCGGCAAATCTTTGCCGTGCTCACGTACCTCTATGAATGGGAACTTCGTGACACCCAAAGCAATTCTCGGCGTCTCCGCATTCACTCGTCTCAAGCCCCGCATTTTGATGAGCTGATTTTCTCGGACATCCAAACTTTGGTAAAAATGAATCAAAACGACGAGCTCACTGACCGTCAGCCGGTCTTGTGAATACTGCCGGCGATAATCATCAATCTCAGACAGGGTCGCCTTCCCCTCTTGAAATCGCCTTTCTGCATCATTGAGAGGAATCCGCCGATGATTGAGAATTCCATCGATCTCTTGCAGATAGGATTTGAGAGTGGTCGCGCGATGATCTTTGAGGACCTGCTCCACAATGGTGCGACCCTCTGCCCCTCGATGAACCGCCCCCATCAGCCGAGCCAGCGGATCACGCTCTTGAGGTGGAATAATCCGACGAAACGCCGACTGCAAAACTTCGAGATACTTGGCCTGATCAATAGGATCAGCGCTCAGCGACCAATGACCAATGAATCCAAAGGCCAAAACGAATACAAGGAGGACGTGTCGAGGAAGAAATTTAAGCGTCATGGAATACGCTCAAGTACTCCCCATATCCCTCCTCTTCAAGCTTTTCTTTGGGAATGAAACGTAAGGATGCTGAGTTAATACAATATCTTAGACCTTTAGGTCCTGGACCATCAGCAAAGACATGGCCCAAATGAGAGTCCGCATTCAAAGACCTGACTTCGGTCCGCTCCACCCCGATTTTATAATCCGCTCGAGTCGTCAGAGACCCTAAAGGTTTGGAAAACGAAGGCCATCCACAGCCAGCATCATACTTATCGCGCGAGCTAAAGAGCGGCTCGCCAGAAACAATATCCACATAGATGCCGTCATCAAAATGATTCCAATAGGCATTCTTATAGGGGGGTTCGGTCCCCTCTTCCTGAGTGACTCTAAAAGACTCAGGCGTGAGCGTCTGTTTGAGTTCCTGACGACTCGGCTTTTGAGAGGGAAACTTCTTTGGGTTCGGACTCATCCGTTCCTTCACTTTCACTCGCCGGCTTTCCAAAAGCTTCGGCTTCGATTTCTTCAATGGACTTCAGGCGTCCCACACTTTGGAGAGTGTCATCCATTTCTTGGATGGCTTCTTGAGTAAAGCCTTCGTCCTTATTCAAAAGATCCATCAAATGGGTTGCCCCTTGAGTGATATCTTTGTTCAGCACTTCCACTTCAGAAAGCGGAGGCAACTGATCAAGCGAAGCAATCTGAAACCATTCCAAAAATTTTGGAGCCACGCCATAAATCACCGGCAATCCTGGCAACTGAGCCCGGCCTTGCATTTCGATGAGGCCCTTTTCCAAAAGCCCCTGCAAAACCGCCGTACAATCTACGCCTCTAATTTTTTCGATCTCTGGACGAGTCACAGGCTGTTTGTAGGCCACGATAGAGAGAACTTCGAGCATCGGGGTGGAGAGCCGAGGTGGCTTACGTTCGTAAAACTTCGCCATTGTCTCTTTGAGATCCACCTTTGTACGAAACTGAAACCCGCCACCAATCTCTACAATTTCCATTCCATGATTTTCGGAAGCATACTCGGCCTTAAGCTCTTCGATGAGAACTTCGAGCTCTTCGCGCTCGATTTCCAAAACATCGCTCAACGCCTTCCCTGTCACAGGATGTGTTGTCGCAAAAAGTACTCCTTCAATCTGACCTCTTTTAGAAAGACTCATGCACCCTCCTGTACCAATTGATTGGACTGCGTCGCATTGACGCGCTCTTCATCCGAAATACTTTGTGATTCATCAAATTCTGACGCCAACAAATCCTCACTCGACGCTCCTTCGACGGATCTCAAATAAATTGGTCCATCGACTTCGAGCTGATGCAGTTTGATTTTTTTCAAACGAACGAGCTCCAAGATCGACAAAAACGTAACAACAATAAAAACTTTAGAAGCAGCAGCAGTCAACAACTCGGTAAATTCTACTTCTTGTCGCTCTGATACCATCTGAAAGACTTCTTGAAGGCGCTGAGACACAGGAACTTCTTCCCGATCAAACCGAATACCATCTTGCGCTTTGATTTCTCGCAAAACTTTTTGAAAGCCTTTGACGAGTTGAAACAGGCTTCCACTTCCCTGACCTTCGACTCCCTGAAAGTGCTCACGAGCCCCTTTCAAGAACACATCGCGACCCAAAATCGGCCGCTCTCCGAGCAAAGCCGCCGCTTGCTTAATTTTTTGATATTCCATGAGGTAGCGAACCAGCTCGGCACGAGGATCGATTTCTTCTTCAGGAACTTCCGTCTCATCCTTCGGCAAAAGGAGTTTGGATTTGATCTGCGCCAATGTGGCTCCCACCACCAAAAACTCGCCAGCTTCTTCCACATCGATATGGGGCGAATTCGAAAGATGTTCCAAATATCCTGACAAGAGTTCCGAAATATCCAGATCAAGGAGATTAAGGTCTCTCTCGTCAATCACCTGAAGCAAAATATCAAAGGGCCCCGACCAATCCGGAATGCTCACTTGGTATTTGGGCTGAGCGGACACCGCCTCATCGACAGCCCGAATTAGTTCTGAAGAATTTTCGCTCACGTCGTCGCCTCCGCTCGAGGATGGAATTTTTCGTAATCCTGTCTCAATTTTTGAGAGTTGATGTGCGTATAAATCTGAGTGGTCGCAATATCCTGATGTCCCAACAGCTCCTGAATGCTTCGCAAATCTGCTCCACGCTCGAGCATATGGCTTGCAAAGGAGTGCCGCAAAATATGCGGATGCAATTCCTTGGAAAATCCTAGCTTGACCGAATACGCCTTCAAAATTTTCCAAAATCCTTGGCGAGTCAATTTGAGGCCTCGCTGATTCACAAACAAATGATCGTGATATCGTCCTCGCATCAACTCTTTGCGAGAGCCCTCGACATATTTCTTAAGTGCTTCGCGCGCGTACTTTCCAATCGGAACCCAGCGTTCTTTGCCCCGCTTGCCTCTGACTAAAAGCGAGCCATCTTCGGTTTGTAGGTGGCCAAGCTGCAAATCCAAAAGCTCAGAGACTCTGAGCCCACACGAGTACATGAGTTCGAGCATCGCAAGATCTCTTTGCCCCAAAATCGCCGCTGTATCTGGCGCTTTAAGGAGGGCCTCGACTTCTTTAACCGAAAAGACTTCGGGCAATTGAACTTCCAACCGCGGCGTCTTTACTTGATCCAAAGGAGAGCTCGTCGCATATTCTCGCGAGACCAAAAACTTATAGAGAACTCTCAGAGTAGTAATCTTGCGTTGAATGGATCGAAGAGAAATCTTCGCATCCGTCAAAAAATTCAAATATTGGCGAATCTGCTTTTCGGTGAGCTGATCAAAATTTACCAAGGATTTGCGATCGAGCTTTGTATCCAAATACTCAAAAAACTGTTTGAGATCGGCTCGATAGCTCAAGAGCGTGTTTTCGGAAGCTCCTCGATGAACGCGCAAATGCTCGATGAATTCTTCGAGCAGCGCCTTCGTATCTAACTTCTGAGCCATCAACCCCTCTTCAAATTTAGTGTCGAAGATTCAGCGGCTCTTTGTAAACAAAAAGCGGCTGAATCCCGGTTTGGGTATTAGCTGGCCGAAGCTTCCTTTACACCTTCGTGAGACAAAGCGGCTTTTCGGCTGAGTCGAATTCGACCCTGACGATCAATTTCTAAGACCTTGACCATGACGCGATCGCCTTCTTTGACCACGTCTTCGACTCGATTAACTCGAGCTTCAGCAAGTTCAGAAATATGGCAAAGTCCGTCGGTTCCCGGAGCGATATTCACAAATGCTCCAAAGTCGACGATTTTTCGAACTACACCTGGATACACTCGTCCAATTTCGATTTCGCCAGAGAGCGCTTCGATCAATTCGACTGCCTTTTCAGACATTTCTGGATCCGTTGAGAAAATATTCACTGTGCCATCATCGTTAATATCCACTTTGACACCTGTGGCTTCGATCACGCCTTTGATGTTTTTTCCGCCTGGTCCGATGACGTCTTTGATCTTGCTCTGACGAATCGTCAATTTTCTGATTCGAGGAGCGTACGGCGACATTTCTTCGCGAGGTTTAGAGAGAGCCGTGTTCATCTTATCCAAGATAAACAATCGAGCCTCTTTAGCCTGATTGAGTGCTCGCTCCATGATTTCCTTAGAAATTCCAGAAATCTTTGTATCGAGTTGAAAGCCCGTGATCCCCTTTTTGGTACCCGTGACTTTAAAATCCATATCGCCCAAGTGATCTTCATCACCGAGGATATCCGTCAGCACTTCAAACTGATTGCCTTCAGCAATCAATCCCATCGCAATGCCCGCTACGGGATCCTTTACAGGAACTCCGGCATCCATCAGAGCCAGAGATCCACCACAAACCGTCGCCATCGATGAGGATCCATTGGATTCCAAAATTTCTGAAACAATTCGAGTTGTATAATTAAATGTTCCAGTTCCAGGAATCTGCCGAGCCAACGAACGCTCTGCCAAATGTCCATGTCCAATGTCACGACGCGAAGGTCCTCTCAGACCCTTGGTCTCTCCGACTGAGTACGGAGGAAAGTTGTAGTGAAGCATGAAGGACTTTTCGTAGGCTCCACCAAGTGCATCAATGGTTTGAGAATCATCCGCTGCACCCAATGTACAGGTCACGAGGGCTTGAGTTTCTCCTCGAGTAAACAAAACAGATCCATGAACTCGGGGAAGAACTTTGGTCTCAATCGTAATCGGACGAACGGTCGTCATATCCCGACCGTCAATTCGCTTTTTGTTCTCCAAGATATCTTTTCGCATGATATCCGAGGCCAGATTATCCATCTGGGTGGCGACCCACTTTTTGACTTGTGAATCCGTCCACTCCGAACCTTCTTTGCAAAACTGAGCAATCGCCGCTTCTTGCAGAGATTTTTTGAGCTCATCTTTGGAGCCGTAACGCTGCAATTTGTCTTTGATCGCCAGTGCAGCTTTCATTTTTGTGCGGCCATTGGCATCAACCAATTTGGCAATCTCTTCGGGCACTTTAAAAACGTCATATTTCATGACCGCTTTGCCGTGCTTCTTTTTCATTTCGTGCTGAATCGCAATCAAAGGCTGCATTTCTTTGTGAGCAAACAAAATTCCTTCGAGCATGGCCTTCTCATCTACTTGATCCGCATCGCCTTCGACCATGATGATGCTCGAGGCAGTTCCTGCGACCAAGACATCCATATCGGATTGCGTTTCCATCTCCGTCTTCGACGCATTGATCACGTATTTTCCATCAATACGACCGAGTCTCACAGCGGCGACAGGCTCCGAAAAAGGAATATCTGAAATTGTGAGAGCTGCAGAAGCACCGATCAATCCCAAAGTATCTGAATCATTTTCCTTATCTGCCGAAAGAACAGTCGCAATGACTTGGACTTCGTTCAAAAAGCCTTCGGGAAACAGAGGTCGAATCGGACGATCAATCAATCGTGATGTCAAAATTTCGTGTTCAGAAAGTTTGCCCTCTCTCTTAAAATATCCTCCAGGAATTCGACCGGCGGCATAGGTCTTTTCCATAAACTCGACGGTGAGCGGAAAGAAATCCTGTCCATCGCGGACGCTTGCAGAGGCGCAGGCAGTGACGAGGACCATTGTATCTCCTCGGCGAACAACGACTGAGCCGCTTGCTTGTTTGGCCATTCGACCTGTTTCAATGGTGGTTTTTTTACCACCGACATCTATTGTATAAACAAAACCAGTTGACATAACACTCCTTACTTCTCAGAGGATAGGGTTCACGAAAAATCGCGAATTCAAGGGCATTCGAATCTCTTTATTTTCGAAGATCGAGGCTTTGAATGAGATCAGAATAAGCCTGAAAATCTCCAGACTTTAGATAGTTAAGCAGACGACGTCGTCGTCCCACCATCTTCAAAAGACCGCGACGACTTGAAAAGTCGTTTTTGTTGGCCTTGAGATGCTCTGTCAGTTGCTGAATACGAGCGGTAAGCACTGCTACTTGAACGTGCGCCGAACCAGTATCCGACTGATGACTTGCGAATTTCTGAATGAGCTCCGTCTTATGTTCCTTTGAGATCATTTTTTCCTTTTTCCTTTTATTCTTCCCTATACTGCACCGATCGGCCTTAAATGCAACCGAATATCTGATGGAACTTTGAGGGTTGATAGTTGAACAGCCTCTTCTATTGAAAAGGGACCTGCTTGAGTCCGTTGAAGACTCTCTAATACCCCACCACAACCCAATTTTTGCCCTAGATCATGGATGAGGGTTCTAACGTAGACGCCCTTAGAGGACCGGACCTTAAAGCGAAACCGCCTCTCATCCAGTCTTTCGAGAATATCAAAGAGGTCTACATGAACTTTTCGGGGATCAACCGTCACTGTCTCGCCTTTGCGGGCGTAGTCATAGAGAGGTCGTCCGTCCTTTTTGACCGCCGAATACTGCGGCGGAATCTGCTCAATCTCTCCCACAAACACTCGAGCGGCTTCTTGAACTTGCTCGAGGCTCAAATCGGGGGGCAACGGATTGACCTCATGAAGGGGCTTTCCCGTCATGTCTTGGGTATCGTAAGAAAGGCCCAAATAAAATACGCCGGTATACTCTTTTTTGCCCGACATCACTCTTTCAGAAAGGCGAGTTGCCTCGTTGAGCAATATAGGGAGAACACCTGTGGCAAAGGGATCCAAAGTGCCTCCGTGCCCAATTCGTTTGCAGTACATGACACGCCTCAAATCACGAATGACATCCATCGAAGTCATGCCCGCAGGCTTATCGACAATCAAAATTCCAGAATCTCGAAAGGCCTCCCGGCGAGGAAGTTTTTCGTCCTGTCGAGGCACAAAGGCCTGAGGAGCTGCAGCAAAAGTCATCAGGATTTACCCTCCAAAGATTTGACGAGTCCCCACATACGAGATCCTTCTGCAATTCGAAGATCGTATTCAAAATGAATCGCAGGAATAGAACGCATCACGAGCCGGCGCTTGAGAGCTTCATAGACAAAATGACTCGCTGACTTGAGACCCTTCATGAGCTTTTCGATTTCTTCAGACGTAGGCTCGTGCCCATCGCCTTCGGGAAAATGACAAACAAAGATGTTCGCGTGTCGCAGATCAGGACTCACATTGACTTCGGTCACCGTAAACGAACGAACTCGAGGATCCTTCACTTCACGGCGCAAGACCTCATAGACTTCTTCGCGGATATGATCCGCGAGTCTCTTTTGGCGGCGAACTTTGTTGTCCTCTTTGAATGCGTACATATTTTTTAACCTACAGCCTGCTGAACTTCGCTTGTCTCAAAGCACTCCAGAATATCTCCGGCTTTCAGATCCGTATAATTCTCCACGCGGATACCACATTCCATACCTTCCGCCACTTCTTTCGCATCGTCTTTAAATCGACGCAGCGATCCCATTTTGGCGGTATAAATGACCACGGAATTTCGGATCACGCGCACATTAGCATTCCGTAGGATTTTGCCAGATTTCACATAGCAACCCGCAATCGGGCCTACTTTTGTCACATTGAAGACTTCTCGAACTTCGGCTTGGCCCACCACATGTTCTTTAATGATCGGAGCCAAAAGGCCCTGCATCGCGAGTTTGACCTCGTCGATGAGTTCATAGATGACTTCGTAGGACTTAATCTGCACACCATCTCGGGCCGCTTGAGCTTTGGCCTGATTGGTCGGTCGAACATTGAATCCAAACAATATCGCACCACTTGCCGCGGCCAAATCCACATCGCTCTCGCTAATACCACCAACAGCTTTGTAGATGATATTGACGCGAACTTTGTCGTGTTTGATTTTTTCGAGTGAGTCCGCAATGGCTTCAACAGAGCCTTGAACATCGCCCTTTAAGACGACTCTAAGTTCCGAAACATCTCCGGCCTGCATCTTTTTGTACATGTCTTCGAGAGACATTCGAGAATTCTTGAGAGACTCAATCTTTCGTTTGGCCTGCGTCGCAAGTTCGGAAGCCCGACGAGCCACCGCATCTTCTGTCACAGAGCTGACCGTATCACCGACTTCGGGAACCACGTCGAAACCTAGAATTTCGACAGGCGTAGAGGGACCAGCTTGCTTAATTTGTTGACCGCGATCATCAAACATCGCACGAACTTTTCCGAAGCTCGATCCACTCACAATGGGATCACCCTGCTTCAAGGTTCCTGTTTGGACCATCACTGTAGCGACGGGACCCTTGCCCTTATCGAGTCGACTTTCGATCACAATTCCGCGAGCGGATTTGTCGATGACAGCCTTGAGATCCAAGACTTCGGCCTGAAGCAAAAGCATTTCAATTAATTGATCCACGCCTTCACCGGTTTTGGCAGACAGCTTTACATAAATTGTGTCGCCTCCCCAATCTTCGGGAACCAAGCCCTTGCCTGAAAGCTCTTGAATGGGCACTTCGGGTTTGGCTTCGGGTTTATCAATCTTATTGACCGCGACAATGATCGGAACCTTTGCCGCTTGAGCGTGAGCTAAAGCTTCGAGAGTTTGAGGTTTGACCCCTTCGTCTGCTGCCACCACCAATACGACAATATCCGTAACCGATGCTCCACGAGCGCGCATCGCCGTAAATGCGGCATGGCCCGGTGTATCGAGGAAGGTAATTGTTTTTCCGTTGTGCTGAATTTGATAGGCGCCGATATGCTGAGTAATACCCCCAGCCTCGCCTGCGGCCACACGGGCACGGCGAATATAATCGAGAAGCGAGGTTTTTCCGTGATCGACGTGCCCCATGATTGTCACAATCGGGGGACGTGAAGCCATTTCACCCGTCTCTTCTTCGGTCTGCGCTTCCAAAACAGTTTGAGCGGTTTCGGCCACGTTAATAATTTCGTATTTATATTCAGAAGCAATCAGTGCCGCCGTATCCGTATCGAGCAAATTAGAAAGAGAGACCATCTGTCCCATCGAAATCAATTTGCGAACGAGTTCTGCGCCTTTGATTCCCATTTGATCGGCGAGATCCGCCACAGTGATCTCATCATGAATTCTGATTTTTCGCTTTTGAACTCCAGGCGTTGTAATCTGTGTCGCCTTTTTCTCAATTCTTTGAGCGGGCCGCTTGGAGCGACGTCCGAGGTGTCGAGTGATTTCGACTTCTTCCACCATGCCTAGGAGATCTTTTTTGGTCAGACGATCGGGGTCTTCCGTCCCCTTTCCTGCTGTCTTCTTTTTAGCTGCCGCTCTCTTCGCTTCTTCTGAAGCCTCCTCAGTCGGAGCAGGAGTTTCCCCCGGTCGTACACCACTACGAGCGGGACCTGATGCAGGTCGAGCTCCTGCGGGAGTAGTCGGTGCAGCTGGCCGTGGTTTGGGAGGAGCTTATCCTCCCGGAGGCATCGGGGGGGTCTCAATTACTTTGAGACGAGAAGGAGCCGAAAGATTTCGACCCGATGAAGGCACGACAAATGCGGCGGTCGATCGCTGTGTCCGAACTGGAGCAGGAACCGCTTCCGTCATTTGAGTTGCAGGTTTTGTGGGAGCCGCAGGCGCGGGTGTCGGAGCAGGCGTCACGACAGGTTCAGCCACAGGCGTTGCAGCGGGAGCAGGAGTTTCTGTCACTGGTTTTGGTGCCGGCGTCGGAGCAGGTGCTGCGACGGGTGCCGCCACTCGGCGAATCACAGGCGTATTTGAAGTCAAAACTCTGGGAGCACGAGGCGCTTGTTGAGCCGCATCACTCGGAGCGGGCTTTGGTGCTTCGGGAACTTCTTCCGTTTTTACTGTCGGAGCGACAGGAGCTGGAGCGGGTGCCGTCGGTGCTTCGACGCGACGTCTTCGAATAATTCCGTCCTTTACCACCCGCTGCTCCAAAGTGACGGTGCCAGATTGACCTTCGTCTCTTTGAACGAGTTCAACAGAAGGTGTTTCGGCGGAGTCTTCAGAAGAATCATCAGACGCTTTGCCTGAACCCTTTTTAGATTTTGATGTAATTAATTTGGAGGATTTCTTAGCAGCTGGCTTTTTTTCGGCCTTGGGTTCGGCCGCGGCCGCGGCTTCAGCAGCGGCGATTTTGGCCTTTAAGTCTGGGAATTTTTTTTCAATCAAAGAAAATACCTTAGAGTCCACTGTGGCCATATGAGTTTTGAACTCATGACCCTCTTTGGCTAAATCCGCCATCAATACCTTGGAACTCATTCCCAAAGCCTTTGCAATCTCGTGGAGTCGAACCTGCGTCATAGAGAAATTCCTTTGCCTTAAGCGATCGCTTCCTCAGGCTGTTCATCCAGGGACATATCCAAAATACTCATTTCGAGCTGTTTGAGGCCTTTGAGCTTTTCGCCCACAGACATCTTGGCTCGCTTATCCAAAAAGGTCTTTGCGGTTTGCAAAATCAGTTTGGCTTCTTCATCCGTCAACGCCAATTTAGAAGCGAGATCTTCGGCAGATGTCTTGAGGAGCTCATCCAAACTCTCAATTCCCGAAAGCTTGAGATGCCTGAGGAGTTTGAGTCCAATGCCAGGCACCTTGATGATCTGAAGCTGTTTGTCATCCAACGTATCAATGAATTCCATCGAATCCACATCGTGTCGGAAATGATTTTTGAGAGTCGCGAGCGTCTTTGCTCGCTCTTCGGTATACAAGAGAACCAAATCTCGGATTTCCTTCATTCCATCGAGAGTAAAACCCTGAATGCTTGAAAGCTTTTCGTCGTCCGCATCCAAGACTTGCTGAGCGGTTTCGATTCCTTGGCCTGCCAAGACTTCGGAGTTTCCTTCGCCCACTCCTGGAATGAGTCGTAGAGGAATCTGTCCCCCTTCGGCCCGTCGCAAAATATCCGACTCGGACACAATATCAAGACGCCATCCGGTGAGTTTAGAAGCCAATCGAACATTTTGTCCGCGCTTTCCAATCGCCAACGACAATTGATCATCCTGAACAATCAACTCCATTTGGCGAGCCTGTTCGTTCATACGAATTCGGCTGACTTCGGCCGGAGCAATCGCATTACAAACAAAGCGAATTGAATCTTCTTCCCAGGGAACAATATCAATTTTTTCGCCGCGAAGATTGCTGACCACGGACTGAACACGACTGCCCTTCATTCCCACGCAAGCGCCGACGGGATCCACATCCGAATCCTTGGAGGACACTGCCACTTTGGCTCTCACTCCTGGTTCGCGAGAGGCCGCCTTAATACTGACGATCCCTTCGTAAATTTCTGGAACTTCCATCTCAAAAAGTTTGATCAAATATTTTTCATCCGCACGAGACATCACAATCTGCGGACCTCGAGCGATATCATGCACTTCGAGAATGACGCCCTGAATACGATCGCCAGGCTTATAGATTTCGTTCGGAATCTGCTCTCGACGAGGAACAATGGCCTCTGTTTTGCCGAGGTCTACGATAATGTCGCCGCGCTCCACTTTACGCACAAGACCTGTAACCACTTCGTTCTTACGATTGGCGTATTCCTTGAAGACGATTTCTTTTTTGGCATCCCGCACTTTTTGGATAATGACTTGTTTGGCAGATTGAGCGGCAATCCGGCCCAAACTTGAAGCATCCATCTTAAAGCCCATCGAATCTCCGGGCTGAACATCGGGATCGATTTTGCGAGCATCTGCGGTTGAAATCTCGATTTCGTCGTCAAATATGTCGTCTACGACTGTCTTAAACTCATGAAGCTCGATCTCGCCCGTCTTCTCATTATATTGAGCTTCGATATCTCGAGCGAATCCAAAGTGCTTGCGAGCCACCGTCAGCATGGCATCCTGCAGAGCTTCAATCAAAATTTGCTTATCGAGACCTTCGTCTTTACCGACGATTTCGATCACATTCTTAAGGTTTTCGAACATACGAATCCTTCTCCTTAAATCGTTCTATTCACCCCCAAAATAAAAAGGGTCCCTCTTGTAAAAGGACCCAGTCAACCGAGGGAATCGACCTGTCAGGTTAGAGTCCTAACTAAATAAGTTCAAAAAAACCACGAAATTCAAGGGCTTTTGTCGCTCAGGAGAAGGAACGACCCTCAAAGCATTTTGAAGTCATTTCAAAGTCTTGGATAAACGCCGCTCTTTAATAGACCTTTAGTCCGAATTTTTTGGCCAGACTCAAAACTTCCTTTTTGGACTCCACAGATGCCTCTGGGTCCAAAAGTTGCCTTTTGAGGCCCGCTTCAATCAACTCCCTTGATGAAGGGTTATCGAACAGTCCTTCTCTCAAAATGAACTCAACGTAAAAATGGATTCTGGCTGAGTCCCTGACAATGAGATCATTAAAGATCTCTGCATCTTCAATGCGCAAACCCACTTCATAAAAGGAGGGGCTATTGACCCACCTTCCATGAAACGAGCTAAATTTTTGGATTGTATGAAAGTTCTGAGCCGCCTCCTGTCGATCGGTCGCACTCAAATCCTTCCAGCTGCTTGCCAGATACCTGACGTGGGCCGACATGAGATCTGTCAAAACACTCACGGTCCAAGACTTCTCAACATTGAGGGGGTCCGTTGTATTCATATAAGGGATCAATTGCTCCGCGTGGGCCTCAAACAAAGCTCTCCACTGAGCGAGAGGAGCCAGCGCAAAAATCTCTGTGGGAATATGAATCTTAGAAGGGTCTTTGACCCCCAATTGCCAATACAAATAGTGGCCCGGAACAAAAAAGTGTTCGGCCTCAAAGGGCTTGTTCAAAACTTCAAAGACGACTTCGGGTACAGGAGTGGCGCGGACATCCGGCAAATCGGCTCTATCCTTTGAAATCGTAGCTGCTTCGTTTGCAGAATGACGAATTTGAATATCTTTAAGATTCCACCACTCAAGCAGCGGAAGCCGTGGGTCTATGGAATTCTGTTTTGCCGCCTCGAATTCACGCTCGAGCATTGTTCTTTCGGGAACTGAACCCAAAAAATTTCCGATGGGAGTTTCACCGGGCACGATTTGCCTGACTTTAGGAAACAACAGCAAGCCCGCCGCCACTGTCGAGACTGTGACAATGAGTACACGTCGACATCGAGTGTTTTTTGAGGAGGGAGCTGATCCGCCGGATGGAGTTTCGCCGTAAGCTGAGAAACTCAAAAAACTAAAAAGCACTCCAAGGCAAATCTGCGCACGTCCTACCATAGAAATCGGCTAACATAGCGCAAACGAACTGGCTAGTTTCTTGCCACTGGCCAAAGGATGGATAGTTCTTGCCGCCTTTGCCCTCCCTCGGACAGGCTTGAGAAGGATGAGTTCAAAAACATCTTTGACAACAATGCTCAAAATCGAAGTCCCTGTGATTTGCGGCGCGATGTATCCCTGTAGCAATCCAGAGCTGATTGCTGCCGTTTCTGAAGCAGGGGGAATTGGTGTGATTCAGCCCCTCTCGCTCACCTATGTGTGGGGACATGATTTTAGAGCGGGACTCAAAAAAATTAAGTCACTCACTCAAAAGCCTATCGGAATGAATCTTCTGCTCGAAAAGGCGTCGAGAACCTATGAGAGACGAATGCAAGAGTGGCTTGAGATTGCCCTCGATGAAGGGGTGAGGTTTTTTGTGACCGCTCTTGGTAATCCACGGGAGACAGTGGAGAGAGTGCATCGCGTGGGTGGTGTGGTGTTTCATGATGTGACAGAAAGAAAATGGGCGCTCAAAGCCATCGAAGCGAATGTCGATGGACTCATTTGTGTGAACCATCGAGCCGGCGGGCATGCGGGACGACTCAGCCCTCAAGAACTCATTGAGAGTCTCAAAGACCTCGGCCTTCCTTTGGTGTGCGCGGGCGGCATTGGAGACGAGAAGGATTTTGAGGAGGCTCTCAAACTCGGCTACTGCGGAGTGCAAATGGGCACTCGATTTATTGCGACAAAAGAATGCCAGGCTCATGAAGACTATAAACAAGCCATCGTTCGCGCTCAGGCGAAGGATATTGTGCACACCGAAAGAGTGACGGGAATTCCGCTCGCGGTGATTCGCACTCCTTATGTCGATAGAATTGGACTCAAAGCAGGAGTGATTGCGCGCTGGTTGCTCAAGGGCCGGCGCACAAAAGAATGGATGCGGCTCTATTATAATATTCGAAGTCTACTCAATATGAAGAGATCCGCGCTCAAAGGCTTTTCGACCAAAGATTATTGGCAGGCCGGAAAAAGTGTGGAGCACATTCAAAAAATTGAATCGGTTCGTGAGATTTTGGATCGATTTAAGAATGTTCTAAATCTAAATCCTTGAGATCGAGAACCATGACGATCGCAGATTCTCCGTTGGAATAATATTTTTCGCGAACCATCAAGGGCCGAAAGCCCATTTTTTCATAGAGGGCTATCGCTGAAGTATTGGAGGGGCGAACTTCTAAAAAACAAGACTCCGCTCCCTTTTGATGAGCGTCTGAAAGCATTTTGTGAATCAGCCAACGTCCCAACCCTTGCCGCTGAAACGGCAAACTCACGGCAATGTTGAGCAGATGCCCCTCGGTAAAAATGACCTGATAAATCGCATACGCGATCACTCCAGACATATCAAAAACACCGAGTGTATGAGTCATCGGAGCGTCCAGACTTTGGGACAAGAGTTGCTCCGTCCAAGGATCTGAGTAGACGGCCTTTTCGACGGCGACAACTTGGGGCAAATCCTCTCGAGTGAACGGGCGAACAACCCATGCGTGGGGAGCCACAGCCATTTCTTTACGCTACTCGGATAGGGAGGAATTTCAACGGGATATTGGGACCCCCGTGGGTCTCGGGACGTTGCTAAATATGCGACTTGTTATCCCCAATGCAGGGCCTCTAACAGCCTTAAAACCTGTCTAGGAGACGTTTGGGATGGCATAGGGCTTGCGTCTTTATTCGTTTTAAAGGGAGCCCGATTGTTCTCAAAGTCACTCAACTTTCAGCCACACCGTTTGCTTCTTGCCGTTTTAGGGGTGAGCTTCATCGCGTTTTCTGGCTGCTCATCTCCCGTCGACGTCACGCTTTCGTGCGCCAATCTCCAGGTCGGTGAAACCTGCTCTGCTCAAACAAACGGGGGGCATATTTTTTGGAAAACAGGAGAACTCAAATCAAACGAAGAGTATGCGCTCATCGTGATGAGCGATGTAGAGCCCGAAAAACTTTCGGATCTGTATCATAATTTTACGCTTCAAAGCACAGACCTCTCCGCTCCTTTGCCCTCCAAAGAAGCCTCGGATATCAAAGCCGTTCGAGCTCAACAGGGTGGTCCGGGAGCCTCCGGATATGGATACATGGATGAATCCATTGGGGGTCCTTCAGGCAATCTCAATTATTTTACGCAAAACATCACCGACGTTTATGTCCCCAATCCCGCCGACTATGTCACTCAAAAAGACGGGCTCTACATCCCTGTCTATGTGCAGCCGCCCTCAGGCGAAAGACTGAAAGGAAAAAAATCCACGTTTCAGCTTTTCTCTTCGACCTCTCCATTTTTTGAAATCATCTATGATCCAGCGCTATCAAATAGCGCCTATCAAGGCTTGTTTCAGACTTCGATGAATCAGTTTCAGACTTGTTTGAGCCAAGTCATCCCCAAAACAATTGATCTCTTAGGCCATCCCCTCGACACCGATGGTCAGTCCGAAATCAAGATTGCCGTGACCAATTTTTCGGGCGTACTCGGCGCCAATACTTTAGGACTTTTTTCGACTGTCGATCGATTTGAAAAAATGAATGGGCAGCCTCTGCAGGATTCGAATCACTCTGAAATTCTCTTTGTCGCTCCTCCAAGCAACGCTTCGGTGTCTTGCTCCACAGCGGGAGCCCATGAACTCCAGCATCTCATTAGTTTTGACCGAAAGGTACTGTCGAAAATTCCGGCAAACAAAAGAAACGATATGTCCGAAATTAATCGACGGGGTTTAAAGCCAGAATTTTTGGGACTCAATGAAGGCTACTCTCATCTGATCGAAGAACTTTCCGGCGAAACTCAAGAAGTTGGCAAACATGTCTATAGTTTTTGGACTCATCCAAATCTTGTCTCCTTTGATTTGCATACGTCGTATTCAAACAACGCGGGCAACACGAGATCGCGAGGCCTCAATACTCTGCTCCTCTACTACGTTCTTGCTCGGGCGGGAGGTCAGCTCTTTTTGAATGACATCAACACTCGGCAAGCTTTAACCACGCTCATCGGTAGTCCCGATATTGGATATGAAAATATTTCTAAGTATTTGGGGCTGACACGCGCAAAACTCTTTGAAGGATTTTTTGGCCACATGATGCTTTCGCTGTTTAATTTTTCGAACGCACAGACCTTTATTCCGGCGGCTCAACAGGGGCCAAACTTTCAGGGATCCACTGTGACGCGCGGGCTTTATATTATGGATCGCGCGCGACCTTTGACGGAGATTCCGTATCATTGGCCCTATGTCCATCCGTACCAGTTTGACCTTCCGACGCTCAGCACCAGTGAGTTTTTGAACTTTCCTGCCGGAGGGGTGATTTTTAGACGTTTCAACGTTCCTTCAACGCTTACTGCAAATTCCCAAGTGGATTTAGGAGCCGGGGGTAAAAAGTTCTCTGCCTATGTCGTTAGAATCCGTTAGAATTTAGCTAAGTGTCTGACGATCTCGACAATACAACGGCCATTGCTTCGATTGACCAAAACGAAGAAGCAAAAGCAAAAAGACAAGCTGTCCTCATTGTGATGACGGGACCGACGACCGGCCAGACCATTTACCTCGAGTCCAAAGATCTCTGGGCTATCGGCCGAGGCACAAACTGCGATTTGGTTCTTCAGGAAGCGTCTGTCTCACGCAATCACTGTCAAATCTCGTTTAGAGAAGGAAAGTGGTTTCTTCAGGACCTCAAGTCTTCGAACGGAACTTGGATCAATGGAGAGCGAATCGACGAACGGATGCTGACGAGTGGAGATAAAGTTCAGCTCGGATCTCAAATCATCGTCAAATTTGTTTTACAAGATGAGCTTGAAGCTCAGTTTCAACGGGAGCTTTATGAGTCCGCGACCAAAGACAGTCTGACAGGACTCTATTCCAAAAGATATTTTTCGGATCAACTCGACATTGAATTTAACTTTCATCGTCGTACAAAAAAGCCCCTCTCCGTTTTGGTCTGTGACTTGGATCACTTTAAGAAAGTCAACGACACGTACGGACATTTGGGCGGCGATATGGTGCTTAGAGACATGGGCCGTTTGGTAGGAAATATTCTTCGTAAGGGAGACCTCGCAGGACGCTATGGGGGCGAAGAGTTTATCTTTTTGTTGCGCGAAACTCCTCTGCCCGGCGCCGTCACCTTTGCTGATCGAGTCCGCAAAATTGTCGAAACTCATCCCTTTGTTTTTGAATCCAAAAAGATTCCCGTCACGATTTCTATCGGGGTCGCGACATTTACCGAAGGAAACTACGACACCATGACCGAACTCATTAAGGCCGCTGATGAGTTTCTCTACAAAGCGAAGCAAGGCGGTCGAAATCAAGTTGTCTCCCTGATGAACGCTCGCTAAGACTTTTTGTCATGAAGGTTCCTTCAAAAGAGCAGCTTCCTCTGTTGGCCCCCGATCAAACCTTTGAGGTCACCGAAGCGCTTGTAGCTCGGTTTAGAAAATCATTTCACAGTACTTTAGCAAATCCGCCATTTACAATGGGGGCCGTTGCACTTCAGGGAGTCTTTAGTTTGCTCAGGTCTATGGAAGTCAATTGGCTCGGACTCTTGCACGCGACGCAAAAGTTTGAATACCATCTTCCCTTTCAAGTCGGCATGGAACTGAAAGCGCAGACTCAACTCCTTGACTGCCGACTGCGAGCGGGAATGTATTGGCTGAATTTTAGGACAGAGCTGACTGACACTCGAACTCAGCAAATCGTATCGACATCTAAATCTCTCATCATGGTCAAAGAAAAGGGGCCGGAATGAACTCACCCTGGCCGGAAATTACATTTGGACCCATCACTCATCAGCAGATTCGCGACTATGCCGAAGCGAGCGGAGATTTTAATGAGATTCATTTGAATCCAGAATTTGCAAAGACCGCAGGATTTTCGGATGTCATCGCTCATGGAATGCTCTCTATGGGACTCATGGGCGTGGCGCTCGAAAAATGGGGAGTCACAACGGAGACTCTGAAAAGCTTTGAGACCAAGTTTAAGGATGTTGTTCATGTCGGCGATTATCTGACAGCACGCGTGACAGAGCAAAATCAAAAGACCTGGCAGGTCGAACTCGAAACACAGGACGGCCGTCAAGTTTGTACGGCAACAGCCGAAGTAAACTAATCACATTTGAATTCGGGGGCACGAGGATCGCCCAGCGCAAGAATCAAGACGATCAAAATGCCTTGAACTTCTTTGGCTGAAGGTCCGCAAAGAACTTGCGATCTTTGGCTACAATCCATCGAAAGAATATCGGCCTCGAGCTTCTTCTCGATGAGTCCCGCGCGAGTGGTCACAGTCGCATAGCCTTCATTCTCATTTCGGCAAGGCTTCCAATTCTTGTACGGACAAACTTTGAGATCTTTAAGACTCTCTCGAATCATTTTTGTGTCATCACTCGTCAACTGCGTCTGACGAAAACAAGGTCGTCCCTCTCTATTCGTGACTCTCACATCAACCTGAGTGGGTCCTTTCTCAGAAAACTTGAGCAAAAAGGAATTCAAAGATTGCTTTTCGTTGACGACGAGGCGGATGGATTCGAGCTCTTCCTGACAACCCTGAAGAAAAACTGAGCCCATCAAATATCCGAATAAAATAAGCGATTGCCTCATCATCCCCATGACCCCCACGGCTCATTTATAACCAAATCCCGAGGTCAAAAACAGGCAATTCTTGCCGCAGAGCGCTGTCTCATTGCATTACTCCGCCATAGAAATGCGTTTAAATGCACTTCTAGGCCCAATTCCCCTGGCATATCCTTTGCAGCCCATTTTTATCATGAGGGAGATATTCGTTTGAAATTCTGGGCGCTTATCACTCTGATGATCACTACCGCGAGCCCATTGAGCGCTCAGAATCAGAAGGCCCTGTTTGTCGCCTGCGAAAATTCTCAAATCCTTGGACTCTACAAACAGTGCCAAGAAGTCACCATCCTCCAAACCACGGACGTCATGGCGCGTGTTTTTACAAAGACGGAAAAGAAAGTACTCAGCCTTCCTTTAAGTCAAATTTTTAGAGCATCGCCGCTTGAATCTCACGCGCGACACAATCACGCCACTAAAGTTGCAATTCCCGGAGCATTTTTATGGAACAACACCCCTGAAGGATTTCAGAGTTTATGTTCTGCGCGCACGATTGATTCGAGCGAACTTCTTGAAGTCACTTGCGGTCGGCACAAAAATGAATTTATCAAGCGCACAAAGGTCTATCGAATTGAGTCTTATCTTGAAGCGCCTACTCAAAGAAATAACCTGACACATTGATCCCTTCTCGTTTGGGATCGAGAGCTTTGACAATGCTCAAACCTGCTTCGAGCCCCAAATCCACGAGCATCGAACTCGTTTCTGAGGGATCTTTGGGCACGAGCTTTACCAAGGGATGTCCCATTTTTTCGCCGTAAGGCCTAAAAACAACGGCTTTCTCTCCATTCGATAAAAGAACAAGACTTCCTACGGGATAAACTCCCAAGAAGCGCACCAACATATAGTAGAGCATCGGATCGAGTTCGCCCCCAGGCTGGTTGGCCGCCTTGCTGCCAAGAATCTTTACGGCTTCAAAGGGAGTGTAAGCCTCTCGAAAGGGTCGATCACTCGTGAGAGCCACGTATTGAGAAATGAGTCTCAACAGTCGGCTCTCGAGTGTAAGCGATACAGATTTTACATTGGGTCCTTTGGAATGTTCAAAAATCGCAAGAAGCCTCTCAAGTGTGGGTCGAGCGGCGCCTTGCATTTTGATGAGAGTGTAGACTCCACTCGCCTGCGCATCCAAAATTCTTTTGTATTCGACCGGAGTGAGTTTGTCGTTCTTTTGTAAAATTCCAGAATCTTCACCAATCAATCCCACATTATAAAGAAGGCCGACTAATCCAAAATTGACCTGATCTCTAAACGAAAACTGAAGCTCATTCGCCACCGCTAAGGCCAAAAGCCCCGTCGGCAAACTTTGTCCCAGTGCCAGTGAAAGATTGGACTGATCAGCATTTTCGCGAATCAAGCTCAGGGCGACGAGATTGTAGGGAGCCATACGTCCGACTTCTGCAATCTCTAAAAGGTCCCGCTTAATGGAGCGCTGAGATTTGAGCTCGTTTTTGGCGATGCCTTGAAAGACTTCCTGAGTACTCATTCGAAGCAAAAAGTATCTCTGAAGTGCGTACTGCGGGCTCATCAAAAGTTGTTTATTTTTGAGCCGTCGTTGAAGCTTTTCGGGATCGATGAGTCGAAGCTCAAGTCCTTCCCAACTCCCCGCTAAAGGACGTGGCTTTCCACCTACAGAAATATGAAGAGCCAGTTTTGAAAAAAACTCAGCCATCACTTCCATTTTTACGCCAGGCTTCCAGGTAATCGATTCCAAAAAGGCAAAGTCCATCGCATCCATCACGAGTTTTTGTGCTTCGACAATCGAAAAATGGCTTTTGAGTCTCTCTCCACAAACGTAAAGAATTTCTTCTTGAAGGCGAATCTCGAGAGGACGATCGACCAGTGGACCTGTAAGCTTCAAAATCGACTTTTCGAGATTTTCAAAAGGTCGCTGAAGTGCGGCATTTCGCGCGTCATGAATCTGAAGGCCCGCGAGGACTCCAAAGACGGAATTGAGAAAGTCTCGTCGGAGAGACTCGAGCTCCTCGCCTTCGACCTTTTCGCTGACGACTTCTGGATTCATTTGTCAGTCCTCACCACGACTCGAGATGCTAGGGCTCTTAATTCTGCGCTGACAGTTTGTGCAGGAACTAAGTCCAAAAACCGAGCGACAAACTGAGGCGCTCCCTTTGCGAGCGCCTTCAAATAGAGCATTCTTTTTTCTTCCTCGTTCTTCTTCTTAAACAAACCTGAACCCGGCTGCTGCCAGAGGTTTTGGAGCCAGGGAAGAGCTAACTCTCCACCCACTTTGAGAATGGCGGCATAGGCTCTTTCTTGTTCATCGGCTGCAGCCGATTGAAAGGCTTGGCCTTCCAGATGATTTTTAAGAATTTTTAATCCAAGTTTTCCGCTCGATTGAGACAGCAAATCATACGCGAGCATCCGTGACTCGGTGTCGCCTTTTTGGAGAATTTGCTCAAAAATCCTCAAAGAATCGGGAGATCCAATCGTCGCCATTTGCTTGAGCACTTTGGATCTCAGTGCCGGTCCTGCAGAGGAATAGAGACTCTCCAGAATCTTTTGAAAATGGTGAGTTGGTCTCAATGACATCAAATTGACTAAGGCTTCCCACGATGGATTATCAGGCGTTTTTTGAATGGAATCCAAAATCCATTGCAGATGATGAGGGAGCCCTTTGAGGATGAAATCTGTCGCTGCTTTTGCAAAGTTTGAATGATTGCCGATAAGCGAAATCCAAAGTCGAACGGCAGACGGGGGCCCCATGAGTAAGATTCGAGTCGCTTCACGCTCTAACGAGGCATCTTTGAGCAGTCCTAAAAACAAATTGGATTGATCAATGTGATAAAGCGAATCGAGTATCTTTTGATACTCTCCCGATCGCTCTACTTTTTCTTTTTGCATTTGCGCTACTTTTTGAACAACGGCGGCAAACAAATCAAAGAACTTAGCCTGAAGAGCGCTTAGGGATGTGCGCACGATCAAATCCCTTCCCACTTGAAGCTGATCTCCAGCGCCCTGATCTCTTAAGAGAAAATGAAATCCCATCAGCAAAAGCTTTTCGAGAGTTTCTCGCTCTTTTTTTGCTCCTTCACGCGAAGCCACTAAAGCGTGGAGGAGCTTCGAAACCTCTTCGTCACTGCGTGCAAACTGCGCAGGATTCAAACGAAACTCTTCTAGAATTTTGAGGTCTTCACTGCGAAGTTTACGATGAGGAGTCGCAGCGACTGCTTGAGTTTTGGCCTTCATATTGAGGCAAAATGAGTCTACCAACTGTTTGAGCTGCGGGTCCTTTTGTTGAGCTTCTTGGAGTGCATCGCCCCCCACCACCTGAAAGTGATCGAGGTTGGCCTCTACAAAGAGACAGTAGAGATCTTCATCGACCATTTCGGGAGACTCAAAGTCGGTCGCGAGGATCTGAAGAACTTGATTGAGTTCTTCCTTGCTGAGGCCTCGACGCAAAATCAAAAGTCGAATCCCGTCGGAATACAGAGCGAATGAGAATGACGTTTTCTTTTCTTTGTTTTGATAGATGACTTTTTTTTCAAAAAGCATCTCAAAAGGCTTTACGTCGATTTCGATTTGCTCTCCTTCGGAGAACAAACTCGCACACGCATTGACGGTATGATCTAAAATATTATCGAGAAATCCCTGACCGCCGGCATAACTATACATTCGCTTCGCGCGCATGGCTTTTTCGAGTGCGTTGACAAAGATCTCCACACCATTGCGCGATGTTCCAATGCTTGTTGCCGATTCCAAAAGAAGTGCCCCCTTGACTATTTTAAATGAGTCTTTGAGCTTTTGGGCACCCCCCCTCGAATGATGACGCGCGCGTCATCGTGGGACTTGTAGTCGCCTCTTCGGTTCGTTAGATTAGCGATGTGATATTTGATGTTTTGAGCGGCGCACTGCAATTGGCTTTTATCGTGTTTATGGCTGGGTCTCTGATGCTTTTGGTTTTTTCGCTCCTGCTCGCCTGGGGTTGGGGCCAGTTTTCTCACTCCAAGAATCAGGTCCACTCCCTCACCGAAATTCTGAGCATTGCCGGTGTGGAATGGGGGGCCCTGATGACATTGGCTTTTGCACATTTGAGGCGCCTACCTGCTTTTTTTGAAGCGCCTCGCTTTCAAACGCCCGAAGAAGCATCGTCGGCCCCTGCGAGCCAAATCCCCATTTGCCTCATTCCCTCACTTCATTGGAGCTCGCGGCTGTTTCGATTTTTGTATTGGCGACTCAAAGCTCACCATTTTAAGAGCTTATGGCCCATGAGCTGGAAGTTTTTTTTACAGGAGCCCTTGTTTTTGGAAGAGCAGCTCTTTCGGTTTCTGTTGAAGGTTCAAGCCGATACGGGATCCACTCGAATGACTCTGATTAGTTTTGGATCAAGCAGACCTATTATTGCGAGAGTTCTCGCCAGAGCCGAACTTCAGAGTTTCAATATTCGCTGGATCGCTATTTCAGCGAGCCAGGAACTCGGCTCAGCACTTGAATTTATTCAGACGCCTCGACTGCAGAAAGCCTACGCCACGTGTGCGACGATTTCGATCAACCCCCACGTGCTCATCGCGGGGGCTAAGGACACTCTCTGCTACCCTCTCTCTGTCTTTGGAGAGCCAGCACCAACGCTGATTGCGGATGTGGGACATTACGGCGCGCTTTTGCACTCTAAGACAATCGATACAGTTTTGTCTGATCTCGATGCCACTCGAATGACCGAACGTCATCAACGTTTGGCATCCAAAACATCTTCTCTCTCATGAGCACTCTGCACTTCGTCACAGGAAAGGGAGGTGTAGGAAAGACTTGGGTTTCAAAAGCCCTTCATTCTCAGAAGAGCGATTCGAAACTCATCTCTACGCTCAATTACTCTCGCTCTCAACTCGCTCAAGATTTTGTACTACGAACGATCAAAATCAAATTGATTGCCTCTTGGTTAGGCCAGAGCCAACTGTTTCAAACTCTTTTGAGTCTCGCTCCCAATCTCAACGAACTGCTGCTCTTGCATCGCCTTTTAGAGGATTCCAAAGCCAAGCCTCTGATTGTGGATGCTCCTAGCACAGGAAATTTTATTGCCATCTTTGAAGCTCTGAGAACAGCGCGCGAAATTTTTGACGGCGGCAGTCTCAAGTCCTTGAGCGAAGAAATCTGCGAACAAATCAATCGCCCTGACCACATTTTTGTCCATCTTGTAACACTTCCTGAAAACTCAAGCCTCGAAGAATCGCAGCAAATCAGAGATTATTTAGGAAAGTATTTTCCGAGGATTCAGTGCGAGTTCATTCTCAACCGAAAGCATCAAAAACCCCTTGAGGGATCTTGCCCAGAGCCTTGGTACACTTTGGGCGTTAAGCGCTTTGACCTCGAAACAGCCCGCCAGAGCCAATCCAAAATATTGTTTTCGCAGATATTTGAGGAATCTCACCCATGATGGCAAAAGTGCGATTTGTCTGGGGCCGAGGAGGTGTGGGCAAGAGTCATTTGGTTTTGCGCGAAGCCTACCAAGCCAAAGACTCTCCTCTCATCATTAGTCTCGATCCCAGTCAGCGACTCCTTCACCTTGTGGGAAAGTCACAGATGGCTCCTGATGGAGATCGTTTCAAAATATTGGATTGCGAGATTGAGCTGAAGATATTGCAGGCGGATTTGCTTTTTGAGCAACTCGCTGCCCGAGCTCCAACGAGCCCTCGGCTCAAGCATTTTTATCAGGTGATGGTGCGGGGGCTTCAGGATTTTAGAGAGTACCTCCTTTTGATTCAATTGAGCGACGAAATTGAGCGATCAAAGGCCAAGACACTCATTGTCGATACGCCGCCCTTTCAAGAAGCCACGGGTCTTCATCGAAAGGCGCTTCTTTTGCGGAATTTTTTTGGAGGGCAGCTCGTACAGTTCACTCTCAAATCAAATACTCTCCACCTCCTTTCGTCCCCTCTCAAAAAAGTCTTTGAGACGGCACGCCTCTTTGTCGGAAAAGAAGCAACGTCCCAAGTCTTTGAACTCATCGAATGGCTGATGCAACATACGGATCGATTTCAACAGGCGGCGACTCATCTCGAAAGTTTGTTTTTTTCTGAGAACTCGGAGCATGTTCTTGTGCTCACCCCAGAAACTCCTTCTTCTTTTTTGGATGAAGCAAAGTCTTTTTTTAAGGAAGCCAGGCATCTTCGCTTTTGTCTCAATCGATCTCTTTGTGGATTTCCGCAGCTTGAGAATCCTCAAGATCCATTTTTGAAGGAACTCTCTGGCTTGAACTCCAAAGAGATCCTGCTCATTTCAAAGATACAGAGCCAGTTTTTGAATGCCACGATTGATCAGATCCCCTGGCAGGCAATGGGCGAGGACAATCCTCAAGAACTCGAAACTTTTGTCACTTCGTAATAAAAGACCAAGGCAAAGTCTCACTGAGCGTCTTTGGTCGATAGACGATTTCTTCCATCAGATGATTGTAGGATTTAAGAGCAGATCTCCAATCATCTCCGCGATGGTGAGTTTCTAAAAGAAAGTCGGAGACCCTCTCATCGCCGACACTGAGGAGGGACTGAAGCTGCGCAGTATCCCAACCTTCGTGATTGAGATGAAAATTTTGAAGATCAGAGAGCTTAGACTTAAAGAGCAAGAATCGTGCTTCGAGTTCGTCTTCTCTCAAATGAGCGCACGCTTCAAAGGGTGTCGTGGGTTTGGGAATAAACGGATTGAGACTCACGGAGAGATTTCCCATTTGTCCTCGAGATTTTGAAATCGACATAAAGGTCGAGTGAATACGTCGAATGAGCTCCGCAGCTTCTTCGACATCTGCACGCGTCTCTGTCGGCAGTCCAATAATAAAGTAAAACTTAAGATTTCGGATTCCCGCTTTGAGTGCAGTCTCCACACAGTGCATCACCTTGGCTTCGTCCGTCCGTTTGTGAATCACTTGCTGAAGACGTTGACTCCCTGTCTCCAGTGCGAGCGTGAGAGTTCTTTGAGAACTGAGATTTAATAGATCCATGAGTTTGGAGCTCACTGCTTCGACTCTCAGGCTCGAGAGGCTGATCTCTCCCCCACCGTCCACCACATAATTTGCCATCTCGACGAGCTCGGGATGATCTGCGAGAGCTGCCCCCACAAGGCCTACGCGACCCACGCGTTCGATGCCTTCGTCAAACGCAGATTTTAAAAAGCTCAAGCGACGAAACCGCGTAGACGCCTCTGTATAAGAGACCGAACAAAATCGACAGCGCTGAGGACAACCTCGAGAAACTTCGACCATAAAGTTATTAGAAAACTCGGTATGGTTAGTCACGATTTCGGTCTTCGTAAGATAAGAATTGATGAATTTGATGGTTCGTCTTTTGAACGCTCGCCCCGGTAAATGACCATGAAGCGCAGGAACATAAATCCCTTGAATCTCTGACAAAGCTTCTAAGGCATTCATTCGCCGATGGCCCATAAAGGGAGTCCCTCTCAAGACCTTCGCAATATCAAAAACGATTTCTTCGCCGTCTCCAAACGCAAAAGCATCAATAAAGGGAAGCAGCGGCATCGGATTCATAGATATTGCAGCCCCTCCCATCAAAACGACGGGATCCGCATCCGTGCGATCAACACTCTTGAGTGCCAATCCGGCTTGTTTAAGAATTCTTAAGACATGAATGGCGTCGTTTTCAAAACTCAAACTAAACGCCAAAACATCAAAGTCTTTAAGAGCTCGTCCGCTTTCGAAGCTTCGAATCTCATTTGAGTTTTCTGACAAAAATGCTCTCTCGCAAACGACTTCATCGATGTCATTCCAAAGACTGTAAATTTGCTGAAAGCCTAGATTGCTCATCCCGACATAATAGGTGTGGGGATAAATCAAACAGATGCGCAATCGACCTCGCCACTCCTTGGATCGGGCGCCTTGCTCCTGAATACGAAAAGACTCAACGCCTGGGCGACTTCGAAGACTTTTGACAGTGGATTTGAGCTGAGAACGCATGAGCCCGGCGACCCTACCAAAAGAGAGCCCCGGGCTCAAACCACACATTAAAAGCGCAGATTAGGCGTCCGGCTGACGTCTCAAAAACGCTGGAACTTCAAAGCTTTCGTCCTCAAACAGCGGCATTCCCCGACGAGGGCGATTGCTGCCAAACACAGCTTGTGGCTCCTCTGGAACAGCTAAATTCACTGATTGAGAAGCTTCGGCGCGAGGCTGAACTTGAGGCTTAGAAGCCGGTGCTGACATCGGAATGTTTTTAAGATTCTCGATCTTTTGCTGATTGGCTCGGTTAAAGCCCGTCGCAATCACGGTCACTCGGATCTTATCACCGAGCGTATCGTCGATGACTGATCCAAAGATGATATTGGCATCTTCGTGTGCGGCTTCTTGAATCAAAGTCGCCGCTGCGTTGACTTCGTACAACGTCATCGAAGAAGTTCCGGTAATATTGATCAAGATACCCGTCGCGCCTTCGATCGAAACATCTTCGAGAAGCGGAGAAGAAATCGCGTTTTGAGCGGCGATCATTGCGCGGTTATCTCCGCGAGACTCTCCCGTCCCCATAAGGGCCATTCCCATTTCGCTCATGACAGTTCGTACATCGGCAAAATCCACGTTCACCATCCCGTGAATATTGATGAGGTCCGAAATCCCTTTCACTGCAGAAAGGAGAACATGATCGACCTTACGAAACGCGTCGATCAAGGTGAGCTGATCGGTGGCCAAAGTCAGCAATCGCTGATTGGGGATCGTGATCAACGTATCCACATTATCCTTCATCTGCTGAAGACCTTCTTCGGCCTGATGACGACGACGTTTTCCTTCAAATGTAAAAGGCTTGGTCACCACGCCGACTGTTAAAATCCCCATGCTCTTGGCGATCTGAGCAATGACGGGGGCTGCGCCTGTTCCTGTTCCACCGCCCAAGCCGCAGGTGACAAAAACCATATCGGCTCCGTCCAATAACTCCGAAAGCATTTGAGTATCTTGCAATGCTGCTTCGCGAGCGACGGCAGGATTGGCTCCCGCTCCAAGACCTTTGGTGAGACTGGCTCCCAACTGAACTTTTGTCGGCGCCAAAGTGGCCTTGAGTGCTTGAGCATCCGTATTCGCAGCGATGAATTCCACCCCTGAGAGTCCTTCTGCAATCATCGTGTTGACGGCATTGCCGCCCCCACCGCCGACACCAATCACTTTGATTTTGGCGCCAAGCGTATCTAGATTCACAACGTCAATTTTTCGAGACATAGTCTTCCCCCTCTGATGTGCCTGTTAAAAAAAATCCCTTACCCAACGAGAAAATCGAGCCTGAACTTTTTCGAACCCCTTCTTCTCGTAAATCGATGCCATATATTGCAGCTCTTCATCTTCTTCAAATCCCAACTGCAAAAGTCCAACAACCGTCGAATATCCTGGAGACGTCACCATATCGCTGAGTCCGCCGAGTCCACTCGGCTTTCCGAGTCTCACCGGCAAACGAAACGATCTCTCGGCCACTTCCATCAAGCCTCCGAGATGAGCGACTCCCCCAGTCAAAATAATTCCCGCTGGCAGTGCCTCATCAAGACCATCACGTCCGAGCTCAGACCTGACGAGAGAAAAAATTTCTTCTAAGCGAGGTTGCAAAATCGTCGAAAAAGTTCGGCGCTTTACTCGTCGAAGCTCGCCACCGGATAATCCAGGAATCTCGATTTCTTCGTCCTCATTGACCAGCGTCGAACACCCATACTGTTTTTTGAGTCTCTCAGAATCCATCAGACTCGCTTTGAGTCCTACCGCGAGGTCGTTGGTCAAATGAATCCCTCCGATTGGAAGTGATCGAAGCCATTTGAGAGATCCATTCTGAAACACCGCCATATCCGTGCAGGCCGCACCGAGATCGACGACACATACACCGGCTTCGCGATCGCCTTTTTCTGCAACACTGCGAGCTGAGGCCAATGGAGCCGAAATAAAATGCCTTGTTTTGAGTCCGACTTTGGAGAGACATCGGCGAAGATTTTCGAGAGCGGTAATCGAACCCGTTGCAACTTGAACGTCGACCTCGAGACGCTTCCCGTACATACCAAGGGGCTCCTGAATTCCTTCGTTGCCATCGATAATAAATTCTTGAGGAATGACCTGAATCACTTCTCGATCAAGTGGCAAACTCACCGCTGATGCGGCTTCAATGACTCGCTCTACATCGAGCAATTTGACTTCTTGATCGCGCAAAGGAACCATTCCATGACTCGCCATGGTTTGAATATGCGATCCCGTCACGCTCACCACACTGTGTTCGATAGGACGACGAGCAAGCTTTGAGGCTTCTTCAAGAGCTTGCGAAAGCGCAAGAACGGTGGAGTCAATATTGACGACAACCCCTTTACGCACTCCGTGAGACTCGGCTTCTCCAAAACCGACGACCTCAAGACCTTGAGGAGTCATCTCGGCCAAAAGTACAGCCACTTTGCTACTGCCAAGATCGATCCCTGCTAAAATTGGAAAATCCTTTGCCATCAGTTCAAACTCCCTCCGCGAACAATCCATCGATCCGCACGCTGACCATCCACTTCGAGCGCGGAGTCTCCCTTGAGCGGCTCACTCAGCAACGCCTGAAGTGATCGAATTCGATTCTTCCAAGCTCCTGAAAGTAAAATCACACGGACTTCACGCGAATTTTTGGCGCCTTGCCACACCACTTGAAATCGCGGCCGATCGAGCCAAGAATCAAAAGAAATCGTCAGAGACTCAATCTTCACGCGAAGCTTATTCTCTAGTTCAAAAACGAGTTCGTGGGCTTCACGCAGACTTTCGCGCTCTTCTTGCAGGCCGCGCTCGAGTTCGGGCAGCGAAATATGCCTCGCCAACTGCCCTTCCCATCCAAAAATGAGCGGCAGATCCACGAGCCATCCTGGTATTTCTTTTTGTCTAAACATAAAGTGCCCGGATTGATCGGCGACAATCCACGCTCCATCGGCTCGAATCAAAAATCGAGGCTCTCTCAAATGCGCCGTGATATGAACTCGACCAGGAATCTCACGGCGGATAGACACTCCATCGACCCAACCCGACGAACGCACTTTCTCTTTTGCGGAATTTAAATCTAGAGTGAACAAATTCTGCCCTTTCAGAACGTCCAAATCTTTTACCACTCGCTCGAGGGGATTTTTGAGTATTTGGAGCATGGGATCCTTTCCCGCAGGTGTGCGCCACTCAAAGTCAATCGTTCGAACTGTGAATCCCCCCCAATATTTGAGCTTCTGCCAAGTGGACTCAGGTCCTACAACCTGCTCTCCCAAACTCTGCAGATTTTTCGCCTCCTCTTTAATGGTAGGAAAAACCACGCGCAATGCAAAGAAAAAGATAATGCTCCCCGTTGTCACAGCGAGCGATACCCACAAAAACTTCTTTGCCTTCCATTCCGAAGCTTCACGTGGCGCGCGCGAGCGCAGTGAACTCACAGCTGATAATCCCCCTCAGACTATTCTGAGAGGCTTAGCGGGCTAAGGTCAATGATTCTGAGGGAGGTCGGCACAATCGAGCGAGTTCTTGAACCATCGTAGTCAGGGGGCCTGCCCCCAAAATCAAAAGAACTCGAGGACGATCTGAAGCTGGAAGAAGTGCCAGGATTTCGGCCGCTGAAGGTAAGCTCGAAAGTGAAGAAACCCTCATTTCCCGAAACTCTTTGGCCAAGGCTTCGGAAGTCACTCCTTTGATAGGCTCTTCGTGTGCCGGATAAATAGGCATTAAGAAAAGTCGGTCACAGCGCCCTTCAAAGCTTAAGGGAAACTCCTTCCAAAGGGCCTGAGTTCGTGAATATCGATGAGGCTGAAAGAATACAATCCGCTCCCGCTCGGGGAACATCAGTTTGAGAGCATCCAAAGTGGCTTCGATTTCGGTGGGATGATGACCGTAATCTTCGACGATCGATACTTTAGGGGATTCGAGGTGGATCTGAAGCCGTCGATCGGCCGGCACAAACTGCTCTAAGCCCTCTCGAATTTGTTCCCATCGAAGGCCCAAAGTGAGAGCGACTGCGACCGCTCCAGTGGCGTTTTTGACATTGTGCGCGCCAGTCACTGGAATTTGGAATTTTCCAAGGTTTTTACCTTCCCACTCCAACTCAAACTGACTTTGTCGGCTCTCGTACGTCACCGATCGAATATGCAAATCTGCATCACTCGCAAACCCAAAAGTTTTGACGGGCTTCAGAATCTCACGTCGAATCGAACGCAGACTGGGGCAATCCGCACTCAGCCAATTGACTCCAAAAAATGCGGTTCGATTCAAAAAAGACACGAAGGTGTTTTCGAGATCCTTAAGATCCCGATAGGTATCCAAATGTTCACGATCAATATTTGTTACGACAGTGAGAACTGGCGAAAATTTTAGAAAACTTCGATCACTCTCATCGGCTTCAATGACAAAGACTTCGCCTTTGCCCACGATCGAAGAAGCGTTCCAATGCTGAAGTCTGCCTCCCACGACCACCGTCGGATCGATGGGCGAAAGTATCTGCCCCACCATCGAAGTCGTGGTAGTTTTCCCGTGGGATCCTGCGATCGCAACTCCGAGCTTCAATCGCATAAGCTCGGAAAGCATCTCCGCTCGTGGAATCACAGGGATTCGGCGTCGCTGAGCTTCGAGCCATTCTGGATTAGTGGGAGAAACAGCCGCAGACACCACGACACAAGTGGCCCCATCCACTTGCTCCGCCTGATGTCCCTGAAAAATTCGTGCTCCCAGCTTCGAAAGCTTTTTGGTCGTTGCCGTCGATTGAACATCACTTCCACTGACTGGAAAGCCGAGCGAAAGAAGAACTTCGGCAATGCCACTCATTCCCGATCCGCCGATACCGATCAGATGAATAGAGGGTTTTTGTAAACCGTTCCAAAACATGATGAATGGCATTTTTAGGCCGAATCCAGTGAAGGGGCAAGAATTACCCTCAGCGAACGGCTATGACAGCGTGAGAATGTCCTTCCACTCGACGACGGTTTCTTCCTGGCGCCTTTTGAGGACGGAAGGAGCTTGATCCAGGAGGGGACTCAATCGACTCCACATAAATTGAGACTCCGCAATGACCCACTCGGCCTTTTGAACGGCCAGAGCATTTTTGGTTTGATGGTCATCCGCGGCTTTGGGAAACGGCACAAAGACAACGGGCCGAGCAAACTTCATAACTTCAAAAACCGTCATTGCTCCCGCTCGAGCGACAACGAGATCAGCTCGTTGAAGAAGCTCAGGGAGTTCGTTGGTAAAAGCAATGACCGATGCTTTGAGCCCCAATTCTTTGTAAGCTTTTTCGACGCGCTCGCGATCTTCAAAACCCGATTGATGAATAAACTCTACTTCGGGTAGTCGCTTTTTGAGATCGGGGAGCATCTCAAGCCAGCGATCATTGAGACCTCGAGCTCCCTGAGAACCTCCCATGATCAAAATCACTTTGGGAGGCCACTCAAAGGATCTTCGATTTTGAATCTGACTCAAAAAACCTTCTCTCAAGGGCAAATCTACCAACTGAAACCCTTTGATCTTAAATCCAGCATAGGCCGCTAAGGGCCCCTGCGAAAGAATCTGATTCACGAGCCCCGCGCTAGAGTTTTGCTCGAGGACAAAAACCTTCCAGCGAAACAACCATCGCAAAAAGATAGCAGCCACAAGCGTGGGCGCGGAGGCATATCCTCCGACTCCTGCCACAATCTGAGGGCGATGCTTTGTCAACAACAGGCAGCTTTCCAAAATACCTCTGAAGAGCGAAAGCACGCCTTTTAATTTGTTGAGCAGACTCTTTCCCTTAAGACCTCGTGCATGAATAAACACCACATTCATGCGTGAATCCGAAAGAGTCGTCCGCGCTTCGATTCCCAAACGCGTGCCGACAAATGTGACGCGACCTTCGGGATACAGATTCAAAAAAATTTCTGCGACAGCGACGCCAGAAAAAAAATGTCCGCCCGTTCCTCCCCCGCAGACCATAAGATGAGGATGAGCTTTAGACAGGGTCTTCATCTTTTCTTGCATGCAGACTTTGGAGAATACCGAGAGCAATCAAAGAGACAAGTAGAGAGCTTCCTCCGCTACTCAAAAAGGGAAGCGGAAGACCTTTTGTCGGAAGCATCCCCAGTGTCACCATCATATTGAGCAGTGCGGGCAAACACAAAAAGAGTGTGACTCCCGCCGCCAGATAATAACCAAAATCACTCATCTGCGCTCGAGTCACTCGCGCGCCAAAAGCCAGCAACGACAAGAACAAAGCAATCACGGCTCCAATGCCCACAACACCGAGCTCCTCTCCAACAACGCTAAAGATAAAATCCGTATGCGCTTCCGGAAGGTAATAGAGTTTTTGCTGCGAATTTCCGAGCCCAAGACCTGTCCATCCCCCATTATAAAATCCCATAAAGGATTGAATCACTTGAAACCCAGATCCCTGAGGATCGGCCCAGGGATTCAAAAACGTCATCACTCGTTTGGTCCGATACATCGCTCCAAAAATCATGAGAGCAACTGCCGGCAGCGCCAGAATAAAAATTCCTGCGATATAGGCTAAGGGGATGCGGCCGATGAACCACAGGGCCACACTCAACGCAAACAAGCTCATGGCACTTCCGAAATCAGGCTGAAGGACAAGGAGCATCATCGCTAAGCCCGTCACCATCAAAAGAGGCAAAAAACCTCGATTGAATGATTCGAGTCGGTCCGCTTTGACCGCCAATGTGGCGGCGATATAAAAAACAAAAAGAAGGCGCGCCAATTCGGCAGGCTGAAACTGACCAAAGCCCAAGGAGATCCAGCGCTGAGCTCCTCCAGCCGCATGACCAAAGCCAGGAATCATCACAATGATCAGCAGTCCAAATCCCAGCAAGAGTCCCAGCATTCGCCACTTCATCAAGCGAACGAATGGGATTTGTGCGATCACAAAATAAAGACCCCAACCGACCAACAAGAAAACACTCTGTTTTTTGACGTAAAAAAGCGCATCCCCATAGCGCTGTAAGCCCATCACGGCGGAAGAACTATAAATCATGAGGAGTCCAAAGCCCGAAAGCAAAAGACCCACGAGGAATAAACCTCGATGGCTCAAACCACTGATTCCCACATGCTCAGAGGCTCGAGTTTTGACTGCCTGCCGTCCCCACGCCATATCCAAATTGTATAGGGCTTAAGATCCTGGAATCAATCCTCTTCCTTCGGCTTGATCCCAAATTGCGCATGCGATAGGAGTTTAAAACTTAAGGGTCACAAAAATAAGGGTAGGAAGAATGATAAAGGTCGTCGTACCAGCGCTGATTTTGTGCGTTTTGGATCTCCGTGGAGGAACCTGCGCTCCTTTGAAGGGCAAGAACTGCAAAGCCATTTCCAAAGTTGGCTGGCGGCTACTCGCCGATACGCTCCAGCAGAATTGGTCCGCAGCGGACTTTGATAAATTAGCCGAACTCGCCGTCGATAAACCAATCCCTACCCTTCTCAATCAACAGGGCCCATTTAAGATCAAAGCCCAAAGGACCCGGCAAAATCGTATGGCCCCCTATCCCGGGGTCAGACGTGACAGCAAAGGTGAGATTCCAGATCGAAACGGGTCGCACAATTATAGTGACGCCAAACTGAATGCCATGGAGCTCAGGGCAGAAATTGAAAAGGCTTTCAATAGACTTTCGCCAACGGTTCAAAGAGTCGTCCGGCTCAAATACATCCAAGGCAGAACCATCGAGCAGATTTCACTTCTTTTAGAAATGCCCCTTGGGACAGCGAAGAGCACCCTCTCGCGAGGGCTCATGATTCTCCGTCAAAATTCGATCCTCGCCAAATATTTCACAGATCTCAATGATCGCCCCTCACGATAATGAAATCTTGTGCACGGAGCTTCTGATTTTACTGACCTCACTGACAAAAAACTTCCCGCGCTCTTCAAAGTTATCAAATTCGTCATAGCTCGAGCATCCCGGAGAGAGCACAAGGACTTCATCCGAAGCAACGGAAGGAACTTCAGCTGCCAATAGTGTCGCGAGATCTTGATAAGACCGAACCTCACACGTGATGCCCCTAATTTGTTCTTCAATCTTTTTTCGCGCCTCGCCGCAGACAAAAATTTTGTCTTCTGGCCTCACCCACGGCTTGAGCTCTTCAAAATTATCCCCTTTGTGCCTGCCTCCAAGAATGAGTTTTAGTTTTTTGGAGTGAGGTCTCATGCTCTGAACGGCATAAATCATCGCATGCACTGTGGTCGCCTTAGAGTCATCCACAAAGAGAGCTCCCGTCTTATCCTGATAGACTTCTTGCCGATGGGGTAAGCGTGGTAGGTCCATTAACCAAGAAGGTTCAAAGGTAACGGGCTGCTTCCATTGAAGGGCCAAATCCTCAACAATGACGGGTGCGACCTTTTGCAAAATCTCTGCGAGTAAACTGGAGTTTTTATAGAGGGCGCCGCTCGAGCCCTTTGGAGCAAGCGGAGACACCTGATCCTCGGGAAAAAATACTTTTTTGGACTTTGAAAGTAAGTGCCACTTCGCCAAAAAATATTCCTGAAGACTCGGATACCGATCCAAGTGATCCGGGGCCAGATTGATGAGAATTCCAAAATCAAATTGAGCCGTGTTAAGTCTCTCGGCCTGAAAGCTCGAGACTTCGAGGACAGCAAGATCATATGATTCTTTGAGCGCATCTCCCGCCGCAGTTCCCAAATTACCTCCTACAAATATCCGCCTCGCAGGAAAGGCCCGTCGGAGCACTTCGCCAAGCTGGGTCGTAAAGGTGCTCTTTCCATCCGTCCCCGTGATTACAATGCTCAGGCCTTGAAAGTGCTGACTAACAAAATCAAGCTCTCGAATTTCTTGAGTGTGAATCCGCGAAAAAAACTTTCGTTGAGGATCAATGCCAGGAGACAAAAAAATATCAAAATTCTTCCACCTCTCCCACGAAAGTGAGTCAAAGGTTCCAGGCACCATTTGATTCAAAACGAAGGACTCTGAGTCTGAATTCAAAACAAAGTGCTCAACGCCACCTTCTTTTTCGACGAGAGCTTCTTGAGGAGAACTCACATGCGCCGAAAGGGCACGAGTCACCTTCCCCAATCCCAGAAAAAGCGTACCAGCGCGCATCTTAGTCACTATCGAATCTTTAGTGTACTCAGCGCCAAGAGCGCAAAGAGAATCGACAAAATCCAAAATCGCGCAATGACTTTGGACTCCGGCCAACCCGAAAGTTCAAAGTGATGATGGAGAGGCGCCATTTTAAAAATTCTCTTTTTGGTCGATTTATAAGATCCCACTTGCAAAATGACACTCATGGCTTCGAGGACAAACAAAAATCCAGCCATAAACAAAACAAGTTCTTTGTGGGTCAACAAGGCAACTGTTCCCAAAAGCCCTCCGAGCGAAAGACTGCCGACATCGCCCATAAAGACCTCAGCAGGATGCGCATTGTACCAAAGAAAGCCTAAGCCCACACCAATGACTGAAGCTAACACGATGGCTAACTCCCCAGCGCCCGGCAAATATTCAAAAAGAAGATAATGTGAAAATCCCGAATGCCCCGCCACATAACTCGTCAACAAAAGCACAAAGGCCGTTGTCATAATGGGCACAATAGCGAGCCCATCTAGCCCATCAGTGAGATTGACTGCATTTGAAGCGCCATTAATAACCAAAAATGCCCAGATAAAAAAGAAGCCTCCGAGGGGAATGGCCGCATCCTTCAAAAATGGAATCACAATTTTGGATTCCGTTTCAGGAATAAGTGTCATGGCATAGGCGGCGAGTAATGAACCCAAGCCAAGCAAAATCATTTTGACTCTAAAGCTCACGCCCTTGGTATTTTTTTTGGTCAACTTGAGATAGTCGTCCCAAAATCCGACAGCTCCAAAACCCAGCAGCGAAAACAGGGCGATCCAGACATAAGGATTTTCCCAACGGCAAAAAATGACAGTCGTCAGGGTGATCCCAGCGACCATCAAGACTCCGCCCATCGTAGGGGTGCCTGCCTTTTTGAGGTGGGTCTGAGGCCCATCATCTCGAATCACTTGGCCAACCGAGAGCTGCCGCAAGCGTCGGATCAACCGAGGCATCAAAAGCACGACAAGCAAGAACGAAAAGCCCGCCGCGATAATGGCGCGAAAAGAAATATATCGAAATAAATTTGCCGCGATCGAATCCACAGCCCAGTGCTGAAACAACCAAAATACCATTCGGTCATTTTCCACTGCCAAGGGGCCCAATGGCTAGATCTTTATCAAGGACTTGAAGTGAGAGCCTCTCTCGCAATCTGCCGATCATCAAAGGGAATCTTTTCGGTCCCCAAAATTTGATAGGTCTCATGTCCCTTGCCAGCAATCAAAATCACATCTTGAGATCCCATCGCAGAGACGGACCTCTCAATTGTTTTTCGGCGATCGGGATCAATATGAATGGGTTTTAATCTTTGAAGGCCCGTGAGAATCTCTTCGATGATTTCCTCGGGTTTTTCGGTTCGAGGATTATCCGAAGTTACAAAAATCTCATCCGCATAGAGTTCGGCAATGGCGCCCATCTGAGGGCGTTTGGCTCGATCACGATCGCCCCCGCACCCAAAAACTACTATGAGCTTTCCTTGCGTGAGAGGCCTCAAAGTATTGAGAACATTTTCGAGAGCATCAGGTGTGTGGGCATAATCCACAAAGATTCTGGATCCCGGCCCCTGAGGCGAGACTCTTTCGAGACGTCCTGGAACCGCTGAGGCTTTGTCGAGAGCCTGCTGAATCTGCGCAGATTCGGCATTCAGGGCTCGAGCAAGAACCACCATTCCCATGAGGTTTTCGATATTGTAGGAGCCGACGAGAGGACTTTTAAACTTAAAAGTCTTTTGGCTTTTGATCTCAAAGACTTCGAATTCGGATCCCGAAAGGTCTGTTTTCCAATTTTTGAGAATCCACTGAGCTGATGAACCTTTGGTCGCTTTTTTGGCGTCCTCCCAACTGAGGATTTCTAGACCACGAATGTCTTTGAGCTCATCGGCAAGACGAGATCCAAAGGCCCCGTCCAAAGGAATCACCGCAAGACGCTTCGACTTTTGACTCTGGCACAAGACTTGAGAAAAAAGTTTTTTCTTCGCCAAATAATAGGCTTCCATTGTGCGATGGTAGTCGAGATGCTCCGCCGTTAAATTGGTGAAAAGAGCGGCATCGAGCTCGAGACCCAGCAGCCGCTTTTGCTCCAGGGCATGAGAACTCGCTTCAAGGACAAACGCATTGGCTCCTCGCGAGACAAAATCCGAAAATATTTTTTGCAGTTCCGTAAAATCAGGTGTCGTCAGATTTGAGGGAATGGCTTGACCTTCGAATTGGGCTTCAATCGTCCCGAGGCGAGCTACTTTATTTCCCATTTCTGCCAGCAAAGCTTGAACTAAAAATGTCGTCGTTGTTTTTCCGTTCGTGCCTGTCACCGCAAAACAAAAGCCCTTGGATGTCGGATCTTGCGTCAGGCGCTTCACAAGGTACGCCATCGCCTCCGTCGAATGACTCACTCGAATCACCGGCCTTGAGGTTTTGAAATATTCGATCTCTCGCTCAACGACAAAAGCAGCAATGGCCGGATGCGACGCGAGATCTTTAAGAAAGTCGTGCCCATCTCGAGCCACACCTTTGCGCGCAAAAAAAACGACTGATTGAGAGGGAAGGTCTTTGAGTTCTCGACTATCACTCAGAGCAAATCGAATAGGCCCGTTTGCCTCTCCCTCACGCCACAGTGATCGATCACGAATTTCTTTGATGTACTCTTCGAGTAAGACAGTAAAACCCACCTCGTTAAATTGGCCGAAGATGGCTTTGTTTGTCCAGCTTTGCGGCATGCTGTCAGAGCTCCCTTTAGAAGTAGACCCATCACAGTGACGCGGACTCAGTGAGCCTCCCGATCTCCGATTAAATGATTGCAAAGGATACTCATCAATCCCAAGGGAAAAATGCTCATCTCTTTTCAAGATCTAAATCCCGAAGGCATAGAAGTATGTGTCTGCAACTAAAAATTGCTGCATGGCAGCAGCGAGCGGGAAGAAGGATGGAACTTTTAATAACGCTCAGACTTACGGCAATGGCCTCAACTCTCAATCGATTTATGCAGGAGATGTCGACAATGACGGAGATGCGGACATTCTGAGCATGTCGGTCGCCACAAGTTATATAGAAATTTTCTTTAATGACGGCACAGGGGCCTTTACGTCCACAAAGAGTCTCTCGGGCCCCGTCAACCCAGGAGATCTTACAATCTCTGATGTCAATCTGGATGGCATCACCGATATTGTTTACGGTTCCGCCTCTTCAACCACCGTGGATATCTTTTACGGTCTCGGCAACTCGAACTTTGCTGCGGCTAGCAGTATTACGTTTGGTTCGGGCGGGAGTTACAATGTCGCCGTTGGAGATATCAATGAAGATGGAAAAATGGATGTCGTCCAAGGCAGTACCGCCACCATTCGTCTAGCATTGGGAAATGGCTCAGGCGGATTTGGAACTGTCACTCAAATCGGAACAGCCTCAAACTCTACTGACATGCGACTCGTCGATATGGATCTCGATGGGCATCTCGATGTGGTTTGGGGAAATTACGCTACAAGCAATGTAAATGTCTTGATGGGACGTGGGGATGGAACTTTTGATGCCGTTCAAACACTCACTCAGGGTAGCGGGGCCGCAGCTGTGGGTGATTTGAATGGAGATGGTATCCTCGATATCGCCACTCGATATAATGCGACACCCACCCAATCATCCGTGTACTTGCAAGGAACTGAGCAAGTTGTGGCACTGGCGGACATCACCGTCTCCACTCAAACCTCAGCCCAGTCGCTCATTCAGATTCTCGACACCGCACTCGAAAACTTAACGTCGCGACGAAGCGATATCTCGGCCCTTCATTCACGTCTTGATCATGCCGTCAGCTCCAATTTATTGATGTCAGAGAACCTCCTCGAAGCCAAAGCTCGAGCCATCGATGTCGATATTGCGCTTGAAACCGCAGAACTCGTCAAAAACCAAATTCTGCAGCAAGCTCAGATTGCCGTACTGGCCCAAGCCAATTTCAATCTCCAAACGGTTCTGGGTTTACTCAAAGGCCTGTAAGATTTTTTTACTCAAAATAGACAATGAGCTTTTCGCCAGCGGCTTCTTCGCGAACTGCTGTGCCATAGCCGACAAGGTCCACCTTGGCTCGCCCTTCAGGAGGAAGCTTTTGAAGCTCTTTAAGAACCTCTCGAAAACTGCGCCCCACGAACTTTCCTGAGAGCGCGGCCTGATTTGATTCACGAGGCGAGTTCGCCGGTTTTTCGCTCGATCGAGCGGGAGGAACTCCCAAAATCGCCAAGGCCTTACTGGCGATTTTTTTAAACGAAGGAGCGGCAGTTGCTCCTCCACTCACTCTTCCTTTAGGATCGTCATAAATCACCGCCAAAACAAACGCTGGATCTCGCGCAGGAACATAGCCCACAAAACTCACGACGGACCGATCGTTGGCATAAGTCTTAATGATTTTGCCGCGAGAGTTCTTGGTCTCAACCAGTTTTTGGGCCGTACCAGTTTTACCTGCGACTTCATAGCCCTCGATCGCCGCTGCTGCTCCTGTCGAGCCTGCTTCTGTCACATGAGTCAGCATTTCGGTCATTTTTCGAGCTTTGTCCGCTGGATAGACTTCGTCACGTTCAGGAGTTGCCTCCCAGAGGACTTTTCCTTGGTCACGCGAGGAGACAATTCGAGAAACCACATACGGTTTTGGCAAAAGACCTCCCGTCGACAGTGCGGCAACTGCTCTCGCCAATTGTAAAGGAGTGACGCCGATCCCTTGCCCAAAGCTAATGTTAGCAAGTTCAATCGGCTTCCAATCCGATGCACGTCTAACTAAACCACCCTCTTCTCCGGGCAAATCAATGCCCGTGGTCTTTCCAAAACCCAAACGTGCGATCGTCTCGTAGAATTTAGTCGCTCCAATTTTGAGACCAATTTTGGCAGACGCCACATTCGAAGAAACTTCGAGTAATTCTTGAAGACTCAGCCACTGATATTTTTTTCCATGAAACTCTTTAATGGTGCGATTCCCTACACGAAAAGCTCCGTTCTCACCAAAAATCTGAGACGACGGCGACATTCCAATCTGCTCCATCGCCGCTGCAGCCAAGATAACTTTAAAGGTGCTGCCGGGTTCGTACAAATCCGCCACCACGCGATTGCGGACTTCATTGCGATCGCCGCGCGCTCCTTCGATGCTGGCCATGGCGAGAATTTCTCCCGTCTTTGGATTCATCATGACCGCTTGCCCTGAGAGCGCGTTTTTTTCTTTGACGGTGGCAGCGAGCTCTTCTTCCATCACGCGCTGAAGACGCAAATCCAATGTCAAAATCAAATGCGCATGATCAAACCATTCTTTATCGAGATCCTTAAAGAGCAAAAGTCTTCCCAGCGCATCTCGAAACGCCACAGCATTGCCCTGATCTCTGCCTTTCAAAAACTCATCATAGAACTTTTCGAGTCCTTCAAGGCCTGTTCCATCTCGGCCCGAAATCCCCACCACGGCTCTGGCAAGCTCTCCTTGAGGATAAACGCGCTTGCTTTCTTTGCGTGAATCCACACCTTCGATCTGCATTTCTTCGATGCGGCGAGCGGTTTCTTCGTCAACTTCACGCTTGAGCCAAACAAAATATCGATCTTCAGAAAGAAGGCTCTGAAGTTTGGACGCGGGCATTTGCAAAAGGGGGGCCAGCCGTCTCGCGACGGACTTGGGGTCACGAACGACTTTTGGATTTGCAAAAAAACTTTTTGTTACGATCGAAAGCGCGAGCTCACGATTTTCGCGATCTAAAATAGATCCTCGAGAGATGAGAAGATCTTCTTTTTGTGTCTGCTGGCTAAGCTTTTCTTTGCTCGACGCAAATCGCGTCAGTCGGGGATCAGGGCGCACCTGAAACTGAATCGCCCTCGCCATCACGAGCAAAAAACCGGCCGCCAAAAACCAAAACAAAAGCATGGATCGAAATCGCGTTGGTCTCAGCATAAATTAGGGCTCCCCCACCAATCGATGAATCTGGTGAGGCTCTGGATCCTGGTAGCCTTCAGATTTTTGTTTAAATCCTGAAAGTCTTGAAGCGATCATCGATTTGAGTCGAATCTGCTCCTCTCTCAAACCTCTCTCTTCTTGCTTTACCGCTTCAAACTCATAAGCCGTCTGCGTAATCGAAAGCCGAATGACAATCATCGCCACGGCATACAAACAAACTCCAAACACCAAAAACCAAACGGAAGACTTGAGCATTCTCATGAAGCCTCCTTCACATAAACTCTCAATTTTGCCGATCGCGCTCTGGGATTGTCTCTCTCTTCCGTGGGCTGCGGAATAATGGGTTTTTTCATAAGTGGCGTCAGCTTCCCCTTCAGCTGCCATTTTACCTGACGATCCTCGAGACTGTGAAATGTTATGATGCCTACTCGCCCTCCGGGGAGCAAAAGATCCGAAAGATGATTGAGCATCTCTTCGAGAGCTCCCATTTCATCATTCACCCACATTCGAAGCGCCTGAAAGACCTTGGTCAGGGGGTGGCGACCCTTTTGAGTCTTTGAATGGAGCTCAAAGCCGAGAGTGCGGACAAAATCCTCGGTCGTCAGAGGTCGTTTGAGTTTTCGCCGTTCGTTCACCCAAATTTTGGCAATCTTTCGTGAGAATTTTTCGTCGCCGTAGTTCCAAAGAATATCAGCAAGTTCCTTTTCGCCGCAGCGCATGAGCAGATCTTCTGCGGTTTCACGCGCCGAAGAGTCCATGCGCATATCGAGGGGCCCCACCTTCTGAAAGCTAAATCCCCGGTCAGCATCATCGAGCTGAAACGACGACACTCCCAAATCCACGAGTATTCGATCAAACTGACCGTCCTCAGCGCCTGTGATTGATCGAAAATTGGCGTGCTTATACTGAATAGGCCACTGCTGAAGACGCTTTTTACAACGCTCAAGAGAGGATTCATCCTGATCGACGGCAAGAATTCGCTCAGGCGTCGAAAATCGATCAAGCAAAGCCTTCAGATGCCCACCCCCACCACACGTCAGATCCAAAAGACCTTTCGAATGGTCCCAGGCCAAATGCTCTAAGACTTCGTTCAGAAGAACGGGAAGATGATTATTTGCCACCGACTCGTACTTTAAACCGAGCCTGGCTTTCGTAGGTATAAAACTTTTGAGACTGCAGATTTTCGCTGCTTCGTTTGGGAGCCCCGCAACTAGCCTGAATCAGACTTTTGCCGTTGAGTCGGATCATTTCGTTCTTCCACTCTTTGCAGGCTGTTTCCCAAGTCCTATAAGCCGCTTTTATCGACTCCTCCGGAGACCCCTGAATAGCGTCTGAGCCCGACTCAACGTATTCATTGCGCTCTTTTCGAAACTGAGGGCCTCGACCCTTAGGGTCCTGAATCACGATCACTTGGTTCTTAGATTCTGTCGGAGTGCCGTCGGTTGCCCCCAGATGTGAACCCCAAAGAATCAATCCACCCATGATTTGGAAAACAATCTTCATAAAATCGCAATCTTCTTGAGAGCCGCCAAAATTCGCTCTCGATCCTCTAGAGCCAAGCCCATGAACTTTATACCCATGCCTGCTTCGCCTTCTTCTTCGTCATTGACCCAAATCACTTCGCCGCGGCAGCGAATAATATAATCATCCGGCAGGGAGAATTCCAAAAAGAGCTGGGTTGCGGGCTCCATCGGATCATCGGTGTGAATAAAAATCCCACTTTGAGAGAGGTTCGAAGAATACTCAAAGAGGTAGTGATTGTTCGGCGACTGCATATTGACTTTGAGCTGAATCGGAACCCGAATGTCTTGCCGACGTAAAAAAGCCTTAGCTCGGGCTGATCGCATCCGAATTTTTTGAACGGCCGAAAGCTTTGACATCAACCTGTTTCCCCTTCACGTGGATCCCCAAAACTTCTTTGAGCAAGAGTTCTTGTTTGACCTGCCCGTTCCATTCATTTTCAAACGGCTCGGCCAAAAAGTCGATACTCAACTCATCTGGGGATCCCCCCCCATTTGCCAACATGCTAACCCAAGGACTCTGAAATTGCAAAACACTGAATGAATTCCGTCCTTTATGGGCCTTAAACTTAAGATGAATTTCTTTTAACTTTCGAACATCACTCACCTTTGCATCCTTGATTCGAATCAAGGGGGCCGGATTGCCATTTCCGTAGGGCTCAAGCAAAGAGTGAACCTCCGAAAGGGCGTCTAAAGCCTCTAATTCGGCATCATACGAGAGAGCGTGCTCAAGCTTTCCTTGAGACTGAAGGCTCTGCTGCAACAAATTTTCAAATTTTTCGAGGTCAACTTCCTTAAGAGCGACGCCTGCCGCTTGGGCGTGCCCTCCGCCCGACACCAAAAGTCCAGGCGCCGCTTTTTTGATATCCTCAAGTGCCTGAGCCAAATGAAATCCAAGTGGCGCTCTCAAAGATCCTTTCCAAAGTGGAGTGTTCAAAGCCTCCTGACCAAACATCGCCATCTCATGTTCGTCGTCAATGCGTGTGAGCACGCACGTGGGAGACTCAAAACTCTCAGCAATTCGACCGGCAATCAATCCAACGAGTCCCAAATGATAACGTGAGTCCTTAAGAACAATGGCAAGCCGAGGAGATCTTGAAGCCAGCGAAGCCTTAGCCCATCCCAGCTGCTCCTCTTGCATGCTCTTACGGCGCGCATTGAGTGTCTCAAGCTGCTGAACAAGAGTTTGAGCTTCGACCCTATCCTCAGCCAGTAATGTTTTGAATCCAAGCTCGGGATCTCCCAAACGTCCGCTCGCATTCAATCTTGGCCCGACAAAAAATCCTAAGTCCTTGGCCTTAATTTTGGCCGCTCCACTGGGACAGCGCTCGGCGAGTTCTCTCAGTCCCAAAAATTCTGAATTCTCAATTCGAGGCAGCCCATACTTTACAAAAATGCGATTGGTTCCTGTGAGTTCTGCCACATCACACACTGTCCCCACAGCGACGAGATCCAAAAACCTGTTTAATGAAAAATCCTTTGCCTCGAGAGCTCGTCTGAGTCCCATCAAAAGCAAAAAGGCCACACCCACTCCGGCGAGCTTTTTGTCGGGATAAGCACATCCCGGCTGCTTGGGATTCAGAATCGCATGAGCCTTCACTCGGCGAGAAGGCGCCTCATGATGATCCGTCACAATGACCTTGAGGTTTTGAGATCTCAAAAATTCGATTCCGTCAAAAGCTCCGATTCCGTTGTCACAAGTCAAAATCAACTGAGCTTTAGGAAATTGCGCCAAAAGTTTTTCGCTGCCTTTGACCGTCACTCCATAGCCGTCTTCCACTCGATGAGGAATAAAAGCCTCTGCCTTGAAACCAAGAGCTCTTAGACCCCGAAGCAAAAGTGCCGTGGAGGTCGCCCCGTCCACATCGTAATCTCCATAGATCACGATCAAATCTTGACGATCTTTGACTTCTAAAAGGATCTGAATCGCCTCTCGCAAATCTTTGAGAGTGTCCTGAGGACTGGCAATATCCTGAAGCTTCGGAAACAAAAACTTTTCCGCGAGTGAAGAATCTCTCCAACCTCGGGACCAAAGGATTTGCCTCAAAAGCGCCGGAGCGCCTGAGATAAATCGAGGATCAATCGGATTATGCGGCTGCCCGAGAATGCTGTCGTCCCTCCACCTTCAGCAAGCGTCTCATCCACAAGATTGAAGGCGAAGCAATAAACACCGACGAATAGGTTCCGACAATCACACCGATCAAAAACGCCGTCGCAAATCCATGGATCACAGGCCCGCCCCAATACCAAAGTGCGAGTGTGGCCAAAAACACAGTGCCCGAAGTGATAATGGTTCGGCCCAATGTTTGACTGACCGCAATATTGATAATCTCAATGAAGTTTTTACCTTTCATTTGAGACGCCACTTCGCGAATTCGATCAAAGACAATGATCGTATCGTTAATAGAATACCCCGCAAGAGTCAGGAGGGCCGCAACAATCGTCAGATCAAATTCAAGACCTGTCCAAGCAAAATAGCCGGCCACCAAGCTCACATCGTGCACGAGCGCAATAACAACTCCCGGCGCATACATAAAATCAAACCGAACAAAAATATAAACAAAGATCAAAATCGTCGTGATGATCAAACTCAGGAGCGCCGAAATTCGCAAATCACCTCCCACTTTGGCTCCCACAAAGTCCACCTTGAGAGCCTTTAGAACTTGCCCTTCAGGTAACTTGAGAGCTGTCGCAAGCTTTTGAGTCACCGTCTCGCCAATACTCAAAAACAAAATTTGATATTCATTTTGAGATTCGCGTCCAAAGACCGTCACATCGACAAAGCTCAGCATTCCAAAATCAGTTTTCTGCAGTGCCGCTTTGAGTTGATCGAGTTTGACCGATTCCGTCAGAGTCAAATACGCCTTTTCAATCCCGACGAATTTAAATTTTTGAATAATGTTGGCACTGGATGAAGTCTTAAGTCCCTTCAAAGAGCTTTCGAGCTTCGTTCCCGTTTGGGTCTCGTCCAAAAACTCTGCTGGAAAATGCACAATAAACTGATTGTCGTTTTGTTTTGCCGCCGTTCCAAAGGACTGAACGCTCGCTCCTTCGACTCCTGAAGCTTCCAGACCGGCTCTCAATCGCTCCGCATCCACTCCAGAATTCGCGGGAAGTTCAAATACAATCTGAACGCCTCCTGCGAAATCAACGCCGTAATTAAAACCCTTCTTAAAAATTCCCACAAAAGAAAGGGCCAGTACTGCCAGAGAAAAGATGACCATCGGCCATCGGTACTTCATGAAAGGGAATCGAATATTCGAGCTAATCAGTTCAATCATTTTGTCTTCCTTAAATACTCAAATTTTTAACAGCGTGACGATCGAGATACCAATCGTAGATCCATTTAGAAAACCAAACAGCGGCCACATAATTGGCAAACAATCCCACCATCAGCGTGACGGCAAATCCGCGAATCGGACCCGACCCCACATTGTAGAGCACAATCCCTGAGAGAACTGTCGTTAAGTTCGAATCAAAAATCGCCGCATGAGCACCGGAATAACCCGCTTCCAATGCCGATCTTATCTTTTTACCTGCTCGTAGCTCTTCTCGTATTCGCTCCAAGATCACCACGTTGGCATCCACCGCCATTCCGATCGTGAGCACAATCCCCGCAATCCCGGGTAATGTAAGGGTGGCCTGAAACAGCGACATGAAAGCCAAAAGCATCGAGATATTGGCGATCAAAACCAAGTTGGCGATGAATCCGCTCCAGCGATAATAAAAGAGCATAAAGATAATGACAAAAAGTGCGCCCAGAAGCGTGGCCTTTTGTCCGGCAGCAATCGAGTCCTCTCCTAAGCTTGCTCCGACAGTTCGGTTCTCCAAAATTTCAACGGGTGCTGGTAAAGCTCCTGATCTGAGCACAAGAGCCAAGTCTCGAGCTTCCTTTTGAAGCTCCTGAGCGTTTCCTCGCCCTAAAGATATCGTCGCTCCCGCGCTCACAGCAGGGATCTTTTCTCGGATGACGGGGGCCGAGACCACAACGCCATCAAGGAGAATCGCTAAAAGCTTGCCCACATTTTTTTCAGTAATTTTTTCAAAGGACTCGGCGCCTTCCTTATTAAATTTTAAGCCGACTTGCGGTCTCTGAGTCGTCTGATCCTGAGAGACAAAGGCATCTTCGAGAGCTTGGCCCGTCAACTCCGTCGTGGCCAAAAGCAAATAAGGACGAATAGATATATCTCCACTCTTCGGATCCGTCACACGCTCAAACGAGATCTGAGTCTGAGGGGGCAAATCCTTGGCCAAAAATTTATTGAGGGCTTCGAGATCGGTTCGAGCAAAACTGTTTTTAAATCCAATTTCTTTGCGAGCTTTTTCGACAAGAGTCTCAAGCTCCGTTGTGCCCTTTGCGTCGCTGACGACTTTAAATTCTAAGAGAGCTGTCCGCCCAATGAGCTGAATCGCACGCTCTGGATCCTTGATCCCCGGCAGCTGAATCACGATTCGATCCTCTCCCTGAATCTGAATGGAGGGCTCGGCCACTCCAAACTCATCCACTCGGTTTCGAATAATTTCGCGCGCTTGTTCCAAGCTAAAGCGAATCAAATTCTCCTCGTGTTGAGGATCGAGCACAATCCGAACAATCTTGCGGTCTCCCCCCTGAATCAGCAAAGCGCCAAAATAATCTTCGCGCAGATTTTTTTCGAGATTTCCGTAATCTTGATCACTTCGCAGATGAATCAAAAAGGCTCGTTCTCCCGTCACGCGCTCAAATCGATCAAAAACGAATTCTTTTTCTCCGAGGCGTTTTTGAACATTCAAAAAATACTTGTCGAGCTCGACATCAAGGGCTCTCTGCACATCCACGCCCAAAACAATATGAATCCCCCCTCGCAAATCGAGACCCAGATTCATCCTGGGGGCCACAAAAAACTTGGATAGCGCCGAACCTTCAGGAAGAAAGCTCGGGACCAAAATATAAAGAGAGACCAAAAATGTCCCCAGCATCACGGAGATTTTTTTGTTCACGACTGAGTTCCTCCGTCATTGGCAGTAGCGTAGGGATCCAAGCCCGAAATCGACTGACGATCCACTCGTACAAAAACCTTGGTCGCAATCTCAAGCGTGACCACTTTGTCGGTGATTCCGGTGATACGTCCAAAAACGCCCCCTTGTGTCACCACAGCATCACCCTTTTTAAGGCCTAACAAAAACTGGCTTTGCTTCTTGGCTCGTCGCATCTGAGGCCAGATGATCAAAAAGAAAAAGACTCCAAACATCAGGACAATGCCGATGATATTGGACATCGGATTGGGTCCAGCAGCTCCCGGAGCAGGGGCCGAAGTCTGTGCCTGAACATTTGAGAGGGTCATTCCAAAAACCGCAATAACGCTAAAAATCACTTTCATAGGGCCCAAAACTAAGGAAAGAGCCCTGCGACTGTCAAAAGCTAAAGTGCGAGTATTCCTCAAAAAACCTTGTCTCCCCCGTTTTTAGTCTGAAAGACTAATGGTGGAGGGGAAATTCTATGAAAATTCTTGTGAGTGCGTTTGCACTTTGTTTGCCAGTTGCCGTCGAGGCAGGCGTGGGATTTAGCAATGTCCCAACGGCCCATGTTCAATCTGAAACCTATTCGGTGAATGACGCTCAAGCGCGAGACCAAGCCTACGCTGAGTGCACTCGAGATTTGACTGAAGCTCGCCGGCTTCTGATTCGCAAAAGTGTCGAGATCATCTTGCAGGAGAATCCCTGCACGGAATTGAAATTTACCGACACCGCCATGTTCTTAGGAAGTATTCATTTTTTAAATTAGAGATTTGAATCATAGAGCCGCGTCTTACTTGATACACAGACACTGAATCTTGCCGCCGATTTCGATGTAGCGGCAATCAGGGCGATTGTCGCAGCTGCAGTGCGATTCGGGAACCGCATCGGCATGTAAGCATTCGCGAGGACCAGGACATTCAAAATCCGACTCACTCACCGATGAAGGACAGCACTCGATACTAAAGATTTCCGCTTGGCGTCCATTGTCACAAAACGGAATCACGCCTTCGGCTTCCGCCGGAATCACACTCGACGCCACACAGCCATAGCACGCTGAGGGATAAGCACATTTGACGGGCTTTTTTTCTTTGCGCGGCTCGACATTGTCTCGACACCAAAACTCATCATTTCCAATCCTCTCGACCATGATATCGGCGGGGGCATCGACCACGCGAGATTCTTTGATCGAAGCCACTTGAGTTGGCGCTTTAAAAATTTCTTGATTGAGAGCGGGATGGGGCACTTCTACCGCAGTGACTTGGGGGTCTCGACTCTGGCGCTGCTGAGCCAGATGTTCGGCGCGCTTTTTTTGCACTGAACGCACCGCTTCTTCATGGATTTGACCGCGCGCCTCTTGAAAGTCGGCCTGCACTCCCGAAAAAATCAGATACATGATCCCGAGCATCGAGATCGCGAGTGCACCCGCTATGAGATGAAATCTCAACGTTGATCCTCCGTCAAAGGCATGGCTACTTCAGCGCCCCGTCGCTGCGCTCGACCACTCGATTAAACTTCTCAGCGACTTCTCGAAACAAATCATCGTCTCTCAATTTGAGAGGCTTTAACTGTTTGTCGTCGAGGCATTTTTCGAGATGCCGTGAAAGCGCAAAGATAGGACCTGCAATCCGTCGGCTAAAAAACAGCGCCTGATAGGCGGCGAGACCCACTAAGACAAACACGAGGAGAAGCAAAAACCAAAAACCCCACATCATATGTTTTTGTATGAGATTTAAAAATGTGGAGCTCAGTAAGCCCCCCATTTCCATCAATTCCTGCGCGACGAACTTAAAATACATAAACAGCCCCAAGGCAAAGAGCGCCAAGAACACGAGGGTGTAGCCAATAAAGTTAATCAAAAACCAGCGCTGAAATTCATTCAACACAAGGAGCCGGGTTCGCTTTTTCATACCCTCTTATTGGAACCCAATTGGATAGGGTCTGACAATCTTTTGCGATGCTGACGCGGTGCTCAAGGAGCGAAGACTTCTTGGGGATAGGTGGCTCCCGCCTCAAAACCCAAGAACTGATGTTTGGGATCGGCCAAAAAGTCTTTGGCAAACTCCACAAAGGTATCCGCTTCTAGATGCATCCGAATATCCTGCATGAGTTTGAGAAAGTAATACGTATTGTGAAGTGTACAAAGATGACCCGCGAGCGCATCTCCAACAAAAAACAAATGCCGAATAAAGCTGCGATGAAAGCGCTGACACGTTGGACAGATGCAACCTTCTTCTAAGGGCCGGTAGTCGTTTTTGAATTTTTCGTTAAAAATGCTGAGTCGTCCCTGTCTTGTCATGACGATTCCATGGCGACCGTTTCGCGAGGGAAGCACGCAATCAAACATATCAATGCCGCACGCCACAGCAAAAACCAAATCACGCGGAGTTCCTACACCCATCAAATAGTGAGGACGCTCTTCGGGCAAAAATCCTCTGAGACCATGAAGCGTATCAATGAATTTGGATTTTTCTTCGCCCACACTCATTCCACCGATGGCCCATCCATCAAATCTTTGCTCTGAGGTCTCCACTCCTTTGAGATCTGAGAGACTCTTTTGTCTCAACTCCAAATGAGATCCGCCTTGAACAATGGCAAAAAGTCCCAGATCACTTCGTGTACGAGCCTTGAGAGCTCGAGCGGCCCAACGAGTCGAGAGATCGACAGCTTTTTCGACTTCTGCCTTGGTCGCCGTGGCCGGAGGACACTCATCGAGGACCATCATAATATCACTGCCAAAAGTCTCTTGAGCGTGAACAACGACTTCGGGCGACAAAAAGTATCGATCGCCACTTCGAGGATCCGAAAACTCGACTCCTTCTTCGGTGAGCTTTCTTTTGTCGGCCAAGCTAAAAACTTGATAGCCTCCACTGTCGGTGAGCATGGGACGCTTCCACGAATTAAACGCATGAAGGCCGCCCACTTCTTTGAGAATCTCTAAGCCGGGACGGACATAAAGATGATAAGTGTTGGCGAGCATGATCTCCGCTCCAGAGGCTTCGAGATCAATGGCCGACACTCCCCGCAAAGTTCCGTACGTTCCCACAGGCATAAACACAGGCGTCTCTACCGTTCCGCGAGCCAATGAGAGGCGGCCACGTCGTGCCCATGAACGGGGATCCTTCTTTGAAATTTCAAATCCTGGTTTTGTTGTCATAAAATCAGCATCGCGTCTCCATAGCTAAAGAGACGAAACTCACGGTCTATAGCATTCTTATAAAGCGGGCGCCAGCGATGGCTAAGCACCTTCGCTTGAGGTTCCATAAAACTCGCCACGAGGATCAAAAGACTCGATTCGGGCCAGTGAAAATTCGTCAAAAGCGCATCGCAAACCTTAAATTCAAAGCCCGGTCGTATAAACAGATCCGTCCCAAACTCAGGAATAAACGGCTCTCTTAGCGCCGCGGACTCGAGGCTTCTCATGACCGTCGTGCCGACGGCTAAAATTCGTCGGTTCTCTTGTTTGGCCTTCTGAAGTCGCCTCCATGTTTCGGAGGGAATCTGCACTCGCTCGGTATGGAGTTTGGACTCCGCTATCTGCTTTTCGCTCAAAGGCTCAAACGTCCCTCGATTCACATGAAGTGTGATTTTTTCGATTTGAATCCCCTTTTGACGAAGCCTGTCGAGCAGCGCCTGATCCATATGAAGAGAAGCCGTGGGAGCAGCGACGGAAAACCGACTGCCCAAATCGATATCTCGTGCAAAAACCGTTTGATAGCGATCGGGGTCCTCGCTTGAGTCTTCGAGGGATTTTTGTCTCAAGCGCTCCGCTCGAATATAAGGAGGGATGGGCACAAAGCCACTCGTCTCCAAATATTGGAGAAAGGTGTTTTGCGGAATCTCAAGTGTGACCTCCTTTTCTGACTTCTCGAGAATACGGACGTGAGGTCCATGAAGAAGCAAAATACGATCTCCCGGCTGAACTCTCCCCTTGAGCCAGACCTTGCAAACAGCATCGTCCCCCTCCAGGAATAACCCTTCGAGCTGAGCACCGGTTTCCTTTTGAGCTTTGAAACGAGCCGGGAGCACGCGTGTTTCATTCACAACGACCACGTCTCCCGCTCTCAAAAAGTCGGAGAGATTTTTGACTTGAGAGATTTGGGCTTGAGCCGATTGCCGATCATAGACCAAGACACGGCTCGCCGATCGATCCGGCAAGGGAGCAGCCGCAATCAAGTGGGGCGGAAAATCAAAAGAGAAGTCCTTTAAAGTTAAATCTGAATTCACGGGCTGAAACGATCTAGCCGGTAACAGGAGAAACTTCAATGAAGGGCAGGCTCTTGAATACTGAATAGACTTTAAATAATCTGTGAGCATATGCAAAAATACTCATTCAGAGTCTGGCTTTAAAATACTGTACTATCAGATATTTAATGGACTTTATCGCAGCCCCCTCTGCACTTTTTGCATAATAATGATCAAAAATTCATTTTAAAGTGAGCAGCTGCATGAGCGCTCTGGCATGCCCCCTGCATTCATTCTGCAGGAAAGCGTTCAACAAACAGTCGAGGTGTATATGCGGCCAAACATTTTATGGATTTCAGTGATTTCGGGATTATTGGCTTCTTGCTCGGGCAGCGATGAATCACCCCAGCGATATTTGACGGGAAACACAAATCCTCCGCCTCTGCCGCGCCCTACTCCTTCAAACTTGTGTGCAGAGAGTGAAAATCCGCAAGAACCAGCAGCGAGTAAGCTCTACTGTTTGGATGCAGCAAGCTGTGGCAATCAGACCCACTGCCAAGCGAGTGCTTCGTATATTCAAGACGCCATTGATTTTGCCTCTCAAGCCTCTCGAGACGCGAATTCATTAGTGCACGTAGAACTCTCCCCAGGGACTCATCTCCTTCAGCATGTAAAGACCATTCAAAGTGAAGCAACCCGCAAAGTTTATCTCACTGTCCCTGAAGGCGTTGTCCTTAAAGGTGCCGCCAATGCGTCTCTTCAGGTTCCTTCTTGTGAGGGGTCTTGCACGCCTATCGATACGGCAATTTATATTGGCCCCTTTACTGCGCAGGGTTTGGGAGGCGGCCTCAAGGATTTGAGATTAGGAACTTCAACCCCCTCCTGCAATTGGGAAACCCGCGCCCTTCCTCTCGCCGCAGTGGTGGGAGAAACCGCTCAGACCGATCGAGTGGTTCTCGAAAGACTAAAAATTCAGAATTTTAAAACAGGAATCGAAGTAGGCTCCTTTATTCCTTGGACTCCAGACGCTTTATCCGAATCAGCACTTCAATCCCCCAATTCTGTTTGCCATTCAGGATTTACATGTACGGCAAAGAAAACATTCTTTTCAGGAGCGAATGACAGCCTTCGTCTTAAGATTCAGTACAATGAAATCTGCGGAGTCGATAAGGGAATTGCTGTTATCGGCAATTACGTTGATGTTTTAGGGAACGTCATTCAGATGCGTCCTCCTGAGGAGATTGGAAACGTCCCAACGGGTTTTGGAATCTCGGCAGCCTTTGCCGGAAATCATCACGTTCGCGTCTTAGCCAATACGATTCGAGGCGGACTCGTGGGAATTCTCACCGATGGATCTTATCCACTTCTTTACACATCTCTTTTGTTTCAAAACTACTGGAGCCAAATTCTCGAAGGGATTCGAGCGGCAAATTCCGAAACTTACGCCAATGAGTTTGCAGAGCGTTACCCTCAAGCTCCGCTCACTCAAGGGCAACTCGACTTTGGAGGAAGAATTGATGACTACCTGAGAGCGGGGCAAGTTCTTTTGGATCTCGCTTCAAAGGCGGCCGTGCAATCAAATAATGGAGAACGTCAGCAAATGGGAATGCCCTATGACATTGTGATCGAAAACAATGATGTCTTAGAAACGATACGCGCCTTAGTTCTTTATCGATCGCAATTTGCTCATCTCTATGGAAACAGGCTCTTTGGACACGAAAGATCTTCGATGAGCGATACCGGAATCACTCTCAATCACACCTCGAACTCCTTTGTGGCCGAAAACAACATCCGAAACTTTGATGTCGGCATTCACCTCACGGGTGTGCCTCAAACCTTGAGTGTTTTAGGCTCGTCATATACGGGAATTGGCGTCAAATGGTTGCGAGAAAGTAATGAGTTTCCGGAAGTGGGAAACCTCATTCAAAACGTCAATCTGGGAATCTATGTGGGCTCCGCAAACCCTCGTCAACCTCAGGCTTTGGCAGGATACAATATCTCAGTCCGAAAAAACATTCTCAATGTGCTCAGTGCTCGCGCGTGCAATCTCGTCGGCGCCTCTTCAACCCGCCCTGACATCGATTGGTTTACAGAAAATCTGGCGACTTCGGCTAATGGGATTGATCAAACTTGCAATTAGGGAGTGACTTCAAAGATAGGCCAAGGTTGAGAAGGATTTTTGATGTCGATTCGGGTTCGAATCAAAAACTGTCCTTGATAGAGTCCATCGGAGCCTTCTCTCAAATCAACCGATGTGGGCAAAAGGGCCCACGGCTGGTGAGACGCTGGAGATCCAAAGTCTCTTCCCAATCGAAACGTCAGCAGATCTTCGTACCCAGGAATAGAGAAGGGCTTATCAATGGCTGTATCCCAATCAAAAGTTCTCGCTTCTTCTTCGGCCCGATCAAAAGCCACATCCTCAAAGAGATTGCCCCACTTCATCTCCTTGTGTCGTACTTTGAAGTGTGCGGGATTGGTCCATGCGCCCATATAATGCCCCATATGTTTTCCGCTCTGGGCATCCATCCTGTCTCCCATACTAAAACTAAAGGGAACTTCGAGTTCGACATCGCCATCAATCTCAAACGCAAAGTCCGAAACTCGATCGAGAAGACTGCCGAGCCCTTTAAAGGGCTTCGCTTCTTCTCCAAAAATCAAAGAGAGGGGTCCGTCGATGAGAATCCCCAAAAATCCCAAGATTTTTTCTCCAGTATCGGGAGCCTGCGAAACATTAAATGCAATTCGTGAGATGGGCTGGCCTTCGGCGGTCATTCCGATTCGCACACGATGAATTTTCAATTTAAAGTTCTCGTTCACAAAGGCTTTCTTTTTAGCCTCCGTTTCGATCATTCTTTCGAGTCGATCGAGATTTCGTCGGTCATTCGCAATGGATTCCAAAAACTCGGTCGACAATCCCATGGTGAACGCACCGTTGGTATCCAATTTCTCGCTCACGATCGTCAACGCAGGAGCGCTCGAAGGACGAGCAGCTAAGGCGGAGGGCTGAGGTCCCGTCAGTTCATCAAAATTTGCAAAAAAGGAATAAAATTCCTTTCCTTGATCAGTCTTCCCTCGAGTCAAACTCAATCCGCAGTAGGTGGGATGATACACAACGTCGGTGGCAAGCTGACTTCTGCTGGTCATCAAGGCGTTAAACTGCTGATTAATTTGAGCAACGATCTCATCCAACGGGGCACTGGAACTTGAACCAAATCGAATGAAATCAATAATTCCTGAATCAATCTGTTTTGCATTCTCTGCAACGATACGCTCCGCCTTTTCAACGAAGGGGCCTTTAAGCGAATGCGTCAGATGCTGAAGTTTTTGATTTCCAATCACCTCTGAGACCTCCTCGACTCCATCAGGAAGTGAGCCGAGTGTCCGAACTACAATATCTCTGCCCTCTTGGTTTGCAATTTCCCTAAGACTCTCGCCATCGATCTGCAGGGTTCCCACACCTTTGTGAATCGGAAGAACGTTCTCGAACTCCTTTAACTTTTGAGAAAATCTCATCGTCGCACTCCCCAAAAGTCCTCGATTGAGATTCATCATTCTTTCGAGTGGAACCTCGGGGATAGTTTGACGCTTAGGCTTGTCATCCAAAAAGATGTTTGGCGCTTCAAAGCGTCTCACTTCTGCAAGGCGAGCGGCCACATCCCCATTGAGTTCATCCCACATCATCTGAATCACTTCGCGCTGAATTTCTTTTTTAGCTGCGGGGAACTCCGTTCTCAAAAGTTTCTCGACGACACTCACTTCTTCTTCGCGAACTTTTGCCACGGCCCCGGCACTCCCCGACGTGATGACAGCGTCAGTGGCTATTCCTCCTAAACCAAGACGCTCCAGTTTTAGCTGGGGGCGAATGGCCCAGTTCCAAAGCATCGAGGCTCCTCTCACTCCATTTGCAAGACTCCCTTTAATTCCACTCGCTTGAACATATCCAATCTCAGGAGCCCCAGGTCCGGACTGAGGAATTTGATATTTTTCTTCGACTTCCGAAAAATCGGCTCCGATCGGAATCGCCATGAGGCCTGCGCCCGAGGCTTCTTGAATCACTCGCCACGTCATTTTAATTTTGGGAGGAGCTCCTTCAGCGTGAGCCCCAAAATTAATTTGAGAAACCCCTCCTTCGGGTGATTTGATCTTCTGCAGCTGAATTTCGAGTTCGGGAGGCAAGGTGAGTTCCACTTCGATATCCATGAGTCCCACCTGATTCGCGAGTTGAGCTGTCAACATCGAGGGCATCCCGTCGACTTTTGGAAAATCAATGATTTCTTGCCAAGTAGGTTTTCGGGGAGTCGAGGCTTTGATATTCAGCTTGAGATCTCCAGATTTTTTGAGATCAAAAGACTTAATCAATCGAACAAAACTTGGATCTCCTGCAAACTGAGGCGAATTTTTTTGAGGGCGACCTACTATTTTTGATTCTATCTCACGCAGGAGTAACGGCTCGAGTTTTGAAAATACCTGATCGCCCAAAATCTTTTCATGGGCTTTGGCGATGGCCAGACCTTGCCGAAGAAACTGATTGAGAATGGGCTCCTTTGATTTGAAATCCAAAATGATTTTTTCACCTCCGATGGCGCTCAACTCTATAAATTCGAGAGTCGTTTCATCCAAAAGGCAGAGATCCACGTCCACGGAACTCAGGTTCCACTGTGGGGCGCCGTCTTTCCATCCCAAATCTGCGCTGCACTCTGCTTGACCACCTCGAACTTTGAAGTGCGGAATCACTTCGAGGCTCTCGTTTTCAAACAGAACGAGATCGTAGAGTTCATTGAGAATCTGCTGCATGAGGGGATCGTCCACTGAGCCCATCAGTGATTTTGGAAGCTGACTCCTGCCAAGCAAAAGCCTTGGAGCAAAATTCTCTGGAGCCACAAATGAAACGGCTGCCGATTTGCCTTCAGCATCGACTTCGATGTCCAGCGACCTGCCTTTCAGCGGAACAGTCGTTTGGGCTCGCGTGATCAATCGCCCTTCACTTTCGACAGCGGCCATTTCTAAAAATGTTTCTGCTTTGTCTGCGGGAGATAAATGAAATTTCGGGGACTTTCCCGGCCGATCTTCAAGCCAAACAATTAAGTCGACTGATTTTTGATCCAAAAATCTCTTGAGCCCCGCCTCCAGCATAGAGGGCTCGCTCTGGGTTCCTTGCTTTTTGAGAAGACGTTGGCCGAGCTCAGATTCTGCAATCATCTGAAAGGCCTCACGAAAGAGGGGCTCTTGAATCGCCCTCGCCACTGTCTCCTCCATCTCCTTTCGATCCAAAAGAGCTTTTGCAAAGTTGGACTCCCAGTCGTTGATTTCGATTCCAAAGGGTGATTGCGGGTCGAGTGAATCAATCACTGAACCCGAGAGCTTGAATTCGATCGGAAGGAGTTTCAACTTTTGATTGGGAGTTAAGACTTTGGATGCGTCAATACCGTGAGGCAACACGCGCTCCTCTCCCGATTGAGGATTGATTTCGACGAGCTGGATTCGAGTTTGATCTACGATTTCTACTTCGGGATTTCCGAAGACTCGAACCTGAAAATCCGCGAGAGCCCTCTGTTTGGTTGCCGGCTGAGTCTCCAAAATGAGTTTCTGAACATTTGGAAGAATCTTGACTTCGATTCCATGACGCAGACGCCAGTAACGAACTCGGTTTTCCAAATCCTCGAGGATCAAATTAATTTCCGCCTTGTCTTCTTCGGCCGAAAAGAGATCCAAAATTTGTGTCTTGGCTTGTTCAATGAATTTGGTACCCGACTCTCGCCCCAGGATATCGAGAACGGGTCGATCAATGGGGATGGTTCTTTCAAATCCTCGATTGAGTTCTGCCAGATTGGTTTTGAGCCGAGATTCGATGTCCGGACGGTGGGCTTCTAAAAAAATCTTGGCAGCCTGAAAGCGCACAAAGTCGCGCTCGACTTCGGCTTCAACCGGCGATTGCGCTTGAACGCCAAAAGCACCCAAAAGGAACAGGAGTCCCCAAAAGCCATGAATACGTAAAGAATCCACCTTAAGAATCAAAAGCTGCAAGCAGGATGCCAAATTCAGAGCCCCGGGCCAGTCCTAACACCTTAAAATAACTAATGAATTTGTGAATAGCTGGCGAATCTCAAAGCGAAGGTGTGGCGCTTGCGGAGCTCACTTCCACTTCAAAAATGAACTCAGACGCTTAAGAATACTGCTGTCCTCAGTCAAAACTTCAGAATCCTTAATCTCTTGCGCCCGAGATCGAGCGGCACTCACTCGAGAGGATTGAGATTTTTGGGTCTGCTGTCGAAGAGCGTCGTGAAGCACGTGGAGACTGATCTTCTTTGAAAACAAGAGTATTTCACCAAGTCTAAAAATTTTTGGGGCCTGGCCTCGAGAGTGCAGAATTCTCAATTCTGCCTGAGCGGTGAGAGCGTGAGCGATATCCTCGAGACTTACGGCTCCACTTTTGATCAGGATTTGTCCGAGTTTTCGGTCTTCGCTGAGCATCTTTGACCCTTAAGACTTGCAATCGGTTCACCAGGTTTAAAGGGCTTAAAGCCCTCCATGAGGGGGAAATCCCTAATTTTTGCGAGCCCCTCAGTGACAAAATTGGGTCCAGTCAAAGTTAAGCCTTTGAAACTAATCAAAATTTTAGGTCCCCTATAAGGGATTTGTCTTTAAGGGTATGAGAAGTGCTCGATTAGACGAGCCCAGATAAGGAGGCCCTCAATGCCTAGTTTTAGACATTTTGCATACGGATTGATTTTAATTTTGGCGACGCAAGCTCTTAGTGCCCAAGGACTGGAACTTCATTTGGATGCATCAGTAAAGAATGCTGACAATCCTCAAAAGCAGATTTCACTCGTGCCCACTCACTTCGAAATCTTTCGAGCCTTTGTTCCTCAATCTGATCCCACACCGGTGACGTTTCGAGATCCGAATGTTCTCGTTGACCCTTTTATTCGCGTCCATGGCCCCACGGCCCTCTACGTAAATTCAAAATTGGAAGAAGGCCAGAACCCAAACTTGAATCCAAAAATCGAAAACTTTAGCAAGATGATAGAAAATCTAAATGTCGACATTGCACCCACTGATCTTGTCTTGAGAGGCACTGGCTTTAATGTATTCAATTCATGGAATCCGCTCCAGACATCCATTTTGGTCACTGAGCTTTGCAAGATTACTCGCCCAAAGAGAATCGCGCAGTGCAACTTGGAATTCCCAGCCATTGAAGTCTTTGACGGCCCGCTCGATGGAATTTCGTCAATTCGTTTCAAGGTTTTTAGAAAGTCAGAGTTTGAGGTCTCCACACTTGATAAGCTCCCTGCTGAGATTCTTAAAATTCGTGAGGAACATTTGCAAAAAAACTCTCGCGAATTGCTTCAGGAAGAAAAGACTCTCAAAGGCTACTTTCTCTATGCGACCTATCACTTTGATGCCGCGATGAAAGTTGTCGATGAAGGCACTCGTAACGAAAAGGCATTTGAATGGCGTTACGGACTTTCTCAATCTCAGGGCCGTCTGGCTTTGATCATGGGAGATTATTGGATCGAGCGTGAAATCAATTACGCCGTGGGTACTCAAAAAACCGAAAAGGCCCTCGTTCGATTGGATTGGAACAAAGCCACTAAGAAATTCTTTTTTGCGAGCGAACTCGCCTATGAAAGCTTGCCCCAGTAAAGCTTCGCCCCTTAAGATGACGCTTGAGTGAAAAAGCCTCTTCTTTTTACACCAGGTCCGACCCCCTTGCCGCCCACAGTTTTGGCCGCTCTTTCAGAGCCCATCCGCTACCATCGCTCCGAGGAATTTCGAACTCTCATGGCCGAGTGTCAGCGAGGTCTCCAAAAACTCTTTGGAACTCAGGAGCCGATCGTGACGTTGACGAGCTCAGGCACAGGCGGGATGGAAGCCGTGATTCGATCCTGTCTCCAACCGTCAGACAAAGTATTGGCCGTTAATGCCGGAAAATTTGGAGAGAGATTTTTGCAACTCACCGACGCCTTTGGACTGAAGGTGGACGAACTCAAGCTTCCCTGGGGAAAATCCGTGAGCGTCTCAGCTCTCAAAAAAGCGCTTAAGCCGGAACATACGTGCCTCCTCATTCAACATAGCGAAACCTCTACGGGTACTCTTCATCCGCTCTCCGAAATCGCGGCTTGGCTCAAAAAGGAACAACCCAAGACTCTTTTGTTTGTTGATGCCATCACCTCGATCGGCGCTTTGCCCTTTCAAATGGATGAGTGGGGTGTCGACGCCACCGTGACGGGCTCTCAAAAGGCCCTCATGCTTCCGCCTGGCTTGAGTTTTGTGGCTCTCTCCCCTCGCGCGCGAAAGCGCGCCAAGACACCGAGTCTTCCGGGATTTTATTTTGATTTGAACCGTGAATTTGAATCCCAGGTCAAAGGGCAGACTGGATTTACGCCGAGTGTTTCTCTGATTGTCGCTCTCAAAGAGAGTCTTCGATTATTGGAAGAGGAAGGGCTCTCGCATGTCTTTGAGCGTCATCAAAAGCTCGCCGCCGCCACCCGCCACGCGGTCGTTGCCATGGGTCTCGAACTCGCTTCGGAACTCCCATCGGTCGCCTGCACGGCGATCAAAGCCCCTGAAGGAGTAAAAATTAAGGAAATTCTCAAAACCATCGAAGAAACTCATGGGTTTCGAATTGCCGGAGCCCAGGGCGAATGGGAGGGCAAAGCCTTTCGTATTTCGCATTTGGGATACTATTCGCCATTTGATCTATTGAGCGCTCTGACCGCTCTCGGTGGAGAACTGGGCCGGGCCAAAGTAAAAGTGGATTTGATGAAAGCTCTCAAAGTCTTTATTGATGAACTAGAGCTTTGAAATGGCGAATCCAAAATTTGAAGTCTACATCGTCGATGAATTGAGTCTTCGAGCCCAACGGCAGCTCAAATCCGCAAGCAGTATTTTGTGGAGGATTGTTCCCGCTCGTGCTCTCGCCAAATATCTTCCTCGTGCTCACGGAATCATTTTGAGATCAACCTCTCCGTTCTCCAAAAAGGAGTTCCAAAAGGCTCCGCACTTAAAATGCCTCGTCATGGCAGGAACGGGTATGGATCACATCGATCTGAAAGAGGCTCAATCACGCGGAATTTATGTGACCAATGCCGCTGGGGCCAATGCGACGGCTGCGGCGGAACTCACGGTCGGCTTACTCATCAGTCTCCTGAGAAAGATCCCCCAAGCGGACGATCGAGTCCGTCGCGGAAGATGGACACCACTCACGACCTTGCCACTCAGAAAATCCCTGAGAGGCTTCGAAATATCCGGAAAGCACGTCGGCATCATTGGTCTCGGGCGAGTGGGCCGACGTGTCGCCGCTCGACTTCAGGCTTTTGAGGCCGAAGTCTCTTTTTGCGATCCCTATGTCTCTGAGGCAAATGGAACTCCTTTCAAAAAACTCCCCTTCAGGCGACTTTTGGAGACCTCCGATATTATTTCTGTACACACTCCTCTTACATCTGAAACCCGTGGCCTTCTTGATTTTCAGGCTCTTCAGATCTGCAAAAGAAAGCCCTTTTTAGTGAATACCGCTCGCGGATCAATCGTTGTCGAACAAGATGTTGTGCGCGCTCTGAATAAGGGCCTGCTTTCGGGCTTTGCGGCGGACGTTTTTGAGACTGAGCCGATTCCCCGTACATCGGCCCTCTTAAAGTCAGAGCTCACGCTCCTCTCTCCTCATGTTGGAGCGCAGACCTTGGAAGCACAAGAGCGCGTCCATGAGATTTCTGTTCAGCGACTCATCGATTATCTGTTAGACGGAAAGACGGAAGGCGGGTTCTAGAAGATGACATCCAAAGTTCAAAACATCGTTCTTTTGGGAATTCAATGGGGTGACGAAGGCAAAGCCAAGATCATCGATCACTTGGCCGAGAAAGCGGATATCGTGGTTCGCTTTCAAGGGGGCAATAATGCGGGCCATACCATCGTCGTCGGAAGCGAAAAAACTGTCCTTCATTTGATTCCCTCGGGAGTACTGCATCCGCAGACCGTGAATGTCGTCGGCAATGGTGTTGTGTTTGATATGGGTGTTTTTTTGGAAGAAAAAAACAAACTCGCCAGTCGCGGTGTACACGTAGGGCCTGAGCGCCTCAAAGTTTCCGAACTCTGTCATGTGATCTTGTCCTACCATCAGCTTTTGGATCGAGGCCGTGAAAAATTCTCAACCGGTGTTAAAATCGGAACGACCGGTCGTGGGATCGGCCCCACCTACGGCGACAAAGCCATGCGTCTTGGCGTGCGAATTGGTGAGTTTAGAAATGTCAAACCTCTCAAACAAAGACTTGAGGATACTTACAAAGAAAAATGCCTCCAGCTCAAAGAGCTCGGCGTAACAGAAGTCCCGAGTTTTTCAGAAATTTTTGAAAAGAGTTTAGAACACTACGAACAAATCAAACCCCATTTGATCGACACCTCTCGATATCTCTCCGAACAATCCGCGAACGGAAAGCGCATCATCTTTGAAGGCGCTCAGGGCACGCTGCTCGATATCGATTACGGAACTTATCCATTTGTCACGAGCAGCAATACGTCTTCCGGATTTGCCGCATGCGGATCGGGTGTAGCCCCATCGCATTTGCATTATGTCTTGGGTCTTACCAAAGCCTATACCACGCGCGTCGGCGCGGGACCGTTTCCGACCGAATGTTTGGGAGCAGACGAAGCAATTGGCAAAGAAATCGCCACCAAAGGAAATGAGTTTGGATCGACCACGGGAAGACCCCGCCGATGTGGATGGCTTGATCTCGTCGCCCTCAAGCGAGCTGTAACACTCAATGGCTGCCATGGATTGGCGCTTTCCAAACTCGACATTCTTTCGGGCTTTCCCGAAGTCAAAATGGCTACCGACTACGTGATTGACGGCCAGAAAACTCAAGACTTTCCCAATTTTTGGGATCGCGAAGTCAAAGCCGAGTATCAAAGCTTTAAAGGCTGGCCGGCATTTTCGGGAGCAGCACGAGAATCTCAGTTGCCGTCGGAACTGCTGACCTTTGTTAAGGCCATTGAGGATTACACCAAGGTTAAAGTGGTGATGATTTCTACCGGACAAAAGCGAGATGAAATGGTGATTCGAGACGCTCGCCTGAATTAGACAAGCATCGGCATTACCAAGGAATCACAAACTGAATTCCGATCGTCGGGCCTCCGAATTTTTGACTGACGAGGAGTTTTTCTTTGTGAAAAAATTCGAGAATGAGTTCGCCTTTGCCATCCGCAGGCTTTTCGACACTGCAGCGTTCAATTTTGGCATCAAAGCTGACAGACATCGGCACAGCGCCTTCGAAGGAGCGCTTGATCATGGGATCCGTCGTTGACACACAAATTCCAGAGAATTTCAGGCCCTTTGTTCCTTCGACTTTGAGAGTCGAACCTTGCGAAGCAACAGCTGTTTGAGCAGCCAATTGACCGATAAAAACACTCAATCCCATAATGGCCGAAAATATCCCTTTCATAAAAAAACTCCTCTTCAAAAAAGGTCCTCCAATGACTACCAAAAAGCAAGGCCCGCTTTTTCAAGCAGGCCCCGCAGTAAATTCTCAAATTTAAATCGAAGCGATTAGCTTTGCTTCATCAAAGCATCGATGACTTCTTTAAACTTCTCAATCGGCTGAGCGCCAACCAAGAGGACTCCCTTAATCGAACCTTGTCCATCGGGCTTGCCGATAAAAAAGCTCGGGGTTCCACCTGCGCCATTGGATCGAGCAAAGTTTGCATCTTCCTCGATTTGTTTGCCGAGGGCTTCTTCTTTCATGTCCTTCTCAAATTTTTTGAGATCCAGCTTGAGTTCTTTTGCCCACTTTTTAAAGTTTTCGGCTTTGAGCTCGCGCTGATTCTTAAAGAGAATGTCATGCATTTCCCAGAATTTGCCTTGTTTATGAGCGGCTTCAGCAGCTTTTGCAGCGGGAGTCGCATCGGGATGAAAGGGCAAGGGATTGTGTCTGAAGTGCAGCGAAACATTTTCGCCGTAGGTCTTCATGACTTCATCCACTGTGGGAAGAACTCGCGTGCAAAACGGACACTGAAAATCCGAAAATTCCACGATCACAACCTTGGGAGTCTTGGAGCCCTTCGAAGGAGAATTTCCTAAGGCCACAGTCACGGGGTTTTTCATACGCTCTTCGAGCGATGGACCTTGCTCTGCCTTAGCCGCTTCTTCTCGCTTCTTTTTGACGATACCATCAATCGCTTTTTCGACTGCGGCTTCGCCGTTTTTCTCAAAATATCCGTTAATATAATGGTCAGCAATCTTTTGGCAGCCGGTCAATCCGGTCAATACCGTAAGGATCGCGAGGGTTTGAATAAACTTCATAAGATCTAGAATCCTCCTGTTCCGGATACTTTAAGGGAAGTCGTTTCGGTCTCACAAGGATTCTTTCGATTTTCAAATGTCTAGTTCATGAGCGCCTTGTCAACGCGGTGCTTAAATGAATCACGTAAAGTCGCGTGACCACGAAGCTCCGGATCTTCAGTGACAATGGCTTCGGCATCTGCTTTTGCCGCTTGCAAAAGATCAAGATCTCGAGGCAATCGAGCCAAACTAAATGTGGGCTCACCGCTCTGACGTGTTCCCAAGAGTTCGCCCGGACCTCGAAGTTCGAGATCGATTTCAGATAGCTTAAAGCCATCCTCAGTTTGTTCCATACTTCTCAGACGTGTCACAATTTCAGGCGTGCCCAAATGAGACGCCATCAAATAGCAAAAACTCTTGAGCGTTCCTCGTCCCACTCGCCCACGCAATTGGTGCAACTGCGACAGTCCAAATCGCTCCGCATGCTCCACGACCATAATTGTTGCGTTGGGCACATCCACTCCAACCTCCACAACAGTCGTCGACACCAGGACATGCACCTTGCCCTGCCGAAAATCTTCTAAAATTCCCGATTTTTCCTCGGCCTTCATTCGGCCATGAAGTTCTGAAACTTTAAAGTCGACAAAGACTTCTCGGAGATGCGGAAGCATTTCATTGAGACTTTTAAGATTGAGTTTTTCACTCTCATCAATGAGCGGAAACACAATATAAACTTGGCGGCCCTCTTTGAGCTGATCCAAAATCGAAGACTCGAGCAGACTTCGCTGCTTTTCGGTAAAGACTTTGGTCACAATGGGTTGACGGCCTGGAGGCCGTTCATCAATCACCGAAATATCCAAGTCTCCATAGACAGTGAGCGCCAAAGTCCGAGGGATCGGAGTCGCTGTCATCACCAAAAGATCGGGCGAGCGGCCCTTCTGCACCAACCGAGCTCGTTGACGAACTCCAAAGCGGTGTTGCTCATCCACAATGACGAGGCCCAAATTTTTGAACTTCACTTCATCTTCAAAGAGAGCATGAGTTCCAAAAATCATCGCCGCTTGGCCCTGCTCTATTTTTTGCAAGGCCTCGCGCTTTTCTTTGGCGCTCAAGCTGCCGGTGAGTTTGACACACTCAAGCCCGAGTCCCGCAAACCATTTTCCAAAATTTTTAAAGTGCTGATCGAGCAAAATCTCTGTCGGCGCCATCAGTGCCGCTTGGTAACCCGCTTCGAGAGCCACCAAAGCGGCAGCCCCTGCGATGACAGTTTTGCCCGAACCCACATCACCTTGAATCAAGCGATGCATCACTCGAGGCTTCATCATGTCTTCGAGGATCTCTTGCAAAACTCGCTTTTGAGCATTGGTAAACTGAAACGGAAGCTGACTCTTCATTTGGACCCAAAATTTTTCGGGTTTGGGAAAGGCGATTCCCTCGGCCGCCATATAGTCCCGTCGTTTGAGGGCAATACTCAAACTCAAATGAAAAAACTCATCGTAGATGAGTCGGCGATGAGCGGGAGTTTTAGAATCTCTCAGCAAATCAAAGTCGGCTTTGGGCGAAGGTTCATGGAGGTCCAATATCGCCTGCGAAAGCTTTGGAAACTGTCGACGCGTTCGGATCGCTTCGGGCAGTGGATCAGGAAGTGTCGAAGCAAAATCTTTGACCGCTTGTCGAAGAATTCTTCGGATTGTCTTTTGATAAAGGCCTGAGGTTTCGGAATATATGGGAACAATCCCCTGGCCAGAAGCTTCGCTCTCTAGCACTTTGCCCAGAATCTCAATCTCGGGATGAACCATTTGAAGTTGGCCTCGGTAGGCTTGGACTTCACCCGTCACAAGAACATAGGTCCCCTCTTCCAGTTTTTTGGTCTGGTAGGGCGCATGAAACCAAGTGAGCTTTAAAGTACCGAGCTTACCGTTCACGTCATTGAGATTCATCTCAAAAGCACGGCGCTTGGATTTTGAATAAAAAACGGGATGGGAGCGCGCGACAAGGCCGATCACCACCACTCGAGAGCCCGGAGCAATTTCACTCACATTCAAAACTCGACGGCGATCCTCGTAAGTGCGAGGCAAAAAGTAGAGCAAATCCTGGATGGTTAAAATGTCTTTGCGACCAAAAAGACCGGCTAATTTTTCGCCCACTCCTTTTGCGTATCGCAGTGGTTTTTGCAATGGATTTTGTTCGACTCGCACTCTCAAGAACTATCACATTTAGTTTTGTCGTTCCCAGTGACATTCTGTGTTAGGATTTGAGATATATGACGATTTCCGATTCAACTAAGCCCTTTGCACCTAATTGGCGGAATATTTTGGTGGTTATTCCCACCCATTTGGTCGGATTGCTCGCGATTCCGGTCTATGTTTACGGTTTTGGAGGCACACTGACCACGGCGGACTGGATCTTGATGGTGGCCATGTACGCATTCTCAGTCCTTGGAATTTGTATCGCCTATCATCGGGGACTTTCGCACCGAGCGTTTGGGATGAATCGGCCCCTTCGAATGATTTCACTTTTGGCAGGGACTTCGGCGGGAGAGGGTTCCGCCCTCAGCTGGTGTTCGGATCACCGCCGTCATCATATCTATGAGGACACTCCGGCGGATCCCTACAACGTCAATCGCAGTTTTTGGTGGGCTCATATAGGATGGCTCCTTGGAAGTCCGACAACGACTGATTTTTCGAACGTCAAAGATCTTGAACGAGATCCTTTGCTGAGATTTCAGCACAAGTATTACGGAATTCTCTATGTGGCCTCGTCTTACCTCCTGCCAATGTTTATCGGCGCTCTCTATGGACGCGCGCTCGAGGGCCTTTTGTTTGGTGGTTTTGTACGATTGTTTTTTGTGAACCAAGCGACGTTCATGATCAATTCGTATGCTCATTATTTTGGCCGACAGCCTTACTCTACGAAGTCCACCGCGAAGGATTCTTGGTTGCTCGCATTCTTGGCTTCGGGCGAGGGCTGGCACAATTATCATCATCGCTTTCCGTTTGATTACAGAAATGGCCCCAAAGTCTGGCAGTGGGATCCAGGAAAGTGGTTTATTTATTCGGCATCAAAAATGGGATGGGCTTGGAATCTCAAACGCACGCCCGATATCGAAATTTTAAAAGCTCAAATGGAAACCGCCAAAGAAAAGAAGCCCGTACAGAGTCCGGTCCTCCAAGAATTGGAAGTCAAGATTTCCGAGGCCTACCAAAAGTGGAACAAAGCGGCTTTGGAATGGAATCTTAAAACAGAAGATTTTAAACGTCGCCGTAGCCAAGAATGGGATGAGGCCAAAGAATCACTAGCGACGACTCGAGCAGAATATATTGCGCTCTATCGTCAGTGGTGGGCCGAAGTCCGCGCGACTCTTAATTCGCAAACGGCTTAGGGATAAACCAGAACATAAGGTTAGAAAAATTGAAGTGCAAAGAGATTCAGTCCATCACATGAACTGGATCCCCTTGCACTTCGTATTTGATTCTTGAGAAAAAGCTATTCCTCTGGCTCACCCGCTGGTTCTTCACAAGCGGATGGATCCTCCTCCGGACATGGCGTCACGGGGTGTTGGGTCTGAAGCCCAGGAATAGTTAAAAAATAGCCAATCACCAATGCTAATGGGATTGCCTTCATAAGAGTCCCTTTCTCCCCACAAGAATCCCCTTTGAAAAATTTTAACATACAAAAAAGATTTCTGCCGCTTCGCCCAAAATTTGCAACGTTCGTTGTCACTCTCTCAAGGATGGCTCAACCAGTTTAAAACATAAGTCATATTAAATAGTTGGCGAGGAGTGCCCTGCTTCACGCTGCCCTTGAGCTCTATATAATAGAGCCGTGATGCAGGGCCGAAGCGAATTGAGAGGATTTACGATCATCGAAATCATGATCGCAATTCTGATTTTGAGTTTTATCGGAATCAAGGCATCTCAGTTTCTCAAAAAGAATCAGGCGGTTCTCCAATCGACCGAAAAACAAAATGCGCTCATGAATCTCTCTCAATCTGTTGTGGGACGGTTTAAATCTGAAATTGAACAATCCGTTAGTCTCTTTCCCTCCTGCGAAGACAATGCCGCGTCGGGTCTCATCTCTGGAGATTGCTCTGCCCTCGAAGTTCGAGCAGGCATTACGCCTTTGCCCGGTCTCTATCGAGAAGATGTCGACAATTTGGATGATTTTTTACCGACAAATGATCTCACCTCAAATCCTTCCACACTGATTAACGACAGTGATGCCGTAAGACTCGTTCTTTACAATTTTACAGGCTCCTTTAATTGCAAACTCAATCCGAGACATACAGCTTCTGCCAATCCCTCGCAAACTTCGGGAGTCGGTGTTGGCGCTCAGCGACTCTGGGCTCATCCTCAGTGTGCCGACGTGCTCGAGGTCGGAAAGCTCTACATTTTGACTGAAGAAATCAATGACGTGATCTATTCCAATATCTTTCAGGTGACAGCTCTCTCCACGCTCGTGCTGGGAGATAGCACAACCGAAATCCAAGTTGATCACACGAGCAGCCAAAGTCCTTACAATCAGCCGGGAGGATTGGGTCTCGCCGGGTTTACATCCGAAGCCAGAATCTACCCCGTCAAACTCGTCGAATGGGCTGTGGATGGAGCAGAAGGGGGACTTTACCGAAGAGAATTCAATCCCGATTCAAACGATCTTACGGGAGAAGGTGAATGGGAAGTGATCGATCCCGCAGTTGAAGACATGCAGCTTGCGTATACGACGCAAACACTCACAGGCGGCAGTCTTCATCTGCGTACTGTCACTTGGACAGCAGACGATGATAACAATGGACTCGAAGACCTCGTGGGAATTAACCCACACCTGGTTTTTCGATCATCTGTGGAAGACTCCACAAAGGCCGGAACCTATGACAATCCGCTCTCAGAAGCTGTAGAAGCGGATTCGTTCCCTCGCCAGGAGTCTCACTTTCTCGCTGTCGTTAGAAACAGATAAGTCGAGTGTAGCGTCGAGAAAGTCATTTTATGAATAGCAACAGCCTTTTTCTAAACACACAGCGAGGATCCGCTCTCCTCATGACCATGGCCTTTATGATCTTAGGGCTCGGCCTCACTTTGGCTTTCCTCAATTCTGCGCGCAATCACCTCTCCCAATCGAGCTTTAGTCTCGATTCGACGGATGCGAACTATCAAGCCGAAGCGCAATACGAAAGTGCTAAAGCCAAAATAGATCGCGCGGTCGATGCCATTACGTTTAACGGTAAGCTGCGCTATCCCAGTGCGAGTGCCTCATTAGCTGCCAATGGTGAGAGATTTGACGTGATTAACAATCTCTATGCGACAGATACAAACAATAATAACTCTGCGCTCGATGAAGCCTTAAACTTTTTGAGAGATGCCGTCAGAGCTCAAGCGTACTCTTCCCAAGGCACACTCAACGCAAACCACGAGTTTGCCTATTTTGATTCTGGAAACAATCCTGCCTTCCCCACAACTTGGACTGATCCCGATCCCAATGATGACAAATATGTGGAGTGGAAATTTAGTTTTAACCCCCTAAGAGTGGAGTCTCAGATTGCGTCGGATCCAAAGAGTATAACTTTTGAATATGAGTATCTTGTACAGGTCCGAGGGTATGGGCGAAACAGATTCACAACTCGAGAATACGAAGACTCGGGAGTGATCAGTGTCAGTGTCGAGGGTCGGCCCTTTTCACAGTGGGCGCTCTTTATGGATTCGATGCTCAACCAAAATGGAAGCACACTTTACTTTGCTGGAGGTAACACCTCCGCTCAAGCCCAAGAAGTCTATGGAGGTCCTGTCCACGTCAACCAAAAGCCAAACTTTTATGGACACCCCTATTTCTCAGGATACTTTACCTCCTCGATTGCTGAGAACCTCTGGAACTATGTGAGCGCTACCAATTATACGGGTTGCCCTTCTCAGTGTCCCACATTCGAGGACAATAAAGCAGGTAGTGTTCCAAGTGTCTCAATGCCTTCGGCAATGTTTAATACTCACCGACTTGCCGCAGGAGATACGTCATCGACCGCATCCACGAATAATACTCAACCCACCGTGGCCGAAATGAAATCTTTTCTGACTTATCATGCGGATGGAACGTTTAATCAAGCATTGACGAGTATTCCGAATGGCATCTATCTCCCGGTCAACAACTTAGCCTCCAATGTTCCTTCAGGAGGAATCTATGTCGAAGGAAATGCCGAAGTCACAATGAATGTTGTCACGGGTGAATCTGATGTGAACACCTATTCAAGCTCAAGCGCATGGACACAAATTCAACCGTCCCACCAATCGTGTAAATTTCAGCAAATCAAAATTAATTCGACGTCTGCAGCATCGACCGCGCGAGATATCCTCATTGCCGACGATCCTTGCAATGTAACTTATGTATTTAATGCAAATAATTACGCCGCGGCTCCTAGCATCCTCAATGGGCGTATCAATGGAACCATTCATGTCAATGGAGCGATTTCTAAACTCGGTGGAGCGAGCCGAACGAGACCCGCTGTCGCTCAGGACTTTGCGCTGACGGTTTCAGCGCTCAAGGATATCTATATCACGAATGACCTCCAATACGAGGATGTAGAGTATGTGACAGCCACTGCAGATGGGTCCATGGGAACCACGCCAGTGGCGAATGCCTACGGCGACCTGAATGGATCGGGGATCAGTCCAACAAATCCCGACATTGCGGCGACAGTCTCTGAAGACTCCCAGACCATTCTTGGAATCATCTCCACTCAAAAGAACGTCTTGATTTATGTCCCAACTCCTTACAACGCGAGCACGAGTGCGCCGAATGATATCAATTTGCATGGCGCAATCTACGCCGGAAACTCAAACGCCTACGATTCTTCAACGGGTGTGGGATGCGGTGCCAATACTGCCAATAAAAAGGGCTGTGGATTCGGAGTTCTTAATTATTCCGCTTCAGGAACGCCCAACAAAGGAAACATCAAATTCTTTGGCGGGATCTCCGAGTATAAGGATCAAACGACGGCCACTATTTCGGGATCTACACTCAAGGGTTATGCCAGTCGCTACTTTTATGACCAACGTCTTTATGACGGCATCAGCCCTCCCGCGTTTCCGATCTCAAACTTTCCAAACGCTTATGGATCGATTCGTCGGATGAAATCCTACCGATTGGCGCAGCAAGAAGACTAGGGGCAAACGAACACGTGAAGACAGAAAACAGAATCAATTCTCTTATTGAGAAGTCCATCGAAGAGGGCTTTGATATCAACCCTCAAGAGCCTCTCCCTCCACTCCTGGGCGCAGAGCTGCGTAAGACAGCTCGAAAAGACATTCAGGGAACCCAACTCAACGTTTCGTTTGGGAGCGATAGAGCCCTAGCCAAAGCCTACGTCGATAATATTTCTCTGGGTGGATTATTCTTAAAAACCACGGACCGGCCAGCTCTTAAGTCCTTAGTGAACTTGAACCTCGCAGTACAAAGTCTTCACCAAGAGGCTTTTGAGATCCAACTTCAGTGTCAAGTCGTCCGCCATGCGACGGACGGGATTGGACTGACGTTCACCAATTTGGATTCAGGCAAACGAGCTCAATTTGAATCCTTTATCAAAAACCTTCCCGCGCTCTTGGATGTCCCTTTGAATCGCGCTCGACTGAAAGATCAGAGCATTGAACGCTTAGACGAACTGCGAAACTCAAAAGTCCGCACGCTTCAGCGCAATAAAACTTTTGCAGTACGCGCCTTTGCAGCATTGCTGCTTGTCACTCTGAATATTTGGGCCCTTTGGGAAGTCCACGAGGACTTCAACAACTCACAATCATTGACGAGCAGTCATCAGATGACGATTGGCAACCAGGTGATAGATGCTCGGCAAATTCAGCGAGTGACTCGAACAAACGAGGGACTCTATGAAGTTATCGCCGACGGTGTGAAGGGTCCGCTCTTACTTCTCCCGGACCAGGTCAACCAGCTCCCCCCCCATCTCAAAACGGGAATCAAAGCCACAGACTTTCCAAAAAAGGTGATTCGGAAATCAAAGACGGCTCCATCCCACATGATCCGCATCGGTCATGCGGCACGAAAACGCTGATTTAAACCAAACTTAACGATACTCAATTTTGGTAATCGCAAATGTCCGGCCCCCACTGGGGGTAGCGACGACGACTTCATCGCCTTCTTCTTTGTTGATCAAAGCTTTTCCGATGGGCGAATCAATGGAGATGAGATTTTGTTTGGCATCTGATTCGTGCGAACTTACGAGCTGATATTTAAATTCTTGTTCGGTCTCCGTATCCACCACCGACACTGTCGCTCCAAACATGACACGACTATCACTCAGAGACTTAGGATCAATCACTTCAGCGCGCGCCAAAATATCTTCGAGCTGAAGCATTCGCGCATTGATCAACCCCTGCTCCTGCTTAGCGGCATCATAATCCGCATTCTCTGACAAATCCCCGTGACCGCGAGCTTCTTCGATCGCCTTAATATTATTGGGGCGCTCGACATGCTTGATGTGCTCGAGCTCTTTTTGCAGTTTCTCGTAACCTTTAGGTGTCATGGGTTCTCGTTTCATTTTTTGACCTTTCTCTGCATTAAACTGACCGGCGCTTCGCGGCCTTTGGCCGTGCTCACCACCGACTCCAATCCTTGAAGCGATTGGATATTGAGTTCACCTCGAATCCAGCGGCTGAGCGAATTCACCGACGCTCGGGCCGCGGTAATCGCCGTAAAATAAGGCACGCCTGTCTGAAGTGCCGAGCGCCGAATCGTATAGCTATCCGACACGGCCGTATCACCATCGGTGGTATTGATGACCATCGCAATTTCACCGTTAATGATCGCATCCACAATATGAGGCTGACCTTCTTTGACTTTGTTGATCCCCGAACAAACAATTCCGTGGCTTCTCAAAAACGCCGCTGTGCCATGGGTGGAGACGATCCTAAAACCCAGCATCTTAAGCTTAGAGCAAATATCCAAAATCTTAGGTTTGTCTGAATCCTTCACACTGACAAATACGGTTCCAGATTTTGGCATACGGTGATTGGCCGCTAAAAGTCCCTTCATAAAGGCTTCGGCAAAATCTTCACCTATCCCCATCACTTCGCCGGTGGACTTCATTTCTGGCCCGAGCAAAACATCGACACCAGGAAACTTCAAAAACGGAAAGACCACTTCTTTGACACTATAATGTCTAAAGGCATTGGGATGAACAGGGGGAGCGAGAATCCCCTGCTCCTTAAAAGTCTTTCCGAGCATTCCAAAAATACCCGCTCTCACCCAATCAAAGCCGGTCGCCTTACACACAAAGGGCAAGGTTCTGGACGCTCGGGGATTAACCTCAAGCACAAAGACTTCGTTATTGTGGAGGGCCATTTGAATATTTAGGAATCCCGAAAGCTTGACTTCTCGTCCAATTTGAATTGCTTGCTTTCGGATTTTTTCGATGGTGGAGCCTTCGAGACTAATCGTCGGCAAGGAACAACTCGAATCCCCCGAATGAATCCCCGCTTCTTCGATATGTTCCATGATGGCGATCACGTAGACTTCGGATCCATCGCCCACGCAATCAATGTCAATTTCAATCGCATCTTCTAAAAATCGATCCACCAAAAGAGGAAACTCAATATCCGACGTCATCGCAATGCGCGCCATAATGCGATCGAGCTCTTCGCGTGATCGCACGACATGCATGCTCCGACCGCCCAGCACATAACTCGGCCTCACCAAAACCGGATATCCAATCGCATGAGCGACTCGGGGGAGCTCTTCGAGTTTGTTCACGATCTTCGATTTGGGACGCTTGAGTTTGAGCTTTCCAAGCAGCCGATCAAATTTTGCGCGATCCTCGGCACGATCAATTTGCTCTTTAGAAGTCCCCAAAATCGGCATGCCTTTTACTTTTTGAGACAACTTGAGAGCGGTCTGCCCGCCCGTTTGGCACAAAACACCCACGACAGAACCGAGTTTTTTTTCAAAATTCAAAACGCGTTCAACATACTCCGTCTCCAGAGGCTCAAAATAAAGTCGGCTACTGATATCATAATCGGTCGAAACTGTTTCGGGATTGCAATTGACCATTACTGCATCAAAGCCCATTTCCTGAACAGCCTGAGACGCCTTGACACAGCAGTAATCAAACTCAACCCCTTGACCAATCCTGTTAGGTCCAGAACCCAAAATAATCACCGAGCCCTTAGAATTAACCGACGGCAGTGGCGCCGTTTTGATGCCAGTGGGCAGCGAGACTTCAGATCCAAAATAATAATAGGGCGTCAGAGCCTCAAATTCTCCCGCACATGTATCAATTTGATTGAGGGAGTCACCGGCGCCGAGCGCTTTGAGCTTCTTGTCGATTTCCGCTGCGGGCTTTCCGCTGAGTTGAGCGATACGGCGACTCGAGAGGCCCATGCCCTTCGCTTTTTGGAGAATCTCCAGTGTGAAATCCTCGCGACAAGCTTCTTCCGTATTAATAATTTCTGCGAGTTGATCCAAAAACCAGCGGTCAATTAGCGTGGCTTCATGAATCTCTTGCACACTCGCCTTTTGCGTGCGCAGTAAATGCGAAATCAGCCACCATCGATCAAATCGAGGTTTACGGATGGTTTCTATCCCCACATCTTTGGCAGTCCAGGTTTTGGGCAGCACAAAACCTTGCTGACCAATCTCGAGTGAATCAAAAGCTTTAATGAGTGCTTCTTTAAATGTGCGTCCAAACGACATGACTTCGCCCACGGACTTCATCTGTGTCCCAAGAAGTGGTTCCGTCTGCTGGAATTTTTCGAATGCAAATCGAGGCACTTTAATCACGACATAATCAAGCGCAGGCTCAAACGAAGCCGGTGTCTTTTTGGTGATATCGTTTTGAACTTCATCGAGCGTATATCCCACCGCAAGCATCGCAGCGAGTTTGGCAATCGGAAATCCCGTGGCCTTTGAAGCCAGTGCTGAGGACCGTGAGACTCGGGGATTCATCTCGACAACCACCCAACGATCCGAATCCGGATCAAGCGCGAATTGAATATTACAACCCCCCGTCTCCACTCCCACACCTTTGACGATCAACTTCGACGCTTCTCGAAGCCGCTGAATCTCCTTATCTGTGAGTGTCTGAATCGGAGCAACGGTGATCGAATCTCCCGTATGAATCCCCATGGGATCCAAGTTTTCGATCCCGCAAACAATCACCATTTGATCCAATCGATCGCGCATCACTTCGTATTCGATTTCTTTCCATCCCACGATGCTCTCTTCGACGAGCACTTCAGAAGTCGGCGACGCCCTCAAGGCCTCTTCCAGTTTTTCGGCAAGCTCTTGACGATTATAGACAATACCTCCACCCGTTCCTCCGAGTGTAAAAGAGGGTCTCAAAACAAGCGGAAATCCCAATTCTTGGCCTATGCGAATCCCCTCACTCAAGGTTTTCACCGTCTGAGATTTGAGAATCGGCAACTGAAGCTGTTGCATGAGCTGGCGAAATTTTTCACGATCTTCGGCGAGTTCGATTGAGGCAATTTTGGCTCCGAGGACTTCGACCTGATAGGTGTCCAAAACTCCCATGCGATGCAACTCAATCGTCAAGTTGAGTGCCACTTGTCCGCCCAAGGTCGGCAGGAGTGCTTGAGGCCTCTCTTTGGCGATGATTTTTTCCAAAATCTCTGGAATCAGTGGCTCCACATAGGTTTTGTCAGCCAAATCCGGATCCGTCATGATGGTGGCGGGATTGGAATTTACCAAAACGATCTCATAGCCCAAGTTTCGCAATGCCTTAACGGCTTGTGTGCCAGAATAATCAAACTCACACGCCTGCCCGATTTGAATAGGGCCCGATCCAATCACTAGAATTTTACGGATATCTGTGCGCTTCACGCAAACTTCCTTTTGAGCTCTTGATAATACCAATTGCTGGCGCGGCTGACACTGAGCTGAGTTTCGAGTCCGAGAGTTCGCGCTGCTGCTTCAATGCTCTCCATCAATAGCCCCTCATGGGCAGACCAGACTTGAGTCTGCGCCTCACACGTCTTTTTGAGCAGATCAGTTTCGGAGACGGGATGAATCCACGCATGGGTCATAAAATACCCTTGTTCATCGGGATACAAAAACAGGCGGGCCTGAATAATCTGACCCACTTTGGGCTTCCAGACTCTAAACTCCGGAAACCGCCGCTCGTGATAAACTTTTCTTGTCTGCAAAAACAGAAGATCTTTGAGTTCGATCCATTCTTTGTCCACTTTTTGAACTTCGTAAAAAGACCAACGATAAAGAAGTGCTCGCTCAATCGTTTGAACATAAATCTCATTGTCCATGGCAAGTGTGGTGTAAATCACCGCAGGCGATTTATGAAAAGCCTTGGTCTGGTAATTATAGCAATACCATTCCAAAAAGCTCTGCGTGGCGATTTCATAAAGATCTTCGCGCTTTTCGTGCGCACGACCGAGGCGTGCAAAAAATTCTTCTTTCGCAGAAACTATTTCTTTGGCGAGTGGGCCATCGCTTGCAAACTTGAGAAGTCGTTCAAAGGCCGTTTGATAGTCTTTGCGATGATCCACTCTCATACGAGCGCTCCAAACTGAAGTCGCTGAAACACATCTACCGAATCCAAGGGTCCCGGCCCCGCTTCTGGATGAAATTGAATGCCGTAGATCGGAAGCTTTCGGTGTCTAAAGCCTTCGATGGTTTCGTCATTCAAATTGACGTGAGTGTACTCAATCGCCAAATGATTGGCTTCGTAAGGAACTGCAAATCCATGGTTTTGTGAGGTGATCTCAACAACGGATTTTTGAAGGTTTCGTACCGGATGATTGGCCGCATGATGCCCAAATTTGAGTTTGTAGGTCTGAAGACCGAGGCTCAATGCCAAAATCTGATGTCCAAGACAGATTCCAAAAAGGGGAACCTTGCCGTGCAATTTTTTGACCTCTTGAATAACGCCCGCTTCTGCGGCGGGATCGCCGGGGCCATTCGAAAGCATGACCACATCCGGTCGATGCTGAAGGATCTCTTCTGCCGTTGTCGACGCCGGAACCACCACGATGTTCTCGAATCCTGCGTCGACCAAATATCTCAGAATCTGGCGTTTGACTCCAAAGTCCATGACAACACATTTTTTGTATTTTCCGCCCGCCATAAAGTGCCGCTGAGTGGACTCCTTAAGCAGCGAATGCGAGCCTTTTTGCCAAACATAAGCTTTGCGGGTTGTGACTTCGGATGTCAGCGAGAGCCCTTCCATCGAAGGCTTTTTGTCCAAATGCTTTTTGAGAATCTTGGGATCGGTGGTCTCTGTCGAAAGAACTCCCCAGAGGTTTCCATGTTCTCTCAAATGCAAAATCAAACGGCGGGTATCAATCCCCGAAATCCCTGGCCGTCCAAACCGCTCCATGGTCTGCGAAAGGGACTCCTTTTGGCGCCACTGAAAGGGGCTCGGAGAATAGTCCCGCACCACTGCTCCCGCGGCCCAGATCTGATCACTTTCAAAATCGTCTTCGCAAAAGCCTTGGTTGCCAATTTGAGGGGCCGAAAAAATGAGAATCTGGCGGGTATAAGAAGGGTCCGTCAGGATTTCCTGGTAGCCCTGATGCCCCGTATGAAAGACACACTCACCCGTTAAAGTCGCCTTCGCCCCAAACGCCTTTCCAAGCCACATACTGCCATCCGAAAGCAAAAGAGCAGCTGTACCATTAGATTTATGGGGGGGCTTTTTTGATCGGGCCACGAAACTCAAAGTAGCCTGATTCCGGCCCCAAACTCAATGGGTGCTTTGAGGCAGATTTTGAGCCTTATTCAAGGTACGAAAGGTACGTATAGCCGATAGCGATCTCACCCTCTTTATTGAGATAACCGACCTCATAGAGGGAATAGACCAAAGCATTCAATCCCATGAATCGATCCATTCTCGTCGAATCGGGATTTTTAAAAGTCACCCGAATGTACTTTCCCGAGATTGCCACCTTGGAGCCGGCAGGAATACTAAAGTCCACAGGACAATTCATCAGCCATGTTCCCGAATTGCCCTTACTGATCGAACATTTTTCGTGGGAACTAAAAACCGGGATCTCTCTTTCAAAGGTATCCATCTGGGTTCGGGTGAATGCCAGACAGTCCAATCGGGCGCTCAAACTCGCCTTTTTCCAGCAGCTTAAAACCCCTACTTCAGTTTCTTCCGCAAAAACGGATGCGCTGACCAAAAAATAAATCCCAAATATGGAAACCAGTGCCTTCATAAAACCTCCAAAAATTTGAAAGAAGAACTCTCTTCATCCTTAGTTCATCGGCGGCAGATGAAGGAGCTTTAACTCACTCTGTAGGCTTGATTCTGAAGACTCGCGGTCGTCACTTTTTCATGCGTTCTGAAAAGCGATTGAAGGCCGAGGCGAGTTCAGGAAACGCATCGCGCTTTCTGAACTTTACTTGCTGAGGCCACTCTCCCG
>CAZUTA010000001.1:24478-38841 GCA_964622975.1 uncultured Bacteriovoracaceae bacterium | reverse complement strand
GTCTCCGCAGCTTGATTCAAAAGACGAGTCATTTTGGCCACGGGCCCAGTCATTCGGTGACTCAAAATAATGATATGAAGAGCCATCAGGGTTACAAAGAAAGCAAGAGCGATAAAATATCGAACAGCCATCCCCTCGAGCTGTTGAATCAACAAAAGTTTGGTGAAGAGCTGCTCGGCACTCGGCAATGCGTCCGAGGTTTCACTGAGATGAGCATAGTTCATGACAAAAAGGGTTGTTACGGCCACGACCAGCACAAACGACCAAAGTACAAAAACACCGGCCAATCGAAACTGAAGTGATCGATGCGTTAAAATCTGTTTTCGTTTTCTCATACTCAAAAGACTCTCCCTCCTTCAATCCAATGCTCTACGACTCGACCTTTGATCGATTTGCCCTCGAAGGGAGAGTTTTTGGATCGAGACCGATCAAAGTGGATTGTTTGCTCTCCTTTGGGATCAAAAACAACAAAGTGAGCCTTGAGGCCCTCTTTGAGATCGCCGACTTCATTTTGTAATCCGAGAAGTTGAGCCGGTCGTTGACTGAGCGCTCGCACAAACTGCGCGGCCGACACTTTAGCGCGCGAACGCACCTCGTGATACAGAGGGAGATGATACTGCATCGAAATCATCCCATGAGCCGCCTCCACCAATGGTCGATCCTTTTCAAACGACGTATGAGGCGCATGATCAGATGCTAAGCAATCCAAAAGCCCTTCATTGAGCCCCCTCCACAAACTCGATCGATCCGTACTCACTCGAATGCAGGGACAAACCTTCATCTTGCTCCAAAGCGTTGGACTCAAAGATTCATAATCTTCGACAGTCAAGAGCGCATGATGAGGGGTGAGTTCTGCCGAAAACGAAACACCCTTTTTTCGCGCGCGTCTTAAGAGCTCCACACTCTGAGCCGAAGAAAGATGCCCAAAATGCACATGGGCTTTGACTTCATGCGCAAGAGCGAGATCTCTCTCGACCATCGTCCATTCCGAATCCTCAGGAGATCCGTCAATTCCGAGACGCAGAGACGACGCCGACAAATGAATGACTGAGGCTTTAGAAATTCTCAAATCCTCTTCATGAAGAGAAAGAAGTTTTTTGAATTTTTTGGTCACTTTAAGGACGGATCTCATCATGTCCTCATTCAATATAGGCTTGCCATCATCCGAAAGTCCCGCGATCGGAAGCTTGAGCAATTTGTCCCAATCCGTGGCATCAATTCCCTCAAGATTTTTGGTGACGGCGGCAAAAGGGAGGAGCCTTACTTTGAGTTTTTGCGTGCGCCTAAAAAAATCTTTGAGTCGCTCAAGAGAGTCGAGTCGAGGCATCGTATTGGCCATACATGCCATCACAGCGACACCGCCTTGAAAGGCCTGAGACTGAAGACTCTCAAAAGTCTCTTTGTGGGATTCATCAAAATCTCGCGAATGCACATGGAGATCCACGGCCGATGGCAAGATCATGAGATCCCCAAAATCTTTGATCTTGGATTTGGCTCCTTTGCCCGACGGGGCTCCCCACAAAAACTGAGTGAGTCGTCCGCCTCGAATCTCAAAACTCCCTTCTGCAAATTGAGATCGAGCGGAGTTCCAGAGGTTTTTTGAATAAATTCTCATTTTTTCAAAACCTCATGCATCAGATAGCGCCTCATCCAATAAGCGTTTCGCGCTTGCATCAAAATGAGATTCTTGTCTCCTCGCTCAGACAAAAGACTAAACCTCAAATCCTCTCCAACAATGACAGGAGCTGGGTGCATCAAGAGTGTTTTGCTGCCCAAATCGCTCTCCTCAAGAGCTCCCAGTCGAGTTTCTCCTCCTCGCTCCTTTTGCGTTCGCAAACAAACGACTGCATCCATGCTCTTTAATTTTTGCCGGGGAATTCTCGAAACATCGAGAGCTGCGCAAAAATCTTTTATCTCTTTGCGGCTCTCATCACACACAAACACATGATGGCCGAGTGCTTTAAAAATCTTGACGTCGGAGCGAACCACTCGACTTTTGAGAACATCTCCAAAAAAAGCGATCTGCAAAGACTTTGAGCCTCTCGTCTTCCAGAGGGTATAGGCATCGGCGACAGCTTGAGTGGGGTGAGCGTGCGCTCCATCGCCCGCATTAAAAACAGGAATCTTCATCCACGATTGTACGAGATGAGGCACACCCGCAACACTGTGCCTCACTACCGCAAAATCAAAATCATAAAGTGCTAAATTGCGAAACGTATCTGCCAGGGTTTCGCCTTTTTGGAGACTCAAATCCTGAGCATTGAGTTTGACCCATCGGATTCCTAGATCCAATCCCGCCGACTCAAAACTCACGAGAGTCCGCGTACTCGGTTCAAAAAACGCCAGCAATCCCTTAGCCGGTCGTTTGAGAATTAAAGATTTGTTTTCGGATTTTTGAATATCGGCAAATAAGGAGAGCCAGTCTTTTTTAGAAAGGTCTGGGAGATCCAAGAACCCCGAATCAAATGCCACGAGCATCAGACTAAACAAGGATTTTATCTTAAGAAAGCCAAAAGCTTGGGCGAAAGCTCATACTGCACGAGTGTGACTTGAGCCTGCGAAGGGGGAACAAATCGAAATCCGACGGGGTTTTGCTGAAGCACGGCTTCTTCAGTGGTTTCTCCAAAGAACACCATGGTCTCTAAAAATGCGACGGCTTCGAGGGATTGCTTTTGTGCCTTCACATCATAGATGGCCCCTCGAACGAGTCGCCGAAAATCCTGAAACGCTTGCAAATCCTCTTCTGTCTGGACAGAGGCGAGCTTTTCTTCGACCCAACGATCGGTGGCCTGATCAAGAGTGAGCTGACGAGAGGACTTCATCCAACCAAACAGGACGAGTTCGCGCTCAGAATTTCTCCCAAGAGCCAAGAATACATCCTCATCATCGTAGGTTCCAAGTGACTCGAATCGAATGAAAAATGGATTTAAAACTCCGAGCTCTTGATCTTGGGTTACTTTGAGCTCGCCGAGGCTGACCGCACGGATGAATTCTTTGAGAGGGGCATCCACTTCGCTCCCACAAACCGGCTTCAGCGGTGAGACACCACCGATCAAGAGAGCTGCTACCACCCAAAGACCGCGCATCTCTCTATTGTACGGCGAATGCTGCGGCGCATTAAGTCCGTCAAAAAACTGGCTGGTCTGTTAGTAAAAGTAAGTAATTACAATCACTTAGAAGGCTCGTTGAACGTCAGTCTTCTCTTCAACGCTGGCCTCAAAAGGCAGATCCACCCCATAGTCCGTCAAAGGAACGGCGGCACGCTGAGTGAATTTAATGGAGACTTTGACCAGCTTTTCGCCCCTCAAAACAGTGACGTCTTCGGGCTTCACAACAATCGGTCCTTTTTTGAGAAGATCCTCGATGATCGCCGCCTTAAATGGCTCTTCTTCGGTGACGGCCCGATTCAGCAAAATGGTCTCCACCATAATGGTTTGAGCCTTTGCTTTTCCAAAATAGCCAATCGCATAGTAGGTCGCGAGCCAACCCATCACAAGAAACAAAAGCGTAAAGAAAAAGGGACCAAAGCCCAAACCACTTTGCGACGATCGACGACTCAACATAATACTTATTCTAGAGAAGGCGCTCAAAAATAAAAAGAATTACTCAATCATCGAGCTTCAAAATCGCCAAAAAGGCTTCTTGTGGGACTTCGACCGAGCCAATCTGCTTCATGCGCTTTTTGCCCTCTTTTTGCTTTTCGAGGAGTTTGCGCTTTCGTGAAATATCGCCGCCGTAACATTTGGCCAAAACGTCTTTTCTGAGCGCGCTTTGAGTTTCGCGCGCAATGACTTTGGAGCCAATCGCTGCCTGAATCGCAATCTGATACATTTGCTTGGGCAAAAGCTCTTTCATTTTTTTGGTGATCTCTCGTCCGCGCTGATACGCAAAATCTTTGTGCGTGATAAAGCTGAGAGACTCCACCGCTTCGCCGTTCAAAAGCAAATCTACTTTTTCAAGATCACTTTGCCGATAGTCATTAAACTCATAGTCCAGTGTGGCATAGCCCTTCGAAATCGATTTGAGCTTATCAAAAAAGTTAAGAGCGATTTCGTTGAGAGGCAAATCGTATTCGATGATCACTCGCTCCGGTGTCATGTATTCCATCTTTCGCTCTTTGCCCCGGCGATCATTGCAAAGAGTGAGAATTGCCCCGATATACTCTGGCGGCGTATGAATACTCACTTTATAAAACGGCTCTTCCATTTTTTCGATCTTTGTTGGATCGGGCATCTTGCCGGGATTAGAAATCTCAAACATTTCTCCATTGGTCAAAAAGACGCGGTATTTGACGGTTGGCACCGTACAAATCAGATTGAGATTGTATTCGCGCTCCAATCGCTCGCGAATAATATCCATATGCAAGAGACCCAAAAATCCACAGCGATACCCAAATCCCAAATGCTCTGAAGTCTCAGGCTCATAAAACACCGCCGAATCATTGAGAGTGAGCTTTTCGAGAGCATCTTTGAGATTTTCATAGTCATCACTCGACACCGGAAATATCCCGCAAAAAACCATGGGCTTTGCTTCTTTAAATCCCGGAAGCATCTGACTCACGGGATGTTTTGCGAGTGTCACCGTATCTCCCACACGTGCATCTCGAATCTGCTTAATCCCCGCGATAATATAGCCCACTTCACCAGAACTCAGAGATTCCATCTTTTGTCCGCGAGGAAAAAACGCTCCAACTTCGAGAATTTCGTAATCTCGATGCGTACTCATGAGCTGAATCTTGTCACCCGCCTTCATGGTTCCGCTAAACACGCGAACCAAAATCACAACACCTCGATAGGCATCAAACCACGAATCCACAATGAGGGCGGCGAGCTTGCCTTCACAGTCTTTGCGATCTGAGGGAGGCGGCACCTTTGCAATCACCGCTTCAAGAGCATCCTGTATCCCTATCCCAGACTTGGCGGAGGCGAGGACCGCGCCATCAGCGTCTAATCCAATCACTTCTTGAATCTCACGCTTCACCTTTTCGGGATCAGCGGAAGGCAAATCAATTTTATTGATGAGAGGAATGACTTCGAGATTGTTTTCCATCGCCAAATAAACATTGGCGAGTGTTTGCGCTTGAATCCCCTGACAGGCATCGACAACAAGAAGAGCCCCTTCGCAGGCGGAGAGAGATCTCGACACTTCGTAATTAAAATCCACATGTCCCGGTGTATCGATGAGATTGAGAACATAATCTTTGCCATCTCTTGCGCGATAGTTGAGCCGACACGTCTGCGCTTTAATGGTAATTCCGCGCTCTCGCTCCAAATCCATGGAGTCAAGGAGCTGCTCCTTCATCTCTCGCTTGGTGACGGTGCCGGTAAACTCAATAAAGCGATCCGCCAACGTCGATTTGCCATGGTCGATATGCGCGATAATCGAAAAATTTCGGATATTCTGCTCAGCCATGACCCCTTAGGAATACCTAAAATCCCAGCAAGGTGCAGGTCTTTTTAGGTATTTTATCGAGCCGGAGTAAATTCCTCGTAGTCCTCGAGTCTAAATTGGTTTTTATGACGGATCCGTCGTTTGACCATCCAAACTCCACCGGCACCAAGACCCACAAGCACTCCCCATCGCACGGGCTCTGTTTCCCAAACAAATCTGATCCCCTTCGAAAGATGACGATCCCAGATTTTTTCTCCCGCGATGACGACCTTCCACTGATGACTCGGCGGGGGTTCAGCCATATAAGAAGGAGGCGTAATCCCTGCCGGAAGGGCAATTCCGGCCTGCATTTTACCCTCTTTGATTGCCTGCAAAATTGCTTCGAGATTGCTTTCGGTTTCGCTTCGCCAAGGCCATCGATCCTTCACTGCTGAACTCAAAAGTCTCTGAGGTTTTCCATCCGCTGACGGAAATGGTCCTTCATTAAAGACCTGCACATTAAACATCGCGACCAAATCTGCTACTTGCGCCATTTTCTTTTGATCTTCGGGATCTTGAGGCTTCCAATCATTTCGCCCTGTTTGAATAAAATTCAGCATGTACTGAGTCGCGAGCTGGGATGCTTTGTCACCCGCGTGCTCACGAACATAATTGGCGAATACTTCCGCGAAGGATTTACTCGCATCTTCTGGATTCTCCATGTCCGCGATGGCCACAATGGTCTTGTCGGAGATTTCTACTTTGCGCTGCTGTTCGCGGGCTCGAAGGGCTTCGTAAGCAATCAAGCTATCGGGTGTCGTATAATCCACATAGATCCCCACCGTCTTGTTCCAAGTATTCGTCCCATACGCCATAAGGCCCGTATAAACGGCTCCCAATCCTATGACCATCTTGATGGTTCCCCATGTCTTATGAATCCATGTCACTCCTTGATACCCCTTTTTGATCACCCCCGTGGCTTTATCTACGAATTTCTCGGGATGGGCCTGAATTTCATCGAACCAAGGATTGAGGAGTCGATCAAAAGTTCCATCGAGCTCCATGGTAAATTTCTGATCGGGCTTCCCCGCTTCATCTGGGATAAAGGACTGAGGATCTTCGAGACTCAATTGCAAGACCTCGAGCAAATGTTCAGCACTTCCCGACTTTCGATTTCTTTCGATCAGCTCTGAGACCGATATTTGAGAATTCTCGCTCTTCAGAACTTTAACTCGATCTCGCGCGGCCTGTTGTTCTTCAAGTCCTGCTTCCTGAAAAAGTTTTCGAAGCATCCATCGGTGGAGTCCGATTTTAGTAATCGCCGAGGCCCCAAACTCATCTCGAACCAATACGAGTTCTTCAAATATCTTCTTTTGTTCTGCCTTCACATCCTTCTTGGAATTGAATCTAAACGATGGAGTGGCATAGGGTGCCTTAGGAGAGGCCGATCGATCTTGTCGATCAATGTTACCAGTAGGTGTCAGACGAACTGGCTTTGAAAAATCAAAGGTCGGAGCGGCCAGTATTCTCTCAAGCTCCAAGAAGCGAAGCTGATGCCCTTTCAAAAAGACTTCCATATCCTTCATTTTGAGCAAGTCGCTCTGCAGGGTGCTCGCCCAATGTAAAACGGAATCCAAATACTGCCCATATTGACCTTGAGTATCCCCACGACCCGAAAGCTGCGACAAGGCGCTGTACAATGTAGAGACAATCGCTTTGCTCAATCCCTTTTTGAGAATTCGATCTCTCTTATTTTCAGGCAAATTTCTCACCGCATTCACACAAGAGATGGGCGGGATTCGCAATGCTCTCTCAGGGCGCTGACTGGCATGCAACAAATCCAGAGGCAACGCGATCTGAACGATGAGACTTGCGACGAGTGTTTGAACAAAGAAACTTGCGATTCGAGATTTCATAGACGCCAGAGCTTTACACCAAAAGCAGTGGCCAAGGGGGCAAATTTTAGTGGAATTTTAAGCAGGCTTAGACAGGCTAGAACCTTAAGATTGTTGACGATTTACTACTTTTTGGCGGTCAGAGCTGTATTGACTTCATCCAAAACCGCTTGGGCGCGAAGGCTGCGAGGGTTTTGTTTAATGGCTTCTTCTAAGACGGGCTTGGCAAGATCTGCTCGACCGGCGGCAAAGCAGACTAAGCCAAGATCGATTCTCGCTTCGGTATAGTTGGGAAAAATCTTGAGAGCTTGCTCAAAACAGCGCGCCGCCTTTTGATGTTGATTGAGATGCGCAAAGCAAAGTCCCGCATTACGAAACGCCAAAAAGCTCTTGGGATGCGCTTTGATGAGCTGATCAAAAACGCCAATAGCGGCCTGCCAATTTTTTTGGCGCATTTTGGTGACACCCAAATTTAAAATGCTGTCGTGATGGGTGGGCGCGAACTTGAGACATTCGACTAATACTCTTTCGGCCTTATCGAGCTGATTGGCTTCCATATAGGCATATCCCAAATTGCTCATGATCAAAGGATCTTTGTTTGAGAGAGCGCGAGCTTTTTCTAAAAATTCTGCTGCTTTCTTGTATTCCTTCGCACCGATGAATTCGACACCCATTTCAAAGTGAGCTTTCCAATCTCCGGGCTGTTCTTGAACTTTCTTGAGACCTTGCTGCTGGTAAAAAGACTTTTTGCCTTTTTGTGCATCGACTTCAGGTGCTGAGCCATAGTGATGAAACGGGATGTCGCTCTCGATAATTTTGCCCTTGATCGTTGTCTCGACGAGCTCGTGCACGGAGCCGACAAAGCGAATAGAGGGAATGTTCTGAAAAAGTCTTACTTTTCGTGAATCAAAAAAACCGGGGTAGTCCTTTTCGTAGTCCGAATCATATTCTCCAATGCAGGGCTTGAAGTTGGAGACAGCTGGATTGCGTACATAGTTGCGAGTATCAAAAGAATACGCCATCGCGTCTTTGCTTTGACAGAGTTCAGAAATTCGATCGAGGTCACCCGCTGCGATTCGTTCATCGGGATCGATAATCAAAATCCATCGTTGAGTGGCCTTGGCGAGAGAAGCATTTCGAGCCTTAGCAAAATCATTCTCCCATTTCATCTGGCTCACGCGAGCGCCTTTTTCGCGAGCGATTTCCATCGTACGATCAGTACTGCCCGTATCGACGACAATGAATTCACTGACAATGGGCTTCAGATGATCAATAAGACCGCCTATCCATTTTTCTTCGTTCTTTGTGATGAGGCAGGCTGAAATCATAGACGTGTCTTTAAGTCTCATTCTATCGGGTCGCGCTCATTGATACGGCGCACCGAATTGAGATTCATAGCCTCGCAGCAAATTGCGTCACTTTTAAGGGGTGTCAAAATTTCAACACACAGTGGATTCAAGATCTTGGAGCGGCACACGCATTGCAATTGACACACAGCAGTCGTTGTTACTGATTTTGAGATCATTCGGGCTCGGGGGTTCGAGATAAGCCCGAAACGTACTTTAAGAGAGTGGGGGCCCATGCCCCACTCTCCCCTTCCCAACCTAGCTATAAAACTTCTGCTGAGCTTGAACTCGCGACGTCAGTGAAGCGGGCACAAGAATCCGCCCCTTCGTAAGATTGTGAACATTATTGAGCCGATCCAAAATCTGCCGCTCGCCCACATCCGAAACCCACTTTAAAAGTCCGCCACGAAACGGCGGAAACCCGATGCCGTAAATGAGACCGAGATCCAAATCTCTCACGGCTGCAACAATTCCTTCATCAAGGGCCATCACGGCTTCGGTGACCATCGGCAAAATCAATCGATCTTGCAGATACGAATCCGTCTCAGCGCCGGGGTTTTTGGGAAGAGAACTAAACTCCTTGCGAACTGCCACATGTTTGCCGGCTTCGTTATAGACGTAAAATCCGCGCCCGTTCTTTTTGCCGAGATAATTTTGTTTTACCATTTCATAGATTGCCGGAAGCACAATCATATGCGGAAAGCCTGACGCAATCGACCGGGCTACTTTTGCACCCGTATCCAATCCAATTTCATCCATGAGCCTAAAGGGGCCCATCGGCATTCCAAACTTAAGCGCCGCGTGATCAATCTGAGCAATCGAAAATCCCTCTTCGCGCAAGTGAGCACACTCAAGCAAAAAGGGCATCAAAATGCGATTGATCAAAAATCCGGGTCGATCCTTGACGACTATGACGGTCTTTCCGAGCTGGCGCCCAAAAGCCACTGTCTGAATCACCGTTTCAGGTGAGGTTTGATCCCCACGAACCACTTCGACAAGAGGCATCTTGGGAACAGGATTAAAAAAGTGCATGCCGACAAACTGTCCCGGACGCCGCGAAGCCTTTGCCATCTCCGAAATACTCAATGAAGAAGTGTTAGAGGCAATGATCGCGTTTTCAGGCAAAATTTTATCGAGTTCGGCGATCACAGACTTTTTGATTTCCATTTTTTCGACAACGGCTTCGATCACAAAGTTGAGATGTTCAAAACCAGTAAACTGCAATGTCGGTGAGATCCGATAGAGTCGCTTTCTGAATTCGGAGAGATCGACTTTCTTACGCTTGAGCTCTTTGTCAAAAAGAGAGCGTGCTGTCTTAAGACCATTTTGAATACTCTCGTGATTGACGTCTTTGAGGCGTACAGAAATCGATTTTTGTGAAGCGACGGCCGCGATCCCTCCCCCCATCACTCCCGCTCCCAACACGGCAATGGACTGAACTTTGCCCGGCTTAAATCCAATCGCTTCGCCCGCATGAACACCGCGATCCTTTTTGAGTTCTTCCGAGGCAAAAAAGAGATTGATGCAATTCTTAGCCACTTGCCCGATGGCGAGTTCCGCAAAACCATCGGCTTCGATCTTGAGGCCCTCACGAATATCAGCCATCCCGAGAGTTCTCTCGACGACCGAAAGAGCCATGAGGGGTGCGGGATAATGGCCGCCAGATTCTTTGAGAACTGACTTTCGAGCCATTTTAAACATGAGTTTTTTAAGAGGAGTCGAAACAATCAGCGACTCCATAAAATGAGAAGGCCGCTCGTATTTGGTATACGAACGATCTTTCAAAACTTTTCGAGCGACTTCTAAGAGTCTCTCCTTTGGAATCACATCATCGACGAGTCCGATCTTGAGAGCCTTTTTGCCATCCATTCGACTACTTTTTAAAATCATTCCAAGAGCATTCTGAAGTCCTACAAGCTTTGGAAGGCGCTGTGTCCCGCCGGCGCCCGGCAAAACACCGATTTGAACTTCGGGCAGCCCAATCATCGAAGACTTAGAATCCGATATCAGTCGATACGTGCACGCGAGAGCGAGTTCGCAGCCCCCACCCATGCAAGGACCATCAATGGCTACGAGTGTGACTTGAGGGAGTTCGGCCAGAGCCTGAAAGACCTCTTGCGCCTGCTGAACCAAATCAAGAGCCTGAGATTTTTCGGTCATCGCGCGGATTTCATTGATGTCCGCTCCTGCCAAAAACATCTCGGGCTTGTCGGAGTAAATGAGAACCGTTTTAATAATCTCCGCTTTGGCTTTTAAAAATCCAATATGCTCGTAAAGTTCCTGAAAGGCTTTGCGATCGAGCTTATTGATTTTTTCTTTGGGCGTATGAATGCGAATCTCCGCATGATCTCGCTCCACATGAATATGAACTGAACGCTCTTCCGCATTTGACATCGACAATGGTGCAACACTCGACATTATGAATTCCCCCTCTCAACAACACAGGCTCCGCCTTGACCCCCTCCAATACAGAGTGAAGCCAATCCTAGGTTTTTGCCGCGTCTTTCGAGTTCTTTCAAAATGGTCAGGACCAAACGAGCGCCCGAGGTTCCTACAGGATGACCGAGGGCAATGGCTCCTCCATTGACATTGAGTTTTTGAGGATCGAGCTCGCTTACAAGATCCGTATCATTGAGATGCTCGCGTCTAAATTCCCGACTTGCAAAACCTCTTTGACAGGCGATCACTTGGGCCGCAAAGGCCTCGTTAATCTCTACCAAATCCATATCGGACATTCGATGCCCTGCAATCTTAAGAGCTCGAGGGGCCGCAAACACAGGGCCCAGTCCCATCCGAGACGGATCACATCCCGAAAACGCGACGGATTTGATTCGCCCCAAAATTCTGCGACCTTCTGCTTTGGCTTTTTCTTCGGCCATCAATACGAGCATCGCCGCGCCATCCGTGATGGGGCACGCATTGCCCACAGTGACAGTGCCATGGCGACGATCAAAATAGGGCTTTAGTTTTTGAAGCGCTTCGATCGTTTGACCTTCGCGAGGGCCCGAATCCACTTCGAGTACTTTTTTGTACTTGGGAGGGATGTACGCCGGAGTAACTTCGTTCTTGATCTTGTCTCTCGCTGCGACAGCCTTGGTGTGCGACTGAAGTGCGAATTGATCTTGCTCTTCACGAGAAATTCCAAAATCCCTCGCCAGTCGCTCAGCGGTTTGTCCCATATTCATCCCCGAAACAGGGTCCAAAAGGCCCGCTTCGATTCCCACCACGGGCTTCAGGTACTTTACCTTAAGCTGCGAAATGGCCTGGAGCCGTTGAGGCAATGTTTTTGCAAATGCAAATCTCATGAAGAGATTCTTCATCTCTTCAGAAAGAAACAAAGGAATCTGGCTCATGCTTTCGGTGCCGCCCGCGAGCACAGTATCGCATTCTCCGTAAGCAATCATGCGCCGAGCTTGATCGATGGCCTCTAAGCCTGATGCGCAGTTTCGCTGAACCGTAAAGGCGGGGACACTTTTGGGAACTCCCGCAAAAAGAGCGATCACTCGCGCCACATTGGCCGCATCCGCCGGCTGTCCCACACATCCAATCACCACATTGTCGAGATCTTCCCCTGTCATGGCGCATCGCGCTAAGGCTTCTTGCGTGGCCATCACACCTAAGTCCACGGCAGAAAGTCCCGCCAGCTCCATCCCCGCTTTGGCAAAAGGTGTTCGGACTCCATCAACAATGACTACACTACGCTCGTTCCCCATAGGCTAAATTCTGCATGGAGTAGAACGTCAAATCCAGAGAAGAAACAGAAACTTAAGCTTTAGGCTAAACGAAGTCTTCGACGACTTCGTAGCGGCCCTTCCACTCCATGAGTTTGCCTCGGACTTCAAGCCCACGAAACTCAAAAAGAACATACGTGAGCTTATGAAAGGTTCCCAATGTTCTCAAATCCAGAGAAATGTTTTTGGTCCACGTTCCCGAATTAAAATACTCTTTTCCTGTCCGAAACTGGCGATAGTGAGCGATGTGACTGTGACCAAAAACAACTTTTTGCACATCGTCTCGTTCGCAGAGCCTCTCCGCCACTTCTTCGAGCGCATCGGTATCCGCCGCTGGATCAAAAATATTGAGAATGGTTCGTAGCGAATTGCCGGGATAGAGACGTCGACTCATCGCCGCCCAGAGCATCCTAAAAAACTGCCCGATGATTCTAAAAAAGAAGCGGGGTTCAAATCTGAGCGCCCAAAGTAAATACGTTTTCATCGGCCTCACCCGATAAAATTGCGGTCGAATTCGCCTCAGAGGTTGCACAAAATGCGCGTTAAAAAATGCGCCCCATGGCAACTTGAGAAGCATCAGCCCTTCAACGTTATTGAAGGGGGCCGTCATATCAAATGCCGACATGGTTTCGTACTGGTGTCCATGCTCGATATGAATGCCATCCTGAAAAAAACTCTGACCATAAAACTCAAGACGCTCCGAAATCCGCGCCCTCAACTCCGCTTGGACTCGAGGCCAAAACACTCCAACATCTGTATCCCCAATGATATAAATCAAACGATGATGGGGATTTTCCATAAACTTTTGAAGGGCTTCAAAGACAATCCGGTGCCCTTCCATCTCCACACGAACGAGCTCGGATGCATAGGTTTCAAAAAGAATATCGGGATAATCAATCACTGCGCGCGACCTGAGCATTTCAAAAAAGTTCCCATTCAGAACGATTTCGACTTGTTCATACGCCTTTGCAAAATATTCCAAAAATTCGACGAATCGCTTATCGACGGTAAAGTCTTCAAGCACATTCAAAGAGCCATCCCAGTTTCGTCGGCCCTCTCCTAAATGCAAATCGCTGACAACGACTCGAGCGCGAGTTTTTGGACTCTCTTGACTCAAAAAGCCTAATCCTCCGTCAGATTCCTTTCGAGCAACTGATCGCTTCTACTTTAAGAAGTCGCCCCCACAAATCCCCCGCTTGATCTCCCCAAGCGGCTGCAATTGACTGAGTCTGAGGCCCTACTTTGGACCAAGAAGGGCAGGAATCGACGATAAAAGAGAGCCTTTCTTGTGGCGAAATATCGGCGGCCCAGGACGTCGACAACAACTGAAGTGCCTCGTCAGCCAATCGCAAATCTTGATTCACAGCTTTTGCCAAAAGTCTCACACTCATCAGTTTGGCTTCAGGATTAACTCCAAAAACTTCCGCATACGCCAAAGCGGCTCTCGGAAATCTCAAACTCTCAAAAGACAAAAGTGTTTTCAAAATCTGAAAACTCAAGCGAGGATTTTGATAGGCCGAAAACTTATAAAGCATCAACTCCGCGACAGGGGCATTTGCAATCAAAAGCTCTTGAGCCGACTTGGCCCATTCGGCGCGGTAAGATCCAAGCCTTTGAACGCTGCGCTGCAATTTTTCGACATCCGCTGCTGGAAGATTGGGAATGATTTCTGAACTGAGAATTTTTTGAAGGTTGGCGCGCTCCTCTTTGTAAACAGACTGAGGTGCACTTTCGGGAACCGGATTAGAACTCAAAGATTCGGCCTCAGAAGCTTCCGGTGAGCCTTCTGACGATTCCTGCGCCATAAGGCCAGAATGGAGCATCAAAAACAGGGCTAAAGCATTGAATCTCATAGGCTATACTCTGCCGAGGGCCCTGATTCTTGAAAAGCTGAATCTGATATACTTTGAGGATGCGGGTGGGATTTTGGGCAATGGTATTGGGGCTTGTTTGGACTCTTCAACTTAAAGCCACAACATTTATTGAAATGAGCTTAGAAGAACAGCTGCGAGTGGCAGACG
>CAZUTA010000001.1:0-24468 GCA_964622975.1 uncultured Bacteriovoracaceae bacterium | reverse complement strand
ACGCCTGCCCCGTCGAAGTTGTCAAAGTGGAGCCGCAACCGTTTGAAGGCGGCATTCGAACACTCGTCACCATGAATCTTCTTCAGGATGCCGACGGTCGAGAGATTCCCTGTATCACGGGAAGTCGAAGTGGACAGATCCTCGCGGTGCTGCCGGGCGGCACACTGAACGTCATAGAAAATGGCAAAATGAAAAGCCGCTCCACACGCGTCCCTGGCGTCGTCTCAGTAAGCGAGGGCCAAAAGTTTTTGGCCTATCTCTATCAGGCCCCCGGCCAAAGTCTCGCGACATTCTTGCAACTCGGAAATGCCAATCAGGAATTGAAAATAGATCCGCAATCGAGAGCGCTCAAGTTTTCAAAGCCCAAATATTTGGCCAAGAAAATGGAGGCCTCTCCACGCGTGAGACAATTGCAGCAACAAGCTCCGCGTAAGCCAGAATCTTTAGAGGAGTTTAGAAATTTGGCCCGTCAATTGGTACCCAATCGAGGACATTGATTTTTTTGAGGGGGAGTTTCGTGTCAAAGCAAAGGATTCGAATTTATCTTTTCCTACTTACGCAGACTCTCTCAGCGCCCTCATCTGTTTTTGCATTTGGAAGTCTTGCTGAGTTTCTCAATCCTGCCGGAAACATCCTAAGAACTTCGACCGTCTACAGCACGGACATCGTGGCCATTCCGCGCTGGAGTTCGGGCACCACGATCAATCTCAAACTTTGTATTGGGGGATCGAGCTATTCGGGCTCCACGATTGTGGGATATCATACCAACAAAACAACGGAGCTATTGGCCGATACAAACTCAGCCGTGAGCACTTGGAATGCCGTGTCGGGAGGCCCAACGTTTGGAACCGCTGTCACAGATGGCTGCGGTCCTGCCACGGGTTCGCGCGATCTCACTTCGGCTCCCAATGGTGCCCATCGGATTTCGTTTACCAATCAGCTCGATCCCGGAATTTTGGCTCTGACCACCATTCAAATGATAGCAAACTCTGGGGTCCTCTCGATCACCGAAGGAGACATTGAATTCAATACGAATTTTTGGACGGGGGCCGAAGTAGAGAAATTTACCACAGCGGCTTGCAATAGCTGTACGAGCGGCTGCCCCGGTACTTGCAGTGGAGACAAGCCTATTTCTTATCTCGGAGTACTCACTCACGAACTTGGTCATCTCATTGGGCTCTCTCATAGTTTGATCACGGATGATAACGATGATGACGGCACCTCAACAGTGTCGAGTATGTTTCCTGCGATTTCCAATCTCAGTCAAAGTCTAGCGATCGAAAGTCTCAACTCCGATGATCAACTCGGTCGCCAAAATCTTTATAGTTCTGCGAGTGGAGGCACCGTCTCCGGAATCGTCCATCAAACGACAGGACAGAATCCCATCCGCGGCGCACATATCTATGCGTTTGACATCGACAATAAGCGCAGCATTGCCGGAACATTTTCTGGAATGTCAGGAACCCTCGAGAGCTCTCCTGGAACCTATTCGATCTCCGGGATCCCTTTTGGCACTCGGTTCATTGTTGTCGCTGAGCCGATTCAGAGAACAGAAATTCAGTCCAATCTGACTTACGCGATTTATAACCGAGTTCTGAGTGCGTCTCTCTCTTCAGAAATCTCAGGCATTCGCTCATTTGCCGTCGAGGCCTATCCCGACAAAGAGATTGTGGATATTCGCTACACTTCAGATTCGGATACGAGTCCCGGCATTGAAAATGCGCAAGTCTTTACACTTACCGAAGGCTCCCCTTCAGCCTCCTCCATTAACTTTTATGTCTCAGAAACCTATGAGGCTCCCAATGATTTTGAAGCCACTTTGTTGTCATTTAACGAATCAACCTCCATCAGCAATTCGAATCCATTTGTGATCACGATTGAGAGTCCGACGGAGCTCAATGTCTTTTCAAATGCGACTCTAAGTTTGAACGCTGTTCGGGATGGCCAGACCACAAATTGGACAGTGGGTCTTGGCTCTCCACAGTTTTCAGGCACCAGTCTTGAAATTGCAGTCGATCCTGCTCAAATCAGTGTTTCCAATGGAAGCTATGCGGTCACTTTTACAATCACAGATCCTGATCAAGGAACTTACACAGAATCTCAGACTCTCACTTTTTCCAATTGGACACAAAAAGCGACAATTTCGGGAGCGAGTTCTGGGGGCGGAGGTTGCGCGCTTAAGACCCAAGACAAGAATTCTTCGGCCTTACCACTCTGGATGACCCTTGGATTCTTTGCTGTATTTTTAATCGGTATCAGACTCTACGATCGAAAGTCGTTTACTTCTTTGGGCTCAATCTGATCGAGCTTAAAGCTCTCATGTAAAATTCTCACAGCTAACTCTGTGTATTTTTCGTCTACAACGCACGAAATTTTGATTTCGGAAGTCGAGATCATTTGAATATTGATGTTTTCTTTAGCGAGTGCCTTAAAGGTTTGAGCGGCCACTCCCGAATGGGAGCGCATACCATTTCCAATAACCGACACCTTAGAAATGCGATCATCTCCTCTGACCTGACCAAACTGAAGGAGCCCCTGAGCCTTTTGAAGTGTCTCTAAGGTTCGGCGGAGATCTGATCGAGGTACAGTAAAAGAAATATCAGTGGTGCCATCTTTGGAGACATTCTGAACAATGACATCCACTCCGATTCCTGCCTCACCGATCAATCCAAACAAATCGGCTGCAATACCGACTCGATCCTTCATTCCTTCGACGATGACTTTGGCTTCGTTTTTTGTGTACGTGATGCCACTGACGACAAGAGACTCCATCATTTTTGACTCCTCAACAACCCAAGTGCCTGGCCCCTTTTTGAAAGTGCTCAAAACGCGAACAGGCACACGATATTTTTTTGCAAACTCCACAGAGCGAGTTTGCAAAACTTTAGCACCGAGAGAGGCGGATTCGAGCATCTCATCATAAGTGATTTGCGAGAGACGTCTCGCTTTGGGCTCCACATTGGGATCCGTAGTATAAACACCATCCACATCCGTATAAATATCGCAAAGATCGGCTTTGAGCGCAGCAGCGAGAGCCACCGCGGTGGTATCCGATCCCCCGCGACCCAAGGTGGTTAAATCTGCGCCATCCGTCACACCTTGAAATCCCGGCACAACGACAATCTCGCCTCGCTCCAAACTCGCTCTCAATTTTTCTGTTGGAATCTCTGAAATTCGGGCCCGCGTAAAATCATCCGTCGTTCGAATAGGAATCTGAGATCCCAAAAAAGATTTTGCGGCAATGCCTTTGGAGTGGAGACATATGCAGCAAAGCGCCACGGACTTTTGCTCTCCCGTCGTTAAAAGAACATCGAGTTCTCTCGCATGAGGTTCAAAACTGTAATTTTTGGCCATCTCAAGAAGAGCATCCGTCTCTCCCGACATCGCCGAAAGGACCACGACGACCTGATGCTGCTTTCGCCTCTCTGCCACAATCTCAGCGACATTTTCGATGCGCTTGATGGATCCAACGGAGGTCCCACCAAATTTAAGAACATGAAGTCCCATTTGGAGATCGTTCTTCAAGAATTTTCTAAAGAAATCAAACGAAAGTGTCGCGTGTTCTGAGCCCCCTCAAAATCGATTTCTACTCGATATTTGAAGCGCTCGGCTCCCCACGCGAGAACTTCAGGCCATTCGACAAAGACAATGGCCTCCTTCCACTCCCGTATGTCCCAGGGAATCTCCCCCCCTTTGCCTAGGCGATAAGCATCCACATGAATCACTCGCCTCTCCCAGACTTCATACTCCTGCATCAAAACATAGGTGGGCGATGTAACGGGGCCTTCAAATCCCCAGGCCTTCAAAATCGCTCGAACACAACTCGTCTTTCCGGCTCCCAAGGGCCCTTGAAGCCAAATCCAATCTCCAAAGCGAAATCGTGCTGCAAGCTTTTCACTCACCCGAGTGAGATCCTCCAAGGACTCCAGACGCTCATCCAAAATCACGCTCTCTCGAATCACAAACTTCTCTCTCGCAAGGTTTGGAATGCTTCTGCAAACCAATGGAGTTGATCGCTCGCGATCGCGCCCTCAGTGCGCAAATGCGCTTCGCCCAAAACTCTTTGAAAGACCAACGCAGAGCACACCATTTCTTTAAACTGATCCGGATATCTGGCCAAGCAGCCTCCCAAAATTCCGGACAAAATATCTCCGGAGCCCGCCGTCGCAAAGACGGGATTGGTCGATAAATTGACAATCAATTTTTGATCCGAGAAGTGCCCGCCAAATTTGAGCAGACCTTGAGATCCTTTGAGATAAACCGATTGTCCTGTCCTTTGAACGAGGGCCTCGAGGCTTGCGATTCTATCTTTGAGAATGTCTTTTGATTTTAATTTGAGCAGTGCCGCGGCTTCACCTACATGAGGAGTTAAAATCGTACCGCTTTTGAGACTCGCCCAGTCTTTGATTTCTTTTGAAGTCGCTTGGCTGAGTGCTGAGGCATCAATCACCAATGGAGTCAAAAGCCCTCGGTAAATAAACTGCTTCGGGGGACGCTCGCCACAACCCACAACGAGAGCCGAATATTTTTGAAGATCTCGAGCCCTCCATCGAGGTTCAAGCAAAAAGGAAGCTTCAAAAACTTTAAGCACAATTTTTGAAGTCGATTGAGCGAAGAGCAAACTCACATAACCCGCACCCATTCGCGCCGCAGCTTCGGCCGCCATCATCGCCGCTCCAGGCTTTTGAGCCGATCCACCGACAACACCTAAGCTTCCATGATTTCCCTTATAAGAAGTCTTCGCCTTCATCGGCAAAATAAAATCCGAAGACTCTAATGCCCAAGATTGAGCTCTTGAAGGTCTACAAAATTTTCCACCAACGAATTCTACGATTCCAAGTACTTGAGCCGCTTCCTCGCTCAAAAAATTGAGTTTGGGGTAAGCCACGGCAAGCGTCCAATCCGCCGCAAAGCCTGAGGGATGAACCCGTCCCCGCCCCGACAATCCTGTCGGAACATCCATTGCGACTCGTTTGGCGCCCGAACGACGGCATGTTCTGAGAATCTCAATCACTGGTGGCGAAAGTTCATCCGCGGCTCCATTGCCAAAGATGGCATCCAGAATCCAATCCCGACTTTGAGGGTTAAACGCGGCAGCACTTAATCGCGGGCCTTTAAGACTTTTGGCCGCTCGCTTGGCTTCAGGGGCGCGAGGTTTCATGACTTCAATGACGTGCACGGATCTTCCCGCCTCGCGCAAAATACGAGCGATGCAGTAGCCATCTCCTCCATTATTGCCAGGCCCACAAAGCACCCAAAGCCGATCCGTCGGCGCCATCTGACGCATAAACCAATCGCTTGCTGACTTTGCGACCTCGTTCATGAGTTCGTATGCTGAGATATGCCTTTCACTCATCGTCTGCTGATCGAGTCGTGACATATCGCTCACCGAAACAAATGGACGCATGATAAAAACCCTTATGCCTTGGGGATCAAAATTTGCTTCATTTCGCGCACAGCTCCTTCGAGCCCAAGCAAAACAGCACGGCAAACAATCGAATGCCCGATGTTGACCTCTTCAAGATTAGAGAGGCTTAAGAGAGGCACCATATTTTGAATTGTAAGACCGTGACCGGCTTTGACTTCGAGCTGATATTCTTCGGCGAGAGTCGCCGCAGCCATCAATCTCTCATATTCCCGTTTGAATTTGGAATCGCCTCGACCTCGCAAGCTTAGTTCAAAGGCATGGCAATAAGGCCCCGTGTGAAATTCGATTCCCTCAAACCCCAAATCCTTGGCCATTTCGACTTGCTCTGGATCGGCATCAATAAAAGCATAGACGCGACTCGCTTTTTCGAGCCGAGAAAGATCCTTTTTCTTTGGGAACACTTTCTTGAGATTCAAACCACACTCGGTCGTCATCTCCGCGCGGCGTTCAGGAACGAGAGTAACCGAAAACGGTCGCCACCGTACGGCGCGACGGACCATATCCGGAATAAACGCCATCTCCAGATTGAGTGGCAGTCTGCCGGCTGTTAGCAAACGACTGATATCCTCATCTTGAATATGTCTTCGATCTTCTCGCAGATGGACGGTGATCTGATCGGCACCTCCGCGCTCGCAGGCAAACATCGCCTCCACAATATCCGGATATCGACTCTTTCGAACCTCTCGCAAAGTGGCCACATGATCAATATTGACGCCGAGTCGAATCATCCACCGATTTCCTTCAGAGCCAATTGAGCGAGCGACTCAATATCGGCTTCAATTTTTGAAGCTTCAGGTCCTTCGATCATCACCCGAAGCGCGACCTCTGTCCCTGAATATCGGACATTGACGCGTCCTGATTTTTCGTACTTTTTTTCGAGGGACTGAATCGCTGAGTTCAATTTGGGAAGAGTCTCTAAAGGAACTCGCTCTTTGACTTTAATTGTTTTGAGTTTTTGCGGATAAAGTTCAAAAGCTTCCCTCAGCTTTGAAGCCTTCCACCCTTGCTTATGAAGAAGCGCCAAAACTTCGAGTGATGCGAAGAGTCCATCACCACAAGTGCTCTGATCCAAAAATAAAAAGTGCCCCGAATTCTCCCCGCCCAAAATAAGAGAGTCCTTTTGCATTCGCTCAAGCACATAGCGATCGCCCACTTGAGTGCGATGCATTTTTATATTTTGTTTGCGAAGAGCCTCTTCGAGCGCTTGATTGGACATGATGGTTGTGACGACGGCGTTTCCACTGAGTCGTCCCTCTGACTTTAAAAACGTCGCCATCGCATAGAGCAAATGTTCTCCCGAGACGGCTTGCCCCGTCTCATCAACGAGCAAAAGTCGATCGGCGTCTCCGTCAACGCCAATACCGATATCACTTTTGGTCTCCACCACAAATCGGCCGAGCGTTTTGATATCGGACTGAGCGCAATTTTGATTGATGTTGGTCCCATCGGGAGCACACGCACAAACACTGACTTCCGCACCGAGTTCTTTAAACAAACTGGGACCGACCTCATAGGCCGCACCATGAGCGCCATCAAAAGCAATCTTAAAACCTGTCAGATCAAAATCTCGCGAGAACAACGTCTTTAGATTCGTCAAATAACGTCCACGAGCATCGTCGATCCGGCGAGCCCGCCCGAGACGATCAGCGCGAGGTCGCACAGAAGTGACTTCTTCCTCATCCACCATTAAATGTTCGAGTTCGGCTTCGAGAGAATCCGCCAACTTAAATCCATCTTCGCCAAAAACTTTGAGGCCATTGTCTTGGTACGGATTGTGACTGGCCGAAATCATCACACCTCCCTGCGCGCGCATAGCTTTGATCATATAAGCCACCGCGGGAGTGGGTAATGGCCCCAAAAGAAGTGCGGTTCCTCCCATACTTGTGATGCCGGAAGTCAGCGCGTTTTCGAGCATATAGCCAGACAATCGCGTGTCCTTTCCCACAATGATTTTGGGAGAAGCGCTTCGGGATTTGCGCAGCAAAACCGTCACGAGCGCTCGGCCCAACTTCATCGCTACTTCACCCGTCATCGGAAACGTATTGGCGACACCTCGAATTCCATCGGTTCCAAATAGCTTTCGCTCTTTTTTAGACATCCTACCCCCTTTTAAAGGCTTTTTACTCGAGGACTTCAACGAGAAAATTTTGAGGCTCGATCTGTAAGACCTTGAGTGCGGTTGGAGCCTCGACTTTGCCTCTTAAGAGATATCGCCCTTTCTTGAGACTCTTGGTCTCAAGCACCACCTGGGGCTGCCATTTGAGATCTCCAATATCTCGCTGAGCTCCCTCGATTTGAACACGCGCCAAAGAGGGCTCTATCTTAATGGCTCTTTGGGAATCCCCGACGACCGCCACATTGTCAAAATCCTTTGTCACCTGAACGGTCGAAATCTCCACCTGAACAAAGACGCTTTCCTTCACTTCCACGGCTCCCGGCAATGAGAGTTTGGGATTCACATTAAAGTTAAAAGAATTTCTTCGACCATACAAAGAAACCGTCACGGGAACGGACTCGAGCTTATTCACCAGAGATCGCGGACCAGAGACCGTCACACGATCTGGGTTAAACAAAACTTTAGCGACAGACAGTCCCCCATCCACTTCACCCACATATTCTGCCTTCAAGGGGACTTGGCGAATGACGAGTTCTTCGACATAGACATTAAAGACTCTCGGCGAGGGCGTTGTCGATTCGACGTCCAATGGGAGCCTCAAAGCATCCGTCGTCAGTTCCACGCGATTGGCTCCAGGGCGAACATTCGAGAGATCTACCGGAAATATGAGATCTTCTGTTCGAATCGCTCTCAATCGATAAAGCGAACCCGTCAAAACCAATGACGCTTCACGAATGGGAGTTTTTTCGAAAGTGAGGCCGGGAGGCATTCGCAAGTATTCAATACGACCCTGACGCTTTTCTTCGGTGGACTGCCCTGAGTTTACAAAAATCCAAAGTCCCACAGCGACCAAAAAGGAAATCGAAATAAAAGTCCCACGGGATTCAAAAAATTCTCGCCATTGAATACGACGCTTCATTTTTTGAGCGCCTCCAAAATTTCTTTACGTGCCTGACTCGCTTCAAGATTGTGTGCAATCTTTCCTTGAGACGCGAGCGAGATACTGCCGTTTTCTTCGGAAACGACGACACAGATGGCATCGGTTTCTTCCGTCAATCCTACGGCAGCTCGATGCCGCGTGCCCACGGCCTTCGATATCGAGGGATTGAGAGTGAGGGGCAAAAAGCAACCCGCCATATGAAGACGTCCTTTGCGAATAATCACGGCTCCGTCATGGAGAGGAGAGACGGGCATAAAAATCGATGTCAAAACATCTCGATCCAAAATCGCATCCACCAGAGTCCCGGACTCCACAAACTCCAAAACATCGGCGTTGTTTTCGATGACAATGAGCGCCCCAATTTTTCGATTGGCCAAGGACACTGCCGCACGAATGATTTCCTCGACGATAGAAGCTTCTACAGAGGCTGCCCCCAAAGAAAAGAGCGGCGTTTGTCCAAAACGCGAAAGTCCTCGGCGAATCTCCTGCTGAAACACCAAGACCAAAATAATAAAGAGGTTGTCAAAAACATAGGAAAGCAGGGCTCGAAGTGTTCGGATTTCAAATTTGTTGGCGAGCCAAAAGACGAGCCCCAAAAATACGAATCCCACCATGATCTGAACAGTTCGAGTGCCCTTAATCAGGAGGAGAACACGATAGACAATGAGCGTGACCAAAAAGATATCAAGGACATCTACCCACCGAATGATCCGAATCAGTTCCTGGAACAGCGCCCAGGGACCCAACAGAAACTCAACCACGTCAAAATTCTACGGAGCCTTGAAGAGGGATTCAATGAATCTTTGTCAAACAGGAACGGGGGTCGGATCCCCTAAAGGTGGAACGAGACTAGAAACCTCTTTCTTTTCATCGGACGACCCTGATCCCGAAGGCGGCTCTTTGAACAAAGGCGCAAGTTGGCCTCCGTTGATGAGAGTTTCAACTTCGCGCCCATCGAGAGTCTCGCGCTCAAGCAGAGCGCCCGAAATTCGAAGCAGTTTATCCTTATTGTCTCGCAAGAGCTTTCGAGCGCGCTCCAAAGCTTCCATCACGATCCGCTTCACTTCGTCATCAATCTCGATCGCCGTCTTTTCGCTAAATTCGCGTCCTGTTCCAAACTCTTTACCCAGAAACACATGCTCTTCTTTTTTAGAAAGAGAAATAGGGCCAATTCTGTCAGACATTCCCCACTCGGTGACCATCTTTCGAGCCAATCCTGTCGCTCGCTCAATGTCGTTTCCCGCGCCAGTCGTCACGTCTTCAAAATTGAGTTCTTCCGCCACACGTCCACCGAGCAAAATACAAATATTATCGAGCGCCGACTGTTTTGTCAGATTGTGTCGATCTTGCTCTGGCAACTGCATCGTCACTCCAAGAGCCATTCCGCGAGGAATGATCGTCACTTTGTGAACGGGATCCGTATTCGGAATCAATCGAGCCACCAAGGTGTGACCGGCCTCATGCACGGCCGTTACTTCTTTCTCTTTGTCTGAGAGTACAAGGCTTCTTCTCTCAGCACCCATGAGCACCTTATCTTTGGCACGCTCCAAATCCACGAGTTCAATTTTGTCCTTATTGAGCCGAGCAGCCATCAGCGCCGCTTCATTACAAAGATTCTCGAGGTCTGCCCCGACAAAACCAGGCGTTCCCCGTGCAATGATGGACAAGTCCACACCATCAGCAAGCCGAAGCTTTTTACCGTGAACTTTCAAAATCTCTTCTCGACCGCGTACATCGGGCCGAGGCACGACGACTCTTCGATCAAATCTTCCCGCTCTCAAAAGCGCAGGATCCAAGACATCGGGCCGATTGGTAGATGCAATAATGATCACACCCTCTTTGCCCTCAAAGCCATCCATCTCCACCAACAATTGATTGAGTGTTTGTTCACGCTCATCATGACCTCCACCGAGGCCCGCACCTCGATGTCGTCCGACGGCATCGATTTCGTCGATAAAGACCAAACAAGGTGCCGCACGACGCGCCTGCAAAAACAAATCTCGGACTCGACTCGCCCCAACGCCCACAAACATTTCTACGAAGTCTGATCCGCTAATCGAAAAAAACGGCACATTGGCTTCGCCCGCGATCGCCTTTGCGATGAGAGTTTTGCCGGTTCCCGGTGAGCCCATCAGCAAAACACCCTTTGGAATTCTCCCGCCCAGTTTCTGAAACTTTTTGGGATCCTTCAAAAACTCCACGATTTCCATGAGCTCTTCTTTGGCCTCAGGAATTCCGGCAACATCCTTAAATGTCACTTTGCCCTTTTCATCATCGCGCATGAGACGCGCTCGAGATTTTCCAAAACTCATGGCCTTCCCGCCGCCCATCTGCATATTGCGCAAAAAGAGCATGAAAATAAAAAAGATCAAAAGCACAGGCAGCACGTTGGCGATCAAGGGGAGCCAAACACTCTCTTCACGCTGCTTGAATTGGTAAACGCTTACGCCTTGCGCCTTCATCCGATCCATGAGCGTCGAATCCGCCACCGGACCCACTGTCTCAAATCTTTGAGCACTGCCGTCCGCAATTTTGCGCTCGCCCTCATATTTCTCACCCGTGACGGTGACGGAAGTAATTGTCTTATCCGCCAAACTCTTTTCGAATTCTGAATAAGGAATCTGCGTGACTTGAACCTGAAGCTTTTCTGTCGCGCGAAACGCGATATAGAGCCCTAAGCCGATTGTGACCCAAAGAAGTAGTGTTTTGAATCCGGGACTCATTTCTGAATAATCTCTCCTTAATTAGTATAATGTCGAAGTCGTCTTTGTCGAGGCTTCACTTCGAAGCTTTTTTTGCATTTTCCAATTGCACCCCAGGCTTGCAGACGCTGAGCGTTGGATCGATAAACTCAAGCCTGCCTCGCCGGGCTCGTACCCAGCAGCTTTTCGGGGCGTTAAAAGAAAACGACTTACCCGCTCTAATTTTTTCCGCGAGCTCCTGAGCCTTTCTGTGAGACAACATAACGTGCTGATTCTGGCTGAACCAGCGACACAGCACTTCTTGTAACAAAACTCGTGGCACTTTCTGCAGCTCGGCCCAGTTCCAAGATTGGCTTTGAGGACAGAAACCCAAAAGCGCTTCCTGAGATTTTGAAAAAAACTCCTCCCACTCACCCAAAAGCTGCATGGTTCTTAAAACCGAAGTTCTTCCTGACGAAAACCTCTCGTCAATCCGGGGAAGTAGACGGCGTCGAATAAAGTTTCGGTCATACACATCCTTTAAGTTGGACTGATCTTGCCGAAAGGAAATTCGATTTTTTTGCGCCCACTTTTGAATATCGGCTCGTGAGAACGTCAGGAATGGTCGCAAAATTCGACGCCCTTCGCGCAGACTCGAAGCCTTCATTCCCGTCAGCCCCTTCAATCCCGCCCCACGAAAGAGCCTCAAAAAAAATGTCTCGATTTGATCGTCCGCATGATGCGCTTCGAGAATCTCCCACTCTCTTGAAATCTGATGAAGTGCTTTGAGCCTCTCCTTGCGAGCCGCTTCTTGAATTCCCTGAATGGGGGAAATTTTTGTACGCACGATCGTCAATGGGATCTTTTTGCGCTCACAAAATTTTTGAACGAATTTTTCATCCATCAACGAAGCTCGCCCACGAAGTTGAAAATTGACATGAAATGCCGAAAGACAAAAATTCTGCTGCTTTTGAAGCTTTGCCATCATCGCGAGGAGACTCATCGAATCCACGCCACCGCTGACAGACACGCAGAACTTTCGGGTTGCTAAAGGCTCACGGCCCAATAACGCAATGAGATCCTCAGGCTTCATCCGCCTCACCTCACTCGTTTCGATGACGAGAGCCAACAAAAATTATTGAGGCAAATTAGCGATGCAAATTCCGAACTTTTTTGGGCATCTGCTCGCCGCCAAACCACGAACGAAGCGCTTGGCCGAGAACGCCTGTATCTTTGAGGAGCCAGTTTTGCCACAATCTCTCGGGCATTCTCGCTTCAAAGGATTCAGGAAACTTCCACGCCTTCAAGCCTTGGGCATAGCGCTTCGCCACACCGACAGAACCTTGATAAAGGTGCGCAAGCATCATCAGAAACTCATGATCCGTATTTTGAGATTTGCTCAATTGACTCAGCAAATCCGTGGCCGCTTGCTCAAGTGAAAATCTCAAGCCTGGATCTGCGGGATCTTCCTTGCTCGCCAAATAGAAAAAGTGAAGGGCGAGTTCGAGTCGGCGCTGTTCATGATGACAAACCATCGCGAGATTAAAAAACAAATCGGCTCGATCTTTGACGTTTTCAGCAAGCTCAAGCGTCTTTTCGATGAGTTCATCACCCTTATAGAGATGCTCAAAGATATAAGAGAGATACTCTGTGGCTTCATTGGCCACGTCCGGATCCTTCAAAGAGCGTTTAAGATAAGTGGCGGCTTCTTCGTATTTGGATTTTTCAAAAAGAAGTTTGCCGAGCTGAAAACAAGTGCTGTCGGTCTCTTTTCCAAGAGTCTCGAGTTCCTGAAGAATCCAGCAGCTGATATCGGTCGTTCGGATCGGATCCCCCACATAGGTTTTGAGATCTCGCATCATGGCCAGTGCGGTTTGTGCCGCACGAGGGTCCATACGAAGTGCGCGACGAAGATAGGTCTTTGCTTCGGGCTCCTTGCGTTTTTGAAACGCCTTAAGACCCATGACGTAGATCGTCGGCACATGCCCGATGTTCTTGATCAGCGCCTGCTTAAAGTACTTCTCGGCTAAATCGTTTTTGCCCAAAAACTCATAGGCCAATGCGAGGCCAAAGTTCTCTTCACTCGTCTCAGCTGTGGGGATTTCGTTAATGAGGCTTTGAGGGTCCCGCTGAAGAAGCTGAGCCCAGGATGGTTTGAGCCAATAAATCATCCTTTGTTATCGACAAATCTTTGGGGCTCACTCTTTAATGTCCCGAATCAACGCCTAAGTCCTGAAAAGTCCTCAAGGACCTCCTGTTCCCAGAAGCGCGTCAGATCTTATGCCGTAAAGTCTTGAAAAGATGCGCCGTTTTGCTCTCGACGCCCTGATTCAAATTCGATAAGAAAACAGGGATTTTTGATCAAAAGATGGGCCGCTAGCTCAGTCGGTAGAGCAACTCCCTTTTAAGGAGTGGGTCCCCCGTTCGATCCGGGGGCGGCTCAGTTTTTTTATAAAACAGCCTTTGGTTACACCAGCAACCTTCATAAGGTGGTGACGATATGGATATCCTGAAAGAGCCCGCTGTTCTTTTCTTTTTAGTCGGCGTTGCGTCGGTATTTCTCAACACCCGGCTGGAGATTCCCAATGGACTCTCCAAATTTCTCTCCCTCTATCTCCTCTTTGCAATCGGATTTAAAGGAGGCTTATCTCTTTCAAAGTCCGGATTGAGTGAGGATTTTTTCTACTGCCTGACAGGGGGCGTTCTCATCGCGATGTTTTTGCCCTTTCTCATTTATTCATTATTTTCTCGGTTCATCGCCAAGGCGGATGCCGCGGCCATTGGAGCAACTTACGGCTCAGTCAGTGCTGTCACTTTTGTTGCCGGGATCACTTGGCTCGATTCTCATGGAATTGAGGCCCCAGGATATATGACGGCTGTCCTTGCGCTCATGGAAGCCCCCGCCATTATTGTTGCGCTCTATTTGTACGGACGATCGCAGAGTCAACGACGCTTGGGCCGCCAGATTCTCCACGAATCATTTTTCAACAGTTCAGTTTATCTATTGCTCGCCAGTTTGGCCGTAGGATTTGCGTCAGGACCTTTTGGTAAGGAGAGTGTTGGCACTCTCGTTTTTGATTTATTTAAGGGATTGCTCTGCTTTTTTCTTCTCGACCTTGGAATTAAAGCAGGCTCCACTATCAAACGACTTGAACTCCCCGTCAGTCTCATTCTCTCAGCCTTCTTCATTCCTTTGGTTGGAGCGACTCTGGCCATGGGGTGGTGCGCCTTTTTTAGTATTCCTGTTCCTCAGGCATTCTTGCTCGTCACAATGGCTGCGGGAGCGTCGTATATCGCTGTCCCTGCTGCTCTCCAATTGGCAATCCCCGAAGCTCGGCCCGGAATTTATCTCACGATGGCCCTCGGCTTGACCTTTCCGTTTAATATTCTCATTGGAATTCCACTCTATTGGTGGATTCTCGGATTGTGACTACTGGGGAGAGCCCCCTAGAAGCTGATGCAGTTCCTTCTCTAACTCGACGACTTCATCGACCCGCATCTCAAATTCAGCCGCGATGGCGTCATAGCCTTTTTTTGTCTGGTTTCCAGAAAGAATCAGTGCTCGAGAAATTCTAGCCTCTCTCTGAGGAAGACGAAGCTCGTCAAGAGTCATGAGCGCCCTCAGTTTCCATTCGGCCAATGACTGGATCTGGCGGATACGCTCACGAGTCAGCTTACTCCCGCCCACTTCACCGAGGGTCATGGGTTCTCCCCCATCGAGGCCATATCTGAGTTTGAGCACTTCGGCCTCTCGGTTTGTCAGCTCAGAAATATATTTTTTAATCTTATTTTTGGTAAATACACTCTCGTCCCGTTTCTCAGCAATGGCAGCTGGCCCGGTCGCGCGGTGATCTTTTCCTTTAATCAAATCCCCTAAACTGGAGCTGCCACTTTCTCCAACCGGAGCATCGAGCGAGCGAAAATGAAGCGCTCCTGCAGTGACAAAACCATCGAGTTCACTGACTTTAACTCCCGTTATTCTGCTGAGTTCTTCGATAGGTGGTTTGTAGCCATGGGCATTTCTGAACGCATTGATCGCTTCATTGACCCTAATCTTAGTTTCGATGACATGAGAAGGCATTCGAATCGTCGATGAGACCTGCCGCAGTTGAAGAAAAATAGCCTGGCGTATCCACCACGTGGCGTACGTGGAGAACTTCCAACCAAACGACGGCTCATATCGATTTAGTGCGGTCTGCAACCCGACGTTACCCGCCTGAATGATATCCCCCGGTGAGATCGGACCGCCAAAATACTTTTTTGCAATGGAAATCACGAGTCTCAAATTGGCTTCAGCAAATGCGCTCATTTCTCGCTGAGTACCTAACATTTGATAATTGAATATCTCCCCTCGGTAAAAGACGCGGGCCAAGTGCAATTTGGCCACTCGTTCTCGAATTTCTCTGTCTCGACTCTCTGAGGGAGCCTGCTCATGGAGCAAAAGGATATTGGCTGATTCTTGCAAAAAGTTCTGGAGAGCCTGGCTTTCGTCTCTGTTTAGTTTCTCAGGGCGACCTTGTGCGTCACCTACATCTTCAAGGTCCTTAAGACCTTTAGACTTAATCTTTACGGTGTTGCGGATATGAACAGGAAACTTCTGGAGAAGGGCCACTCGAGTTCGTAAGGCCTCTGCAAATGATGGATCCGTCGCAAACTCAAGCAGTGCTATTTGTTCACCCGCTTCGATGCTCTGCCAGACCTGCACTTCTTGAGATTTCGACAAAACGGGAGCCTTCTGGGCTTTCTGCGCCCAAAAAGCTCGTTCACTTTGAAGTCTCATTGTGGATTGCCTGGATGGGCGAGACTTTACGACTTCCTGACAAAGTTCTTCACCCAAGGAATTGGCAATGAGATGAACTGCAAACGTCCCAACAAGAAAAATCACCACAATGTCTTTCAACGAAAGCGATGAATTTACCAGTTCTATTTCACTGACTAATCAACAGCGACAGGGTCACCATCCGAGCCAGATCCCTCTCCATCGCTGGCACTTGGATACTGCTGATCAGAGGTATCCAATGCGCTTCCATCACTCGGAGTATTGAGATTGGATACTCCGCTGGAGGATTTAGAATCCGAGACATTGTTTGTGGGGGGAGTGTTTGCTCCTTCAGTGCTAGCAGCATCGTCTCCACAGCCATACAAGCTGACTGTCGTTAACAGGGCTAAAGAAACACGGTAGATAGGAAAGGACATGGGGCCTCCTCAGATAAGGCCACAACCGACAAGCATTGAGAATGAATTGCAATATGCATGCCGATATTTTCGCCACCTCTGCAGGCACTAAAGGCGCACACAGATAGGACAATGCGCCCGAAGCCTGCAAAGATTTCTGCAAAAAAATAAGCTACTCAAGGGTTTAATGAAGTTTGGAATCTGCACTGGGAAGGTCCAAAAGGTCGCTCAAAAGTTCGATACTGCGGGCTTGATCGAGACCCGAATGAATCTCAGCGCTCGAAATTCCTGCTGATTCGATTTGACGACAGACAAGATCGAGCTGACGACCTACAAAGCCTTCAACGGTTCCATCAAATGCGCCAGACAGTTTTCGCATGATATCAATAGTTTAGCGTAGTTTTGGGGCCCTGCGGCATCTTCCTGAAATCCCTTGAGTTTTTGAGTCTCCCTGTGATTCAACCGCCACAGCAAATGAATCCACAAACTGATTTTACAGAGTCGGAGATCGAGAAAGCGCGAGAACTCAAACGCCTCAAATTTCCGACTGCGAAATTTGCAAAATCCCCCACGCCTTGGGTGGCAAAATCGGGCCACTATGTTTTTGCCAGACACTGCCCCGAGGGTTGTCAAAGCGTTCAGGAGCAAGTTCACCTCGTGATCAGTCCACGAGCTGAGCTCGAGGATACGGTATGGCTACCTCGAATGGATGATCTTTTAGAAGTCGCAAAGAATCATCAGGTGAGTTTTTCTCAAATCACGGATTATCTGCATCGAAAAAGATTTGCCGACAAAAATGAACGTGAAGGACTGTATCAGTTGTTTATCGAACTGTTACGTTGAGTCGGCGAAATCACCGATCGGCGGATCAATAAAAATCCCAAAACAAAAATCAAAGCTCCAATAAGGGACTCTCCTTCAACGTCTTGACGAGTGAGACTGCAAGCTCCCATCGATTTGCTGCTTCCAAAGAAACTGCGGTCGGCTTTCGAAGGATCCTGGCCTGTCGCCATCAGAACCGCGCGGTAAGCATTGAGTCTTCCGCCAGAGAGCACTTGCGGAATCATTTGTGGCAAACGATCGACGGATTCCAAAATCACCTGTCGAACCTGAGTAGCATTGAGTCCAGGTCGCGCCGCACGTACTAAAGCCGCCACCCCCGCGACGTGAGGAACCGCCTGAGACGTGCCCTGCTTCACATCGTAACCCGATGTATAGGAGTTGCCTCCCATCAATCCCGGAATGATCGCGTAAATCTGCGTGCCCGGCGCCAACAAATGAACATGATTTGGTCCCCAGCCCGAGAATCCCGCTTTGAGATCATTTTTGTCTGACGCTCCGACACAGGTGTTTCCGATAATCTGAAACACACAAGGATAAAATCCGAGCGCATCGATGTTTTGAGAATCATTTCCTGCTGAAGTAATCACACTGACGTCAAAGTCTGCCGCCATCTGCGCCATCTCTTGTTCCAAAAAAGCCGATGAAGCGCCTGAGCCCCATGAATTATTCATCACAAATTCTGCATCGGGGACCTGATCACGGATTGCTTGCATTCGCTGACGCATCCACTGAATCCCATTGATCGCTCCTTGAGAGTTCCCTTTGTTTTCGGCGTTCAAAAATTTTACAGAAATAATCTGAATGTCTCCGGGGACGACTCCCTTGATCCCGTAATCATTTTCCCCACGAGCGCCAAGAATCGATGTCACATGAGTGCCATGTCCGTTCTCGTCCACAGGGGGCTGACTTGTATTGAGGACGTTGTAGCCGTCTATCACTCGTCCGATCAAATCCGGATCTCGATCGTCAATTCCAGAGTCCAAAACAAAGACAAAAACCTTGGCACTTCCCTTCGTCACTTGCCATGCCCGAGCAGCATCAATATCGACCGCGCCATACTGCTGCATCGTTGCAACATCCGCAAACAGTGACCATTGATTGCTACTTAAGGGATCTCCCTGCGCAGGGTTTGAAGGATAATTGAGATAAACATCATTCGCTCTAATTTCGACGAGAGGTTCGGATTCATAACCAAAGCGATCGACGATCTTGGCAAAATTCTGAGCGGACTGAGTGTCTTCAAATTCGATTTTTTCGATCAAAGTATTTTGGATCCTTGCATTGACGCTCAAGCCATTGGCTTCAAAGGTGGAGGCCTTAGGGCGAACCAAAAGTGTGGGGGCCGCTGCCTGCAAAACACTGAGCATGACAAACAAATGAGGAAGGACCATACGGCCCTAGAAATTCAAGTTTTGTACCCCGAATAAGGGACTAAAATGACTCAGTTTTTAAGACTTGATTCTGCGACTTTTACTCCCCAATGGGGACTCAAATTCTAAGTCGAAGCGGCTGACTTCGGAGGAACACAAAGGCAAGTGCGAGGAGCCCCAAGCTTACGAAGGCTCGCCAAAAGCCCTCCGACACTCCTCCATCCAAGCGGACCACACATCCAAAGGGTCCTTTGGACGGATCAGCGGATTTGGCCTTTTTGAGATTTGCTTCGGACGAAGGAATCCCCTGCTTCGAGCCATCACTGGGCTCTGCTTCTTTCCAAACAGACTCTGGTCGAGATTCTGGCGTTGGCAAGTTTACACGAAAATCAAACTGCTTTGGAAATTCCTCCATTTCAAAAAAAGAGTTCATCCCAATCACCTGGACTTCGTAAAGGCCTGAGCGAGTCGTTGCCACATGAGTCGACGTGGACTGTGAAAAATTGGACCACGGCCCCCAGTTGCCGTCACCTCGAAATCTGAGCCTCCAAGAATAATAGGCTTCGGGAACTTGAGATCCCCATCGAACTTCCATTCCGGGTTCTCGAATCACAAGGGCCAAATCTTCTGAAAATTGAGAAACCGGTCTCTCGAGCGAACGCGGCACAACACCTTTTGCGTTTTGATCTTCATCCGCTTGATCCACGAGATCCGCAGGATTGAGACGTTTGGCACTGAGTTCCACACTAAACTGAGTGGGATTGATACTCGCACCCTCTATCGTCCAGGCCCAAGGGGATTGGTCGTTTAGGCGAAGTTCTTTTTCTTTCCAAGACCATCGAAGGGCGTCCACCTGCCAGCGCTGAGATCCCTCTACAGCTCCTTCGACAAGCCCTAAGAGAAAATCCACTTCGTCCCGATTCCACGTAGAGGGATTGAGATTTGGTTCTGTAGAATTTGCTCTAAAAGACTGAATATTCATTTCCGAAAATCGACCCAACCAAAGACCGTCTTTTTCTTCCAACAATCGAAGCTCAGGCTTCCAACGAACTAGTAGTTCTCGCGATTTTTGAAACTGAGGAATCGCCGCATTCTCGAGGCCAAAAAGGACGGCTCGACCCGCGAGACTTAACTCGATCGAGCCTTCTTTGAGCTCAATTTTGGGCAGTTCTTGAAGACTCACTTCGACAGGCGGCAAACTTCCATCTCGCGGCCAAATCCATCGCGTCTGAGGACACAGCAATCCGGCTGTCACTGAGCCTTTCATCAAAAGGTCCAAAAAACTCGCATTGAGTTTGACCGAGACCGATTTTTTTTGAGTCTGAGGTCCCACCCAGGGGCCCAGGGCATTTCCCTGGCCCGTCGTCGACAAAGACCACTTGTTCGTATCGTCGCGTGAAAGTGCAGGCAGAGGCCCTTGCCCCTCTAAAGGCACTTTATTATTCCACGCCTTCACAAAATCCCGAGCACAATTTGCCGCCTTCTTAATGAGGAGACGCGAATCCATCTGAAGCCACACGGAGCCTTCAGCAAATCGAAAATCATTGAGTCTCCACTCCAAAAATGTTTCCGCTCGATCCAAAGGATCCCACGGATTTTTGAGCTCCAAACGAGTTCCCAAATCTTCTGCAAAAAAAGCCGATCCAAGAGCAGATTCCAGTGTCGCTCCTAAAGTCTTGTTAACAGTATCAAGTGCAAGAGGCGTCAGCGGAACCGCACTTTCATTGGTCGGCTTGCCGGTTTTTCGATCTTTGACTGGATTCTTAAAGACCATCTGGACCGAAGGATTTTCATGATCCCGAGGAATGAGTTTAACTGAAGGCTGATCATTGGTTCGAAGCAACTCGAGGCGCCAAAGACCTTGAGTATCCTTAAACAACTGAAATCGAATCTCGAGGTCCAACGGCCCCACTTCGCCACGGACAAGATAGTTTTCATCATGGTATCGCCAAAATCCATAGCGATCGACCACTCGCACCTTGCCCACATCGGTGGTCGGCCCTGAGACCCGCGCTCCCGTGCAGCCGATTCGAAAGACGAGACTATTAGTCAACGGATCAAACTCAATGGCTTTGGATTCGATTTCAAAACTGAGATGCCGGAGTTCGATCTCGACGAACCATCGCATAATCCATTCCCACTTCCCCGGGGGATCTTCGATTTCGATGGGAATAATAATGGAGGGAGGATCCGGATTCTCGACACTCGTTCTCAAGGCATGAAGATCAATAAACCCATCGGTGTTTTTTTCGCCACTTCCAGGGCGAACAGGCTCTTCAAGCACCATCCGATCCGAAAACAGCAACTGTCGAATCAGCTGAGATTTTACATTCGACATGCCAGAAAGAGCTTCTTCAAGATCCGCCGGATTTTGACGGAAGTCTTCGAGGATTTGAGATAAAAAATCTCCCCCTAACTGAATCTGAAGGCTTCTTTCGGCCCAAGGACTCACCGTATATTCCTGAAGATTCTGCCGAGCTTTGAGGGCTTCGATTTGTTTGAGATTGGCCGACATTTTGAGACGTCGCCCCCCCTCGACTTCGATCTCGGCCTCATAACTGGGCTGGCCGTTGACCAAAACAGGATTTCCTTGCGCATCGGTGACAAGAACAAAGAGGGTTTTGTCAGGGCCACGGACAAAGGGAGGGGCAGAGATTTGAGCCAAAGCTGGGCCCCCACTGAGGAGAGCCGCGACTGCAATATGACGCCACAAATGATTCAAAACCTCCCCTACATATCCGAGCCCCCCTCGAAGGCAAAGAAGAACTGGTTCGCTGTATTCTGATTTTAAGGTCCACTCAGGCCGGTTTGGGCAGATGGGCATTTTAAGGATGAAACCAAATTCACTTTTCAAGGGGTTCAAAGGCCCTTAGTCTTCGTTTTATGGAATGGCAATCCGACCCGTTTTTTCAAATGGCACAGCGACAATTTGATGAAGTCGCTGAAACAATGAACCTCGATAAGAACGTTCGCATCCGTCTCAGAGAGCCGGATCGCGCGGTTCTCCTCAAAATTCCCGTTCGAATGGAAGACAATTCCGTCTGCACTTTTGATGCCTACCGAGTTCAGCACAATGATACTCGCGGACCATACAAAGGGGGCATTCGCTATTCTGAAGAAGTCACTTTGGGCGAAGTCGCTGCGTTGTCGATGTGGATGACGTGGAAGTGTGCTCTCATGAATTTGCCTCTGGGCGGAGGAAAGGGCGGAATTTGTATTGATCCCACCAAACATACACGCCTTGAGCTTCAAAGACTTACACGTCGCTATACGGCTGAGCTCGTCAGTTTCATTGGGCCACAGCAAGATATTCCGGCTCCGGACATGGGCACCAATGGCCAAATCATGGCGTGGATCATGGATACTTATTCACAGTCCAAGGGCTTTGCCATTCCGGGAGTGGTGACGGGTAAACCAATTGAAATTGGTGGATCACTTGGTCGCGTCGAAGCGACTGGCCGAGGCGTTGCTTACACCATTATGGAAGCCGCCAAACACTTGAATATGAATTTAGGCCCCGACACTAAAGTAGCAGTGCAGGGATTTGGAAACGTCGCCACTCACGCCGCTCTCAAACTCGCGAGCTTGGGTTGCAAAATCACACATATCTCGGACGTTTCGGGTGGATATATGAATCCCAAAGGCCTCGATGTCGAGAAGGCCTTTGCTTACGCCACCAAAAATGGAAACCTCACAGGATTTCCGGATGCCGACAAATGTTCGCAAGTCGATGTGCTCACAGCACCTGCAGACATTGTGATCCCGGCCGCAACGGGAAGTCAGATTGATGGCAAGGTCGCTGCAAAACTCAAGTGTCGAATCCTCGCCGAAGGAGCCAACGGCCCGACCACTCTCGAAGGAGATGCGGTCCTCAAGGAAAGAGACAAAGAAATTTTTGTCATTCCCGATATTTTGGCCAATGCGGGCGGTGTGACTGTTTCGTATTTTGAATGGGTTCAAGGTTTACAAAACTTTTTCTGGACCGAAAAAGAAGTGAATCGCGAACTCGCCAAACTCATGACCAAAGCTTTTGAAGAAGTTTTGGAAGTGCAGCGACGGCACAAAGTTTATATGCGAACAGCTGCACAGATTCTTGGAATTGAACGAGTGGCCAAGGCCATGCTCTTAAGAGGTCTCTATCCGTAAGAGATTTTGATTTAAGAATTGCTCAGATGATGAGTGAGCAAGCGCGCGAGGTGATTCACATCATCCGCGCGTGAAATCCACTCGTCACAGCCCTTTTCATAGCCTTGACGAATAATATCTTTGTCATTTTTGTCAGAAATAATGACCACAAAAATTTCTTCGGACTTTTGAGCCCGTTTGATTTTTTCACAAAGACCGAAAGTATCATCTTTGAGCGTGCGCTGATCCAAAAGAACGCCGTCCCACTCTCCTGATTTCAATCCTTGTTCGAGTGAAAACCGCCCATCAAATGCCACCACGTCGGCCTGAGCTTTGAGTTGTTCGATGAGACCGTCACAGAGAGCCTTACTCTCAGACACAACAGCCAAGCGTCGACTGGGTCTTCCGTTTCGCAAGCTACGGAAATCGCCAATATTCACGACCTTTTCAGAAATCAAAGATTTCAGGGCCTTGCGTCGCGATTTCATAAGATAATTATAACACTCAAAGGGGCTAAATACAAAAGAGGGACTTTGGACTAAATCCACGGCGGCGTTGGTCAAAGTGCTCGACGAGTTCCAAACTCGCCGCAAAGCTCGAGTTTCGGTTGTTGAAAGGGAGATGGATGGGATTCACCGAAAAAACATTTCGAGCGATCTCGGACGGACGCCGCCTTTTGATCCACCGCAGTAGCCGCGCAGCACCCTTGAGTTCTCGTGGGGCAAGCTCCAAACGTTCGACCTGACCCCTGCGAACACATTCGCCTCGCATTTCTGTGAGCTCTAAAATTGAGGGAATAGGCCGAAATGAGTTCAAATCTAAAAAGGGAACGACCTTCAAAAGCATTTGCCGGCCTTTTTCGATCTGAGCCGTCCAAGATTTGGAATCTTCAAAAGGAAGCCAAGTCCCCAATGTGAGCGTCGCCTCATCGCGAACCAAATCTTTTCGAATATGAAGGCGACGAAGTTCGCTCTCATCGCCGGCTGTGATCACCGAATTTTCCTGCAAGGGCTCCGGAAGCAGTGAAATGGGACAATCAAGTCGATCGTAATACAACCAATATCCAAACTTCTCGGCCTCGAGATTCTTTAAATGTTTCGTGGCAACTCGATACCCCACGAGAGAATTGATAATCAAAGATCGACAGCGACGAGACTTGGTCAGCTGAAACCCCATCCAGGAAGCTTTCACCTCCGTGGGTTCATCAATCACGTGAACTCCCCATTTTCGAATATGGTCGACAAGATATTGGGAATACGAAGTCTTCACTCGAGCATCAGGACTATAGAGTTTTCCCCAAGCACTCGCATGACTCTTGAGCCACTGGCGCCGCCCTTCCAAACTGACATGAGCGCCCAAAGACTGCGCGACCACGGTCTTAAACCACCGTCCAAAGGCAGGACTACGGCGTTCAAGTTCTGTCAGGGCTGAGAGGGATTTCTTTTGATACTGAGGGTCTTTTTTCACGCGTTCCAAGACACGTTCAAAATCCTCTGCCACCTCAGGGAATTCTCGTCTCAGTTCTCCAAACCAGTTCTCGACACTGCCTTCGAGATTCACTCTATTTTTGGGAAGCAAGACCTGAAGTTGTTGAGTGAGACTCTGCAGACCAGAATCTTCCAACCTAAAAAATCCGGCGCGAAACAAAAGATCATCGACCTTTCGAGATCCGATCATCGCGGGATATTGAGCAGGAACCAGCTCATCTCCTGGAGTCTCGCCAATCAACTGGCTGGGGATCAACGCGACTGAATACCCTTTGCGCGCCAGAGCGGCGGCAACCAAAAGGC